>CAVYUO010000006.1:0-642205 GCA_963771725.1 uncultured Actinomycetes bacterium | reverse complement strand
AGGCACTCGTTGACGGAGATCGAGAGCACGGGGTGGGGGCCGACTTCGAGGTACGTCGTGATCCCCTGGTCCGCCAGGCACTCGATCGCCGCTCCGAAGCCGGCCCGGCCGGCGAACGTTGTCCACCAGTAGCCGGCTCCCAGTTCGGTACCCGCGTGCCATGTACCCGTCACGATCGAGACGAAGGGGACTTCGGCCTCGCGGGCGCATGGGGCTCGAGCGACAAGCAGCTCTTCCTCGAGCAGGATGGTGCCGGGCTGTGACGCGGCCGTCAACCGGAAGCACAGCGCGCGAAGCGTCCCTCGACCTCGAGGGAGACGCGCAGCTTCTCGAGCTCATCGGGATCGCCCGAGAGCGTCACCGGCGAGGGGGCGTTGACGGCCGCCAGCGAACGGTTTCGCCGAGATCTCCGAGCAGCGTCTCCGCTTCCGCCTCCGTGACCCGGCGGCGAGCATCTTGCCCTGGCCGGCGGTCTGGGCCTGGAGCCTGCTTCGGTGGTAGGCGAGGAGCATCGTGTCCTCGAGCGTGAGGGCGCCGGCCACGTGCGCGGCCGCGATCTCGCCGACGCTGTGCCCGACGACGGCGTCGGGGGTGATCCCCCAGCTCGACCAGAGCTCTGCAAGTGCAATTTGAACGGCCACGTTGGTGACCTGGCCACCTCGGCCTTTCCATTGGAAGTCGCTTCGTCCTCGCTGGAGCTCCGCTCTCAGCGACCACCCCGCGAGGGGCTCGAAGATCTCGTCGCAGCGCTCGAGCGCCCTGGCGAAGACGGGCTCCTCGGCGGCCAGCTCGCGGCCCATGGCCCACCACTGCGGCCCCATCCCGGAGAAGACGAACGCGAGCGAGGAGGCCCCGCCGACTTCCGCCGGCCGGTTGCCGCCGACGGCGACCGCTGGCCGGCGAGGACCACACCGAGGGTCTCGGAGGCCTCCTGGGCGGTTTGCGCGACAACCGCGAGCCGGACGTCGTGATGTGCGCGACGGCGCGCGGCCGCGCGACAGACCGAGAGGTACGTGTCTTCGTCTGCGCCCTCGAGCCGCTCGACGTAGAGCGCGGCCAGCTCGTCCCGCGCCTCGGGGCTGCGGGCCGAGATCGGCAGGAGTACGGGCCGGCCTGCGCGGGCGGGGTGTCGCCGACCGCCTCGCCGCGAGGCGCCTCCTGCAGCACGGCGTTCGCGTTGGCGCCGCCGAAGCCGAAGGAGTTGATCGTTGCTGTGCGGGCCGCACCGTTGGAGGGCCAGGGCTCCAGCTCCGTGACCACCCGTAGCGCGAGCGCGTCGAAGTCGATGTCGGGGCTCGGCTCCTCGAAGTTCAGGCTGGGCGGGATCTCTCCGTGGTGCAGGGCCAGCGCGGACTTGATCAGCCCCGCGGCCCCTGCGGCGGCCTCGAGGTGCCCGATGTTCGTCTTGACCGAGCCGATCGGGAACCGGTCGCCGTTGGAGCCGAAGACCGCACCGAGTGCCGCGGCCTCGATCGGGTCCCCGACCGGGGTCCCCGTTCCGTGCGCCTCGGCGTACTGAACCGCCGACGGCTCGAGCCCCGCGTCGGCCAGGCCGGCGCGAAGCATCTCCTCCTGCGCGACGGCGGAGGGCACGGTCATCCCACCGATGCCTCCGTCCTGGTTGATGCCCGTCCCGACCAGCACGGCGTAGATGCGATCGCCGTCGGCGAGTGCGGCGTCAAGCGGCTTGAGCAGGACGAGGCCGCCGCCTTCGCCCCGGACATAGCCGTTTGCGCGCGCGTCGAATGCATGGCAGCGGCCGTCGGGCGAGATCATCGAGGCCTTGCAGAAGCCGATCGAGATCTCGGGAGTGAGATTCAGCTGCGCTCCGCCGGCCAGCGCGAGGTCGCACTCGCCGTTGCGAAGCGAGCGCATTGCGAGGTGGACCGCGGTCAGCGCGGAGGAGCAGGCCGTGTCCACGATGAAGCTTGGCCCGCGCAGGTCGAGCATGTACGAGATGCGGTTGGCGGCGATGCTGGATGCGCCACCGGTCATCGAATGGGAATCGATCAGGTGCCGGTTGAAGGGGTACATCTGCATCGAGCTGTAGTCGTGCGCCGAGTACCCGACGAAGACTCCGGTGCGAGTTCCGGCGATCCGATCGGCCGACATCCCCGCGTCCTCGACCGCCTCGTAGGCGATCTCGAGGAGCAGACGGTGCTGGGGATCGACACGGCTTGCCTCGCGAGGCGAGAAGCCGAAGAAGGCGGCATCGAATTTGTCGATCTCCTCGACGAATCCGCCCCGGCGCGTGTACATCGTGCCCTTTCGCGCGGGGTCTGGATCGAAGACGCTGTCGACGTCGAACCGGTCGGACGGCACCTCGCTGATGGCCTCGACGCCGTCGCGGAGCAGCCGCCAAAACTCCTCCGGCGAGTTGGCTCCGCCGGGGAAGCGGCAGCCGATGCCGACGATCGCAGCCGACTGCGTCATGCGGCGCGCTCGACGGCCACGGCCCCGACATAGTCGGTCCGCGGCTCGAAGGAGGTGAGCTCCCAGCGATCCGGCTCGGCGGGCGCACCCTGGACGGAGACGAGCCGCTCAGGAGCTCCGGGCCGGAGTGTGACCGCGACGTCCCGGGGCGAGCCGAGACCGTTGCCGCTTGCCTTCAGGTACGCCTCCTTGCGTGTCCAGCAGGCGAAGAACGCCTCCGCGCGATCCGCGGCCGGAACCGACTGCAGATCTGCCGCCTCGGACGGCGCAAGTGCCAGCTCGACCACGCCCTCTAGGTCGGCCAGCGGCCGGAGCAACTCGACGTCGACGCCGACTTTGAGGTTATGGGTGAATGCAAAGACAGCCAGACCATTCGAGTGGGCCACATTGAACAGGACGCCGCCGGAGACAAAAAGCTTCCCGTTTTCGCGCTTTCGAAGCATGACCTCCTTGGCCGGAACCTCCAGGCGCTCGCCGAGCAGAGTCCGCAGGATCGCCCGAGTGGCGACGAACTCGCGCCTCGTCGCGTCCGGAAGACCGCGCGCCCGCCGCAGCTCCTCGGGATCGAGAACGCCTGAGAGCCTTTCGAGCTCCTCCGGGGAGACGTCGATGCGTGACGCAAGCACTTCGAGAGCGTTCGTCGAGTACACGGCCCAGGGGCGGATCGTTCTTGGGTAGGAGGCCGCGTCCAGGCCCTCGATCATAGGACGGAGGGCAAAGACCGTCTAGGACGCTCGGGGTTAGGGTTGTCGCCCTTTGGTCACTGATGGGCTTCCGGTAGTCGATGGGGTAGAGCACCGCTGGGTGGATCTCCCCGACCTGCGCATGCACGTGGCAGAGGCGGGCCGGGGAGATCCGCTGCTCCTGCTGCACGGTTGGCCGCAGCATTGGTACTGCTGGCGTGGAGCTCGTCCCGGCGTTGGGTGGGCAGTTCCGGCTCGTGATGCCGGACCTGCGCGGCTTCGGCTGGAGTGACGCCCCGGGCAGGGGGTACGACGCGGAGACCTTTGCCGCCGACATCGTCGCGCTGCTCGACGCGTTGAACCTCGAGCGGGTCAAGCTGGTCGGACACGACTGGGGCGGCTTCACCGCATTTTTGCTCGGGCTGCGGTACCCCGAGCGCATCGAGCGCATCCTGAACTGCAACGCACCACATCCCTGGGCACCACGGGGAGGCACCTTCATGAATCTCTGGCGCACCTGGTACGCCGTGCTGGCTGCGGCACCGGCCCTTGGCCCGTACCTAGTGTCTCGTCGCCGGCCCTTCTCGTGGTTTCTCGGCCTCGGCCGACCGAACCTGTCGCCCGACGTCAAGGCCGTCTATGCCGAGCGGCTGGCGGATCCCGCCAGGGCGCGCGCGAGCGCTGCCCTCTACCGCTACTACCTTCGAGCGGCGGCTCAGATCCTGGTCGCCCGTCGCTTCGAAGATGAGCGGCTAACTGTGCCGACCCGCATGGTCTTCGGAGCGGATGACATCCATATCCCGCCGGCGTCCGTGGCCGGCGGCGAGCGGCACGGCGACGACTTTCAGATCGAATACGTCCCCGGTTGCGGCCACTACATGGCCGAGGATTGCCCTGAGATCCTGATCGACCGGATCCGCAAGTTCTTGCTGGACTGAGCGCCCCGAAAAAATAGGATGGGCGCTCGTGGCGGTCACCGACTCCTCTCTAGAGGCTCTCTTCCAATCGCGCCTCCAGGCGCTCGACGCCGTCTCGCTGGTCGACGCCATCGTCGATCGCCGCTCTCGCCGCTTTGCCCTGGGCAACGAGCTGGAGGCCGGCCCGCTCACCTATCGCAGCACGCATCGAGCCGGTTCCTCTGACGGCGGAGGAGGAGGCCTTCATCGTCTTCGCCGCTTCCGGGTTCACCGGGTACGCGCTCGCTGAGCAGCCGTACGGGCACGAGGAGCCGGAAAAAGGCGGCGGGAACATCATGGAGAGCCCGTTCGCGCGCACGATCGCGAGCCCGGACGCCGTCGGCTCGGCGATCCTGTTCGTCCTCAACGACGACGGCGCGTTCCAGATCAGGCGCCCGCGCGACTATCCCAAGGAGTCACTGCCCGAGCTCGTAGAGCTGGCGCGGCGGCACGAGTTCGTAGAGCTCTACGAGCGGGCGAAGATTCGAGTCGCCGACCGCAGGCCGGAGATCGTCGATCACCCGCCGTACACACCGCCGTTCAACCGCTTCTCGGCGAATCAACCAGGATCGACGTACTTCGTCCTCGTCAGCGACCCGACTCCGTTCGTCTTCTCGCTCCTCTTCATGCTGCTCGGCGAGGGCATGGCCTTCTGCATCTTCGACGAGCGCAACGGGTACCGGCCCGCCGGCCTCAAGCGCTTCATGCGATCCAAAGGCGGCCACCTGCACGACGATCCGAACGACTATCGCGTCGGATCGATCCTGGACTTCGAGAGCTACATCATGGAGCTCGCCGGCGTCGAGCAAGGGCTGATGCTGCAGAACATGCATCTGGCAGCGGAGGCCCTCGGGCTCGGTGGGTTTCCTCATTACGGTGCGCAGAGGTACCAGTGGTTGGAGGTGCTGGGGTTCCGGATGGAGGACATCCCGCTCGCCAAGCTCATGCGCCGGGGACGCGTGATGACCGCGGCCATGAACGCCCTGGGGAAGAACCCGATCCACCGGCAGCCGCTCGGCCTCGAGGTCGACGGCGAGGTGACGGTGAAGCCGTACTGCCCTCCCTGGTACGGCTCGATGGAGGAGGCCACGCACGCGTTCATCGACCAGAAGTACGGCGAGGACGGAAGCTTCAACGATGGCTCCTCTGGCTCGTGGCTGGACACCCCGGGAGTCCAGGCGGGAATCGATCGGTACTCGCAGAAAAACGTGGACGCAGTCGTGGCGTACGTCGAGTACGTCTATCGCCGGTACGGCCGTTTCATGGCCCACTTCGGGCCGCTGCGCTCGTTGATGGCGTTCTCGGCCCACCACGTCGACCTCGACTTCTACGACCGTTTCTACGAGCCGGGCGCTGTACACCGATCGTCACCGCGAGCACTTCGCCCGCTGGCACGGGCCGGCTAGCTAGAGAGCGTCGCGGATCAGCTGAGCGACTTCTTCGGGCTTGTCGATCGACGCGAAATGGCCGGCGTCCTTGATCGTCACGGCGCGCGCCCCGGGGATGGCACGAGCGTTCGCCTCGCGCTCGCCGGGCTTGGCCCAATCGCCGTCGCCATAGGCGAGCGTCACCGGCACCTCGATCGCGGAGTACTGCTCGCGGGCATCGATCCAGGTCTTCCATTCGAGCAACAGCGAGCGGAAGGCGCGCGGGTGCCCGAGAAGTGAGCCGCACCGGTGCATCTGGAAGACGAGGTCGGGCGGCAGCTTGTCCGGATCGTGGAGCCCGCTTCGCACCACGCGCCGGATCTGCCAGGCCATCTCGGTTTGGACTGCGACCCGCGCCGATGCCCGGCAAGAGCAGCGTCGTGAAGAGGACGTTGGCAAGCAACGAGTTGCGCCTCACGCCGCCCCAGTGGCCGTAGTCGTAGGTGTTCACGGCGACGACGCCACGGACGCGAGGATTCTGGCGGGCCGCCAACAGCAGCCCGATCGAGGCGCCGATCGAGTCGCCGGCCACGATCGCGCCGTTGATGTCGCAGGCCTCGAGGAACCCCTCGACCGCGTCGGTGAAGTAGGCGGCCGTGTAGTCCACTTTCGGGGCGTCGACTCACCGTGTCCGGGCAGGTCGAGCGCGAACACCTCCATCTTGCGCGAGGTCGAGCTCGCGGATCAGGGGCTCGAAGTACTCGAGCTGCGTGCGAAGGGTGTGCAGCAGAACGACCGGGGTGCCGGTCCCGGCGTGGTAATAGCGGAGGTCGTTGCCCTGAACGTTCGCGTGGCGCAGCCCGTCTTCCATTGCGGGCGAGCTTAATCCGGAGGCATTTGCTTCGTCTCGCTCGGAGTCGAATTTCATCGGCTCGGCCTTGGCGACGATCACCCAGTAGATGCCGGCGGCGAGCCGGCCGGCGACGGTGCCCCACGCGACGGCCTCGAAGCGCTCGGCGTCGATGGCGGCGACGACGTGGTAGCCGGTGATGATGAAGATCAGCAAGCCGGCGTTACGCGCCCAGACTGTCTCGACGCCGGGCCGGAGGTACCCCTTCCTGACGGCGAACGCCGGGTTGAAGAGCGCCGGAAACGCAAAGTAGAGGTTCGGCGGTATCCCGATCCAGATGACGAGCTCGGCCCAGTTGTATTCCCCGAGCGCCAGCAGCACCCCGGACGCTCCTCCGAACCCGAAGTCGGCGATGACGAACGGCCAGAACAAATCGGGCCTCGCGGTGATGTTGATCGGGAGCCGCACGAAAGCGAGAAGGAGTATGGCCTCTGTCGCCAGGCCTGACTAGACTGGCCCGATGGCGCGCCGGGCTAGGAGGCGGAGAGTCCTCGTCATCGTTCTCGTCGTGCTGGTCGCGCTGATCGCAGCCGGCGGGGTTTCGGCGTACACGTTCCTGACGCGCGACGAGCCCGTTGTCTACGAAGACATCGTCCAGCAATACAAGTACGGATCGATCGGGACGGAAGAGCTCCAGGGGTGCCCGTACGAGATGTGGGTCGTCCTGCCGGACGTGTTCGCGGACCTGCTTCCGCCGGGCCCCGGCAAGGGCTATGAACGCTTCGGCTTCACTCTACGAGCCGGGGCACGAGACGCCGATCGGGACGACGTTCCGAGAGAAGCCGATCGGCCTGGTCGGCCTCAACTGCGCGCTCTGCCACGTCGGCACGTACCGCGACACTGCCGATTCTCCGCGGCAGATCGTCCTGGGAATGCCTTCCAATCGGATGAGGCTCTGGAACTACATCCAGTTCCTGCGAAAGGTCGGGCGCGACGAGCGCTTCAATGCCGACACGCTCCTCGCGGCGGTCGACCGCCGCTTTCCCGGCAGGTTTTCCTTCTTCGACCGGCAGTTCTGGCGCTACGCCGTCATCCCGCAGACTCGAAGGCGGGCTCGAAAAAGCCGACCAGGACTTCGAGTGGCTCGACAGCCGCCCCGAGTACGGGCCCGGACGTGTCGACACGTTCAACCCGCTCAAGCAGCGTGCGGACTTCGACATGGAGGCCGACGACACGGTGGGCACGGTCGACTTTCCCTCGATCTGGGAACAGCGCACGCGGATCAGCATGTACCTGCACTGGGACGGCAACAACAACAGCCTGCGCGAGCGCAACCTCTCCGCCGCGCGAGCGGTCGGCGGGACGGACGACTCGCTCGACATCCACCAGCTCGACCGGATCGCGGACTGGCTGCTCGACCTGCCTCCGCCCGCCTTTCCCCGAGGCTCGCATCGACCCCCCGCTCGCGCGCCGCGGGCAGACGCTCTACGACCAGCAGTGCGCCTCGTGCCACGACATCGGCGGCGCGCGTGTCGGCCAGGTGACGCCGATCGAGGAGATCGGGACCGACCGCGAGCGCCTGGACTCGTTCACGCCCGCGCTCGTCACCGAGTTGAACACCAATGTCGGCAAGGGAAAACCCTGGCGCTTCCGCCATTTCCGCAAGACCGACGGATACGCAAATCTCCTGCTCGAGGGGATCTGGCTGACGGGCTCCGTACCTCCACAACGGCAGCGTCCCGACTCTTCGTGCGCTGCTCTTCCCTGCCGAGCGGCCAGAAGGCCTTCTACATCGGCTACGACGTCTACGACTGGAAGGACGTCGGCTTCGTCTCGAGCGGGCCTGCCGCTCGGCGCGAGGGTTGGCGGTATGACACGAGCGTGCGCGGAAACGGAAACGAAGGGCATCTGTACGGCACGAAGCTTCCGAGCGCGCAGCGGCTGGCGATCATCGAGTATCTGAAGACGCGTTAGACCGAGACTCGCGAACTCCTGCCTCGAAGAACACACGCCGGCCATCTGTCCATCTTCGAGGGCTTGCCTCCGGAGAAGCTCGCCCGCGTCCTCGAGAGCCTGGAATCCAGGGCGTACCCGCCGGGCGCGACGGTCGTCGCCGAGGGCGACCGCACGAAGGAGATCTACATCGCGCAGTCCGGAAGCGCCGACGTCGTGATCGCGGGCCAGGACGGAATCGACCGGCTCGTCGGGCGCATCGTGCCCGGGGGACCGTGGGCGAGATCTCGCTCCTCACCGGACAACCCGCGGTGGCGACGGTTCGCGCCGGAGCGGACTTCGAGGCGATCGTCCTCACGGAGGCGGACTTCTTGCGTCGCTGGCGGAGAGCTTCCCCGAGATCTATCGCAACCTGGGGACGATCCTGGCCGAACGGCTCGCCCGCACGGATCGTCTGGCCGTCGGGGAACGCGAGGGCCACCTGACCCTGCTCGAAGATGCGGGAGCGCCCCCTCTGCTCGGGTACGCGCTCGCCTGCAGCGTCGCGTGGCACACGCGCGAACGCACGCTGCTGCTCGTCCTCGCCGAGGATCCGCACCAGGATCTCGTCGATCTCGTCGACGGCCTCGGGCGAGCGGCCGTGGCGTTCCGGCGCGCCGCAAACGAGGTCGGCGCCGACCTGATGATCGCGCCGAAGAGCGAGGCGTTCGAGCCTCGAGCGCTACCGGCGACCCTCGAGGCCCTCTTCCATGTCTTCGACCACATCCTCGTGCAGGCGGACGCTTCCTCGGCGCCCACGCTCGCCACCACGCGGACGATGCGGCTCGAAGCAGCGGACGCCGCCGGTGAGCGCCTGCCGGTCGACCCACTGACGGTTCGCGGGTGGAGCGCAACGGTCACACGTCCCCGTCGCGGACCTCAGTCGGCGTCGCCGAAGTGTCCGAGCTCTCACCTGCCGAGAAGGACGAGCTGAAAGGCGGGGCCCTTTCGCTGAGCTCGGCCGCGGGTCGGGAGATCGGCTGGGCGGCCCGCGATCTGGCCGGGCTCAAAGTAGGGCTCGCGCTCGGCGCCGGGAGCATTCGGGGCTACGCGCACGTGGGGGTGATCGACGTTCTTCGCCGCGCCGGCCTGGACTTCGATTACATCACCGGCACGAGCGTGGGCGCAGCTGTGGCCGGTCTCCTGGCCGACGGGAACAACCCAGCCGAGATCGCCGACCACCTCGATGTGTTCAGCTCCGAACCTCTTCAAGCTCAAGATCCCCTACACCAGCATGCTGTCGGATCGCGGCATGCGCGCCTACCTGCGGAGCCATGGGCCCCGATGTCGATTCGACGACCTGCCCTTTCCGCTGGCCGTGGTCGCAGCCGACGTTCTGAGCCAGCGAGAGCTCGTGCTTCGCCGTGGCATCGTGTGGCAGGCAGTGCTCGCGAGCATCGCGATTCCAGGCATCTATCCGGCGCAGCGGATCGGGCCGCATGTCGCCGTCGACGGAGGCGTGCTGAATCCCTTGCCCGTGAACGTCGCCGCCGAGATGGGAGCCGGAACGTTGTCATCGGCGTCAAGCTCGGGAGCGGCCATCCGTATCCGGAGTACGACGTCGACGTCGTTGCAGCCACGGAGCGGCCGCCTGCGATGCTGGGCGTGTTGATGCGCTCGATCGAGATGATGCAGCGCGGGATCGCCCCAGAGCCCACGGAGGCGACCGTGATCACGATCATGCCGAAGCTCGACCCGGCCGGTGTGGGGCTCCGAAACATGGAGGCGGGCCGCCGCTACATCGAGGACGGCGTCGTGGCTGCGGAGGATGCGCTGCCGCGAATTGCCACGGCCCTGCCGTGGCTCAGATAGCTCGTCGTCTTTCTGACCGGGGGTACCGGCTTCATCGGCAGCGGCCTCGCAGCGGCTCTGAGGCAGCGTGGGGACGAAGTCGTGGCGCTCGTGCGCTCGCCGGCCAAGGCCGCCGCGCTCGGGAGCTCGGCTGCGAGCTCGTCGAAGGCAATCTGGCGGACGAACAGGCGATTCGACGGGGTCTCGAGGGCTGCGACGCTGCGGTGCACGCGGCCGGGGACTACAGGATCGGGATCTCGGCGGCGGAAGCGGTGCGAATGAGGGACGTGAACGTCGGCGGGACGGAGCGCGTGCTCGACGCCGCGGTCGAGGCCGGCGTGGGGCGAATCGTCTACGTCTCGACCGTCAACGTCTTCGGGAACACGAAGGGCCGCGTCGTCGACGAGAGCTACGAGCGGCCTCTCGACGACGGCTTCCTATCGGTGTACGACGAGACCAAGTACGCCGCTCACCAGGTCGCGGTCGAACGGGCCGGCCGAGGCGCGCCGGTCATCGTCGTCGCAGCCGGGCGCGGTTTACGGGCCCGGCGACGAGTCGCAGCTCGGCGAGCAGTTGCGCCTCGCCCAGCGAGGAAAGTTGCGGTATGTGACGTTCGGTGAGATCGGGTTCACCGCGGTACACGTAGACGACGTCGCCGCCGGCCTCATGCTCGCTCCTCGATCACGGCCGGATCGGAGAGTCGTACGTGCTCGGGGGCGAGCCGACGACGATGAAGCAGGCGGTGGCGATCGCCGCGCAGCATCAGCCGGGAAGAAGCCGCCGAAGCTTGCGATTCCGACGGCCATGATCCGGATGCTGGCACCGATCGGGCGGGTGATCGGACCGCTGCTCGGCCAGCCGCCGAACCTCCGCGAGCTGATTCGCGCGTCTGCACGGGGTCACGTACTGGGCGACGCACGCGAAGGCGGAGCAAGAGCTGGGCTACGCGCCCCGCGATCTCGAGACCTGGCTTCGAGACACTGCGGCACGGACCGGACCGACCTGATTTCATCTCGACATGAAGCAGGAGACCCAGCAGATCCGCACCGGTTCGCCGCCCGACGTCCGCAACTGGTTCGGCGATCTCGACTGGGAGGCGAGCGTCGTCGCCGAGGCTCGCAGCGTCGAGGACATCGTCGCGGTCATGCGCGACACGGACAAGTACCCCTCACCTGTCCGCGCGCGCGGCTCGGGACACTCGACGACCGTCTGCGGCGTAGCCGACGGCGGGACGGTCATCAACATGAAGCCGATGAGCCGGATCCTCGACATCGGCACCGACACGGTCACCGCCGAGGCCGGGGCGATGCTGATCGACGTCGCCAAGGAGCTCGAGCAGCGCGGACTCCAGTTCTACGTGAACATCGAGCTGGGCAACGCGACGATCGGCAGCCTGGCGTGCTGCGCGACCAAGGACGCGTCGATGCCCGGCGAGTTCGGGCAGGCGAACTCGTACTGCGTGGCGATGAAGATGGTCACGCCCGTCGGGCGAGATCCTCGAGGTCGACGAGAAGCGATCCCGAGCTGCTGCAGGCCGCGCGCTCGAGCTACGGGCTGTTCGGGGTCGTCTACGAGGCCACCTTCAAGGTGCGGCCGCTCCAGGCGATGGAGGTCGAGCACAACGTGCTTCAAGCTCGAAGATTTCGCTGAATAGAACTGCCCGAGCTCGGCAACCGCGGGCAGTCGATCATGATGTACCTCTTCCCGTACCTCGACCGGATCGCGGTCGAGTTCCGGCGCTACGCCGGGCCGGCGGCAAGGCGACGAAGCCTGCGCCGCACGCCGCTCTGGAAGCTCCGCAACTACGGGTGGAAGACGTTCATGCCCGGGCCTCAGATGCGCAAGCTGGAGCGCTACGTGCCGCGCCAGGGCCTCCGATACCGCCTGGTCAACCTGACCAACCGGGCGACCCAGGATCCTGATGGCCCGGCTCGCGGCTCGGCACACCGTTCCGACCGACCAGATGATCCGCTACCCCGACAAATCGGGCGGGTCGCGCTACACCTTCAGCATCTGGGCGTTCAAGGAAGAGCAGTATCGCCGAGACGCTGCTCGAGTACTTCCAGTTCGCCAAGGACTACTACCGGCGAACCGGCTTTCGGCCCAACATGCTCCACGTCGGCTACCGGATCGAGCAGGACGACAGCTCGCTCTTCTCGTACACCTTTGACGGACGGGTGCTGACGATCGACCCCGTCTCGACGGGCGAGCCCGGCTGGAGGGACTTCCTCGACGCCTACAACGACTTCTGCAGCGAGCACGACGGCAAGCCGCTCTTCAACCAGTCATGGGGGCTGAAGCCGCACCATGTGCGCAAGGCGTTCGGCGACCGGGTCGAGAAGTTCGAGGAGTACCGGAAGCGCTTCGATCCGAACGAGCGGCTGCTCAACTCGTACTTCCGCGAGCTGTTCCAGGGCGCCTAGAGTGGCCGACTCCCCGGCGGTCGCCGTCTCCAGGCGCTATTTCGACGCGGTTCGCCGCCGCGACCTCGACGCGGCGCTGGAGTGCTGGGCGCCGGATGGGATCGATCACCTTGCGCCCGTCGGCGAGCTCCGTGTGCCCGAGGAGTGGCGCGCCTACTTCGGCGAGCTCTTCGCGGCGATACCGGACTTCGAGTACGAGGTGCTGAACCTCTTCGAGCAGGGCGACCAGGTCGCCGCCACTGGCGCGCCACGGGCCACTTCTCGGGGAAGCCGTTCCAGGGCCTCCGCGCGACCGGAGCGGCGATCGCCGCCGAGGGCGCCGACCTGATCAAGGTCGAGAACGGTCTCATCAAGCGCCTGGACTCGTACTGGGACGAGTCCGCGACCGCACGCCAGATCGGCCTGCTGCCGGCCAAGAAGAGCGTCCAGGAACGCGCTCTGTACGGGCTCTTCAACGGGAAGACGCGCCTGAAGTCCCTGTTCCGTCGCAATTAGGCGCGGCGACGTCTGCACGCCGCAGGTTCCGAACCTCGTCGATCAACAGAACGAGGGCGGTCGCGGCGACGATGACGGCTGCCGCCCCGACGAGGGTCTCCGTGACGCCGATGCTGTCTGCCATCGGCCCGGCAACGGCCGCGCCGAGCGGGATGAAGACGAACGAGCCGAGGGCGTCGTACGAATACACGCGCGACAGCTGGTCGGGCGAGATCTGCTGCTGCACTGCGACGTCCCAGAAGACGCCGAAGATCTCCATTCCGAATCCAGCCGTGAAGGCCGCGAGCGCAATCAGGACGGCTGGGGCTGGCTGGGCGAGCAGCAGGATCGGCAGGGCCATCGGGAAGATGGCCAGCGTCGCGACGAGCAGTAGGCGATCCGGCCGGTAACGGAGCGTCAAGACGCCTCCGAGGATGAAGCCTGCCGACTGTGCGGCGAGGATGAATCCCCAGGCCGCGGCGCCACCGAGGTCGTCGTCGGCCACGATCGGGCCGAGCACGGCCCAGGCGCCCACACCGGCCGCGTTGACGAAGGCGAACTGGAGGACGATTCCCCAAAGCCAGGCGCGCGAGCGGAAGGCGTCCCAGCCCTCGCGAAGGTCGCGCACGAAGTCACGCTCGGGCAGCGTCAGGCTGCGCGGCAGTTTTAGCGCGAGGAGGAACGCGGCGCCTGCGAGGTACGTGGCCGCATCGAACGCAAGCGACCAGCCCGGGCCTATGGCAGCGACCAGGATCCCGCCCGCCGCCGCACCGCCGATCTGGGTTCCGTTGCGGGTCAGACGCAGCAGGGCGTTCGCCTCCTGGAGGAGGCGCGTGCTGACCGTCTCCGGGACGATCCCCTGTGACGCCGGGTAGAAGAAGGAGGTCGCGACGCCACGCACCACCTGGAGGGCGACCAGGTGCCAGATCTCGGCGACGCCCGTGAGGAAGAGCACGGCGATTGCGCCCTGCGCGGCCCCGGCGACCAGGTCGGAGACCACCATCACGTGGTGGCGCGGCAGCCGGTCGGCCCAGATTCCGCCGACGAGGATGAAGAAGACCTGCGGGACGAACCCGGCGGCGATGACGAGGCCGAGGTCGGACGGCGAGCCGGTCAGGTCCAGGACGGCGAAAGCGAGCGCGATCGGCGCGAACGCGCTCCCGAAGAGCGAGGTCGTCCGCCCCAGAAAGAGCAGGCGAAACTCCCGCTCGCCGAGCGGGCTGAGCGCAGCGCGGAGCACCGTCGTAACCTAACTACGCGCGTTCATCGCGTTCGACGCCGAGTAGCTCCTGCGTCGAGAAAACGCCGCTGACGACCGTCGCCTTGTCACCCTCCTCGGCGCTCGACGGCCACCAGCTGCGCTCGCCGAACAGCCACGTCAGCGCAGGCACGCAGACCGTGCGCACGAGGAACGTGTCCAGGATCACGCCGAGGGCCACCGCGAAGCCGATCAGCGTCAGATCCCAGCTCGGGATGATTGTCAGCGCAATGAATGTGCCGGCCAGGATGAGGCCCGCGCTCGTGATCACGGGCCCGGTCGCCGCCAGCGCGTTGAGCGTGCCTTCCCGCGTCCCGAAGCGGGCGGACTCCTCCCGCACGCGGCTCATCAGGAAGATGTTGTAGTCCGAGCCGAGGGCGACGAGGAAGATGAAGATGATCACCGGCATGGCCGAGTTGAAGCCGTCCTGGCCGAACAGGTACTTGAAGCACCAGGATCGTGAGCCCGAGCGTCGCCGCGTACGAGAGCACGACGGTCGCGAGCAGGAAGAGCGGCGCTACGAGCGCCCGCAGCAGGATGATCAGCGTGATCAGCACGACCAGCAGGACGAGCGGCACGATCACCTTCGTGTCCCGAGCCACCGCGTTCTGGAGGTCGACACGATCCGCTGAGCCGTCGCCGACGAGGACGCGCAGACCAGGCCCGGGGTCCGCCAGCGCGTCACGAACGGTCCTGGTGCGTTCGACTGCTGCGCGCCGCTGAACGGATCGTCCACGTAGATCAGGTTCAGGAGCGCGGCCCGGCCGTCAGTCGAGCGCCGCCCGGTGTCGACGACTCTCGGCTACGCCCGGGATCGGGCGCACGCGGTTCGGCCACCTGTTCCAGGTCCGACGGCTGCACGCGTCCCGACTCACGGTCGACGAGGATCCCGGTCGGGTCCACCGTGCCGGGTGGAAACGCCGACTCCAGGATTCTGAAGCCCTGCTTGGACTCGGTCTCGGTGCGGAACTGCGCGATTGGGTTGAGGTCGGTTTTCCAGAGCGTGAGTCCTGTCGAGGCGAGCAGGAGAAAGGCGACCGCCACGCCCAGGTAGAGCCCCGGCTCGGGTGCGAACGCGCATGCCGATCGCGCGCCAGCGGCCCTCGGTGCCCTCGGTGACGCTCTCCCGTCGGCGCGACCGAGCGAGCGTTCGGCCAGTACGCCTTGCGCCCGAGGAGGCTGAGGATCGCGGGCAGAAGAGTGAGGCCGGCGAGGAGGACCACCGCGATGCCGATCGCCGTCACCGGGCCGAACGTGCGGAAGGCGCCGAAGATCCCCGCGAGGGTCGCAGACCAGTGCCGCGATCACCGTGACGCCGCTCGCCACCATCGGCGGGGTCGCCTCCGGGATCGCCTCCCTCAGCGCATCCTGGGCGGACTCCCGCCGCCTGCAGCCTGTCGCCGTAGCGCGAGATCAGCAGCAGGCAGTAGTCGGTCCCGGCACCGAACATCAGGACGAGCAGGAGCGAGTTCGACGCCGTGTCGACGGGCAGCCCGATGCCCTGGTTCAGCAGGTAGATGATCCCGTTCGCGACCGAGAACGCCATCCCGACGACGAGCAGCGGCACCAGCGCGAGGATCGGCGAGCGGTAGACCGCGATCAGGAGGATGAGGACGAGCGCGACGGTCGCGCCGAAGAGCTTGATGTCCGCCTCCTTGATCGCCGAGTTGTAGTCGGCCGTGATGCCCGACCAGCCCGTGACGTAGACCTCGAGCGGCGGCTCCGCTTCGATCCGCTCGCGCATCTCCTCGATCGTCGGCGTGACGTGGTAGATCTCGTCGACCCGGATCGGGACGATCGTGAACGCGACCTCGCCGTCCGCGGGAGACGAGATCCGGGGGCGAGCGCGGCGTGAATGGGACGATCGGCTGCTCGACGTCCTTCAGGTCGCGAACGGCCTGCGCGTCGGCGACGATCTTCTGTTTGTCGGCCTCGGTCAGGCCGCCTTCGTGCTCGTAGACGAAGATCGCCGGTCGCTGGGCGCCTCCGGGGAAGCGCTCCTTGAGGGTCTTGTGGAGCTTGGCCGTCGCGGAGCCGCCGGGCAGGACGTAGTCGTCGTTGGTGACGTCGGCGATCTTGGCGCCGAACGGGGCGAAGACGACGACGAGGACGACCCAGCGCTGCGATCACGACCCAGCTCGAGCGGCGGCCGGGGAACCGCAGCGAAGACCCCTTTCATGCGGGGCGAGCCTAACCCGCTCTGGACCACTTGAAGCGCGTCATGTCGTCGCGCGGAGCCAGTGCGCCGGCCCTCGTGCCGCGGCGGACGAGCAGGATCGGCGCGGGGGCGGCCTTGACGATCTCCGCCCGGACCGGCCCGAGGCCTTCCTCGCGCCAGCGCTCGGACAGTCCGACGACGAGCAGGCCGGCGCCCTCGGACGCTCGTGATCACCTCTTCGCCGGGCCTCGTCAGCACGGGCTCGGCGGTGATGCCTGCGAGCTGCTGGACGACGAGCGAGGCGTTCGCGAGCAAGCGGCTTGCGTCGCGTCCCTCTCCGTTCTCGGCCGAGGCGCCGAGCAGTTTCAGCGGCGCACCGCGAGCCGCGGCGATCCACGACCCGAGCTCGAGCGCGGCCCAGTCGTGCTCCGCGCCGCCGAACGGCACGACGACCGGGTCCTGGGCATCGATCTTCGGCAGCCCTGCGCCCTCGACGAGCACGCCCACGTCGCACGGCGCCCGCTCCAGCGCAGCGCCGATCTCGCCTGCGGGCACGCCGGGCCCGAGCAGTGGCCTACGCCCGTCGACGAGCAGGAGGTCGACGTACTGGTCGGAGCCGAGGTGGACGAGGTCCTCGCCGGCGTCGGGTGTCGTGAACGCGACGGCGCGGGCGTCGATTCCTCGCTCGCGAAGCAGGTCGCGCCGCGTGTTGACCTCCTCGGTTGCGCGCCGTAGCTCGCGCTCGTCGGAGGCTGGGCCGGTTGCAATCGCCTGCGTGGCGACCAGGCGCGCGATGATCAGCTCCCGCGGCGGCTCCGTGGCCGCGAGCGGCTCGGCGATCGCGAGCAACGCGTCCAGGTTCTTCCCGTCCTGGGCAGACACGACGACGGAGTGCCGTGGCTCGACACCCTCCTCGGCCATTGCCTCGCGAACCTCTTCCTCGGGCGGCGAGGAGAAGAGCTTCTGGGGATCGATCAGGCGCAGGGCCGGCCCGGCCATGAACGTCGTCACGAGCGCCATGATCACGAGCATCGTGAAGAGCGTCGGCGAGACGAGGCCGAGCTCGAGCCCGATGTTGAGGACGATCAGCTCGGTCAGGCCCCGCGTGTTCATCAGAGCCCCGATGGCTGCCGACTCGCGCAAGCCCGAACCCGCCGTAGCGCGCCGCGACCATGGCTCCGACCCACTTGCCGACGATCGCAACCGCGATCAGCCCGAGCGTGATCAGCCAGAGCACGGGCCGGTTCAGCGACCCGACCTCGGTCCGCAGGCCCGTGATGATGAAGAAGAGCGGCAGCAGCACCATGACGACGAAGTCCTCGAGCCGGCTTGAAACGTCGTCCGTCAGGCCCGCGTGGCGGGGCATGATCAGGCCCATCACGAACGCGCCGAAGATCGCCGCGATTCCGATCTGTCTGAGCGAGGTATGCGGAGAGCAGGACGGCGACGAAGATCGCACCGAGCCAGAGTGGGGGCACGCGCCCGACCTCGTCATAGGCGGTCGAGACGCGCTTCAGCAGCGGGCGGACGACGATGAACATTCCGGCCGTGAAAGCGGTCGCGAGCCCGATGACGACGAACACGTGGGAGCCTGACCCTGTGCCGGCGACAGCGGTCGCAAGCGCGAGCAGCGCCCAGGCGGTGACGTCGTCGATGGCCGCTCCGGCCATGGCCAGTGCACCGACGGGCCGCTTCGAGCATCCGCCGCTCGATGAGGATTCGCGCGAGCACGGGAAAAGCGGTGATCGACATCGCGACGCCCATGAACAGCGCAAACGGCAGGTAGTCGACGTCGGGCGCCAGCAGCGGATAGACGACGAGGGCCGCGAGGAACCCGAGGGCGAGCGGGAAGGCCACGCTCGTGTTCGAGATGAAGAGCGCTTGACCGACGCGCTCGCGCAGGATGCGCGGGTCGAGCTCCATCCCGACGAGGAAGAGGTAGAAGGCGAGCCCGATCTGTGCGGCGCCGGACAGGAGCGGGACGATGTCGGCGGGGAAGAGGTAGTCCTTGACCTCGGGTGCGATCGCTCCGAGCAGGGTCGGGCCGAGCAGGATTCCCGCCAGGACTTCGCCCATCACCTGCGGCTGGCCGACTCGCCGGAGTGAGGCACCGGCAAGCCGGGCAGCGAGGATGATGGCCGCGATCGCGAGCATCAGCCGGCCGAACGTCTCCTCGCCGGAGCGCTTCTTTGCCGGCGCTTTGCCGACTCCGGGCTCGGGCAGCTCCTGGGAGAAGGTGGCTGCGACGTTCTCTCCACCGACCGTCCCTCGCAGCGTCCGCTCGGCGTCTTCGCCGGTCACGGTCAGGTCGACGTCGGCACTCGACCCGTCCGCGCACGTGACGTCGCCCGTCAGACGGTCGTCGTCCAGGCGAAGCTTTCCTTCGGCCTGCCCGGGACCGTCGAGGTCGACGAAGACACCGGACTGCGTCGAGCTTGGCCGTTCCGCCGAGGCAGGTCGATCCGGAGGTGTAGAAGCCGGCGACCGAGGTCGGCGGGTCCTCGCCGTTGCCGATGGAGATCGAGATCGCAAACGCGACGATCAGAAAGGCGGTGACCACGGCGTAGCCGAGGACAAGCCGCAGCCCGCGCAGGTCACCGCTCGAAGCAGATGCCGTCGTAGCCATCTGCCTTGGGAGTATCTCTCCTCAGCGCGGGCTGCGTAGACGGCGCCAGACGTAGGCCAGGCCGGTGCCGAGCAACGATGCCGTCGCCGTCAGCCCACGAGCGCCTGCGTTCAGCTTCGCCCCGCGCGGGCCGACGCTGAGGCTGCCGCCCCGCTTGCCGAGGTTGAAAGTGACGCCGGGAAGGATTTTCTTCCGTCGCTGGAAACGCCAAGCCATGAGCACCACCAGCTTATTCGCGGATGTGGGGGGAAGTTTTCCGATTGCCGCGCTATCGTGTGATTACGGGGCTAATGGACGAGTCCCCGTGAGAAGTCGCCGGGGCCGGATCATCGGTCGCGGTGAACATGCGGCCTCGAAACCTCGATGAGACAGCTTCGAACCGAGAGCCGTTGGAAAACACCAAGACCATCCTGATCTGCGAAGACGAGCCGGCGCTGCGCGAGCTCGTGCGCGCGTCCCTCGACGGCGGCTACCGCTTCGCGGAAGCGAGCGACGGCTTCGTCGCCCTGAAACTCGCGCAGGAGCTCGTGCCCGACGCGGTGATCCTCGATCTGATGCTGCCCGGGCTGAGCGGCCTCGAAGTGCTGGCCGAGCTGCGCGGAGATGAGCGACTCCGTCGCACGCGAGTCCTCGTCGTCACCGCGTGGAGCGAGTCGCACGAGGACATCGTCGCGGCGGGAGCGGACGATTTTCTGCCCAAGCCGTTCGATCCCGATGTGCTGAAGGCGAAACTCGAGAACCTGCTGGACGCATCGTGATTGGCGGCGAACAGGAAGCCTTTCACTCCAGACCCGGCTGGTCGCCGCGAGCGTCGTGCTGGCACTCCTCGTCGCGGCGGCCTTCGTGATCCTCATCCTGGCGCTCGCGACGCTTCGCGAGGCAACGCGTCAGGAAGCGGAGTCGCGCGACGTCACCGCCGAGGCGCTGATGGTGCAGAAGCTCGTCCTCGACGTCGAGGCCGGCGTGCGCGGATACGTGCTCACGGGCAACAAGGGCTTCCTGGACCCGTACGAAGCTGCGCGGACGGCAGCTTCCCAGCCACCTCCGCCGTCTCGAGGAACTCGTGGCCGACGAGCCCTCCCAGCGTCAACGTGCGAACAGTTTGGTCGCGTCCATCGACGAATACCTCGCCTTCAACGCCGAGCCTGTCTTGCGTTTCTCCGACGAGGAGACCGGGCTCGCCGCCGGGAGGGCGGCGACGGAGAGTGAAGGTAAACGCCGCATAGATGAGATCGGCAACGCAATTCGAACAGTTCCTTGGAGCGGAGGACGTTCTGGTCGAGTCCCGCGCGCACTCCGCCGACGATTCGTCGACGTCGGGCGATTGCGCTGGGCGTCAGTGGGCTCGCAGCTTCGGCCGGGTTCATCCTTCTCTTCGCCCTCTACCTCGCGCGCTCGATCGCACGACCAGTCCGCGAGGCCGCCTCTGGCGCCGCGCAACTCGCTGGGGGAGACCTTTCGATGCGTCTCCACGAGGGCGGCCCGGGTGAGGTCGGCGACCTGACCCAGGCCTTCAACGAGATGGCTGCGCGTCTCGAGCGCGCTCTGGGCCATCTCGAGGAGCAGAACGCGAAGCTGCGTGACAGCGACCGCATGAAGTCTGAGCTCGTCAACACCGTTTCGCATGAGCTGAGGACTCCGCTCGCCGGTGTCCTCGGCTTCACGTCGTTGTTGCTCACGAGGGACTACGACGGCGAGACTCGCCGGCACTACCTCGGCGTCGTCGACGCGCAGGCGCGCAGGCTCTCGGAGCTGATCGACAAGTTCCTGGATGTTCGGCGGATCGAGGAGGGCGGATTCGCGCAGGTGGAAGAGGTCGTCGACATCGCACCCTTGCTCCGGGAGGAGGCACAGCTCTACGAGGAACAGAGCGGAGACCATCGCGTCGAGCTCGACGTGCCGGAGCAGCCGCTATCCGTGCGCGGCGATCCCGACGGGCTCGGCAAGTGATCGGCAACCTGCTCTCGAACGCGATCAAGTACTCCCCTGCAGGCGGGGTCGTCGAGCTGGCGGCCGGCCTCGAAGGGGATTCGGTTCGCGTCGTCGTCCGTGACCAGGGGATGGGCATCCCCATCCCTCAGCAGCCTCGAATCTTCACCAAGTTCTTCCGCGGAAACGTCGCCACGAGCGGCATCTCCGGAACGGGTCTCGGGCTGGCCGTGTCGCGAGACATCGTCGAGTCCCACGGCGGTCGCATCGGCTTCACGAGTGCTGAAGGTCAGGGATCGACCTTCTGGCTCGAGCTCCCCGGTGCAAACGGAGGCGACAACGGTGGCCAGGAAAATGACGCCAAAGAGCGTAAAGAGGGGAAGACATGAAAAAGACACTCTTCGTCGCCACGGTGCTCATCGGAATCGCCCTGCTGGCGGGGTCCCTGACCGGCGGCTCGCCGGCACTCACCAACCCGGGGTCGATCACGCTCACCACGCGGGCGGTCAAGCTGCAATTCGTCGATCGCGGCCCTCCAGGAAGAGGCGCCGGCGATCTCGTCGTGAAGCGCTTTCTCCTCTACAACAAGGGGATCCGGCCCCGCGCGATCGGGCATGCGGACCTCGTCTGCACGTACGTGACGCGCTACGCCCAGCAGTGCAACGCCAGCTACTCGCTGCCCAAGGGGAAGATCGTCGCCGCCGGCGCCTTCGAGTACCCGCAGTTCCACGAGCTCGCCGTGATCGGTGGAACGGGCCTCTACGACAACGTGCGGGGAACGCTCACCGTCACGCTCTTGAGGCGCGACCCGGAGCGGAACATCCTGCTCTTCCGCCTCGTCGTTTAGGCAGCACAGTCCTCAGCACCTCCCCTCGCAGAGGCGTACGTTTAGTCGCGCAACCGTTTCCCGGAAGCTCGGGGAGGAGGAGCAGTGGACAACTACCGAAAGCGCATCCGATTGGGCGTGCTCGCGGCTGTGACCGTGGGTCTCTTGGGGGTGGGGGCCCTGCTGGTCGCCGGCGCGGCGTCCCTCTACGGGTCAGAACGAGCGGACGCCGCCCCGGCTGTGGCGGGCGAGCCGCTCGCACCGCTGACCGTCGATGAGATCGACAGGGCGGTCGGTCTCGCCGAAGCACACGCAAGATTTCCCGACGGCGGGTTCTTCGCGATCGTCACCCTGAAGGAGCCGCCGAAGAGCGAAGTGCTCGCCTGGGATCCGGGTGAGCCGTTCCGGCGGGAGGCATTCGCAAACGTCTACGACCGTGATGCCAATCGCACTTGGGAGGTCGTCATCGACCTGAGGCAGGATCGAGTGGTCTCCTTCACCGAGGTGCACGGTGTCCAACCCGCTGTCTTCGGCAGCGAGTTCGCCGACGCGGACGCGATCGTCCGTGCGAACCCGCAGTGGCGCGCCGCAATGCAGAGGCGCGGGGTCAACCCGGGCCAGGTCTACATCGACATCTGGGCACCTGGCGAGCTGCCGGCGGCGGACGACGAGGCCCCGCCGGGCACGCGCCTGCTCAGGGCGATCTCGTTCTTCAGTGGCAACCTGCCGAACCCCTACGACCGCCCGATCGAAGGCGTCGTGGTCACCGTCGACATGAACCGCATGGAAGTGGTCGACGTCATCGACACGATCGTCCGGCCCGTCAACAAGACGGTCTCCGGCGATCCGAGCTCAACGCGCGGCGGCCTGAAGCCGCTCGTTGTGCGGCAAGCTGAGGGGCCGAGCTTCCAGATCGACGGTCAGCTGGTCACCTGGCAGAAATGGAGCTTCCGCGTCGGCTTCAGTCCGCGGGAAGGAGTGATCCTGAACCAGATCGGCTACCGGGACGGAGGAGCCGTCCGGCCGGTGATCCACCGGCTTTCGATGGACGAGTTGTGGGTGCCGTACGGAATTCCGGATCAGACCTGGGTGTGGCGGGCGGCCTTCGATGTAGGCGAGTACGACACCGGGCAGTACACGGAGGAGATGAAAAGGAACGTCGACGTGCCTGAGAACGCCGTGTTCTTCGACGGCGCGTCGTTCAGCGACACCGGAAGCGTCGACGGCGCCTTCGAGCTGCCACATGTCGCCGCGCTCTACGAACGCGACAGCCTTGCTGCGCTTTGGGATCGATTCGACCCCGAGACCTTCGTGCGTGACGCCCGCTTGGGGCGCGAGCTTGTCCTGACGACGGCCTTCGCAATCGGCAACTACACGTACTCGATGAGCTACATCTTTCGTCAGGACGGAGGGATCGACGTACGTGTTGGCGCAACCGGCACGACGCTGAACCGGGGTGTCTCGTCGGTGGTTGAGGGCAACCAGTTCGGCACCACTCTGGTCCCGAACATCGCGGGACCGATTCACCAGCATTTCTTCAACTTTCGAATCGACTTCGACGTAGACGGGACCGCGAACCAGGTGGTCGAACAGAACGTCGAGCCCGTGGCAAGCCCCTTCGGGAACGCGTTCGACGTGCGCGAAACGGTGCTCGCTTCGGAGGGGAACCGCGATCTCAACCCGCAGAGCGACCGGTCCTGGAGGGTCGAGAGCACGACCGAGGTGAACGCGCTCGGCCAGCCGACTGCCTATCACCTGTCGCCCCGGGAGGAAACGCACCCCTACGCGAGCTCCAGCTACCCCGCACTTCAGAAAGCACCGTTCGCGCAGCATCAGTTCTGGGTGACGCGGTACCACGATGGTGAGCTGTACGCAGCGGGGGACTATCCGAACCAGGGAGAGGTCGGCGACGGGCTTCCCGACTATGCCACTCCCGCCGAGAGCATCCGGGCCAGGGACGTGGTGGTCTGGTACACGGTCGGGCTGACTCATCCTCCTCGGCCCGAGGACTTCCCGGTCATGCCCGCAGGGATGGTCGGGTTTTCGCTACATCCATACGGGTTCTTCGACGAGAACCCGGCCCTCGACGTGCCGCAGCAGGACTAGACCTAGCCGAACGGGCGGCGGGGCCTCGAGGCTCCGCCGCCCGCCTCTTGTCAAACCCTCGGTTGAGGACTCAAGCGCCTGGCCCTCGGCGCCGATTGAGATCCGCAAGAGCCCCGGCAGGGTCGGCCGCAAACCCTCAGCCGGGGCTCCTTTTCTTTTTCGCTTTGGCTACCCCGGTTGGATCGGATTGGCGGCGATGATGAAGCCGAGGGGACCGAGCGTCACGAGCAGGCAGAAGAGGTACGCCGCTACGAGCTCAATCGTTCGCGGCGAGGTGCGCTGCTCAGCCTGCCTATCAATCGGCACCGGCTTCGGAAAGACCGGGAGCCGGGTCCGGGCGAGCTGAGCAATCTCGGGCGGCGAGACGAGGATCAGCTCGGGGCTGATCGCGTCGAGCAGCATGTCCGATGCGTCGATAACCGTCACGGGCCTTCAATTGTGCGCTACGGCTCCGAGCGGGCCATCACTCGTTTGGGGGATAGCTCCGGCACTCCGTTGACATCGTCGGCGGGGAGGTCTACGGTCGCTTTTGGCGCGAAGGACAGGGATCTGCGGCCTCTCGATTAGCCGAACTGCGGCGTTCAGCGGAGAGGAGGATGAACGTGGCAGGTCCTAAGAAGTCGGAGATGCCCGGCGGCAAGATGGTCGAGCCGCCGAAAGGGAAGAAGAAGGCGCGTCCGGGCGACATGCCGTCCGGCGACATGCTCGAGCAGCCGCCGGCGAAGAAGGGCGGGACGAAATGACCTGGCTCGGCTGGGAGAACCTCGGCGGCGTCGCTCACCGACTGACCCCGCGCGTCGCCTCGTGGGCGGCGAACCGGCTCGACTGCTTCGTCCCGCGGCACCGACAGCCACATGTGGCACAAGTGGTGGAACGGCGTCGGGCTGGAGCGGCTGGGAGGATCTCGGCGGCATCGCTCACGAGCGCGCCCGCCGCGGTCTCCTGGGGCCCGAACCGGATCGACTGCTTCGTCCGCGGCACCGACAACGCGATGTGGCACAAGTGGTGGAACGGCTCGAGCTGGAGCGGCTGGGAGAGCCTCGGCGGCGTGCTCACGTCGGCGCCCGCAGTCGCTTCCTGGGGGTCGAACCGCCTCGACTGCTTCGTGCGCGGCACCGACAGCCACATGTGGCACAAGTGGTGGAACGGCTCGAGCTGGAGCGGCTGGGAGGACCTCGGCGGCATCATCGACGGCGCTCCCGCGGCCGTCTCCTGGGGCCCGAACCGGATCGACTGCTTCGTCCGCGGCACCGACAACGCACATGTGGCACAAGTGGTGGAACGGCTCGAGCTGGAGCGGCTGGGAGAGCCTCGGCGGCGTCCTCAGCTCCGGCGCCGGCGGCAGCTTCGTGGGCGTCCAACCGGATCGACACTTTCGTCCGCGGCACCGACAACCACATGTGGCACAAGTGGTGGGACGGCTCCGGCTGGCGTGGGTGGGAGGACCTCGGCGGCATCATCGACGGCGCTCCTGCGGCCGTCTCGTGGGGCCCGAACCGGATCGACTGCTTCGCGATCGCGGCATGGACAGCGCCATGTGGCACCGCTGGTGGGCGCTCGTGCCGACCGTTCGGCTCCACTTCAAGATCCTCACGACCCCGACGTCGTTCACCGTCAACGCAGATGCTGGCGAACTCGATGCGGCAGGTCTATAACGCGACGGCATCGCAGTCCAGCTCGTGTACCACCGAGAACCTCAACCTGCCGCTCCTGAACGACCTCGACGTCGGCGCGTGCACGATGGGCAACGACGACGGCGGAGCAGAACCAGCTCTTCGCTAACCGCAACAACGTGGCGGCGAACGACGTGGCGTGCTACTTCGTCCGCTCCACGGTTCCCGCCCTCAACGGCTGCGCGGCGTTCCCGCCGGGACGGCCGAGCGTCGCGGTAGTCTCGACTGCGAGTCAATGGACGCTCGGCCATGAGGTCGGGCACGTTCTCGGACTGGCGCACGTGAACAACAACGATCGTCTGATGACGGGCAACGGGACGTTCAACATCACGAACCCGCCGCCCGATCTGATCGCGTCCGAGGTGAACACGATGAACGCAAGCCCATTCACACAGGACATCTGAGGAGGGTCGACCTATGCCGGTGACGATGAAGCAAGTTCGTGCGGCGCTCGACCCCGAGGAGCCCGATTACGAGAAGGCGGCCAAGCTCGGCCCGGAGGCGCTGCCGCACCTCGACAAGCTGATCGCACGCAAGGATCCGAATCTTGCGTCCAAGGCCGCTTCGCTCGCGGGCATGATCAAGGACGAGCGGGCGGTTCAGGTGGTCGAGAAGGCGGCGAAGCACGAAGACGTCCGCGTCCGAGTTGCGGCCGTGTACTCGGCGCAGTTCCTCCCGCCGGAGGATGCGAGCCGCGTTCTGACGCGGCCTTGTCGCGGACCGAGACGTCGGCGTTCAGAAGGTGGCGCTCAAATCAGTGCCGCGAAAGCCCACCCCTGAGCTGCGGGCAAAGATCGATGCGCTCGCCAAGCGGAAGCAGGCGAACCCGGCCATCAAGAATCTCTCGAAAGAGGTCCTGGCCAGGCGTAGGTAGTAACGGAAGGGGGCCCGCACAACGCGGCCCCCCTTCCCTGAAGTGACGGGTTAAGCGTCGATTAAGTGGTCCTAGTCACCCTAGGATCCGTTCTTTCTCGCAGGCACATTGGTCCGGTGCGGATTGTCTGGCTGGTCGTTCTCGCATTGGCAGCTGCGACCTTTGCGTCGCCCGCGGCTGCGGCCACAGGCCAGCTGCGTACGCTGTACGTCCAGGCGACGTGGGGCCCGGTGCCGTTCATGCAGGCCGACCTGGAGCGCGTCGCGAGGGAGACGGACGCTTACTTCCAGGCTTCCTCGTCAGGCCGGCTCTCGATGCCCGGCTCGGTCGCAGGACCGATTCAGCTGAGACGGGCCGTCTTCGACAGCTGCGACGCGACGGTCCTGCGCAGCGAGGCACCGGCGGCGCTGTTCGACGGGTTCGACCGTTTGGTCTTCGTCACTCCCCACGTGGCCAGCTGCCCATTCGGAGGCGAGGCGAATCCGACGGAGGTCTTGCTGAACGGCGCGCTCTACCGGAACCTGGCGGCGCACGAGCTCGGGCACACGCTCACCCTCGACCATGCGAGCCGGTGGGTCTGCGCAGGCAGCAGCTGCTCAGTCGAGGAGTACGGCAGCTCGTTCAGCGTGATGGGTAGCGGAGGTGGCGACCTGAACGCTTTCGAGAAGTCACGCCTCGGCTGGCTCACCGGCGTTGTTCGTCCTCACGGAAGCGGCACGTACGAGATCGGCCCGATCGAGGGGCCGACGACGCGACCGCAGGCACTCGTCGTCACGACGGCCGCCAGTGAGTTCTGGTTCGAGTCGCGTGGCCTGCCGACGCCCTCGTTCATCGGTTCCTCCGTGCAGCCGCCGGGCGTCTCGGTCCTCGCCGGGCCCGTCGTCGGCGGCGACGCCTCTTCACCGTTTCCGCGTGACAACCTGCTGCTCGCTAACCCACGCGGGGGAGCTCGCTACGCATTCGCCGGCGGCGAGTCGTTCGTTCGCCCAGGCATCTTCCGGGTGACGGTCGAGCGCCACGCGCCCGAGGCCGCGGCGCTGGTGTTCCAGTGGCTCGACGGTGTGGCGCCAGGTCGGCCGCGCGTGCGCGGGCGATCCGTGCGGCGCGGCTGGGCTCGAATCGAATGGGAAGCACCGCGCGAGCGTGGAAGTGGAATCCAGACGTACACGCTCCTCGTCGACGGTCGCGCCCGCCGAACGGTGGGGCGCGACGTTCTCTACATCAGCGGCGGGATCAGCTTCCGCTTGCCACGCGGCCGGCACCGTCTGGGCGTTCTCGCCACGGATCGCGCCGGGAATCGCGGACGCCCATCCTGGTTACGCGTCCGCGTGAAGTAACCAGTGTCCGCGATCAGTCACGTCCTGCGCGGTTCCATAGGATTTGCGCCGTGCCGTTCACGCTCAGGAACATCAAGGAGGATCTGGAGGATCTCGGCTCTAGGTTCGACGGCGCGCCGGACCTGGAGTTCCGCGCGGCGACGAAGGCGCTCGAGCTCGAGAAATCCGGCCTGAGCTACCAGCGCGTCCCGCCCGGCTATCGCTTTCCGTACGGCCACACGCACAAGAAGCAAGAGGAGGTGTACGTGGTCCTGCGCGGAAGCGGGCGGATGAAGGTCGACGACGAGATCTTCGAGCTCAAGGAATGGGACGCGGTGCGCGTCCCGCCCGGTGCGTGGCGAGGCTACGAGGCCGGGCCGGAGGCCCTCGAGATCCTCGTCATCGGCGCGCCCAATCTCGGCGAGGATCCGCGCGAAGACGTCGATGGCCAGCGCGACTGGTGGGCTGACTAGGCGACACAGGGGCGGCAGGACTCGAACCTGCAACCCCCGGTTTTGGAGACCGGTGCTCTGCCAATTGAGCTACGCCCCTTCAGGTTCCGAGGACGGATTGTAGACGGGGCTCTCGCGGGTAGAGTCGCCGCGTGGCCGTCTCGCAGCGCCGCGCGCTTGGCGCGCTCTTCCTCGTCCTGGCGGTCTTCTTCACCGGCGTCGCCGTCAGCGCGTTCTCCTCTGAAGATCGCACCGTGTGGGTCGTCGGCGTCGCGGCCGCTGGACTCGCGCTATGGCTTCTGACCCTCGCGCTCAGAGGCCTCAGGCACCGGGCGCGCTGAAGTGGATCAGGGCTGGGCCGTATCCTTGCGCCCGTGGCGCAGGTAGACGACACCCAGGGTCTCTGGCTCGACTTCAGCAAGGACAAGACCAACAAGGCGCTTCGTGACCGCCTCATCCTCACGTACGCGCCGCTGGTCAAGTACGTGGCGGGCCGACTGGGGAGCGGCCTCCCGGCGCACGTCGAGGAGGGCGACCTCGTCTCCTACGGCCTGCTCGGCCTGATCGGGGCGATCGAGCGCTACGACCCGGGGCGCGACATCAAGTTCGAGACGTACGCGATCGCGCGCATCAAGGGAGCGATCATCGACGAGCTCCGTGCGATGGACTGGGTGCCGCGGTCCGTGCGAGCCCGGGCGCGCCACATCGAGCGCGCGATGGCCGAGCTCGAGGCGAGGCTGCACCGCGCGCCCACCGACCAGGAGATCGCAGGCAAGCTCGGGATCGAGGTCGAGGAGCTGGAAGACAGCCTGACCGAGATCTCGCGCTCGTCGATCGCCGCGCTCGACGAGCTGTGGACGATCTCGTCCTCCGGCGGCGACCAGGTCGCCCTCATCGACACGATCGAGGACACCCAGGGCCCGGAGCCGCAGTCCGCGCTGGCGCAGACCGAGCTGAAAGAAGCACTCGGCGAGTCGATCGCCCGGCTGCCCGAGCGCGAGAAGCTCGTCGTCACGCTCTACTACTACGAGGAGCTGACGCTGCGCGAGATCGGCGAAGTGCTCGGCGTCACCGAGTCTCGCGTCTCCCAGTTGCACACCAAGGCGATCCTGCGCCTGAAGGCCCGTCTCGCGGGTGCGGGTTCCCGCCCCGACGACGACGACTAACTGGTCCGGCGCCACGGGCGCCGGACTCGCGCAAAGTGCTTCGCACTTTCCGCGACGAGCAGTCATCTTCGACAGACCAACGCCGCGATCCGCGTGTAGTTGGGCCGCGACCCTCACGGCCAGCTGCGAAGGTCCTAGCTAGGCGCCGTTCGAGTTACGGGCGCCAGTAAGATCGGGCCGATGGCCGCAATCGAGCCCGGCAAGATCCGCAACGTCGCTGTCGTCGGTCACCGAGGCACCGGCAAGACCTCGCTCGTCGAGGCGATGCTCTTCCAGGCTCAGGCGACGAACCGCCTCGGTGTCGTCGAGCAGGGCTCCACCATCTCCGACTGGGACGAGGACGAGCAGGCGCGCGAGATGTCCATCTCGGCGGCGCTCTGCCACCTCGAGTGGCAGGGCCGCAAGATCAATCTGATCGACACCCCCGGCGAGCCGAGCTTCCAGGGCGACGCGATCGCGGCGCTGCACGTCGTCGAAGGTGCGTTGATCGGCATCAGCGCGGTCATGGGCGTCGAGGTTCAGACCGCCCGGAACTGGGCGCGCGCCGACGAGCTCGGCCTCGCACGCGTCCTCTACGTGAACATGCTCGACCGCGAGCGCGCCGACTTCTTCCGCACGCTCGAGGCGTTGCGCGCGCAGCTCTCGCCACAGTGCGTGGCCATCCACCTGCCGATCGGCGCCGAGCACGAGGTGACCGGGATCGTCGATGTCCTCCACATGAAGGCGTACATGAGCCCGGAGGGCGCACGCGAGGAGAAGGCGGTCGAGATCCCGGCCGAACTGGCCACGCAGGTCGCCCAGTACCGCGAGAAGCTGCTCGACTCGGTCGTCGAGACCGACGAGGGGCTCATGGAGCGCTACCTCGAGGGCCAGGAGCTCGGCGAGGAGGAGGTCGCGGCGGCCCTGAAGACCGCGGTCACGCGCGGCGAGCTGTTCCCGGTGGCCTGTGGAGTGGCGACCAAGAACCTCGGCACGACCGCGATGCTCGATCTGCTCGTCGAGGGCGTCCCCTCACCGGCGAAGAAGGGAGCCCGGATCGAGATCGAGGGCGCCGGCACTTCCCTGTTCGTCTTCAAGACCGTCGCCGACCCCTTCGCCGGCCGCATCAACATCTTCCGAGTCCTGCGCGGCGAGGTCGGCCACGACTCCACACTCGCGAACGTCCGCACGCACGGCAAGGAGCGCATGGGCTCGCTGCTCATCCTGCAGGGCAAGGACCACGAGAACGCGTCGGAGTTCGGAGAGGGCGACATCGGCGCCGTCTCGAAGCTCAAGGACGTCATGACCGGCGATCTGCTGCTCGACTCGGACCGTGAGGTCGAGCTGCCGAGCCTCGATTTCCCGGAGCCGGTGATGAGCTTCGCGATCACTCCCAAGGCGAAAGGCGACGAGGAGAAGGTCGCGCAGTCGCTGCGGCGGTTGAGCGAGGAGGACCCGACGCTGATCATGCGCCGCGATCCCCAGACCGGCGAGCAGCTCCTGTCGGGGATGACGCAGATGCATGTCGAGGTCGCGGTCGACCGGCTCAAGCGCCGCTTCGGCGTCGAGGTCGACCTGCGCCAGCCGCGTGTCCCGTACCTGGAGACGATTCGCAAGGAGTCGAAGGGGCACGGCCGCTACAAGAAGCAGACCGGCGGCCGGGGCCAGTTCGGCGACTGCCACATCGTGCTCGAGCCGATGGAGGGCCATACGGGCTACGAGTTCGTGGACAAGATCGTCGGTGGTTCCATCCCGCAGAGCTTCCGGCCCGCGGTGGACAAGGGCATCCAGGAGGCGATGCAGACTGGTGAGCTCGCGGGCGCACCCGTGCAGGGGATCCGCGTGGTCCTCGTGGACGGCTCGTTCCACACGGTCGACTCGTCGGAGATGGCCTTCAAGATCGCGGGCTCGATGGCGTTCAAGCAGGCCTACGAGGCGGCCGACCCTGTGCTGCTCGAGCCGATCATGGAAGTCGACGTGACGGTGCCGGACGACGCGGTCGGCTCGGTCAACGGCGATCTCAACTCACGCCGCGGCCGTCTGCAAGGAATGGAGCCGCGGGGGTCGATGACGGCGATCAAGGCCGAGGTGCCGATGGCGGAGATGCTCACCTACGCGCAGGCCCTGACGTCGATGACGGGCGGTCGGGGCGACTACCACATGCACTTCGTGCGCTATGACGAGGTGCCCACCCACGTCGCGCAGAAGCTGATCGAAGAGACGAAGAAAGAACGCGAAGAGGCCAAGGTTTGACCCTCGGCCTCTTGCTCTCGTTCGGTTAGACCGTCTCGGCCTTCTCTCGCTTGAGCTGGCTGATGAGGTCGGCTACGTCGGCGAGCTCTTGCTCGAGGTCGCGCTGGTAGTTCTCGAGCCGCTCGAGCACTCGCTCGGGCTCGTACCAGCGGTGGCCGACTCCTGGCCCGCCGTGTCGTCTGCGTCTGTGGTGCATGTTCACCCCCTCTGCTGTTCGTACCGTCTGACGAAAGCTTCGATCTGCTGCTGCGCCTTGCTGAAGGCCCCGACCCACTGGTCGAGCACGCGTGCGCCCGGACTCCGTGATCGCGTAGATGCGCTTGGTCGGGCCGGGGGAGAGGTCGTCCCACGTGGAGGAGACGAGCCCCTCGCGTTCGAGGGAGCGCAGGATCCGGTAGAGGTTGCCCATGTCGATCCGCTCGCCCGGCATCAGCTGCGGCAGCTGCTCCAGGAGCTCGTACCCGTGGGCGGGAGCGTCGCGAAGGAGCAGGAGGACAGCCGGCTCGCTGAAACGCTCCAGGCGTGCCCTGACCTTCCAGCGGCCGGGGCCGACGCTGCGGCGGCAGCGGGCGCCTCGCGGGATGTCCCGGCGGCGCATCAGAGAGCCTTTCGGCGACTTACAGTGTAAAACACAATAGGACAGGCTAGCAATCCGGCGGCAAAAGGGGTCGGCGCTATAGTCGGCGGCCTATGCGCCAGACGCGCAACCTCGCCACGACCACCTGTGCAATCTGCGAACGAACCATGCTCGTGGGCGAGCGGACGGTCCGGTACTCGCCGGACGGACACGAGTTCGTCGAGGTCTGCCCGCTCTGCCAGGACATCGCTGCGGAGCAGGGCTGGCTGAAGGAGGGCAGCCCGACGAGCCCGACGGTGGCCGAGGATCGGCCCAGGAAGCGGCTGAGCCTGGCGGCGATCTTCGATCCTCGCCGCGCAGCCCCGGACGAGGCGCTTGTCGACGAGCCGATCCTGCGCCGCCTCTCCGAGCCCGAGCGCGCAATGGTCGAGGCCGCCGACCTCTTCAACGCGAGCCCCTACCGGCGATCCGTGGGTGGCATCGCCAAGAGCCTCGGCCCGCCGCACGTGAGCGTCGTTCCGCTGTCGGGCGTGAACACCGAGGTCGTCGTGACGATCGCCTGGGACATCTCCTGGTACCAGTACCGCGTCCTGTTCGATTCGGCGCAGCCCGTCCGGCTCGCCGAGCGCGGACACGAGGTCGACGAGTTGGAGCCGTCGTTCCGCGCCTGGAACGCGCGGGTCGAGCGGGACGGCCGCGTCGTCCCGGAAATCGCTCGGCTCTAGAAACCCTCCATAATCCGACGCAGTGATCTACTGCGTCATCCCGCCCGAGCTGGCCGACGACCTCTACGACAAGCTCGTCGAGTACTACAAGGACAACCCGAACGTCGAGGTGATCATCGACCGCCGCATCGGGCCGGACCCGCGCAAGGACCGTCCCCGCAAGATGGGCGAGAAGCGCGAGACGCGAGACCGGCGACGACCTCGAGCACCAGGGACATTCCTGCCGGCCGACGCCCCGGAGGACGACGGCTAAGATCGCCCTCGTGGCGCTTCTCGGCACCAAGACCTTCAAGAACTACATCGCGGGCGAATGGGTCGACGCGGAAGGCGGCGCGACTTTCGAGAGCACAAGCCCGGCCAACGGCGAGACACTCGGCGTCTTCCCGAAGTCGACCGCCGCCGACGTCGATCGCGCGGTCGCCGCAGCCAAGGTCGCCTTCGAGGACTGGCGCCTCGTGCCGGCGCCGAAGCGCGGCGAGCTCATCTTCCGCTTCGCGCAGCTCCTGACGGAGCAGAAGGAGGACATCGCGCAGCTGATGGCCCACGAGATGGGCAAGGTGCTGCCCGAGGCGCGCGGAGACGTGCAGGAGGCCATCGACATGGCCTACTACATGGGCGGCGAGGGACGGCGCCTCTTCGGCCAGACGACGCCCTCCGAGCTCCGGGACAAGTTCAACATGAGCGTGCGCACGCCGATCGGTGTCGTCGGCGTGATCACGCCGTGGAACTTCCCGATCGCCATCCCCTCCTGGAAGATCCTGCCCGCGCTCGTCTGCGGGAACACGGTCGTCTTCAAGCCGGCCACGGACACGCCGTTCCTGGGCGAGCGCTTCGTGGAGCTGCTCGCGGAGGCGGGCGTTCCCGCCGGTGTCGTCAACGTCGTGCACGGCGGCGGCGCCGAGGTCGGCAACGCGATCGTCGAGCACCCGGACGTGCCGGTGATCACGCTCACGGGCTCTCGCGAGACCGGCGTCGCGGTCACGAAGACCGGCGCCGACCGGCTCAAGCACATCCACCTCGAGCTCGGCGGCAAGAACGCGATCATCGTGCTAGACGACGCCGATCTGGACCTGGCCGTCGAGGGCATCATCTGGTCGGCGTTCGGCACCTCGGGCCAGCGCTGCACGGCGGCGAGCCGCGTCATCGCGCACGAGTCGGTCTACGACGCGCTTGTCTCCCGCCTCGTCAGCGAGGCCGAGAAGCTGCGCCTCGGCGTGGGTTGGGACGACGACACCGACGTCGGCCCCGTGATCAACAAGTCGGCGCTCGAAAAGATTCACTCGTACACCGAGATCGGCAAGGACGAAGGCGCGCAGCTCTTGACGGGCGGCGCGGTCGCCTCCGGCAACGGACTGGACAAGGGCTTCTACTACCAGCCGACGATCTTCGGCGAGGTCGATCCGCAGATGCGGATCGCCCAGGAGGAGATCTTCGGCCCGACGGTCGCGGTCCTCAAGGTGCGCGACCTGGACGAGGCGATCAGCGTGTCGAACGGGATCAAGTACGGCCTCTCGTCGTCGATCTTCACGCGCGACGTCAACAAGGCGTTTCGCGCCATGCGCGACCTCAAGGCGGGGATCACGTACATCAACGCCGGCACGATCGGCGCCGAAGTCCACCTGCCCTTCGGCGGCGTGAAGGACACGGGCAACGGCCATCGCGAGGCCGGCCAGGCCGCGCTGGACTTCTTCACCGAGTGGAAGTCGATCTACGTCGACTATTCGGAGAAGCTCCAGAAGGCCCAGATCGACACCTGAGCAGCCGCGCGCAGCCCCGGAAGATCGCCGTCGTCGGAACGACCGGCTCCGGCAAGACGACTTTCGCGTGCCGCCTGGCCGACCAGCTCGGAGTCCCGCACGTGGAACTGGACGCGCTCTTTCACGGGCCGAATTGGACCGAGACGCCGCAGGACGAGTTCCGCCGCCGCGTGAGCGAGGCGTTGCGAGGCGACGGGTGGATCGCAGACGGGAACTACCGCAGCAAGCTCGGTGACTTCGTGCTGGAGCAGGCCGACGTCGTCGTCTGGCTCGATCCGCCGTTGCAGACGATCATGCGCCGGCTGTGGAGTCGTACGCTGCATCGGATCCGGGGCCGAGTCGAGCTCTGGAGCGGCAACCGCGAGACGTGGCGCGACGCTTTTCTCAGTCGTCACTCGCTCTTCCTGTGGGCGGTGCGTACGCATTTCCGCTGGAGGCGAACGCTTCCCGGCCGGCTCGCACGCTTCAACACGGTGCGCCTGCGGTCTCCTGAAGAAGCGGATGCCTGGTTGTCCGCTTTCTGAGCCGAGGGCCTGCTCTACGATCGGTCGGGATGCCGCTGCTTCGGTGTTACCGCGTGCCGTACTCGACGAACGTCGAGCGGGTGTCGCTCGCGCTCGCGCACAAGGGCCTGGCGGTCGACTGGGTCGACGTCGACCCGGCCGACCGAACCGAGGTCGATCGCGTCAGTGGCCAGTCGCTCGTGCCCGTCCTAGTCGACGGTGACCACGTCATCACGGACTCGACGGAGATCCTGCGGTACCTGGAAGAGCTCAGTCCCGAACCGCGCCTCTTTCCCGCCGAGCCGTCGCGACGGGCCGAGCTGGAGGTCTTTCTCGAGTGGTTCAACAGGGTGTGGAAGCGCCCGCCGAACGAGATCGAAGCGCTGCGCGGGAAGCCTCACCCCGATGAGGAGCTGATCGACGCGCTCGGGAGCGAGTTGACGGGCACCCTCGACCTGTTCGAGCGCCTTCTCGACGGCCGGGAGTACCTCTTCGGCGAGTTCTCGGCCGCCGACTGCGCTGCGTTCCCCTTTCTGAAGTACGCGCTCGACGACAACGCCGACGACGACGAGTCGTTCCACGCGATCCTCCGCGAGTTCCAGCGGCTCGGCGACAATCACCCGCACCTGGCGGCGTGGATCGCGCGGGTCGACGAGCGGCCGCGGGCGTGAACTGCAAGCTCGTCGTGTTCGTGCCGCGGGAGGCGCTCGACCCGGTGCGCGAGGCAGTGTTCGCAGCGGGCGCCGGCCGGATCGGCGAGTACGAGCGCTGCTCCTGGTACACGGAAGGCACGGGCACGTTCTTCGCCGCCGAGGCCGCACAGCCGAGCGTGGGGGAGAAGGGCCGCGAGGAGCGGGTTCCCGAGCTCCGGCTGGAGACGGTCTTCCCCGAGGATCGTCAGCACGAAGTGATCGCCGCGCTCCGGCTCGCGCATCCGTACGAGGAGCCGGCCTTCGACGTCTATCCGCTCCTATGAAGGCACGTCTGTTCACGGACGGTGGCGCCCGCGGGAACCCGGGCCCGGCGGCGTACGCCTACGTGCTCGAGGCCGGCGACGGCACCGTCCTCGCAGCCCATGGCGAGACGATCGGGGTCGCCACCAACAACGTGGCCGAGTACAGCGGGCTGGTCGAGGGTCTCAGGAAGGCCGCAGAGCTGCACCTGAACGAGCTCGAGGTCGTCTCCGACTCGGAGCTGGTCGTGAACCAGATGCGGGGCTCCTGGAAGGTCAAGAACGATGCGTTGCGCGAGCTCTGGCGCGAGGCAATGCGCCTGGCGACCACCTTCGACAAGATCACCTACAAGGCCGTCCGCCGTGAGCACAACGAGCTGGCCGACCGGCTCGTCAACGAGGCCCTCGACGCCGAAGGGCCCTAAAAAACGCGGCTATACTTTGGCCTCTCGCGGATGTAGCTCAGTTGGCTAGAGCGTCTGCTTGCCATGCAGAAGGTCGTGGGTTCGAATCCCATCATCCGCTCTAAGGAAGGCCCGCTTAGGGGCCTTTCTCGTTGGCGGGCTTGGAAAAGCAGGGCGTGACTGCAAGCGTCAGCGTCCAGCGCCCCATGCTGTCCCCAAGCTCCTTCGCATGCGGTTCGCGCGGAGCTGGGAGCAGACCGCGTAGGCGTCGAGGCCGGGCATCATCACGTCGAGGAGGATGAGGTCAGGCTCCGCCGTCTGGACGCGCTCGAGCGCCGCCCGGCCGTCGATCGCGGTCACCACCTCGTAGCCACGCGAGACAAGCACTGCCTCGAGCAGGAGCACGTTCTCCGGCACGTCGTCGACGACGAGGATCTTGGGCGGTCGCTTAGCCACGATCGCAGTGCTCCCGAACAGCAGCGGTCAACTCGTGGACGTCAACGGGCTTGGCGAGGCAGCCGTCGAATCCGGCCTCGAGGAAACGCTCGCGGTCGCCGCTCATCGCCAGCGCGGTCACCGCCAGTGCGGGAATCGAGGCGGTGCGCTCGTTCTGCCGCATCCTCTCCAGTGCCTCGACGCCGTCGATCCCGGGCAGCTGCACATCCATCAACACGAGCGCCGGTGCCTGCGACAGGGCAAGCTCGACGGCCTCCTCGCCCGTCGTTGCCTCGAGCGTGCTGTATCCCGTGGCCTGCAGCACGTCGCGGACGAGCTTCATGTTCTTCTCGTTGTCCTCGACGATCAGAACCCGCTCACCGGCCATGATCCGCCTCCTTCGCCGGCAGCGTGAAGACGAAGTGGCTGCCGTGCCCGGGCTCGCTCTCGACCCAGATGCGGCCGCCGTGCAGCTCGACAAGGCTCTTCGAAAGGGCGAGCCCGAGCCCCGTACCCTCGCGCTGCTGCACACCGACGTTCGTCTGCTGGAACTCCTCGAAGATCCGCTCGTGGTCCTCCAGTGGGATGCCCGGGCCCGTATCGGTTACCGATATCAGTACCTCGTGGTCGCGGCTCGCGGTCGCGACGACGACCTCCCCTCCTTCCGGCGTGAACTTGACGGCGTTCGAGAGCAGGTTGAAGATGACCTGGCGCAACCGCCGCTCGTCGCCTTCGACCAGGTCAATGCCAGGCGCCAGCTCGAGCGATAGCCGGACGCCGTGCTTCGTCGCCGGCTCACGAACCATCACGACGCCACGCTCGAGCGCCTCACGTAGAGAAAACGAGGCGACCTCGAGCTCGACCTGCCCGGCCTCGACCTTCGACAGGTCGAGCACGTCGTTGATCAACGACAACAAGTGGTTGCCGGACGAGAGGATGTCGTCGAGGTACTCCTCCTGCTTCTCGTTGATCGGGCCGAACAGGCGCTCCCGCAGCACCTGCGAGAAACCGATAATCGCGTTCAACGGCGTCCGCAGCTCGTGCGACATGTTGGCCAAGAAGTGGCTCTTGTGCTCGCTGGCGACCTCGAGTTGGCGGCCCTTCCGCGAAAGCTCTGTCAGCGCCTGCTGCAACTCCCGCGTGCGTTCCTCGACTTTTTGCTCAAGGCGTTGAACTGATGCCTGCAGGCTCGCCGCCATTCCGTTCAGCTCGTCTGCGAGGCCACCCAGCTCGTCGCGGCGGCGGAGTTCGATCCGCTCGTCGTAGGCGCCTGCCCCGATGTGGGCTGCTGCCGTCCGGATCTGTTTCACAGGGCGGACGAGGCGGCGGGCGAGCAACACGCTCAGGCCGACCCCGACGGCGAGAAACGCCGCAAGCAGCAGCGCCGTCCGCCAGATCTTTCCGCGGACCGGCGCGAACGCCGCGCTCTCGGGCTGCTCGACGAACACCTTCCAGCCGACCGGCCCGACGGTCGCCCACGTGCTCAGCACCTTCTGTCCGCGGAAGTTGCGGCCGACCGTCGATCCGCTCTGCGACGAGGCGAGCGCCCTCGTCACCTGGGGAAGCGCCAAGGAACGATTCGTGAAAGCAGCGCTGTTCGGGTGCGCGATGGGTACGCCTCTGGCGTCGACCGCGTAGACGTATCCGGACGTCCCGAGACGGGTCTGCTGAACAAGGTCCTGAATGACTCTGAGATCGAGTGTCTCGCCGACGACTCCGGTTCCTGCTACGGGTCTTCCTTCCGGAGAGCCGACGACGCGTTCGGATTCCTTCACCACGACCTCCATCGATCTTGCTCCGGGGTTGGACAAGAGCCGTGGCGCGTACACGGGACCGAAGTAGACCCCGGCCGCGATCGCCTGCTTCACCGAGCGATCGTGCGAGAAGTTCCCCTTGACCACGGTGAGCCCGCCGCCCGCGCTTGCGAGTGTCTTGCGCCCGGTACTGTCGACGTAGAACGCATCGGTCGCGTGATCTTCGAGCAGGGGTTGAAGCGCCGAGCCCCGTGCGGTGAAGGACAAGTATTGGGCGTCGATTGCCTTCATTCGCTTGGTCCGGTCTGCGAAGTACTGCTCGATCGTGACCGCGACCGACTTCGCCTTCTCCTGCTGCAGCCGCACCAACGCGCGCTTGTTGTCCCGATAGGACGAGGAGAGCAGGTACACGCTCGTACAGATCACCGGAACGGCGACCAGCAGCGCGCACACGGCGATGTACTTGGCCGAGAGGGACGAAAGCCACCGGCCGACCCGCTCGGTCACCGGCCGTTTCCCCACCGGAGCTAGCCCTGGTTGAAGCTGTACGTCCCGTCCCAGTGCCACAGCTTCGGGATCGACGAACTGGCCCTGACACGCACTCGGAGACGGAATCCGGCAAGCGTTCCCGTGCCGTCCGAGATCGTGCACAGTCCTGCCCCGGTCGCGAAACGAAGGAGGCAATGGCCGGTTGCGACGCTGCCCCGCCTTACGTAGATGACCGTGTCGCTGTCCAGCGCGGTCTTGCCCGCCCGCTGGACGTAGAAGATCTTCGAGCCCACCTTGAGCGCCTTGACGTTCGAGGACCTGATCGTGCAATACGCGCCGACGAGCCCGGTGAACCCGGAGCAGTCCTTTGTCGCGTGGAATTCCTTCGTCTGTCGGGGCGCCTGGTTCTGGGAGGATGCAGCCGATCCGGAGAACCCGAGCGCGGCCAGCAACGCGACACCGGTCGCAAGCCAGAAGCTCTTCAGCAACCCCTTACGGCCGGCCATCGAGGCCTCCTTTGCTCGGAGAACGGGCGTAACAGGACATTTGTGCGGCGCGTAGCTTGGTCGCCACCGAGGTGGAACTCTTTCCTAGGAGCGGCTTCAACATCTTCCCTGACCTCCTCGTGACCTCCTTGGTTGCCTCGCTCCAACGATGATCGCGGTCAGCGGAACCGAAGTCCAGGGTGCCAGCACCCCGATTCGAGGGGTGTACCTGCGCGGTGCTCGTCGCTCAGCCGCTGCAGTACCGGCGAACTAGGCGCGGGAATTCCTCAACGTCGATCGGCTTCTCGAGGTGGCCGGCGAACCCGTTTGCCGCGAGCCACGCGACGCCTCCCTCTAGCACGAGCGCGCTCAAAGCGATGACTGGGATCGCCGATGTCCGTGGCCTGTTGGCGAGTTTCCGGGCGGCGTCTGCTCCATCCATGTCCGGCAGCCGGAGATCCATCAAGATGACGCTTGGAAGATGCTCATCGGCGAGCGCAATTCCTTCGGCACCGTTCGCGGCTTCGAGCGTCCGGAAGCCGCCTGCGCGCAGCACATCGCGCGCTAGTCTCACGTTCTTCTCATTGTCATCGACGATGAGGACGAGAGGCGTAGGCGGAGGCGTCACGAGCGTATTCTCTACGCATGCCGATCCGGCTCGTGCTGGCCGAGGACAGCTTCTTGGTGCGCGAAGGCCTCCGGCGCCTGCTCGAGACGCACCCCGATCTCGAGGTCGCGGCCGTGTGCGGTGATCTCGATTCGCTGCGCGCCGCGATCGACGACGAGGGGCCGGACGTCGTCGTCACCGACATTCGCATGCCCCCCGGCGGCCAGGACGAGGGGATCCAGGCCGCCACGGCGCTGCGCGAGACGCACCCGGAAGTCGGGGTCGTCGTGCTCAGTCAATACGCGAGCCCGAGTTATGCGCTCGCGCTTCTCGAGGGGGGCAGCGAACGGAGGGCGTACCTCCTGAAGGAGCGCGTGCAGGATCTCGACCACCTCGTCGCGGCAATCCACGCTGTCGCGGACGGCGGGTCCGTGATCGATCCGAAGGTCGTCGAGGCGCTCGTCGCGGAGAATGCGCGAGTCGAGGAGTCGCCGCTCAACGAGTTGACGCCGCGCGAGCGCGACGTGCTCCGCGAGATGGCCGAAGGAAAGAACAACGCGGCGATCGCCGCGTCGCTCTTCCTGACCGAGCGGTCGGTCGAGAAGGTGATCCACTCGATCTTCCTCAAGTTCGGGCTGACGTGGGAGCCTGCGGTCCACAAGCGCGTCAAGGCCGTGATCTTCTACTTGGCCGAGAGCGGCTGAGCTCATCGCAAGAGGGGCAACGAGCCGGAGACGCGGGTGCCGCCGGCGGGCTCGCGCGCAATCGTCAGCTGTCCGCCGAGCGCCTCGACACGATCGCTCAACGGGCTTAGATCTTCGCCGGATGCGTCCGCGACGACCTCGAAGACGAGCGCACCGTCCTCCTCGCGGACGGTGACCGTCGCCCGCCCTCCCTCGCCGGCGTGTTCGAGAACCGCGAGACAGCAGAAGTAAGCCGTGCTTGCGATCTCGGGTGGACATCCCGCGACCGCTGCGACATCCACGCGTGTCCGGACGCCGGCGCTGACCGAGGCGGCGCGAACCGCCGCTGCCAATCCGCCTGCATTGAGGAGCGGCGGGTAGATCCGCTGCGCGAGCGCGCCAGTCGCATCCAGCGCCTGCTGGACGTCTCGTCCGAGCTCCTCGACGAGCGCGTCTGCGGCGCCGGGGTCGGTCGCCAGCCGCTGCCGCGCGAGCTGTAGGCTGACTCCGAGGGCGGTCAGTCGCTGGTGCAGACCGTCGTGGAGGTCACGCTCGATCCTGCGGCGATCGGCGTCGGCGGCCAGGACGAGCCGTGCTCGGGACGCCTGCAGATCCGCGACCTCGAGGCGTAACCGGTCGAGCGAATCCTGCAGCGCCTCGACGTCTCGAACCTCCACGGCCATCCAACCTCCTGGTCGTGCTTTGCTGAAGTTGTCCGTCATCGAGTCGACGGCGTCAAGCGGTCCAGCATCCCACGCGACGGAGGGCAGCCTCCCAGCGAACTCGCCTGCCCCCACCGTAGGCGTCGCGGCTCCTCCCTCCTAGCCTTGATCGAGTCCCCGGGAAACCGCAATGAGAGGAAAGGAGCAGGAGATGCGCAGACTCGCAACGAGCAAGCGCTTCGCGGGACTGATCGCGGTGCTCATGCTGGCCGCAGGCATCACGGCAGCCTCCGCACAGACGCAGAACCGCAGGGGGCACGGCGAGCACGCCGGCCTCGAGCTCACGTACACGAAGTGGTTCGCACCGGGCTTCCCGCACATGGTGGGCGTCGTCGGAGGAGACATCGACGCCAAGTTCGGAGGGGCTGTCCTAAAGGCCACGCCTAACCAAACGGGCGGAGTCCGGCTGACGGCCATCTACATCGTCGTCGCGCCTGACCCGTCCCGCTCGCTCACAATCCGTGTCGACGGCGTTCAGGAGTCGGGCGCCGCCGTCTTGAACGGCCGCGTCGTCAATGGGTACCTGACCGGCGCGCGTGTACGTGCCGAGTTCACGGTGTTCGACTGCGAGCAGTCAGACGGCCCGTGCTTCCAGGGCACGATCAGCATCAGGCAACGCGGCGGCGACGACGACTGACCGGAGGGACCCACCTCAATGGGAGAGCCCTGCGTTCGCAGGGCTCTCCCATCATCCGCTTTTTCGCGCCCGTCGCCGGTCCGATCCAGATCACATACGACGACAAGAAGGGCGACAGTTCAAGCTGATGGAAAGGTCGTGGAAAGCAGCTACGGCGAATGGTGGCGAATCTCGCTGCTGCTCGAGCTCACAAAATCGGCTTTGCTAGGCGATTCGAATACCAGCGCCGACTAGCGGCGAAGGGTTCGGCTCACTTGCCATGCAGAAGGTCGTGGGTTCGAATCCCATCATCCGCTCTCGCTTCCCGACCGGCGCCGCTCACCCCCCTTCCTGCGAGACGGCCCGTGTGAACCAGCCCCCAGCCCCAGCGTGACTAGGCGCGATCCATCTCGCTGGCCACCTCGTAGTTCGACATGATCTCGCGGACCATCTCGTCTCGCGATTCATATCTCGTCTCCTCGTAACAGCCGACGGGCAGATAGAGGAAGCTCTTGAGACACTTGTTCGAGTAGACACACGGGTTGGCAGGCCGGTCGATGCCTTGCGCGAAGAGTGTCGGAAGGTCGGGGTTGGCCAGGAGAGGCCTGCCGATCGCGACGGCGTCGCACTTGTTCTCCTCGAGTGCGCTCCTGATCACGGAGGCTGTCTGGAAGCCGCCTCCGCAGATGACCGGAACTCTCACCGCGCTTTTCAAGGCCGCTGTGTCTGGAAGGATCAAACCCTCCTCGCGACCACGGGTGGGCTTCTCCCAGCGATAACGCAGCAGGGCATTGAGCGGTGTGTGGAGAAGGAGCACTCCGAGCTTGTGCCTCACGCTGACGATGTTGAAGACCCGGTCGTCGAGGGGGAGCTTCCCGGGCGGCATGCGCGGATTCGGGAAGGCGATGCCCGTGGACACATGGAAGGCGTCGACTCCTGCCTCTTCGAGCCACTTGCAGACCCGCATCGAGTCCTCGATCGTGTTTCCCTTGCCAAGCCAGGGATAGAGGTCGCTGGCATGCTCGACTGCGCTGATCTTGAACTGGACGTGGAAGTCGTCCCCGACCTGCTTCCGAACCTCGCGGACAACCTCGATCGGCAGGCGGGCCCGATTTTCGAGCGAGCCTCCGTATTCGTCGGTCCGGTCGTTGATGGCTTTTGACAGGAACTGCGTCAAGAGAAAGCCATTTGCGCCGTGAATCTCGACGCCGTCTGCGCCGGCTTCACGCGCTCGTCGGGCCGCTTGACCGAACGCATCGACCACCATCCCGATCTGTTCCGTGGTCATCCGCTCCGTTGGCGTTCCGCGGTAGAAATCCGCTTTGTCCGTGGAAGAGAGGCCAACCTCGTAATGGAGCATCTCGGCAACCTCGCGCTGCCGGCCCGCGAAGAGAAGCTGAATGATGTACGGGCACTCGTGCTTGTGGACGCGTCTGACGAGCTCTCGCCAGAACGGGATTCGATCGTCGCGGTCGATGTGCGCATGGCCGGGGGCGATGACCCCGCGATCGTGAATTGCTGCAAACCCGGAAATGATCGCGCCGAGCCCCGTCCGCGCGTACTTGACCTCGAAGTTGATCCGAACCTCGGTACCCGTGCCGTCGTAGTGATCGACGAGCCCCGGCGTGAGCGAGCTTCGGATCAGGCGGTTCCGAATCGTGAGATTCCGGAACTCCAGTGGCTGGAAGATCGCGTCGGGGTTGTTCATTCGCGCACTCGAGCCGCGTGGAGCGCCGGATCAGGCTCAGCGCGACGAGGATATAACGAACGCGCCCGACTACTCGGCTCACCGCGCACGTCACGGGGTGAACACGTCATAGCATTGCTGCTATTATCGCAAAGATGCGATATGCGCGCATCCTCGGGCCAGTGTTTTTCGTCCTGGCCGCCGCGGGCGGGGCGCTGTTCGCTCTTGCGCCCGTCGCTTGGCCGGGGCTCGAGCTGGCCGGGTCGGCCTGCGGCGGAGGCGGCGACGAGCACGTCTGCCGCGACCTCACGCGTCGCCTGACGCTCGTCGGGATCGGCGGGGAGGCGTCGCTCTGGGTGGCCGGGGGCGCGGCGTGCGCCGCGATCGCGCTCTCGGCGCTCGTGATCCCGCGCGACGGCTGGCGACTCGTGGCCGCGGTCACCGTCTTGGTCCTCGCCGTGGCGGGGCTCGTGACCACGACCCGGGTGGACGTGCTGCTCGGCCCAGACGGAGACGGCAGAGGCACGTGGGGACGCGCGGACGAGAACTGGGGTCCGTATCTGGCGCCGGCACTGCTCGACTTCAGGGCCGACGGGCTCCGCCGGTACGAGGGACGACGCGAGCGACCCGGCGCTCCTCCGTTCGAGCGCGAACAGATCCTCGACTCCTTCGCCGTGCACTCGCTGAGTGGCTGGAAGGTCCTGCGCGTCACGATGTTCGTGCTGCTGTTCGCCTCGCTCTTCGACGTCGCCCGGCGCAGCCTGCGGCGACCCTCGCTTGCTCTCGTGATCGCCCTCACCGGCGGCACGCTCCTCTGGGCCGTGACGTGGGACCAGAGCTTCGTCGGCGACCCGGACGCGTCCGAGTCCTACGATGGTCTGCTCACGGTGCTCGCGGTGCTCGCCGTTGCTGCCGCATGGGCTGCTTACGGCCTCGGCGTGGCCATCGGGCGGCTCGTGCTGCCTCGCCTGCGGCGACCGCGCTGAAGCGGGTTCTCTCAGGCCTTCGGTAGCTCGACGACGAACGTTGCTCCGCCGGACTTCCAGCTGAGGTCGAGGCGGCCGCCCATCCTCTCGGTGAGCTCGCGCGAGATGTACAGGCCGAGCCCGGTGCCGCTCGGCGCCTTCGATAGCTGCGGGTCGGCCCGATAGAACTTCTCGAACACCCGCTCGCGGTCGGCGAGGCTGATGCCCGGCCCGGTGTCGGCGACGAAGATCCGGATGTTCCCGTTCGTTCGGTCTGCCCGGACCTCGACGCGGTCCCCGCCGTACTTGACGGCGTTGTCGAGCAGGTTGACGAGCACCTGCTGCAGGCGGTCGCCGTCGCCTGACGCGTCGCCGACCTCCGCCGGGATCTCGACCTTGATCGTCGTCGACTCCGGGAGTTGAGCGCGCATCGTCTCGACCGTGCGCTGCACGACGTCGGCGACGTGCACAGGCTCACGTTCCACCCGCAGGTCGCCCCGGTCGAGCTGACTCGTCAGAAGAACCTCCTCCGTGATCTGGCTCAGGCGCGCGGCCTGCGTGGCGATCATCTCGAGCAGCTTTTGCCGCTGGTCGGGATTCAGCTGGGCGTCGCGGCTGAGGAGCGTCACGGCTGCCCCGTAGACGGCGGTCATCGGCGTGCGGAGCTCATGCGAGATCGTCGCCACGAAGTCGTTCTTCTGGTCTTCGAGCCGGCGCTCGCTCGTGACGTTGCGGAATGCGAAGACGACGCCGTCGGCGATCTGGACGGCCACGAACGACAGCCAGAGGTCGTGCGCGTCGAGCTCGAGGGGTAACGTCACGGAGCGCGCTGCGGCGCCCTCCTCGGCGACGGGAATGCGTCGCACGAGCGTGGGCCAGTCCGGGATGACGTCGGTGATCGGCCTGCCGAGGACGCTGTCCCCCGCCAACCCGGTCGCGAGCGTGGCGGCGCTATTCCAGAACCGCACGATGTCCTCGCGGTCGACGAATAGCACGCCGTCCCCGAGGGCCGCGAGCACCTGAGCTGCCTGGTCCCGCTCGGCAGAGGCGGCGCGCGCCGCTGCTTCGGCCGACTCGAGGCGCCGCCGCTCTTGCTGCAGACGCGCGTTCCGGACCGCGGAGCTCATCTGCGCGACCAGGCCGTCGAAGACCTCGCGGTGCTCGTCGGAGTACACGCCGCGATCCCTCATCAGCTGGACGACTCCTACAACGCGTCCCTCGTCCTTGACGGGGACCATCATGGCGGCGTTCGTGCCCGCCGGGCCTGATTCGGGAATCCTCTCGACCTTGCCTTTCGCGTCGACGTTGTAGAAGACGCCGTCGCGCTCGACGCGTGACGGGACATCGTTGAAGAGCTCCGGCTCACCGCTGACGATCACGCGGCTCTGCATGCCGCCGCCCTCGCGATTCAGCGGCAGCGGCGGGAGCTTCGCCGGGTCGACAACATTCCCGTCGCTCCAGGCGTACTCGCAGCGGATGAGGTCGTCACGGTCGTCGTAGGACGAGATGACGATGCCGTCGTGGGGGACGACGTCGGCGAGCAGCTCGTGGAAGCGCGCGTAGATCAGGTGCGGTTCGAGGCTTTCGCCGAGCTGCCGCGCGGCGTGGAGCAGGAGCTCTGCGAGCTCGGCCTTCCGCCTGAGATCACGATCGTCCATACCGACCAGTTCTACCTTCGGCCCCACGAGTCCTGGGCTTGACAGCGGGGTTTTGGTATAGACGCACTGTGGTCGCAGGTGCCAAGACGCGGGCTGCGATCGCGGCCCAGCCTGAGTGGCTGCGCTCCGTGCCGACCGAGCGCCGGCTTCGCGGGGGATCGCGCGTCGCCGTGACGGGCTGCGGCACGTCCTTTCACGGCGCGTCCACGGTCCCACGGGTCGACCACGGGATCGACGGTGGCTACGGGGAGACAATCGTCGAGCAGGCCCTGGAGTGTGTCCTGCGACCCCCGCGCGCCGACCTGCTCGTCCTCGTCAGCCACGAAGGCGAGACGACACTGACACTCGAGGCGGCGCGGGCCTTCGACGGTCCCAAGTGGCTCGTGACCGGCAACGCAGAGGGACCGATCGCAGAGCTCTGCGAGGAGGTGATCGTGGCAACGCCCGAGCTGGAGAAGAGCTACTGCCACACGGCCAGCTACACGTGCGCCGTTGCCGCGCTCGCCGCGCTCCTGGGCGAGGACATCTCCTGGCTGCCGGACGCCGTGGCAGCGGAGCTGGAGGCGGAACGCGAGCCTGTCTCAGCGCACGAGCGCTGGCTCGTCGCCGGGGCGGGCCGCGACTGGGCGACCGCGCAAGAAGCTGCACTCAAGCTGCGTGAGGGTGCGCACGTCGCCGCCGAGGCGCACCACACGGAGCAGGTCCTGCACGGACACCTGGCCGCGGTCGACGAAACCGTGCGCTGCTTCGTCCTCGAGGGCGAAGGCCGCGCCGCGGAGCGCGCACACGGCCTCGTGGCGGCGCTGGGAGAGATCGGCTGCGACACGACCCTCGTCCCCACGCGCCATCCCGTCATCGACATCGTGCGCTTCCAACTCTTGACGGTCGACCTCGCGGAGGCGCGCGGCGTCGACCCGGACATGATTCGCCTTGACGACCCGCGCTGGAAGCGGGCCCGCGACAGCTACGCCTAGCGGTGCGGCCTCGCCTAGAGTCCTTGCCTTGCCGGACGTGGTCGAGCGCACCGGGGTAGTTGCCAGAGGCGTTCGTCGACCGCGCCTGGGAGGACTTCGATCGCGGTACGCGGCGCGCGATCCTCGGGATCTATCGCGCCACCCCTACGGAGACGCTCGCCGCCGCGGGTGAGCGACTGGGCGAGCTTCGTTGCCCAACGCTGATCCTCTGGCCCAGCGACGACCCTTACGTCGGGCCCGAGTGGGGCCAGCGCTACGCGGATGTCCTCTCGGTGGAGATGTCCGGGTAGAGATGATCGAGGGGGCGGGCCACTGGACTTGGCTCGACCGGCCCGACGTGATCGAGCAGGCCGCGGATTTCCTGGAGAGCTACTCCGGGACAACGACATAGCGGACAGGCACGCCCTCGATGCTGTATTCCGGTGCGTCCTCGGTTGCGAGGGACTCGACGAAGCCTTCCTCCTCCTCGGGGCGAACCGCAACGACGATTTCATCGGCCGGAAAGGTCGCGAGCGCGTCGCGAATGGCGAGACCCAGATCGGCCTCCCCGGCAACAGCTTCAGCTGGTTGGCCAGGGAGCTGCTCGGCCGTTCGTTCGGCGACTCCCTGCGCATGGGTGAACGCTTTCTGGTCGTTGGCTAGCCAGTCGAGTGCGCTCTGCCGAACGACCGGCACTACGACCTTGAGGGTGTCGTCCTCTCCGAAATGTGCGCGCAAGGCATCGTCCGCATTTTCGACCGTGCTAACCACGAGAACGTTCTTGCCCATGACGAGACCGTACCGGCCAAGGTCTTCGGGGAAGCCTCTACGGTCGGCGCAGCGCGTACCACGACAGGCCACGCTCGTCGCGTTCGAGCACAAAGCCTGCGTTCTCCAACGCGCGACGCGAAGCAACGTTGTCGGCGAGGACCTCCCTGGCCACCACCTGGTCGACTTCGGGCTGAGATAGCAGCCAGCCCGAGAGCGCCCGAACCAACTCGTTGCCGTAGCCGTGCCTGCGGTGCTCCGCAGCCAGGCCGTAACCGATTTCGATCACGCCTTCGTCGTCGAGACCGCCGACCGTGCCGCAGTCGCCGATGACGACTTCCGCGAGCATCACGAGCCAGACGAGTGACCCGCCACCCGGAGCTGTCGCAATTCGCACCGCATCGAGCGTGTCGTCGTGCGGCCAGCCTGCGGCTCTCGTGATGCCGGAGAAATCCCCGGCGAGAACGGCCTGGGCCACCTCGTCATCCAGAGGCTCCAGAACGAGCCGCTGCGTCGCGATCTTTGTGGGTCGCAGCAAGTCGATCATGATGCCGAGTACCGATGAAGCTCGAGCCGGCCACGGACGCAGCCCAGACCATCGCGCGCTACCGCGCGCACGTCTCCGAGGGGATGGCGATGCTCGCCGAGTTGATGGAGGCGCACGTCGAGGTGCGCTCCGAGGGCACGCGGATCTGGGACGAGGCGGGCACCGAGTACCTCGACTGCGGGGGCTACGGCGTGTTCATCCTCGGCCACCGCTACCCGCGCGTGGTCGCCGCCGTGCGCGACCAGCTCGACCGGCATCCGATGTCTTCCCGTGTCCTGCTCAACGGTGAGCTGGCACACGCGGCCGAGCAGCTCGCTCGCGTCGCGCCCGACGGACTGGAATACGTCTTCTTCACCAACTCCGGCGCGGAGGCCGCCGAGCTCGCGATCAAGCTCGCGCGCGTCAACGGCCGGCGGCGCCTGATCTCGACACACGGCGGCTTCCACGGAAAGACGAACGGCGCGCTCTCGGTGACGGGCAAGGCGATGTTCCGCGACCCGTTCCAGCCGGGGTTGGCGGACGTGAGCTTCGTCGCCTTCGACGACGTGGACGCGCTCGAAGCCGAGCTGGCGGCAGGTGATCGGGCGGCTGTGATCCTGGAGCCGATCCAGGCCGAAGGCGGCGTGATCATTCCCGCGGACGGCTACTTACAGGCGGTTCGTGAGCTGTGCGACCGTCACGGCGCTCTGCTCATACTGGACGAAGTGCAAACCGGCCTCGGCCGCCTGGGCAGCTGGTGGGGCGCCGACCGGGCTGGTGTAGTCCCGGACATCCTCCTCGTCGGCAAGGGCCTGAGCGGCGGCGTCGTTCCGGTCGCCGCCGTCGTCGCCACCCCTGACGCCTACCGCACGATCAGCGAGGACCCGCTGCTGCACTCCTCGACCTACGCGGGTAACCCACTCGCGATGTCGGCGGCGAGTGCCGCGATCACGGCCCTGGAGGAGGACGACATCATCCCCAGGGCACGGGCGCTCGGCGCCAGGCTGCTGGACGAGCTGCTGGCGCTGAAGCGAGGATCATGCTCCGACGGTGCTCGCCGACGTGCGCGGGTGCGGGCTACTGCTCGCGTTCGAGTTCCACGAGGACCATTTCGCCGGCGACTTCGTGCTCGAGCTCCTGAACAGGCAGGTGATCGTCTCCACGTCTCTGAACGCCAACCGTGTGGTGCGTTTGCATCCCGCGGCGATCATGGACGAGGCCGACATCGAATGGCTCCTGCGCGCGCTGCGGGAAAGCGCAGACGCCGTCGAGGAGCGCTTCGGCGGAGGGTCCAGTGCGTAGCACCGAGATGAACGCCCGCCTCAGCGGCGTCAGCGCGGCCGAGGCGTTCGACCGCCTCGCCGATTTCCAGTCCTACGCGGAGCTCGCCCCGTCGATCAACTCGATCGAGATCGAGAAGGTCGACGAGCGGACGCTGCGCACGACCTGGAACGTGAACTTCCGCGGCGGCTCGATGCGATGGATCGAAGAAGACCGCCTCGACCCCGAGGCGGGCACGATCGTCTTCGACCTCGTCGAGGGCAACCTCCGGCACTTCAGCGGCTCGTGGGCCGTCACCGAAGCCGACGGCGGGAGCGACGTGCGCTTCCTCTGCGACTTCGCGGTCGGGATGCCGGCGTTGTCCTCGTTCCTCGATCCGCTCGCCGAGCGCTCGATCCGCGACAACATCAAGGAGATCCTGCAGGGGCTATTCGGCGACGCGTACGAGCTGAAGAGCTGACCCGCTAGTACTTACTCTCGAACCCAGCAGCCGATCCACCAGTCGGCGTGCGGCATCCCGCTCTCCCGGCTGAGCTCGAGGAACGCGTCGACGTCGAAGGTCGTCCGGCGCAGGTCGATGCTGAGGTGCCCCTGGTCGCGGGTCAGGATCCCGTACTCCGCCCAGGCGGCGATTCGGATCGGCCTGGGCCACCACTCTTTGAACGAGAGCCCGACGCTCCCCGGGTTGACGATCATGGCGTCCTCGTAGCGCCGGATCATCTGCAGGTGCGTGTGGCCGCCGACGAGGACGGGCGCTTCGATCCCGTCGAACATGCGCGCCAGGTCCTCCTCGGGAGTCGCCGCGAAGATCCAGTCGTCGTACGAGATCGGCGAGCCGTGGAAGCAGAACATCGACGCGCCGTCGTCGAGCGGCACCTCGAGCGTTTTCGAGAAGCTGCGGATGAAGTCTTTGTCGCCGTCGCTGAGGAAGCTCGCCCACCACTCGGCCGTCTCGACGAGCTTCAGGCCGATCTCGTCGTGGACCTCGGGCATACCGTCCAGGAAACACGCGTCCCAGTTGCCCATGATCACGGGGCACTCGAGCTCGCGAATCCTCGCCAACGACTCGTTCGGCTGGGGGCCGACGGCGACGTCGCCGAGACAGATGAGCTGGTCGACCCCACCGGACCGCTCGATGTCGTCGAGGACCGCGTCGAGCGCGACGCGATTGCCGTGGATGTCGGAGATCAGCCCGATGCGCACGGGCCTACGTCGCCGCGCCGACCGACTCTGCTGCAGATGACGAGCGCCCGCCCACGCGCGTCCTGACCCAGGGAGCGAACGGGTTCTCGACTCCCTCGAGCGCGGGCGCGAGCTCGGGGAAGTGTCGAAGGAGAACGGATCGCATCGAGTTGTCGTCGATCCACTTGAGGCCGGCTTCCGAGTAGACCTTCGGCGTGTAGTCGGTCGTGAAGAACCGGTCGCTCTTCAGGCGGCGGGAGGCCATCACGATGAAGATCCTGAACGCCGTGTCGCTGAACCCGAACCCCTTCGGGAACGGCTCGGCGTAGAGGCCGCTCATCAGGTCGACCTCGTCGATGTCGCCGTACATGCCTCGCAGCTCCTCCTGCCACTTGCGATTCGGCGTCAGCTCTTCGAACGACCGCACCGGCTTCATGTGCAGCAGCTCGCGGAACTTCGTGTAGCGCGGGACTCCTCGCTCGCGAACGCGCATGATGTCCACCGCGCACAGGTCCAAGAGGAATCCGTCCGGCCGCTCGAACTGCTGGAGGAACCTGGGGAAGTTGTGCAGGACGATCGCCCCGGGATGCGCGATGCCGAGGGAGTAGAGCGCGTTCGGCATCGTGCACTCGCCGAGCCGCTCCCGGGCGTGCAGGGCATTCAACTCGGGGAACGTCGCCTCGAACAGCTGGCTGTGGTCGCTCAGCGAGTGGAACGAGAACTCGTCCGGGATCAACGGGTGCATCCGGTAGACGGCGACGAACTCCTCGGTCAGCGAGTAGGGCACGCCGTGGTGGTCGGTCGGCGATCCGGGGATGCCGCTGAGGACCTCGCTCTTGCTGAGTCGCCCGAAGCGGCGCTTGACCCGCTCCGTGGCCACGCCCCACCACTGGCTGCGCATGGCGAGCTTGGTCGTCGGGTGGGCGATGATCGCCGGCGTCCAATCCACCGTGTGGATCTTCGCCATCAAGGCCCCGTTGATCATGCGGGCCTTGTCGTAGAGGCGATCGTCACCCCAGGTCGGGTACTCCTTCTTGAGCATGTCGCAGATCGCGTTGTGCTCGAGCGTGAAGAGCGTGTGCAGGATCGAGAGCCCGATCCAGTGCGTGCCGGGGACGTCCGTGAAGTCGAGACCCTCGTCGAGGTCCTTGGGCAGCATCCCGTCGGGATCGACGCGCATCTTGCCGTCCTCCCGCATCCGGGTCTTGTCGATGAAGGCCTTGTCGCGGCCGTAGATCTGCGAGCCGTCCCACCAGTGACTGTCGGCGGTGATCCACGTCTGAGGCCCGCTGGGGTCGGCGGACGGGTCGCGAGGGGTCTTCCGGATCTCCATCGGCTTGTTCGGCCACGCGTCGGCCTCGTCGAGCGAGAGGAACCAGGGATCGTCTGGGTCGTTCGGCCCGTGGCTGAACCAGTCGTGCACCTCGAACTGGAGCCAGGCGGCGGCGAGCACGTTGAGCGTCGTCGCCGGCACGAACTCGTCACGCGTGTGGAGCTCGAGGCTGACCTTCCGCGCGTCCGGTGTGTGGAGGCGAGGCTCCGTCTCCGGGTAGGTGTGCTCGAGCGGGAAGTTGCGGCCGAAGCGGGTGCCCGTACTGCCCATCAAGGGGTTCTCGAGGTCGTTGAACGTGCCGTCGATCATCCGCGACTCGACGTAGCGGGGCTCGGACTCGCTGTCGCCGTTTCCATCGCCGTATGCAACGGGCACCTCGAACGTGCCGGTCAGGTAGCGCGCGGCCTCGGGGTCGTCGCCCGCCTGCGGGACGCTGAGCCCTGTCGGCTGACCCGTGTCGAACAGGTTGCGGTCGCGCAGCACCTTGCGCATCTCGGCGAGCACGAGCAGCCCGAAGGGGACCGGCAGCCGGTGCCAACCGAAGCGGCGGTCGAGCTTGACCGCGAGGTTGCCCATGCCTTCGGAAAGTCGTCCCATCTGCCCAGATACTTTCATGCGAGCAGGGACTGCCGAAACCGCTTCTATTCTTAGGGCCGTGAAAAGAGGCCGCGAAGAAGAGGATCGGGAGCTCGAGTCCGGGAACACCCTCGGGCCATATCGCCTGGACGCCTTGATCGGCGAGGGCGGGATGGGCCTGGTCTTTCGGGCGACCCACGAGTGGAGCGGCAACGTCGTCGCCGTCAAGGTGCTGAAGCGGGAGCTGACCGAGGACGACATGTTCAAGAAGCGCTTCAAGCAGGAGGTGCGGGCGTCGGGCGAGATTCGGAATCGCCACCTCGTGCCGATCGTCGAAGCCGGCGAGTCCGACGGGCGCCAGTACCTCGTGGTCGGCTACGTGGCGGGGGGCACGCTCGAGGACCGGCTCAAAGAGAAGGGCCAGCTTTCGATAGACGACGCACTACAGGTCGCCGAAGACCTCGCCAAGGGGCTCGACGCCCTCCACGCAGCCGGTGTGGTGCACCGTGACATCAAGTCCTCGAACATCCTCTTCGACACCGACGGGGCGGCGATGCTCACGGACTTCGGGCTCGCCAAGGGTCGCGCGTACACGGTGCTGACGAGGCCGGGGCAGGTGGTGGGCACGCTCGACTACCTGGCCCCCGAGCTGATCAAAGGCAAGCCGGCGACGGCGCTCACCGACATCTACGCACTCGGCTGCACGGTCTTCGAGTGCGTCACCGGCGACACGCCGTTCGCCGACAAGACGCTCTTCCAGATCGGGCTCGCGCACCTCGAGGAGCCGCCTCCCGATCCGGCCGTGGCGCGGCGGGATCTTCCTCCGGAGCTCGGGCGGGCGATCCTGACCGCGCTCGCGAAGGAGCCGGAGAGCCGGCCACAGAGCGCGGGCGCCTACGTCTCGATCCTTCGTGGGTTCGCCGGAGCGCTGCAGGGTTGACGCTCGACGTCGGCACGGAGGTAGCCGGCTACCGAATCGAAGGTCTTCTCGGTCAGGGGGGCATGGGCGTCGTCTACCGCGCCGAGCACATCGTCCTCGGGCGCAAAGCGGCGCTGAAGACGTTGCTCGCCGAGCTCGCCGAGGACACTGACTTCCGCGAGCGGTTCGTCCGCGAGTCCCAGCTCGTCGCGGCCCTCGAGCACCCGAACATCGTCCCGATCTACGACGCGGGCGAGGACGAAGGCGTGGCGTACATCGCGATGAGATTCGTTCGCGGCACCGACCTGTCCGGGCTCGTCAAGGCCGAGGGCGTCCTGGCCCGCGACCGCCTGCTCTCGATCCTCGACCAGACGGCTGCGGCGCTCGACTCGGCGCACGCCCACGACCTCGTGCACCGCGACGTCAAGCCCGGGAACGTCTTGATCGACGAGGACAGCGACCGGGCCTACCTGACCGATTTCGGCATCGCCAAGCAGGGGCGTGCGCAGGGACAGACCGCGACCGGGCTCTTCATGGGCACGGTCGACTACGCGTCGCCCGAGCAGATCGAGGGGAAGGAGGTCGGGCCCGCCACGGACGTCTATGCGCTCGGCTGCGTCCTTTTCGAGGGCCTCACGGGGCGAAAGCCGTTCGACAAGGAGACCGACGTGGCGGTCGTGTACGGGCACCTGCTCGAAGAGCCGCCTTCCGTGACGGAGCTGCGCGGCGACCTCTCGCCCGAGATCAACGCCGTGATCGCCAGGGCACTGGCGAAGTCGGCGGACGATCGCTTCGGCAGCTGCCGTCAACTCGTCGAGGCCGCGCGGACGGCGCTCGGCGGCAGCGCGAGCGGGACGTTCGTGGCCCCGGCTCCGGTCCTGCGCATGCCGGTGGCGCTACGAGTCCGTTCGAATTTGCCGACGCCGCCCACCGCGCTGGTCGGCCGCGAACGGGAGGTCGAGGAGCTGGTCGCGCTGTTGCAAGGAGCCGAGAACCGTCTCGTCACGATCACAGGCCCGGGAGGGACCGGAAAGACGCGGCTGGCGCTCGAGGTGGCGCCGAGAGTCGCCGGCGAGGCGGTCTTCGTCGACCTGGCGCCGGTTCACGACCCGGATCTCGTGGGCGACACGATCGCTCGCGTGCTCGGCGCCGAGGAGGCAACGGGGCAGTCTGAGCTGGAGAGCATCGTCGCCCGGATCGGGGACGACGAGCTGCTCCTGTTCTTGGACAACTTCGAGCAACTGTCCGAGGCGGCTCCGTTCGTCGCGAGCATCCTCGAGGCGATTCCCAGCGTGCGGTTGCTCGTCACGAGCCAGTCTCCGCTCCACCTGCGGGGCGAGCACCAGTATCCGCTCGACCCTCTCGACGAAGTGCAGGCGATCGCACTCTTCGTCGAGCGCGCGCAGGCCGTCAAGCCCGGCTTTGCGCTCAGCGACGAAAACGCGGCCGCCGTCGCCGAGATCGTGCAGAGGCTCGACGGCCTGCCGCTGGCGATCGAGCTCGCGGCCGCCCGGATCAAGCTCCTCAGCCCGCAGGCGATCGCCGCCCGGCTCGAGAACCGGCTCGACCTTCTGACGACGGGCGCGCGCGACCTGCCCGAGCGGCAGCAGACCTTGCGCAGCGCGATCGACTGGAGCTACGAGCTCCTGGACGAGGGCGAGCAGAAGGTGTTCGCCCGGCTCGGCGCCTTCAGCGGTGGCTGCTCGCTCGAGGCTGCCGAGGCTGTGTGCGGAGCCCCGGAAGGGCTGCGGCTCGGCGAGGTGATGGATCTCCTCGGCTCGCTCGTCGACAAGAGCCTGCTCCGCCAGGTCGACGATGCCGACGGCGAGCCCCGATTCGTCCTCTTCGAGACAATCCGTGAGTACGCGCGCACTCGCCTCGCGGAATCGGGGGAGGCCGAAGCGGTGCAGCGGGCGCACGCCGAGCGCTACCTCGCACTCGCGGAGATGGCCGAGCCCGAGCTGATCAGGGCGGAGCAGGCGACCTGGCTCGAGCGCCTCGACGAGGAGCAAGGGAACCTGCGGGCGGCTCTCGAGTGGTCGCTCGCGTCGGGCGAGATCGAGGTCGGCCTCCGGATCGCGGCTGCGCTTGGCCGCTTCTGGAGCACGCGTGGCCACATGGCCGAAGGGCGCAAGTGGCTAGCGGAGGCGCTCGCGACCTCGCCGGATGTGGACGATCGAGTGCTGGCGAGGGCTCACTTTGCGGCCGGCTACGCCGCGATCGGCCAGGCCGACTACGACCAGGCGAAGCCGTTCTTCGAACAGTGCCTCGCCGCTGCCGGCACCCTCCACGACTCGCAGCTCGAGGGCGCGTCCCTGGCGCAGCTCGCCTGGATCGAGATGGCCCGCGCGCAGGACGACGCCGAGGAGCTCGCGGAGCAGAGCCTCGAACGGGCCCGCGCCACGGGCGACAAGCTGACGGCTTCGGGTGCGCTCAACGTTCTGGCCGAGCTGGCTTCCGCGCGTGGGGACGATGTCCGAGCCAAGGAGTTGTTCGACGAGGGGCTCTCCCTGCGCCGAGAGCTAGGCGACCAGCGGCTCGTCGCCAACTCACTGCTCAACCTCGCCCGCGCCGAGCTGCGGTCGGGCAAGGTCGAGCGGGCGAACCGGCTGCTCGAGCAGGGGTCTGGGCCTGGCCCGGCAGGTCGGGGACACGTGGGCTGCGTCGGTCGCGGTCCTCAACCTCGGCTGGGCCGCGCTGCACGACGGTGAGCACGAGCGTGCGCGTGAGGCCTTCGAGGAAGCGCTCGCGATCGCGCAGATCCGCGGTGACAAGCGCGTCACGGCTGAGAGCCTGCAGGGGCTCGCGCTCGCGGGAGGCGACCCGACGCGAAGTGCCCGGCTCTGGGGCGCCGGAGCCGCGCTCCTCGAAGAGCTCGGCGTAGCGCCGTCGAGCTTCGAGCGTGCGCTGGCCGAGAAACTTCTTCCCGGTCTGCAGAACGAGCTTGGAGCGGACGCCTTCGCGGCCGCGGAGGCTTCAGGCAGAACGCTCTCGGTCGAGGACGCGGTCGCCGAGGCTAGTCCGAGCTAGGTCGCGGATACCATTCGCCCCCGCGGCGCCGTGGCCGAGTGGTTAGGCAGAGGCCTGCAAAGCCTCGTACACCGGTTCAAATCCGGTCGGCGCCTCCTTGAAGATCGACCCGGGAGAGCGTGAGCAGACTCTCGAGCGCATCCGCGAGATCTGCCTCGGGCTGCCCGAGACCAGTGAGCGCCTCAGCCACGGTGCGCCGACCTTCTTCGTCCGCGGCAAGAGGCCGTTCCTGATGGTCCTGACCGACCACCATGGCGACGGCCGTTTCGCGATCTGGTGCGCCGCCGCCCCCGGCATGCAGGAGATGCTCGTCGACGCCGATCCCGAGCGGTTCTTCAGGCCTCCGTACGTGGGCCATCGCGGTTGGCTCGGTCTTCGCCTCGACCGTGCTGTGGACTGGGACGAGGTCGCAGGGATCGCGGAGGACGCGTTCGCCGAGGTGGCGCCGGCGAAGCTCGTCGAAGCCGCTCGCGATTACTGACGAGCGGTGTTCGGCTCGAGCTCAGTCGGGCATTGCCAGCGCTCGATCCGGCCGATGGTGCCCGCGCGCTTGCACGAGGCCGAGCGTGAGCTCCGGGGTGCCGGTCACCTTGCCGGGCCGGCATTCGTGCCAGAAGCCGCTCTGGCCCGTGGGGGTGGGGACGGTCGTGCAGTAGCCCGTCAGCCCGGCTCTCTGCAGGACGTCCTTCTTCTGGATCACACCGAGGGTGACCGCGATCAGGGCGGCAATGATGACGATGCGCACAAGCATGGTTCTCCTATCGGCATTTCCAGGGATTTTTGTATGGTCGACTTGGGATGCGGCCTCTCCTCCTCGCTGTGGCGGCGCTTGCGCTGCTGCTCCCGGGCATAGCCGGAAGCGCCTCTGGCTACAACGCAAGCGCGTGCCGGGCTCCGGCGACGTGGGCGAATGACCCCTGTGCTGGCCGCCAGTGGGGCCTGACGGCGATCAAGGCGCCTCAGGCCTGGAGCGCGACGCGCGGGGCGAAAGTAATCGTCGCGGTCGTCGACACAGGCGTCGACACCCGCCATCCCGATCTGCAGGGACGCCTGCTCATGCTCCCTGGATCCGACATGACCCGAAACACCGCGTCTCGCTGCTCGTTCCAGCGCGCCGAAGCCGGTGCGCGGAAATCCCTAGCCGTCGCGAGAGACGACAACGGGCACGGCACCCACGTCGCCGGGATCGTCGCCGCGGCAACCGGGAACCGGAAAGGTGTGGCCGGCGTCGCGCCCGCCTCCCGCGTGCTCGCCGTGAAGGTGCTCGACCGCTCCGGGTCAGGAACCGACCGCAGCGTTGCCCGCGGAATCTGCTTCGCCGTTCGGAACGGCGCGAAGGTCATCAACCTGAGCCTCGGCAATGATCCGGTGTCGAGCGTCATCGTCTCGGGTCGCAACGGCGACACGAACCGCGCAGTGGCGTTCGCCCACGCGCGCGGGGCGGCCGTGATCATCGCCGCCGGCAACGAGAGCTTCCCGGCCTGCGACTTCCCGGCTTCGCACGCGAAGGCGCTTTGCGTGGGAGCGGTCGACAAGCGCGGCCTGCGCGCGCGGTACTCGAACTTCGGCACCGCGGTCGGCGTGGTCGCTCCTGGAGGGTTCGGCGGCGTTACCGAGTGCGGGGACGACGAGGACGTCTGGTCGACGATCCTTCCGACCGGCCGGGCCGACTGCGGGCGCGACGGCTACGAGGCTCTCGCCGGGACCTCGATGGCGGCGCCGCATGTCGCCGGCGTGGCGGCTCTCGTCGTCGCCCGTTTCCCGAAGCGCGCCACCGCCGCCTTCGTCTACGACCGGCTGAAGACCACTGCCGACGACCTGGGCATCCCCGGTGTCGACCCGTTCCACGGCTTCGGGCGGGTCAACGCGGCGCGCGCGGTCGGACGCTAGCTCTCTGAACCGAGACGCTGCCGCCAGGCCTCGCCGGCGGCGCGTCCTTCGGGTGTGGCGAGGAAGTGCTCGAGCGGCACGTGCACGAACGCGATCCGCGCTTCGGCGAGCAGCTCGTCGGAGTCCCAGAGCTCTCCGCGGACGTGCACGCGGCGGCCCTTCTCCTCTTCGACCAGCGCGCGGCTCAGCAGCGGCCGGTTGATGGGCACGGGTCGGCGGTAGCGCAGAAAGATCCGCCCGGTGACGACCGGGAAGCGGTACCACGTCGCGAGCAGGCCGCAGACCTCGTCGAGGAGGGCGGAGACCATTCCGCCGTGCGCCAGGCCGGGACCGCCCTGATGCCGTTCGTCGAACGAGAACGTCGTCTCGTACCGGTCGGCGCCCTCGCGCTCCGGCTGCGGCAGGTGAAAGCCGATCGGGTTGTCGCCGCACCCGAAGCAGGCCGGGTCGTGCTGTGGAGGAACTTTCACGCTTTTGTTCCGGGGACTGTCCCCGTCACGGAAGTGTCAACGCAGGCCGCCGCGTTCGAAATGGGCTTTGAAGAAGTTCTCCGAGCCGGACGTGGCCATCGCGGCCGAGGCCGAGATCTCGAGCGCCAGGGTCGCCGCGGCGACGATCTGGGCGAACCGGTAGACCTTCCCGGCGCCGGCGCAGTCCATCAGCGCGAGCCAGGAGCGGGCGTAGGGGAGCGTCGTGCCGCCGCCGACGGTGGCCACCTCGAGGCCGGGCAACCGGATCGCGCAGTTGAGACCGCCCTCGACGCGGCGGCCCGTGCCATGGGCCATCGAGCTCGTGCCCACCATGCCCAGGTCCTGGCCGGTCGCGGCGAAGATGGCGGCGATCGCGGTTGCGGGCGTGAACGCGACCGACTGCATGCCGGACGCGACGGCGCCGTGCGTGCCCGCCCAGGAGAGCTCGAGCAGATCGTCGATCGTCGTGCGCAGAACCCGCCGGATCGCGTCCTCGGTGAGCGTGCACTCGGCGATCACCGTCTTGCCGTGGCCGCCGCGCTCGAAGTAGCGATGCGAGACCTTCTTGTCGCCGCCCATGTTCGCCTCGAGCATCGCCCGCTCCGGCTTCGACGGCGCGTTCTCCATCACGTAGCCCATGTTCAGCGCGTACGCGTTGCGGGTCATCATGTTCGCGCCGACGGCGTCTCCGGTCGTGAAGGCCCACATCACGTGGCACATCGGCCCGACGACGTGCGTCTCGACCTCGCGCAGCTTCGCCCACTTCGACACCCACTCGTCGTCCCGCTCCGCGAGCCAGTCGCGCATGCTTCGGCAGCTCGCCCTCGATCCAGCGGCCGAGCGCCGCAGCCTCCTCGGCGGAACCGCAGATGAAGCACGAGGCCCGGGTGATCCGATCCTTCAGCACCTCGGTGCGGAAGCCGCCCGGACTCGGCCGCGGCACGCGCGCCGCGATAGAGCGAGTCCGACATCGAGCCCTCCGTGTGGGCGAGCGGGACGTGCACCTCGTCCGTCGACCGGCCCTGCTCGACGAGCTGCCCCGTCGGGCTCCGTGAGCTCGTACTCGCCGAGAGAGATCGTGAGCGGCCCGATCACCGCCGTCGGGATCACTGTCACGCCGGTCAGCGCCTCCTGCGCGCCGGCCCACGGCGTCAGGTCGTGCTCGAAGACCTCGCGCTCGACTCGGCCGTCCAGCGCCTCCTGGCGGGCACGGATCGAGTCGGCGTCGTTCTTGCGCGGCCAGCGGCGCAGTTCCACGGCCGGGAGCTTACGGCTAGTGAGGGGGCGATAGGCTCCAGGACATGGCTACGACAGAGGTCGTCGAGGAGCAGACGGGAGACCGCAGCGAGTACGCGGGCGTTCTCCGCTACTACGAGCTCGCGAAGAAACAGGAGTGGCAGGTCCGGGACCTCCCTTGGGGAGAGATCCCGCCGATCCCCGAGGCGAAGGGCGGGTCGCGGAGCCAGGCGCGCCGCAAGGACCTCTGGCGCTCGGTCCTGACGCAGCAGCTCCAGGCGGACATCCTGGCCTGCGAGATGTCGTCGCAGCTCCTGAACATCGCGCCCGATCCCGAGGCCAAGCTCTACTACTCGACGATGGTGCAGGACGAGTCGCGCCACACCGAGGCGTGGCTGAAGCTGTTCGGCGAGGTGGGCGGCACCGCCGAGCGCGACCCGCACCTCGACCAGCTCGCGCACATGACCCTCGAGGCCGACACGCTCGAGGAGAAGGTCTTCCAGATGCAGGTCTTCTACGAGCGGCTGATCATCTCGCGCTTCCGCCTGATCGCCCGCTCGTCCCGCGGCACGGTGCTCGAGGACATCTGCAACCGGCTGGCGACGGACGACGGCATCCACCACGGCGCCGGGATGGCCTACGAGAAAGTCCTGCTGCAGAACGCCTCGAAGAAGACGAACCAGAAGCTGGTCGACGCCGCCAATCGCCTGCTCCCGATCTTCGTCGAGCACGCCCTCTGGCGGCCGAAGGAGCGGGCGTTCATCGGAGACGCCATGCGCTCACGCGACATCGCGCGTCTCAAGGAAGACCTGGAGACCGGGGTCAAGCTGGCGGAGTCGCTCGGCCTCGACGTCAGTGGAGTCGACCTTCCGATTCACTAGTGCCCCGTCCAGTAATGCCGCCCAGTTTCTGGGTCGCGAGCACCAAGCCAGAGTTCGCACTCGGCCGCGGCAAGGCTGGAAAGCCTTGGCAAGAACGAGGGCGGGCTCTGGCGCCGCGTGATCGCGGGCCAGAAGCCGGCATGTATTGCTGGATGGGGCACTGAGTTGACCGCGACTCTGATGGACGGCAAGGCGCTCGCGGAGCGCGTGCGTGCCGAGGTCGCCGAGGAGGTGCGCGAGCTCGGTGAGCTCGGCCTGGCGACCGTGCTCGTCGGCGACGATCCTGCCTCCGACATCTACATCAAGCGCAAGCACGAGGCCGCGGCGCGAGATCGGCATCGTGACCCGCGACTCGCGGCTCCCGGCCGAGACTTCAGAGGACGAGCTGCTCGAGCTCGTCGCCCAGCTGAACGGCGACGACGCGATCGACGGCATCCTCGTCCAGCTCCCGCTCCCGGATCACATCGACGAGGCGCGAGTCATCCGCGCCGTCGAGCCGATCAAGGACGTCGACGGCTTCCACCCGTTCAACGCGGGGCATCTCTACCTCGGCAACCCGACCCACGTGCCGGCCACGCCGCTCGGCGTGATGACCCTGCTCGACGAGTACGACGTCGAGCTGCAGGGCGCGAACGCAGTCGTCGTCGGCCGCAGCGACATCGTGGGCAAGCCGATGGCGATGATGCTGCTCCACGCGCACGCGACGGTCACCATCTGCCACTCGCGGACGCGTGACCTCGGCGAGCACACGCGTCAGGCGGACGTGCTCGTCGTCGCGGTCGGCCGGCGCGGCGTGGTCGGCTCCGGTGACGTCAAAGAGGGCGCAGCGGTGATCGACGTCGGCATGAACCGCACCGACGAAGGCCTGCGCGGCGACGTCGACCCGGCCGCCGCCGAGGTCGCCGGGCCTGATCACGCCGGTGCCGGGAGGCGTCGGCCCGATGACGATCGCAACCCTGCTCAGGAACACGGTTCGCGCCGCTCGCTACCGCCGTGGGCTTCTTGCGTTCCCCGGGGGGTGACGGTATGTTTCGGCCGCTTCAATGCGGAGTCGACGGTCCTGCCCGGGCCGTCGTTTTGTTGTTGTAGAAGGAGGAACGTTGGCTGAGGGCACTGTCAAGTGGTTCTCGAACGAGAAGGGCTTTGGCTTCATCGAGCGCGAGGGAGAAGGGGAGGACGACGTCTTCGTTCACCACAGCGCGGTTCAGATGGATGGCTATAGGTCGCTGACCGAGGGTCAGAAGGTGCAGTTCGAAATCGTGCAGGGCGACAAGGGCCTGCAGGCTTCGAACGTGCAGCCGATCTAGGAACTTCCGGGATACGAGAACAATGCGGGCCCCGGAAGGGGCCCGCTTCAATTTGGTCCACGGCCACGGGCCGCGGACTCGGCGAAAGTCTCACGACTTTCGCCGACGAAAAGCACGCCGCGGGCCATGGGGCACCCTTGATCGTCGCGCCCCGCGTTGAAGCCGACATCGGGAGCGGCTCTAGGATTTGGGAGATGGCAATCACTCGCGATGAGGTCTTGCACGTCGCCCGCCTGGCGCGCCTCGCGCTGACGGAGGAGGAGGTCGAGCGTCTCGGCGCGCAGCTGAGCGCGATCCTCGAGGCCGTCGGCAAGGTTGCCGAGCTCGACCTGGAGGGCGTCGAGCCGACCTCGCATCCGCTGGACCTCGCGAACGTCGCGGCCGAGGACGAGCCGCAACCGTCGCTGTCCGCCGACGAGGTCTTTGCGAACGCGCCGGATCGTGAGGGCAACTTCTTCCGGGTGCCGCCGCGCATGACCGACACGCTGCGCCTGACAGCCGAAGAGGCGATGGGCATCATCGAGCGCGGCGAGGCCTCGGGCGCCGAGCTGCACCGCGCCTACCTCGACGCCGTCGGTGAGCGAGACGGCGAATTGCACTCGTACCTGACGACCGTCGACGAGGCCGACGGCGACGGCGTGCCGATCGCGCTCAAGGACGTGATCTCGACGAAGGGCGTCGAGACGACCGCCGGCTCCAAGATCCTCGCCGGCTACACACCGGTCTTCGACTCGACCGTTGCGGCCCGCTGCAAGGAAGCGGGACTGCCGACGATCGGCAAGACGAACATGGACGAGTTCGCGATGGGCTCGTCGACCGAGAACTCGGCGTACGGCCCGACGCGGAACCCGTGGGATCCAACCCGCGTGCCCGGCGGCTCCTCCGGCGGCTCGGCAGCCGCCGTCGCAGGCGGGTCTCGCCCCCTGGGCGCTCGGCTCCGACACCGGCGGCTCGATCAAGCAGCCGGCGGCGCTCTGCGGCCTCGTCGGCCTCCGGCCCACGTACGGGACGGTGTCGCGCTACGGGATCGTCGCCTTCGCGTCCAGCCTCGACCAGGTCGGCCCGCTCACGAAGACGGTCCGCGACGCGGCGCTCCTCTACCGGATCATCGCCGGCCGCGACCCGTTGGACTCGACGACCGTCGACTTGCCGGAGCCGGTCGAGCTCCCCGAGGCCGAGGACCTCAAGGGCCTGCGCGTCGGCGTGCCGAAGGAGCTGAACGAGGCCGAGGGCATCGAGCCCGGCGTCAACGACGCGGTGCAGAGAGCAATCGAGCTCTGCCGCGAGCTCGGCGCCGAGGTGGGGGAGACGACCCTGCCGCGCTCCGTCGAGTTCGGGATGCCCTGCTACTACCTGATCGCCCCCTCGGAGGCCTCGTCGAACCTGGCCCGGTACGACGGCGTCCGCTACGGCCCGCGCGCCGGACAGCGGCGACATCCGCGAGATGTACATGCAGACGCGCGACGCAGGCTTCGGCGACGAGCCCAAGCGCCGCATCATGCTCGGCACGTACGCGCTCTCGGCCGGCTACTACGAAGCGTTCTACGGCCAGGCGCAGAAGGTGCGGACGGTGATCCGCGACGAGTTCGCAGCAGCGCTCGAGCAGTTCGACGTGCTGGTCTCGCCGACCTCGCCGACGGTCGCGTTCCCGCTCGGCGCCAGGACGGAGAACCCGCTGGCCATGTACCTCTCGGACGTGCTCGCGATCCCGCCGAACATGGCCGGCCTGCCGGGCCTGTCGATCCCGTGCGGGCTCAGCGAGGGTCTCCCGGTCGGCCTCCAGCTGATCGGCCCGCAGTTCTCGGAGAACCTGCTCTTCCGCACCGGTCACGCGCTCGAGCGCGCGCTGGACTTCGACTTCGTCCCGGAGCGGCTGCGGTGAACTGGGAACCGGTCATCGGCCTCGAGATCCACATCCATCTCAAGACGAGGACGAAGATGTTCTGCCGCTGCGAGCTCGAGTACGGCGCGCAGGAGAACTCGCGCACCTGCCCCGTTTGCCTCGCGCACCCCGGGACGCTGCCGGTGCCGAACGCTCGCGCGATCGAGATGACGATCCTGCTCGGCCACGCCCTCCACTGCGAGATCGCACCGCACTCGGTGTTCCACCGCAAGCACTACTTCTATCCCGACCTGCCCAAGGGCTACCAGATCTCCCAGTACGACCAGCCCCTCTGCGTGAACGGGCGCTTCAGGCTGGCGGACGGCTCCGAGGTCGGGATCACGCGCGCGCACCTCGAGGAGGACGCGGCGAAGAACGTGCACATGGGCGGCGCGGGCGGGCGCATCGCCGGCGCCGACCGGACGCTGGTCGACTACAACCGCGCCGGCACGCCGCTCGTCGAGATCGTCACCGAGCCGGACCTCCGCTCCTCGGAGCAGGCCAAGCGCTTCCTCCAGCTGCTGCGCCAGACGGTCGTCGAGCTCGGCATCTCCGACGCGGAGATGGAGAAGGGCTCGCTCCGTTTCGACGTCAACGTGTCCATCCGGCCCGAGGGCTCGGACGAGCTGCGCACGCGGACGGAGCTGAAGAACATGAACTCGTTCAACTTCGCGGCCAAGGGCATCGAGCGCGAGATCAAGCGGCAGATCGAGATCTACGAGTCGGGCGGTGAGGTCGAGCAGGAGACGATGCACTTCGACCCGGGCAACGAGGCGGCGCCCCCGCTGCGCTCGAAAGAGGAGGCGCAGGACTACCGCTACCTGCCGGAGCCCGACCTCGTCCCGCTCGAGCCCGAGCGCGAGCTGGTCGAGCGGCTGCGCGGCGAGTTGCCGGAGCTCCCGGGCGCGCGAATCACTCGCCTCTCCGACGAGCTCGACCCCGAGCTGGCGGAGGGTCTCGTCACGAGCGGGCGCGACCGGCTCTTCGAGCAGGTGCCCGGCGAGCGCCGCGCGGTGGCGAACGTGCTCATGAACCAGTGGGCGGCCACGGGCGTCGACCCTGCCGCCGTGAACGCCGACGAGCTCGGCAAGCTGATCGAGGCCCGCGACCGGATTCCGCGCGCCGCATTCACGGAGGCGCTGGAAGCGAGCGGCGAGCCGGGTTTCGAGGCCGAGCGCTACCTCGGCGACGGCCAGATCGGAGACACGGCCGACCTGGAGCCGCTCGTCGAGCAGGTGCTCGCGGCGAACCCGTCGCAGGTCGAGGACTACCGGGGCGGCAAGGAGGGCCTGCTCGGCTTCTTCGTCGGCCAGGTGATGAAGGAGACCGGCGGGCGCGCCAACCCGAAGCTCGTCAACGAGCTCCTGCGCGAGAAGCTGAACGCCTAGGTGCTTTTCTTCGCGCGACCGCGGGCGGGCGGGGGCGCTGCGGCCTCGACCTTGCGCCGGTCGCGATCCTTCTTCTTGCGCTGGCGATCCTTCGCCCAGCGGATGGTCGGTCTCGAGCCGCGTCCCACGCCTGAGAGCTTAGTCACGTGAGCCGGATGCGGTTGCTGCGACACGCGCGGCGGGGTCGCAACGATTCTGTCGATGAGTGCTTTTCGTCGGTGACCCGTGGGCGGCGACCTTCTAGATCAGACCGCAGTAGCGCGCTGTGTTCGGCCACGGATAGAAGCCACGGCCGGAGCGGTGGGCCTTGTGCGCGACCCAGATCTGCTCGAGCGGCGTCCACTTGTCCGCTGTGCCCTTGCGGCGGAGCAACTCGCGCCCGTAGGTGCGCTGGAACGAAATGTCCATCTGGAGCCCGCCGTAGTACGGCGCGTTCGGGTCGTTCCACGCGCCCTCGTGGCGGTGGATGCACATCCAGGCCGAGCGGAGCGGAGGTCTCTGCCAGCGCTTCCAGGTGCGCGCTGCGCGCTTGTACCAGAGGTTCCGTACCCAGAGGCGATACTCGCGGTCTCGCACCCGGTGCAACGCGCGGGAGGCAGGGCTCCGGCGCACGCCCATGAGCCGCTGGAGCCGCCAGGTGTTCCGCTGGTAGCGGCGGATCTGCTTGAGGAGCAGCGGGTCGGGAGGATCGACGATCTTCGGTGCGGCCGACTCGGCGCCGGCCTGGCGCGGGATCGAGAACGCGGCCGCAGCCAACGCAATGAGGACCAACGCAGCCAGAAGCCGCAGCAAGTTTTGGCGCAAAGAGGTAACCCCCTGTATGTGCGAGCCACAACGCGCTCACCGGGCGGACTGTGCCGCAGTCGCCCGCGCGAGCCTCCCCTGTCGTGCCCCGCCTAGATGCTTTTCAACCGCTTGAGACTCGGACGGTAGCGATTCGGTTAGGAAGCTGCACCCGAACGGGCTGTAAAACCTCCGTAAAGAAGAAGTGCTGCAATTGCCACAAAAACGGCGCTCTCTGCCGCGCCGAGGCCCGCAAACGCGCTGCCTAAGGCGGCAACAGCCACTCCTGTGATGATCAGCACGTTCCCCAGAGGACGACGGCGGATCGTGGCAATCGCCACACCGATCACGGCGATCGTGCCGATCGAGTTCCCCAGGATCGCGACCAGCCGCGCGGGCAGAAAGCCGAGGTGCTCCTGGGCCTCGGGGATGCTCGTCCCGGAGATGTCGCCGTGGATCGGAGCGGCAATCGCGACCCCGATCGCGAGGCCGACGTACAAGAGACCGGGGTAGAGCGTCCAGCGCCGGCCGTAGAGGAGCGCGGACCCCAGACCGAGCAGCGCGGCCGTGAGCAGCCCGCCGAACAGGTAGTACACGCGAAAGGCTGGCTCGCCCCAGCCCGGCTGCAGCGCCCCAGGCCATCGCGCCGGCCGCGACCGCGTAGCAGACGAGCGCGGCACTCCAAGCGGCGAGCTCAGGCCTGCGCCGCGCACGCCACCGGCCGCGAGCGCGCCGCCGAGCCGCAGCGCGAGCAAGGCGGCCCCGAACGCGAGAAGCGCTTCCACGGGTCCAGCCTACGGCTGAGCTAACCTCAGGAGCGCTTGGCCGAGAAGCGTTACTTGTTCACCCCGGGCCCGACTCCTGTCCCGCCCGAAGTGCTTGCGGCCATGTCGCAGCCGGTCGTCCACCACCGCGGTCCGGACTTCAAGCCGGTGTACAAGCGCTGCCTGGAGCGGCTGGCGCAGGTCTTCCGCACCGAGACCGAAGTGCTCCTCTTCACGTCGTCCGGAACGGGAACGCTCGAGGCAGCGACCGCGAACCTCTGCTCGCCCGGCGACCGCATCGTCGTCGTCTCCGCGGGCTACTTCGGGGAGCGCTGGGCCGCCATCGGCTCCGAGTACGGCTGCGACGTGCAGCACCTGCGCTACGAGTGGGGAGAGAACCCTTCCTCCGAGGACCTGGCCTCGCGGCTCGAGGAGCTCGGCGGCGCAACTGCCGTCTTCGTGACCCAGTCCGAGACCTCGACGGGCGTGGTCGCCGACGTGCGCTCGCTCGCAGCCGTGGCCAAGGAAGCCGGCGCGCTCGTTTGTGTGGACGCGATCTCCAGTCTCGGAGCGCTGCCGTGCGAGACCGACGATTGGAAGCTCGACGTCGTCGTCTCGGGCTCGCAGAAGGCGCTCATGACGCCACCCGGCCTGGCGATGACCTCGGTCTCCGAAGCAGCCTGGGAGGCACGCGAGCGCGCGACCCTCCCGCGTTACTACTTCGATTGGGCGCGCACGCGTGAGGCGCAGCGCAAGCTCGACGCCGCGTTCACGCCGGCGGTCTCGATCGTGATCGGCCTCGACGTCGCTCTCGGCATGCTGCTCGAGCGTGGGCTGGAAGCTGCCTTCGACCACCACATCCGGCTCGGCCGCGCCTGTCGCGAGGGGATCAAGGCGATGGGCCTCGAGCTCTTCTCGCCGGACGAAGACAGCTCGGCGGTCGTCACCGCCGTCCGCATGCCGGACGGGATCGACGCCGACGTGCTGCTGGTCGACCTGAGGGATCGCTTCGGCATGACCTTCGCCCCGGGCCAGGGGCCGCTCAAGGGCCGCATCCTGCGCATCGGCCACATCGGGTTCTTCGACGTGTTCGACATCACCACCGCGCTCGCCGGGCTCGAGCTCGGGCTCGCGGAAGCGGGCGCGGATGTCGAGCGCGGCATCGCCGTCACCCGAGCGCTCGAGACCTACGAGCGCACGCCGGCTTGACCAAGCCGCGCGTCCTGATCCGCGAGCAGATCGCCGAGGCGGGCATCGACCTGCTCCGCGAGCGCTTCGACGTCGACGTGGACACGAACGGCGACCTCGCCGCGACGATCGGCGACTACGAGGCGATCATCGTCCGTTCGGGAACGAAGCTCGACGGCGACCTGATTGCGCGGGCGGACCGGCTGAAGGTGATCGGCCGCGCCGGAGTGGGCGTGGACAACGTCGACGTCGACGCGGCCACCCGGCGCGGGATCGTCGTCGCCAACGCGCCCGAGTCGACGGTCGTGTCGGCGGCCGAGCACACGATCGGCCTGCTCCTCGCGCTCTCGCGCAACATCGCGCAGGCGCATGCGGCGCTCAAGGAGGGCCGCTGGGAACGATCGAGCCACGGCGGCACCGAGCTCGCCGGGAAGACACTCGGCGTGCTCGGCTTCGGCCGGATCGGCCAGCAGGTCGCCCGCCGCGCGCTCGCGCTGGAGATGCGAGTCGTGGCGTACGACCCGTTCGTCGCGCGCGAGCGCTTCCGCGAGCTGGGAGTCGATCGCGTCGAGTCGTCGGACGACGTCCTGGCGGCCGCGCACTTCCTCACCCTGCACCTGCCGCTGACGGAGGAGACGACCGGCTTCCTCGACGAGCAGGCGCTGGCCAAGATGCGCGACGGCGCGCGCGTTATCAACGCGGCCCGCGGAGAGCTGGTCGACGAGGACGCGCTACTCGTCGCCCTCCAGTCGGGGAAAGTCGCAGCGGCCGCGCTCGACGTCTTCTCGACGGAGCCGTACACGGGCCCGCTGCTCGACCTGCCGAACGTCGTCGTCACCCCGCATCTCGCCGCGTCCACCGAGGAAGCGCAGGACCGGGCAGGGGTGATCGTCGCCGAGCAGGTCGCCGCCGCCCTCGAGGGTGGGCTCGTCACGAACGCGGTCAACATCCCGTCGATCGGCGCGGAGGACCTCGAGGTGCTCGGCCCGTTCATCCCACTGGCGGCGACCCTGGGCCGGCTGGCGATGGAGCTCGGCGCCGGGCGGGCCGATCGGCTCGAGCTCGCGTACTACGGGGCGCTGTCGGGCTACGACACGCGCCTACTGACCGTGGCCGCGCTGAACGGCGCCTTCCAGGGCCGCTCCGACCAGCCCGTCAACTACGTGAATGCACCCGTGATCGCCGCGGAGCGCGGGGTGGAGGTCGTCGAGGAACGCCGACCCTCCTCTCGCGACTTCACGAATCTGATCCGCGTCTCGCTCCGCGCGAACGGAGACGAGCTTCGCGTCGCGGGGACGACGATCGGGCGCGAGCACCGCCTCTGGCTCGTCAGCGCGCTCGGGTTCGAGCTCGAGATGGAGGTCGCCCCGCTGATGGCCTTCTTCCGCTACGACGACGTGCCGGGCGTGATCGGGAAGGTCGGGACGCTCTTCGGCGAGGCCGGCGTGAACATCGCCAACATGGCCGTGTCCCGAACGAGGCGTGGGGACAAGGCGCTGATGGCCCTCTCGATCGACAGCGAGGCCCCGGCCGAGCTCGTCGAGAACCTGCGCGCAGCAGGCTTCGACGAGGTCTATTTCATCTCGTTGGCCTAGGCGCTAGCGAGTGTCGAGGCAGTTCCCGTAGCGGGCCGGCCGCCGCCACGGAATGTCTCGACCGACCTGCCTGCGCAGGGCCCGCCTCGCGTCCGCCAGCTTCCCGCTCGCGATTGACGAGAACTTGAGGCTGAACGACGCACTCCCATAGAACGTGTGGCCGTTCACGTCCCCAGGCTCCGCGCCATGCCGGTATTGGTCACTGCAGGCAATGCTGCCGTTGAGCCCCCGAACGGACGCGCCCCCGCTGATCGTCTTGCCGTCGGGCAAGCCGTGAATCGCGAGACTCTCGGTCGCGGCGCAACCAACCGCCCACTTGATGGCACTCCCCGGGTCGATGTGTGCGCGGCCGCCCCCGACGGACAGGTGGGCACCGGAAGAGCGCCTGGCGCCGTTCGTGTCGTGGCTCGGTTTCGCGGCGCACTGCACAGGAGTGCGAGCTTCGCCGGTCCACACCGTCATCTTGTTGACCACGACGCCGTACCCGTCCACCAGGGGACGCTCGATCGTGGAGATCCGGCGACCGTCGAACGCGACCAGCGTTCGGATGAAGTAGCGGAGGTGCGCGTCGTACGTGCCGTTGAACGTGGCGTCCGGATGCGAGCCGTAGTCGATGCTGTAGAAAAAGTCGGCGTTGCCCGTGGCGTACCCATAGGTCACCCGTCGGGCGTCCTGCGCCGCTCCGGCAGAACCTGCCGCAATCGCCGCTGCGAGCACGATCGCGAGGCCCCACCGCCGCATGTGCCGAGTGTAACGCTCTCGACTAGCGGTTTCTAGACTCGTTGACCTGATCTCCGGGCGGGGGCTCGTCCGAGCGGGGGTCGAGCTCCTCGACCGCCTGCGCGAGCCGGCGACTCTTGGTCTTCTCCACCACCTGGAACTCGCGATCGCGGTAGAGGACACGCTCGTATTCGGCTTCCTCATGCCCGGGAGCAACGAGAAAGCGCACCCCGTCGGCCCGCACTTGCTGGTACTCGTCGAGCTGCGCGGGAAGCCGTTCGTCACAACCGGCGTCGGCGCACTCGCAGACGAACACCGCGTCCTCTGACCCCAGGTTCTCGGCGGTCTCCGCGATCCGCTCGTTGACGTCGCGAAACAGCGATTCGGTGCGGGCGATGCGGTTGATCTCGGTGGTCATGGCTCGTCGATAAAACGGGTGAAGCTGCGAGAAGGTTTCGCCCGATTACTCTCCGCGTGTGACCGTGTGGCCCGAGCCGGTGGAGCGGGTGGCCGAGTTCCTGCGGAGGAATGCGGTGGAGGCGCGCATCGAGGAGTTCTCGGAGGGCACTCCAACCGCGGTCGACGCCGCTCGTGCCGTCGGTTGCAAGCTCGGTCAGATCGTCAAGTCGGTCGTGCTCGCCTGCGATGCGCGGTTCGTAGTCGTGCTCACGCCGGGCGACCGCCGGACGGATGTCGCGAAGGTTGGGCACGCCGCGGGCTGTACGAAGGCGCGCGTGGCCTCACGGGACGAGGTACTCGCGGCTACGGGCTTCGAGGCGGGCGCTGTCGCCCCCTTTCCGTTGGCTCAGGTCGACCGCGTCTTCGTCGATCGGGGGCTCCTCGGCCACAAGCGCGTGTGGGTCGGGGCCGGCTCGCCCAGGCACATGGCCGCCCTCTCCCCGGCCGACCTCGTGCGCCTGTCGCGGGCACACGCGATGGACGCCGTCGAACCTGCCCCGTAACATTCGAGAGACAAAGGAGGCGTGCTCTGCAGGAAACCGACAAGATCTGGATGAACGGCGAGCTGGTCGACTGGGCGGACGCAACCGTCCACGTCGGCGCCCACGGCTTGCACTACGGCACCGGCGTCTTCGAAGGAATTCGCTGTTACGAGACCGACAAGGGCCCGGCCGTGTTCCGCCTGACCGACCATCTGGACCGCCTGCACAACTCGGCGCGTCTTCTCTACATGGACATCCCGTACTCCGTCGACGATCTGAAGGCGGCCTCGATGGAGCTGATCTCGGCGAACGGGCTACCGGAGTGCTACCTGCGCCCGATTGCGTTCTTCGGCTACGGGGAGCTGGGAGTCGCGACCGCCGGCAACCCGGTCGTGACTGTGATCATGAGCTGGCCCTGGGCCACGTACCTCGGCGAAGAGGGGTTCAACAACGGCATCCGCTGCAAGATCTCGTCCTGGCAGCGCGTCGGGCCGAACACGATTCCGCACGCGTCCAAGGCGACGGGCATCTATCTCAACTCGATGCTCGCGGTGACCGAGGCGAATCGCGCCGGGTATGACGAGGCCATCCTGCTCACGGCCGACGGGTACATCGCCGACGGCTCCGGCGAGAACGTCTTCGTGATCAAGGACGGGAAGGTGACCACGCCGCCGCTCTCGACGTCGATCCTCCCGGGGATCACGCGCGACTCGGTGATCCAGATCCTCCAGGACCTCGGGTACACGGTGGAGGAGAAGAACATCATCCGGTCCGACCTCTCGACCGCCGACGAAGTCTTCATGTGCGGAACCGCGGCCGAGGTAACGCCGATTCGCGAGGTCGACGATCACGTGATCGGCCCTCCGGGGCCGGTGACGAAGGAGCTGCAGACCGCGTACCTCGACACCTGTCGCGGCAAGAGCGAGCGTTGGGCGCAATGGCTCGAGTACGCGAATCTGAAGCTGACCGCGGAGGCGTGAAGGCCGAAACGCGGGTTCCGCTTTCGCGCCCGTTCAGCGAAGTTCTGGCAGCCTTCAGCTAGATGGCGAGTGACCCCGTCCTCGTCCGTGAGGAACGCTCTCCGGCCGCAGCCCTGCTTCCGGCGCTGGCGGCGGGCCTCGTGGCGGCCGTCGTCGGCGGGGTCGTCTGGGGCCTGATCGTCAAGTGGACCGACTACGAGGTCGGCTTCGTGGCCTGGGGTATCGGCTTCCTCGTCGGTCTCGCAGTTGTCACTGCGGCCCGCACGCGGGGCCTCGTTCTCCAGGTCGTCGCCGTGCTTTGCGCTCTCCTCGGAATCCTGATCGGCAAGTACCTCTCGTTCGTATGGGTCCTCCAGAACGCGGCGGAAGACGAGTTCGGCGAGGGCGTGGACATACCGGTGTTCTCGATGGACACCTTCGACCTCTTCCGGGACAACCTCGACACCATCTTCGGCTGGATCGACCTGCTCTGGGTCGGGCTCGCAGTGGTCAGCGCCTGGCGCGCGCTCCAGCCCGAGGGGCCGGAGCCGGCACAACCCGTCCACGAGCCTGCGCCTGACGAGCCCGCCAAGCCCTCCTAGAATCACCCCATGGCTGACGGCGCGGGGCGGATGATCTTTCTCGGCTTCGGCAAGTACGCGCGCGCCGACAAGATCTACGCCGTCGAGCCGATCACGGGCAAGGACCGGGGTGGAGGGCACCGCACCCGTGTGTGGATCGAAGGCGTCCCCGACCCGATCATCGCCTCGCGCACAGAGCGCACGATCCTCGCGGACATGGGACAGGAGGCCGCGTTCGGCGCGCCGCTCCTCGACGAGGCGCTGGCGCTGGCCGAGCGCATCGTGCAGGACACCGAGAAGGGCCGCGTCGACCTCAACGATCTCGGTCGTCGCGCGCGGCGGCTCCTCGAGAAGACCGCGCGCCCGGCCGAGGGTGAGAAGCTTTTTTAGCTAGGTAGCGCGTGGACGACCCTGGCGACCTTCGGGACGTCGAAGGCGGGCCGCTCGTCGATCGGCCCGGCCGCGTCCGCCGATTCTTCGGTCGCATGGCGATCGACGTCCGGCCGCTGCGCGAATCGCCCCAGTTTCGCCGCCTGTGGGTCGGCCAGTCGATCTCGCTGATCGGGAGCCAGATCAGCTTCGTCGCGATCCCGTACCAGGTCTACGAGCTCACGCGCTCGACGCTCCTCGTCGGGCTGATCGCGCTCTGCGAGCTGATTCCGCTCCTGACGCTCGCGCTCGTCGGCGGCGCGATCGCGGATGCGGTCGACCGGCGCCGGCTGATCCTGGTGACCGAGGTCGGGCTCGTCATCGTCACGGTCTTCCTGGCCGTCAACGCGTCTCTCGACGAGCCGAAGGTATGGCCGCTCTTCTTCGTCGCCACGGGCGCCACCGCACTCTGGGCGCTCGGCTCGCCTGCGATGCGGTCGCTGACCCCGCACCTCGTTCCGGAGGATCAATTCGCCGCCGCTTCGGCCCTGAACGGCGTGTACTCGAACATGGCAGCGGTGGCCGGTCCCGCTGTCGGAGGGCATCTTGATCGCCACCGTCGGGCTCACGGCGACCTACCTGATCGACGTTGGAACGTACGCCGCGTCGCTCGTCGCGATTCTCATGCTGAAGCCGGCGCCGCCGGCTCCGGATGCCGAGCGCGCGAGCATTCGCACCATCCTCGAGGGGTTCCGCTTCGTTCGGCAGAAGCCGGTGATCATGGGCATCTTCCTGCTCGACACGAACGCGATGATCTTCGGGATGCCGTCGGCGCTCTTCCCCGCGCTGGCGCACGAGCGCTTCGACGCCGGCGCGGAGGTCGTCGGCTTCCTCTACGCGGCTCCGTACGCCGGTGCGTTCCTGGCCGTCCTCCTGTCCGGCTGGATCCAGCATGTGCGCCGGCAAGGCCTCGCCGTCGCGCTGGCGGCCTCGGCCTGGGGGTTCGCGATCGTCGGCGTCGGTTTCGCTGAAGCGCTCTGGCTCTGCCTGCTGCTGCTCGCCGCGGCGGGTGCGGCGGACAACGTCAGCGCGGTGCTGCGCTCGACGATCGTGCTCACCCTGACCCCGAAGCACATGCGGGGCCGGGTCTCCGGCATCGAGCTCGCCCAGGTCGCGACGGCCCCGGCTCTGGGGAACGTCGAGGCCGGCGTTGTCGCCTCGCTGACGAGCCTGCGCTTCTCGATCGTCTCCGGCGGCCTCGCTTGCGTCGTCGGCGGATCGTGATCGCTCGCTGCGATCCCGTGCCTCTGTTCGCTACGACTCTACGGCAGGCACGAGAGTGAAGCTCGGCCGCGACTTCTTCGCGCGCGTCGGTGCACGAGGTGGCGCCCGAGCTCGTCGGCGCGACGCTGCTCGTCGACGGCGTCGGCGGGACGATCGTCGAGGTCGAGGCCTACGACCACGAGGACCCGGCGGCGCACGGCTACCGCGGTCGGACCGCCCGGAACGCGTCGATGTTCGGCCCGCCCGGCCACGCCTACGTCTACCGCTCCTACGGCATCCACTGGTGCCTCAACCTCGTCTGCGAGGCGGAGGGCGTTGCCAGCGCGGTGCTTGATTCGTGCCCTCGAGCCGACCGCAGGGCCTCGACGCGGATGCGCGAGCGCCGCGGGCTCGACGACCCCCGGCTCCTCTGCTCCGGCCCGGGCCGGCTCTGCCAGGCGCTCGGCGATCACCGGCGAGCATGACGGCCTCCCGCTCGACGCGCCCGCCGTTCGAGCTTCACGCGCGCGCGCGAGAAGATGGAGGTCGTCGCGGGGCCGCGGATCGGAATCACGCGGGCGGCCGACCGGCCCTGGCGCTACGGCCTCGCCGGCTCGCGCGTTCCTCAGCCGGTCTTTCCACGACCGCGACCTTGACGAGCATCCCGGGGCGGCGCTGCGACGCCGCGCCTCGCGGCACCTGGAAGACGACTCGGCCCGGCTTGCCCTTGTCCGACCTCGGTGATGTCGTCTGCAGCTTGCGCCGCTCGAGCTTCACTTTCGCCGTCTCGCCAGCTTGAGCCCGACGAGACGCGGCACGACGCCGTGCGTCGGCTTCGGCAGCACGAGCTTGACCTCGTCGTAGGCCGACAGCCGTCCCCGTCGCCGGGATCTGCCCGATGACGATGTCGAGCCGCTGCCTCGCCCGCGCGGGCTTGTAGATGTACCGCCGGGTGTCAGCGGCTGCGAGATGAGCCGCTCGCGCGCCCTCTTGACGCGTCATCCCGACCAGTTGCGGCACCTCGACCTCGTTCCGCTGCAGTTCGCGGTCGTTGCCGGCTGCTCGCCGCTGAAGAAGAAGACGTTCTTGCGCCGAGCGGCAACGCCGTTGTCGAGCTGCATGCGGCCGTCGCGGAAGACCACGAGCCGCGACGAGGCGTACGGGGATCGACGGCGCCGGGAACGCTCTCGGCTCGGCCTTCAGGTAGTCGAGAGCGCGCCTCGCATGAACGTCTTCCAGATCAGGGCCGGGAAGGTGCCGCCGGCGACGGGGTCGCCGTGGTACTCGGTCAGCATCGGCCGCAGCGTGTTCGGGTAGCCGACCCAGACCGCGACGGCCAGCTGCGGCGTGTAGCCGACGAACCAGGCGTCGCCGTAGTTCTCCGTCGTGCCGGTCTTGCCGGCGACCGGCCGGTCCGGCAAGCGCGGCTCGCTTGCCGGTGCCCTGACGTCACGACCTTCTGCAGGATCGAGTTGAGGATCGGCGCGTCTTGTCCTCGCTCGAGCACCGGTGCGCGGCATCGGCTCGTTCTGCTCTTCGACCGTTCGACCGACCATCACCGCGCGCGGCCGGTTCCCGAAGATCGAGCCGTCGATCCGCTCGCCGCCGTTGGCGAAGGTCGAGAAGGCGCGCGCCATCTCGAGCGGGTTCGACGGCCTCGGCGCCGAGCCCGATCGCGAAGTAGGGGTTGAGCGGGCTCGTGATGCCCGAGCGCGTGCGCGCCATGGCGGCAACGTTCGGCGGCCCGACGAGCTGGGTCAGCTGCGCGTAGACGGAGTTGTCGGAGTGGACCGTCGCCGCTCGCAGGTCGATCGACCCGAGGTACGTCGCCCTCGTAGTTGTTCGACCGTCCACAGGCCGGTCGCCGAGCGAGATCGTCACCGGCTCTCGACTCGAACGTCGTCGCCGGCGAGATCCCCTGCTCGAGCGCGGCCGCGAGCACGAACGGCTTGAACGCGGAGCCCGGCTGGCGCTCGCCCTGCACGGCGAGGTTGAACTGGCTCTCGCGGAAGTTCGAGCCGCCGACCATCGCCAGCACCTCGCCGGTCTCGCGGGTCGATCGCGACGAGCGCGGCCTGCGGGCCCGTCTCGGTCCGTCAGCCACTTCGCGATCGCCTCGCGGGCGATCTTCTGCAGCCCGAGGTCGATCGTCGTCGTCACGCGCAGCCCGCCGCCGAAGACGCGCCCGAGGCCCGTACTCGTCGACGAGCTGCTGCTTGACGTAGTTCGACGAAGTACTGGCCGGCCGGGCCCTGCGTCGCCGGGCAGCTTGATCTTCTCCGGCGTCGGGAGAGCGGCGCTGCGGGCGCTCGCGGTACTCGTCGTCGGTGATCAGTGCCCTGGTCGAGCATCTGCCGCAGCACGAGCGCGCCGCCGCTGCTTGGCCGCGCGCGGGTTGCGTGACGGGGTCGTAGCGGCTCGGGTCGGCCGGGAATGCCGGCCAGCAGCGCCGCCTCCGGCGAGCGTCAGCTTCGCGGCGCGCGTGTCGAAGTACGTGCGCGGCGCCTGCTCGATCCCGTAGGCGCCGTTCCCGAAGTAGATCGTGTTCAGGTACGCGGTGAGGATCCTGTCCTTCGTCCAGCGCTGCTCGAGCTGCCAGGCGAGCGCCGCCTCCTTGCAGCTTGCGGGCGATCGAGCGCTGGTCGTCGACGTACGCGTTCTTGACGAACTGCTGCGTGATCGTCGAGCCGCCCTGGACGACCTTCTTGTTGCTGGACGTCGGCCCAGAAGGCGCGCACGATCGCCGCGCAGTCGACGCCGCGGTGCTCGTAGAAGCGCTGGTCCTCGACGCGACGATCGCCTGCTTCATCATCGGCGCGATCTCGTCGGAGCTCGACGATCATCGCGGTTCTCGGGCCCGCGCAGGACGGCGAGCACGCGTCTTGCCGGTCGCTGTCGTAGATGTACGCCGTTCTCGCTGCGCGCTTGTCCTGGCGCGTCGGGTCGAGCTCCGGGATCTGGCCGCGCGATCGCCGTCGATCGAGCCCGTACGTGAACGAGGCGAACGCAGAGCAGCGCCAGCACGCACGAGCAGGGTGAGCGAGGCGGAGCTTGCGGATCCGGCGCCGGCGTTCTTGCGGCGCGCCACGAGGACGTCTGCGAACGACGGCAAGACTGCCGGGCAGTGCTAGACTCGCCGCCGATGGGTGCCGCCGAGCTGACGCGGAACGCCGTCGACGTGCTGCCCGAGGGCGGGCTCGAGCGCAAGCTCGCGCTCGGCCGGCCGCTGCGCGTGAAGCTCGGCATCGACGTCACCTCGCCCGACATCCACGTCGGCCGCGCGATCCCGCTCCAGCGCATGCGCGCGTTCCAGGACGAGGGCCACACCGGCGTGCTGATCATCGGCGACTACACGACGCGGATCGGCGACCCGTCGGGGCGCTCGGCCGAGCGGCCGATCCTCACCGACGAGGAGATCGACGCGAACGCGCAGACCGTACCTCGAGCAGGCGATGCTCGTGCTCGACCCCGAGCGCACCGAGGTGCGCTACAACGGCGAGTGGCTGTCGAAGCTCTCGTACGCCGACGTCGTGCGCCTGGCGCGGACGATGACCGTCGCGCGGCATGCTCGAGCGCGACGACTTCGCGAAGCGCTACGCCGCGCAGCGAGCCGATCTCGGTCTCGGAGCTCCTCTATCCCGCTGATGCAGGCCTACGACTCGGTCGCGGTCGAGGCCGACGTCGAGCTCGGCGGCACCGACCAGCTCTACAACCTGCTCGCCGGCCGCGAGGTCATGCAGGCACTACGGGCTCGAGCCGCAGGTCGCGCTGACGACGCCGCTCCTGCTCTCCTGGGACGGCGAGAAGATGAGCTCGTCGGTCGGGAACAACATCCCGCTGACGGCGCGCGCCGGAGGAGCAGTTCGGCCGGACGATGCGGATCTCCGGACGAGCTGCTCGCCGCAGTGGTACGCGCTCGTGCTGGAGCGCCGACCCGCCGGCCGGCGACCCGCTGGAGGCGAAGCTCGCGCTCGCGCGCTTCATCGTCGCGCCGCTCGCACGGGGAGGAGGCGGCGCGGGCCGCCGAGGCCCACTTCACGCGCGTCGTCCGCGAGGGACAGGCGCCGGAGGAGGTGGCCGAGGTGCGCGCTGCCCGACGGGGACACCCGTGCACCTGCCGGCGCTCCTCGTCGACGCGTCTCGGGGTCGGCTCGACGAGCGAGGCGCGGCGCCTGATCGCCCAGGGCGGCGTCAAGGTCGAACGGCGAGGTGGTCGAGCGAGCTCGACCTTCCGCGGGGCGCCTCGAGGGCGCGCTCGTCCAGGCCGGAAAGCGCCGATTCATGCGCTTCCGCGCGACTTGACACCCCCCTTGCTGCTGCTACTATTCCCGGGCCGCCCAGACGGGCGGCGTAGGAAAGTCCCTGACTCGACAGACAGGAGCGCCTTCGGACGCACTCGGATACGAGCAACATCCGAGTTCTTCCGAGGGCCTCTGGAGTGAGCGGAGGCTTTTTTACGCCCGCCACACGGCAACCGGTCTTTGAAAACTCAACAGCGTGAATACGTCGAGACCTCGACGCGCTTCGGGCTCGAGAGGAACTAACTCGTCACGCCTTCACTACGAAGGCGATGACCTTTGAGCTCAAGCTCATTGCCAAGATCGTCAGCCGGCTCGCTTCTTCAGGAGCCGAGGTGACACTAGATCTTCACGGAGAGTTTGATCCTGGCTCAGGACGAACGCTGGCGGCGCGCTTAACACATGCAAGTCGAGCGAGAACCAGGGCTTCGGCCCTGGGGACAGCGGCGAACGGGTGAGTAACACGTGGGTAATCTGCCCTCGACACTGGGATAGCCCGGGGAAACCCGGATTAATACCGGATAGCCTCTCGAGCTCTCGGGCTCGTCAGAAAAGGTAGCTTCGGCCTCCGGTCGAGGATGAGCCCGCGGCGGATTAGCTTGTTGGTGAGGTAACGGCTCACCAAGGCGACGATCCGTAGCTGGTCTGAGAGGACGATCAGCCACACTGGGACTGAGACACGGCCCAGACTCCTACGGGAGGCAGCAGTGGGGAATCTTGCGCAATGGGCGAAAGCCTGACGCAGCGACGCCGCGTGAGGGAAGAAGGCCTTCGGGTTGTAAACCTCTTTCAGGAGGGACGAAGCCACTCGGGTTAATAGCCCAGAGGGTGACGGTACCTCCAGAAGAAGCCCCGGCTAACTACGTGCCAGCAGCCGCGGTAATACGTAGGGGGCAAGCGTTGTCCGGATTTATTGGGCGTAAAGAGCGTGTAGGCGGCCAGGTAGGTCTGCTGTGAAAACTCGAGGCTCAACCTCGAGCTGTCGGTGGAAACCATCTGGCTAGAGTCCGGAAGAGGAGAGTGGAATTCCTGGTGTAGCGGTGAAATGCGCAGATATCAGGAAGAACACCCGTGGCGAAGGCGGCTCTCTGGGACGGTACTGACGCTGAGACGCGAAAGCGTGGGGAGCGAACAGGATTAGATACCCTGGTAGTCCACGCCGTAAACGATGGGTGCTAGGTGTGGGCGGTGTCGACTCCGTCCGTGCCGAAGCTAACGCATTAAGCACCCCGCCTGGGGAGTACGGCCGCAAGGCTAAAACTCAAAGGAATTGACGGGGGCCCGCACAAGCAGCGGAGCATGTGGTTTAATTCGACGCGACGCGAAGAACCTTACCAAGGCTTGACATGCACGGGAATGTCGTAGAAATACGGCAGCCCTTCGGGGCCGGTGCACAGGTGGTGCATGGCTGTCGTCAGCTCGTGTCGTGAGATGTTGGGTTAAGTCCCGCAACGAGCGCAACCCCTGTCCCATGTTGCCAGCGTGAAAGACGGGGACTCATAGGAGACTGCCGGTGACAAATCGGAGGAAGGTGGGGATGACGTCAAGTCATCATGCCCCTTATGTCTTGGGCTACACACGTGCTACATTGGCCGGTACAAAGGGCTGCAAACCCGCGAGGGGGAGCGAATCCCAAAAAGCCGGTCCCGGTTCGGATTGGAGGCTGAAACTCGCCTCCATGAAGGCGGAGTTGCTAGTAATCGCGGATCAGCAACGCCGCGGTGAATACGTTCCCGGGCCTTGTACACACCGCCCGTCACACCACGGAAGCCGGCAACACCCGAAGCCGGTGGCCTAACCCGCAAGGGAGGGAGCCGTCGAAGGTGGGGTCGGTGACTGGGGTGAAGTCGTAACAAGGTAGCCGTAGCGGAAGCTGCGGCTGGATCACCTCCTTTCTAGGGAATCCGGAGCTATTACTCCGGAGGCTCCTGGCCCGTTTGATGGACGATCTATTTCCGTCCGGTTAACCAGGTCGCCTAGAATTACGTCGACCTCGATGTATGTAATTCACGCTGTTGAGTTTTGAGAGACCGTCCCTTCTAGGCGGCGGTTCTTTCTCTGTGGGCGCCGACCCGCGCGCACCTTGAAAACTCCATAGTGGCAACACACGTGTTCTTCCTGATCAAGAAACTAAGGGCACACGGTGGATGCCTTGGCGCCAAGAGCCGATGAAGGACGTGGGCGGCTGCGATAAGCCCGGGGGAGGTGCTGACCAACCTTTGATCCCGGGATTTCCGAATGGGGAAACCTACGCGTGGTAATGCGCGCGTGGCTCTGCCTGAATACATAGGGCGGAGTTCGGTAAGCGGGCGAACTGAAACATCTTAGTAGCCCGAGGAAAGGAAAGAAACCTCGATTCCCTGAGTAGTGGCGAGCGAAAAGGGATCAGCCCAAACCCGGTAGATGTGATAGACGGCAGTCGTTGTCTATCGGGGGTTGTAGGGCTTGCTTTGATCCGTCTGCCGGCGGGTCGGGAAGTTACAAAGTTGTGCGTTAGCCGAAGCGAATGGAAAGTCGCACCACAGCGGGTAACAGTCCCGTAGACGAAAACGCATAGCCTTCCTTAGCAAGTACCTGAGTACGGCCGGGCACGGGAAACCCGGTCGGAATCTGCGGGGACCACCCCGTAAGGCTAAGTACTCCTTGGCGACCGATAGTGAACTAGTACCGTGAGGGAAAGGTGAAAAGTACCCCGGAAGGGGAGTGAAATAGTACCTGAAACCGTGTGCTTACAAGCGGTCGGAGCAGACTTCGGACTGTGACGGCGTGCCTTTTGCATAATGAGCCAGCGAGTTACTCTTCGACGGCAAGGTTAAGGAAACGGAGCCGTAGCGAAAGCGAGTCCGAATAGGGCGATTTAGTCGTCGGAGGTAGACCCGAAACTGAGTGATCTACCCATGGGCAGGTTGAAGCGGGGGTAAGACCCCGTGGAGGACCGAACCGACTTAGGTTGAAAACTGAGCGGATGACCTGTGGGTCGGAGTGAAAGGCTAATCAAACTCAGAGATATCTGGTTCTCCCCGAAATATATTTAGGTATAGCGTCATGCGTTCAATAACGGCTGTAGAGCACTGTTTGGGCTAGGGGGCCTACCAGCTTACCGAACTCAGGCAAACTCCGAATACCGGTATTCCAGAGCATGGCAGTCAGAGTGCGGGGGATAAGCTTCGTGCTCGAAAGGGAAACAGCCCAGACCGTCGGCTAAGGTCCCTAATTTCTAGCTAAGTGGGAAACGATGTCCGATTGCAGAGACAACCAGGATGTTGGCTTAGAAGCAGCCACCATTTAAAGAGTGCGTAACAGCTCACTGGTCAAGTGGTCGGGCGCGGACAATGTAACGGGGCTCAAGCTAGAAACCGAAGCCACGGACTTCACGCTATGCTGGAGTGGTAGGGGAGCGTTCCCAGGCCGGCGAAGCGGCGGCGGAAGCCAGCCGTGGAGGCTGGGAAGTGAGAATGCTGGCATGAGTAACGAAAGAGGAGTGAGAAACTCCTCCGCCGAATGCCTAAGGGTTCCTGAGTAAAGCTAATCTGCTCAGGGTTAGTCGGGACCTAAGCCGAGGCCGAAAGGCGTAGGCGATGGACAACAGGTTGATATTCCTGTACCACGTACCCACCGTTATCACCGATGGGGGGACGGGGTAGGCTAAGGAAACCCAGGCGATGGTCGTCCTGGGGTAACCGCGTAGGGCGGCCGGTAGGAAAATCCGCCGGCCATTAAGCCTGAGACGGGATGCCGAGCTCCGAAAGGAGCGAAGTGCCTGAAGCCATGCCTCCGAGAAAAGCCTCTAGGGAGGTGGGGCGTGCCCGTACCAAAACCGACACAGGTAGGCAGGTAGAGAATACTAAGGCGATCGGAAGAACCCTCGTTAAGGAACTCGGCAAAATGGCCCCGTAACTTCGGGAGAAGGGGCGCCCCGGTAGAGTGAAAGCCCTTCGCGGGTCTAGCTCGAGGGGGCCGCAGTGAAACGGCCCAAGCGACTGTTTACCAAAAACACAGGTCTCTGCGAAGTCGAAAGACGACGTATAGGGGCTGACGCCTGCCCGGTGCCGGAAGGTCAAGTGGAGAGGTTAGCCTTCGGGGCGAAGCTTTGAAACCAAGCCCCGGTAAACGGCGGCGGTAACTATAACCGTCCTAAGGTAGCGAAATTCCTTGTCGGGTAATTGAATTGCCCGAGCCGGGAGTAATTCCGGCGGACAAACCGGCTAATAACGGGGAAGCCCTCCTCGTATGCGACGCGTCAAGGACGTCGTAACAGCGAAAGGGTAATCCCGTGGGAAGTCGGTCACATCTTGTGAGTTGACCCCGTAACGACTGATCGTCCTTTTTGGACGTGAGATCGCATTCCGTCGTCCGCACGTTGCGGCGATAATCTATGAATGCGATCAGACGCCGGCCCCTGGTAGCAGTCGCGAGTTCCTCTCGGCGTACATCTCCGGTTACGTCGACGGAGAAGGATGCTTCACCGTCTCCATCTCGCCGCGAGCGAAGCTGCGCGTGGGATGGGAGGTGAGGCCAAGCCTCTCCGTCAGCCAGAACGGAGATCGCGCCGAGGTGCTTCATGCGATTCAGGCCCACTTCGGATGCGGAAGCATCCGGCCTGACCGCAGCGACAAGACGCTGAAGTGGGAGACGCGCCGGCTCGAGGATCTCGTCGAGCGGGTGATTCCTCACTTCGAGCCGTACCCGCTGCTGTCCGGAAAGCGGCACGACTTCGAGCGCTTCGCAGCCGTCTGCCGGCTTGCTGGCGGCGGGAGCTCATCGGAACCGTGAAGGGCTGATCGAGATCGTCGAGCTCGCGCGGGGGATGAATCCGAGCGGGCGGCGGCGGTATCGACGCTGAAGCAATACTCGCGAATCTGCGTGCAGGGTGAAGGGATAGTCTGCGCCTCTGGAAACAGAGGATTAACGCGAAGTTCCGACCTGCACGAATGGCGTAACGACTTGGGCGCTGTCTCAACGAGGGATCCGGTGAAATTGCAGTCTCGGTGAAGATGCCGAGTACCCGTGGTTGGACGGAAAGACCCCGTGAACCTTTACTACAGCTTGACGTTGGAGTCTGGGATACGTTGTCCAGGATAGGTGGGAGGCTTTGAAGCGGGGACGCCAGTCCTCGTGGAGCCACCCTTGGGATACCACCCTTCGTGTTCTGGGCTTCTAACCCGGTGCCGTGATCCGGGCCGGGAACAGCGTCAGGTGGGTAGTTTGACTGGGGCGGTCGCCTCCTAAAATGTAACGGAGGCGCGCAAAGGTTCCCTCAGCACGGTTGGAAATCGTGCGTAGAGTGCAAAGGCATAAGGGAGCTTGACTGCGAGACTGACAAGTCGAGCAGGTGCGAAAGCAGGCCTTAGTGATCCGGCGGTTGAGAGTGGAATTGCCGTCGCTCAACGGATAAAAGGTACTCCGGGGATAACAGGCTTATCCTTCCCAAGAGTCCACATCGACGGAAGGGTTTGGCACCTCGATGTCGGCTCGTCGCATCCTGGGGCTGGAGTAGGTCCCAAGGGTTGGGCTGTTCGCCCATTAAAGCGGTACGCGAGCTGGGTTCAGAACGTCGTGAGACAGTTCGGTCCCTATCCACCATGGGCGCTGGAAGCTTGAGAGGAGTCGTCTCCTAGTACGAGAGGACCGGAGACGAACAGACCTCTGGTGTATCAGTCGTCGTGCCAACGGCGCTGCTGATTAGCCACGTCTGGATGGGATAACCGCTGAAAGCATCTAAGCGGGAAGCCCACCTCGAGATGAGGCTTCCCATCCCCTTGAGGGAGTAAGGGCCGTGGGAGACCACCACGTTGATAGGCGGGACGTGCAAGCGCAGCAATGCGTTCAGCGGACCCGTACTAATTGCCCGAGGTCTTGATTTAGAACACGCGTTAGCCGCTATGGAGTTTTGAGGGTGCGCGATCTGTGCGCCCCGACAATTTTCGGCGGTCATAGCGGCGGGGGTACACCTCTTCCCATTCCGAACAGAGAAGTTAAGCCCGCCAGCGCCGATGGTACTCGGAGGGCAACCTCCCGGGAGAGTAGGTCGCCGCCGAATTACTTCAGGCCCGGAGTCTCACGACTTCGGGCCTTTTTCATGCTGCTCGCAGCTTCTCGCGCCAGTCCGGGTCGAGCTCTCGAAGGCGCCGCACCCGCTCCTCGACCGGTGGATGCGTGACGAACATGCCGGCCAGCCCCTTCTCGGCGAACGGGTTGACCGTGTACAGCGGCTCCGTCGCCGGGCTGCCGCTGAACTCGACGAGCTCGCCGGCCTGCTCCATCCGCAGCAGCGCGTCCGCAAGCCCGTGCGGCGACTCGCAGATCGCGGCGGCGGCGCGGTCGGCGGCGAACTCGCGGCTCGGCGACAGGAGCAGGTGGACGAACGCAGCCGCAACCGGGCCGAGAACGAAGAGGAGCCAGCGCTGGAGCCCAGCCGCCGATGCGACTCGACTCGACCAGCGCGCCGGCAAGGACGACTGCGATCGTCTGCATGAGCACGTCGCGGTTGCGGACATGCGCGAGCTCGTGCGCGAGGACGCCCTCGAGCTCGGCGGGCGACGCGATGCGAGAGAAACCCGGCGCTCACGGCCAGCGCCGAGCCGCGCGGGCCGCGGCCCGCGGAGGCGACGCGCGGATGCCCGTCTGGAAAGAGGTACAGCCGCGGCTTGGCAACCCGGGCACGGGCTGCCAGCCGCTCCACGGTCGACTGCAGCAGCGGCGCCTCGGCGGCTGCCAGCTCCCGGGCGCCGACCATGCCCAGAGCAGCACGATCGAGGTACCAGTAGACCGCAGCGGCGACGAGGAGCCCGAAGCAAACGAAGAGGGACGCGAAGCGCGATAGCCGCCGAGGCCCCAGCCGATGAGCCCCAGGCTGCCGCAGACCCCCACGAGGAGCAGCCAGGCCTTCAGGAGGTTCCGCGCGGCCGCCAGCGCTGTGCGCACGGGGCTAGTCCCGCTCGTCGTCGGCGAGCCCGCGCGGCGGCCAGTCCGGCTCCGGCGCGTCGCAGCGGCTCGTGCAGTGGAGCGACGCGATGTTCTGGAGCGGGATCAGGATGTGGCCGTTCAGCTCGATGTGCGCCACTTCGTCGATCGCGCAATACGCAGTGAGCACGCCGTCCTGGTAGTCGCCGCCGAAGAGGGCGACCTCGACCTGCTCGCCCTTGTACTTGCTCGTGTAGTCCTCCACGCGCTCGAACTCTAGTCAGCCCGCGGGCGTCGGCGGCTGCGCGGCGGCCTCGCGCCGTTCTTCCTGGTCGCGGGCGATCAGGGCGTCGATCTCGCCGGCCGGGCAGAGATCCGTCAGCTTGCCGTCGACAATGCACACCGCGGAGAGCCGTGCATTCGGCTCGACCGGGCGCAGGCGGCGGTAGGCGTGGACGTCGAGCCCGAGCGCCGCAGCGTGCATTGCTCGAATCGGCCCTCCGTGCGAGACGACGAGGACGCGGCCGCCCTCGTGGTCGGCGGCGATCTCGTCGACGGCTCGTAGCACGCGGTCGGTCATCGCCTCGTAGGTCTCGCCGTCCTTCCAGCCCGGGTAGCCGTCGCGCCACCGGGCGAACCCTTCGGGGAAGCGCTCCTCCGCTTCGTTCCTCGTGAGCCCGGACCAGGAACCGACGTCGACCTCCCGCAGTTCGGGGAGCTGTTGCAGCTCGAGCCCCTGGCTCTCCGCGACGACGGCCCCGGTGTCCCGGGCGCGCTGGAGGTCACTGGAGTAAACGGCGTCGAGGTCGATGTGCGCCAGGCGGGCGGCCAGCGCCTGCGCCTGCTGGCGGCCCCGCTCGGTGAGCGGCCGGTCGGCGTGACCCTGCCACCGCTTCTCCTGGTTCCAGTCGCTCTGACCGTGGCGGGCGATGAGGATCGTCGTCACGCCCAGTACGCTAACGCGCCTTGGATCTAGGGCTCTCCGATCGAGTTTGCGTGGTCACCGGCTCGACCGGAGGCATCGGGCTGGAAACGGCGCGCTTCCTGGTCGAGGAGGGCGCGAAAGTCGTCGTGTCCGGGCGAGACTCCGACCGTGTCGACAGCGCGCGGAGCGAGGTCGGCGCCGCGCTGGGCGTGGTGTGCGATCTCGCCGAGCCTGGGGCACCGGAAGAGCTGATCCGGGACGCGAGCGCTCTCGGGCCGGTCGCCTGTCTCGTGAACAACGTCGGTCACGCATATCAGGCGTCCTTCGAGGAGCTCTCCGACGGCGAGTGGGACGAGATGTGGCAGCTCAACGTCATGAGTTACGTGCGGGCGATTCGGGCCGCGCTCCCGTCGATGCGTGAGCGGGGTGGCGGCTCGATCGTCAACGTGTCGTCCACGGCCGGCAAGCGACCGTCGACCGGCATGCCGCACTACTCGGTGACGAAGGCTGCGGTGCTGTCCCTGTCTCGGCTGGTCGCGGACATCTACGCCAAGGAGGGGATTCGCTGCAACGCGGTCACGCCGGGACCGACCGCGACGGCCGCCTGGTTGGCCGACGGCGGGCTGGCCGACCAGCAGGCTTCGAAGTCCGGGAAGAGTCGCGAAGAGGTGCTCGAGTCAGTCGGCGCCGGCCGTCCGCTCGGCCGGCTCGCGGAGCCGGAGGAGATCGCTGCCGTCATCTGCTTCCTGTGCTCGGACCGTGCCAGTTATGTGACGGGTTCGGCGTGGAGCGTCGACGGCGGAACTGTCCCGATCATCATCTAACGTGGCGAAGACCATGCCGGAACTGGCAGGCAGAGTGGCGGATGCCTTCGAGGCGCGCGTACGCGAGCACGAGGAGTCGTGGCTGTCGCCGCTCGCCGTCCGCTCTTATCGCACACGCGGGCGCGCGCGCGAGGACGAAGAGTGTCGTTTGCGCACGCCGTTCCAGCGCGACCGCGACCGGATTCTCCATTCGAAGGCCTTCCGCCGCCTGAAAGGGAAGACGCAGGTCTTCATCGATCCCGACGGCGACCACTTCCGGACGCGGATGACGCACACGCTCGAGACGACAGCCATCGCTCGCGGAGTCGCGCGCGCCCTGCGCCTGAACGAGGACTTGACGGAGTCGATCGGCCTCGGCCACGACATGGGGCACCCGCCGTTCGGCCACGCCGGCGAGGAAGCGCTCGACGAGTCTCTGCGGGAGCGCTTCGAGACCGGTTTCCGCCACAACGAGCAATCGCTGCGGATCGCCGAGTCGCTCAACCTGACCGCGGAAGTGCGGGACGGAATTCTCAAGCACACCGGGCCTGAGGAGCCCGAGACCCTCGAGGGCCGGATCGTCCGCATCGTCGACCGCGTGGCCTACATCAACCACGACATCGACGACGCCGTCCGTCATGGGATCCTCGATCCCGCGGACCTGCCGCACGAAGAGGTCGAGCTTCTCGGACCGAAAGGGTCGAAGCGCATCGACACACTCGTCCACGATCTCGTCGAGACCTCCGAGCGCGAGGGTGACATCCGCCAGAGTGAGGAGGTCGGTGCGGCGATGCTCGCGTTGCGCTCCTTCATGTTCGATCGCGTCTATCTGGGGCCCGCACACGGCCGCGGAGCACGAGCGTGCGCGCACGGCTGTGCGGGCGATCTTCGAGCACCTCGCCGAGCGCGGCGACGGGCCGACCGAGATCGTCGACTACGTTGCAGGCATGACCGACCGCTTCGCGCTCGACTACGCGGCAGGCCTCTAAGTGGCCCGCATCAAAGACGAGTCCGTGGAGGCTGTCAAAGCGGCCGCGAACATCGTCGAGCTCGTCGAGGCGCGAGTCCGGCTGCGGAAGGTGGGCGGCCGGTACAGCGGGCTGTGCCCGTTCCACCAGGAGAAGACGCCGTCGTTCTCGGTGTCGCCTGATCGCGGCACGTATCACTGCTTCGGGTGCGGTGTCGGCGGCGACTCGATCTCGTTCGTGCGCGAGACGGAGAGCCTCGACTTCGTCGGCGCCATCGAGTGGCTGGCCGAACGCTTTCGCGTTCCGCTCGAGTACGAGGACGCTTCGCCGGAGGCGGACGCCAAGCGCCACCGTCGCCAACGGCTCTATGCGCTGCTCGACCAGGCCGCAGGGTTCTACGAGCGCGTGCTCTGGGAGACACCCGCGGGCGAGGGGGTACGCGAATACCTGACGTCCAGGGGCCTGGGCGAAGAGGTCTGCCGCGAGTTCCGGCTCGGGCTTTCACCGGCCGGCGCGAAGCTGAGCAAGGGCGCGGGGGAGAAGGGCTTCACGCGCGAGGAGCTGGCCGCGGCCGGGCTGCTGAGTCGTCGAGGCGGCGACTACTTCGAGCGCCGGCTCATGTTCCCGCTGACCGACGCCCGGGGTCGCATCGTCGGCTTTCAGGCGCGCAAGCTGCACGAGGACGACCCCTTGCGCGGCAAGTACGTCAACTCGCCCGAGAGCGAGCTCTTTCGCAAGTCGAACGTGCTCTACGGGCTCCATCTCGCCCGGGCTGCGATCTCGAAAGAGGACCGGGCGCTCGTGGTCGAGGGGAACACGGATGTGATCGCCCTGCGGCAGGCCGCGGTCCTGCCCGTAGTCGCCTCGATGGGGACCGCGCTGACAGAGGCCCAGCTGAAGGAGCTCGGCCGGCTGACGCGCCGCCTCTTCCTCTGCTTCGACTCCGATGCCGCCGGCGAGGACGCGACTCTCCGCGGGATGGAGCTAGCTGCCAAGCAGAGCTTCGATGTTCGCGTGGTCGCTCTCCCATCTGGGAAGGATCCTGCGGACGACCCCACCGGCTTCGAACAGCACCTCGGTGCTGCGGAGTCGTATCCCGTTCATCGCGTGCGGCTCATCCTTGGCCGCACACCAGATCGGCAGCTCGCCTATCTGGCGGTTCAGGAGTTCCTGAACGGCATCCCCGAGTCGCCTGAGCGGCACGACGCCTGGCGGCTCGCAAACGATCGCCTCGGGCTGACCATGCAGTTGCGTGCCACCGGCGGTTCGGCGGGCGTGGGTGCACCCGTGTCGTCGAAAATGATCGACGCCGACGAACGGCTGGAGCGGCGAGTTCTGGCGGGATGCGTGGCCCATCCGGAGCTTGTCCGCCTACTGGCCGAACTGACCCCCGACCACTTCGACAACGAGCGCAACCGGCGGCTGCGCGCGCACCTGGTCGAGGAAAGTGGGGGAGACGACCGCGAGCTGGTCGCGCTGATCGCCGAGCTCGACGCCGTGGCTGCGGCTGAGGCGATCGATGAGCAAACAGGCAAGGAGCTGCTCTTGCGATTGCGAGAACGACATCTCCGCCGCGAGCTGGCCCACGCGGATCCGGAGCGGGCCAAGGAGCTGCAAGACCAGCTCCTGCGCATCCGCTCCGCGGTCAGCGAGCTCGTCTAAGGCCTTGTAACAAGGCTCACTTCCTGCCACATTGGAGTGCGGGGTGGGGTTGAATGAGACTCAGTAGCGGTACGCTCGCGGCCGCGGCCGTTCCGATCGTCCTCGCGATCTGGCCTGCGACGGGTCTTTCGCCGGCAGGGACGCCTGCGTGCACGAGGTCGTGGGCAGGACCCATCGCCGGTTCGTGGCACACGGGGGCGAACTGGGAGCCGATCGGAGTGCCCGGCGCGGGTGATCACGTCTGCATCCCGGCTGGTGTGGTCGTCACATACAACACCGGCACCACGAGCGTGGCGACGGTTCAGGTGGCCGGAGCGCTGACGGTCAGCGGGGGGACGCTCAATCTGACCAGCCTCGCCGACCCCTCCACGATTGCCAAGCTGACACAGACTGCCGGCGCCATGGGCGGGAGTGGGACGCTGATCTTGACGGGCTCGGGAGCCAACGGATCCACGTGGACTGGAGGCTCCATGGGCGACGCGGGCATCACACGGGTCGCACCCGGGGCAACGTTCGTCGTGGGCAACGTTTTTCTCGCCACTGGGCGCACGCTCGACGTTCTCGGCTCCCTGGTCTGGAGTAGCTCCTCGGTTGCTGCCAGCGGAAGCCCCGCACCGTCGGTGTCGATCGGGCCGGGCGGCGTCCTCGAGATAACGCACGGCACCACGATGAGTGTCCCGGTTCGTGTGCTCTCCGGCGGCACCGTTCGGAAGAGCGCGGGCCCCGGAACGACTTCGCTCATGTCCACACTCAAGAACGGCGGAACGATCGAAGCTCTCAGCGGCGCGCTCGCGCTGACGCAGGTGACGAACTACGGTGGCGGCGCACTCGTCGGCGGGAAGTACGTCGTGCAGGCGACGCTTCGGATCTCGGGCGCGAATATCGTCACCAATGGAGCCGATCTACGACTGCAGGGCGCCGCGGCTGCTCTCGAGGACGAGAGTGGGGCGAACGCTCTCGCGAACCTCGCGGCGAACGCGAGGGGGAGTGCGCTTCGGCTCGAGGGCGGGCGGAATCTGACCGTGCCTGGACCTTTCACGAACGCGGGCACGCTGAGCACCTCATCGGGAACCACGTTCGCCGTTGCCAACGATTCCTTCACGAACGTAGCGAGCGGGAGGCTCCAGGGAGCAGGCCTCATCGACGCGGACGTCACCTCGAGTGGAGACGTTGCGCCGGGTCTCTCGCCGGGGGTGCTCGCGATCGACGGCGACTACGACCAGCAGTCGAACGCGCGCCTGCTGATCGAGGTGACCGGGACGACGCCGGGGACACAGTACGACCGGCTCCTCGTGAACGGGGCCGTGACGCTTGCGGGGACGCTCATCATCGAGTCTGCGCCGGGTTTCCTCCCGCCCGTGGACACGAGTTTCAGCATCTTGGCGGGCGCGCGTAGCGGTCAGTTCAATCATGTCGAGGGTTGGCAGCTGGCGAACGGAGACGGCTACGCACCGCACTACGCACCCACGAGCGTCGAGCTCGTCGTCGAGGAGGATCCTCTGGTGCCGCCTCCTCCTCCGCCACCTGCTCCTCCTCCGCCTCCTCCGCCGCCGGACTGTACGAGCGCGCCCGTCACGATCGGCGACGCTTCACCGGCGAGCCCCTACCCCTCGACCTGCGGAGTCTCGGGCCAGACCGGGACGATCAGCGATCTCAACCTCTTCATCAACGGGATCAGCCATTCCTACCCGGGCGACATCGACCTGCTGCTCGTCGGCCCGACGGGCGAGAACGTGATCCCAATGTCAGACGGCTGCGGGACGGGGGACATCGGGACGAGCCTCCTGCTCGACGACCAGGCCGCGCTGCCAGTGTCGGCGGGCGTCTGCCCCGGCTTCTCTTCCTTCCGGCCGCTCAATTTCGGCGCGGGGGACGTCTTCCCGCCGCCGGCGCCGGCTCCGGGCGGAAGCGTGTCGCTGTCGACGTTCAACGGCACCTCGCCAAATGGGGTCTGGAGCCTCTATGTGCTCGACGACGCCCGTTTCGATAGCGGCGCGATCACCAGTTGGGGGGTCGCGATCGAAACGACCACGCCGCCTCCGCCACCTCCTCCACCTCCACCTCCACCTCCACCTCCCCCGGCGCCCCCTCCGCCTCCACCACCGCCTCCTCCTCCGGCTCCGCCTCACGCCGCCGCCACCACCACCACCACCACCTGCGCCACTGCGTCGTGCGCAATGCGTGGTCCCGCGAGTTGTCGGTCTACGGCTCGCAGCTGCCCGGCGACTGATCCGTGCTCGGCGGTGCGGAGTGGGCCGCGTCCGGAAGGCTCGCTCGAGGCGAGTGGGCCGGGTCATCTCTCAGAGCCCGAGACCGGGTCTTCGGAAGCCAACGGGCGCGAGGGTCAACCTCGTAATCGGCCGGCGCTGAGCCGGGCTACAATTCGCGGCCGCCGAGCACCGATCCCCGGTAGCTCAATTGGCAGAGCATCCGGCTGTTAACCGGAGGGTTGTTGGTTCGAGTCCAACCCGGGGAGCTACGTCTTCAGGCTGCCGACGGTATTTCGATAGCGTCGGTTGGCGGACGGTCGAGCACCTGGCGGACGGTCTCGACCAGGGTGTCCACGGAGAACGGCTTCTGTAGGAAATCCACCTGCCCCGTTTCTGCCTCGTGGTGGAGCGCCGCGTCTTGAGTGTGCCCGGACATGTAGATCACGCGCAATTCGGGGTAAACGAGGTGGAGCTCCTGGCAGAGATCTCGACCGCTCATTCCAGGCATGACCATGTCGGTGAGAACCAAGTCCACCGGCCGGGTCAGCGCACTCACGGACTCGAGGGCGTCCGCGCCGCTGTTGGCAGTGACGACCTCGTAGCCTTTGCGCTCGAGGATCTTGCGTACGAGCGACCGGACGACTTCCATGTCTTCGACGACCAGTACCGTCTCGCGCCCCGGCGATGCTTGCGTGGTGGGCTTTGACGTTGGCTGGTGCGCGGCCTCGGCGGCGGGCAAGTAGAGGTTGAACGTCGTTCCTTCGCCCAGAGCGCTCGTGATCTGCATGTCACCGCCGCTCTGGGTGACGATTCCGTGGACAGTCGCGAGGCCGAGGCCGGTCCCTTCGCCCAGCTGCTTCGTGGTGAAGAACGGATCGAATGCGCGTGACATCGTCTCCTCGTCCATGCCTGTCCCTGTGTCCGAGACGGAGAGGTGGATGTAGGGCCCAGACGCCACCCCGTTGACGCCGGTGAGATCGAGGGTGCCCACGGCGATCGTTACTCGACCGCCGTCGGGCATCGCGTCGCGCGCGTTGATGACGAGGTTCATGACGATCTGCTCCAGCTGTCCCGGATCGGCCTCGACCGCTGTACCCGACGGGTCCAGCTCGAGGACCAGCTCGATCCGTTCCCCGAGCAGCGGGCGCAGCATGGCCGCCAGGTCCTCCACGACCTCGCTCAGGTCCAGGACACGTGGCTGCACGACCTGCTGGTGGCTGAACGCCAGCAGTTTCCCCGTCAGGGCTGTGGCGAGAGTCGCGGCTGCCTTGACCTGGTCGATGTAGTCGCGCAAGTCGGGCTGGTCAGGCGCGACCTCGCTGCTCGCGAGGTCGCTGTAGCCGGTAATGGACTGCAAGATGTTGTTGAAGTCGTGCGCGACCCCGCCGGCGAGACGCCCGACAGCTTCCATCTTCTGTGCTTGGCGCAACTCGAGCTCGCGCTCCTCGAGCGCCTTGTGTGCCTGCTCACGCTCGGCAAGTGTCTGCTTGAGCGCACGGGCCTGCCTCGTCTCGTGGCGGAGGAGCTGAGCTGCATAGATCGCAAAACCGAGCCCCGCCCCGAGCGCAAGGAGCGCGCCTAGGAACGCAACTCGCCGTGCCTGGCTGGACGCCGACGCGGCGTCTCTGGACGCTGCGCGCTCCCTCGCCAAGTTGGTGTCGTTGAGATCCCGTAGGGGGCGCAAGACCGCGTGCTCGAACGGCTGTAGCGCGTCGATGATTACGTCGTGACCACCGATGGCGTGCGCCTTCTTTTCTGACCGTTCCACGAGCTGGAACTCGAACTCCCGCAAGAGCGCACCGTTGGCGATGCGCACTTGCGTGAGCCCGGTGCCCTGGATCTCGTCTTCCTCGGCGGCACGTTCGGTGACGCGGCGGAACTCGGTTTGTAGAGAACGGATCTCGGCCAGCACGTCCGGCTCTCCGGTGATCAAGTATTCGTTGATCGCTTCCCTTCCTTGCCAGAACACCTTGGCCGCTTCTTCGGCGCGTAGCCGATCACCTCGTTCGCTCAGGGCGGTCTTCCGGCTCTGCTGTGCGTGCTCATAACGCCAAATGGTCAGTCCGAACGCAGTCGCAACGAGTACGACGCTCGAAATCGCCACGACGGCGATTGGAGGGCCTAGACGCCTCTGCCCACGGCGCGAGTGAAATATGGGTGCCGAAAACCGCCTCACTACCTAGGTTTCGGCCACAAACGGCCTCTGGAAGATGCCCCTTTCGTATCCCGGGCATCCTCCTTTTGACCGTGCAACACGGGAAGAATTCCCGGCGGCGTCTCGTCCAGTCGGCACGATGTGTCGCCACAGGAGCCTAGGACCTCCGAGCCGGAAAATGGGCCGTCCGGCCTATTGTCGCGAGGCAGCCGCCCTGCCATCGTCCAACCTCGTAGGTTCGCGCCTTCAACGGGGTCTGGGGAATTAAGGGGGAATAGCTTCTGCGGAGGTCGGTACAGCGCCTGATCGGAAGGCGGGCACGCCGTGTACCCGTCGTCGGACTGCTCTTGGTGGCCCTGGCGGGACCAGTGCTGCTCGCGCGCGCCCACCCGGTCACGGTCAACGGATCTTCGGCCGATTGGCTTGCGCGCGCGCCCCTGTTCGACAACACGGGCCTCATCGCGCGCAGTGCCACCGACGAGGGCGAGTACATCTGGGCTGACCGCGCCGGCGACGAGCGCACGGACTTCGCCTCGCCCGATCAGCGCGTCGACATGACGCAGGTCCGCTTCACGGCGACTCCGACGAGCCTCTACGCGCTCGTCAAGCTCGCGGCGTTCGGAGTCGCGTCGGGCGACGGGGCGCCGATGATCCAGATCGCGATCGACACAGACGGCGTCTCCGGCTCCGGCGACGCCAACCTCGTGGCCGGCGCCGACACGCAGGTCGCCGACGTCGCCCAGTGGGAGTACCTACTCCAGACACGCTTCGGCAGCGGCGCGGGCACGGTCAACGTGTGGCATCTCGGCTCGCCCACTGCGGCGGGCGCGGTTGCGCAGGGAGGAGACGGCACCGTCGAGCTCTCGGTCCCGTGGTCGGCGCTCGGCCTCAGCGGCCCGCCAGGCGCTCCGCTCCAGACGACTATCGCGACTTTCCGCTCGACCGCCGGCGACCAGACACAGGACATCGGCGGGACGAGCGTCTCCGACGCGCTCGACGTCGTCACGGACTACAACGACCCGCGGACGACGGGGTACCCGAACACGTCGGCGGAGCTCGTCGATCAGCGCATCGACTACTTCTCGCAGCTCCATTTCAACTCGGCCGGTGAGGTCCGCGCGCCGCTCGTCGTCCAGAAGGCGACGACGGACCTGGGCGCGACACCCGGCGCGGAGTGGATCCAGGTCGCGAATGCAACGTCTTCGTCTCTCAACGTCTCCGGTTACGCCCTGGGCGACGAGGAGACGCCGGACGGCGGCGAGGGCATGTACCAGTTCCCGGCGGGGACGATTCTCCCGGTCGGTGGTAACGCGAAGGTCGCTCGGAGCGCGACGGACTACTTCAGCGTCTATGCGACGAACCCCGATTTCGAGCTCACGAGCACCGATCCCTCGGTGCCTGACCTGATCGCGTTCGGCGCCTGGGGCGCAGCGGTCCCCGACTTCGGCAACGCCGGAGACGAGGTCATGGTGCTCGACAACTCGCCAAGCACTCAGATCGACATCGTCACGTACGGGACCGGGGCCTATACCGGCGTGATCGCGCGTCCGGCTGCGGGCCCCAGCGAGATCGTCACGCGAGCGGCGTCTCTTCGCGACACCGACAACAACATCAACGACTTCAGCATCGGGAACTGCGCGGGCACGATCATCTACGACGGAGGGCCCACGGGCATCGGGACGTCGTGGCACGTCGCCGCGAACTGGCGCGACACGACGACCAGCGCTGACCGGCTGCCGATCGCGACCGACCACGTCTGCATTCCCGATCTCGGGATCGCCGGCGTCACCTTCAACACCGGCACCACGTCCGTCCTGAGCATCACGGCCGCGGAGACGGTCAACGTCAGCGGTGGAGCGCTCAACATGACGAGCACGTCCCAGGCATCTGAGTTCGGCGAGCTGAACTTCACGAACGGCACGATCGGCGGCGCCGCCAACTTCAGCGTCAACGGTGCGATGACGTGGAACGACGGCACGCTCACGGCCGACACCACGACCGCCAGAGCAGCGATCAACGGCGCGCTCTCGCTCGGTGGCAGCGACCACGGCCTGCAATTGCGGCAGGTCGACCTCAATGCGGACGCAATCTGGACGAGCGGCCGAATGCTCTTCGGCTTCGGGGCGACGATCAACAACGGCGCGGGCCACACGTTCAACGTCAGGACCAGTGCGGACTTTCAGTTCTGGGGCGGTAACACCGCCGTGTTCAACAACAGCGGCGCCGTGACGAAGACGGTGGACACGACTGTCACGGACTTCCTCGCCTTCAACAACGCCGGCTCCGTGACGGTCACTACCGGGACCCTCGACTTCGGCGGCGGCGGCCTGAGCTCCGGCTCCTTCAACGTCGGACCCGGTGCGGCGCTCGCGTTCAGTGGCGGCACGCACACTCTGACGCCGGTGTCGACCCTCGGCGGCTCCGGCTCGCTGAGCTTCCCCGGCGGGACGACGAACGTCAACGGCGCCTACACGCACACGGGCCCGGTGAGCGTCAGTTCAGGTCTCGTGAACTTCACGCCCGCTTTCAACAACAACGCCTTGGCTGTCAATTCGGGCACCTTGAATGTCAACTCCGCGTCCATCGTGTCGTCGCTGACCTTGAACGGAACCATCGGTGGGGCCGGCAACCTGACCGTGGCCGGGCCGACGACCTGGTCGAACGGCGGGTTCGAGGCGTCGAACACGAGCGTGAAGACGATCTTCAACGGGCCGCTGACGTTGAACGGCGGCGACCACATGGTGCAGACGCGCAGGCTGGAGCTGAACGGCGCCACGACCTGGACGGCCGCGCGCATCCTGATCGGCTTTGGGGCGTCGATGGTCAACAACCCGGGTGCCGTGTTCACGGCCTCGGGTGAGCAGGACTTCCAGTACTGGGGCGGCGCCGCCGCGGTCTTCGACAACCTCGGCACCCTGAACAAGGAAGTCGTCGGCACGACGACCTCAATCCCGAACGGAGTCGTCTTCAACAACCTCAGCTCGGTGAACGTCACCCAGGGGCAGTTCGAGCTCGGAGGCAGCGGCAACAGCACCGGCTCGTTCGCCGTGCCCCTCAACTCGACTCTCCGCTTCGACGGCGGCACGAACAACCTGAACTCGGGCTCGATCCTCAGCGGGGCCGGTGCGGTGACCGTCGCCAGCGGGACGACGAACATCAACGGCACCTACACCCAAACGGGCCCGCTGACCGTCACCGGCGGCATCGCAAACTGGTCGCCGGCGCTGAACGACAACGCGCTCTCTGTCAGTGGCGGCACTCTGAACGTGAACTCGGCATCGAGCGTGCCCTCGCTGTTCTTGGGCGGCTTCATCGGCGGCAGCGCCAACCTGACCGTGAACGGACCGACGACCTGGTCGAACGGCGGGTTCGAGGCGACGACCACAAGCGTGTCGACGATCTTCAACGGGCCGTTGACGATGAACGGCGGCGACCATCAGATTTCTACCCGCCGGTTGGAGCTGAACGGGGCCACGAGCTGGACCGCCGCGCGCATCCTGATCGGCTTCGGAGCCACGATGGTCAACAACGCGAGCGGCGTGTTCACGGCCTCGGGAGAGCAGGACTTCCAGTTCTGGGGCGGCACCACCGCGGTCTTCGACAACCTCGGCACGCTGAACAGGAACGTCGTCGGGACGACGACCACGTTCCCGGGCGGGGTCGTCTTCAACAACTCCAGCTCGGTGGTCGTCACTCAGGGCCAACTTGAGCTTGCCGGCGGCGGCAACAGCACCGGCTCGTTCGCGGTGCCCCTGGGCTCGACGCTTCGCTGGGACGGCGGCACCCACAACCTGAACAGCGGTTCGTCGGTCACTGGGGCGGGGACCGTGCGCTTCGCTGGCGGGACGGTCAACACCATGGCCGACTACAACATCCCGAACCTGACCGACGTGCCCGGCGGCACGGTCAACTTCAACCTGACGTCCGTCTCCGACGAGACCCACGTGACGGCGGGCACGCTGACCCAGTCCGGCGGAAGTGTGGGCGGCACGGACACGCTCGACGTTACGGGCACGTTCACGTGGTCGGGCGGAACGCAGACCGGCACCGGCCAGACGGTCATCCTGCCGGGCGCGACGATGACGCTCACGGGCGGCGGCAAGACGCTCTCCGGCCTGCGCACGCTGCTCAACCAAGGGACGACGAACTGGCTGGACTCGGCGGTCTGGCACGTCGGCGGTGGCAGCCCAGCGGGCGGCACGATCCTCAACGAGGGAACGTGGAACGTCGGCGACAGCCAGGGCATCAACCAGAACGGCGGCCAGATGGAGTTCCGCAACGCACCGGGCGGGGTCGTCAACAAGATCACGACACCGGGCGGGCAGGCCTCGAACTGGAGCGGCGAGGACGGCGCGGGCTCGACGGACGGCGACATCGTTCCTTCGATCCCGGGCTGGAGCCGGACGTCGAACTTCACGGTCGTCCAGTACGGCGCGACCGGCTTCCCGACTCTCGCGCAGGCGCCGCCGGGCGCCGGCACGAACTTCTTCGCCGGCGGTCCGACGACGGCGCTCTCGTCGATCGCGCAGAACATCGACATCTCGCCCTGGGCGGGCTCGGTCGACAGCGGCGACTTCACCACCTTCCTCGAGGGCTACCTCGGCGGCACGGGGGCCGAGAACGACAACATGACGGTTCGCGCCGTCTTCCTGAGCGGCAGCACCGAGCTCGGCAGCATGACCCTCGCTCCGGTGCTGGCCGCGGATCGCGGCAACGTAACGGGATTTCTCTTCCGTTCCGGCAGCAGCGCCGTACCTCCGGGTACCCGAACAGTGCGCCTCGAGCAGACCGCCAACCGGGTGGGCGGCGGCTCGACGTACAACAACGCGTACTCGGACAAGGTCAAGCTCCGCTTCCGCAACTCCGACGCGTTCGTCGGCTCGAGCTATCTCGACATCCCGTTCGACAACGACTCGACCGCGGCCGGCGGCGGCGTTCACGTCCAGCACGGAACGCTCAACCTGGCCGAGGGCGGGCCGAACAGCAACGTCGGCAGCTTCTCCGTGGACGACGGCGGGTCGCTGCAGTTCGGCGGGGGCAGCCACACGCTCAGCGCTGCTTCGCCCCTGACGGGCGCGGGCACCGCCCAGTTCTCCGCAGGCACCACGACGATCCTGGGGACGTACAGCCCGTCGCGCACGAACATCGACGGCGGGACGGCGATCTTCAACACGCCTGCGACGACCACCGTCCTCAATCAGTCGAGCGGCATCCTGGCGGGCGCCGGCACGTTCACGATCAACGGCCCCAGCCCGGCCTCGAGCTGGACGGGCGGGACGATGACCGGCACCGGCACGACGCGGCTCGTCCCCGGCGCGACGCTGAACGTGAGCGGCGGCAGCGTCAAGGACGCAACCGGCGGGCGCGTGACCGAGAACCAGGGCACCTGGAACTTCACAGGCACCGGCGACATGCGCTCCGGCGCCTCGACCTTCAACAACGCCGGCACCTTCGACGTCCAGACGGACGCCGACTTCCTGAACAACCTCGGCGGCACCGGCCAGTTCAACAACACGGGCACGCTCAAGAAGACGGCGGGCGCGGGGACGACCAACTTCAACATGGGCGTCGACAACGACGGCAGCCTGCTTGCGAACATCGGCACGTTCGAGCTCTCGAACGGTGACGGCGGCGCCAACGTCAGCAGCGGCTCCTACAGCGCCCCGGCGACGCTCTCGTTCACGGCCGGCGCGCACGATCTCGCCGCTGCCTCGAGCGTCAGCGGCGCCGGCATCGTCCGCTTCCAGGGCGGCACGGTCAGCGTTCTCGGCTCCTACAGCCCGACCAAGACCGAGATCAACGGCGGCACCGTCTCCTTCGAGGCACCGGCATCGACGACCTGGCTCGACCAGTCGAGCGGCATCCTGGCGGGCGCCGGCACGTTCACGATCAACGGCCCCAGCCCGGCCTCGAGCTGGACGGGCGGGACGATGACCGGCACCGGCACGACGCGGCTCGTCCCCGGCGCGACGCTGAACGTGAGCGGCGGCAGCGTCAAGGACGCAACCGGCGGGCGCGTGACCGAGAACCAGGGCACCTGGAACTTCACAGGCACCGGCGACATGCGCTCCGGCGCCTCGACCTTCAACAACGCCGGCACCTTCGACGTCCAGACGGACGCCGACTTCCTGAACAACCTCGGCGGCACCGGCCAGTTCAACAACACGGGCACGCTCAAGAAGACGGCGGGCGCGGGGACGACCAACTTCAACATGGGCGTCGACAACGACGGCAGCCTGCTTGCGAACATCGGCACGTTCGAGCTCTCGAACGGTGACGGCGGCGCCAACGTCAGCAGCGGCTCCTACAGCGCCCCGGCGACGCTCTCGTTCACGGCCGGCGCGCACGATCTCGCCGCTGCCTCGAGCGTCAGCGGCGCCGGCATCGTCCGCTTCCAGGGCGGCACGGTCAGCGTTCTCGGCTCCTACAGCCCGACGAAGACCGAGATCAACGGCGGCACCGTCAACTTCGAGGCCCCGGCTTCGACGACCTGGCTCGACCAGTCGAGCGGCATCCTGGCGGGCGCCGGCACGTTCACGATCAATGGCCCAAGCCCGGCCTCGACCTGGACGACTGGAACCATGACCGGCACCGGCACGACCCGGCTCGCACCGGGCGCGACCATGAACGTGACCGGCCCCGGCTCCAAGGATGCAACCGGGGGCCGGATGACCGTCAACGACGGCACCTGGAACCTCGCCGGCACCGGCGACATGCGCTCCGGGACGTCGACCTTCACCAACAACGGCGTCTTCGATATCCAGACTGACGTCAACTTCCAGAACAACCTCGGCGGCGCCGGCCTGTTCAACAACACCGGCATGCTCAAGAAAACAGGTGCGAGCGGGACGTCGACCATCGTCGTGGCCCTGGACAACCAGGCCGCGGGCACCGTGCTCGTTCAGACGGGGACGCTCAATCCGCAAGCTACGTTCACGAACTCTGGCACCGCGGACGTTCGCGTCGGCACTGTCCTGCGGTCAACGAGCACCTTCACCAACTTTGCAGGCACAACCCTCACCGGTGGGACGTATCTCGTGGCCGGCGCGTTCCGGTTCAATAACGCCAACGTCGTCAACAACGCCGCGACGATCATCCTCGACGGAGCTGCGTCGGCAGTCACGGACAACTCCCCGACGCCCCTCAACGCTCTCGCCGGCTTCAACCACAACGCGACCGGCGGCATCTTCCGGATCATCAACGGGCGGAACCTCTTCACCTCGGCCGTCCGCGGCCCGAACATGGACAACGACGGCGTCCTCGGCGGCACCGGGACGATCTTCGCGAACGTCACCAATGACACCGGCACCGTCGACCCGGGCGCTTCCCCCGGCACGCTGACGATCAACGGCAACTACACGCAGAACGCGACCGGGACTCTCAAGGTCGAGATCGCGAGCGCCGCCAGCTACGACAAGCTCGTCGTCACCGGCACGGGCGGAGTCGCGAGCCTGAACGGCACCGTCGACGTCGACAACGACGCGCTCTTCGTGCCGCCGGTGGTAACGGCGCTGCGCATCGTCGACGCCACCACGCGAACGGGAACGTTCTCGACCCTCGTCGACAACCAGCTCACCGATCGAGCCTACGAAGCCCGGTACGGCTCGACCTTCGCCGACCTCGTGACGGTTCCGCTGCTCTCGGTCGCCGACGTCTCGGTGAACGAGGGGGCTGGGACCGCACTCGTCACGGTCGCGCGCTCGATCCCGACGCCGGAGATCATGAACATCGACTACGCGACCTCCCACGGGACGGCCACCGCGAATGACTACGTGGCCCAGTCCGGGACGCTGACCTTCCAGGTGACGGACGTCGTCAAGACCTTCTCCGTGCCGATCACCTCAGACGCCATCGACGAGTTCAACGAGACCTTCAACGTGACGCTGACGGACCGCGCGGTGGACGGCCGCAGCGAGCTCGGCGACGGGCAGGCAATCGTCACGATCAACGACGACGACGCGACTCCGTCCGTGTCGGTCGACGACATCACGGTCGTCGAAGGCAACTCGGGCACGACGTCTGCGAACTTCACGCTGACGCTCTCGGGCGCAAGCGAGAAGCCGATCAGCTTCCAGGCCGCGACTTCCAACGGCACGGCCCTTGCACCGGCCGACTACGCGGCACGCCCGCTCGAGACGCTGACCTTCCCGGACGACCCGACGCCGCTCACCGAGACCTACACCGTCGACGTGGTCGGCGAGACGCTCAACGAGGCGGACGAGACCTTCAACGTCAACCTGTCGAACGCGGTGAACGCAAGCCTGCTCGACCCGCTCGGCGTGGGCACCATCGACGACGACGACACGTTGACCTGGGCGGTCGACGACGTGACGGTCAACGAGGGCGGTCTGGCCACGTTCACCGTCTCGCTGAACCGGACGAGCGCCGGCGCACAGCAGGTCAACTTCGCCACCTCGGACGGCACGGCCACTGCCGGCATCGACTACACGGCGCGCACGGGCACGCTGCCGATTCCAGCAGGCGCGACGAGCGGCACGTTCACCGTGCAGACGTCCTCCGACAGCCTCGACGAGGTGGACGAGACGTTCAACGTCACGCTGACGAGCCAGAGCGAAGGGAACCTGGTTGACGCCGTCGGCGTCGGCACCATCGACGACAACGACGGTCCGTCGCTCTCGATCGCCAACGCTCCGGTCGTCAACGAGGGCAACTCGGGCTCGGTCAACGCCACCTTCACCGTCACGCGGTCCGCGGTCAGCCCGCAAACCGTGAGCGCGACGTTCACCGCCGCAGACGGAACCGCCACTCAGCCGGGTGACTACGCACCCACCACCGGCACGGTTACCTTCGCGCCCGGAGATCCAGCGACGAAGACCGTGACCGTTCCGGTCAACGGCGATCTCCTCGACGAGATCGACGAGCAGTTCACCGTCGGGCTCTCGGCTCCGGTCGACGCGACGATCTCCGGCTCGCCGGCGAGCGCCACGATCAACGACGACGACGGCCCGACCATCTCGATCGCGAACACCACGGTCGCGGAGGGCGACTCCGGCACGAGCCTGTACGACGTCACCGTCAGCCTGTCCGCGGCGAGCCCGCAGAACGTGACGATGGACGTCGCGTCCGCCAACGGCACCGCGCTCGCGGGTGACGACTACCAGGCCATCGCCGCCGGCCAGACGCTGACGATCACGGCTGGAGCCACCTCGGGCACCGTCCAGGTCGCGACCATCGGCGACGTGAACGACGAGGCCGACGAGACCTTCTTCGTCAACCTTTCCAACGCCGTCGACTCCTCGTTCGCAGACAACCAGGCCGTGGTCACGATCGACGACGACGACGGTGTCGGCGGCGCGGGCTCGCAGCTCTCGATCGACGACGTCGTCCTCGACGAGGGGAGCTCCGGAACGACAACGGCGACCTTCACCGTGACGCGCACCCTTCCGAACAGTGGAGCGGCCACGGTCGACTACGCGACGGCCGGCGCGACGGCGACGGCTGGCTCCGACTTCGCGCCCGAGACCGGCACTCTGATCTTCGCGCTCGGCGACGCCAGCGAGGAGATCACGATCGACGTCGTCGGCGACCGTCTCGACGAGCTCAGCGAGACGTTCTTCGTCAACCTCTCCGGCGCCTCCGGGGCGGCGCTCCTCGACGCCGTCGGGCTCGGCACGATCACCGACGACGACAGCTCTCCGATCGCCAGCGACGACGAGGCCTCCACCGACGAGGACGTTGATGCTTCGATCACGCTCGCGGCCTCCGACGCGGACGACGACGCTCTCGTTCGAGATCGTCGACCAGCCCGAGCATGGCGACCTGAGCGGCCAGGGCGACCAGTACACGTACACGCCGGATCGCGACTACAACGGCGTCGGACAGCTTCACCTTCAGGGCGAGCGACGGGGTCAACGACTCCAACGTCGCGACGGTGGCGATCACAGTCGTCGCGGTCAACGACGACCCGACCGCGGTCGACGACGCCCTCTCGATCGCGGAGGACGCGGGCGGCACGTTCGTTCCGGCGCTCGACAACGACAACGATGTCGACGGCGACGACTTCTCGGTCTCCGGCGTCTACGGATCCGGCGCACGGCACGGCCACGGTCAACGCGGAGAGCGACGTCATCTACACGCCTGACGCGGACTACAACGGCCTCGGACGCTTCAACTACACGTCTCCGACGGGCAGGGGCCGTCGCACTTCGACCATGAGGTGACGATCAACTCGCGCCGTCAACGACGCGCCGAACGCGGTCAACGATGCGGCCACGTTGCCGAGGACGGCTCCCAGCTGGTCAACGTTCGCGCCAACGACTCTGACGTCGACGGCAAGCCGTTCACGGTCACGTCAGTCGGCACGCCGGTCCACGGCAACGCCGTGCTCCAGGCCGGGAACGTCCTCTACACGCCGAATGCGAACTACAACGGCGCCGACACGTTCGCGTACACGATCTCCGACGGCGCCGGCGGACCGCCTCGGCGATCGTCGCCATGACCGTCACGCCCGTGAATGACGCGCCGGTCTCCCAGAACAGCAGCGTCACCGTCGGAGCGGGCACGCCGGAAGTGATCACGCTCCAGGCGAGCGACATCGACGGCGACACTCTCGGCTACTCGATCGTCACCGGCCCGACGCAGGGCACGCTGTCGGCGCCGAGCGGCAACCAGGTCACGTACACGGCGAATGTCGGCGCGACCGGATCCGATTCGTTCACCTTCAAGGCGAACGACGGCACCGTCGACTCGAACGTCTCCACGGTTTCGATCACGATCTCGGGCGGAGGCAGCGGGCTCCTGCTCTCGATCGACGACGTGACCGTCGGCGAAGGAAACAGCGGCGTTACGCCGGCACAGTTCACGGTGTCGCTCTCGTCGGCCTCCGCCTCGCCGGTGACCGTCAACTTCGCCACCAGCTCCGGGACGGCGACGGCCGGCTCTGACTTCACGGCTGCGAGCGGCCTCGTCACCTTCGCCCCGGGCCAGACGACCCGGCCTGTCACGGTGGACGTCCTCGGCGACCGGCTGGACGAGAACCTCGAGAACTACACGGTCAATCTCTCGTCGCCGTCCGGTGCCTCGCTGCTGGACGCGCAGGGCCTCGGCGCGATCACCGACAACGACAGCTCGCCCGTCGCGGCGCCGCAGAGTGTCTCGACTCCCGAGGACAGTGCGCTCGGCATCACCCTGGGCGCGAGCGACGCCGACGGCGACGCGCTGAGCTACTCGATCGTCTCCGCGCCGACACACGGTGTCCTCACGGGCACGGGCGCGAGCCGCACCTACACGCCGGCCGCGAACTACAACGGGCCGGACTCCTTCACCTTCAAGGCGAACGACGGGGTCAACGACTCCAACATCGCGACCGTCTCGGTCACGGTGACCTCGGTGAACGACGCGCCGATCGCGGTCGGCGCGTCGCGCACCCTGGCTGAAGACGCATTCGAGGCGGTCACGCTGGCGGCAAGCGACGTCGAGGGCGACACGCTCACGTACACGATCGTCTCCGCTCCGGCGCACGGGATCCTGTCCGGCAGCGGCGCCGAGCGCATCTACACCCCCGTCGCGAACTACAACGGCCCGGACTCCTTCACCTTCAGGGCGAGCGACGGCGCGCTCGACTCGAACGTCGCCACCATTTCGCTGACCGTCACGCCGGTCAACGACCCGCCGAACGCGGTGAACGACTCGGCCACGGTTGTCGAGGACGGCTCGCGGTCCGTGGACGTGCGTGCCAACGACTCGGACGTCGACGGCAACCCGCTGACGATCACGGTTGTCGGCCCGCCGATCCACGGCACTGCGGTCCTGCAGGCCGGGAACGTCCTCTACACGCCCGACGCGAACTACAACGGCTCCGACTCCTTCGCGTACACGATCTCCGACGGCGCCGGCGGCACCGCGTCCGCTGTCGTCACGATGACCGTCACCGCCGTGAACGACGCGCCGGTAGCCGAGGACTCGAGCGCCACGGTGGCGCAGGACACTGCTGAGCTCATCCCGCTGCACGCCAGCGACATCGACGGCGACGCGCTCGCATACGCGGTGCTCGATCCGCCGGATCACGGAACGCTCACCGGCAGTGGCGCGAACCGCACGTACACGCCGGCTCCCGGTTACTTCGGCCCGGACGCCTTCACGTTCGAAGCATCCGACGAGGAGGACGCCGCGGACACCGGCGCGGTGAGCATCACCGTGACGCAGGGCGGTGGCAGCACGCCGACCGTGTCGGTCAACGATGTGACGGTTCCGGCCGAGGGCGACTCGGGAGACACCGACGCGGTGTTCACGATCAGCCTCTCCGCGCCGCACCCGTCCCCGGTCGTCGTCCGGTTCGCCACTGCCAACGGCAGCGCGACCGCCCCGGGGGATTACGGAACGGTCATCACTACGCGCACCTTCCCCGCATTCGAGACGACCAGTCAGACCGTGGTTGTGAAGGTGAACGGAGACACCACGGACGAGATCGACGAGACGTTCCTCACCAACCTCGAGATCATTTCCGGCGGGGTCACACTCGCCGACGGCCAGGGCATCGGCACCATCACCGACGACGATGCGCCCGTCGCGCTCTCGATCGGCAACGCGAGCGTCACCGAGGGTAACTCCGGGTCGACGACGGCGACGATGACCGCCACGCTCAATGCCGCGAGCGGCAAGACCGTCTCCGTCAACTGGGCGACGGCCGACGGCACGGCGAACGCGCCGGCCGACTATACGGCCGACAACGGGTCCCTGACCTTCGCTCCCGGCCAGACCAGCAAGAGCGTCACCGTGAGCGTCAACGGCGACACTGTCGTCGAGCCCAACGAGGCCTACGCGGTCAACCTCACGAGCCCGACGAACGCAACGATTCAGGTCGGAACCGGCACGGGAACGATCGTGAACGACGATTCCGTCGTCGGCCCGGGGCCACCACCGCCTCCGCCGCCACCACCGCCGCCTCCTCCGCCGCCACCCGCGCCCCGGGTCGTGCGAATCATCCACGGCGTCACCTGCACCAGGACGGGCACGGCGAGACGAGACGTGCTCCGCGGCACCAGCGGGCGAGACGTGATCTGCGGCCTCGCCGGTAACGACCTGATCCTCGGCCTCGGCGGGAACGACGTGCTGATCGGCGGGCTCGGCAACGACACCCTCAGGGGCGGCGCCGGCAAGGACAACTTGTTCGGTGACGCTGGCAGCGACGTCCTGCGCGGCGAGGACGGGCACGACAAGCTCAACGGCGCCAACGGCAAGGATCGCCTGTTCGGCGGCCGGGGAGCGGACGTTCTCAACGGGGGCGCCGGCAACGATTACCTGAGGGGCGGCCCTGGCAGGGACGTCCATGAGGGCGGCGGCGGAAGGGACTACCTCTTCGTCCGCGACAACGTGCGCGGCAACGACGTCGTCCGCGGTGGGCCGGGGGTCGACCGGTGCATGACCGACTTCATCAAGATGTGCCCGTGATGCGAGTGGGGCCGCGTATCGCTCGGCTCGCTGTCATGGCGCTGCTCGGAGCTCTCTTGTGCACGTCGGCCTACCTCGTCGATGCGCGCGCGATCGACAGCGGCTGCGTTCCCGTCATCCGCGTCCTCTCCAACGGCGACCCTGCTACCACCGACGGAGCGGTGCGGGTCACCGTCGACGGGCTGGGCGCATTTGGGCGCGGCACCGCTGCCGGAGACGCCGTCTTCAACCCGCCCGGGCCTTCCGCCGGCGCGCTGGGGACGACGTTCACGTCAAACCTCTATTTGAACGTCGCGCAGCGGCTGCTGGCCGACGACTGCAACGGCCAAACGGTGCAAGTGATTTCCGAATCGCCTCTCCACACCCGCACGTTCGTCAGCGGCCTGCAGATCGACCTGACCCAGGAGCTCGCTCCTGTGGCCCTCGGCGGCTCGACGTTGACCCAGGACTACACCATCGCCCTCGCCCCCGGCAACGACAGCGGCGATCCGCTTCCACTGACCCTGGTTCGCCACTTGGACGGAGACCTTCGGTACAACAGCCCCGGTACCTCGGATGGAGCGGCAGCAGACGGTGCCTCCGGCGGGACGTTGTTCGAGTTCGACTCCGTCGACGCATCGCAGCCGCGCCCCTACCTGGCGCTCTCCGGTGCCCTTGATGGCAACAGCACGCCGAGCCGGTGGACGATTCAGCCGTACGACTACAAGCCCGCGATCGTCGGCTCCGCTGGGATCCCGCTGGGCGATAACGGCACCGTCTTCAACAACGCCGATGGGGACCTCGACGCCGACACGCCCTTTGACGCCACGCTGAGCCAGCAGTGGAACGCACAGATCGACGTTCAACAGAGCGCGACCCTTCGCACAGTCACACGCTTCGACGCCGAGGACCCGCCGCCGAGCCCGGTCACTGTCTCGAAGACGGGCGACGGGAGGGTGACGAGCATCCCTGCGGGCATCGACTGCGGGACCACGTGCACCGCCTTCTTTGCCACCGGGAGTGCCGTGACGCTCGTGCCGAATCCCGACCCAGGCTGGACGTTCGGAGGTTGGGGCGGCGCCTGCAGCGGCGCGAGCACGTGCACCCTGTTGGTCAACGGGCCGCTGAACGTCACGGCGACGTTCCTTCCGCCGCCACCTACGGGCGGCCAGTCGGCGAACGTGACGCCCGTCCGCGGCACGGTTCTGGTCAAGGAGCCGGGCTCGAACACCTTCAAGGAGCTGCGCGGATCCGATCAGATTCCCCTCGGGTCGCAGCTCGACACGACCGTCGGCGCAGTCTCCGTCACGCTCGCCCGTGGGTCCGCGCGCGACACGAGCGAGTTCTTCGACGGCATCTTCACGCTCCTGCAGGCCAACGCAAACGCGATCGGTGAGCTCCGCCTGGGCGGCGGAAACTTCGACCTTTGCCTGAGGCCGGCCGGCCTGGCCGCAGACAAGCGTCCTGTCCGTCGGCTGTGGGGCAGCGGCCGCGGAAGGTTCAAGACGCGTGGCCGGTACAGCTCGGCGACCGTGCGCGGAACGCGCTGGGTGACCGAGGATGCCTGCGGTGGCACGGAGACGCGGGTCGAGGAAGGCGTGGTCGCCGTCTACGACGTCGTCCGCCGCTTGACCTTCAACGTGCCGGCAGGCAAGACGTATTTCGCCGAGCCGCTGCCGCGCGGCGTGCGCAGCCTCGGCTGCACGATCATCGGCACCTCCGGCCGCGATGTCCTCCGCGGGACCCGCAAGCGCGATGTCATCTGCGGGCTCGGCGGCCACGACCAGCTCTACGGTCTCGCCGGCAAGGACAAGCTGGTCGGTGGCGACGGCAACGACAGGCTCTTCGGAGGAGCAGGCGACGACGCGCTCATCGGAGGCCTCGGCAACGATTACCTCGCGGGTGGAGACGGCCACGACGTCCTCGAAGGGGGCTTCGGCAGCGACACGATGTTCGCCAAGGACGGGTTCCGGGGCAACGACCGGCTCGTCGCAGGCCCAGGGCGCGACCGCTGCCGGACCGACTGGATCAGAGTCTGCCCGAAGGGCTAGGCGTGCCTGGGTAGGCTTCCTCGATGGAGGAAGCCCCCGCAAACGGCGCTTGCTCGACGGGGTCCGCGAGCGGCGCGAGAAACACCTCGAGCGGAACCGGATCGTCCGCGTCGTCGTGGCCATGTTCGGCTTCCTCGTCGTGCTCGCTGGGCTGGCGATGCTCGTCCTGCCCGGCCCGGGGCTGCTCGTGATCGCGATCGGTCTCGGCATCCTGGCGCTCGAGTTCGTCTGGGCCGAGCGGCTTCTCGAGCGGACGGTGGACAAGATGGACGAAGCCGCCGACGCGGTGAAGCGGTCCAGTCGCAAGCAGCAGGCGTTCGGGGTCGCCATGCTGGCGCTGGGGGCGGCAGGGGCTGTCGCGGCGGCGGTTCTCTGGGACTTGCCGCTCGTTCCGGTCTAAGGAACGCAGCAAAACCCTGGTTACAATCGAGGGGTGGCCTGGCTTTGGCTGATCCTGCTCGCCTGTGCCGTGGCCGTGCTGGTCGCTGCCGAGTGGCCGCGGCTTTCAGCCCGCGTCGGCCCTGAGCATTGGCGCCTGCGCTCCCGGTCGCGCCGCAAGGAGCAGCTGAGGATCGTCCGGCCCGACGACGAGATCGACGAGTTCGCCGCCAGCGTCGAGCGCGACCTGGCGCAGCTGCCGACGACCAGAGACCGGGACGTCTAGCGAACCAGGATCGTCGCGCGCAGACGTGACGTGTTCGGCAGGATCCGCGCCACGTTCTCCTGGTTCTTCGACTCCTGGTAGTCGGAGACCTCAGCCTCCACGAGCCTTCGGCCCCGGCTCACCCCGCCCAGGCTGACCACGACCAAGCGGCGCCGCGCGTCGTAGCGCGCTTGTCGCACCAGGCTCCCGACGATGACTCGAATGGAGCGCGGGTTGACGCCGGACCCGAGGTCGACCGCTGAGATCAGAAGCCGGCCTCCACGTCGTGCCGTGCGCGTCACGAGTCTCAATCGGGGTCGCGTCGTGTCTCCGATCCACAGGCGGAAGGTGAACGCGCCCGCACCTCCGGGGGTCGAGCTGTCGAAGACGATGTCGTACTCGCCTGCGGCCGGCGTGGTCGTGCCCGAGACCCGCTCGAGGAGGCCGTAGGTGCGCAGGTAGGGATTCGCGTTGTAGGGGAGAGCGGGGGTGCCCATGAGCCGGTTCTCGTCTCCGGCGCGGACGATGCGCGGCTCGATAGTCCGCTTGCCCGCGGTGATGGCGACGCCGAAGTTCGCAACAGGCCGCGGGAGCCGGAGGCGGAAAACCTGCTCGGGGCCGCGGAGGAACCTGGGGATTCCGAGCTCGGTCGGATCCTCCGGGTAGCGGTAGCTGTCCACGAGCGCCGGCTTGCCCTGCGTCGAGCCCCGGTAGGTGCCGGTCCGCGAGAGGCGCGTGGGGCGATGACGTGACAGGGCCGGGGCGGTGACCCGGAACCAGTACGGAATGCGACGGCGATCCGTTCCGCGGACCAGGACGATGTGCCCTGCCGCCTCGCCTTGCGGCGCTTGTGGCGCCGCTGTCGCGGTGACGACGACCTCGCCGGGCACGGTCACTGCGGCGGGCACCGCGACCGTTGCGCCTGCGGGCGCCGTCTGCTGCTCCACGACGACGTTCCAGGCTCCTGCCCCGCCGCCCGCGTCCGTCAGTGCGACGCGTCCCACAGCGCTTGCCGCCGGCTGGAGAAAGCCGAACGAGAGCCCGCTGGGCTCCGCGAAGAGGAGCGGCGCGTCGGCCTTCGGGAGGTTGACCGAACCGCCGCCCTCGCGGGTGCTCAATGCCTCTACTCGCTGCGAGGAGCGGGCGAGCACGGGGTTGCCGGTCGACACGAGCGCCGACTTGATCTGGGCCACCGTCCAGGTGGGGTGACGCTGCTGCAGGAGCGCTGCCGCCCCCGCCACGTGCGGCGCGGCCATGCTCGTGCCGCTGAACGCAGTCCAGAGCCCGTCTCGGCGGGGAACCGAGGAGACGATGCTGACGCCCGGCGCCGTCACGTCCGGCTTCATCCGCAGCGAGAGCGGAGTCGGGCCGGCCCCAGAGAACGATGCAATGACTGGGCCGGAGACCGATTCGGCCGCGACGGTGATCGCGCGCTCGGAGCTCCCCGGCGACGTGAGCGAGCCGTTTCCGAACTCTCCGAAGTCGTTTCCGGCGGCGACGACCGGGATCACGCCCGCTGCGGCCGCCCCGTCCAGCGCCCGCGCGACGAGGTCACGCCCCGGCTCGATCTCCGCTTCTCCCAGCGAGAGGTTGATCACGTCCATCCCGTCGCGGACGGCCGCCTCGATCCCCGCGATGATCTCCGGCGAGTTGCCGTTCAGGCCGAAGCCCGCCGCGGTGGGGATGGTCAGGACTTTGTAGTTGCCGATGTAGGCCTTCGGCGCGACACCCGACACGGTTCGGGTTCCCGTGCTCGTCCCGTTGTTGCCACCCGCGATTCCCGCCACGTGCGTCGCGTGTGAGGAGAAAGCCGGATCGAACGGACGGCCGGCGTACCGCCAGCGCGGCTTGGCGGGAGCGAACGCTCGGGCGACGATCACCTTGCCGGTCGTGTACGCGCGCTGGCCCTTCGGATATCCAGGCGGCATCGAGTAGCCCGCGGTCCGGAAGAACGGGTGCGTGCGGTCGACGCCGTCGTCGATGATCCCGATCTTGATCCCGTTCCCGGCGGACGTGAGCCCGGGCCCCCAGAGTGCCGGCGCGCCGATGAAAGCGGGGCTGGAGTAGAGCGTGGAGGAGTAGCGGACGCTCGGATAGACCTCGGCCACACCCGGGCGCGAGCGCAGCCCTGTGAGCTCCGTCCGCGGCAACACGACGGTCAGGCCGTTGAGCACGGTTCGGTACCGCCAGCGCACCTTGGCCTGAGGGACGTCGGCGAGCAGGCGGTCGACGAACGCGTCCTGGCCGGCCGGCGAGCCCTCGAGCAGCACGACGACCTCCTCGGCGCCACCCGCCGGGCGCAGGGGCGCGCTGCTGCCCGCGAGGGCCGGGAGCGACCCTGCGAACAACGCAACGACGACGAAGAGGAAGACCCGCCTCAAGCCGGACATCGTACGCACCGGCCTGTGGCACACTGAATCAACCGCGAGCGGATGTGGCGGAATTGGTAGACGCGCACGGTTCAGGGCCGTGTGGGGGCAACCCCGTGGAGGTTCAAGTCCTCTCATCCGCATCTAAGCCTGCCTGCGGCTTGTGAGCGCGCCGTTAAGGAAGCCGGTGCCGGAGGTCCTCGGGGAAGCCTCGCCGCGCTAGTTTCGGCCGCCCGGGATCAGCAGTGCCGCCAGGGCCGCCACGGCTGCGCTGCCGATCGCAACGAGAGCGTCAGGGATGGTTGTGGTCTTGTCGAGAGCCTTGAGAGCAATGACTCCGGCGACGACGCCGATAGCGGCGAGCCCTAACGAGAGCACGACGATGCGATAGATCCACGGGTCTGACTCGAGCGGCTCCGCAAGCCTTTCGAGTGTTCCGACCGGGTCTTGCTTGATCTGTTCCTGGAGCTTCTGGTCTTGCGCGACCATCGATGCCAGCTCCGTCGAGGAGTCAGTTCGGTTCGCCATCGGGCTTTGCCTCCTTGTTCAGGCCGGGCTCGACTACCTGAGCAGACCGTATCGCTTGAGCTCACTGATCAGCGTGCCAAGGGTGTTGCGCACCGCAGCGAGGTCCGAGGCGCCGTCGAGGTTGCGCCGATCGGGCAGCTCTGCGGTCCAGCCGGAGCTTTGCTCGGCCGGCGTGGCCCCGAACACGCCGAGCTTGGTCGAGGGGCCCCCGAGCTGGACGTCTCGGCGCGCCAGGACGTTCTCCTGGAAGGTGACGGGCGCGAGCGGTTCGGTGCCCGGAACGGCACCACCGTTGACGTCGATGTCGAACCTGTTCCCGAACTGAGGGGACGAGGTCGGCACGCGAACGACCGCGCTGCCGGTCGTCTGCCAGACACTGAGGATGTATCGCCCGACGCCACGGTCACGGACGAACTTCAGCGCCCCGAGGTTGCAGTTGACGACCTTCGTGTTGACGAAGGTTCCGGCCGGTCCGACGTGGCCCACCTCGCCGATCTGGATCGCGACCGCCTGGAGATCGTCCCGCGACGCGTAGTACTTGCCGCCCACGATCTGCGTGTCGTTGCCGAGCACGACCACCTGCGCCAGCTCGGCGCCCTCGCCGGTGCAGTTCACGAGCCCCGGCCCGTCCGTGTCGAGCCACCACGCGTAGGCCTGGTTCAGGCCCCAGGAATGGCAGTTCGTCGCCCGCAGGCCGGTCCCACGGAGGGCAACCTCGACACCCCTGGTCGTCGAGCCCTCCTGAATTCCCGGCGGGCCGCACATGAAGACGATCACGTTCGTCCACTGGGAGTCGTGGGGGCCGTTGAAGTACACGCCCCCGCCGACGCAGTTGTGGACTGTCACGTTCAGCCACATCGCCTCGACCGGCTTTCCGTCCGGCGGCAGTAGGCCGTGGTACTCCGTCCAGATTCCGCGGGCCGCGCAGTTGGCCACCGACGTGTTGAAGAGCGTGTAGCCGTACGCGTAGATCTCCAGGCCGTTGCCGCCCGCTCCGCCCTGGCGGTTGCCGTCGATCGAGATGTTCTGGAGCGAGAAGGAGCGGATCGGCGGCGGCGGGGGGTTCCCGGGCACGAAGCCGGGGCTCCGGAGGACGGGGAAAGAGCCCGCCCCGGACGACTTCTTGATCGTCGTCGCCTCGAGTCCCGCACCCCGCAGGACGATCTGCGTGTAGATCGTGAGCGGGCCCGTGACGCGGAAGGTTCCAGCCGGGAAGACGATCGTGCCGCCGCCGGCCCCGTTGGCCGCGTCGATCGCGGCCTGGATCGAGCCTCTGTCGTCCGCGACGCCGTCGCCCTGGGCGCCGAAGGTCGATACGTCGTAGACGGTCGGGGGAGGCCCGCCCTCGGGGCGCAGTGCCCGCGCCATGGCGGGATCCGCGGCGGCGAGTGCCCCGATCGCGACGCCGGCTCCCGTGAGGAAGCGGCGACGCGAGACGTTGGGGTCAACGCCGGCGGCCGCTTCCGGTTCTCGAGGACTGTTCTTCAATGGCCCCATTACCTCGGGCGACGAGGTGGCTCGAAGAATGGCAGAGCGGCGCGAAAGCGCCAAGTGGCTAGTCCGGAAGGGCCGCCAGCACCTTCTCGGTGTGCGTGTCCGGCTTCACGCCGCGCATCGCTTTCGAGACATTGCCGTCGGAGTCGATGACGAACGTCGAGCGGGTGATGCCCATGTACTTCTTGCCCGCGTAATTCTTCTCGCCCCAGACGCCGTAGGCCTCGGAGGCCACGTGCTCGGGGTCCGCGAGGAGCGTGAAGGGGAGCTGGTACTTGTCCCGGAACTTCACGTGGGAGGCCTCGTCGTCGGGGCTGACGCCGAGGACAACCGCTCCGCGCTCCTTGAACTGGCCGTACTCGTCGCGGAGGCCACACGCTTGCTTCGTGCAGCCGGGCGTGTCGTCCTTCGGATAGAAGTAGAGAACGACCGGCCGGCCGCGGAAATCGGACAGCGTGACAGGCTCACCGGTGTCCGATGTGAGCGTGAAATCAGGGGCCGGGCGGCCTTCTTCGACGGGCAAACGATCCTCCGTTCGACGGGCTGAGCGTACCTGTCTGGTCGTCACCGTATCGAGCGCCGTGTTGCCTCGGAAGCTGCCAGGCAATCAGCAGCGCAAGTCCACCGAGGGCGACCCCGAACCAGAGAGTCGCCAGACGTGTGGCCACCGTCAACGAGACCGCAGCGTCGGCGGGCAACCCGGCCATCTGCACCAACAGGACAGCCATGCCTGCGTCTGCAACTCCCAGGCCTCCGGGGATGAAAGAGACGGCACCGGCCAAGGTCGCGAGGGCAAAGACGGCCACGGCAGCCTGCAACGTCACGTCGGCGTGGAGCCCGCGGGCGAGCACGAACATCGCGAGGCACTCGCCGAACCAGGAGATCGCAGCTAAGACGGTGGCGGGCACGAGCAGCCGAGGTGTCTGGAGCTGTCTCGCCCCTCGGAGCAGGCGGCCGACACGCCCCAGGCGCCCAGCCGGTAAGCGCAGGACGACAAGAGCGAGCACGATGCCCGCAAGCACGACCACGATCGGCACGACAGGCGCGTCCGATCGATCGATGGCAATCCCGGCCACGGCCAGCAACGCGACGCCGGCGGCATCCGTTAGCCGCTCGGCGATGACGATCGGAGCGGAGCGCTCGAACGCTATCCCGACGTGGCGACGGAGGAGAACCGACTTGATGAGCTCACCCGTCTTCGCAGGGGAAAGCGTCATCGACAGACCGGCGGCGAACACGAGGGCGCTGTACGGCAGCGGGACGTGGATCTTCATGCTTCGGAGGTACAGCTCCCAACGCGCGAACCGGACCGCGTAGCTGCAGACGATCAACGTCACGACGCCGAAGACGGTGAGCCGGCTGAGATTCCCCAGCTCGTCGAGGTGGTCCGATTTGACGCCGAACCAGAGGAGGAGCAGCAGCGCGGCGACTCCGAGGGTCGAGGACGCGACGCGTAAGACGATCGGCTTCACGGGCCGGCGGAACGTACCGCTACGGTACGCGCCGTGAAGTTCGGTGTCTCAGGGGGCGCTGGGTTCCTTGGAATCCACCTGGCCCGCAGCCTCCTCTCGCACGATCACTTCGTTCGGTCGCTCGACCTCGAGCCCCTTCAGGACGCCGTGCTGGAGCGCGACGTGGAGGAAGTCGTCGGCGACATTCGCGACCTGGACGCGTGCCGGCGGCTGGTCGACGGAACGGACGTCGTCGTCCATGCCGCTGCTGCGCTGCCGATCCAAACGTCGCGTGACGCCATCGTCTCCGTCAACGTCGACGGCACCCAACGGTTGCTCGACGCAGCACGTGAGGCCGGGGTCGGCCGGTTCATCTTCATTTCGTCGACCGCCGTGTACGGAGTCCCCGAGAAGCATCCGATCGAGGAGTCCGATCCGCTGGTCGGCGTCGGTGCCTACGGGGAGTCGAAGATTGCCGCCGAGAAGCTCTGTCTGGAAGCTGCCACGGATGGCTTCGAGGTCGTCGTGATCCGGCCGAAGACCTTCCTGGGCCCGGAGCGTCTCGGCGTCTTCGAGATCCTCTTCGACTGGATTCGCGAGGGTCGACGGATTCCGATCCTCGGCTCCGGACACAACCACTACCAGCTGTTGGCCGTGTCCGACCTCGTGGACGCGATACTCCTGGCCAGCCAGAGCTCGGTCGTGAACCGCGCGTTCAACATCGGCGCCTCGACGTTCGGAACCGTCCGCGAGGACATGAACGCCCTGATCGAACACGCGGGGACGAGTGCGAGGCTCTTTCCGATCCCGCCTCGCGTGGCCGTGCCGCTGCTGAGCGCACTCGAGCGCGCGCGGCTATCCCCGCTGGCCGAGTGGCACTACAAGACGGCCTACAAGGATTCGTGGGTCTCGACCGAGGATGCGCGCCGCGATCTCGGATGGGCGCCGAAGCTCTCGAACGCGCAGGCTCTCTGCGACACCTATGACTGGTATCTCGAGAATCGGGAGTCGTTTGCGACCGCGGGCGTCACTCATCGGGTGCCCTGGAATCAGCGCGCGCTCAGGTGGCTAAAGCGGCTCGCGTGACCGGTGACGTAGCGGCGGTTGGGTTTTCGGCTCGTCCGATCGTCAGGGCTCTGCGGCCACACCAGTGGGTCAAGAACGCATTCGTCTTCGCCGGCATCATCTTTGCCAACGAGATCGGCGATGTGGGCGCGTGGGGATCCGCAACGGCTTGCTTCGTCGCATTCTGCGCGGCTTCCAGTGCGGCGTACCTCGTCAACGACATCCGCGACGCGGAAGAGGATCGAGCTCACCCACTGAAGCGGACTCGCCCAATCGCGTCTGGCGAACTGAGCACGACGACGGCAGGCGTCACGGCAGCAGGATTGCTCGCTCTCGCGACCGGTCTCGCGCTCTTCCTCGGTCTCGACGTGCTGCTGTTCCTCCTCCTGTTCGTTGCGCTGCAGGGCGCGTACACGGCTGGTTTGAAGAACATCGCAATCCTCGATGTCTTCGCGATCGCTTTGCTCTTTGTGATTCGCGCTGCTGTCGGCGCCGCCGCAGTAGATGTTGAGATCTCCACGTGGCTGCTGCTCTGTACGGGCCTGCTCTCGCTCCTGCTGGCTCTCGCCAAGAGACGAGCCGAGCTCGTTCTGGTGGACGAGGGGGAGGCGGCGGGTCGGCGCTCGCTGTACGGCTACTCGGTCGCGTACGTCGACCAGTGTCTGACGCTCGTCGGAGCCGCCACCGTGATCGCGTACAGCCTCTACTCGATCGAGGCTGCTGTAGCGGGCATGGCCATCACGATCCCTTTCGTCGCCTACGGCGTGCTCCGTTACCTGATGCTCGTGCATCTGCGCGGCTGGGGCGAGGAGCCCGACCGCATCCTCCTCAAGGACCGGCCGCTTCAACTCGCCATCGTCGTCTGGGTGCTCGTAGCCGCGGCCGTTCTCGTGGAGGCGGGCTAGAAGTCCCGTCCTCATCTAGGGTTTCGCCGATGCTGGCGGCGCACCGCGTAGTCGCGTTCGCAGTGCTCGGCGCGACGGCGCTCGGCGCGGTCTGGGGCGGGTTCATCTATCTACGGCATGGGGGAGCGGGGCAGACCCTCGTCCACGTGCTGGCTCTGGTGCAGACCCTGCTCGTCGCGCAGGTGGGCCTCGGCCTGCTGCTCCTGTCCGACGACCGGCGCGCGCCCGACGATCTCCACTACGTCTACGGCTCGCTGGCCCTCGGCGCCGTCCTCGCCCCGTGGCTCTACGCGCCGACCGAACCGCGCCGCCGCCTCGCCTGGTTCGCGGGCGCGTCCCTCCTGGCCGGCGCGTTGGCAGTCCGCGCCTACACCACAGCCTGATGCGCCGCTACTTCGCCGACATGAACCCTCTCGTGCGCGGCTTCCTGATCATCGGCGCGATCGCCCTGGTGATCGTGCTCCTCAACCTGCAGAACACGGTCAACTCGCTCTTCCTGATTGCGTCGATCGCCTTCCCGCTCGCGATCGCGTTCTTCATCTATCTGATCTGGCGCGAGCGGCGCGGCGAGATCTCCGTGTGGCCGGCGCGGGTGCAGTTCGCGTTCTACGGAGGCGCGGTGCTGATCGTGATCGCGATCCTGGGCTACATCTTCGTGCGACCGTCCGGGCTGGCGGCGCTCGCCTTCGTGCTCACGGTCGTGCTGTCCGGGCTCGCGATGTGGCGAGCCTGGAAGGCGCAGCACTCCTACGGGTACTAGCTCGAGCGGGTAGGCGCCCCGTCGAGGGCGTCCAGCGCTTCGCGGATCCCCACGTGACGCCCGACGAAGATCGGCGTGTCGCGTTCGGTGTAGCGGCTCGCCTCGCTCTCGCGCAGCGTCAGCATGAGGTGCATGAAGTCGGCCGGCTCCTCGCACTCGAAGGCGGTCATGAACTCCTGATCGTCGATCCCGAACGAGTACGTCGTGTGGTTCGTGATCGTCTTGAACTCGGCGCCGACCCGCATGTGCTCGTCCATCGCGCGCTGCCGGTCCTCGTGCGGAAGGGCGTACCAGGGACGCGTCTTCACGAACGGGTAGACGACCAGGTACGGGGAGTTGCGCGGGACGACCTTCCGCGGCTTGCGCGCCGCGGTGTACTGCGACGCCTTCGTCGTCGCCAGATACGAGTAGGGCGTCTCGAGCCAGCCGGCAAGCGGAGTGCCGTTCAGGTCGGCGCCGAGCTCGTTCAGGTCTTCGAAGCGCTCAGTGATCGCCCAGAGGAAGAAGTCCGAGTCGGGGCGCACTCCGGAGACGGTGTAGGCCCGGAGCACCGACATGCGGCCGGCCCACTCGTCCGTGACGTCGGCGAAGGCGTCCTTGCCCGCGGCGCGCTCCTCCACGGGCAGCCGCCGCCAGGCGGGATCGACGCGGAAGAACCGATAGGCGACGTACTGGCCGCTCACGCCTACAGGTTAGTCCGGCGCGACGGTGTCAGACACCTGACGGTGTCAGACACCGGCACTAATCATCCGGGCACTCCAGGTCGCCCTTGCGAGCGGCGATCGCCGCTTCCCGCACCGCGGGCAAGCTCGACTTGGGCGTGCTGTCGACGTAGTAGACCCCGGACTGCCAGCGGTTGAGGTCGGGCTCGTCGTAGAGGTGGAAGACGAGGACGCCGATCACGGTCTTCTGGCAGGACGCCAGCTCGAGCGCTTCCCGGTAGAAGCGCGCCTGCGTCTCCTCGTCGACCGCGTCGTCCCCGAGCGGGGAGCCGAGGTTCTCGTACTCGTCCTGCTTGTTCTCCGGGATCTTCGCCTGGACGCCGAACTCCGTGTAGGCGATCGGGAGGTCGCCGCCTTCCTGGGCGGTGCCGTCGAACGCCTCCTCGAGCAGGCCGACGAGCTTGTCGTAGTCGGCGATCCCGATGCTCGTCCCGATCGGGTGCTCGGTCGAGGGCGGGATCGCCGAGCGCTCCAGGTACGGATGGATGGCGAAGATGTCCATCAGCGGCTTCTCGCGGCCGCTGGCGCGGTAGGCGGCGCCCATGTCGCGGATGAATACCGTCGGCGACTGCGTGTGGCGCGTTGAGTTCGGGTTGTCCGCGCCTCGAGGCGCGAGCGACCCTCCGATGACGTTGATCTCCGGCGAGACGGCCTTGAGAGCGTCATAGCTTCGGGCCAGGAGCGACGTATACGCAGGGGCCGCGGCTGAGCGGCCCGACTCGTCGAACTGCGGGAACCAGAAGCCGTTCAGGTTCGGCTCGTTGCCGATGATGAAGTCACGGACCGACGGCAGCTCGCGGGCCAATCTTGCCGCGTAGTCGGCGTACTGCTGCTGCTCCTCGTCGGTGATGGGCGTGTCGCGGTTGCGGTACTGGAAGATCGAGACGAGGACCCGAACGTTCGCCACCTTGGCGGCGTCCGCGAGGTTCTTGAGGATCAGGAGCTGGCCGGGATCCGGGTCGACCTGGCCGGGAGCCCACGGCGTCGTGACGTTGAGCGCGTCGAAGCCGGCCGCGGTGGCCTGCTGGACGCGCTTGCGACTCTCCGCGGGCGTGGGCTGCTTCACGAGGTCCTCGAGGGCGCCCACGAACATCTTGTGGCCTTCGGCCCCGCCCTCGCCGAGGGGGCCGCACGCGACCAGAGCGAGCAGGGCCAGCGTGATGACCAGGGCGGCACGCATGGTGGCGGGACAGTACCCGGCTACGCTTCGAAGGCATGACCGAACGGGCGGCAGAAGTCGAGAAAACGCTCAAGGCCCTTCCTCAGGGGCCCGGCGTTTACCTGTTCCGCGACAACCGCGGCCGCGTGCTGTACATCGGGAAAGCGAAGTCGTTGCGGCCCCGCGTGCGTAGCTACTTCCAGGCGTCCGCGCAGCCGCGCGCGACACAGTCGCAGCTCGTGGCGAACGTCTCCGACATCGAGGTCATCGTCACCGGCAACGAGGTCGAGGCGCTGCATCTCGAGCAAAACCTCGTCAAGCGCCACCGCCCCCCGTTCAACGTGCGCCTGCGCGACGACAAGTCGTTCCCGTACATCGCCGTGACGATGGAGGACGACTACCCGCGGGTCATGTTCACGCGCGAGCGCCACCGGCGGGGCGTCGTCTACTTCGGCCCGTACGCGAACGCGAAGAAGGTGCGCGAGACGCTCGACACGCTGAATCGCGTCTTCCGCTACCGGCCCTGCGAGGGGCCGCAGCCGGGCCGCCACTCCGGCATTCCATGCCTCGATTACCACATCGAGCGCTGCCTGGCGCCCTGTGTGGCCTACGTCTCGAAAGAGGACTACCGCGAAGTGATCGACGGCGTCGTCGAGTTCCTCTCCGGCAACACGAAGCCGATCATGCGCGAGCTCGAGCAGAGGATGAAGGACGCCGCCGCCGAGGAGCGGTTCGAGGAGGCAGCGCGCTACCGCAACCGCCTGCGTGCGATCGAACGGCTCGCAGAACGGCAGGCTGCCGACAAGCGCGCCGTCGGGACAATCGACGTCATCGGGCTCGCCGTGGAAGGAGAGCGCGCCGCCGTCCAGATCTTCCCCTTGCGCGAGGGCAAGCTCATCGACCGCTACAGCTTCCATCTCGAGAACGTGGCCGGCCAGGACATCCCCACGATCCTCGAGGCGTTCTTCCTCGAGTACTACGGCTCGGCGCCGAGCATCCCGCCGCAGATCATCATCCCGGGCGACGCGGGGGACACGGAGGCGCTCGAGCAGTTCCTGACCGAGCGGCGTGGAGCGCGGGTCGAGGTGCGTGCTCCCGAGCGCGGTGAGAAGCGGCGCCTGCAGGAGCTGGCCACCGAGAACGCGGTGCTGGCGCTCAGCTCAGCGGCCGAGGTCGCCGAGCGCACCCGGCTCCGGCGCGTGGAGGCGCTCGAAGAGCTGAGGGAGGCGCTCAACCTCGAGAGCCTGCCGATCCGCATCGAGTGCTATGACATCTCGAACATCCAGTCGGAGTCGCCGGTGGGCTCGATGGTCGTCTTCCAGGACGGCGTGGCCAAGAAGGGGCACTACCGCAAGTTCGGCATCAAGGGGCTGGAGGGCCAGGACGACTACGCCGCTCTGGCAGAGGTCATCGCACGTCGGTTCGCCCGCATGCGCGATCCGACGGACGCGGAGTACGACGAGTCCTTCTCGGCCACGCCGAATCTCGTCCTGATCGACGGCGGCAAGGGTCAGCTGTCGGCGGTGATTGCGGCCATGCAGGCGTTCGACCTGCCGCGCACGGCTGCCGTCTCGCTCGCCAAGCGAGACGAGGAGGTGTTCGTGCCCGACCGCCCGGGCCCGATCCGGCTCGACCGCCACTCGGCCGGGTTGCAGCTCCTCCAGCGCGTCCGCGACGAGGCCCACCGCTTTGCGCTCGGCTTCCACCGCCAGCGGCGCGACGCGAAGGCGCGGGAGTCGATCTTCGACACACTTGTCGGCGTGGGACCCGCGCGGCGACGAGCCCTCCTCAAGCACTTCGGCTCCGCGGAGCGGTTCCTGGCCTCCAGCCAGGAAGAGCTCGAGGGAGTGCCCGGCATCCCGGCCAAGGTAGGACGCGCGATTTACGCCCAGCTGCACAAGGCGGGGCGTGGGTAGGGCGCTCATCCTCGTTCTCGCTGCGTTGCTCGCGGCGGGCTGCATGAGCGACGAGAAGGGCGGCGAGCCGGCGGCAGACGCCTTGCGCGACTACCTGCTGGCAGCCCCAGCGGAGGACAAGGATCTCAACGAGCGCGTGCCGCAGGGCGTGACGATTCCCGAGGCCGAGAAGTTCCTCGTTCTGCAGGACGGCGAGTGGAGTGTCGCTGCGGTCGAGCTCGACTCGCCTTTCGGCGCCTATGCGGCCGCTCTCCGTGAGGAGGACGGCGACTGGCAGGTGAATCCGCCCAGGGAGCGGCTTCGAATCGCCGAGGGGCCGCCCGAGCCCGGCTCACCGGTCGGTGACGACCAGCGCGTCGGTTTCGCCGTCTACTCGCGGTCGCCCGATCTTGAGAGCACGCTGTGGATCGACGGCCAAAAGGAGACGTTGCAGGGCGCCGGCGGCCCTCAGTTCACGCGGTATTGGGCAGTGCCCGAAGGCCTGGGCATCGGCAGCCATCTCGCGGTCGCATTGGCCCGCGGGGACGGCGAGGCGACCGCCGTCGCCTGGACGTTCACCGTCGGCTAGGAGGGGCGCGGGACGAGCGCGAGAGCCCGCCCCGCATGGCGTCCTAGCCGGTGTACACGTAGACGTCGAAACCGCGAAGCATGTCGCCCGCGTAGATCGCGCCCTTGTACTCCTTGGCCGACCAGGTGTCCGCGCCCGGCATGACGTTCCAGCCGAGTGTGTTGCCCCAGGTCGTCCGGGAGTCCTCGGCGATTCCGTCGGTCGAGCTCGGCCGGCCGGCGAAGCTGATCACCCAGACGCCGGCGCCGTAATACGCAGTCGAGAGCTCGCGATTCGGCATGCGGGAGACGCCGTCGTAGCCCGCGAGGATCGGGCCCGGCGACACGCTGCCGTTGCCTCCCAGACGGAAGACGTGCACGGTGCAGCCACGCTCGGTTCGTGGCAGGAGGTCGATGAACTCCTGCAGCGGATCGATGACCAGGTTCGGGTTCGGGTTGAAGTACGAGCCGAGCTTGACCGGGTTCGACGGCGACGCACCCTGCGTTGCGGGCACGCCGGTGATCCGGCCGAGGGCCCAGAAGTGCAAGCCGCCCATCAGCCCATTCGGCTGCTCCTGGCAGCGAGTCTCGGTCAGGCCACCCCCGCGCTCGTCCGAGATGACGAGGATCTTGCCGTCCGACGAGACGTCAGCCTGGTGTGAGATCGAGATGTTGTGCGGGTTGTCCTGGCCGCCGGGCTCCGACTCGTTCGGGATGATCGAGAGCGAAGGCGCCTGGCCGGCAAGGACGTTCCGCACGTTGACGATCCAGGTCGAATTGATCGCGGCGACGTACATCGTGCGGCCGTCGCGCGAGAAGTGGACGTCATGCGGGCGCCAGAGATTTGCGGCGCTCGAGCCGTCCGGCCTCGTCATCGTCACGCAGGTGAAGCTCCCCGCCGCGGGGCAACGCGTGGGGTCGTCTCGCTTGCTTGCGTCGATGAGCCGGTACCGGTGAACCGCCTGGCTCTGCTGGACGTTGCGTAGGTCGATGATGTCCAGCGCCCAGTCGGAGCAGCAGTCCTCGATGCCGAGCCACTGGCCGCTCGTGTGCAGCGTGGCGTTGTGCGCGCCGCCCGGCGGATTGGCAACGCACGTGAGCAGGTTCGTCTCGAACGTTGCAGTGAGCTCGTTGTAGTCGAGGCGGTAGATGTCGACGCCCTGCCCGTTCGCTTCCGGATAGCGCGTCTTCAGGCAGGTCGAGGCGGACGAGTCCTCTCCGTTCACTCCGTCGAAGGTTGCGACCACGATGTCGCCGCGCACCTGGACGTCGTTCTCCCAGCCCGAGTCGACGTACCCGCCCGCATGGCTCGGATGCGCCGGATCGGTGACGTCGAAGATGCGGAAGCCGGCGCCCATGGTGCCGACGAAGGCGTAGTCGTGAACCTGGCCGGCGAGGTCGGTGCGCGACTGGAGCTCGACGTCGGTCCCGACGATGCCGCACACATTTGCGGCGTGGAAGACATTTCGATTCGCCCGTGCGGGCATCCCCGGCGTGGAGACGAGCTCGCAGGCGAGCGGTACGTTCCGAACCGGGTCGGTCCGGTCGCCACTGGTGGCCTCCGCAATCGCGAAGGGGGTGGCGAGGGCCATGGCGATGGCAAGCATCAGGAGGCTCGCCCGCGCCGAAAGCCCTCCCTCTTTCTCGGTGTTTCGGCGTCGGCTGAACATGGCCGGTTTCGTGCCCGGCCCGCCGACTTTGAAACGGCTAGCTAGGCCCCTTACCGTCCTGGTCCGGCGCCATGAACGGATAGCGGTAGTCCTTGGGCGGAACGAACGTCTCCTTGATCGTGCGCGGGCTGACCCAGCGGATCAGGTTCCACATCGAGCCCGCCTTGTCATTCGTGCCCGACGCGCGTCCGCCGCCGAACGGCTGCTGGCCGACGACGGCTCCGGTCGGCTTGTCGTTGACGTAGAAGTTGCCGGCCGCGTAGCGCAGGGCGTCCTGTGCCTCGACCACGGCGTTCCGGTCGTCGGCGAAAACCGCGCCGGTCAGCCCGTACGGCGCCGTGCGATCGACGAGCTCGAGCGTGTCCTGCCACTTGCCCTCGGGATAGACGTACGTCGTGACGACGGGGCCGAAGAGCTCGTCGCGCAGCAGGCGGAAGTCCGGGTCCTTCGTCTCGATCACCGTCGGCTCGACGAAGTAGCCGAAATCGTCGTTCGTGCCGCCGCCGACGACGACCTCGCTCTTCGCGTCGGAGCGCGCCTCCTCGATCGCCTCCTTCTGTGTCTTGAAGGAGCTCTTGTCGATGACCGCGCCCATGAAGTTCTCGAAGTCGGCCACGTCGCCGACCTTCAGCTGGGCGACCTGCTCGGCGAGCCGCTCCCGCAGCTCCGGCCAGAGGTTGGAGGGGGCGTAGACGCGCGATGCGGCCGAGCACTTCTGGCCCTGGTACTCGAACGAGCCGCGGACGATCGCCGTCGCGACCTCGTCCACGTCGGCTGAGGGATGCGCGACGATGAAGTCCTTGCCGCCCGTCTCGCCGACGATGCGCGGATAGTTGCGGTAGTTGCCCGCGTTGCCGCCGATCGTCTTCCACATCGAGTTGAAGACCCCGGTCGACCCCGTGAAGTGCACGCCGGCGAGATCGGGGCTCGCGAGCGCCGCGTCGCCGATCGTCGCGCCCGGCCCGTAGACGAGGTTGATCACGCCGGGCGGGAGGCCGGCCTCCTGGAGGAGCCGCATGAGGAAATGGGCCGAGTAGGCGGCCGTGCCGGCGGGCTTCCAGACGACCGTGTTGCCCATCAGCGCCGCGCTCGCCGGGAGGTTGGCGGCGATCGCCGTGAAGTTGAAGGGCGTGACCGCGAAGACGAACCCTTCGAGGGGCCGGTACTCCATTCGGTTCCAGATGCCCGGCGACGATCTCGGCTGCTCGTCGTAGATCCGCAGCATGAACTCGACGTTGAAGCGGTAGAAGTCGATGGTCTCGCAGGCCGCGTCGATCTCGGCCTGGTGCGCGGTCTTGGACTGGCCCATCATCGTCGCGGCGTTGAGCGTGGCGCGCCACGGGCCGGCCAGGAGCTCGGCAGCACGGAGGAAGACCGCTGCGCGCTCCTCCCACGGCACCCGCGACCAGTCTTGCCAGGCCTCGCCGGCGGCCTCGATCGCGCGCTCGACTTCCTTGGCGCCGCCCTGGTGGACGTCCGCGAGGACGTGGCTGGTGCGGTGCGGCATGACTGCTTCAGCCGTGTCACCCGTCGTTACGTCCTCGCCGCCGATGACGAGCGGGAGCTCCATGCGCTCGCGCTCCATCTCCGCGAGGCGGCGCTGCAGCTCCACGCGCTCGGGCGAGCCCGGCGCGTAGTCCTTGACGGGCTCGTTCGCCGGCGTGGGTGGACGAGAGATGCCTGGGCGGCTCACGGTGGTGATTGTATTCAGGCGTGCCCAGACGGCTGGCCTACACATCGGAAGGCTGGGGGGTGGGCGAGGTCGTGCTCGACGGCAAGCTGCTCCTCTGGCACGAGCTGCCGCGACCCGGGGTGCTCGCGGGAGACGAGGCTCATCCGCTCACGCAGCGCTTTGCCCGCTTCTTTGGCGGCGAGCGCGACGACTTCCTGGACGTCGAGATCGATCTCGAAGAGGCGACTCCTTTCCAGCGTGCGGTGACCGAGGCGTTGCGGCGGATCCCCTACGGCGAGGTCGTCACATACGGCGAGCTCGCCGACCTCGCCGGTCACCCGGGCGCGCAGCGGGCCGTGGGCTCGTTCTGTGCGCACAACCGCTTTGCGGTCGTCGTCCCGTGCCACCGCGTCGTCGCCGCGGACGGGATCGGCCCGTACGGCTCCCTTGGAACCGACTACAAACGCCGCCTGCTGGCGCTCGAAGGTGCCTCTCTCTGACGATCTGAGAACCGAGCTGGCCGCGATCGAGCCGCGGAAAGCTTGCGACCGGCTCGCCGAGCTCTCGGGTCTGTTCCACTCGGCGGGCAGCCTCCACCTGCGTGGGCGGGGTGAGGTCGCCGTTCACCTCGACCTCTCGAGCTCCGCCGCCGCGCGCCGTGCCTTCACGCTGCTGCGTCGGCTAGGGGTGCAGACCGAGATCCGCACGTACCAGCGACGCGCCTTTGGTCAGGAGACGCGGTATCAGCTGCACGTCGAGGGTGAGGATCGCGCGCTGCAGGTGCTGCACGAGGCGGGCGTCGTGTCGGCGGGCCTCGCACCGATCGACCGGCCGCCGAAGCGGGTCGTCGCGAAGGGCTGCTGCCGCGGCGCATATCTCCGGGGAGCCTTGCTCGGATCCGGGACGCTCTCGGGGCCGCGGTCGCCGCACCTGGAGATCCGTGCGGCTTCGCAGGATGGAGCTGAGCTGCTCGCGGAGATCGCAGGGCTCACCGTCCAGGAGCGCGGCCGGCACGTCGTCGCCTACGCGAAAGGTGCGGAGGTCATTGCGGACGCGCTCGCTACAGCAGGGGCCAGTGACTCCGCCCTCGCCTTCCAGGAGCGTGCAGTCGTCGGCGCTACGAAGGCCCGTGCGAACCGGCTCGCCAACGCGGATCACGCGAATCTCGTCCGCGCGAGCCGCGCCGCTCAGGCGCAGATCAAGGCCGTTCGTCGTCTCGAACGCCGTGGTGCCCTGGTCGATCTCGAGCCGCCGCTGCGCGAGATCGCCCGGCTGCGCGTGCGCCATCCATCACTTTCGCTTCGCGAGCTGGGCAACCGCTGCCGCCCGCCGGCCACAAAGTCGGCTGCACAGCGCAGATTGGCCAAATTGGTGCGACTTGCGGGGTTGTAGATTCCGGTAGAAATGAGAGATACTTGCCGTGCGGCGGGTCTGTGCTCGTCCGGCGACGGATTTAGACCCCGTCCGTCGCCAAGGTCCGGAGCGCGGTTCAACGGGAGGGGGAGGTCGTCCTCGGAGCTTCCCCTCCGGCCCGCCGCACTTTTTCTCTCTTGAACCTCCTCGTGAGCCAGATTCGCCAACCTTGGGCGTGCGGCGGGTCGGTCGGGCGGAAGACGGCCGCACGGGCAGAGCCCGCACGGTCGCCGCAAGCGGCAACGACGCGGCCCGCAGGAAGTTGAGCTACTACTAGGTGCGAGAGGGGCCGCCTAACGCGGTAAGTAACAGACTGTTACTTACGTTCGCCGGCTCGGGGCTGAGACGCTTTGAGGAGCAAGTAACAGACTGTTACTTGGACTTCTAAGGTGTGCCTCTGAGAGGGGTCTATCGAGCGCGGTAGACCGTGAACGGCCTGCCGGTGAGCCGCATCGTGCGGGCCGGGTTGGCCTCGGCGCGGAAGCGGATCGAGAAGACGTAGCGGCCGGGGCGGAGGCGGCGCGACGGGAGCCTGACCAGGCGGCCCATGTGGCCCTCGAGGTTGCCGGTCTTGGTCAAGACGCGTGCTCCCAGGCGGCCGTTGAAGCGGTGGATGCCTGCATCGAACAGCGCATCCTCCTCGGCGCGGGCGATGAGGCTCCACGACTTGGCGCGACTGGGCAGGCGGCCGAGCTTGAAGAACTTGGCGCTGACGCCTTCGAGCTGCATCGAGTGGCGCCAGTTCTGCATGTTGCCGGCGCAGCGCCCGCCCGTCTGGGCCAGGGTCGCCTTGACGGAGTCGTACGACGCGCGCTTGGTGCCGTCCGCGCGCATCAGGCCCGACTGCCAGCGATCGAGGTTGGGCTCGTCCTGGAAACCGAAGAAGAGAACCGCGTCGACCGCAGGATCGCAGGCGACCTGGCGGAGGAGGGCGGCGTAGATCGAAGCCTGTGACTGCTCGTCGGTCGGCTTGATGCTCTCGGTACCGAAGTAGGCGCTCTGCGAGCCCGGGACGACGCTGACCTGCCAGCCGACCTCGTCGAGCTTCATCTTCAGGCCCTGCTCGAACGTCTTCTGCGAAGTGCCGTGGAAGGCGTCGAAGAAGGCCTGCTTGATGCGGCCGAGGTTCGGGACCCCGGCATTCGGCCACGGATAGCCCTTGGCCAGTGGGTCGCGATCCGTCTTCGGGTACGGGTGAAACGCAAACATGTCCATCAGCGGCTTGCTGCGGCCGCTTGCGCGGTGGGCCCTGCCGAGCGCGCTCAGGAACTTGACCGGGGAGTGGGAGACGTTGCCGGGAGCGTGGGGCGCGTCGTTGCCGCGCGGCGAGAGGCCCAGCCCGATGACGTTGTTCGTCGGGTTGACGGCCTTGAGCGCGTCGTAGCTACGGGCAAGGAGCGCGTGGTAAGCGGCGGGCGCTGCGCTGCGGTTGCCGTTGAACTGCGGCTGCCAGAACCGTGAGAGGTTCGGCTCGTTGCCGACGATGAAGTCGTGGACGGTCGGGAACGTGGTCGCAAGCTGCGCGACGAAGGCCGCGAACTGCTGCGCGCCGTTCGGCGTGCCCGTCACCGACCTGGCCTTGAGCTGCTGAACCGAGAAGACGACCCGGACCCCGCGCAACGTGGCGACGGGAACCATGGCGGCCAGGTAGGCCTCGTTGCCGATCGTCGTGGGATGTGCCGGATCCCACTGAACCGTGATGCGCACTTCCTTCAGGCCCACGTCGCTCATGAGAGCGAAGAACGCGGCGCCGCCGTCGGCGGTTACGACCGGGGTGTCGTCGACGACGCCTGCGTCGATGTCGGCCTGCGCGGGCACGGCCAGCGCAAGGCTGGCCAGAACGGCGACGAGCAGGACGACTGCGGGCTTGAGGCGCGGCACTTGCCCTTGTCTCGGCGGCGCGAGGAGGTTGGCTCATCCCCCGTCCGGGTCAAGTTAGACTCGGACCCAGGGAGAGATGGCGACCAAAGTTGGGATCAACGGCTTCGGCCGCATCGGCCGAAACTTGTACCGGGCGTACCTGCAGAAGAGCCCGGGCTTCGAGATCGTGGCCGTCAACGACCTCGCGTCGCCGGACGTGCTCGCTCACGTCCTGAAGTACGACTCGACGCACGGCGTCCTCGACGCGGTCGTCGAGCACGCAGAAGGCGAGATCAGCGTCGACGGCAAGCCCTTCCAGGTCCTCTCGGAGCGAGACCCGACCGCGCTGCCCTGGAAGGACATGGGGGTCGACGTCGTGGTCGAGTCCACCGGCCTCTTCACCGACCGCGAAGGCGCCTCGCAGCACCTCACCGCCGGGGCGAAGAAGGTCGTCATCTCCGCGCCCGCGACCGACCCTGACCTCACCCTCGTGCTCGGCGTCAACGACGACAAGTACGACCCGGAGCAGCACCACCTGATCTCGAATGCGTCGTGCACGACGAACTCGGTCGGCCCGATGGCGAAGATCCTGCTCGACAGCTTCGGGCTCGAGCAGGGCTTCATGACGACGATCCACGCGTACACGACCGAGCAGCAGCTCCAGGATCAGGTCGCGCTCACGCGCAAGGGCAAGCCCGACCTGCGGCGCATGCGCGCGGCGGCGCTGAACATCGTTCCTGCCTCCACCGGTGCGGCTCGCGCGATCGGCGAGGTGATCCCCGAGCTGAAAGGGAAGGTCGACGGGATGGCGATGCGCGTGCCGGTCCCCGACGGGAGCGTGACGGACCTCGTCGCGATCCTCGGCCGGGAGGTGACCGCCGACGAGGTGAACGAGGCCTTCTCGAGTGCCGCCGGCACGGACACCTGGGACGGGATCCTCCAGTACACGGAGGACGCAATCGTCTCCTCGGACATCGTCGGCAACCCGGCCTCGTGCATCATCGACGGCCTCTCGACGATGGCGAACGGACGCATGGTCAAGGTCATCGGCTGGTACGACAACGAGTGGGGCTACTCGTGCCGGTGCGTCGACGTGATCGACCGGCTGCTCTAACTCTTAGCCAAGTCCTAGCCCTTTCTTAGCTCGCTCTCAGCCACCCTTGGTTGGCTGTCTCCGAACCCGAGTTGAGAGAGGAGCAATCCCATGGACGAACAGGCAACCAAGCGAATCCTCGTCGTCGCCAACGAGACTGCCGAGGGAGCGCTACTGCACGAAACGGTTCGCGTACGCGGCAACGGCTCGGCCGAGGTGCACGTGGTCTCGCCGGCGCTGAACTCGCGGCTGCGACACTGGATCTCGGACGTCGACCAGGCACGTCATGCGGCCGAAGACAGGCTTGCGAAGTGTCTCGGGCGCCTGCGTGGAGCCGGGCTCGACGCACGGGGCTCCGTCGGCGACTCCGACCCGCTGCAGGCGATCGCGGACGCTCTCCACTTCTTCCCGGCCGACGAGATCGTGATCGCGACGCATCCCGAGGAGCGCTCCAACTGGCTCGAGCGGGATCTCGTGGAGCGCGCCCGCTCACGCTACGCGCTACCGATCGTGCACGTGGTCGTCGGACCGGCCGAGCTGCTTCCTGTGGCTGCGTAAGCTCCGGCGCTGTGAGGCGCCCCCGCTCGGTCCGAACCGCCGACGTTTCCGGCAAGCGCGTGCTCGTGCGCGCAGACCTCAACGTCCCCCTCGAGGACGGAAGAGTCGCCGACGACACGCGGATCCGCGCCTCGCTGCCGACGCTTCAACTGCTGCTCGAGCGAGGGCGCGGCAGAGGTCGTCGTCTGCTCCCACCTGGGCCGGCCGCAGGGGGAGGATCCCGCTTACTCGATGCGCCCCGTCGAGGCCCGGCTGCGCGAGCTCCTGCCCGACGAGCGCCTGCGCGTGCTCGAGAACACGCGCTTCAACCCGGGCGAGACGAAGAACGACGAGGCCTTCGCACGAGAGCTCGCCGACGACTGCGACCTGTACGTCAACGACGCCTTCGGCTCGGCGCACCGAGCGCACGCCTCGACCGTCGGCGTCGCGAAGCTCCTGCCCGCGTACGCCGGTCTGCTGCTCGAGCGGGAGCTCGAGGAGCTCGGGAAGCTGCTCGGCGACGTGGAGCGGCCGTTCGTCCTGATCTCCGGCGGGGCCAAGGTCGACGACAAGCTGGGCGTGCTTCAGAACCTCGGCGGACGCGCGGACGAGGTCCTGATCGGCGGCAAGATGGCTGAGCAGATCCGCGAGTCGAACCCGCTCGACTTCGACGTCAAGCTCCCGGTCGACGTCGTCGCCGCGTCGGAGTTCGCCGAGGATGCCGAGACGAAGATCGTGCCCTTCGACGCGCTACCCGGAGGGCTGGCTGGGGCTCGACATCGGACCGGAGACGCGTGAGCGCTTCGCCCAGAGCATCTCGCGCGCGCGCACGATCTTCTGGAACGGGCCGATGGGCGTCTTCGAGTGGCCGCCCTTCGCCGCGGGTACGAAAGCGGTCGCCGAGGCCGTTGCGAAAGCCGAAGCGCACAGCGTCGTGGGCGGCGCCGACTCCGTCCGTGCGCTGACCGAGATGGGCCTCGTCGACGAGGTGGACTGGGCCTCAACCGGCGGTGGGGCCGCGCTCGAGTTCCTGGAAGGGAAAGAATTGCCCGGCGTGGCGGCAATCCCGGAGGAGGCTAGGTGCTGATCGCAGGCAACTGGAAGATGTACAAGGGCCAGGCGGAGACGGCCGAGTTCTGCATCGAGCTGAAACGCGCTCTTGCGGACCTCGAGGCCGTCGAGGTCGCAGTCTGTCCGCCCTTCCCCTCACTGGCCGTCGCGGTGCAGATCCTGGCCGGGACCGACATCGCCGTCGCGGCGCAGAACGTGCACTGGGAAGCGGAAGGCCCGTTCACCGGCGAGGTCTCAGCGCCGATGTTGCGCGAGCTCGGCGTCTACGGCGCGATCGTCGGCCACTCCGAGCGCCGCCAGCTCTTCGGCGAGACCGACGAGGGCGTGGGGAGGCGGACGCGCGCGGCCCTCGACGCAGGCCTGTCGGTCATCGCCTGCGTGGGTGAGACCGAGGAGGAGCGCGAGCGCGGAGAGACCGAGGACGTGCTCCGGCGCCAGCTCTCCGTCCTCGAGGCCGAGGACAACCTCGTGATCGCCTACGAGCCGGTCTGGGCGATCGGCACGGGGAAGACCGCAACGCCGGAGATCGCCCAGGAGGCGCACGAGTTCATCAAGGGGCTGCTCGACGTCCCCGTGCTCTACGGTGGCTCCGTGAAGCCGGAGAACGCCGAGGAGCTCCTGAGCCTGCCGGCCGTCGACGGCGCGCTCGTCGGCGGCGCCTCGCTCGACGTCGAATCGTTTGCCTCGATTTGCCTGAGCGCAAGCCGCTCGTAGCGCTCGTCATCCTGGACGGCTGGGGGCTTGCACCGCCCGGCGCCGGAAACGCAGTCGAGCTGGCGGACACGCCGGTCTTCGACGGTCTCTGCAACGAGTACCCGCACGCAACGCTGAAAGCTTCCGGTGAGGCTGTGGGGCTTCCTCCCGGCCAGATGGGGAACTCCGAGGTCGGGCACCTGACGATCGGCTCCGGCCGCGTCCTCTTCCAGGACCTGATGCGCGTGAACGAGGCGATCGCGGACGGGTCGCTCTTCGAGAACCCCGCCCTCGTCGGCGCCTTCGAGCGGGCGAAGGCTCGCGGCGGCCGGGTCCATCTGCTCGGCCTGGTCTCCTACGGCGGAGTCCACTCGCACATCGACCACCTCCGCGCCCTGCTCGACCTCGCTCGCCGGCAGGGGATGGAGGACCAGACGTTCATCCACGCGTTCACGGACGGACGCGACGTTTCGCCGACCTCGGCCGCCGACGACCTAGCCGAGCTACCGGCCGAACGGATCGCAACCGTGGTCGGCCGCTACTACGCGATGGACCGCGATCAGCGCTGGGAGCGCACGGAGAAGGCGCTCGGCGCTCTCGTCGGGCCCAACGGGCTCACGACCAGAGATCCGATCGCGGGAATTCGCCGAAGTTATGAAGAGGGAGTGACCGACGAGTTCATCGAACCGATCGCGATCGAGGGCCGACCACGGCTCGCGCCCGAGGACGCGGTCATCTTCTTCAACTTCCGGCCTGACCGCGGCAGGCAGTTGACGCAAAAGCTTCTGGCCTCAGGATTCGACGTGACGACGATGACGAGCTACCGAGACGACTTCGAGGTTCCCGTTGCCTTTGCAGAGCAGGAGGTGACCGACACTCTGGCCGAGGTCCTCTCCGAGCACGGCGTGCCGCAGCTACACGTCGCCGAGACGGAGAAGTACGCCCACGTCACGTACTTTTTCAACGGCGGCCGCGAAGAGGAGTGGCCGGGTGAGACGCGAATCCTCGTGCCCTCGCCGCGAGATGTGCCGAGCTATGACCACAAGCCCGAGATGTCGGCCCGCGAGGTGACCGACCTCTTCGTGGCTGCCCTCGGCTCAGGCGACTACGGATTCGCCGTCCTCAACTTCGCCAATCCCGACATGGTCGGGCACACGGGGTCGATTCCGGCCACCGTTCGAGCTGTCGAGACCGTCGACGAGTGCCTGGGCCGGGTGGTCGACGCCGTGTCCCGGAAAGGCGGCGTCGCGCTGATCACGGCCGACCACGGAAACGCGGAGCAGATGGTCGCCGAGGATGGCACGTCACATACCGCACACACGTCGAACCCTGTGCCGTTGGTCGTCACGGATCCCGACGTTTTGCTCCGCGAGGACGGTGAACTCAGTGACCTCGTGCCGACTGTGCTGGACCTGCTTGGTATTACAAAACCCGTACAAATGACAGGAAAATCCCTATTCCGAGAGTCCCTTTAAGGGCTACACTCCGACCCTTGGCACTCCAACAACCGGACCTCGGAGTACTGCGGAAAGCCCAGCGCGGAGATGAGCGGGCTTTCACGCTGATCGTCCGTACGTACGAGCAGCCGGTCTTCAACTACGTGATGCGCCTCGTCGGCGACCGCTCCCTTGCGGAGGACCTGACGCAGGAGGTCTTCCTGCGTGTATACCAGGGCCTGCCGAAGTTCTCGCTGCGGTGCCGTTTCACGACGTGGCTCTTCCAGGTCACGAAGAACAGGGTGCTCGACGAGCTGCGTGCGGTCGAGCGCCGGCCGCGCCTGTCGGTCGTCCTCGATGACCAGCCCGACCTCCTCGAGGTCGTCGACGCACCGGTCGAGCAGGTCGAGGCGATGGACGCCGTGTGGCGTTCGATCGAGGCGATGAACGTCGACCTGAAGATGGCGCTGCTCCTGCGCGACGTCGTCGGTCTCTCCTACACGGAGATCGCCGACTCGCTGGAGATCACGCTCGCCACGGTCAAGTGGCGGATCTACAAGGCCCGCGAGGAAGTCCAGCTCGCGCTGGCCCGTGACGGCATCACGTTCGGCCAGACTGAAAAGCCTGCGGCCGAAGCCGAAGCCGCGAGCTAGCACAGCCTCTCAAGCCGAGTTGTCGCGGATCCAGTCCGCAAGATTTCGTGCGCGCTCCGCCGGGGTCGAGCCCGGCGGCACCGGCTGCACGGCCGGCGGATTCTGGCTCGGGGGATTCGATCCGCCGCCGTCGCGAGTGGCGAGCACGATGCCCCCGGCGATGGCGACGAGCGCAGCTGCGGCAGCAGCGAACGGCCAGGCCCGTCTTCGAGAGCGGGCCCGCGTCACCGGGGTGGTGGTTGCCGGGAACTGGACCGTCGCCGCATCGGGAGCGAACGCCGCGAGCTCCTGCGCCAGCAAAGCAGCGGACGCGGGCCGCGCGGAAGGCTCGGGCGACAGGCAGCGGACGACGAGCTCGTCCAGCCGGCTCGGCAGCCCGCGCACGGAATCCCGCAGGCTCGGAACGCGTCCGGTGCGTTTCTTGAGGACGAGCTCCGGGAGGTTCTTCTCGTCCGAGAACGGGGCCTTCCCCGCGATCAGCTCGTACATGACGGCGCCGAGCGAATAGATGTCGGCTGCCGGCGACACCTGCTCGCCGGAGGCCTGCTCGGGCGAGAGGTAGACGGCGGTGCCCAGCACGGTGCCGGCCTCTGTCAGTTGCGTTCCCTCGACGGCGCGCGCGATCCCGAAGTCCGCGATCTTGAGCACGCCGTCGGCCCGGAGGAGCAGGTTCTGGGGCTTGACGTCTCGATGCACGAGCCCCATGGCGTGCGCGTGCTCGAGCCCCGCGCACACCTGCATCGCGAGCCCGATCGCCTCGTCGGTGGAGAGACGACCTTGGCGCGCGAGCTCGCCGGCGAGCGTGACGCCCTCCACGTACTCCATGACGATGTACGGCCGTCCGTCCGTCTCGCCGCCGTCGTAGACGCTCACGACGTTCGGGTGCGAGAGCCCCGCCGCGAGACGGGACTCGCGCAGAAACCGTCGCCGGAACTCCACGTCCGAGGCGAGGTGCTCCGCCAGCACCTTGATCGCCACGTCCCGGTCGAGCTCGCTGTCGCGCGCTCGGTAGACGACGGCCATCCCGCCGGTCCCGAGCTCCTCCAGGATCGCGTACCGGCCGCCGGCAAGCGTCTCGACGCTCAGTCGTCCCCCTTCTTCTTGTCTTTGCCCTTCCCCTTCCCCTTGTCCCCGTCGTCCTCGTCTTCCGACGGCGGGGGCGGGGGTGGAGGCTCATCGCAATTGACCTCGTTCACTAGGTCCTCGGCTTTTGACACGAGCTCGGCTCCGAGCGCGCGCGGAACGCTTCCGTCGTCGACCTCGGCCTGGGTCTGAGCCCGCAGGAGATCGGCTTCGTGCGCGGCGCCGCACACGTCGCCTTCGTCGAGCAGGCGAGCGATCTCGTCGCTGCGGTCGGCGAGCTCCGACGCGGCCGCACCGTCGATCTGCGGCCCTGGATCGCGCTGCCCGCTGTCGCCGCCGCAGCCACCCAGGGCCAGCGCGAGCGCGCTACAGACCGTGAGCCAGGCGTTCGGCCAGAGCTTCGGGAAGGTTCCGTTCACGTATCTCAGCCTGTGTGCGCTCGACAGGGTACGGGACCCGCCGAAACTGAGCGCGCTTCGCGTCGAAGTCGATCATCAGATAGGCCGCCCGAGGGTCGCCGTCGCGTGGCTGACCGACCGAGCCTGGATTGAGGAGCCAGCGCCCACTGGCGAGATCCACCTCGCTGCCCTCAGGGGCGAGCCCGCCGTCGAGCGTCTCGCCGGTGATGCCGATCGCCAGCGCGACGTGGCTGTGCCCGACGAGCACGAGCGGCGCCTCGGTCAGCTCGAGCGCGTCGAGCGCGCCCTCGGCGGTGAGCACGTAGTCCCACACGGGGTCGCGAGGGCTCGCATGGAAGAGCTCGGCGCCGTCGACTTTCGCCAGCGGCTCGAGCCCGGCGAGGTAGGTGCGGGCCTCGTCGCTCAGCACCCCTTGCGTCCAGCGGCCCGCGGTCGCCGCGTCGTGGCTGAAATCGATCAGGTTGGCAACCTCGTTCGCGCCCAGGACGCCGAGATCGTGGTTGCCGGCGAGCGAGACCGTCGTGCGCTCTTTGACCAGCGCAACGCAACGATTCGGCCGTGGCCCGTAGCCGACGGTGTCCCCCAGCGACCAGATCTCGTCGGGCGGGTCCTTCTCGAGCGCGTCGAGCACCGCCTCGAGGGCGTATAGGTTGCCGTGGATGTCGGAGATGACTGCGGCTCGCAAAGGGCTCCCGAGGTGGGCCGTGGCAACGATAGCCCTCGTCGTGCTCGGCTGGCTCGCTGCAGCGTGGTACCTCTGGCGGACGCAGGTGCCCGGCGACCTCAGGCTGCCGAACCTCTCGGCGCGCGAGTTCTTCGACGCCGAGCTCCTCGAGGAGACCGCGGACTACGCGCGGTTCGTGCGCATCGTGACCGTGCTCTCGATCGTCGCCACCCTCATCACGCTGGTCGTTCTCGTGTTCCGTATGCCTCGGCTCGCCAGGGCGACCGGTCTCGGTCCGATCGGCTCCGGGATGATCGTCTGCGATGGTGATGCTGGTCGTCGTCTGGGCCGTCGACCTGCCGTTCTCGATTGCCCTCCGCTGGTGGGACACGCGCTACGACCTGGCGGAGGGCGGCTGGCTCGAATGGCTCGTCGAGCCCTGGGCGGTCCTCGGCGGCTCGATCGCCTTCATCATGCTGGAGGTCGTGGTCGTGATGGGCTTCGCCAGGCGCTACCCGCGCTTCTGGTGGATCCCCGTCCCGCCGGTCTTCCTGGCGATCGCCGTCTTTTTCATCGTCGTGTCTCCGTACCTGCTCGCCTTCGGCATCGATCGGCCCAGGGACCCGCAGCTCCGCCGCGAGTCCGAGGTGCTCGCGAAGAAGGTCGGCGCCGAGGGAACGCCCGTCGACGTGGAGAAGGTGAGCGACGTCACCAACCAGCCGAATGCATTCGCGGCCGGCATCGGACCGACCAAGCGCATCGTCCTCTTCGACACGCTGCTCGACGGCCGCTTCGGCGACGACTGAGGTCGAGGTGGTCGTCGCGCACGAGTTCGGGCACATCGCGCGCAACCACATACCGAAGGGGCTCGGTTGGTCGGTGCTCTTCGCCTTCCCGATCGCGTTCCTCATCGCGGAGGCGACCCGGCGACGCGGGGGTCTCGGCGACCCCGCCGTACTGCCCTACGGCGCGCTGGTCCTCGTCGTGATCAACCTGGCGCTCATGCCCGTCTCGAACGAGATCTCACGCCGTTACGAGGCGGAGGCGGACTGGGTCGCGCTCAAGGCGACGCGACGATCCGCAGGCGGCCGAGGGCCTGTTCGAGGGCTTTGCGAAGGAGGGCCTCAGCCAGCCGGACCCGCCGAGGTGGTGGCAGGTCTTCTTCGGAACCCATCCCGACGCTTCTGCAGCGCATCGAGATGGCCGAAGCCTGGAAGCGGGGCCAGCGCTAGGAATCGTCGTTGCCGGAGGACGTCTCCGGCAGGTTCCGGATCCCCTCGCGGCTCTGCCACTTCGAGTAGGCGTCGTTCATCGCCTCGAGCAGCTCGTGCATGAACTTCGTGGACATGTTCACGCGTGAGACGACGACGCCCGGGATGTCGCCGTCCTCCACCTCGTGGTCGATCCGCGCGAACGTGAGCGTGAACTCGTAGTCCGAGAAGCTGATGTTGGCGAAGTTCGAGTAGACGCCGGCCAGGTGCTCCGGGTCGAGATGAATGTTCAGCTGGCGCTGCTGGGCGTCGTCCTCGTCCACGAGCCCAACGATACTACGGGCGTGGACGCCGGCTTCACGGCCGTTCGGCTGGGACGTGCGCTCGCCGTCGTCTGTGCGGTGCTGGTGGTCGGCACCGTCGGGTTCCATGCCGCGCACAACGAGGGCTGGGTGCAGTCGTTCTACCGCGCGGTCCTGGCCGGATCGCTGAGCGGCGTCGAGCTCGTCCCGGGAAACGACCTCGCCCGGGCGGTGTCGGTCTTCATGGTGCTCTCCGGCCTGACTATCTTTGCGTACATCGCGACGGTGCTCGTCGAGGGCATCGCGCGTGGCGTCTTCACGGGCGCGCTCGCTGAACGGAGGAGACGACACGTGATCGACAAGCTTCGCGACCACTACATCATCTGCGGCTACGGACGTGTCGGCCGCCGCGTGGCAGACGTCTTTCGCGAGTCGGGCGTCGACTACGTCGTGCTCGACTTCAACCCGGATGCGCTGGAAGCGGCCCGCGATCACGGCGACATGTACATCGACGGCAACGGGACGAACGACGACGACCTGGACGCTGTGGGCCTCGCCCGGGCACGCGGGCTCGTGGCTTCCTCGGACTCGGACGTCGACAACCTCTACATCACGGTCTCTGCGAAGAGCGAACGGCCTGATCTGCTCGTCGTGGCGCGAGCCTCCGACCAGGACGTCGCCGACAAGCTGCTCCGCGCCGGAGCGGACCGGGTCGTGCAGCCGTACTCGGCGGCGGGGCGCGAGATGGGGATCCTCGTCCTCAAGCCGCAGGTGGCTGCGTTTCTGGATGCAGCGTCGATCGCCGGCGGCCAGGACCTGCATTTCGAAGAGCTCGATGTGGCTGGGAACAGTGCTGCGGGAGGAAAGTCGATCGCGGAGATGCACATCCGGGAGCACACCGGCGCGCTGATCATCGCGTTGCGCAAGCGCGACGGCACGTTCGACACGACCCCGGATCCCGAGGCAGTCCTCGAGGTGGGCGACGTGATGATCGCCGTCGGCACCGCCGAGGAGCTCCGGAGTCTCGAAGCCCTCGTCGCACCACGCGAAACCGTTGCCGGCTGAGGCGCTGGCGCGTCTGGAGCGCGAGCTCGGCGTCGACCTCGAGCGGCCGGCGAGCAGCGACCACGGGGACTACGCGACGAACGCTGCGCTGCAGCTCGCTCCCGAGCGCAAGCAGCCCCCTCGCGAGATCGCCGCAGAGCTGGTTACCAAGGCAGAGGCGCTGGAAGGCGTCGAGCGTGCCGAGATCGCCGGCCCGGGCTTCGTCAACCTCTGGCTCTCGCCGGCCTGGTACCGGGACGCGCTGAGCGAGATCCTCGACGCAGGCGATCGCTACGGAGCGGGTTTCGCGGACAAGGTCGAGCGGGTGCAGGTGGAGATGGTCTCGGCGAACCCGACGGGGCCGATCACGGTGGCCTCGGCCAGGAACGGGGCGTACGGCGATTCCGTGGCGCGGCTCCTCGAGTACGCGGGGCACGACGTGGCGCGCGAGTACTACTACAACGACGCGGGCGCTCAGATGGACAAGTTCCGCGCATCCGTCGAGGCGCGTCGCAGCGGTGAGGAGCCTCCGGAGGGCGGCTACTTCGGGGACTACGTCACGGAGCTGGCCAAGGCGGGTGGCGATCCCGTGGCGCCGATGCTCGAACGAGATCGAAGGCACGCTCGACCGATTCCGCATCCATTTCGACTCCTGGCCCCTTCAGAGCGAGCTGGAGCAGCGCATCACCGAACTGCTCCCTCGCCTTCCGACCTACGAGCAGGAAGGGGCCGTGTGGGTGCGCTCCAGCGAGTTCGGCGACGACAAGGACCAGGTGATCATCCGCTCGGCGGAGAAGGGCGGCCTGCCCACCTACCGTGCGGCCGACATCGCGTACCTCCAGGACAAGCTCGACCGGGGGTTCGACCGGGCGATCTACGTGCTCGGCGCCGACCACCACGGGACGCGCAACTGGTACGGGGCCGTCGCCAGGATGCTCGACTACGACCCCGATCGTGTGGAGGTTCTCATCTACCAACTCGTCCACCTGATCGAGCGCGGGGTGCAGAAGAAGGTCTCGAAGCGGCGCGGCGACGTCGTCTTCCTCGACGATTTCATCGACGCGGTCGGTGTCGACGCAGCCAGGTGGTACCTGGTCTCGCGTGGGCCGGACCAGACGATCGACATCGACGTCGACCTCGCTGCCGAAAAGTCGCAGAAGAACCCCGTCTACTATGTCCAGTACGCGCACGCGCGCATCGCCGGCATCCGGCGCAACGCGGAGGGCGCCGAAGTCGAGCGCCGAGCCGCCCGCCGAGCTGGCCCTCGAGGAACGCGAGCTGATCAAGCGGCTGGCCGAGTTCCCGGCCGTCGTCGCGGAGGCGACCGAGCGCCGGAGCCCACACGCGCTGCCGACGTACGCGATCCGCCTGGCGGACGATTTCCACCGCTTCTACCACGAGCACCGCGTCCTGGAGAGCGACGCTCAGGCCTTCCGGCTCGGCCTGGCCACGGCGACGCAGGCAGTGATCGCGCGCTCGCTCGACCTGGTGGGGGTCGAAGCGCCCGACCGGATGTAGCGTGCGCTGGAACCTCGCCGTCGCGGCTCTGTCCGCGTCCTTCGGGTTCGTCTCGATCATCGTCGCGGGCATCGACCTGGACGCGCCGGTGCTCGTCTTCTACCGGTGCCTGTTCGCCGTCCCGGCGATCGCGCTGGCCCTGCTGCTGACCCGGCGGCTTTTCGTCCTGCGGCGAGGGCGGACGCTCAAGGCCGCGCTCCTCCTCGGCACGACGCTCGGCGTCCACTGGTTCCTGTTCTTCGAGACGATCAAGCTCTCGTCGGTCGCCTTTGCGCTGCTGGCTGCCTACATGGCGCCGATCGTGGTCGCGCTGCTGGCTCCGGTCGTGCTTCCCGAACGTCGTAGCCAGGTCGCCCTCGCCGCGCTGGTGCCGGCTGCGGGCGGCCTCGCGATCGTGGCTCTGGCTGGCGGAGATGACGTCCACTTTCGGCCGCTCGCGCTCCTCACCGGGCTCGGCACGGCGCTCACCTACGCCGCGCTCGTCATCGGCACGAAGGCGATCTCCGCGCGGGTCTCGGCCGCCGGGCTGACCTTCTGGAACTACACGCTCGCGGGCCTCGTCATGGTGCCGTTCCTCTTCAGCGCGGACAGGGTCGTTCCGAAGCCCGGCGAGCTCGGGTACGTCCTGCTGCTCGGCGTGATCTTCACCGCGGTGTCCGGCTATCTCTACATCGCGTTGATCCGCAAGGTGACCGCCCAGACGATGGGCGTCGTTGCCTACCTCGAGGTCGTGTCGGGCGCTCTGCTCGCGTGGGCGGTTCTCGAAGAGGCGCTCACGTGGCAGGTGCTCGTCGGTGGGGCTCTGATCATCCTCGGCGGGCTCGCCGTCGTGCTGTTCGAGCCGATCGAGCCGTCGGAAGTAGGATTGCCCGGTGACTGAGGTGCCGCGCGGTACGGCTCCGGATCGCAACCTGGCGCTCGAGCTCGTTCGCGTCACCGAGTCGGCTGCGATGGCCGCTGGGCGCTGGATCGGGCGCGGCGACAAGATCGCGGCCGACCAGGCTGCGGTGGACGGGATGCGTCTGATGCTCGACACCGCCTCGATGTCAGGCGTCGTTGTCATCGGCGAAGGCGAGAAGGACGAGGCGCCGATGCTCTTCAATGGCGAAGAGGTCGGCTCGGGATCCGGGCCTGAGGTCGACGTGGCCGTCGACCCGCTCGAGGGCACGACGCTGACCGCGAAGGGCCAGCCGAACGCGATCGCCACGATCGCCTGCTCCGAGCGCGGGACGATGTTCTTCCCCGGTGCCGCGGTGTACATGGACAAGATCGCGTGCGGTCCCGAAGCGGCCGGGGCGATCGACATCGACGCGCCGGTCAAGGAGAACGTGAAGCGCGTGGCGAAGGCGAAGGGCGTCGAGCCGAGCGATGTCACCGTCGTCGTGCTCGACCGGGACCGGCACGTGGACCTCATCGCCGAGCTGCGCCGGATCGAGGCGAAGGTGCTGCTCATCACCGACGGCGATGTTGCTCCGGCGATTGCCGCGGCGCAGCCCGGGACCGGGGTGGACCTCCTCATGGGGATCGGCGGCACACCCGAGGGCGTCCTGTCGGCCGCCGCGCTCAAATGTGTCGGAGGCACGCTCCAGGGCAAGCTCTGGCCCCGGAACGACGACGAGCGCCAGGCGCTCGTCGACGACGGCTACGACCTCGACCGGGTGCTGCTGGTGGACGATCTCGTCGGCGGCGACGACGTCTTCTTCGCGGCAACAGGGGTGACGACGGGCGCGTTGTTACGAGGCGTCCGGTACGAGAAGCAAGGCGCAGTCACAGATTCGATCGTCATGCGCTCCCGCTCTGGCACGGTTCGCCGTGTCGAGGCGCGCCACGCGTTCGCGAAGCTCGAGCACCTCTCCGGTGGCAGATACGGCTAGAGCGCGCTACAACTCACCTGTGAAGATCGTCACCCTCGCCATGCTCGCCGTCCTCGCAGCGATCGCGCTGCCATCCGTGGGCTCGGGCGTGACGACCAGGCCGCCGGCCATCAAGTACCGCGACAACGTGTTCGGGCCGATCCTGGCGACCCGGGGCAAGAAGGCGCTCTATTACTGGACCGTAGAGAAGCGCGCCGGCGGCAAGATCAGGTGCAGGGGGGAATGCGCGCGCCTCTGGCCGCCGCTGATCGTTCGGAACCGCGCCTCTGTTCCGCGGTATGTCCGAGGCATCCCTGGTCGGTTCGGCACGATTCGCCGGCCTGACGGCCGCTGGCAGGTCACACACCGGGGCCTTCCCGTCTACTCGTACGCGCACGAGGCGCCCGAGCAGGTGCTCTGCGACGACGTCGACGGCTGGTTCGTCGTCCGGCTCCGGTAACTAGCCGAACGTAACCAGCAATCGATCGATCTTGCCTGTCTTCAGGCGGAAGATCATCGTGCCCGCCCGCTCGTTGGGCGCCGCCAGCCACGCGTAGTCGACCACGACCATCTCGTCGCCTTGCTGATTCGTCCGGAGAATGGCGACCTCGTCGTCGGGCGGCTGCTCTGCATAGGCACGGGCGATGGCCTCCTTGCCACGGAACGGCCCGACGGGCACGCCTTCGAACGCCAGCTCGGCGTTGTCGGCGAAGCCCTCGTCGACCATAGGCCCGAAGTCACCCGAGCGCACGCCGGCGTTGAACCGCTCGACGTGCGCCCGGACGAGATTCAGGCCGTGGCTTCCTGCGTCTCCCATTCGGGTGCGTAGGAGCCGGATCGGGCCGCGCCGTTGAACTTGGCGCGCCGGTAGAAGGCCTTCTGGGCGTCCTCGACGTTCGCGTCCTGACCGCCCCAGGCCTTGAGTGCGGGCGCCTGGAGAGCGCGTCCGTACGAGAACGAGAGCTCCCACGGGTGCGGGCCGCGCTGGTTCATCGCGTTCAGGCGCGCGGTCGCGTCCTCGTCGGACATGCCGCCTGACAGGAACACGACTCCGGGCACCGCGGCCGGTACCTCATTCGTCAGGCAGCGGATCGTCTCCTCGGCGACCGTCTCTACGTCTGCCTGCTCGGGGCAGTCGTAGCCCGAGACCACCATGTTCGTCTTGAGCAGTGACCCCTCGCGCATCACCCGCTGGTCGAACAGCTCCGTGTAGAGCGCCTGGAGCATCCGCACCGTGACGTGGTACGACTGCTCGATCGTGTGGTCGCCCTCCATCAACACCTCGGGCTCGACGATCGGCACGAGGCCGCCCTCCTGCGACAGGGCTGCGTACCGGGCGAGCGCGTGCGCGTTCGTCCACATGCAGTAGTCGCTCGGCAGCCCGGGGCCGATCGAGATCACTGCCCGCCACTTGGTGAAGCGCGCGCCGAGCTCGTAGTACTCGGCGAGGCGCTCCCGCAGGCCGTCGAGCCCCTCGGTGATCGTTTCACCGGGCGCGCCCGCGAGGGGCTTCGCGCCAAGGTCGACCTTGATCCCGGGGATGATCCCGCGGCTCGCGAGCAGCTCAGGGAACGGGGTCCCGTCCTCGGCCGTCTGGCGGATCGTCTCGTCGTAGAGGATCACGCCGCTGATGAACTCCTCCATGCCCTCCGTGGTGAAGAGGAGCTCGCGGTAGGCACGACGGTTGTCCTCGCTCGACTCGACGCCGATCGAGTCGAGGCGCTTCTTGATCGTGCCGGAGCTCTCGTCGGCAGCGAGGATTCCCTTGCCCTCAGCGACGAGCTGCTTGGCGATCGTCTGCAGGTCGGTGGCGGTTACAGCCATGTCAGTCCTCCTTCGCTTTCTCGCGGAGGATTATCGCCGCTTCTCGACTATCCTGGGGCCTACGCGGACGTAGCTCAGTTGGTAGAGCATCAGCTTCCCAAGCTGAGGGTCGTGGGTTCGAGCCCCATCGTCCGCTTCGCCACGGCGACGGAATCTCGTCGAACCTCAGCAAAGGCACCCTGAGGCCGTAAAACTCCTGTAAAGGACAGCTACTTCCGGCCTGGCCCGGCGTCAAACGGGCACGAGGGGGATGAAACCGTTCATCCCGATATCAACAGGGGGTCAATCGAATGAGGAAGTTGCTCGTCTTACTGGCGGGAACGCTCGCGATCGCGGGCGCCGCTCCTGCCGTCTCGCAGTCGGATCCGTCTGCGACTGTGACCGTGAACATCACAGCGACCGGCTTCTCGCCGGCTACCGCGGTGATCCGGGACGACGACACGGTCACATGGAAGAACACCGACACGCAGCCGCACCAGGTGGTGTCCGATACGAACGCGTTCCCGGCATCGCAAGTGCTCGACCCTGGCGAGACCTACTCCTATCGCTTCGGCACAGCGTCCGCGTACTCGTACCACGACGGCCGCAAGGCGTCGAGTGTGGGCACGATTCACGTTCGCGGCACCGGTAACTCGGTGACGATCGGCGTCAGCCGTGTGTTCCTCGTCTACCGGAATCCGGTGCAGATCTCGGGCAGCGTCGCGAACGGCCGCTCGGGCGAGAGCGTCACCGTGACGATCACCCGCTACGGAGGCAAGCAGGAGACCAAGGCGCTGACTACCGGCACCGACGGCATCTGGTCCGTCACGGATCGCCCGGCGATCCGCTCCGAGTACAAGGCATCCTGGCGGAACGGCCAGAGCACGCAGGCGCCGTTCGTCAACGTCAGGCCCCTCGTCATCTTCCGTGTCCTCAGCCACCAGGCGAACAAGTTCTACGTCAAGGTCGCCGCGCAGAGGTCGTACGCCGGGAGGTTCGTGAGCCTTCAGCGGCGCACGAACTCCGGGTCCTGGTTCACCACGAAGCGGGTCAAGCTGAACAGGCTTGGCGAGGCCCGTTTCCGTGGCAGCTTCCCGCGCGGCCGGACGCAGGCCCGCGCGTGGGTCAACACTGCTCCCGGCTACATCCCCGGCTTCAGCGTCACGAAGACGGTCAGCCGTTAGCGAGGTTGCTCATCCGAATCGAAGCGCCGGGGCCTGCGTGGTCCCGGCGCTTCGCCTCACCACCGGTGCCTGGCACGTGCCAGGCACGGCTCATGTCTCAGGTCGGCCAGGCCTCCGCGAGCTTGCGGCGCGAGTCGGCCAGGTGCTCCGGGAGCACCTTGACGTCGGCCAGAACAGGCATGAAGTTCGTGTCGCCGGCCCACCGTGGAACGACGTGCAGGTGGACATGATCGGTCACGCCCGCTCCGGCGATCCGCCCCAGGTTCCAGCCGAGGTTGAAGCCCTGGGGGCCGTAGGTCTGGGCCAGCGCGCCAAGGCCTTGACCGGCGAGCCGGTGCAGCTCGAGAACCTCGTCGTCCTCGAGGTCGGTGATCTCACCGACGTGGCGAATCGGCGCGACCATCAGGTGGCCGGACGCATACGGGAAGCGATTGAGCAGGACGAATGCACGCCGGCCGCGGTGGACGACGAGCCGCTCCTCGTCGTCGCCCTCGTTGGCGAGGCAGAAGATGCAGCCCTCCTGCTCGTCCGCGGAGCCCACGTACTCGAGTCGCCATGGCGCCCAGAGTTGCTTGGTCACGGGGCTGCTTCTACCAGGGCGGCCAATTCGCCGCTACCGTTTCAATCATGAAGAGGCTCGTTCTTGCTCTTGGGGTCGCCGCGCTGCTCGCGAGCGCGGGCGCTGCGTCAGTGCGCGCCGACCACGATCCGGCCAACGAGTGCCTGGGCGCGACCCAGACGATCCGTGGCACGACCGGTAACGACGCGCTCGTGGGAACACCGGGCCCCGACGTGATCAAGGGGCTCGCCGGCGACGACACGATCGACGGCGGTGGTGGACGCGACATCCTCTGTGGGGAGGAAGGGAACGACGTGCTCGTCGGTGGTGACGACGGCGATAGTCTCGACGGCGGCCTCGGAGACGACCGCCTCGACGGCGGGCCCGGGCTCGACCTCGCGTTCTTCCGCTGGTCGACCGCGCCGGTGACGGCGAACCTGGTGACGAACTCGGCGACCGGCGAGGGCACCGACACCTTCGTGGCGCTGGAGGGGCTCTCGGGCTCGCGGTTCAACGACGTGCTCTCCGGCGACGACGGCGACAACATCCTCGACGGCGTGGGCGGCGACGACGTCCTCCTGGGCCAGGGCGGCATCGACGGGCTCGATGGCGACGCGGGCAACGACGTGCTCAACGGCGGGCCGGGCATCGACTTCGTCTACTACCTCTTCGCGCCGCGTGGGATCACGGCCAATCTCGGCTCCCGCAAGGCCCGAGGCTGGGGGACCGACACGCTGCGCGGCATCGAGGACCTGGAAGGGAGCCCGCACAGCGACTCGCTGACGGGCGATTCGCGCCCGAACGAGCTGAACGGCGGCGCCGGCAACGACCGCCTAGCGGGCGGTGCCGGTAACGACATGCTGCTCGGAGAGGTCGGCAACGATTCCCTCTTCGGTGGTTCCGGCCGCGACGGGCTGATCGGCGGCAAGGGCAAGGATCGCGCCGACGGCGGCCCCGCCCGAGACCGCTGCACCGCGGAACGCAAGGTCCGCTGTCCCTAGCAGCCGTGTCCCGGTGCCAGGCACCAGGACCTGTCTCTAAATCCAGCGCTTGTAGCGGAAGAAGGCCACCATCGCGGTGACCACGGCGACCATCCCGGCAACGATGATCCAGAAGGCGAGCGTTCCGCCTTCTCCGGGATAGTCGACGTTCATCCCGAACAGCCCGGTGATCACGGTCAGCGGCAGCATCGTCACGCTGATGATCGTGAGCAGCCGCAGGACGTCGTTCTGGCGGTGCGAGATGGCCGACTCGTTCGTCGCCTCGAGCGCCTCGACGACCTCTTTGTAGTTGTCCAGCAGGTCCCAGATGCGCTCGGACGCGTCGACGAGGTCGTCGAAGTAGAGCTCGAGGTCCTCGCGCAGGAACCGCCGCACGTGACCCTCGAGCACCCTGAGCGCCGGCCGCTGGGGCTTGACGATCTTCCGGAACGAGATGATCTCCTGCTTCGCTCGCGAGATGTCGCGGACGACCTCCTCGAAAGCGCCTTCGTCGATGTCGTCCTCGATCGCGTCGAGCTTGTGCGCGATCTTGTCGAGGATCGGGAAGCAGTAGTCGAAGAGGTCGTCGAGCACGTGGTAGAGGAGGTAGCCGGAGCCCTGGCGGAAGAGGCTCTCGCGCAGCTCTTCGTCGTCGATGCAGCGCTGGAAGAGCCGTGTCACCGGCAACAGCTCGACGTTCGGCAGGGTGACGAGGTAGCCGGGCCCGACAAACACGTCCAGCTCGGCCGCGTTCAGGCGCTGGACGTTCTTGTCGTAGAACGGGAAGTGGAGGACCGAGAAGAGGTAGTCCGGGTACTCGTCGACCTTCGGCCGCTGGCGCTTCGAAAGCACGTCCTCGACGTCGAGCGGGTGCCAGCCGAAGCGCTCGGCGAGCGCGGTCGCAGCCTCGGCGTCAGGTGCGTCGAGGTGAATCCAGGTGAGGCCGCCGGCGCTGAGCTCAGCCGGTTCGCGGCGTGGCCGGACGACCTCGGTCGTGGAGGCGCGCTGGCGCCGTATCCGGGGCAGGCTGGGCATCGGTACTGAGCGGGTCGTCCGTCCTCATGAGTTCGAGATTCTACCCGCGACGCCTCTCTGTCCTACGTCGAGGTTGACGTTGGTCTTTCAGGCGAAGGAGGAGCGGCATCGAGCCGCCCCTCCTTCGCTCAGCTTCTTTGCTTTCAAGCCGACAGACCGCGATCAGAACTTGAAGGATTGAGCGTAATTGACACCGTGGGCCGGGAGCCTTCGCGCGCGCTCCAGATAATTCCAGATGCTGATGCTTGCGCGCCATGCCTCCATTGCGACGAACACCCCGTACTGGCCAGGTACTCGGCCGAGCTCCCAGGCGTTCGCGGCGCACGTATCACAGATTGGCTGCTTCTTGCCTATCCAGACGGGGCATGCCTCGCTTGGGACGTCTCCCCCGGGGCAGGGTGTGAGCTGAGTGCCCTGAGGAGGGCTTGCAGCGCCATCGGAGTTCCGCCGCCAGGAGTTGAAGTTCGAGGTGACCCCGTCATAGTCGTGGTACCCCGCGTCGTCATAGAAGAGATCGCGCCATACTCCGACGACGTTGAATGAGAATCCACCCCGGTGGTAGTTGTGCGGGATGGGGGCACCAGGTCCGACCTTGACGGTACTGCACCAGGGAACGACGTCATCCATGTCCCAGGCCTCCATTCCATTGAGACCGGGGTCTAGCGCCCAGACGCCCTGACCGTAACCGTAGGTTCCGTCATGTCGCGGTGGGTTGCAATTCGGAGGGTAGTCGCGGGTTTGCCCTACTCCGTAGTAGACCGGCAGGTCGGACGTGCCGAAGACCGCGACGATCCGTGGCTCCTTGATGTACGCGATGTCGTTCGTATCGCTCTGCCAGGTGTACGTCGTCCTCACGTTCGCAGCAGTGAACCGATGGCTGTAGGTAACGGTGAAAACAGGGCCTGCGCTGTCACGGTATCGGGTCGTCATCGTGACGGTCACGCCAGTCGGGTCGGGGGTGACGACGTCGTTGGCAACCTGGTATACGCCTGGGGTCGACCCATTGGAGCGCCGCCGGCAGTTGAGGTCGACCAGGCCCACGTTCACTCGATAGAAGTCGACCGAGAAACAGCCAAGCCCGCCATGGACACCGTCCCGAGGACCAAGCTCGCCGGGCTGAAGCGCATCGTTCACGAGCAGTCGGCTGGGCGGTCCCTCCCTGGGGGAGAACTGGCCGATATAGCCCGGCCCCATGTAGTGGTTCTCGTGGCCGGGGATTTGCGCGCCGGCCACCCCACGCCCGATCACGTATACGCCGCGCCCATAGGTCCAGATGACGTATCGGTTGGCGTACTGATGGACGGTCCACGCGTTCGTGCCGCCCGTACCACCGGACCATTCGCCGGTGCGCGGGTCGCCGTTGTCTCCGTACAGCTCGCTCGGAGATTGCGTGGGCGGCGAGGGCACGGGGCCAATGAGACCCGTCCAGGCAGTGACGGATGGGTGTGCTGGGTGCCAGACCAGCCAGCTCGCCCTGATGTAGTAGCCGGCGTCTCCTGCGACAACTGTGTAAGCGTCAGTCTTGGTGCACTCGGAGTTGTCTGGGCAAGTCTGGGTGGGGCCCGTTCGAACCGTTGCGATGACATTGCCCGCCGAGTCGGTTCGGAAGAACGTAGCTCGAAAATACTGGGCGCAGTAGACGCTTCCGCTTGAGGTTGTCAGAACGCTGCCTATCGCCGGCGTACCGGAAATCGTCGGCTGCGTCAGAAACTCCGGCGGTTCTGTGCAGGGCGTGTCGGGCATGAATTGTCCGAAGGCCAGTCCGAGGGTTGGGCCCGAAGCGGCCGAGGCGTTGCTTGTAGGAACAACCAGAGACATCACGAGGCACGTCAGAACAAGCAAGCGCTTCATGGCTCCTCCCTCGGCAGAGGCGACAGGATCTTGGCGGCAGCCACTTTCGAGATCTGATTCACGGTCATCCCCCTCCATGGGTTCGGTCGTTGTCGCTGCTCACGGCGCCTAAAAACTAGGTGTCGCCTGGGAGCCGCAGAAGGCGTCTTAAGCGCTTCTTAAGCGGCCCGGGTTGCCTGCAGGCTGAGATCGCTCGCCTCGACGAGCTGCGACTCGTCGCTCCGAAGATCGAATCGAGGCCGAGCTGGCCCTCGGCCGCCATGTCGAGCTGGTGCCCGAGCTCGAAGAGGGGGCGCACGGGGGAAACCCGTTTCCCCCGTGAAAGCGAGCGCCGCGCAGCGCGCGTCGCGAAGCGCGCCTGGCAGGATTCGAACCTGCGACCTCGCGCTCCGGAGGCGCGCGCTCTATCCCCTGAGCTACAGGCGCGGGATCTCGCCAGTCTAGCCCGGAAACGACGAGGGCCCGGTCTCCCGGGCCCTCGAAACGGTGCAGGTGTACCTGACTAGTTAGCGCGGTAGCGCAGCCATGCGTCTTGTGCGCGCAAGGTCTGGCCTCGCGTGAACTCCGTGTAGCACGTGTCGTACGAGTAGTCCATGTAGTTGTGGATCGGGTCGAGACCCGGCTCGCTACACGTGTCCTTGCCCGCCGGGCATCCGCTGGTCGGCACCAGCATCGGGGGCGTGTCGTCGACATGGTCGCCCCAGTGGTTGCAGCCGCCGTCGAACGTGTGCGCGAGGTTGAGCCAGTGGCCGGCCTCGTGCGTGGCGGTCTCACCCTGGTCGTAGCGGCCCGCGTACGTGGTCGACGTGCCGAGCATCGACTCCCAGTCGACGACGATGCCGTCGAGATAGGCGCTGCCGTTCTTTTCGGTCTGGTTCGGGTAGTACGCCCAGCCGAGGTAGATGCCGGCAGTCGTCAGGTAGATGTTCAGCGCATTGTCGCCGCCAGCTTTGAGAGCCCGCTTCATCGCGCGCTCACCGCTAGTCGATGGGCCGGCGAGGTACCAATCCGTGTTCGCCGTGCGAGTGATGCCGGCGAGCTGGAAGCGGAATCCGGTCCGGACGCCGCCCTCGAAGCCGCCGAACGTCATGTTCAGGACCTGGATCTGGTCGTTGATCGCCTGAGTCGAGACGTTGCCCGTGCCGTTTGCGTGATGGACGACATGGACGTACGTCGGGACGGTCGCCCGGAAGTTGTTGCCCCGGCCGGGCTGGACCGGGATGTCGGTCAGCGTCTCGCTGAGCGAAGGCTCACGCAGGCCGGGACCGCCACGTGCCAGCGAAGCGCCCATGGCCAGCGAGTCGACGCTGCTGAAGACACCTGCATCACAGCCGTCCGTCCAGGACGCCTGACCCGAAGTCCCCGCCATGGCCGGCGAGACCGCGAAGCTCACTGCGACCGCTGCAGCCGCCGCGAACGCGACCAAGAGCTTGCTGCGGCCAGGCCGCAAGGTCGTGCGATTCATAATTTCCCCTCTGTGGAATTCCCCGAGTACCGGCATATTGTAACCGCGATTTGGGCCGTTTCCCACTCGCGGGCTCGGGGGCGGCTAACCGAAACGACTCATGCCGCGCCAGCGCGCCCACGCGTTCTGCATGCGTGCCGCCTGGCCGGCGCTGAACTCCGTGTAACAGGAGTCGTACGAGTAGTCCATGTAGTTGTGAATCGGATCCGGCCCCGGGTCGCTCGGGCAGCTGTCGCGGCCGATCGGGCAGCCTGAGGTCGGCGACGCCTGTGCCGGAGTGTCGGCCACGTTGTCGCCCGGCCCGAAGCAGCCTCCCTCGAACGTATGCGCGAGGTTCAACCAGTGCCCGGCCTCGTGGCTCACCGTGAAGCCGAGGCTGTACTGCGTTCCGTACGCGCCGCCCGGGAGGGATTCGAAGTCGACGACGACTCCGTCCAGGTGATATTGGGTGGCGCTCAACACGATGTCGGGGTAGTAGGCCCAGCCGAGGAACCCGCCGCCGGCGGTCGTGTAGATGTTCAGCGCGTTCGGGCCGCCCTTGCGTAGCGCTCGCTTGGCGGCGCTCTCGGCGCTCGACCCGGAACCCATGTTGAACCAGGCCGCGTTGTTCGTCCTGGTGACGCCACTCAGGACAAAGCGGAACCCGGTGTCGACGCCTCCGTAGAACCCGCGGTAGGACAGGTCGAGGGCGATCATCTGCCTCTTGATCGTGTCGTCCGAGACGGCGCCGAGGGAGCCGTTCGTAAGCACGTGGACGTATGTGGGGACGACGACTCGGAACTCAGTGCCGCCGGGCGGGCGTGCCATCTTCGGCGCGGAAGGTTGATTCTCCAGCAGGTAGTGCGGGTCCCGAACCTTCCACGCAGCCGGCTTCGTCAATCGCTGCAGCGTGTTGAACGGCCCTTGCTCGACGCACTCCGCCTCGGCGACATGCCCGGGGCTCGGCCGCGCCGCGGCCGGGGAGACAAAGAAGCTCGTGGCGAGTGCGGCTGCCGCGAGGAACGAGACGCCGACGATCCTCCTGCGCATTCCGACGACCTTAGCCCACTCGAGAAAGCATTCCAATATGGGCGATAGGGTCTCGCCGTGGAGCTTTCGAGCCGCATCGTCACGCTCGAGCTCGTCGAGCGCTTCGTCATCTCACGAGGCTCGCAGCAGACGGCAGACGTGGTCCAGGTCGAGCTCGTGCACGCGGGTGAGACCGGCTACGGCGAAGCAGCTCCGACCACCCGCTACGAGGAGCGCGCCGAATCGTCGCTCGCGTTCCTCGTGGGGCTGGACGACCTCGGCGACGATCCTTTCGCGCACGACGAGATCGAGGCGCGGCTCGCCGAGCACCCGGGGCAGATGTCTGCGAAAGCTGCGCATCGACGCAGCGCTGCACGATCTCGGCGGGAAGCTGACCGGCCTGCCGACGTGGCGCTTCCTCGGTCTGAAGCGGCGAGGGCCGCCGACGTCCTGGACGATCTGGCTCGGCGACCCCGACGACATGGCTCGGAGGGCCGAAACAGTCGAGCGTCTCTTCAAGCGGCTCAAGCTGAAGCTGGGGGGCGGCGACGGCCTCGACGTCGAGCGCGTGCGAGCGGTCCGGGGGGTCACGTCCTTGCCGCTGCAGGTCGACGTGAACGAGTACTGGACGCTCGACGAGGCACTCGAGTCGCTACCGCAGCTTGCAAAGCTCGGTGTCGAGTACTGCGAGCAACCCTTGCCGGCCGGCGACCCGGCCGGGCCGACGCTGAAGGAGCGCTCACCGCTCCCGATCTACGTCGACGAGGATTGCCATGTGCTCGCCGACGTCGCGGCCTGCGCCGAGCGGGCGCACGGCATCAACATCAAGCTGGCCAAGTCCGGTGGCATCCGTGAAGGGATCCGCATGGCTCATGCGGGGCGCGCGCTCGGCCTGCACGTAATGCTCGGCTGCATGCTGGAGTCCGGGCTCGGCATCGCCGCCGGGGCTCAGATGGCCAGCCTCTGCGACCACGTCGACCTCGACGGCAACCTCCTGCTCAGGGAAGATCCGTGGCCGGGCGTCCAGTTCGTGGACGGCGTCCAACTGCCCTCCGAATCGCCGGGACTCGGTGTCCGACAAGCGCTACCTGATACTCGCTGAGGGCAAGTCGGGCGATGCCCACTACGGCAAGACGATGCGGGGCGTCGTCGCCTACAGCCCGCATCCGACGGTCGCCATCGTCGACTCCGACCGCGCCGGGGAGACCTATGAGCAGATCCCGATCGTGGCCTCGGTCGAGGAAGGGCTCGCCTACGAGCCGGACACCGCGCTGGTCGGTGTCGCCACGCAGGGCGGTCGCTTCCCGCCCGCCTGGCGCACGCTTCTGAAGGAGTCGATCGCCGCCGGGCTGCACGTCGAGAACGGGCTCCACGAGTTCCTGAGCGACGATCCCGAGATGGCCGAGCTGGCGCGCGAGCACGGTGTCGAGCTCCGCGACCTCCGCAAGCCGCCGCCCGGCCTGAGCGTGCCGACCGGAGAGAACCTCCGCGTGCAGGCGAAGATCGTGCTGACCGTCGGCTCCGACTGCGCGATCGGCAAGAAGACGGTCGCAATCGAGCTCGACCGGGCGGCCCGCGCCCGTGGGCTGAAGTCGGAGTTCGTCCCGACCGGCCAGACCGGGATCGCGATCGCCGGCTGGGGCATCGCGGTCGACGCGGTCGTGGCCGACTTCCTGGCCGGAGCCGCCGAGTGGCTCGTCGTCGAGGGCGCGCGGCGTGGGGGAGAGGTGCTGTTCGTCGAGGGCCAGGGCGCGCTGGTGCACCCCGCGTACTCGGGCGTGACGATGGGCCTTCTGCACGGCAGCGCGCCGCACGCGCTCGTCCTCTGCCACAGGGCCGGCGCCGAAGTCGTCGAGGGCTATCCGGACCATCCACTCCCGTCCCTGGCCGAGCTCGTCGAGCTCCACGAGCGGGCGTCGCTGCCTCTGCGGCCGGCCACGGTGGCCGGAATCGCGCTAAACACGCACGGCTTGAGCGACGAGGACGCACGTTCGGCCGCTGTCGCTGCCAGAGCCGAGACAGGGCTCCCCGCGGACGATCCGGTTCGCTTCGGCGGCGACCCCTTGCTCGACGCCGTCCTACGCGTCGTGCAATCCTGAAGGGGAGGGTCCTCGTGTTGAAGGTGCGTTTCACACTCACGCTCGCGTGCGCGCTCGCCGTGCTCACCGCCCCTGCCGTCGCGCGGGGAGAGCTCGTCGTGGGCGCGGCCGACAACCGACCGGAGAGCTCGCCCGAGCAGGCCGAGCGCTTCTACGACACGATGGCCGCAGTCGGCCTGACGGAGAACCGTCTCGCCATCGTCTGGAATCCGCAGCAGCCGACGCAAATCGACCGGAAGGAGTCGCTCGACCAGGCGGTCGAGCTCGCGGCCGCTCGCGGTGTCCGGCTCACGTTCTCGGTCTTCGCGAAGCCTGCGAACGCAATCTCGACGAATCCGGCCAACGGCGCGCGGTACGTGGCGTTCCTCGCGCAACTCGCGCGCACATACCCGACCGTCAGGGACTTCATCGTGGGCAACGAGCCGAACAAGCCGCTCGGTTGGCTGCCGCAGTTCGACTCGCGCAACAGAGCTGTCGCGTGCAGCTCCTACGCGGGCTTGCTGGCCGCCTCCTACGACGCTCTCAAGGCGGTCGACCAGCGGATCACCGTCATCGGCCTCGCATTGGGCGCGCGCGGGAACGACAACCCGGCAGCGGGGAGGAACGAGTCGATCTCGCCGGTGCGGTGCATCCGTGACGTGGGCCGCGCCTACCGCGCGAGCAAGCGCAAACGACCGCTGATGGACGAGATCAGCCTCCATCCGTATCCGAACAACGCTGCAGACTCGCTGGAGACTGGCTACCGCTGGCCGAACGTCGGAGTTCCGAACATGGCCCGGATCAAACAGGCCGTCTGGGATGCCTTCAACGGCACCGCCCAGCCGATTTTCGCGGAGCCCGGTGCTCCGCTCCGCACGATGAAGGTCCGTCTGAACGAGGTCGGCTGGCAGGTCGCGATCCCGCCGGGCTCCCAGGCCGCCTACTACGGGAATGAGAACGTTCCCCTGACGGACGACGGAAACCAGGCGGCGATCTACGGCAACCTCATCCCGTATCTCGCCTGTGATGCGGCCGTGCGGTCGCTGCTCTTCTTCAACATGGTCGACGCACCCAACCTCGACGGCTGGCAGTCAGGCCTGCTCCGCGCGGACTGGACGCGGCGACCCTCGTACAACATCGTGAAGAGCGCGATCGACTCGCGGGGGACGCGGTGCAACCGCCGGCCGGTCGTCTGGCGGCATGCGCGGATCGTCGTCGGCGCCAAAGTGAAGTTTCCCGATCTGAAGCGGCCTAGGCGCGAGCGCGAGACCTCGTGGACGTTCAACGCGGCCGCCGAGGAGAGCGCGACGTTCACGGCCGCCCTCTTCCCGGCGTCCAAGCAGGGCGTGCTGCCGGCAACGCAGCGGGCAAAGATCACGCGGGCTCTGCGTGGAGGTGGGGTTCGCGGAGCCGTCCTGAGGTCGCGCGGGACGATCGTCGGCGGCTGGGGGCGAGTCGTGCGCTTCCGGAAGCAGCGTCTCAAGCCCGGCTACTACGTGTTCGCCGTCCGGCTCGCAGCAGAGATGAATCCCACGCGCACGATGACCCTGGTCGGCGGCGCCTTCAAGGTCGGCGAGCCCAAGGCGAAGCCGGCTCCGAAGAAGAAGACCACGCCGGGCGCCTGACGCTCGTCGCGGTCATCTCCGACACGCACCTTCCACGCGGAGCGCGCGGGATCCCCGCCGAGTGCCTCGCGAATCTCGAGCGTGCGGAGTTGATCCTCCACGCGGGCGATTTCGTCGAGGCCAGGATCTTCGCCGAGCTGGGCGCGCTCGGGCCGCTAGAAGCCGTCTACGGGAACATGGACGACGACGAGCTCCAGCAGCTCCTCCCGCGCCGCCGCGTGGTCGAGGTGGGGGAGGCGCGCATCGGGATGACGCACAACCCCGGCGAATCGCACGGTCGCGCAGCGCGGCTGGCCGGCTGGTTCGAGGACTGCGACGCGGTCGTCTACGGCCACACGCACCAGCCGGAGGTCACCCGGCACGGTGACCTCTGGATCCTGAACCCCGGCAGCCCCACAGAGCGGCGCCGCGCGCCGACTCACTCGATGCTGCTCCTCGATGTGGTGGGAAAGACGATTTCGCCGCAGCTCGTCGATTTGACTTGACACGAACACCTGTTCGCTCTAGCATGGCGAACATATGTTCGTTCGCATCGTCTTGACGACCTTCGCAATCACGGTTCTGGCCTGGGCCGTGCTCGTCCGTACGTCCGACGGGGCGGGGCCGCCACACGCCTACGTGGTCAAGCCGGGAGACTCGTTGTGGTCGATCGCAGCCGAGCAGTACGCCGGCGACCCGCGCGAAGGCGTATGGAAGCTGCAGAAGCAGAATGGCCTCGCAGGGGTGACGATCAGCCCTGGCCAGCGGTTGTTGCTCCCGTAATAGCCCAGTTCGGCGTATAGGGTTGCGCGCGTCAGCGACCCTTGGGGGCTTGAATGCTTGTCCTGCTGCTCATCATCATCCTGATCCTCGCCCTTGGCGGCGGGATCTTCATCAGCAAGTTCCTCTTCTTGCTGCTCCTCTTGCTACTCGTCCTCTTTCTTCTGCGCGGTCGCTTCTAGCTCGCTTCCGCAATGCGCAGCGCCGAGCGGGGCTCTTCCTCGTCGTAGAGCTCGTCCGGCCGGCGTTTGAGCGTGACGAAGAAGGCGTCGACGACTCGGGGCGAGAACTGCGTTCCTTTGCCGTTCCGGATCTCCGCGCAGGCCTCGTCAAGCGTGAGCGCTCGGTGGTACGGGCGCTCCGTGGTCATCGCGTCCCAGGCGTCCGCAAGGCCGACGATCGCCGCCTCGAGGGGGATCTCTTCGTTCGCCAGTCCGGCGGGGTATCCCGAGCCGTCCCAGCGCTCGTGATGGTGCTCGATGATCGGGACGCTCTCTCGTAGGCGGCTGAACTTGCCGACGATGTGCGCGCCGTCGCTCGAATGGGCTTTGACGAGCTCGTACTCGTCCGAAGTCAGACGCTCCGGTTTCGTCAACACCGCATCGGGCACCGCGAGCTTGCCGATGTCGTGAAACAGCGCGCCGAAGAGCAGCGCATCGATGCGCTGCTTCTCAAGACCTAGCTCTTGACCCAGCGCGACGGCAATTCGCTTGACGCGCAAGGAATGGCCTGCTGTGTAGGGATCCTTGGCCTCGACTGTCGCGTTCAGGCTCTCGATGGCCTCCAGCGAGCTCGCCTCGAGCAGGGCATACGACTCCATCAGCGCCTTCGAACGCTGGCGCACGGTCTCGGTCTGTCGACGGAGAGCTGTCGAAGCCCCGCGCACGAGCAAGCACAGCAACAGGGCAACAAGCGCGAACACCACGGCGGTGGTGAGCCAGAGAGTTCGCTTGCGGTCTGCGATCGATGCTTCGAGGGCCGACGAGTCGGCGTAGATCTCGAAGGCGCCGACTACGCGTCCATACCGGTTCCGGATCGGCGCGTACACCTCGAGGACGTGATCGAAGCCGAGCGCGGCCTCGGCCTTGTTCTCCGCGGCGTTCGTCCCCTCGAGCTCGGCCTCGGCAGTGCCGGACTCCATGACCTCGGCGACGTGGCCGCCGCCACCTTCAAATCGTTGGCCGATGCGCTCGGGCTCGAGGTTCGTCCAGACGAGGACGCCGTCCGGGCGCCAGACCTTGAGGCTGAGAACGTCGGGTCGTGCGGCGATGCTCCGGCGAAGGACGTTCTCGGCGTACGGGGTGACGACGACCTCCCTCCCGTGGGCGAGCTCCTCACTCACGACGGCGTTCGTGTACTGCGTGAGGCTGACCTTCGCGTCGTCGACCGCCTGGTCGCGGAGGGCGTTGGCCATCACCGTGCCGAGGACCACGGCTGCCGCCGCGAGAACGAGCGCACTGAGGAGAACGAACGCCCTCAAGAGAGTGAGCGAACGCGCGATTGTCTGACTCTTGTTGATGTTCAGCGGCCGCACAGAGCTCCTAGACGCAATATCGGGCGTTTTGGGCCTTTTGGCACTCACCCGAAAGGGGCATGGAGAGGACGCTGGCGAGCGGTGGTTAACTAGCCGTCATGGATCTGGATCTCGTCTTCCTCGGCACGTCCGGCTCGATGCCGACTGCGCAGCGGGCGCCGACTGCGCTCCTGTTGCGCCGGGGCGGCGAGCGGCTCCTGTTCGACTGCGCAGAGGGCACGCAGCGGCAGCTCCTGAAGTCCAACGTCGGCCTCGTCGAGCTGCGCGAGGTCTTTCTCACGCATTACCACGCCGACCACTACCTCGGCCTGCCGGGAATGCTCAAGACCTTCTCCCTGCGCGGTCGCGAGGTGCCCATCACGATCTACGGCCCGCCGGGGCTGAGCGACCTGTTCCAGGCGCTGCGCCGGATCTTCGGGAAGCTCACCTACCAGCTCGAGCTGAAGGAGCTGCGGCCTGGAGACGAGCTCGTTCGCGACGACTACCGGCTCGTCACGTTCCCGGTGGCGCACGGCGTGTCGGCGGTCGGCTACGCCCTGGTCGAAGACGCACGGCCCGGCCGGTTCGACGTGCAGGCCGCCGATGCCCTCGGCGTGCCTCCAGGCCCCGAGCGAGGCGCACTGCAGCGGGGCGAGGCCGTGACTCTTCCGGACGGCCGGACGATCACACCCGACAAGGTGCTCGGCCCGGCGCGGGCGGGACGGAAGATCGTGATCGCCGGCGACGGCGGCCCCGCAGAATCCGTGATCGAGGCCTCTCGAGGCGCCGAAGTGCTGGTCCACGAGGCCACGTTCTGCGAGGACGAGCGCGATCGGGCGCGCGAAACGGGGCACTCGACGGCGCTCGAGGCGGCGGGCGTGGCTCGTGCCGCCGACGTTCGCCTGCTGGCCCTCACGCACCTCTCGAACCGCTATTTCGGCGGAGAAGTCGCACGCGAGGCGAAGACGGTTTTCCCGGCGGCTGTCGTGCCCAAGGACTTCGATACGATCGTCGTCCCATTCGCCGAGCGAGGGGAGCCGCAGCTCGTGAAGGGCGGCGCGCTCCACCGGCTCGAGACCGCTGAGGAGGCACCGAGATGACCCCGATGGTGCAGGTGGCTCTCGCCGAAGACACGGCCGAGGCGGAGGAGCTACGGGCGATCCTCAAAGAGGCCGGGATCGAGTCGCAGCTCGAGAGCGCGGTCGATCACCATCCGCGCGAGGTCGACGACGTGCCGCAGAAGGTCCTCGTCCCGGAGGACAAGCTGGAAGTGGCCATAGACGCGATCGAGGCTCTCAGCGAGCCCGAGGAGCCCGAAGCAGCTCTCTAAGTGATCCGGATGCGCGGGTCGAGCAAGGCGTAGACCAGGTCGACCGCCAGGTTCAGCAGGATGATCGTGGTGCCAACGATCAGCACCACGCCCGTGATGATGGGCAGGTCGAACCCGACCTCCCCGCTCGCGGCGTCGACAGCGAGCGTCCCCAGCCCCGGCAGGGAGAACACGCTTTCGACGAAGACCACGTTCCCGAACATGAGGCCGAGATCCATACCCAGCATGGTCACGATCGGCAGCATCGAGTTCCGGACGACGTGTGAACGGAGCACCCGAGCCTCGGAGGCGCCTTTGGCGCGGGCCACCTGCACCCAGCGCTCGTGGAGTGTCTCCAGGACCGTGACGCGCATCATCCGCGTATACAGGGCGATGAACAGCGCCGAGAACGTGATCCAGGGGAGGACCAGGTGGCTCACCCAGGCCTGGGGCCCGGCACACCCGTACGGGTTGGCGAGGAGCGTGCAGTAGCCGCTAGGCGGCGCCAGTTGCCATTGATAGCCGAAGAACTCGCGCAAGAAGCCGCCGATCACGACGGGATGCAACGACACGCCGACCAGAACGAAGGCGAGGACTCCTCGGTCGAAGGGGCTCCCCGGCCGCAAGGCAGAAAGCGTCCCCAGCGGAATGGCGACGAGCAGCACCAGGAGGGCGCCGCCGAAGAGAACTGAGACCGTGATCGGAGCAGCTGCACGGATCTCATCGCTGACTTTCCTCTCGTTTCTCGTGTCGAACCCGGCGTAGGACACGCCGAGGTCGAGGTGGGCGAGGCGCCAGACAAATCTGCCGTACTGTTCGTAGAGCGGCTTGTCGGTGCCCAGCTTCCGGTTCGCCTCGTCCAGTTGTTGTTGCGTCGGAAACGGGTTCCGCACGAGAAAACGCGCAGGCTCAGCGGGGATCTGGAAGAAGATCACATACGTCGTAAGCGTCAGGGCGACGATCGAGACGCACGACCAGGCCAGCCGCTTGACGATGTAAGCCCCCATCGGCGGTTGATCAGGTCAGGCGGATCCGCGGGTCAAGCCACGCGTACAGCAGGTCAACGACGAGGTTGATCACAACGATCGCGAACGAAACGGCGAGCACGACGCCGACGATCGCCGGCAGGTCGAAGCCGACCGAGCCGCGCAGAGCGGTGATCGCCATGGTCCCGAGCCCGGGCAGGCCGAAGACTTGCTCGACGAAGATCGCGCTCGCGAATCCGTATCCGAGATCCATGCCGATCATCGTCACGATCGGGAGCATGGCGCTGCGCAGTACGTGCGCCCGCATGACGCGGTGCTCGGGCGCGCCCTTCGCCCGGGCCGTCCGGACCCAGTGCTCGTTCAGGACGTCCCGCACGCCGGCCCGAGTCATGCGCGTGTAGAGGGCGGCGAAGAGGAGCGCGAACGTGACCCAGGGGAGGATCAGATGCTGTGCCCAGTCGAGGGGACCACCGCACGACGTTTGGCCGACGAGCGGGCAATAGCCGCCGTACGGCAGGATCGTCCAGTTGTAGGCGAAGGTCTGCCGGAGGAAGAAACCGACTATCAACGGATGGGCGGAGATCCCGAGGAGAACGAAGATCAGGATCGCGCGGTCGAGGAGCGAGCCCGGATATAAGGCGCCAAGCGTTCCCAGGGGAAGCGCGAGCAGCAGGTAGACGACGGTGGCGCCGAGGAAGAGCGAGATCGTGACCGGGGCCGCCTCCTTGAGCATGTCGTTGACATGGCGTTGGTCGCGCCGCCCCGAGGTGATCCGGCGGGAGTAGGAGGTACCGAGATCCAGATGGACGACCCGTTTGAGAAACAGGCCGTACTGGACATAGATGGGCTTGTCGACACCGAGCTCCTTGCGCGCCGCTTCGAGCTGGTCCGAGAGGTCCGAGTTCGGCGAGGCCTGCACTTGGACCAGGTAGCGAGCCGGGTCGGCCGGGATCTGGAAGAAGATCAGGTAGGTCACGACCGTCAGGACGAAGCAGAGGAACACGGCCCACAGGACCCGGCGAACGATGTAGACGAACACTCAGCGGGCGCCGGCTCGCTTGACCCTGAACGGTTGCGACGGGCCGCTCTGGAACAACGTCCGTCCGTTGGAGTAGCGGCCGCAGTCCGGGCAGTGCATGAGGGTCTTGTAGTAGCCAGGCTTGACGCTGGGGGTTACGAAGCGCAAGTGGCCTGTGCCCTTGGCATCGATGCGTAGGCGGCCTAGCAGCATCAGCCGAGGGTCACGCGTGGAGCGGATGTGCGCCGCTACGGCGGACGGTGCGAGGTAGACGCGGACCGGTCGCGTCCTCGCCCCGGCCAGAGCGCCCGTGCCGGCCGTTCGCACGAAAACGACCTCGCCTGGTGCAGCGTTGGCCTTCGAGAAGTTGAGCCAGAGCGCTGCCTGGGCGATCCCCGCGGCCAAAGCGGCAACGGCGAGCGCGGCGAGTCCGAGGGCGAGCAGTCGGCGCACGGAGGGCATTCTGGCTGTCGTCCGGACGAGCCGCTAGAGTCCCGCCCGACCCGAACCCCTTTAAACCCGGTCCAGAGAGGCCGGAAAGGAGTCCGTTGCACCTGCCTGTTCCGGCGAGCCCGAAGCCGCGCACGTGAGCCCGGCCGGCGTGTCCGCCGAAAAGATCCTTCTCGACGGCGAAGCGATCCAGCGCTCGCTCGCGCGCATCGCGCACGAGATCATCGAGGGGAACCCGGCCCTCGACCGCGTCGCGCTCGTCGGCATCCAGACACGCGGGGTCCCGCTCGCTCAGCGCCTGCGCCGGCTGATCGCGGAGTTCAGCGGGCAGGAGGTCCACCTCGGCACGGTCGACATCACGTTCTACCGCGACGACGTGCAGGTGCGCGGGGGAGAGGCTCCGCTGCACGCCCAGCCCGTCGTTCGCGACACGAAGCTGAACTTTCCGCTCGAGGGCCTGACCTGCGTGCTCGTCGACGACGTCCTCTACACGGGCCGGACGATTCGCGCCGCCACCGAGGCGCTCTTCGACTACGGCCGTCCAGCGCGCGTGCAGCTCGCCGTCCTCGCAGACCGCGGGCACCGCGAGCTTCCGATCCGTCCCGACTACGTCGGCAAGAACCTGCCGACCGCACGCGACGAGCGCATCCAGGTGCAGCTCGTCGAGGTCGACGAGGTCGACCAGGTACTGCTCATCCCGGCCGAAGAGGAGACCCATGGGTGACCTGCACGTGATGCGGGACGACCTGCGCCCGCCCGATCCGCCTGCCCGTCGGCATCTGATCTCGATCGCCGACCTGACGCGCGACGACGTCGAGCGCCTGCTCGGCACCGCGCGGAGCTTCGAGCGCGCGCTCGAGCGGGAGATGAAGAAGCTCCCGACGCTGCGCGGCCGGCTCGTCGTCAACGTCTTCTACGAGTCCTCGACGCGCACCTCGTCGAGCTTCGAGCTCGCCGCCAAGCGGCTCTCGGCGGACACGATGTCGATCAAGGCGAGCGGCTCCGCGGTGGACAAGGGCGAGTCGCTGAAGGACACGGCGATCACGCTCGGGGCCTACGACCCCGACGTGATCGTCCTGCGCCACCCGCACATCGGCGCGCCGCAGCTCGTCTCTCGGGTCACCGAGGCGCGCATCGTCAACGCGGGCGACGGCAAGCACCAGCACCCGACGCAGGCGCTGCTCGACCTCTACACGATCCAGGAGTCGTTCGGCCGGATCGAGGGCCTGCACGTCGCCATCGTCGGCGACGTCCTGCACTCGCGGGTCGCGCGCTCGAACATCCAGGCACTGGCGCTGCTCGGCGCGCGCGTCACCCTCGTCGGGCCGCCGCCGCTGCTTCCGCGCGGGATCGAGGCCATGGGCTGCGAGACGACGACAGACATCGAGGCGATCGCCGCCGCCGACGTGGTCTACGTCCTCCGCATGCAGCAGGAGCGGATGCAGGAGGGCGCCAACTACGTCCCCAGCCTCCGCGAGTACACGGCCCGCTGGGGCGTGACGCCCGAGCGGCTGCGGCCGGGACAGAAGGTCATGCACCCGGGCCCGATGAACCGCGGCGTCGAGATCGACCCGCGGGTCGCCGACGCAGTCGACGCCCTCATCGAGACGCAGGTTCGCGCGGGGCTCGTCGTCCGGATGGCGGTGCTCTACGACCTGCTGACGACCGGCCCGGCGGCGGTCAAGGCCGAGCTCCCGGTGGAGGTGGCGTGATGCCGAAGCTCTTCGTGAAGGACGCGCCGAAGGAGAGCCTCGTCATCCGCGGTGCCCGCGTCCTCGACCCGGCCGAGGGCATCGACACGCAGCTCGACGTGAAGATCGACGGCGGCACGATCGCCGAGCTGGGCTCGAGCCTGCCCGTCAACGGGCACCGCGTGCTCGACGGGTCCGGGCTCGTGCTGGCGCCTGCCTTCGTCGATCCGCACGTGCACCTCCGGACTCCGGGACGCGAGGACGAGGAGACGATCGCGAGCGGCACCCAGGCGGCTGCGGCCGGCGGCTACTGCGCGATCCTCGCGATGCCGAACACGGAGCCGGTCGTCGACTCGGCCGCGGTCCTCGGCGCGCTCGCCGAGCAGGCCAGGGCCGACGCGGAGGTCTCGGTCGGCTTCCTCGCCGCCATCTCCAAGGGCCAGGCCGGCACCGAGCTCACCGAGATGGCCGAGCTCGCGGACGAGGGCGCTGTGGGCTTCACGGACGACGGCCGCCCCGTCGTGGCGACGGCGCTGATGTGGCGCGCGCTGCAGTACTCCTCGATCACCGACAGGCCGCTGGCCGTCCACTGCGAGGACCCGACGCTCTCGCTACGGCGGGCACATGCACGAGGGAACGGTCTCCGCCGAGCTCGGGATCGGCGGCTGGCCGTCGATCGCCGAGAGCGTGATGGTGGAGCGCGACCTCGCGCTCGCCGAGTACGAGGGCCGCTCGCTGCATCTCATGCACCTTTCGGCGCACGAGTCGGTCGAGCTCTGCGCCGCGCTCAGGCGGACGGGATCGCGGCAACCGCCGAGGTCACGCCGCACCACCTCGTTCTCACGGACGAGGCCGTGCGCTCCCTCGACCCGAACGTGAAGATGAACCCGCCGCTCGGGGGCGATCACGATCGCGCAGGCGCTGATCGACGCGCTCCGCGACGGGACGATCTCCTGCGTCGCGACCGACCACGCGCCGCACGCGCGGCACGAGAAGGACGTGCCGTTCGAGGCTGCCCCGTTCGGCGTCACCGGGCTCGAGACCGCGTTCTCGGCGCTCTACACCCACCTCGTCGAGCCGGGCCTGCTGGAGCTCGGGACACTGCTCGAGCGGATGTCGACAGGGCCGGCCCGCGCCTACGGGCTCGAAGCTCCGCGCGTCGCAGTCGGCGCCCAGGCGAACCTCGTGCTCCTCGATCCGGATGCGAGCTGGCGGGTGACCGAGAACGGCTTCCGCTCCCGCTCGACGAACTCCTGGCTGCTCGGCCAGACGCTGCAGGGGCCGCGTCCGCGCGACGATCGCCGCCGGCCGGCTGGTGCACGAGGCATGAGCGGCTTCCTGGCGCTGGAGGACGGCACGGTCTTCCACGGCCAGTCCGTCGGGGCCGAGGGATGGCCTTCGGCGAGGCCGTCTTCACGACCGCGATGACCGGCTACCAGGAGGTCGTCACGGATCCGAGCTACGCGGAGCAGGTCGTCTGCTTCACCGCGCCGATGGTCGGGAACTACGGCGTGGCGCCGCGAGCGCTCCGAGTCCGAGCGCGCTCATGCGCGGGCGGTCGTCATGCGCGAGGCGCGCGGGCCTGCCTGGACGGACTGGCTCCGCGAGCGTGGCCTGGTCGCGCTCTCGGGGATCGACACGCGCTCGCTCGTGCTGCACCTACGCGCCGGGAGGCGCGATGCGGGCCGCCGCGGTCTCCGGCGAGGCCTCGGTCGACGCGGTCGTCGAGCAGGTGCGCGCCCAGCCGGCGATGGCGGGCCGGTCGCTCGCCGCCGAGGTCTCGGTCCGCGAGCCCTACGTCTTCTCCGACGCGGGGACGGCGCGGATCGCCGTCGTCGACTACGGCTGCAAGCGCTCGATCCTGAACCGCCTGGCCTGGTCGGGCGCGGCCGTGACTGTTTTCCCGCACGACGTCGACGCAGACGAGCTTGCGCACTATGACGGCGTCCTGCTCTCCAACGGCCCCGGCGACCCGAGCGCCCTCGAGGCCGAGCTAGTAACACTCTGTTACTTGGTCGGGAGGGTGCCGATCCTGGGCATCTGCCTCGGTCACCAGCTCCTGGCCCTCGCGACCGGCCACAAGACGTTCAAGCTCCCGTTCGGGCACCGCGGCGCGAACCACCCGGTGGTCGAGCGGGCATCCGGCCGCGTCCTCGTCACGAGCCAGAACCACGGCTTCGCGGTGGCGCCGAGCGAGGAGCGCGAGGCGACGTACGTCTCGCTGTACGACGGCACCGTCGAGGGCCTCGACTACCCGAGCCTCGGCGCACGCTCCGTCCAGTTCCACCCGGAGGCCGGCCCGGGGCCGCACGACGCCTGGGGAATCCTCGATCGCTTCGTCGAGGAGGTGAGCTATGCCCAGGCGGCGTGACATCGAGTCCATCTGCCTGATCGGCTCCGGCCCGATCGTGATCGGGCAGGCCTGCGAGTTCGACTACTCGGGCTGCCAGGCGCTGAAGGTGCTGCGCGAGGACGGGTTCCGGACGATCGTCGTCAACTCGAACCCGGCGACGATCATGACCGACCCCGGGTTCGCCGACCGGACGTATATCGAGCCGCTGGACTTCGAAGGCGTCGCCGATGTCCTCGCCGCGAGCGCCCCGACGCGTTGCTGCCGACGATGGGCGGCCAGACGGCGCTGAACCTGGCCGTCGAGCTGGCCGAGTCGGGCACGCTGGCCGACCTCGGCGTCGAGCTGATCGGCGCGCCGATCGACGTCATCCGCCGCGCCGAGGACCGGGAGCGCTTCCGCGAGACCGTCGCAGCTCGCCGGCCTGCGCGTGCCCGAGTCGACCATCGTCACGGCGCCCTCCGAGCTCCCGGCCTCGCTGACGTTCCCGGTCATCCTCCGCCCGGCCTTCACTCTCGGCGGCCACGGCGGCGGCACGGCGCGCTCGCCCGAGGAGCTCGAAAAGCTGCTCGATCGCGCGCTCGCGCGAGAGCCCGGTCGGCCAGGTGCTGGTCGAGGAGTCGCTGCTCGGCTGGGACGAGTTCGAGCTCGAGGTCATGCGCGACCGCAACGACAACGCGGTCATCGTCTGCTCGATCGAGAACCTCGACCCGATGGGCGTGCACACGGGCGACTCGGTCACGGTCGCGCCGCAGATGACGCTCTCGGACGAGGCCTACCAGGAGCTGCGCGACGCGACGCTCGCAGTCGTGCGCGCCGTCGGCGTCGAGACGGGCGGCGCGAACATCCAGTTCGCGCGCGAGCGCGGGACCGGCGAGCTGCGCGTGATCGAGATGAACCCGCGCGTGTCGCGCTCCTCGGCGCTCGCGTCGAAGGCGACCGGCTATCCGATCGCGAAGGTCGCCGCGAAGCTCGCGGTCGGCTACACGCTGGACGAGATCCCGAACGACCTCACCGGGACGACGCCTGCCAGCTTCGAGCCGACCCTCGACTACGTCGTCGTCAAGTTCCCGCGCTTCGCGTTCGAGAAGTTCCCCGGCGCCGACCCGACGCTGGGCACGCAGATGAAGTCGGTCGGCGAGGCGATGGGCATCGGCCGCACCTTCGCCGAGGCCTTCATGAAGGCCATGCGCTCGCGCGAGCTCGACCCGGGAGCCGCGACACCGTGGGCCGACGCTCGACTCGATCCCGGACGGGGTGCACCCGTGGTTCAAGGCCGAGCTCGACCGCGTCACCGGCGCGCTGGCGCGCATCGAGAGCGTCCACGACCTCGTCGCAGACGACTGGCTGGCTCTCAAGCGCCTGGGGATCTCCGACGCGGATGTCGCCGAAGCGCTGCGGCGTCACCCAGGAAGTCGTCCGCGGCCGGCGACGGGCATGGGGCGTGCAGCCGGTCTACCGCCGGGTCGACTCCTGCGCGGGCGAGGTCGAAGCGGCCTCGAACTACTTCTACTCGACCTGGGGCGAGGCCGAAGAGGCGGCCTCCCAGGGGTGACAAGCCGCGAGTCGTGATCCTCGGCTCGGGCCCGAACCGCATCGGCCAGGGGATCGAGTTCGACTACTGCTGTGTCCACGCGGCGCAGTCGTTCCGCGCGCTCGGCTACGAGGCCGTGATGGTCAACTGCAACCCGGAGACGGTCTCGACCGACTACGACACGTCCGACCGGCTCTACTTCGAGCCGCTCGGCGTCGAGGAAGTGCTCGCGATCTGCGAGCGGGAGCTGCCCGACGGCGTCGTCATCCAGTTCGGGGGTCAGACCCCGCTCAAGCTCGCGCGTGCTCTCGAAGACGCGGGTTTCCGCATCCTCGGCACGCCGTTCGAGGCCGTCGATCTGGCCGAGGACCGGGAGCGCTTCGGCGCCCTGTGCGACGAGCTCGACGTGGCCGTTCCCCCTGGGCGATGGCCCAGGGGGCCGAGGTGGCGACGTACGTCGCGGAGGCGATCGGCTATCCGGTGCTGATCCGGCCCTCGTACGTGCTGGGCGGCCGCAACATGCAGGTCTGCTACGAGCGGGAGGCCGTCGCGCGAGCGGCTGCGAGCGGGGAGCGCGTGCTCGTCGACCGCTTCCTCGAAGGTGCGGTCGAGATCGACGTCGACGCCCTGTGCGACGGCAAGGAGACCTACGTCGCGGCCGTCATGCAGCACATCGAGGAGGCCGGCGTGCACTCCGGCGACTCCTCCTGTGTCCTGCCTGCGCCCTCGCTCTCCCGGGCCGCAGCGGAGGCGATCGAGGAGACGGTGTCCCGGCTCGCACCCGCCCTCGGCGTGGTCGGCCTCGTCAACGTCCAGCTCGCCCTGGCCGACGGTGAGCTTTACGTCCTGGAAGCGAACCCGCGCGCGTCGCGGACGGTGCCGTTCGCCAGCAAGGCGATCGGCGTCAACCTCGTCGAAGCAGCCTGCCGGCTGGCGGCGGGGATCCCCCTGGCCGAGCTGGACCTGCCCCGGGGACAGTCCCCGGAACAATTCTGTGTCAAGGCTGCGGTTTTGCCGTTCGCACGCTTCCCCGGGGCCGATCCTGTGCTCGGGCCCGAGATGCGCTCGACGGGCGAGGTCATGGCGAGTGCAGCCGACCTGCCGACCGCCCTGGCCAAGGCCGAGCGCGCCGCGGGCCGGCCGCTGCCGAGCGAGGGGACCGCGTTCCTCTCCGTTCGCGATGCCGACAAGCCGGCGGCGATCGAGATCGCCCGGTCCCTGTCACGCCTCGGCTTCCGCCTCGTCGCCACGGCCGGGACCGCGCACACGCTGGCGGCGGCCGGCATCGGCGTCGAGCACGTCCGCAAGGTGACCGAGGAGGGGGAAGGCGCGACCGTGGTCGACCTCGTCCGCCGCGGCCACTGCGCGCTCGTCGTGAATACGCCCTTCGGCGGCTCCGGCGCGCGCTCGGACGGCTACCTGATCCGTGAGGCCGCGCTCACCGCGCGGGTCCCGTGCATCACGACGATTGCCGGGGCGCGAGCGGCTGTTCGCGCCATCGCGGAAGCCCAGGGCGACCTCGCTGTATCGCTTCAGGAGCGCATCAGTGCGCAGCCGCGCTCGGCTTAGAGTCGTCGCGAACGAGGGCGTCGGCGCCTACACGCTGCTCCGGCTCGAGCGCGGGAGCCTCGAGCCCGGCGTGCCGGGGCAATTCTTCATGGTCGAGGCGCCTGGACGCCTCCTGCCCCGGCCGATGAGCCTCTGCACGGCCGAGGCAGGGGAGCTCGGCTTCCTACTCGAAGCGATCGGGCCCGGCACACGGGCGCTCTGCGAGGTCGAGGCGGGCGACCATCTCCACGTCTTCGGGCCGCTAGGGAACGGCTTCCGGCTCGACGTCGAACGGCCGCTCCTCGTCGGAGGCGGGATCGGCATCGCGCCGCTCCCGTACCTGGCCGAGACCCTGGGCGATCCGCCTGTGCTCCTCGGATTCCGCAGCGAGCGGCACGCCGAAGCCGCCGTCCTGCTCCCGAACGCAGGCGTCGTCGTCGAGCCGACGTACGTCACCGAGCCGCTGGCCGAGCTCGTCGAGGGCCACGACGTCCTCGCGTGCGGCCCGGAACCGATGCTCGAGGGCGTTCGAGCCCTGGCCCCTGCTGCCCAGCTGGCGTGGGAGGCGCCGATGGCCTGCGGCTACGGCGCCTGCTACGGATGCTCGGTGGAGATCGACGGCGTCCTGAAGCGTCTCTGCATCGAAGGCCCAGTCCTGGAGGCGGCGTGATCGTCAACGCCTCCGGCTGCCTGGACGCCCTCGAGGCGCCCGAGGTCGCGCGGTCGCTCGACGCGTTCGTGACCAAGACGGTGACGCCGCAGCCGCGTCAGGGGAACCGGCCCGTGCGCTTCGCCGAGACCGAGCACGGGATGCTCAACTCGATCGGGCTCGAGAACCCGGGGATCGAGGCGCTCCTGGCCGACAAGCTTCCGCGAGTGGCCGAGCTGGGGGTGCCCATCTGGGTCTCGGTCGGGGGGTTCGCCGCCACCGACTACGCGGAGCTGTGCGCCGCTCTCGACGAGCGTGACGAGGTGACGACGATCGAGCTGAACCTCTCGTGCCCGAACGTCGACGAAGCGCCCGAGAGCGCAGCCGAGATCGTCGCGGCGGCTCGTCTCGAGACGCAGAAGCCGCTCTACGCGAAGCTGTCTCCGGCGGCAGGGGACGTGGGGGAGGTCGCGCTCGCCGTGCAGGCCGCAGGCGCCGACGGACTGTCGCTGGTGAACACGATCCGGGGACTCGCGCTCGACGCGCACAGCCTCGAGCCGGTCGCTCGGCACCGAGACGGGCGGCTACTCCGGACCGGCGCTGAAGCCGATCGCGCTCGCGGCGGTCTTCCGTTGCTACCGCGCGACCGGCCTCCCGATCGTCGGCATGGGAGGGATCTTCACCGGCCGTGATGCTTTCGAATTCATCGCCGCAGGAGCGAGCGCGGTTGCGTTGGGGACGGTTCTCTTTGCCGACCCCGACGCTCCCGCTCGGATTCGAGCAGAGCTCGCGGCTGAGCTCTCGGCGCAGGGCCTGGAGCAACCGGAGGATGCGCGCGGCATTGCGCACCGCGCGGCGGGCGCTCTGTTGCCTGATCAGAAAATACCGGGATTAGCGCCCAAAACAGAAGCATTGCAAGGCTCTCTCAGGGTGACTAGTATCTCGCGCCGTGGCGGCAACGAAGACTCAGGCGCAGGCGCCCGCGCGATCCCGAGACCAACGGATGGAGGCCCTGAAGAGGGCGAACGACATCCGCGTCAAGCGGGCGCAGCTGAAGAAGGACCTGAAAACGGGTCGCGCCAAGATCGAAAAGATCCTGACGAATCCCCCCGAGTACGTCGCGACCGCGAAGGTCTTCGACATGCTGATGGCGGTCCCCAAGTTCGGGCGGGTCAAGGCGGCGCGGTTCCTGAACCAGGCCAGGATCAGCCAGTCGAAGACGGTCGGAGGGCTCTCGGACCGCCAGCGCTCTGAGCTCATTGGGCTCTTCAACCGCTAGCGGCTCGCGGATTCCAGTCTTCGTCATCACCGGCACGTCTGGCGCCGGGAAAGGGACGCTGGAACGGGCACTGCTCAGTCGCCTGCCCGAGCTCGAGCTCGCGGTCTCGGCCACGACGCGCGAGCGACGGCCCGGCGAGGTCGACGGGCGCGAGTACCACTTCATCTCGGACGAGGAGTTCGACGCGCGCCTCGAGTCGGAGGAGTTCCTGGAATGGGTCGAGTTCCCCTGGGGGCAGCGTTCGGGCACGCTCCGCTCGGAGATCGACCGCATCGCGGATTCGGGACGGGTCCCGCATGCTCGACCTCGAGCCCGACGGTGCGATCAGGGTCAAGAGACGGGTGCCGAACAGCGTGACGATCTTCGTCTCCGCTCCGACTTTCGCCGAGAACGAGCGCCGGCTGCGGGCGCGTGCGACCGAGAGCGAAGGCGAGATCGACGAACGCCTCGACCTGGCGAGGAAGCAGCTCGAACAGGCGGACGACTTCGACTACGAGGTCGTCAACGACGATCTCGACCGGGCCGTGGAGGAGATTTCGGCCATCGTCCGCGGTCGGCTCGCCGACGCAGGTACCATGTCCGAGCCGTGATTTCCCCACGCATCGATCAGCTTCTCGAAAACGTCCCCGAGCGCTACGCGCTCGTGATCGTCGCTGCGAAGCGTGCCCGGCAGATCAACAACTACCACCACCAGCTGGGCGAAGGGACTTTCGACGAGAACCCACCGCCGCTCGTCGAATCGCGGTCGAAGAACTATTTGACGATGGCCCTCGAGGAAATCGCCGAGGGCAAGATCAAGTACAAGTACAAGTAACCGCGGGCGCTCGATGGCTCGCGTCCTCCTCGGCGTGACGGGCGGCATTGCCGCCTACAAGGCGTGCGAGCTCGCACGGCGTCTCGTGTTGGCGGGGCACGAGGTCTTTCCCCTGGTGACCCGTGGCGCCGAGCGCTTCGTCACGAAGGAGACGTTCGCCGCGCTTGACGCACCACTCGGTCGACGACGACCCCTATCCGCACCTCACGCACGCGGATCTGCTCGTGATCGCCCCGCTGACCGCGAACACGCTGGCCAAACTCGCCTACGGGCTGGCCGACGACGTGCTCACCGAGGCGGCGCTCGCGCACGCCGGCCCTGTTGTGATCGCGCCGGCCATGAATACCCGCATGTGGGAGCACCCGGCCACGCAGGCGAACGTCGAGACCCTTCGCGCCCGAGGCGTCGAGATCGTCGGGCCGGCGGAGGGTGCGCTGGCGGAGGGCGAGACCGGCATGGGTCGGATGTCGGAGCCCGAAGAGATCTTCGACCGCTGCGAGGAGCTCCTCGAGGGTGCGCTGGACCGGATCGCTCGAGGGACGTCGTGTCCTCGTCGACGGCCGGCGGGACGCGCGAGCCGCTCGACAGCGTCCGCTTCATCGGCAACCGCTCGTCGGGCCGGATGGGCGTCGCGCTCGCAGCGGAGGCGCGCCGCCGCGGGGCCGAGGTCACGCTCGTCGCGTCGAACCTCGAAGTGGCAGCTCCTCGCGGCGTCGAAGTCGTCGAGGCGCCCACCGCCGCCGACGTCGAGCGCGAGGTCGGAACCCGCGCCGAGGCCGCCGACGTCGTCCTGATGGCGGCCGCCGTCGCCGACTACCGGCCTGCCGAGGTGCTCGACGAGCAAGCGCCCGAAGGACGAGCGACCGTGGCCGATCGACCTCGAGCCGACGATCGACGTCATCGCAGGGCTCGCCGGATCTGCGCGCGAACGGGCAGATCCTCGTCGCCTTCGGGGCCGGCGAGGGCGAGGCCGGGCTCGAGCGCAAGCGTCGGATGCTCACCGACAAAGGCGTCGACCTCGTCGTCTACAACGATGTGTCCCGCGACGACATCGGCTTTGACGCCCTCGAGAACGAAGTCGTGATCGTGGGGCGAAGCGGCGAGCGGCGGGTCGCCAAGGCGCCCAAGTCGCGCGTCGCAGCGGAGATCCTCGACGAGGTGGAGGCGCTCGTCCGTTGGCTGACCGGCCGCGCACCGAGTCAGTCAGGACAGTCAGGCCTCGGGCGAGGTGATCCGCCGCGTGGCCGAGAACCTCGGCCGTGTCGTCCACGCTCCGGCCGAGACGCTTCGCCTCTGCGTGCTCTGCCTCGTCAGCGAGGGGCACCTGATCATCGAGGACTTCCCGGGAGTGGGGAAGACGATGCTCGCCAAGGCGATCGCCCGCTCGGTCGACTGCTCCTTCTCGCGCGTGCAGTTCACCCCGGACCTGCTCCCGTCCGACGTGACCGGCGTCAACGTCTTCAACCAGCGCTCGAACGAGTTCGAGTTCCGCCCCGGGCCGGTCTTCGCCAACCTCGTGCTGGGCGACGAGATCAACCGCGCGCCGCCGAAGACCCAGGCCGCGCTCCTCGAGTGCATGCAGGAGAACCAGGTGACGATCGACGGCGTCAGCTACGCGCTCGGACGGCCCTTCATGGTGATCGCCACGCAGAACCCGATCGAGTACGAGGGCACGTACCCGCTGCCGGAGGCGCAACTCGACCGGTTCACGATGCGCGTCTCGATCGGCTATCCCGCGCCGGCGGAGGAGGCTCGCATGCTGGCCGAGCAGACGAGCCGGCCGCCGCTCGACGATCTCGAGCCGGTCACCGACGCGACGGGGATCACACGCGTGATCGAACGAGGCGATGGCCGTTTACGTCGAGGACAGCATTCATCGCTACGTCGTCGACCTCGTCGGCCAGACCCGTGCGGACGCGCGTCTCTATCTCGGCGCAAGCCCGCGCGCCGGAATCGCGCTGCTCCGCGTCGCCAAGGCCACCGCGCTCGCGGAGGGCCGCGACTACGTGCTGCCGGACGACGTCAAGGCTCTGGCGGTTCCCGTGCTCTCGCACCGGTTGATCCTCGGCCCGGAAGCGCGGGCTGGCGGCACGCCGTCCGAGGCGCTCGTCCGAGAAGCCGTCGAGCGCACCCCCGTCCACCTGACGCTGACCGACCGCGGCCAGGCAGTCGCCGTGCTCGCCGCGGCCACGTCACCTGGCGGCCTGGGCTTCTCGGCACGCGCGCCCTCTACCCGGCGCGCCCTCGGGCTCGCGCTCGCGGTCGGCCTGGGCTGGGTCTGGGTGCTGGGTCGCTCCGGCGTCCGATCACGCTTCGTCGCGGCCTCGGCGCCGCCGAGCACCTGGAGGGAGACGACGTGCCGGTTCTGCTGGAGGCAACCGTCCGGCCGCCGGCCCCCAGATCGCTCGACGCCGTGGACGTGGTCGACCGGCTCGGCGAGCGGCGCGTTCGGCTCGGCCGTCACGGAGGAGCACTGCTCGGGCAGTACGTGCTCCCGAAGGTTGCGCGTGGCCGCTACCGCTTCGAAGGCGCGCGCACGGTCTTCGAGGATCCATTCGGGCTCTTCCACGCCGAGTCCGAGGCCAGCGGCGAGTCGACGCTGCTCGTCTACCCGCGCCTCGTGGAGGTCGACCGGCTCTTCTCGGAGGCGGGCGGCGCTGCACAGGAGGGCGGCCGGCTCCTCATGCGCCGAACGAGCGGCTTCGACCTGCACAGCGTGCGCGACTACCAGGAGGGCGAGTCGCTGCGGAAGGTGCACTGGAAGACGACGGCGCGACGGGGCCGCCTGATGGTCAAGGAGCTCGAGGACACGCCGCACGACGAGGTGGCCGTGCTGCTCGACGCCGACGCCGCACACCGCGGTGGCGGACAACTTCGACGTCCAGGTGCGGGCTGCGGGCTCGATCCTGCGCGTCCATGCGCTTGCGAGGCAGGCGCGCGCTGCTGGCGGTGACGACGAGCCCTCCGGAGTACAGGCGGGTCACGTCGTTCGACGGCGAGTGGCAGCTCGCCCGTGAGCTCCTGGCGTCGGTCGAGCCGACCGGGACGGAACGCGTCGAGGCGTTCCTCGCGCGCGACTCTTCGCCCGCCGCGCAGGCGGTCGAGCTCGTCGTCGTGACGGCTGCGCTGTCGGCCCGGCTCGCCGACGCGCTCGTGGAGCGAACGCTTGCGTACCGGCCCGCTCACTCGTGCTGGTGCACGCCGGCCGGGAGCCGCTGCGCGACCCGCTCCTGCTTCGCCTGAGCGTGACGGGGGTCCCGCTCACCGTGCTCCAACCGGGAGACGACCTGCGGGCGAAGCTCTCGGCTCTGCCGGAGAGGGCGGCCGCACATGGCTAGGACGGCATTGCTGGCAGGAGCGCTGGGCGCGATCGTCGCGTCGAGCTGGGCCAGGCTCGAGCAGCCGCGGCCCGGGCTGGGCGAGCTGCTGCTCGTGGCGGCCCTGGCGGTTGCGCCCGCCCTTGTCCGCGGTCGCCTGCGACTCCTGGCGGTCGCGATCGCGACGTTGGTCGCCGGCTGTTCGCACTCGACGTGCCTCTGCGCGCTGCGTTGCCCTTCGACGATCGCGACATCGTGGCCTCGCTCGTGTCCCGCACGTGGGAGGGCTTTCTCAGCTTCTACGACGTGACCGTGCCGTTCGAGGGCATCGGGCAGCCGCTTCATGCACGGCGCGCTCCTGATGGCCGTTTTCGCCTTCTCGCTGGTCGGCGCATTGGCGGTTGCGGCTCGCAGGCCGCCTCTGGCCGTGGCTGCCCTGCTACTGGGCGCGGGCTGGCCGGCGACGATGCTTCCCGGCGACAACGAGCTCGCGCGGGGTCTCCTGATCCTCGCGACCGGGCTCCTACTGCTCGCCGCGGTCCGGCCGGGACCCGTAAAGCTGCGCTCGCAGGTCTACGCCGGGGGGGCCGTGGTCGTGCTCGCGCTCACACTCTCGGCCTCCGGCGCCGTTGCGAAGGGCCAGTTCGTCGACTGGCAGAGTTGGGACTTCTACAACAAGCCCGATGCGCCGGTCGGCGTCTCCTACGTCTGGCGCGCCGACTACGACGGAGTCAAGTTCCCGAACAAGCGCACGCGTGTGCTCCAGGTTCGCGGCTCGTCGAGGGCCAACTACTGGCGGGCCACAACGCTCGATTCCTTCGCCGAAGATCACTGGGACGAAGACCTGGCGGCCGCCTATCCGCCGGAGGACGACAGGCTCGCCGAGTTCTCGACCGAGGAGCTCGCGCTCATGCCCGCCGGGGCTGAAGACGCCGAGAAGTGGACGCGCGCCGACGTGACCGTGGAGGCGCTCCGCGACCGGCACCTCGTGGGCCCGAGCGTGCCCATCGCGTACGACACGCGTGGGCTCCCCAACGTCCAGTACGCGTCCGGCGCTGTGGCCTACGTGACGCGAATGCTTGCCAGGGGCGACGAGTACACGGCTTGGGGCTTTGCGCCCCGCCCGAAGCCGAGCGCGCTCGCCAGGTCTCCGGCCGTCTACCCGGCACTCATTTCCGAAGCGGGCTACTACCGAACGGTGGAGCGGGGGATCCAGACTCCGCTCTTCGGTGATCCCGGCCGGCGAGCAGTGGGCGGACGAGACGTTCGCCTTCGATCGGAGCCTCAGGGCCTACGAGCCGCTCTACGACCGGGCTCTCAGGATTGCCGGCGATGCACGCAACCCCTACGCCGCGACGGTCGCCCTCGAGGCCTGGTTCCGGACCGGCGGCGGGTTCACGTACGACGAGAGCCCTCCGAGAACGCCGCCTGGAGTTCCGCCGCTCGTCTTCTTCCTGGAGCAGTCCAAGGCCGGCTATTGCCAGCACTACGCGGGCGCGATGGCCCTCATGCTCCGGTATCTCGGGATCCCTTCACGCGTCGCCGCCGGGTTCACGAGTGGGATCTACGACCGCGAGCGCCGCGTCTGGAACGTCAGCGACCGGAACGCCCACACGTGGGTCGAGGTCTGGTTCCAGGGCTACGGCTGGCTGCCCTTCGATCCGACCCCCGGCCGCGGCAATCTCAGCGGCCCCTACAGCGCGTCCTCGTTCTCCTTCGACGCGCCGGGCGCCAGGGCCGTGCTCACCGCCAGCGGGCCTGGCCGCGGCTTCGGCCGACTCGCTCCTTCGCTTCCAGCTCGCCCGCGGCCAGGACACGAGCTCCAGCGCGACCCCGCGCGACCTCCGTCCGAGCGGCGACCAGGGAGGGGGAGGAGGCGGCATCAGCCGCGGGGCGATCCTTGCGCTCGTGCTGCTGGGCCTCGCGTTCGCGCTCGTGCTGGGGAAGCTGGTGCTGCGGCGGAGCCGGTATCTCACGCGTGACCCGCGGCGCCTGGCCGGCGCATACCGGCAAGAGCTCGTCGACTTCCTGGCCGATCAGAGGGTCGACGTGCCGTCCTCCGCGACTCTCGACGAGTTGCGGGAGCTCGTCGTCGCCAGGACCGGAGTCGATGCGCGGAGATTCGTCGAGACGCTCGGCCTCGCCCGATTCGGCCCGGTCTCGGCGGCTGCCGCTGCGGCGCAAGCGGGCTCGGGGCGAGCTGCGCCTCGTCCGGCGACGCCTGCGTCGGTCGCTCTCGGCCGGCGAGCGGCTGCGCGGCGCCTTCTCCGTTCGGTCGCTCCTCGCCCGAGTAGTGGAGGCGATCGTGATGGCGGCCGGAGAGGGCCGTCGCCTCCGGCCCATCACCGAGCGGTGGCCGAAGCCCGTGCTGCCGATCGACGGCCGGCCGGTCGTCGTCGACCCTCCTACACGAGCTCGCCGAAGCCGGGTGCGAGCGGGCCTGGGTCGTGACGGGGTACCTGGCGGAGCAGGTCGAGGAGCTCGTCACAGGCTTCCGACCTGCGGCTCGAGATCCAGTTTCGTCCGGCAGCCCGAGCCGCTCGGGTCCGCCGATGCCGTCTCGCGCGCGCTCGAGGCAGGTGCCGTGCCGCCGTGTCTCGTCTCCGCCGCCGACACCGTCTACGCGCCCGGAGACGTCGGCGAGGCTGGCCGGCGAGCGCCGAGGCCGCGATCGCCTGGCGCGAAGACTCCTCCGGGAGCCGCTCTGGAGCTCGAGGACGGGCGGGTTCGGCGAGTGCCGGGTGGGGGCGAGCATTTCGCCGCGCCGCTCTGGGTGCTGACTTCCGAGGTCGCGGAGCACCTCGAAGGCCTTCCGGGCCCTCCGTTCGAGCTCGCCGGTCGCGTTTCAGCGGGCGATCGACGCGGGCACGACCGTGCTTGGAGTGGAGATCGGGCCGACGCGGGACCTGACCGAGCCGGCCGATCTCGTGCGGCACAACTTTCTCTATCTTGGAAAGCGATGACTGAGGCCTACGACCTGTTCCAGAAAGGCAGCGAGCAGCTGAAGAACGGCATGTCCGCCCAGTCGACGGTGTCGCTTGAGAAGGCCAAGCGGCTCGAGCCCGACAAGGCGTCGATCCGGGAGAAGCTCGGGATCGCGTACTTCCGCCTCCAGCGCTACGAGGAGGCCGAGTCGGAGTTCCGCGCGATGCTCGAGCTCGCACCGACCGACGACTACGCCCACTACGGGCTCGGCCGAGCCCTCGAGAAGCAGGGCAAGGACGCCGAGGCCAACGGCCACTACAAGCTGGCGGCGGCGCTCGTCCCGGGCAAGGAGCGCTACACGTCCCGCATCCGCGACCTGTCGTAGCCCGTGCGCGCGGTCGTGCAGCGCGTGTCAGAGGCGCGGGTACGCGTCGACGATCAGGTCGTCGGCGAGATCGGGCGCCGGGCTCTGCGTCCTGCTCGGCGTCGCCCGTGAAGACGAGTCTGCAGATGCGGAGCGACTGGCCGGGAAAGTTGCCCGGCTGCGCATCTTCGAGAACGAAGACGGGAAGTTCGACCGCAGTGTCGTGGACGTCGAAGGCGCCGTCCTCGTCGTCAGCCAGTTCACGCTCATCGCCGACACCGAGAAGGGAACCGGCCGAGCTTCGCGGCGGCTGCGCCGCCCGAGGAGGCCGAGGCCCTCTACGAGGCCTTCTGCGCCGCGCTGCGCGCGTCGGCCTCCCGTCGAGACCGGCGTGTTCGGCGCTCGCATGAAGCGCTGCGAGATCACGAACGACGGGCCCGGTCACGATCGTAACCTGCGAATCGAGACGCAGCTCGACGAGACGTGGTATGGGTCGCCAAGTGCCGGACGCGGACGTCTCCTGACCGGAGCCGGGCTTAGCCCGGCTGGGAGGTCGCAGAGGCGAGCCGCAGTCCGCAACATGGCGCAATGGGTGCTCGCGGAGCGATCGAGGCGATGTCCGCGACAGCGACGAGGTCGATGCCTTCTCAGCCGCCGGAAGCCTGCTTCCGGCGGAGGCCGCGCAGCGGCCGCTGTTGCTATCCTGGATCCACCACATTTCAGCAGTATCGAAATGGGCGCGCCGCGCCCCTTTTTTTGGAGATGACACTGCCGCCTCTACGACAAGGAAAAGACCCTGTACCGCGAGGTTGCGCCTCGGGTCGAGCGCAGCGTGCCCGGAGTCGAGGTGCTCGCCCTCGAGCTCACCGGGCCGGAGCGTTTCACGGTCTTCATCGACCATCCGAAGGGCGTCGACCACTCGCTCTGCGAGCGCGTGACGCACGTCCTGCGCGATTACCTCGACCGTTTCTCGGTCGACGTCTCGTCTCCGGGAACCGAGCCGCCGCTGCGCGAGCCGCGGCACTTCGAGCGGGCCGTCGGCCGGCAGGTCGCGGTGCGGACCTCAGCCGAGATCCGCGGCAAGAAGCGCTTCCGCGGCGAGGTCGTAGCGGCCGGCGAGCGCAGCCTGAGCGTCGCCGCAGGCGACGACAAAGTTGACATTCCGTACGACGTCCATCGTGCGGAGCAACCTGATCGAGGAGAGGTAGGAAGATGAGCCGGGAGATCATCGAGGCCGTTCGAGTCATCGAGAAGGAGAAGGGCATCGAGGGCGAGACGCTGATCGCCGCGCTCGAGGACGCCCTCCTAGCGGCATACAAGAAGACGCCTGGCGCGACGCGCCACGCGACCGTCGAGCTCGACGACGAGGGTGACTTCCGCGTCTACTCGGTCGAGCTGCCCTCGGACATCGAGGAGCGCCTGATCGAGGAGGCGCGCGAGCGCGCGATCACGGAGCTCGAGGCACTCGAGGTCGAGAACGGCGAGCGCTCCCACACGCTCATCAACGACGACGACCTGAACGTCGACTGGTCGGACGTGCCCGAGGACCAGATCAAGCGCGCAGGACGTCACCCCGCACGACTTCGGCCGCATTGCGGCGCAGACCGCGAAGCAGGTCATCCTGCAGCGGATCCGCGAGGCGGAGCGCGAGATGATGTACGACGAGTACGTCGACCGCGTCACCGAGGTCGTGACCGGCATCGTCCAGCAGGCCGGCGACCGCAACAACGTCCTCGTCGACCTCGGCAAGGTCGAGGCGCTGCTGCCGCGCTCCGAGCAGGTCGACGGTGAGCGCTACGAGCAGGGGAGCCGCATCAAGGCGGTCATCACCGAGGTGCGCTCGGGCACGAAGGGCCCGCAGGTCATCCTCTCGCGCCGCGACCCGGAGCTGATCCGCACGCTCTTCGAGCTCGAGGTGCCGGAGATCGCCGACGGCCTCGTCGAGATTCGCGGCGTCGCCCGCGAGCCGGGCTACCGCTCCAAGATCGCCGTCGAGTCGCACGCCCAGGGCGTCGACCCGGTCGGCGCGTGCGTCGGGCCGCGAGGCTCGCGCGTGCGCATGGTCGTCTCGGAGCTCCGCGGCGAGAAGATCGACATCATCCCGTGGAACACGGAGCCGGCCCGGTTCATCGCCAAGGCGCTGTCGCCCGCGCGCGTGCGCGAGGTCTTCGTCGACGACGACACCAAGGAGGCGACGGTCGTCGTGCCGGAGGACCAGCTCGCGCTGGCGATCGGCAAGGAGGGCCTGAACGCCCGGCTGGCCGCCCGCCTCACCGGCTGGAAGGTCGACATCCAGTCCGACCAGGAGTTCGCGCAGGCCGAGGCGGAAGCCGCCTTCGTCGGCGACGAGGGCGCAGGCGGCGACTTCTCCGGCCGCTGTGTCGCCGTGCTCGCCAACGGCAAGCGCTGCCCGAACACGACGTTGCCGGGATCCCGCTTCTGCGGCATCCCCGCTCACCAGGAGATGGCGCAGCGGGAGGCAGCGGGCGAGGAAGTGCGGACGATCGACACCGTTCGCAGCGAGGAGCCCGAGGAGACGGACACCGAGGTCGAGACCGAGGTGGCCGCCGAGGTCGATGAGAGCGGCGGCCGCGGTGTTGCGGCCCGAAGTCGAGGGCGAGGTCGATGAGAGCGGCGATGCGATTCGGGAGCCCGAAGTCGTGGCGACCGCGCAAGAGGAGCCGGTGTCGAGCCGCCCCCGAGGACCAGCCCGTGCCTGACACCGTGGACAGCGGCATGCCGGACGCCGGCCCCGAGGACCCCCCGGCAACCGAGGAAATCCTCATCGGAAGCGACGTCATCCAGGACGCGCCCAGCGAGCCCGTCCACGAGACGGCGCCGCTGCTGGACGAAGGAGACGAGCCGAGCGCGGCGTGACGTCGGCTCCATCAGGACCTGCGCCGGCTGCGGGCGGAAGGCCGAGAAGGCCGAGCTCGTGCGGTTCGTGGCCCCGGAGGGAGTGCTGACTCCTGCCCAGAACGCGCCGGGGCGCGGCGTCTACACGTGCCGGCGCCTCTCCTGCTACGAGCGGGCGCTTTCCCGGCAGAGCCTTCGCGCGGACGCTCCGTCGGCCGATTCGGGTCGAACCGGGCCTCGAGCGTCTTTACACTGAAGCAGGCAACCATGGCTGATTCCAAGGGAAATCGTCCGAACAGGCCCGTCCGGCCACGTCAGGCCCCGAGCAGGGGCCGCAAGCGGCGCGTCGTCATCGACAACGCGGCCGCACGGCCACGCCTCGACGGCCGGCAATCGCGCGATCGCGTCGAGCCGCGCCCGAAGGCCGGCGCCCGGCCCGCAGCCGACCGGTCCGGTCACCGTCCCCTCCGGGGTGTCGGTCAAGGACCTGTCTCAGGCGCTCGGCGTGCCTGCGGCCCAGATCATCAAGATCCTGATGGGCCTGGGGGAGATGGTCACGATCACCCAGACGCTCTCGGACGAGGCCGTGCAGCTGATCGCGACCGAGGTCAAGCGCGAGGTCACGATCAAGCACGTGGCCGACGAGGACGAGCTTCCGGAGGTCTACGAGGACGCCGAGGAGGATCTCGTCGCGCGTCCGCCCGTGGTCACGATCATGGGCCACGTCGACCACGGCAAGACGACGCTCCTCGACGCGATCCGCGAGTCCGTCGGTCGTCGAGACCGAGGCCGGCGGCATCACGCAGCACATCGGCGCGTACCAGGTCGAGCACAACGGCCGCCGGATCACGTTCCTCGACACGCCGGGCCACGAGGCATTCACGGCGATGCGCGCCCGCGGGGCGAAGGTGACCGACATCGCCGTCCTCGTCGTGGCCGCGGACGACGGCGTCATGCCGCAGACGAAGGAGTCGATCGCGCACGCCCGTGCGGCCAAGGTGCCGATCGTGGTCGCCGTCAACAAGATCGACACCCCGGACGCAGAACCCGGAACGGGTGCGCACCGAGCTGGCCAACGAGGGCCTGCAGCCGGAGGAGTGGGGCGGCGACGACGCAGTTCTCCGACGTGTCCGCCAAGGAGAAGCGAAACCTCGACGACCTCCTCGAGCGCGTGCTGCTCGTCGCCGACGCGGAGCTCGAGCTGACCGCGAACCCGAAGGCCGAGGCGTCGGGGCCGATCATCGAGTCCCGGCTCGACGTGGGCCGCGGCGCGGTGGCGACGATGCTCATCCAGCGCGGCACCCTCAACGTCGGCGACGCGATCGTCGCGGGCGATGCCTGGGGCAAGGTGCGCGCGCTCTACAACTACCGGGGCGAGAAGGTGCGCGAGGCGCGGCCGGGCGATCCGATCGAGATCATCGGCTTCGACAAGCCACCGCAGGCCGGAGAGATGTCACGAGTCGTCGAGAACGAGCGCCAGGCGCGCCATCACGCGAACGTGCGCGGCGAGCGCGTGCGCCGCGAGCAGCTGGCGCAGCGGCGACCGGCAGGCGTCTCCCTGGAAAGCCTCTTCTCGCAGATGCAGGAAGGCGACATCCAGGATCTCAACCTCGTCCTCAAGGCGCGACGTGGACGGCTCGGTCGAGGCTGCGGTCAGCGAGCTCCAGAAGATTCAGCACCCGGAGGTGCGCGTCAACGTGATCCACACCGGCGTCGGCGGGATCTCCGAGAACGACGTCATGCTCGCGGCCGCCTCGGGCGGCATGGTCGTCGGCTTCAACGTCCGGCCGAACGCGGAGGCGCGGGCCTCGGCCGAGCGCGAGGGCGTCGAGATTCGCTCCTACAGCGTCATCTACCGGCTCACCGAGGACATCGAGCAGGCGCTCGTCGGCATGCTGAAGCCGGTCACGACCGAGGAGACGCTCGGCGAGGCGGAGGTGCGCCAGCTCTTCCGCGTGTCGCGGCTCGGGACGATTGCCGGCTGCCACGTGACCAGCGGTGTCATCCGCCGGAGCGCGCAGGTGCGCGTCGTCCGCGACGGCACGGTCATCTACGACACGTCGATCGCTCAGCTCAAGCGCTTCAAGGACGACGTCCGCGAGGTCGAGGAAGGGTTCGAGTGCGGGATCCTGCTCGACGGCTTCAACGACGTGAAGGAAGGCGACATCCTCGAGGCGTACGAGGTCAAGCAGGTCGAGCGGACCGACCTGACCACCGTCGACGTCGCTTACATCCGACGGCGCCGGCGCCGGTGGGGGGCGCTCCGGCAACAGCAGCACCACGCTGACGCACAGGATCCACGCGAGCACGAGCGCCGACGGCCACACGAGAGCACTGATCAGTCCGGCGAGCGCGGCCGGGAAACCGAAGACGGCCAGCCAGTTCGGGAACACCCGCGAGTGCAGCGCCAGGATCGACGCCGCGAGCACCATGGCGCCGGCGGCGAACATCGCCAGCACGAAGAACCCGAAGCTGAGGGCGAGCATCAGCCGTGCCACGTTCGGGTCGACCGCGAACGACTCCCCGTAGATCCCTTCGCCGAGGCTGAGCCCGGTCTCGAGAACGTGCGCTGCTACGGCGACCGCGATGAAGACGCTCGCCGCCGCGATCGTGGCTGTCGTCAGGCCGAGCAGGGTCGCCTTCGGCCCGGGCCAGCGCGCCCCGGAGGCTGCCGAGGAACAAGAGGAAGAAGAAAGCCGCGAGCCCGATGAGGAAGAACGAGATCCGTTCCGCGTCGAGATTGTCCGGGTCCGCGTAGTACGAGGCAATCTCCGCTTCGGACGTGTCGCCGCCGGGCGAGTCACGCGTCAGGAGAGCGGCGATGACGACGAGGGCGACGAACGCGATGCCGCTCGCCGGCATCCACCGTGTTACGCGCAGGAGCATGACGGGGCGATCCTCCTGTGTCCGGCGCGCTTCGTCAAGAATGGAGGCTATGAGCGCCGGCTTCGTGGGAATCCTGTCCGTCGAGCTGCACTTCCCCGAAGCGGGGTCGCTGAAGGGCAAGCGCAAGCACGTCAAGTCCGCCAAGGCTCAGCTCCAGAACCGCTTCGGCGCGTCGGTCGCCGAGGTCGACCACCACGACCTCTGGCAGCGCGCGCGGCTCACGGTCGCGTGCGTGGCGCGGGATCACCGGGAGCTGGAGGGCCTGCTCGACGACGCCGTCCGCTATCTGCATGGGCAGGAGTTCGAGCTCGTGCAGGCAGAAAGACAGGTGGTGGCGCCGGATGACTGAACGCATACGAAAAGTGAATGAGGCTGTCCGCGAGGTGTTGTCCGAAGCGATCGGCGGGCTGCTCGACCCGCGCATCGGCTTCGTCACCGTGACCGGCGTCGAGACCTCGCCGGACCTGCGGCACGCGCGCGTCTTCGTCAGTGTCCTCGGCAACGAGCGCAAGCGAGAACGCAGCCTGGAGGGGCTGGCCTCCGCCCACGGCGTTCTCCAGGCGAAGCTCGCCGACCAGCTCCGAATGAAACGGACTCCGCAACTGGCCTTCGAATACGATCCTTCGGTCGAACGCGGGGTCCAGATGTCTCAACTCATCGATGAGCTCGCCCCAGACGACCGAGACTGAGGCGGTCGCGGAGGCGATCCGCTCGCACGACCGCTTTCTCGTCACCACGCACGAGAATCCGGACGGCGACGCGCTCGGCTCGCTCCTGGCGATGAAGCTGACGCTCGACCATCTCGGGAAGGACTCCGTCATGTACCTCGCCGGCGAGGCCCCGCTCCCGCGCGAGTACGCATGGATGCCCTTCGGCGATCTGCGGCGGCAGCCACCGGACGACGCCTCCGAGCGCGTCCTGCTGGCGCTCGACTGCGCGAACGAGAGCCGACTCGGCCCCGACCCCGAGGTCCTCGTCACAGCTTCGCTCGTCGTGAACGTCGACCACCACCACGACAACTCCCGCTTCGGTGGGATCAACCTCGTCGTCGCGGACGCGTCTTCGACCGGGGAGATCCTGCGGGACGTCATCCAGCGGCTCGACGTGGAGCTGACGCCGGACCTCGCGGAGGCGCTCTACATCGCGCTCGTCACGGACACGGGTCGGTTCCAGTACGCGAACACGACGCCGAAGGCCTTGCGACTCGCGGCCGAGCTCGTCGAGGCCGGAGCCGACGTGCACAAGATCTTCCAGGGCGTGTACGAGAGCGTCCAGTTCGCGAAGCTGAAGCTCCTCGCGCGCGCACTCGAACGCGCGCAGGTGTACGAGGGTGGGCGACTGGTCATCTCGTACCTGCTGCGGGACGACTTCAAGGAAGTCGGCGCGGCCGAGCCCTACTCGGAGGGCATCATCGACTACCTGCGGGCGGTCGAAGGAGCGGACATGGCCGCCCTGATTCGCGAGCCGCCGCGCGGGAATGTGCCCCGGAGAGTCAGCCTGCGAGCCTCGACGGACGAGCTCGACGTCTCCGAGATCGCGCGCCGCTCGGGCGACGGTGGAGGCCACCGGCAGGCGGCGGGCTTCTCGAGCGAAGCCTCGATCGACGAGATCACGGAGACGATCCGGCGGGAGTTCGCCACCGCGACGAATGCCTCCTAAGCGAGGCCTGACCCCGAGCGGCCTGGTGCTCGTCGACAAGCCGGCCGGCCCCTCGTCCTTCGCGATCGTCCGCGACCTGCGCGACCGCACCGGCGCTCGGGCCGGGCACGCCGGCACGCTCGATCCCTTCGCCACGGGCCTGCTGCTCGTCCTCCTCGGCGCTTTCACCAAGCAGGCGCAGCAATTCGTGGGGCTGACCAAGGAGTACGAGACGGCCGTGAACCTCTCGGCCACGACGACCACCGGGGATCCCGAGGGCGAGATCGTCGAGGACCACGAACCACCCTCGGAGGAGGAGCTCCAGGAGCGCATCGCCGCGCTCCGCGGCGAGGTCGACCTGCAGATCCCGGCCGCGTCGGCGGTCAAGATCGGCGGCGAGCGCGCGTACAAGCTCATGAGGCGTGGGGTGGAGGTGGACATGCCCATTCGGCGCACGACCGTCCACGAGCTCGAAGTGCTCGACTACGACGGCCGAATCGTGCACCTGCGGATGCATCTGAGCTCGGGCGGCTACGTTCGCTCCCTGGCCGAGGCGCTCGGCGGCCACTGTGTGTCGCTCCGGCGCACGACCGTCGGGCCGTTCAAGATCGAGGATGCCGACGACCAGCGCGTGATCCCGCCGGAAGAGGCGCTGGCCGCGCTGTGAAGGTCGCCCGCGCCCCGTCCGAGCTCGAGCCGGAGCCCCGCGCCGTTGCCCTGGGCACCTTCGACGGGGTGCACCGTGGCCATCGACGGGTCATCGAGACCGCACGGGACACCGGCCTCAGGTCGACGGTCGTCACCTTCGACCCACATCCGCGAGCCGCTCTCGGAAACCAGGTCGACCTGCTCTCGACGCTCGAGCGCCGGCTGGAGCTACTCGCAGACCTCGGCGTCGACGAAACGCTCGTGGTCGACTTCACGCTCGACCTGGCCAGGCTCGACCCGGTTGAGTTTGCCGACGAGGTACTGAGGCCGATCGACGCGGAGATCGTGGTCGCAGGCGAAGACTTCCGCTTCGGCCGCGGCCGGCGAGGCGATCTCGACACGCTCCTCGCCCACGGGTTCGACGTTCGACCCGTCGAGCTCCTCGAGGGCGTGTCGTCGACCCGCATTCGCGAGGTGCTCCACGAAGGCCGCGTCGACGAAGCCGCGTCCCTGCTCGGCCGTCCGGCCGAGGTGGAGGGGATCGTCGTCGCGGGCGACGCGCGCGGAGGCACGCTGGGTTTCCCCACGGCGAACCTGGCGGTGCCGCCGAACCTGCTCGTGCCCGCCTTCGGCATCTACGCGGGCAGCGCGCTCGGGCGCCGGGCTGCGATCTCGATCGGGACGAATCCGCACTACGGGGGCCGGGAGCGGCGCGTGGAGCCGCACCTCCTGGACTTCGACGGCGACCTCTATGGACAGCGACTGCTCGTCGAGCTCTGGGAGCGCCTGCGGGACGAACGGGCGTTCGACTCGGAGCAGGAATTGATCGCCGAGATCGCACGGGACGTGGAAAAGACGCGAAAAGCGGCGCGGCCTATATAGAGAAAACCTGTAAAGACTTCGCGGAACGCCGCAAGGATTCGGTAGTTGCGGAATCTCTCTAACCGTGGAGCCGAAAACCCCCTCGGACGACACGCCACTGACGACCGTCGAGACCGTCCGCTGTCTCTCGTGCGGCTCGGCCTACGCCAAGCCCCTCGGCGGCGGGACCGTGCAGGCGAACCCAGGTTGCCCGGACTGCGGCTATGTCGGGCTGGGTCCTGGCCGAGAGCCAGGTCCTCACGGGAGGACTTGCACATCGCCGCTTCTCCTCGGATCACCCGCGGCGCCGGTCGGCGTAACGACGCTGACACCTCCGAAGTAATGGTGCCGCGCCGGCCAGACGCGGGCCTCGAATCCGGCTGCCTCGAGCGCTGTCAGGGATTCCGCAGCGAAGCCCGGCTCGAGCTGGACCGTCGAACCGACCGGATGGAGGCGGGGGCGGTCGACGGCCGCCTGCGGCTCGAGGCCCTCGTCGAGCACGGCCGCCACCACTTGTAGGAGGGCGCTACGCAGGCGTGTCCCTCCTGCCGCGCCGGCGGCCAGCTCCACGCTGCCGCTCTCCAGAGCGATCGCCGGCGACATCATGCTGGCCATCCGCAGGCCGGGCTGGAGCGGCTCCTGAACGAGGTCGGCCTCACCGAGCATGCTGTTCAGATGGAGATCGAACCCGGGCAGGAAGTCGCCCGAGCCGAGCCCGAGGCTCGTGGTCAGGACACACGCGTTGCCGTCCGCGTCGAGGACGGCCAGGTTCGTCGTGCCTGTGCCGGCCGACTCGCCGCCGAGCGTTTTGACGAGGGCCAGGACACGGGCCGGCTCGTCCAGTCCACGTAACTGGGGGAGGCTCGCAAGCACTCCCGGAAAGTCGCCGAGCCCGGCTCGGGTGCGGACGGCGCGGCCACGGAACTCGTGCTCGACCGGGTCGCTCCAGTGAGGCTTGTAGCTTGCGAGGTCGTCGCGTGTAATGAGCCCGCCTCGGTCGTCCATCAGCTCGAGCAGCGCGTCGGCGATCGTTCCCGAATAGACGGTTGCCGCCCCCTCTTTGGCCAGCGCCTCGAGCACTGCGACGAGGCCTGGCTGGTGCAGGAGGTCGCCCTCCTCGAGGAGTACGCCGCCAGGCGAGTAGATGCGGGCTCCCTCGTTCATCGTCATCACCGTTGCCAGCATCTGCAGGCACGACGCTTGCGCGGCCGGCATCGCCACGCCTTTTGCCGCGAGCCGCATGGCCGGCTCGACGAGCCGCACCCAGGGGAGGCGGCCGTGGGTAGCCCAGAGCGCGCCGAGACCTGCAGGGAGGCCGGGAACTCCGCACGAGGCGATGCCGACCGCGTAGTGCACCAGCTCCTGGCCGAACGGCACCTGCAGCTCGACCAGCTGGGCGTCCCGCCGCTTCCCGCCGAGCCCGGGGACGGCGACGAAGCAGTCGAGGTTCGTCGTGGTGCCGGTGCCGGCGTCGTGGTAGATGCCGTGGCCGCCGCCCAGGAGGCCGGTCATCACGGTCTCGGCCACGCACGAGGCGAGCGACGCTGCGACGGCCGCGTCGGCGGCGCTTCCGCCCTCGGCGAGGATCTCGGCGCCCGCGGCGGCAGTCGCGGGATGGCCTGCGGCGACAGCTTGCATCCCCAGAGTTTCGCTTCTCGTTACCGTTTCCCCAATGCGAGGTCGCTGGCGAGTAGGTCTGGTGTTGGCTGGGGTCGCCGTTGCGGTCGTGCTCTTCCTCGTGCTCGGCCGCGACGAGCAAAGCGACGAGACGGAGCCACCACCCCCGCCGACCGCTACGCAGCCGAAGGCGACGACGACTGTGGAAACACAGCCAAAACCGCCGGCTCCGCTCACCGTGCGCATCAACTCGAGAGCGGCGGGCCTGACGCGCATCAGCGTTCCGCGAGGACGCCAGGTCGTGCTTCTCGTCACCGGTAACCCGGGCGACGAGGTCCACCTCCATGGCTACGACGTCCTGCGGCGGATCCCGGCCACAGGCCCAGCCAGGATTCCGTTTCGCGCGACGATCCCCGGCCGCTTCGAACTCGAACTGGAAGAACAAGGCCGGCAGATCGCCGACCTCTCGGTGCTTCCGTGAGCCTGCACGCATCGGCCGTGCTCGCCCACGGGATCGGGGCGATTCAAGACCTGCCGGTCCCGGCGTGGCTCTTCTACTACGGAGCGGCGCTCGTCCTCGTCGCGTCCTTCGTCGCGCTTGGCGTGCTCTGGAAGGAGCCTCGTCTGGAACGCGCGAGCGAGCGCCCCTTGCCTTCCGGATTGCAGCGTGTGCTGCTGTCGCCCGTCTTGCGGGTCGTCCTCGGCTCGCTCAGCTTGGCGTTGCTCGTGCTGGTGGTGACCGCCGGCCTCGTGGGAACCGACTCGCCGACGCTGAACCTGGCACCGACGTTCGTCTACGTCGTCTTCTGGCTGGGCGTGCCGCTGCTCTCCGTGCTCCTGGGCGACGTGTGGCGAGTGCTGAACCCCTGGCGGGCGGCGGCCGATGCCCTCGCGTATGTGAGTGGTCGCATGGGCGGCGTCTGGCGCCCGCCGTTCGCGTATCCGGACCGGCTCGGGGTCTGGCCCGCGGCCGTGCTCCTGATCTCATTCGTGTCGCTCGAGCTCGCGTACCGGCCGCCCGACGATCCCCGCGCGGTCGCGATCGCCGCGCTCGTCTACAGCTGGATCACGTGGTCGGGCGCTGCGGCGTTCGGCCGCCAGGCGTGGTTCGAGAACGGCGACGGCTTCAGCGCCTACTTCGGGCTCTTCGCCCGCATGGCGGCGTTCGGCCTTCGGAAAGGAGAGATCTTCTTGCGCGCGCCCTTCAGCGCCCTCGCCAAAGGTGGCGAGAAAGCCGGGACGATCGCGCTCGTCGCCGTCGTCCTCGGCTCGGTCGCCTTCGACGGCCTGAGCAGGACGAACTGGTGGGAGGACCGGACGCACACGGCGGCCAAGGCGACCGTGGTCTCGATCAACCTGCTCGGGCTGCTGGGCTGCATCCTCTTCGCCGCGAGCACGTACCTGGCCGCCGTCACCCTCGCCAGGCGCCTGGCCGGCGCGCAAACAGACCTCAGAACGGCGTTCCTAGGCAGCCTCGTGCCGATCGGCTTTGCCTACCTCGTGGCGCACTATTTCTCCCTCTTCGTGCTGCAGGGCCAGTACGCGCTCCCGCTGGCGTCTGACCCGTTCCACTACGGGTGGGATCTCTTCGGGACGAAGGACTACGTCCCGGATCTGACGATCCTCGAGCCGGCCACGATCTGGTACGTGCAGGTGGGCGCCCTCGTCGCCGGGCACGTGCTCGGGCTGGTGATCGCGCACGACCGCGCGCTGTCGCTCTTCCCGTCGGTTCGCTCCGCCCTGCGCGCCCAGTACGCCATGCTGGGGCTGATGGTGGTGTACACGGTCGGCGGGATGTGGATCCTGTCCCGCCCGTGAGCGGCCTGCTGGCGCACGGCGGAATAGGGGGCCTCGCCGTCGAGCTGGCGAGCGCGCTGGCGATCATCGCGCTGGGGTTGGCGGTCTGGGTCGGAAACCGGCGAGACCGCTCCGACGAAGACCCGTAGGGCTATCGTTTTGAGCCTGATTCGCGGTCTTTCAATCCTCGTGTCCATCTTGGTCCTTGCCGGGCTCTTCGCGGGTCCGGCCGCTGCGCAGGACGGTGGGAAGGCCGAGCCGCGCATCGCGGCCCAGGCCCGTGGCAACGGCTTCAACCGCACGATCGTCGTCCGGCTGAACGACGTCAACAGCGGCGAACCGATCTCAGGTGCCAACGTGAAGTTGCGCGCGCAGATGACGCGTCCGCACGTGATGACACTGATCCCGCGGACGGTCACCGAGACGAAGCGCCCGGGCGTCTACAGCATTCCGTACACGTTCGTGATGCCCGGCGACTGGAACGCCGAGTTCGAGGTCACGGGACCCAAGGTGGTCACCGCCAGGGCCGACCTCGACGTCCCGGTCGCGATCTCGGCGGCCCCACCGCCGACGACGAACACGCCCACTGTCCTGCCGACGCGGCTCGAGACCTCCATCACCGAGCGCGACTGGGTGTCGATGGGCGTCCTCTGGGTGCACGGGCTGGCAGCGCTCGGGTGGATCGTCGGCGTGATCGTGATGGGGATCGCGTTGTCCGTACCGCCGCTGCTCACGGAGGGCGCGCGCGCCGGGATCTCGCAGTGGTACCGGTCGTGGGGGGCCTGGGTGCACTGGTCGGCCGTGCCGCTCATCGTCGCCACGGGGATCTACAACATGGTCTACGTCACGCCGTTCGAGCTCGCCGTGACCCCGAGTGCGATCGACAACCTCTCGAACATCCCCTACGGGCGTACGTACGAGGCGATCCTGCTCTTCAAGCTGGCGCTCTTCGTCGTGCTGCTCGTCAGTGGGACGATGCTGCTGATGCGCACGATCCGGCCGCAGGCGGCCGTAGAGCCCGGTGCCGGCCCGGTGCGGACACTCATCGCCGCCCTCGGGCCTCCGGGCGTCGTCTACCTGGCGACCGTGCCCCTGATCCTCGCCGCGGCCATGGCTCTGCGGTACGTGCACATCCTCAGCCACGTCGCCGAGGTCGTGAATATCCAACTGCTACCCTAGGCGCCGACCGCAGCCTCAGCCGCGCGTGGCGCTTCCTACGGCGGCTTGGACTGCGGAGTCTTGTTGTTTTAGGAGGTGTGGATGACCCTTACGAAGGAAGCGAAGCTGGAAATCATCGGCAAGCACGGCCGCACCGAAGCGGACACGGGCTCGCCGGAGGTTCAGATCGCGTTGCTCACAACGCGCATCAACGAGCTGACCGAGCATCTGCGCGCGCACTCGAAGGACCACCATTCGCGGCGCGGCCTGCTCAAGCTCGTCGGACAGCGACGGCGGCTCCTGGACTACTTCCAGAAGCGAAATCTCGAGGGATACCGCGCCCTCATCAAGGAGCTGGGCCTTAGGCGCTAGCTCCTCGTAATCGGAGGGTGGGAGTTGAGCGAGCGCTTTTTGCCCCCCGTGCCAGGCTTTCAGCCTGGCTCGGTGTGACTTTTCAGCGCTGACTCAACCTCCACCTTCCACGATCGAGTGGAGGAACGATGACTACCACGACTGAACAGCTCGCGACGGTGTCCGTCACCATCGGCGAGCAAGAAATGACCTTCGAGACCGGGAAGCTCGCCAAGCAGGCGGACGGCTCCGTGCTCGTGCGCGCCGGGGACACGATGGTCCTGGCGACCGCCCAGGGGAAGATGGAGGGCCGCGAAGGCGCCGACTTCTTCCCGCTCACCGTCGACGTCGAAGAGCGCATGTATGCCGCCGGGAAGATCCCCGGCGGTTTCTTCAAGCGCGAAGGCCGACCGACCGAGCGGGCCATCCTGACCGCGCGCATGATCGACCGCCCGATCAGGCCGCTCTGGCCGTCGGGCTACAAGAACGAGGTGCACGTCGTCTGCACGACCCTGTCGGCCGACCTCGTCACCGCACACGACATCCTGTGCATCAACGGGGCCTCCGCGGCGCTGATGATGTCCCCGTTGCCCTTCCTGGGCCCCGTGGGAGCCGTCCGCGTCGGGCGCGTCAACGGCGAGTTCGTCCTCAACCCGTCTCTGCAGGTCGTCGAGGAGGAGAGCACCCTCGACCTGATCGTCGTCGGCACCAGAGATGCGCTGACGATGATCGAGGCCGGCGCCGAGGAGATCCCCGAGGACGAGATCCTCGAGGCCTTCGAGCTCGCGCACGCCGAGATCGTGAAGATCTGCGACGCGCAGGAAGACCTCAGGCGTCAGGCCGGCAAGCCCAAGTACCTCGACCCGGAGCTGACCGCCGAGCTCGAGTCGCAGCACGCCGACCGGATCCGCGAGCGGATCGCGGCCGAGGGCCTCCGTGAGGCGGCAGGCGCCGTCGAGGAGCTCACGACCGAGCTCGCACCCGAGCTGAACATGGACTCCGGCGAAGAGGACATCCTCCGGCAGATCCAGGTTCGAGCGTCGCTGGACACGATTCTCGAGAGCGTCCGTCTCCAGGTCGTCGAGCAGTACGTCCGCGAGCAATTCGAGGACGACCTGCGCGCGTTGACCGAAGCGGAGCAGGACTCGAAGGCGCTGAAGTCGGCGAAACGCCAGCTTCTCTTCGACCGCATCATCGAGTCCGTCGAGCTGCCGTTCCCGGTTGGGCCGGCCACGGTGGACGGCGACGGCCCGGTGGTCAAGGACTCGCTGACGAAGCAGTTCGTCAAGAAGGCGTCCGAGGCGATCTACAAGAAGCTCGTGCGACAGAAGATCGCCGTCGACAAGCGGCGCCCCGACGGCCGCGCCGCGGAGGACATCCGCGACGTGACCTGTGAGGTGTCCGTGGCCGCGCGCACGCACGGCTCGGCGCTCTTCCAGCGGGGGCAGACGCAGATCATGAGCCTGCTCACGCTCGGAACCGCGAAAGAGGGGCAGCGCATCGACGACCTCTCACTCGAGTCCGACCGGCGCTTCATGCACCACTACAACTTCCCGCCCTACTCGGTCGGCGAGACCGGGTTCATGCGGGGGCCGAAGCGCCGTGACATCGGCCACGGTGCGCTCGCCCAGCGGGCGCTCGAGCCGATGATCCCGTCGCTCGAGGACTTCCCGTACACGATTCGCATCGTCTCGGAGACGCTCGAGTCCAACGGCTCCTCGTCGATGGGCTCGGTCTGCGGCTCGACGCTCGCGCTCATGGACGCCGGCGTGCCGATCAAGGCGCCCGTCAGCGGCATCGCCATGGGCCTCGTCAAGGAAGGCGACGAGCACGTGATCTTGACGGACATCCAGGGTGCGGAAGACCACCTGGGCGACATGGACTTCAAGGTCGCCGGCTCGCGGGACGGCATCACTGCCCTGCAGATGGACATCAAGATCACCGGCGTCACGCAGGAGATCATGAGAAACGCGCTCGAGCAGGCGAAGCGGGCGCGCGAGTTCATCCTCGACAAGATGGCGGAGGCGCTGCCGGAGAGCCGTACGCAGCTGGCCGAGCACGCACCGCGCATCTCGACCGTCAAGATCGATCCCGAGAAGATCGGGATGATCATCGGCAAGGGCGGCGAGACGATCCGCGCGCTCGAGGGCGACTACGAGGTGCAGATCGACATCGAGGAGGACGGCACGATCCTCATCTACGCCACCGAGGGCACGAAGGCCAACGCGGCCATCGAGGCCATCGAGGGGCTGACCAAAGAGCCCGAGGTGGGGGACACCTACACGGGCAAGGTCGTGAAGACGACCGACTTCGGCGCCTTCGTCGAGCTGAAGAAGGGCACGGACGGGCTGCTCCACGTCTCGAACGTCGGGCCCGGGCCGGGTCGGCCACATCGAGGACGTGGTCGAGCGCGGAGACGTGCTCGACGTGATCGTGCAGGAGGTCGACAAGGCGCGTGGCCGGATCGGCCTGAAGCTCGTCGCCAAGCACGAGAACGGATCGCTCGTCCAGCCCGAGGAGCTGATCGAGCGGGCGAAGGACGCTCCGCCGCGTGAGCGGACCGAGCGTCCGCCACGCCGTGACGGCGGTGGCCGCGACCGCGGTCGCCGGTAACCGACCTCCTGAACTGGTGTCAGACACCGCTCGCGGTGTCTGGCGGCGAACCGCCATCACGATCTGACCCGTGCAGAAGTACGTCATCTCGGAGCTCGACTCGGGCCACCGCGTCATCACCGAGCGGCTGACCAGCGTGCGCTCGGTCGCGCTCGGCTTCTGGATCGGAGCCGGGTCGCGTGACGAGACGCCGGCCAGGGCCGGGGTCTCGCACTTCCTCGAGCACCTTCTCTTCAAGGGCACCGAGCAGTACTCGGCGCAGGAGATCGCGGAGATCTTCGACGCCATGGGCGGCGAGCTGAACGCGGCCACCTCGCGCGAGCACACGGTCGTCTACGTGCGCGTCACCGATCGCCACCTCGAGCAGGCGCTCGATGTCATGAGCGACATGGTCTTCGCGCCTCTGCTGGCTGACATCGACTCCGAGCGCGAGGTCGTCCTCGAGGAGATCGCCATGTACGAGGACGCGCCGCACGAGCTCGTGCACGACCTCTTCTCCCAGGCCGTGTTCGGCGACCATCCGCTGGGCCGGCCGGTCATCGGCACCGCGGACGTGATCTCGACGGTCGGCCGCCGGACGCTGGCCACGTATCACCGGACGATGTACGTCCCGGGCAACATCGTGTTCGCCGCGGCGGGCAACCTCCACCATGAGGAGCTGCTTTCGCTCCTCGAGCGCACCGAGCAAAAGGTCGCCGACGCTCCGGCCCGTCAACGCCGCGTGCGCTCGCCGCTCGTGAAGCCTCCGTCCCCGAGCACCCGCTTCCTGCGGAAGAAGACCGAGCAGTACCACGTGTGCGTCGGCGCCCCGGGGATCGCGCGCTCCGACCGGAGGCGCTTCGCCGCGTCGTTGCTCGACGGCCTGCTCGGAGGCTCGGCTTCGTCCCGCCTCTTCCAGGAGATCCGCGAGAAGCGGGGCATGGCGTACGCCGTCTACACCTTCGGCGCGCAGTACACCGACACGGGCCTGATCGGCTTCTACGTCGGCACGCGCGAGGAGAACCTCGGAGAGTGCCTCGAGATCGCACTCGGGGAGATCGCCGACGTGGCCGCAGGCAACGTGAGCGAGACCGAGCTCGAGCGCGCAAAGGAGAACCTGAAGGGGCGGATCCTGCTGTCGATGGAGGCGACCTCGAACCGCATGAGCCGACTCGGCAAGTCCCTGATCACGGACACCGAGCTCCTTTCGATCGACCGCATCGCTGCCGAGATCGACGCGGTTCCGGCCGAGGCCGTCTCGGAGCTCGCCGGGATGCTGCTTGCACCCGAGAAGCTGTCGGCCTCCGGCATCGGACCGAGCGAGGAGCGGTTCCGTCAGGCGTTGAGGCGCATCGACCTGACGCCGGCCTCTCGGGCCGTAGCAGCGGCGTGAAGATCGCGCTCGTCGGTTATCGGGGCAAGGTCGGCTCCGTCCTGCACCCGGCGCTCGAGGCGGCCGGCCATCAAGTGACCCCCATCGGCCGCGAGGACCCGATCCAGATCGAGGGCCACGACGCGGCCATCAACTTCACACGGCCCGACGTCGTGTTTGTCACGGTCAAGCGGAGCCTGGAGCAGGGCGTCGCGAACATCGTCGGGACGACGGGGCTCGGCCGGGAAGAGCAGGCGGCGCTCGGCGAGCTCGCCCAGGAGCAGGGTGTGCAGCTGTTCGTGGCGCCGAACTTCGCCGTCGGCGCGGTGCTGATGATGCGCTTCGCAGCCGAGGCGGGACGGGTCCTGCCTCGCTCCGAGATCATCGAGCTGCACCACGAGTCGAAGCACGACGCGCCCTCGGGCACGGCGAAGGCGACGGCCGATCTGCTGGCCGGCGACACCCCCATCCACTCGGTACGCCTGCCGGGGCTCGTCGCCCACCAGGAAGTGCTCTTCGGCGAGCCGGGAGCCCTGCTGACGATCCGCCACGACGCGTACTCGCGCGAGGCGTACGTCCCGGGCGTGCTGCTGGCTCTCGAGCGGCTACCGAGCCTCCCGCCGGGGCTCACGGTCGGCCTCGAGAGCCTGCTCGAGACGCTCTAGAACTTGAACCCGCGATGCTGGGCGAGCTCCTGACGGCGATCGTGACGCCGTTCGACCGAGACGGCGCGGTCGACTACGAGCGGTTCCGCGACCTGGCGCGCCACTGCGTCGAGAACGGCTCGGACGGGCTCGTGGTGGCCGCTACCACGGGCGAGTCGCCGACGCTCACCGACGACGAGCGCTTCGAGCTCTTCTCAACAGCCGTCGACGCGGTCGGTGACGGCGCAACGGTCATCGGCAGCACGGGCACGTACTCGACGGCGCACTCCGTCCATCTGACCGAGCGGGCCCACGAGCTCGGCGTCGACGGGTTCCTCGTCGTCACGCCGTACTACAACAAGCCGCCGCCGCGCGGGATCGTCGAGCACTTCAAGGCGATCGCGGCGGTGAGCGACAGGCCGATCGTCGTCTACAACATCCCGCAGCGCGTCGTGATCAACATCGAGCCGGAGACGATCGCCGAGCTGGCCGAGATCCCGACCGTCAAGGCCGTCAAGCAGGCGACCGAGGAGATCGACCAGGCGCAGGCGGATCGTCGACGAGACCGGCCTCGACCTCTACGCGGGCAGCGACCATCTCGTCTACCCGTTCCTCGAGGTCGGCGGCGTCGGCGGGGTGTGCGTGCACGGCCAGATCGCCGGCCCGCAGGTGAAGGAGATGATCCGCCTCTACAAGGCCGGCGACACGGAGGCCGCGCGCGCGCTCGACGAGGAGCTGAAGCCCGTGGTCGAGGCTCTCGGGGTGACGATCAACCCGATCCCGGTGAAGGCCGCGCTGACCATGCTCGGGCACGATGTCGGCGGGCTGCGGCTGCCGCTCGTCGAGGCGACCGACGAGGAGCTGGCCGAGATCCGCGTCAGGCCTCGAGCGCGCCGGCGTGCTCGCGTCCGTCCGCGTCTAGCTGCTCTGACGGGCGCTACGACGGCAGTTTCGGGCGCTTCCGCGAAGGTGAGCCCGATGCGGTCGACCGAAGCGCGGAGGGCCGGCCAGACGTGCGGCGCGGGACGATCGAGGCCTCGGAGAACCAAGAACCCGACCAGCGCGCTGTTCTCCCGTCTGAGCGGCAAGGCGAGGGACACATGGCCGCCGCTCAGCTCGGCGCCGAGGTCGATGGAGATGTCGTTCCCCGACTCCGCCTCGCGGAGGAGCCAGCTGACCAGAACCGTTTCCGGGGGCCCCGCTTCGTCTCCGCGCTCGAGAACGAGTGCCCCGCCGGCGCCATCCTCACGCCACTCGACGAGCGCTGCGTAGTCGACGTGCCAGGCCTCTCCGACAGCGTCGACGACCCGGCCGAAGACTTCCGTGCGATTTTCGCCGCCCGCGAGCGCCTGGTCCACCGCCGCGGACAGCCGGCCGGTGCGCAGGCGCATGGTCAGCCACATCTGCGAGCCCGAGGAGCGCAGCGGCACCTCCGACGAGGGTGACCGGTACCAGCGCCATGCCGAGCCCGCCGAGGACGACGGTGACGCCGCCGAGAGCCAACAGCTCCGGCCGTCGGCGCAGCTCGCTACGGCGGGGAAGGTGAAAGTGCTCATGCGCACCGGCGTCGCGCAACAGGCCCAGCTCATCCGCGGTGAGGACCTCGGCCGGGTCGGTGCCACGCCGAACGGCCACGAAGGCCTTGGCGATCGCTGGATGAAACTGGGTGCCGCTCCCGCGCTCGATCTCTTCGAGCGCTTCGGCGTGAGTCAGGCGACGGCGCTTGAACGGACGATCCGTGGTCATCGCGTCGAAGCTGTCGGCCACGATCAGGAAGTGCGCGGCGAGTGGGAGATCGGTGAGCTGCGCGCCGTAATAGCCCGAGCCGTCGTAGCGCTCCCGGTGATACTCGACCGCCTGCGCCTGGGCGGCCGCGAAGCGGAAGCGCTGCAGGAGCCGCGCCGAGAGCCGCGGAGCCCGACGGACTGCGGCCCACTCGGCGTCGTCCAGCTGGCCGGGCTTGCGGAGGACGGCTGCGTCGACAGCGACCTTGCCGAGGTCGTGCAGCCGGCCGGCCCACCAGAGGCGTGAAGCCTCGGCGCGGGGGAGACCCAGCCCGTCGGCCAGCTCGCGCACGTACTGGGCGACGCGGACGGAATGCCCGTGAGTCGACGGGTCGCGCTCGTCGACGATGTTGGCGAACGTTTCGAGCGCCATTGCCATCTCGAGCCTGCAGCCGCCCGAGGCGGCCGTAGATCTGGTCGAGCAGGAGCAAGACGGGCGCGAGGGCCACGGCGAGCCAGAGGTTCTCCAGGGCGGCGAACGCGAGCAGGAGGCCGAGGCCCACTTCGGCGGCGGTCGTGAGCACGTCGGCCTGAGGCAAGAGCCGTCGGCCCATGAGTGCCGCGCCCAGGCTTCTGATCGCGCCGTAGACCATGCCGAGGACGGCGATGGCCAGGAGATCCTCCGAGACGTGGATCTCGCCCGGTGTGGCAGCCCGCGAGCTGGAAGGCGAAGCCGCCGGCCAGTGCTGCGACGCCGAGGCCTGCACCGCGCGCCAGGCTCTTGCGCCACGGCTCGCCCTTGAACGGGCGGACGGCGAGCGTGCCGACCAGGCCGATCAGAGCAGCTGGCCAGGCGCCGAGCACGATGATTGCCGCGACGTGCACCGGTGCGGACAGGGAAAAGCGCTCGCCATCGAGCTCAGGCAGGAGCTCGTCGTCCGAGCGCTGAAAGAGCTCGGCGAGGAGGAAAGCAGCGGTAAGCAGGGCGAAACGTGCCCAAGGAAGGCATGGCCTCTAGCTGATCGGCCCTTACGGGGTACCCCTTTAGGGATACTGGGACCGTGACCGACCAGACACTGCGAATCATCCCGCTCGGCGGCCTCGGCGAGGTGGGCAAGAACATGATGGTCTACGAGATCGGCGGCGAGATCGTCATCGTCGACGCCGGGCTCGCCTTCCCGCGGGACGAGCACCTCGGGGTCGACCTGATCCTCCCGGACTTCGGGTATCTGAAGGAGCACGACGGTCAGATCCGCGCTCTGCTCCTCACGCATGCGCACGAGGACCACGTGGGCGCGCTGCCGTATCTGATGCGGGCCGTCCGCATCCCCGAGATCTGGGGGACGAAGCTGACGCTCGGGCTCATCCAGTCGAAGCTCGACGAGCACGGGCTCCTGAACGTCGCGGAGCTGAAGGAGATCGAGCCGGATCAGCGGGCCCGTGCAGATCGGGCCTTTCCGCGCCGAGTTCGTGCGCATGGCGCACTCGGTGCCGGACTGCGTGGCGATCATGCTCGAGACCGCGGCCGGCCGGATCCTGCACACGGGCGACTACAAGCTCGACCACACGCCGGTCGACGGCCTGCGCACCGACGTCGGGAAGCTCGCCGAGCTCGGAAACCGCGGCATCGACCTCCTGCTCGGGGACTCGACGAACGCGGAGCGGCCCGGGTGTCACCGGCTCGGAGCGGCTCGTCGGCGAGGCCTTCCGCCACATCATCCCGGTCCGCGAGGGCCGCATCCTGATCGCCTGCTTCGCATCGAACGTGCACCGCATGCAGCAGGCGGTGAACGTCGCCGTCGAAGCTGGCCGGAAGGTCGCCGTCGTCGGTCGCTCGATGCGCAAGAACATGAACATCTCGCGCAACCTCGGCTACCTCGACGCGCCTGACGACGCCATCATCCGCCCCGCGGAGCTCGAGCAGCCTGGCGCCGCACGAGGTGCTCATCCTCTGCACCGGCAGCCAGGGCGAGCCGATGTCGGCTCTGACCCGCGTCGCGTACAACGACCACCCGGCGGTCTTCGTCGAGCGCGGGGACACGGTGATCCTCTCGGCGAAACCTGTTCCCGGCAACGAGTTGCGCGTGCACGACACGATCAACCGTCTCGCGAAGGCCGGGGCCGAGGTGCTGCACCAGGAGATCGCCAACGTCCACGTGTCGGGGCACGGCAACTCGGAGGAGATCCGGACGATCATCGGTCTCGTCAGGCCGAAGGCGTTGATGCCGGTGCACGGCGAGTTCCGGATGCTGGCCGCGCACGCGCAGCTCGCCCGCGACGGCGGTGTGCCCGCAGATTCGATCGTCCTCGCCGAGAACGGCTCGGTCGTCGAGCTCGCCAAGGGCCGCCCGCCGCGCATCGTGGGCGAGGTCGAGACGGGCATGACGTTCGTCGACGGGCTGGGAGTGGGGGACGTGAAGGACGTGGCGATCCGCGACCGGCGCCATCTCTCGGAGGACGGTGTCCTGATCGTCGTGGCGACGGTCAGCGAGAACGGTGCAGCGAGCAGTCAGCCGGAGCTGATCGCACGCGGCTTCGGCGATACGGGGCCGCTACTGGACGAGCTTCGGAGCGAGGCGGCTCGCGTCCTCGACGACTGCCTCGAGAAGGACATCAGCGAGATCAAGCTCATTCAGGAGCACTTGCACGACTCACTCGGTCAAGTGATCTACGACAGAACGCAGCGGCGGCCGATGATCCTTCCAGTCATAGTGGAAGTATGAGCGCAACTCCGAGCAGAGCCCGGTTGGGCAGACGTCCTGATGGACGAAGCGGCTGAGCCGGCGACCGGTCAGCGCCTCGTCGCGCAGCTGCGCGCCTGTCAGGTCTCCGCGCTCGCGTTCTGCCGTCTGCTCGAGCGCTGGTCGCGTGGAGACGCGGATCCATCGACGCCGGGCAAGCGCGAAGCCGCCCTGAGAAGGGCCGCGGAGCGTTGCGAGACGGCGCTGGTCGGCCTCGAGCATCCGCTGGGCCGCTACCTCGTCGAGCTGGAGGCAGACCGCGCGGAAGGCCGCTCCTGGTACGGCGAGCCGGGACGGGCCGAGCTCGTCGAGTGGGCGCCCGTCCTGCGGAAGGCCGGCGTGCACGCATCGCCGGTGCGCGTGACCCAGGCGTATCTCGAGCTCGCCGTCCTCGTCAGGGCGCTGGAAGGGCTGGAGAGTGCGGCGAGGATCCGGTCGGCACCCGACCGGTCGTCCCTGTGGGCCGGATTGTTCGATCTGCGCGAGAACCTGATCGGCCGCGCAGCTGAAGACCTCCGCGCCCTAGCGGCCTAGTCCCGGTGCCAGGCACGGGGACACGTCCCCGGAAAGTCGCTTCCACTAGCAGCTAGCTGCCCTAGGGGCAAAGCATGGCCCTCCGGACTAGTCCTGGTGCCTGGCACCGAGACACGTCGTTCTGGTACAGCCAGCAGGAAGGCGCCCAGGCGCAGCGAACTCGCCGCCATGGCGACCAAGCGCCGAAAACGCGCGACCCCGAGGCCGAAGCCCCGCACGCCCTCCCGCGTGAAGAAGACGAAACGGAAGCGCGCCAAGGGCCACCACCAGCACCCCGAGCTGGTGGGGCTCGGCCTCGCCGCCTTCGGATTCTTCCTGTCGACCGTCGTCTACTTCGGCTGGAACGGCGGCACGGTCGGCGGATGGGTCGTCGACGGCGTGCGCACCGTCATCGGCGAGGGGGTCTACGCGCTGCCGCTCGCGCTCCTCGTTGTCGGCGGCCTGATGCTGACGCGGAGCGCGCTCGTCGAGCTCCGCCCGTTCCGCACGGGGATCGCCGTCTCCGCGCTCGGTCTGATGCTCACGCTCGGTCAAGCACGGAGGCTGGATCGGAGCTGCCCTCGCCGGCACCCTCGCGACGCTGCTCGGGGAGACCGGGGCCGCGATCGCCGGCGTCACCGCTTTGGTCGCAGGGATCCTGCTGCTCACGGGGGCCTCTGCGGGAGCCATGCTGCGCCGCTCCGGCACGGCCGTCCGCGCGACAGCGCACGCTGCTCGCGCCGCTTTCGACGCGGGCGAACCGCCCGAGATCATCTCCACGGCCCCGCTTGCACACCCACCGGTCGACGGGGCATCTGCCTTCCCCGACGTCGTCGGCCGGGCCGAGCCTGCGGACCTGATCCCGTTCCCCACCGAGGAATCGGTTCTCCGTCAGGCAGATGAAGAGCCGGACGAGCCGAGCCTCTTCGACGCCACGCCGATCGCGAAGGACTACCGGCTGCCGGACCGCACGCTCCTCCGCACCGGAACGTCGAACGGCGCGCCCGCGGAGGCGAGCTCGCAGGTCGCCCAGTCCCTGACGCAGGCGCTCGGCGAGTTCGGCGTCCAGTCGAGCATCGTCGGCCAGATCGTCGGCCCGCGTGTGACGCGCTACGAGCTCCAGCTCGCCCCCGGGACGAAGATGTCCAAGGTTTCGGCTCTCAAGGACGACCTCTCGTACGCGCTCGCGACGACCGAGATCCGCATCCTCGCGCCGATCCCGGGCAAGCAGGCGGTCGGCGTCGAAGTGCCGAACCTGAGCCCGAACCTCGTCACCCTCGGGGACGTCTACGACGACCTTCCACAGACAGCGAGCCCGCTCTCCGTCTGGCTCGGCAAGGACATCTCCGGCAACGCGGTCTGGACCGACCTGGCGCGGATGCCGCACATCCTGATCGCGGGGACCACCGGCTCGGGCAAGTCGGGCTGCATCAACACCATCCTCACGTCGACGCTCCTGCGGGCCGGGCCGGACGACGTTCGCATGATCCTCATCGACCCCAAGCGCATCGAGCTCTCGTACTACGAGTCGATCCCGCACCTGCTGACCCCCGTCGTCTCCAGCCCGAAGGAAGCCGCGATCGTGCTCGCCAACCTGATCGCCGAGATGGAGCGGCGCTACGAGCGTCTGAGCGCGGTGCGCGCCCGCAACCTGCCGGAGGCGAATCGCGCCTTCCGCAAGCGCGGCGAAGAGACGCTGCCGTACCTGCTCGTCGTCATCGACGAGCTCGCCGACCTGATGATGATCTCCCCGCAGCAGGTCGAGGACGCGATCATCCGGCTCGCGCAGAAGTCCCGCGCGGTGGGCATCCACCTCGTGCTCGCGACGCAGCGGCCGTCGGTGGACGTGATCACGGGGATGATCAAGGCGAACGTCCCGTCACGAATCGCATTCGCCGTCTCCAGCCAGACCGACTCACGCGTGATCCTCGACCAGGCCGGCGCCGAGAGCCTCCTCGGGCAGGGCGACATGCTCTTCAAGCCCCTCGGCACGTCACGCCTCCAGCGACTGCAGGGCGCGTACGTCAGCGAAGAGGAGATCGCGCTCATCGTCGAGCAGTGCAAGGGCCAGCGTGAGCAGCAGCTCGACGAGTCGCTGCTCGAGGCGCCGGAGACCTCGTCCGGCGAGGCCGGCGGTGACGACGGTGAGTTCGACCCGGACCAGGACCCGCTGCTCGAGCGGGCAATCGAGGTCGTCGTGCAGGCCCAGACGGCATCCACGTCGCTGCTCCAGCGGCGATTGCGCGTCGGCTACACGCGCGCCGGACGCCTGATCGACATGCTCGAGCGCCGCGGGATCATCAGCGGCTACGAAAGGTCGAAACCCACGACGGGTGCTCGTGGACGAAGCCCAGCTCGACCGCGTCGTCAGCGTAGCGGCCGGCGCTGACCTCGTTTAGCATCGCCTTTCGAAACAACGCGGGTCAGAGGAGGCGTTAGTGACAAAGAAACGATGGGTGTCGTGGCTCCTCATGGTGCTGACGACGCTCTTGCTGGCTGTCGGAGCGGCCGCTTGCGGCGGCGACGACGACGGTGGTGGGGATAGCGGCGACAAGATCAAGGTCGCCCTCGTCACCGACACGGGCGGTGTCGACGACCGCGGCTTCAACGAGTTTTCGATCAACGGCCTCGAGAAGGCGGAGTCGGAGCTCGACATCGAGAAGCGCATCTATGTCTCGGAATCGGCCGACGACTACGAGCCGAACCTGACGGCCGCCGCGGACGACGGGAACGAGCTGGTCATCGCAGTCGGGTTCCTGCTCGCTCCGGCGACGATCAAGGTGGCGACAGCGTACCCGGACACCTCGTTTGCCGGCGTCGATCACTTCTACGGCAAGAGGGCGACGGGTGTGAGAAGGCGGCACGTGTGCGGTCGCGAACGCCCTCGGTATGCAGTATCCGTCTGAGGAGTCGGGCTACCTGGCGGGAGTCGTCGCCGCCCTATGACGAAGACCGGCACCGTTTCCACGGTCGGCGGCATCAAGATCCCGCCGGTCGACAACTGGATCGGCGGCTTCCAGCAGGCGGTCAAGGACACGAAGCCGAGCGTGAAGTTCCTGAATGCGTACTCGGACAACTTCGACGACCTGGCCAAGTGCAAGGAGATCGCGCTCGACCAGATCGGACAGGGCTCCGACGTCGTGTTCCAGGTCGCCGGCAAGTGCGGCCTCGGCGCGATCGGCGCGGCATGCGAGAAGAACGTCTACGCGATCGGCGTCGACGTCGACCAGTCCAGCCAGGGCAAGTGCGTGATCACGAGCGCGCTGAAGCCGCTCGAGTCGTCCGTCTTCGACATCATCCAGACGTTCAAGGACGGCCAGTTCAAGGGCGGGACGAACGCGTTCTACGGCATCGCAGATCTGCCTGACGCGCAGCTCCTGACCGAGTACACGTCGATCGTCCCACAGAACGTGAAGGACGCCGTCGATGCAGCCGAGGCGAAGCTGGAGGACGGCACGATCGATCCACCGGCGAAGCCCGAAGACGTCAAGTAAGAACGTAGCAGGGTCGGGGCGCAGGGCCGCCCCGGTTGTGGTCGCGCATCGCGTCCGACCCCGACCTCGCGCACGATGCCCGAGCGACGCAGCCCGTCCTCGAGCTGAAGGGGATCACCAAGCGTTTCCCCGGAGTGGTCGCCAACGACGGTGTCGACTTCGACCTGAGGCGGGGAGAGGTGCACGCGCTGCTCGGCGAGAACGGCGCCGGCAAGTCGACGCTGATGAACGTCCTCTACGGGTTGTACGGCCCGGACGAGGGCGAGATCCGCTGAAGGGCAAGGCGGTCTCGATCCGACCGCCGCAAGACGCGATCGACCTCGGCATCGGCATGGTGCACCAGCACTTCATGCTCGTCCCGGTGATGACGGTTGCCGAGAACATCGTGCTCGCGACCGAGCCCACGCGCGGAAAGGTGCTCCTCGACTACGAGGCAGCCGACGAACGCGTGGAGCAGATCGCCCGCACGTTCGACTTCGCCATCGATCCGCGTGCGCGGGTCGAGAACATCAGTGTCGGCCAGCAGCAGCGCGTGGAGATCCTGAAGGCGCTCTATCGCGGCGCCGAGATCCTGATCCTCGACGAGCCGACGGCCGTCCTGACGCCGCAGGAGGCCAAGGAGCTGTTCGGGATCCTGCGCTCGCTGACCAACGAGGGGATGTCGGTCATCTTCATCAGCCACAAGCTGCACGAGGTGCTCGAGATCGCCGACCGCGATGACCGTCCTGCGGCGCGGCAAGCAGATCGAGACGCTGCCGCGAGAGGGCGCGACCCAGGCGCAGCTTGCCAAGTCGATGGTCGGGCGCGAGGTGCTGCTCCGCGTCGACAAGAAGCCGGCCGAGCCGGGCGAGCCGCTATTGCAGGTCGAGGACCTGCACGTCATCGACGAGCGCGGGCTGCCCGCCGTGAAAGGCGTCTCCTTCGAGGTCCGGGCCGGCGAGATCGTCGGCCTCGCCGGCGTCGACGGCAACGGTCAGACGGAGCTGATCGACGCCCTCACCGGCCTGCCCAAGATCGAGAGCGGGCGCGATCCGGGTCGGCGGGCCATGACGTGACCCGTGAGTCCGCACGCGAGCACCTCGACGAGGGCATTGGACACATCCCGGAGGACCGTCAGCGACGCGGCCTCGTCCTCGACTTCACGCTGGCCGAGAACGTCGGCCTCCACGACTACCGGAAGGAGCCGAACTCCCGGTTCGGCTGGCTCCGCCCGAGCCGGCTGATCGCGCTCGCGCGCAGGCTGCTCAAGGAGTTCGACGTGCGCGGCGGCGACCCGACCACGCTCGCCTCCGCTCTGTCGGGAGGCAACCAGCAGAAGGTCGTCATCGCCCGCGAGGTCGAGCGCGACCCGCGGGTGCTCGTCGCGGGCCAGCCGACGAGAGGGCTCGACGTCGGCGCCATCGAGTTCGTGCACCGCCGGCTCGTCGAGGAGCGGGACGAGGGCCGCGCGGTCCTGCTCGTCTCGCTCGAGCTCGAGGAGATCCTGTCGCTCTCCGATCGGATCCTGGTCATCTTCGGCGGCCAGATCGTGGGCGAGTACGGCGTCGACGTCACAGAGGAGGAGCTGGGCATTGCGATGACAGGCGGCACGCGCGAGGCGGCTGCGTGACGGTCACGCCCCCGGCGCCTCCGCCGGAGAAGGACGAGGTCTACTCGCTGCGGGCTGGGCTGTACGAGCGCGCAGGCGGTGTCCTCGTTCCGCTCGCGGCCACGGTCCTCGCCTTCCTGATCGGCGGCCTGGTCGTCCTGATCACCGGGCACAACCCCGTACGGCCTACAAGGCGATTTTCGAGGGCGCCGGCTTCAACTGGTTCCTCCCGTGGGAGACGGGGGACGCGCGCGACGCGGCGGCCCGCGACCTCCAGCAGACGCTCTCGCCAGGCCACGCCACTCATCCTCGCCGCGCTGGCCGTTGCCTTCGCCTTCCGCTGCGGCCTGTTCAACATCGGCGGGCAGGGCCAGTACTGGGTCGGGTTCATCGCAGCGCTCTACGTCGGGACGCATCTGCCCGCGCTGAACCGGCCGACACACGTCGTGCTCGCCGTCGCCGCGGGCATCGCCGGCGGTGCGATCTGGGGCGGAATCGCCGGCCTCCTCCGCGCCACCGTCGGCGCGCACGAGGTGATCACGACGATCATGCTCAACTGGATCGCGATCTTCGGCGGGCAGTACCTGTTCGAGCTGAACGGGCCGTTGCAGGGCGCGCTGCCCGGGTTGCCTCGCTCCGAGGTGGTCTTCGACTCCTCGAAGCTGTGGATCCTCTGGTCGCCGTACCTGCACGCCGGGATTCTGGTGGCGGTTGGTGCCCTCGTCGTCTACTACGTGATCCTCAACCGGACGACCCTGGGGTACGAGGTGCGCGCCGTCGGCTTCAACCCCGAGGCTGCTCGCTACAGCGGCATCGGGGTGCGCAGGAGCTACTTCCTGGCCCTCGCGATCTCCGGCGCGTTCGCGGGGGTCGCAGGGGCAATCGACGTCATCGGCTTCAAGTACTCGGTGGACACGAGTGACTTCGGGACGAACGCGGTCGGCTTCACGGCCATCGCCGTCGCGCTGCTCGGCCGCAACAAGGCGATCGGCATCTTCTTCGCGGGCATCCTGTTCGCGGCGCTGAACACAGGGACGTCCTCGCGCCAGCTCGACCCGGAGGTGTTCGAGCCCGCCCTCGCCAGCGACCTGTCGACGATGATCCAGGCGCTCGTCATCTTCTTCGTGGGCGCCGAGCTCCTGATCCTCTACATCTGGCGCGCGAGGCGCTATGTCGGCCTCAAGCCGGCCGTGCCGGAGAAGGCGACCTCGTGATCAACGGCGTTCGCAGCGTTCGCCCGGCCCCGGACGATCGCGATCCTCGGCATCGTCGTCGGGCTCCTCGCGTTCTGGATCGCGCTCCCGCCCTGGACGGTGCGGGGCGTCGCGTATCCGATCGTGATCGGGCTATTGGCCGTGGGGTGCGGGCTCGCTGCATTGGCCCGCGCGGAGCGTCGTTACGGCGGGTGGGCGATCGCGGCGGGATTCCTGGGCGCCGTTGCGGGCCTCTGGGCCCAGGGCGTCGAGAAGGAAACGCTGGAAGCGGTTCTCACAGGAGGCCTCATCGCCTCGACACTCCGTTTCGCGACACCGCTCGCCTTCGCCGCGATGGGCGGCATCTTCTGCGAGCGGTCCGGCGTCGTGAACATCGGGCTCGAGGGGATGATGCTGATCGGCGCCTTCTTCGCCGTCTGGGGCGCGATCTGGAGCGGCAGCTGGATCGTGGGCCTGCTGATGGCGATGCTCTTCGGCGGGCTCATGGCGCTCATCCACGGCATCTTCTCGATCCACTTGCGGGCCGATCAGATCGTGAGCGGGTTCGCCGTCAACCTCCTTGCCCTCGGGGTGACCGGCTACCTGTTCAGCTCGCTCTATCCGGGTGGGATCCCAACCGGCGACGTCGACCCCGTGCCGAAGGTGACGATCGATTTCCTCGACTCGATTCCTGCGGTTGGAGATTTCCTCGAGACCGTCTTCGGCGACCTGAGCCTGCTCGTCTGGATCATGTTCGTCGCCGTGATCCTCTCCTACGTCGTGCTTTTCAAGACGCCGATCGGGCTGCGAATCCGCTCGGTTGGCGAGCATCCGCGCGCCGCAGACACGGTGGGCATCTCCGTCTACGCCGTGCGCTATGCGGCCGTGATCACGTCCGGCGTGCTGGCGGCCCTCGGCGGAGCCTTCCTGTCCATTGGCTTCGTGGGCACGTTCTCCGAGAACATGACCAGCGGGCGCGGGTACATCGCACTCGCGGCGGTCATCTTCGGCAAGTGGAGGCCGGGTTGGGCGTTCGTCGCGACGCTCCTGTTCGGCTTCGGCTTCGCGCTCGCGATCCCGTTGCAGCGCGAGGCCGACGTGTCCGAGAACCTGATCTCGACCCTGCCGTACGTCCTCACACTGGTCGCGGTCGCCGGCGTCATCGGCCGGTCGATTCCGCCGGCCGCCATTGGCCGCCCCTACGTCAAGCAATAGCGACGCGCCTGTAGGAGACGAGGGCGTGCCGAGCACTGCGGCGCGTCTGGCCCTGTACCAGCGGGCGGGGGGAGCCGTCGTGCCGGTTGTGACTGCCCTCGTTGCGTTCGTCCTGGCGGGCTTGATCGTCCTCGCGACGGGGAGCAACCCGCTGTCGACGTACAGGGCGATCTTCGAGGGGACTGGCCTGGACTGGCCGTACCTCTGGGTCACGGGACAGGACGTCGAGGTCGCATCCGCGAACCTGCAACAGACCGCGATCGCGACGACGGCGCTCATCCTCACCGGGCTCGCCGTGGCCTTCGCCTTCCGGTGCGGCCTGTTCAACATCGGCGGACAGGGCCAGTACATCGCCGGCGCGGTCGCTGCGGTGTGGATCGGGTCGTCGCTCAGCGGGCTCCCTGCTGCGCTGCACGTCATCCTGGCGATGGTCATCGCTGCGTTGGCCGGCGCCTTGCTCGCAGGCATTGCAGGCCTGCTGAAGGCGACTCTCGGCGCCCACGAGGTGATCACGACGATCATGCTCAACTGGATCGCGCTGTGGGTCGGGAGCTTCCTCGTCGGGCGCAGCGGCCCGCTCGTCAACGACCGTAACCCGGGGCAGCCCGTCTCGAACGACGTGCTCGACGAGGCGAAGCTGCCGGTGATCTGGGGTGACCCCGACTTCCAGGGGCTACACATCGGGTTCTTCATCGCTCTGGCGGCGCTCGTCGTGTTCTGGATCGTCCTCAACCGCACGACCCTCGGCTACGAGGTGCGTGCCGTCGGCTTCAATCCTGAGGCGGCGCGCTACGGCGGGATCAGCGTGCCGCGGAGCTACTTCGTCGCCATGGCGATCGCCGGGCGTGTTCGCGGGCCTGGCGGGAGCCGTGGACGTGCTCGGCTGGCAATACCGCCTGGACGTCGACGGGATCCAGGCATCGCAGATCGGGTTCATCGGCATCGCCGTCGCGCTCCTCGGGCCGGAACACTGCCGTCGGCACCTTCCTCGCCGCGCTCCTCTTCGGGGCGCTCTTCACCGGCACCTCTCGCGCAACCTGGACGAAGCCTCGTTCCCGCCGGAGCTCGCCGGGAACCTGACGCTGATCATCCAGGGCCTCGTCGTGCTGCTGTGGGGGCCGACGTGCTCGTCCTCTACCTCTGGCAGGCGCGCCGGAGGCTCCGGCGGAGCCCGGCATGAGCGTCTTCGACTGGCGCGAGCCGGGGGCGTGGGGATCGCCTCGCGCTGTGGGCGCGGCCGGAGTCGCGCTCGGGCTCCTCGCTCTCTGGATCGCGCTGCCGCCGGTCAACGCGCGGAGCCCGCTGATCCCGGTCGCGGCCGGCATCCTAGCGCTGGCGGCAGGCATCTGGGCGACCTCGCGAGGGCAACGCCGACTGGGGTGGGGGGCGGTTGCCGCAGGCGTCGCGGGAACGGCATTGGCGCGCTGGCGACGCAGTCGAGCGTCGGGAACCTGGACACGGTCTTCGTCTGGTCGGCGCTCCTCGCCGCGATGCTCCGCTTTGCGACGCCGCTCGTCTTCGCGGCCGTCGGGGGCCTGTTCTCCGAGCGCTCTGGCGTCGTCAACATCGGCCTCGAGGGGATGATGCTGACCGGGGCCTTCTTCGGGATCCTGGCCGCGGACAAGGCCGGCTCGTGGGTGCTCGGCCTGCTGTGCGCGATGCTCGCCGGCGGCCTGCTCGCCCTCGTCCACGCGTTCTTCTCCATCCATCTGCGGGCCGACCAGATCGTCAGCGGGACGGCCGTGAACTTCCTCGCTCTCGGCATCACCGGCTACCTGTACATCGACATCTACGGGACGCAAGGCGTGCCCACGGACGTCTCTCGCATTCCGGACGTGTCGCTGCCTTTGATCGACGATCTGTACTTCGTGGGGCCGGTGCTCGGCGACCTCAACCTGATGATCTGGCTGGGCCTGCTGCTCGTGGTCGCGGCGTACGTCGTGCTCTTCAAGACGCCGATCGGCCTGCGGATCCGGGCCGTGGGGGAGCAACCGAGAGCCGCCGACACGGTCGGGATCTCTGTGTACCGTGTCCGCTATGCCTGCGTCATCGCCTCGGGCATGCTCGCCGCGCTCGGGGGCGCCTACCTCTCGTTCGGCTTCTCGGGCGCGTTCGCCGAGAACATGACGAAGGGTCGCGGCTTCATCGCTTTGGCGGCTCTCATCTTCGGGAACTGGCGCCCGTTCGGCGCCTTGGCCGCCGCGCTCCTGTTCGGTTTCTCGAGCGCGCTCGCCCAGCGATTGCCTGAGTACTCCGAGTCGGGCGCAACCCTCTTCCAGACCCTTCCGTACGTGCTCACGCTCATCGCGGTCGCCGGATTCATCGGCCGCTCGATCCCACCAGCAGCCATTGGTCGCCCTTACCGAAAGCAGTAACGGGGCCCGCCCCCGGCGCAACCGGGCTGCGCGCGTCTCGCTGCTCGTCGGCTTCCTCGGCGCGGCGGTGCTCCCCGTGGCCGTGGGGATCACGGAGTGGCGTCCCGATCTAGAGCTCGTCGATGCCGGGTACTCGATTCCGGCGGCCTTTCTCCTCTCGGCCATCGCCGTGCGCCTGGCCAGGCGGGCCCGGCGCTCTCTGGACCGCACTCTGGGCCGGATCGGCGGAGAGAAGACGGCCCGCGCAGGTCGAGTCCTCGGGTGGCTGGGGGTCTATATTTCCCTGACTGCGGCGGTGTCGATGGGCGTGTATGCCTATCTCGAGTACGTAGCCGCAAACTAATACCGCTGAGGAGGGTCTGACGAAACAGCGACTATGCCCCCGGGCCGCGCTGCCCGCCCCGAGGACGGCGTCCTCAGTCGGGCCAATAGTGAGAACTATTGGCCCTCCCTGCGTCCTTGCCTCGGAACGGCCATCGCACCCCGGCGACGAGCGAGTTCCGTCAAACCCTCCTACAATCGAAACCCTTGTTCGAGATTGGTAACAGCCTCCGTGAGGCGCGATTGCGCCAGGCACTCGACTTTCCGCAGATCGAGCAGGCCACCAAGATCCGCAGCAAGTACCTGCGCGCGCTCGAGGAGGAGCAGTTCGAGGTGCTCCCGCCGCAGACCTACGTCAAGGGCTTCCTGCGCTCCTACGCCGAGTATCTCGGCCTCGACGGGCAGCTCTACGTGGACGAGTTCAATTCCAGGTATGTGCGCGGAGAGGTCGAGGAGGAGGCGCCGCTCGCGCCACGCGGTGGGGGCGGCAGTTGGGGCGGCCGCCAGAGCCCGATGGCCACGAGTGCCGTGCTTGTCGTGCTCGGGATCGTCGGAGTCGCCGCAGCGCTCGTGATCGTCGCCTGGCGCTTCGGTGCCGAACCGACGCCGAACGTGCCGCTCCCCGCGAATGCGCTGACCCCGCCCGCCGGCGAAGAAGCAGGCGGCACCGACCGCGCGTCTGGTCGCGTCCGCAGCACCGGGCAAGAACGCGTTCCTGGCCGTGTACCGCGGAGCGCGCGTGGGCAAGCCGATCTACGAGGGCACGCTCGAAGGCGGGCAGTCGCGGCTGTTCACGGGCGCCAAGCTCTACGTCTACGTCTTTGCGCCGGCCAACCTGCGGCTGAAGCTGAACGGCCGATCTGTCGCCGTTCCCGGGACGGGGCAGCGGCGGGCAGCGCTGGTTGCTCGTGACGCCGAAGGGCGTCACGGTGGCGCCGAACCCCAGTTGAGCCCCCGAGCAGCCGTCGTCGTCACCGGCAGCGAGCTGACGCGGGGCGGGCGTCAGGACGCCAATGGGCCCTTTCTCGCACGCGAGCTGGCGGCGCGCGGGCTCGAGCCGGCGCGGATCATCGTGGTCGGGGACCGGCCGGAGGAGCTGGAGGCTGCGCTCGAAGAAGGCCTGCAGGCCGACCTGCTGGTCACATCGGGCGGGCTGGGGCCGACGCATGACGACCGGACCGTCGAGGCGCTGGCCCGTGTAGCCGGTCGCGCCGTCGTGGTGGACGAGGAGCTCGAGGCTCGCATCGAGCAGTTCTCGCGCTCGCTGGCCGAGCGCTTCCGCCGACCGTATTCGGAGTTCGAGGAAGGCGTCCGCAAGCAGGCCTCGCTGCCCGAGGGTGCGCTCGTGCTCGGGCTCGCGGGCACGGCTCCGGGACTGGTCCTCGAGGTGGACGGCTCCGTGGCGATCGTGCTCCCGGGCCCGCCTGGTGAGCTCCGTCGGCTCTGGGCGAAGGCGGTGGAGGCGCCGCCGGTCAAGGCCGTCTTCGACCGCGCGCAGACGCCTGCGCGGAGCATCCTGCGCTTCTACGGCGTCACCGAATCGGCGGTGGCGCGCGCGCTCGCCGAGGCCGGAGGCGAGGGAGAGGGAGTCGAGGTCACGATCTGCGCCCACGACGGCGAGATCGAGATGCTGCTGCTCGGCGACGGCGAACGGCTCGCTCAGCCGCTGCGGGAGACACTGGCGCGCCACCTCTTCGCCGAGGACGAGCGCTCCGTGTCGGAGCTCGTGCTGGACGCCTGCCGCACACGCGGGCTCTCGCTGGCGGCCGCCGAGTCGTGCACCGGCGGGCTCGTGGCCGCGGCGCCTGACCTCGGTCCCCGGCTCCAGCGAGGTCTTTCGGGGCGGTATCGTCGCGTACGACGACGCGGTCAAGGTGAAGCAGCTCGGCGTTCCGGAGGAGATCCTGGCCGCACACGGGGCCGTCTCGGCGGAGACCGCCGAGGCCATGGCTGCGGGTGCCCGGTCGGCGTTCGGCGCCGATGTGGCCGTTTCGGTCACCGGGATCGCCGGCCCGGGCGGAGGCACGCCGGAGAAGCCTGTCGGGCTCGTCTTCCTGCACGCCCAGGGCCCTGACGGGGACAAGCGCCTCGAGATCCGGTTCCCCGGCGACCGGGAAGCGGTTCGCCGCCGCGCGACGGCGGCCGCGCTCCATCTCGTCAGGCGCCTCTTGGCACAGAGCAGTCACGAAGACGCGTGACCTCCCCGGCTAGCGTGGGCGGTCGTGAACGCCCTCGGCTGTTCCTTGCCTTCCAGCTGCCTCGCGACGCTGTCGAGCGACTCGCAGAGTGGCAGCGACGCGAGCTCACGGGCGGCCGGATCGTCCCGCCCGAGAACCTGCACGTCACGCTCGCCTTCCTCGGAGCACGGCCGGCGGAGGAGCTCGACGCGATCGCAGGCGCGCTGCGAGAGGCCGCTGCCGGAGCGGATGAGAAGCCCGTGCTCACGCCGGAGCGCTACCGCGAGACGCGGTCGGTCGGCATGGTGACCTGCGGCGACGAGGAGGGCCGAGCGACGAGGATCGCGGAGGATGTGTTCGGACGGCTCGAGCAGCTCGGCGTCTACGAGCGCGAGCGGCGGCGCTGGCTCCCGCACATCACCGTCCTGCGGTTCCGCGAGCGACCGCGGCTCGATCCGCCGCTTCCCGACCTCGGGACCGATCAAGCTGTCCGAGGCTGCTGTTTATATATCGGAGCTGCGCCCGACAGGGGCTCAGTACGACGTCCTCGAATCGGTTGCCCTAGGAGGTTGATGGGAGTGGAGCGCGAGCAAGCCCTGGACATGGCACTCGGCCAGATCGAGCGCCAGTACGGCAAGGGATCGGTCATGCGCATGAACGACCAGGCGCACGTCACTACCGGGTCGGTGTCGACCGGCTCGCTCTCGCTCGACCTCGCGCTCGGGGTCGGCGGCCTGCCTCGCGGGCGTGTCGTCGAGGTCTTCGGCCCGGAGTCGTCGGGGAAGACCACGCTCACCTACCACGTGATCGCCGAGGCGCAGCGGCGAGGCGGGATCTGCGCGTTCATCGACGCCGAGCACGCGATGGACCCGCAGTACGCGCGCCGCATCGGCGTCAACATCGACGAGCTGCTGGTCTCCCAGCCCGACCACGGCGAGCAGGCGCTCGAGATCACTGAGCTCCTCATTCGCTCCGGCGCGCTCGACGTCGTCGCGATCGACTCCGTCGCCGCGCTGACGCCGAAGGCCGAGATCGAGGGCGAGATGGGAGACAGCCACGTCGGGCTCCAGGCGCGGCTGATGAGCCAGGCCCTGCGCAAGCTGGCCGGAACGCTCAACCGCACCGACACGATCTGCCTCTTCACCAACCAGCTCCGCGAGAAGATCGGGGTCATGTTCGGCTCGCCCGAGACGACTCCCGGCGGTCGCGCGCTCAAGTTCTACTCCTCGGTCCGGCTCGACATGCGCCGCATCGAGACGCTGAAGGACGGCGTCGAGGCGTATCGGCAACCGCGTCCGCGTGAAGGTCGTGAAGAACAAGGTGGCGCCGCCCTTCAAGCAGGCCGAGTTCGACATCATCTACGGCTCCGGTATCTCCTGGGAGGGCACGGTCCTCGAGGCCGCGCTCGAGCGGAAGATCGTCCAGAAGTCGGGCTCGTACTTCAGCTTCGGCGACGAACGGCTCGGCCAGGGGCGCCAGAACGCGGCGGCGTTCCTGCGTGAGCATCCCGACGTGTCGGACAACATCGTGCACGGCATCCAGGCGCAGCTCGGGCCGGAGAACATCGCCTCTGCACGGCTGCTGCCGATCGCCGAGCCCAGCCCGGCGGAGAAGAAGGAAAAAGCGAAGGAGAAGGAAGCTGTCGTCGCCGAGGTCGCTGCCACCGGCTAACGGCAGCCGGCCCGAGGTGACCGCGCTGCGGGGCGCGCCTCGGGGACGGGTGAAGGTCGAGCTCGACGGCGCTCCGTGGCGAACCGTTCCCGTCGACGTCGTCCTGGCCGCCGGCCTTCATGTCGGATTGACGCTGGATCGCGAGCGGCTGCGAATCGTGCGACGTGAGCTGCGCTCGCGGGAGGCGCTGTCGAAGGCAGCAAGGCTCCTCGCGCAGGCGCGACCTCTCCGAGCAAGGCCTGGGCGATGAGCTGGAGCGACGCCGAGTAGCGCCCGCGGCGCGACGCGAGACGATCTCCAAGCTGCTCGCAGCGGGTGCGGTCGACGACGAGCGCCTGGCGACGCACCGTGCCGAGCTGCTCGCAGCCAGGGGAGGAGGCGACGCGCTGATCCGCGCCGACCTCGAGGCCCGGGGCCTGGATCCGCGTCTCGTCGACCGGGCACTCGAAGGGCTCGACCACGAGGACGAGCGGGCCCGCAGGATCGTCACCGCACGAGGTGAGGGGCCCGGCAACGGCCCGCTATCTCGCCCGCAAGGGGTTCGGCGAGGATGCGGTCGAGACTGCGTTCGGCGGTTACATTGCAGAACTCGGCTGACGCGAGTTACTATGTGGAGGCTTCATTCGAAACTTTTTGCCTGCTCCAAGCGCATTTTCCGAATCTAACTGAGCGAACGAACCAACCAACAACCACTCATGGCAGACGAAAGAGGAGCTCCACAGGCGCGCTGACGGCGAGGAAGTAGCCGTGCTCGCGGCGGTCCCTGGGGCCGTCTGCCGATTCGGAGAAAACGCCCTGTAGGCAAGGGTGGCGGGTGAGCCCCGCTCGGTTTTCGAGCGGGCCAACCGACCCCAACCGGGAGCTCGCATGCTCATCGTCGCGGCACTTCTGATCGGACTCGTCGTCGCCGCCGCGGCCGCCGTTCTCGCTCTGCGCCTCTTGGGCGCGTCACGCCTGGGTGCGGCGCACAAGGCTCGGGAATTGCTGCTCACGGAAGCCAACCGTGAGGCCGAGACGATCAAGCGTGAGGCCGGTATCGCGGCGCGCGAGGAGGTCACTGCGCTCCGCTCCGAGGTCCAACGCGAGGTCCAGGAGCAGCGAGCCCGCGATCACGAAGATCGAAGAGCGTGCGCTGGTCCGGGAGGACGAGGTCGGTACGCGGCTGAAGGAGCTGGACCGCCGCGAGCAGGGGCTGAGCGACCGCGAGACGCATATCCGGGAGCTGCAGGAAGAACTGAAGACCGCGAAGGACGAACAGCTCGTCGAGCTCGAGCGGGTCGCGGGCATGACCGTCAACGACGCGAAGGCGACGCTGCTCGAGCGTTCGGAGGAGCTCGTCAAGCACGACCTCGCCCGCCGTGTGCGCCAGCTCGAGGAAGAGGCACAGACGGAAGCGAAGCGCCGAGCCCGAAACCTCGTCGCCGATGCGCTTCAGCGCGTGGCGGCGAGCCACGCGGCGGAGACGACGTCCTCGCTCATCGAGCTGCCCTCGGACGACATGAAGGGCCGGATCATCGGCCGCGAAGGGCGGAACATCCGGGCGCTGGAGCACCTGACCGGTGTCGACGTGATCGTCGACGACACGCCTCAGGCCGTCGTGCTCTCGTCGTTCGACCCCATCCGCCGCGAGATCGCCAAGATGACCCTCCTGAAGCTCGTCGAGGACGGCCGCATCCACCCGGCGCGGATCGAGGAGATGTACTACCTCTCCAAGGCTGAGATCGACGACCACATCCGCCACGCCGGAGAGCAGGCCGTGTTCGAGGCGAACTGCGGTGAGTTCAACGAAGAAGTGGTCAAGCTCCTCGGCCGTCTCAACTTCCGCACGAGCTACGGCCAGAACGTGCTCAAGCACACGCTGGAGGTGGTGCACCTCGCCGGCCTGATGGCCACCGAGCTGCAGGCGAACGTGAAGACGGCGAAGCGCGCCGCCGTGCTGCACGACGTCGGCAAGGCGTTGACGCACGAAGTCGAGGGCTCACACGCGGCGATCTCGACCCAGTACGCGCGGCGCTACGGCGAGTCGCCAGGCGTCATCCACGCGGTGGAGGCTCACCACTACGAGGTGCAGCCGCAGACGGTCGAGGCCGTGCTGCTGATCGCGGCCGATGCGGTTTCCGGCGCGCGGCCCGGTGCGCGCGGCGACAGCCTCGAGAACTACATCAAGCGTCTCACGGCGCTCGAGGACATCGCGACGAAGCGGGAAGGCGTCGAGAAGGCCTATGCCCTGCAGGCGGGCCGCGAGATCCGCGTCATCGTCAAGCCGACGGAGATCGACGACGACCAGGCAGCGCTCCTGTCGCACGAGATCGCCCGCGACATCGAGGCGGAGCTCGAGTACCCGGGCCAGATCAAGGTCACGGTCATCCGCGAGTCGCGCGCGGTCGAGTTCGCCAAATAGCGGCGGTACAGTTTCGGCCGTGAAGCGGTACCACGTCACGACGTTCGGCTGCCAGATGAACGCCCACGACTCCGAGCGCATCAAGGGCATGCTCGAGGAGCTCGGGCTCGGGGAGGCGCCGTCGCAGGACGAGGCCGACGTCATCGTCTTCAACACCTGCACGATCCGGGAGAAGCCCGATCTGCGCTTCGGCGCGCGCATCGCTCAGGCGCGCGCCCTCAAGGAGAGCGACGGCGAGAAGGTGATCGCCGTCGGCGGCTGCTACGCGGAGGCTCAGCGTGAGCGCCTGTTCGACCTCTACCCGTTCGTCGACGTCGCCTTCGGGCCGGGCTCGATCGCGCACCTCGGCGAGTGGCTGGGGGCCGGGGGAGAGGCGCCGCGCTCGAGCTTCGGCATCGGCGAGGAGCGGTCGTTCGCCGCCGGGCTCGCCACGCACCGCGAGCGGCGCTTCCAGGCGTGGGTGCAGGTCTCGATGGGCTGCAACTCCGTGTGCTCGTACTGCATCGTCCCGAAGGTGCGCGGGAAGGAGGTCAGCCGCCGGCCCGGCGAGATCCTGGCCGAGGTGACCCACCTCGCGCGACGAGGGCGTTCGCGAGCTCACGCTGCTCGGGCAGAACGTCAACTCCTGGGGCCGAGACCTGGCGCCCGAGCATCGAGACGGACTTCGCCGAGCTGCTGCGTGCCTGCGACGCCGTTCCGGGGATCGAGCGCATCCGCTTCACGAGCCCGCACCCCAAGGACTTTCGGCGCTGAGCGTGATCGCCGCGATGGCCGAGTGCGATGCGGTCTGCGAGCACGCGCACCTGCCGCTCCAGTCGGGCTCGACACGCATCCTGAAGGCGATGAAGCGGACGTACACGCCGCGAGCGCTACCTCGCGCTCGTGGACGAGATGCGCGCGGGGATCCCCGACCTCGCTCTGACGACGGACGTCATCGTCGGCTTCCCGGGCGAGACCGATCGGGACTTCGAGGAGACGCTCGAGGTCGTCGAGGAGGTCGGCTACGACAGCGCGTTCACGTTCGTCTTCTCTCCCCGCAGCGGGACGGAGGCGGCGACCATGCCCGACCAGGTGCCGGAGGACGTCAAGCAACAGCGAATCGAGACGCTCGTCGAGCTCGTCCAGCGCGTCGCCGCACGCCCGCAACCAGGCGCGGGTGGGACGCGTCGAGCAGGTCCTCGTCGAGGGCCGGAGCCGCACTGACTCCTCACGTCCTGCGGGGACGCACCCGCCGCAACACGAGCGTGAACTTCACCGGCTCGGCAGCGCCCGGGCGAGCTGGTCGACGTCCAGATCGACGGCGCCACCTCGACGACGCTCCGTGGCACGCTGCGCGCGGCCGTCGCCGCCTGATGACCCTCCATCAGCGCGAGCTCGCCTGGGAGGGCGTGCTTGAACGCCAGGGACCTCGGAGGCCACCGCACGGAGGACGGCGCCGAGACTCGCTACGGCAGCATCGTGCGGGCCGACAGCATTCGCCGGCTGACCGACGCCGGCTGGGCGGCCTTGCTCGACTACGGCATTCGGACGGTCGTCGACCTGCGCGGCGACCACGAGATGGACGAGGACGCGGCGGCCCACATCGACGTCGAGGTGGTGCACGTCCCCTTCATGGAGGCCAACGACCGGGAGTTCGACGAGATCCAGGACGAGGTCGAGACCGCGGCCGAAGCGGCGCCGGATGTGGCGACCGCGACCAGGGACGTGTACCTGATCTTCCTCGAGCACTTCAAGAGGAACGTGGCGGCAGGGATCCGCGCTGTGGCGCAGGCGCCCGAGGGAGGGGTCGTCGTCCATTGCGCGGGCGGGAAGGACCGTACGGGCCTCCTGACGGCGTTCCTGCTGCATCTGGCAGGAGTGGACGTCGAGCAGATCGCAGCCGACTACGCGCTCAGCGAGGAGCGCCTCAAGCCGCGCCACGAAGAATGGTTCGCCCAGGCTGAGACGGAGGCCGAGCTCGAGCGGCTCCGCCGCATCGCGCAAACGCCGGCAGAGTCGATCGTCGGCGTGTTCGAAGAGCTGGACAGGCGCTACGGAAGCGTCGAGGGCTATCTGCGCTCCGGCGGCCTCGGCGACGAGGACCTCGCGCGCGCACGCGCGCGACTGCGTGACTAACACGGTGCTGGCCCTCTTCGGGCCGACCGCGTCGGGCAAGACGGCGGTGGCGGAAGCCCTGGCGGACCGGATCCCCGCCGAGGTCGTCTCCGCGGACTCGATGCAGGTCTATCGCGGCCTGCCGATCCTGACCGCCCAGCCGCAGCGGGCCGACCCGGCTCGTGGCGATCTGGGACCTCGAGCACGAGTCGTCGCTGGGTGAGTACCAGCACCTCGCCCACGAGGCGATCGACGAGCTGCTCACCGCCGGCAAGACGCCGATCGTGGTCGGCGGTACCGGGCTGTACTTTCGAGCGGCGCTGGCCGACCTCGATCTGCCTCCGGCGCCGCAGCCGGGCGCCCGGGAGCGCTGGGAGTCGGTCTACGACGACGAGGGCGGCGAACGTGCCCACGAGTTGCTCGCCGAGCGCGACGCGGAAGCGGCTGCAGCCGTCCATCCGAACGACCGGCGCCGGGTCGTGCGTGCCCTCGAGCTGGCCGAGACCGGAGCCTCGTTGCGCTCAGGACGGAACCGCCTCTGGACGGAGGAAACACGGCACCCGACCATCGTGTTCGGGCTGGACCTGCCAAAAGAGGAGCTCGACCGCCGCATCGAGGAGCGGGCGCGGGAAATGTTGGCCATGGGCGCGCGCACCGAGGCCGAGCGCGCCCTGCAGGCCGAACTCTCGGACACGGCGCGTTACGCCCTGGGTCTTGCAGAGCTGGCAGAGCACGCCGACGACGAGGTCGCACTCGAGGCCCTGTCACGCCGGACGAAGCGCTATGCGTCGTACCAGCGCAAATGGATGCGCCGCATTCCGGGCCTTGTTAGCCTGAACGCGGATCGCCCCTCTGGCGAGATCGCCGATGAACTTCTCCAAGTGGCACGGGCTCGGCAACGATTACCTGCTGGTCGAGCGGGCTGAGCTTGCCTTCCCGCTGACGCCCGAGCGTGTCCAGAAGCTGTGCGATTACCACTTCGGCGTCGGCTCGGACGGCATCGTCGAGGTGACGGCTGCGAACGGCGATCGCGCCGAGGTCGTGATCTGGAACCCCGACGGCTCGACTGCCGAGCTCTCCGGCAACGGAACGCGGATCGCAGCGCGCTGGCTCGCCCGTCGTAGCGGCTCCGGCGAGGTTCGAATCGCCGTCGGGCCGCGCGAGGTCATCGCCACGATGCGCGACGGCAAGCAGGTCGAGATGGACGTCGGCGCGGTCGAGGTGGGGGAGCTGGAGACGATCGACGTCGGCGGTGAGCCTGTCGAATTCGTCCCGGTGTCGGTCGGCAACCCGCATGCAGTCATCCGCCGCGAGCCGGAGCGTCACGAGCTCCTGCGCCTGGGCCCGCAGGTCGAGAAGCACACGCGCTTCCCCGACCGCACGAACGTCCAGCTGGTTCACGTCGACGGGCCACATGACGTGCGCGTCGGCGTCTGGGAGCGCGGAGCGGGGGAGACCCTCTCCTCGGGGACGAGTGCGGTTGCAGTCGCCGGCGCCGCTGTGCGCCACGGCTGGTGTACGAGCCCCGTCACCGTCCACCTGGCCGGCGGCAACCTCGAGGTCGCGCTCGACGAGGACATGAACGCCCATCTGATCGGGCCCGCGGAGGAGATCTGCCGCATCCAGCTCTCGGAGGAGCTCGAGCTGTGAAGTTCGCGAGCCGACTGGACGCGGTCCCGCCGTACCTGTTCGCCGAGCTCGAGCGCAAGATCGAAGAGCGGGAGCAGGCCGGAATCGACGTCATCAGCCTGGGCATCGGCGACCCCGACCTTCCGACGCCGCCGGCGGTGATCGAGGCCATGGCGGAGGCGGTGCGCGACTCGGCGACTCATCAGTACCCCTCGAACCGCGGGACGGCGGCCTTCCGCGAGGCCGTGGCCGGGTTCTACGCCGAGCGGTTCGGCGTGACCATCGATCCCGAGAGCGAGGTCATCCCCGTGCTCGGAGGCAAGGAGGGTGTCGCTCACGTCGCTCTGGCGACCCTCGACCCCGGCGACACCGCGCTCGGCGCCGGACCCGGGGTACCCGCCGTATACCTCAGGCCCGGTGTTCTCCGGAGCCAACGTCCACTACCTGCCGCTGGCCGAGGAGAACGGGTTCCTCCCCGACCTCGAGAGCGCGCCCGAGGCCAGGCTCCTGTTCCTCAACTACCCGAACAACCCGACCGGAGCGACGGTCGAGGTCGACTTCTTCGAGCGCGCGGTCGCGTTCGGGCGCGAGCGCGGGCTGATCGTCGTGCACGACAACGCCTACTCGGAGATCACGTTCGACGGCTACCAGGCGCCGAGCTTCCTCGAGGCCGAGGGGGCGAAGGAGGTCGGCGTCGAGATCTTCTCGCTGTCGAAGGGCTGGAACATGACCGGCTGGCGCGCCGGGTGGATCGCCGGGAACGCCGAGGTCGTCGAGCGCTACCGGCACCTGAAGACGAACCTCGACTCCGGCATGTTCGACGCGGTCCAGCGCGCGGCGATCGCAGCGCTCACCGATGCGCGCGGCTTCCCACGAGAGATGTCGCAGGTCTACCAGCGGCGCCGCGATCTCGTGGCCGGGGGGTTGCGGGCGATCGGGCTGAACGTCGAGCCACCGCGAGCGACTCCGTATTTCTGGGCCCGGGTGCCCGAGGGCCACACGTCGGCCTCGTTTGCCGAGCTCGTCCTCGATCGCGCCAACGTCGTCATCTCCCCGGGGGGCGCGTACGGACCGAGCGGCGAGGGCTTCGTCCGCATCTCCCTTACCGTCGCCGACGACCGCCTAGAGGAGGCGGTTGAACGCATCGCATCGTCGCTGGCCATAATTCCGTCGTGACACGCCAGCCCGATCCCGCCCCGGGCGCGGAGCCTGAGCGGGGATTCATCGTCGCCGTGCTGGCTCCTGGGGTCGACGAAGCCGACGAGCTCGGCGAGCTGCGCGAGCTCTCGCGCGCGGCCGGAGTCGAGCCGGTCGGCGAGCTCGTGCAGCGGCGCCCGAAACCAGATCAGCGCAGCTACGTGGGGAAGGGGAAGCTCGACGAGCTGCAAGCGCAGTTCAAGGAAGCCCGGGCCGAGTCCCTGCTCGTCGACGACGAGCTCAGCCCTGCCCAGCAACGTCGGCTCGAGGACGCGCTCACCACGCGCGTCGTCGATCGCACCCAGCTGATCCTCGACATCTTCGCCCAGCATGCGCGCAGCGCGGAGGGCAAGCTCCAGGTCGAGCTCGCACAGCTCGAATACAACCTGCCGCGCATGCGCGGGATGTGGCAGCACCTCGAACGGCTCGGTGGCGGCCTGGGCAACGTCGGCGGCGGCGTGGGCACACGCGGCCCTGGTGAGTCGCAGCTCGAGACCGACCGGCGCCTCGCCGGCCGCCGCATCACCCTCCTGCGCCGCCGGCTGAAGGAGCTCAGCAAGCAGCGCGCGACGAGGCGGAAGGAACGCGAGCGCTCGGAGACGCCGACGGTCGCCCTCGCGGGTTACACCAATGTCGGCAAGTCGACGCTTCTCAATCGCCTCACCGATGCGGACGCGTCCGTCAACAACAGGCTCTTCGAGACGCTCGATCCGACGACCAGGGGGTTCGAATACGACGGCCGGAAGTACCTCGTGACCGACACGGTGGGCTTCATCCGCCGCCTCCCTCACCAGCTGGTCGAGGGCTTTGCCGCCACCCTGGAGGAGACCCTGACGGCCGATCTCATCCTGCACGTCGTCGACGCCTCCGCGCCCGACGAGCAGCTCGAGGCAATGGCAGAGGCGGTGGCCTCGGTGCTGGCGGAGATCGGCGCCGACGAGCTGCCCATCCTGCACGTGCTCAACAAGATCGACCGCGTCGACCCGATCGGCCGTCGCAGGCTCTCCAATCGCTTCTCAGGGGCGACGCAGGTCTCAGCGGAGACTGGAGAGGGGATCGACGAGTTGCGGGCTGAGATCGCCGACCAGTTCGCCGAGCGCTTCGAGCTGGTGCGGCTGTTCCTGCCATACGAGGACGGCGGCAAGCTCGCAGAGCTGTACGAGCTCGGCGCACCGATCGACGAGCGAGAGGACGGCCCTGACGGAGTCCTGGTGCGAGCGCGGCTCCCCCGGCGCGCGCTTCTGCGCTTCGCGCCGTACCTCGTGGCCGACTCGGAGCACAAGACCGAACGGGGCGAAGCCTTGACACGCCTCGGGATCCGGCGGCTGCACGAGGACGCCGTCGTGCCGGATCGCGCCTACGAGGGAGACGCCGGGCTCGACCTCGCCGCCTGCGAGCGGCACGAGCTCGGACCGGGGGAGAGGGCGGTCGTCGGAACCGGGTTGGCCGTCGAGATCCCCGCGGGCTACGCAGGCTTCGTCCAGCCGCGGTCCGGGCTCGCCGCGAAGCACGGGATCACGATCCTCAACAGTCCCGGCCTCGTCGACTCGGGCTATCGAGGCGAGGTCCGCGTCATCCTGCTCAACACCGATCGGACGGAGACGTTCGTCGTCGAGCCCGGCATGCGAATCGCGCAGCTCGTCGTCCAGGCGGTGGAGACCGTCGAGCCGGACGAGGTCGGAGAGCTCGCCGAGAGCGAGCGCGGCGCTCGTGGGTTCGGCTCCTCACGCGTCTAGATGTCGACCGAGCCCCGCATCCGGGTCTCCGCCATCCTTCGGTGGGGCGGCCGCATCCTGCTGTGCCGCCACGAGAAGGGCGACCGTCAGTACTGGCTGCTCCCTGGCGGCGGTGTCAACTCCGGAGAGAGCCTCACCCGCGCGCTGCACCGCGAGCTGGCCGAGGAGATCGGCATCTCCGACGCGCTGCCTGTCGAAGGGCCGGTGGCGATCGTGGACTCGATCGCGCCCCAGCGCAGCTTCGCGCAGAAGCACGTCGTGCACATCATCTTCTCGGGCGACCTCGAAGGCCGTTCGCTGGAGCAGGTGACCTCGCAGGACGCAGCCGTGCGCGGCCACCGGCTCTTTTCGCGTTGGCGAGCTCGACGACATCGTGCTCCATCCGCCGATCCAGCGGTTCTTGAAGCGCTGGCGGCCGGGCGATCCGGTTGTGTATCTCGGGCCGCTCTGGGCGCCCTAATACCTGCCGCCGCGCTCGTGTGCGCGGCCGGACGAGACTGCGTGCGCCTCGGCTTCCAGCTCGTCGGATAGATCCTCGAGGGCCGGCGCCTCCCCCAGGCGATTGGCGAGAGCCTGAGCGAGCAGCCAGTCCGCGAGCCACGGGTTGCGGGGGAGCAACGGGCCGTGCAGGTACGTCCCGAGCGCCCGGCCCGACGCGGCAGCCCTCGAAGCCGCTCTCGCCGTCGTTGCCGAAGCCCGCGACCACCCGTCCCAGCGGTTCTGCGCCGTCGTCGAGGTACGTGCGGCCCGCGTGGTTCTCGAAGCCGGCGAGCGTTCGTCTCGCTCCCGGCTCCAGCTCGCACTCGAGCAGGACGTCCCCGATCATCCGCCGCTCGCCGGCCACCGTGTGCAACGGAAAGAGGCCCGACGCCGGGCAGCTCGGCTCCGGAGCGGTCGCGGTAGAACCGCCCGAGGAGCTGGTACCCGCCACAGACGGCGAGCAGGGCGGCGCCCGCTTCCACGGCGGCCTTGACGCTCTCGCCCTTTGGCAGCGAGGTCTGGCGCGATCAGCGCCTGCTCCCGGTCCTGCCCGCCGCCGATGTAGAGCAGGTCGTGAGCACCGGGCGCACCTCGTCTTCGAGCCCGACCTCCTCGACTTCGAGGTCGATCCCGCGCCAGGCGGCACGCTGCGCGAAGACGGCGATGTTGCCCCGGTCGGCGTAGATGTTCAGGTAGTCCGGATAGAGGTGCCCGATGACGACCTTCATGCGGCCCGCTCCCAGTACGGGCGCACGAAGCCGCGCTCGCGCGACGATCTTGCGCAGCGCCAGCATCGCCGTGTAGGTGGGCAGGACGACGAGCTCTCCGCCCGGCTCGGTCAGCGCGAGACCGCGGTCGAGAGCGCGCGCGAGGTCTGTCTCCAGCTCCACGGCTTCGGCCGGGAAGCCCGCCGTACTTGGCGCGCAGAGCGAGCTCGGCGGCCCGATCCCCGGTCGCGACGAGCCGCTCCAGGCCGTCGAACAGCGGCTCGAAGTCCACGTCCCAGATCCAGGACACGTCGCGGCCGTCGGCGATCGCATCGTTCAGGCGATGACGGCCAGCCGCGGCGGGCCGCCGGCGACGAGCGTCCGGACGGCCTCGTTGGCTCCGGCCGGGTTCTTGATCAGGAGCACGAGGAGCCGCTTGTCACCGACCTCGATGCGCTCGAAGCGGCCGAACGCGGCGCTGAAGCGCTCGAGGCCCGCCTCGACCTCGTCCAGCGTCGCCCCGAGCGTCGATCGAGAGCGTGGCAGCCGCGACCGCGTTGTAGACGTTGTAGAGGCCCGGGCAGCCGCAAGCGGATGCTGCGAGTCGCCTCGCGGCGTGACCAGAGTCGAACGTCACGCCCTCCAGGCCGTCGAGCTCGATGTTGCGGGCGGCCACATCGAGGGGCGGCCTCGCATGACCGCAGTTGTCGGACAGCGGTAGTCGCCGAGGTGGCCGACGTAGGCAGCCGTGTACCGGTACGGCCTGCCGCACACGACGCACCACTTGGAGTCCGCGGCGTGAGAGAGGCCAGATGAACCATGCCTGGGATCGTCGAGGCCGAAGACGACCGCGCCGTCCCGTTCGCGAGCCAGGTCTCCCACCTGGGGGTCGTCGCCGTTCACCACGAGGACCGTCGAGTCCGGCAGCTCGCGCACAGCAGAACGCCACCGCTCCGCGATCAGCTCCAGCTCGCCGTAGCGGTCGAGCTGGTCCCGAAAGAGGTTCCCCAGGCAAACCGCGCGCGGCCGGACACGACGGGCGACCTCGGGGAGAGCGCCCTCGTCCACCTCGAAGAGACCGAGCTCGGCGCCGCTCTCGGCGAGCAGCGTGGAGGCGACCCCCGAGACGAGATTGGCACCCGAGCGGTTGTGCGCAAGTCTGGTGCGCGGAGCGAGGATCTCCGCGGTCATCGCCGCGGTCGTCGTCTTGCCGTTGGTGGCCGAGATCAGCGCCGTCCCGAGCGGAAGCCGGGCCGCGAGCCGGTCGACTGCGCTCGGGTCGAGCATCGCGAGCAGCTTCCCGGGCACCGTCGTTCCGCCGCCCGCGCCGACGAGCCTGGACAGCCCCGCAGCGGCGCGCGCAGCGGCAATTCCCGCAACCAGAGGGACGCGCGGACGCACGTCCTGAGCGTATCCCGAAACTCAGGGAGGGTGCCGCATCCCTGGATCGAGTGATTTTCGCGTGCTCAGTCCCGGGTTCTCCCCTTAAAGGGTGATGAGTGACCCCCATTACGAATCTACGGTCAGCCCGGATTTCAAATGGGTAACTGCGGATTTGCGCGCTGTGGCGCGGAAAGGGAGTGGAATGTCTAGAGATAACAGCGGCACTGGCGGGCAAACGCGCTCGAGTGCCCTTTGGGGAACGGGGAACCGCGGAGGTGACTCCCGTGCCAATGCCCTCTGGGGCAAGGGCGGGCGTGGCTTCGCTGCGTTCATGCTCGTTCTAGTTGCGACGGCTGTGCCGCTCGCAGGTGCAGGCAAGGGCAGCCATAAGCCCTCGTCGACGCCGAGCTATGTCGACGCGTACCTGACCGGCATGGCTGAGCACCATCCGAACACGCTCGTCAAGGTCGTCATCCAGAGCACTGAAGGCGTGAACGAGGCTCGGGATGCTTTCAAGGACGCGGATCGGACGGACAGCATGCTCGATAGCGAAAGCTTCAAGAAGGAGTTCAAGTTCGTCAGCTCGGTCGCTGTGACCGTCAAGGCGAAGAAGGTTCTGGTCATCGCGAAGAAGCCGGGCCTGACGATCACACACGACTCGACCGTCGAGCTCTCCGGCACCAGTCGAAGCTCGAGCCAGCTGTGGCCGACTGCATCGGGCGTCCGCCCGTTCTGGTCGGACGACGAGATCACCACGGCGAACACGCCGGCGATCGCGATCGTCGACTCCGGCATCGACAAGAACCGGGCCGACTTCGACATGGGCGTCAGGGTGATCAAAGAGGTCAACCTTTCGACCCTCGCAGGCAACTCGCCCGGCGATGGCCGTGGCCACGGAACGTTTGTGGCAGGCATTGCCGCGGGTAGCGCGCCGAACTTTGCCGGCTCCGCTCCCCAGGCGAAGATCGTCTCGCTCGATGTCATGGACGACAGGGGAATGGCGAGGACAAGCGACGTCATCGCGGCTGCCGAGTGGATCTACAACAACCGCTCGCAGTACAACATTCGCGTCGCCAACTTCTCGCTCCACTCGACGACGCCGAGCAACTTCACGAAGGACCCACTCGATCGGGCCGTCGAGAAGCTTTGGTTCAGCAACGTGGTCGTCGTCGTGGCTGCCGGGAACTACGGCAAGGCAGACGGGCCGAGCGGCGTACCGTTCGCCCCTGGCAACGACCCGTTCGTGATCACGGTCGGCGCCATCGACCTGGAAGGCTCCACGAACCCGAGGCACCACGAGGCTCCGGCCTGGTCGGCCTACGGCATGACGCTCGACGGCTTCCGTAAGCCCGAGATCTCGGCAGCTGGGCGCTACATGATCGGCCCGGTCCCGGTCAACGGCTCGCTGAAGCTGGCGAAGCCGGAGAACATCGTTGCTCCGACCTACATGCGGCTCTCGGGAACGTCGTTCGCGGCTCCGATCGTTGCGGGTGCAGCGGCTCAGATCCTCGCCAGGAAGCCGAACTGGACTCCTGACCAGGTGAAGGGCGCGCTGATGCAGCGGGCTCGGTTCGTGCCCGAGGAAGGTCTGACGGGTGCAGCCGGCGTCGGCGAGGTCAACGCCTCACGGTCTGCTGCTCTCACCAGGCCCGGCAACCCGAACCTGGCGCTCAACCGGTTCGTCGTCCCCGACCTGGCCGGCATCAAGGCTCCCGTGTTCGACGCGGCGAGCTGGACTGATGTCGCCAGGGGCAACGCTTCCTGGGACTCAGCGTCCTGGGCAGACGTCACCTGGAGCGACGCGTCCTGGTCGTCCGTGACCTGGAGCGACGTCACCTGGAGTGACGTGACCTGGAGTGACGTGACCTGGAGCGACGTGCTCGCGGCGGAAGATCTCGCCCACGAGGACAACGCCGAGGGCGAAGTCGTCTCCCCGGTCGGTGACTACCTCCTGACTCCGGAGCAAGAGGCGGCTGCTGCTGCCGATCCGGATCTCGACATCCCGGACCTTCCACTCCCTTAATCCGGACCACGTGACCCGGGGCCGGCCTTGCGGCCGGCCCCGTCTGTCACTCGGATGGGGGATGCCAGCCAAATGCCGTCTACCTACCTTGAGACCGGGTCTCACTACTGCGGCCCCCTGCAGGCACAAGGAGACATTGAGCACATGCGGTCTGAGCGAGTACCAGTGAGGCTTCCGTGAGCGCGATTCCAAGCGAGCTCGCCTTCGGCCGCGGCCCCAGCTCGCCCGACGGCGGAAGAACCCGCCTCTCGACACCGGCGCTCGTCTACCTGGTCGTGACTGCTCTGGCAGCCGGAGCTGCAGCCATCCCGACTCTTGGTCGGCTCCAGCACGAGGAGCAGACCGTTCGCCTGTGGTTGACGTTCATCCTCCTGGCCACGGCGACGGCGCTCGCGCAGGTCCTACTCGTGAAGACGCCGCGGAACCAGTCGTACCACGCGACGATGGTGTTCCTGCTTCCGGCTGTCCTCCTACTGCCGCCGGAGCTGGTCGTCCTGGTCGCAATCGCTCAGCACATCCCGGCCTGGCTGAAGAACCGAACGGCCTGGTACATCGAGTCGTTCAACATCTGTAACCACATCCTCGCCTCGCTGGCGGCGTGGGGGAGTGCGGTCCTCGTCATCCGCGGAGACGGGCTCGTCGCGAACGCCGACCTGCGCTTCGCGCTCGCCGGCTGCGCGGCCTCAGTCGTCCTCGTCGGCCTGAATCATGCGCTGCTCGCTCCGATGCTCATGCTCGCGCGCGGCCACTCGATCAAGGATTCGGGCCTCTTCTCCTTCCACGGGCTCTCGACGGAGCTCGTGCTGTCGGCCCTCGGTGTCGTCCTCGCGACGTTCTGGAACCTCAACCCGTGGCTGATCCCCTTCGCGATTGCCCCGGTGCTCCTCATCCACCGGTCGCTCAGCGTCCCTCAGCTCGAGGCGGAAGCGCGGGTCGACCCCAAGACCGGCCTCTTCAACGCGCGCCACTTCGGTGTCGCGCTGGCAGAGGAGATCGCACGCGCACACCGCTTCGAGCGGCCTTTCGCGCTGATCATGGCCGACCTCGACCTACTCCGCGACATCAACAACTCGTACGGCCACCTCGCCGGCGACGCCGTGCTCAAGGGCATCGCCGAGGTCTTTCGCATGCAGCTGCGCCACTACGACGTCCCCGCGCGGTTCGGCGGCGAGGAGTTCAGCATCCTGCTACCCGAGACGGACACGGAGGAGGCACTCGAGATCGCGGAGCGGATCCGTGCTGCCGTTGCCGCTCAGGCCTTCGACGTCGAAACGTCGAGCCAGCCGATTCGCGCGACCATCTCGCTCGGCGTCGCCACCTTCCCACGAGACGGGGCCGACTCCAACGAGCTCATCCACCAGGCGGACCTCGCCGTCTACCGGGCGAAGCTCCAGGGCCGAAACCGCGTCCTGGACGCCAGCTCGGAGCCTTTGGCAGTCCCGGTCGACCGCAAGCCACAGCTCGTCGTGGTGCCGGAGGCGGGCGACCACACGTCGCCGCTGCCCCCGGCCGTCGAGGCGATTCCGCCCGAGGAGCGCCGTCATCCGCGGCCGCACGTCGTGCACGGCCCGAGCTTCCTGCAGCTTTCACGCCCCCTGGCGGCCGTCGTCTCGCTCGTCACGGCGATCGGAATCGGCGTCGGCGCCTTCGGGCTCGCCTTCGGCAGCAGCCAACATTTCTTCGCCCTGCTCGCGCTCGTCGTGCTCGTCGGCCTTGGCGAGGCGCTGGCTCTCGAAGTGGATGACGGCTCGATCTCGGTCAGCGCCGTAGGGGCTCTGGCCGGAGCGGCGCTCTTCGGGCCTCGAGCTGCGCTGCCGCTTGCGGTGACGACGGCAGCGGTGCACTGGAGCGCACGACGCTACCCGGGGCATTACGTCCTCTTCAACATCGGCTCCCTCTGTCTAGCTTCACTCGCGGCCGCGGGCGTTTTCGCCATCGGCTTCGAGGGCACGCTCGGCGAGTTCGTGACCGTCGCGGCAGGCCTCGCGGCCGGCCTGACGTACTTCGCCGTCAACACGGGCCTGACGAGCCTGGCCATGGCCATGGAGGGCCACCAGCGCTGGTGGTCTGCCTGGCACGAGCGCTTTGCCTGGCTGGCGCCGCACTGGGTCGTCTACGGCTTCGTCGGCGGCGTGATGGCGATCGCGTACCACGCAGCAGGTCTCTACGCACTCGCCGTGTTCGCGGTGCCGCTCCTCCTCATGCGCAAGACGCAGGAGGCGTACCTGCGGCACACGCAAAAGAGCGCACACAAGCTACGCGAGGCCGCGGAGACGATCCAGACCCAGAACGTGTCACTGGAGCGAGCGAACAAGCTCCTCAAGGAACGCTCGACGGCCGCCATGGAGAGCCTCTCGGCCACCGTCGACGCGCGCGACGCCTACACGGCGGGTCACTCGCGCCGCGTGCAGCAACTCGCTCTGGCGATCGGACGCGAGCTGAAGCTGTCGCAGGCGGAGCTCGACCTGCTCGGCCACGCAGCGCTCTTCCACGACATCGGCAAGCTCGCCGTTCCGGACGCGATCCTGCTCAAGCCCGCCGTCCTCACGGAAGAGGAGTGGACGCTCATGCAGCGGCACTCGGACGAGGGCGCGCGCATCATCGACCGCCTCGGTTTCCTGAACGACGCCGTGCCTGCGATCCGCCACCACCACGAGCGTTTCGACGGCACCGGCTATCCAGATGGGCTGAAGGGGGAGGAGATCCCTCTCGGCGCACGGATCATCCACGTCGCCGATGCGCTCGACTCCATGCTGACGACCCGCATCTACCGAGCGGCCCGGCCGGCGATGGAGGCCATGGACGAGCTCAAGCGGGCTGCGGGGACGCAGTTCTGCCCGCGCTGCGTGGGTGCTCTCGAGAGCGTGCTGCCGCCGGAGATCCTGGCGGACGAGACCGCACGGCTCGAGTTGCTCGCTGTAGCAGCCTCCTGAGCCAACGTTCTAGGGTCCCCTTGCAAAACGCGTAGTCTGCTCTATTCTTATTGCCATGCCCCGGAAGAGGGCCTACCGCGCCCTCGCAAAGATCGATCGTGAGCGGTTGGCCGAGTTCCAGTCAGGGATTCGGCGCCGCTACTCGGACGAGCAGATCCTCGAGCAGCTCTCGGAATGCGCCGAGCGGCTCGGCCGCTCGCCGACGATGCGCGAGTTCGAAGAGGACGCGCAGACCACCGTGCACCCGCAGACCGTCATCCAGCACTTCGGGAGCTGGAACAAGGCGAAGCGCAAGGCCGGGCTCGTCCCTCGCCGGTTCGCCACACGCGAGGACCTCGTCCGGCTCCTGCGAGAGCTCGGTCGAGGAGCTAGGGCGGACGCCGACGGCCCGCGACCTCGACGAGCACCGCGCGTCGATGCCGTCCAAGTCGCTCTACTGGCACACCTTCGGCTCGCTGACGGCGGCGCTACGCGAGGCAGGGTTCGACGTGCCGGTCGGCGAGGAGCGCCTCGAGCGGGCGATCGATCAGGGCGCCGCGTTGGCCAAGAGTCTCGGCCGGCTGCCGAAGTTCGCCGACTGGGCCGAGGCACGCCGTGGGGGAGACGCCGAGATGCTCACCGAGTGGCAGGTGTACCGGATGCTCGAACCTGGCGCGGGGGCGTGGTCGACGTTCCAGTTCCTGGTGTCGGAGCGTCTGGCCGAACAGGGAGTGAAGGTGTCGCCGGAAGGGCGACTAGCCAAGCGCAGCCGCAATCGCGGCTAGGCGGCGCAGACAGAGGACGCCCTCTTGAGGTGCTCGCACTGCGGGGAGGTCGCTCTCCTCGAACTCGCGGTTCGGCTGGAACCGCTTGGTGCGGGCAACCTTGCCGTTCTCGAGGGCAAGCAGCGTGCCTTCTGCGACCTCGCGCTTGCGCAGGCGGACGTTCAGGTACTTCTCGAGCAGCTCGAGCCCGAGCTCCGTGGACGCGAAGAAGGTCTCACGCGAGCCGACGCCGAGCCAGAGGGGCCGCCCGACGCCCCGCGCAGCGAAGAGCGTGCCAGGCCGGCGCTCGTCGAGCCAGGCCGTTGCCATGGAGCCACAGAGCTCTTCCAGCGCCTTGGCGCTCGAGTTCGACTCCTCGGCGACCGCGAAGATCGCTTCGCTGTCAACGGTCATGCGGGGGGCGGCACGCTTGAACCCGTGACGCGTGAAGATCTCCTCGTCGTTCAGGATGATGCCGTTGTGGATGCCGACGACGCTCCCGTGGCGGACGGGATGGTTGTTGGCCTCGATCGTCGGATGGCCCTTGGTGTAGTCGCGCACGTGGATGAGCGCCTGTGTCGTCTTGGGCGGCACCGAGATGCGGTCCATCAGCGCGCTGGCGCCGGTGCGCTGCTTGTCGACGGTGATGCTCGTTCCGTCGGCGCCGCGAAGGGCATAGCCGACAGCGTCGGCGCCGCGCTCGGCGATTGCGGCCAGAAGCGCCTGAGCAGCGAGCGTCCGCGAGACGGGGCTCGAGCGATGCAAGCTGTATCCGGCGATTCCACACATATCAATCGATGCTAGGTCTCCTTCCAGACGGCATGGAAGGCTCCTACCTCTATCGACGCGCGACTTAACGTTGAGTTAGGTCCGCTTACAGCATCCTTACGTTCGTTCGGCCGGAACCGGCACGGCTGGCGTCCCTCATTTGAGGGTTCCCGAATGGGGGAGGGTGCGCCGATAAACCGCTCGAATGGCGCGGCCACTCCCTCAGCAACCTCCCGATCCCGAACACTTCGAGCCCAAGCTCGCGGTCGTTCCGGGGGCTCTCGACGACCCTAACGAGGAGGTCGAAGAGGCCGAGGAGGCCGAGGAGGCCGAGGAGAAAGAGGACGCGCCCGAGAAGAAGCACGTCGCCGGGGCCACCCAGGACCCACTGAAGCTCTACGTGCGCCAGATCGGTGACGGCCGCCTGCTCACTCCGGTCGAAGAGCGTGAGCTCGCCAGGCGCAAGGACGAAGGCGACGAGGCTGCCAAGGCCAAGCTGATCGAGTCGAACCTTCGGCTCGTGATGTCGATCACCCGGAACTACACGAAAGCCGGCGTCCCGCTCCTCGACCTGATCCAGGAGGGGAACCTCGGCCTGATTCGAGCCGTCGAGAAGTTCGACTACAAGCTCGGCTTCAAGCTCTCCACCTACGCCACCTGGTGGATTCGCCAGGCCGTGACGCGCGCCCTTGCCGACCAGGGCCGCACGATCCGGCTTCCCGTCCACGTCGCCGAGCAGACGCGCAAGGTCCTGCGCGCACGGCGCGTCCTCACCCAGAAACTGAACCGCGATCCGCTCGTCCCGGAGATCGCGAAAGAGAGCGGATTCACCCCTGAGCGTGTCCAGGAGCTCCTCGATCTCGTCGAGGACCCGGTCAGCCTCGAGACTCCCGTCGGAGACGGCGAGAGCCTCTACGGCGACCTGATCGAGGACACGAAGACCGATCGGCCGGACGCGGCGACCGCCAAGGCTCTGCGCTCGAAGGAGCTCGCCGGCGCGCTCGAGCGACTCAACCCGCGCATGCGCCGGGTGCTGGCTCTGCGCTTCGGCCTCGATGGGCACCACCCCCAGACGCTCGAGCAGGTCGGCGTCGGTCTCGGCATTACCCGCGAGCGGGTTCGACAGCTCGAGTCTCGTGCACTGCGCGAGCTCCGCAACGTCGCTCCCGGCTTGCAGCTCTACCTCGACGAGACCTAGGCAGTCCCGCCACCTGTGAAGGAGTACCGGTCGGTACCCTGGACAGCGTGGAGGAAACGGCCTTCTTCGTCGACTGCCACTCGCACGTCGTTCCCTCCGGTGACGACGGCGCTTCGTCCGTGCGCCAGGGGATCGAGCTCTGTCGCGAGGCGGCCGCGCACGGCACGGCGATCCTCTTTGCGACGCCGCACGTCTGGCCGCACCTGACGCTCACTCCCGCGCGCGAAGCAGCCATCCGCAAGGCATACGGGGAGATGCGTCCGCACGCAGGCCTGGAGTTGCGGCTCGGCTTCGAGCTGACGCCACATCCCCGGCTCCTGCGCGACGACATGGCGCGGTATGAGCTCGAAGGCACCGGTTGCGTGCTGGTCGAGGTCCCGTTCACCGGAGGGCCAGAGGTCCTCTTCCGAGTGGGGGAGCACATCGAGTCCAGCGGGTTTCGACCCGTCATCGGGCACCCCGAGCGCACCGAGACCGTCCTGGACGACCCGGGAGTCGCGGAGGAGCTGGCCGGCCGCGGCTGGGCGCTGCAGGTGAACGGAACGAGCCTGCTCGGCTTGCACGGACCGGGCCCCGAGGAGCTCGCCTGGCGCTTTCTGGAGAACGGCCAGGCTTCGCTCGTCGCGTCCGACGGTCATCGCGCGACCCGCCCGCCGCATCTCGACGAGGCCTACGACAAGGTCAGCGAGAGGCTAGGGGAGGAAGCGGTGCGTTTCTTCGACGGGTCCGCGCTCGGCCTCAGCCGGCAACAGACTCCATCTCGCGTAGCTTCTACAGCGTAGGTCCCGGGCCACGGGCCCGGGAGCCGCGAAAAGTGCTGCGCACTTTCCGCGACGACAAGCTCACCTCGCAGGTGCCGACATGTTTGACCTTCGCGTAGTTGGTTCTAATCGCTTGAGCGAGCCGCGCGTTTAGCCGGCGACTGATTCCATCTCGCGCAGCTTCGACAAGCGCCTGAGGGCGTGCACTTCGATCTGCCGGACGCGCTCACGCGTGAGCCCGAGGCGGCGGCCGATCTCCTCCAGCGTCTTCGGCTCGGCTTCGCCCAGCCCGTAGCGGAGGGCAAGCACCTTGCGCTCGCGGTCGGAGAGAGCGGCCAGCCCGCGGAGCAGCGCCTGGCTGCGTAGCGAGATTTCGACCTCGTCCTCGGGGGACGGCCCGTCGCCGGCCACGAAGTCTCCGAACACCGCGTCTTCCTGCTCGCCGACCGGCTGATCCAGGCTCGTCGACGCACGGGCGGCTGCCCGAACCTCGCGCGCCTGGTCGATCGGCAGGCTCGCTTCCTCGGCGATCTCTGCGAGCGTCGGCTCGCGGCCAAGCTGGGTCCAGAGGATTCGCTCGGCCTTGTTCATCTTCTGCAGGCGCTCGACGATGTGGACCGGCATCCGGATCGTGCGCGCCTTGTCGGCCAGCGCGCGGGCGACGGCCTGACGGATCCACCAGGTCGCGTAGGTCGAGAACTTGAACCCTCGGCGCCAGTCGAACTTCTCGACGGCGCGGATGAGCCCGAGCGTGCCTTCCTGGATCAAGTCGAGGAAGGGCAGGCCCTGGTTGCGGTAGTTCTTGGCAATCGACACGACGAGGCGGAGGTTCGACTGGATCATCCGCTGCTTGGCCGCCATGTCGCCGCGCTCGATCTTCTTGGCGAGCTCGACTTCCTGGGCCGCCGTCAGCAGCGCGTGCCGGCCGGCCTCGCGCAGGAAGAGCTGCAGCGCATCGGTCGTCGTCTCGTAGACCTGCGGCTGCGGTGGGGGCTGCGGAGCCTTCTCGTCGTCGATCAGGTCGACTCCGCGCTGCTCCAGCTCCCGCTGGAGCGCTTCGGCCTCGAGCGGCGCCAGTTCGTGGGTCTCGATCAGGTCTGTGAGCTCGCTGACGCGCACCGAGCCATGTTGCTCCGCAGTTTCGATCAGCTGTCTGACGTCCTCCGTAGCGAGAACGTGGTCAATCTCGACAGTCATGGTCGCCGTCCTGTTATTCCTGGGCTCCCGGCAGACCAAACACCATACCCGCAGTTCTCTTGCCAATCCAGTTCTCAGCCCAAAAGCCGACGCACGATAACGCGCGTTATGTCAAGTTGGCAGAAGAAGCTCGAACTCGAGCTCGTGCCTGATCGGTAGCCCGTAGTCCCCTACCTCGGGGATCTCGGGCTTCAGCTGCCTGCCGGCGGTGATCGCGTCGCGATGCAGTGCGACGAGTTCCCAGCCGCGGCGCTGGTAGAAGCGCACGGCGTCGAGGTTGTCATTGGTCGTTATGAGCCAGGCACGGGCGCAGCCGGCCTTTCGGGCCTCGTCCGCTGCGGCCGCGAGCAGAGCGGTGCCTATCCCCTGTCGCCGCGTCAGAGCCTCCAGGGCGACGACCTCGAGCTCGTCGTTGTCGATGCGCACCAGGACATAACCGGCCTTCTCTCCTGCGCGCTCGGCGAGGAAGCCGTCCAGCGTCGAAGCGTCCTCCGTCAGGCGCCCGCGGCTCAAAATGCGCAGGTGCCCGGACTGCGCTAGGGTCTCGCGCAGCCAATCCCGGTCGGAGTCTTCAACAGGCCGAAGCGAGATCGTTTGTGGCACCACGCAGGGATTGTCTCGCACTCTCCACAGCATGTGAACAGATTGCAAGAAGTGCTGTGGACAATGTGGAAAACTGAACTTTCTGCAAATTGCGGGAGAAGTGTTTTCGCCGCTCTTGAATCGAACTGGACACGCCCCTATTGTCCCCATTGCGCCGAGCACGGAGCGCAAGTAGGTCGAAGCGACACCTGGCGACTGTAGGCGGAAGCCGAAAGTTGGTGGGAGCCGCAGACGAAAGCGCAACCGGCTCGGCGAATTTTTATGGTCCCGTACAGGGGTCCCCTGCGGGGACTCGAGGAAAGTGCTCCGCACTTTCCTCGACTTAGAGCACAGATCGCTGGGTGCCTGCTGCCCCGACCTTCGTGTCGCAGTAGCATCACGCGAGGAATGCACCTGCGCCCGCCTAGCATCGACAAAGGGGTCATCGCCGGTGCCTGGGGCGTCGGCCTCGGGCTCTTCCTCTTTCTCGGGATGCTGTCAGTCGGCGTCTCGCGCGGGGTCGCGTTCGTCCTCGCGGCCTTGAGCGGTGCGGCGATCTTCCTGTTCGTCCGTACGCAGGGCGCCGAGAACTAACTACTGCTAGACGAAGCGCGCGCGAGAGCGATGGTCGCCGGCCAGTGCGCTGAGCAGGCGGCGCGAGAGCTCTTGGCCGAGGCGTTGCTCGAGGCGGGAGGCGACCGGCGGCCGGCCGTCGTAGCGCGGGGCAAGGCGGGTGCAGTGCTCGAGGATCAAGCCGAGCCCGCGGTTGGGGTTAGACGTGGCGGCGTCCATTGTTCTCTGGCCTTCTTATCGGCGTGACGCAGGCACCCGCTCGATCCCTGACGGGAGTGAGCGGATGCCTTGCTCCTAGCTACTAGCCATCAGGATCGCCCGTGCGCGGCGGTGTGCCGCCCTCGTGGATTCGCACACGACGGTCGTCTTCGTCGGGCGGCGGAGCCTCTGTCGGCGGCTCGTCCGGGACCGCCTCGGCCCGACGTACTCGGGGGCCGGTGGTGTCGAATGTCAGACCGAAGACAAGCCCCAGTCCGAATGCGATCGCGAGCGTGGCGATTGCCAGATCTCCGATTACTCCGTCGATCCCGAGATCGTTTGACCAGTCGCGCACGTCTCCCCCCAGGAGTCCGTCTCCCGGCTGGGCGTACAGCAGGACCCATCCGCCGGCGATCAGCGCCGGGAGAAAGGCCAGGAGAAACACGTTGAGCGAGAGCCGGGGCCAGCCCCACTTCGTCCAGCCGCCCAGCACCTGCGACAGGGCCATGACGAGACCCGCCAGGGCACACATCAGGACCGCCCACCAGAACTCTCCTCGTCCGACGGACCCTCCGGAGAGCGGATCGACGCCCACCCAGATGAGGAAGCCCGCGACGATCACACCGACGAGGGTTATTGCTCCACGAGTCAGGCCATACATTTAGAGAACCACCTCCATTCGGGGTCTTGCCCCGCTTAGGCGTTTCCTAGTCCAGGAACAGCCGACGTGCGTCGAAGCTCGCCGAGTCGAGCTCCGAGCGAAACTCCGAGACGATCGCCTCGGAGTCCTCGGGAAAGACGAACGGCACGACGCCCACTTCTACGTCGTTGTGGAATGGCAAGTCGACGTGCTCCGGCGAGACGAGGTTGACCGAGGCCTTGTTGCAGACGGGACAGTGCACGGCCAGGCCGAGCGATCCGTCGCCGGGGGCGAGCACGAAGAATGAGGACGGAAACACCGGACGCGGCCGGCCCTCCGGGTAGCAGAAGAAGCTCCACGGCCACTCTCCGGCCTGGATCTGCCGCGCCGCGAGGTCGCTCAGCTCGGTGGCAGCAGGCTCGAGCCGAGCGGTCATCAGGTTGACGAACTGCCCCTCCCCCAGGCCGAGCGGTGCCCAGTCGAGCTCGTCGTCAGACACCAGGCCCAGGTGCTCGTCTCCGCACCCGCAGGCGAAGAGCACGCGGTACACGGCGGGATGACTCGCACCGGGAAGTCGTTCGAGCGTGCGGAACGAGGACAGGCGCACCTTGGTCTCCCCCCGCGAAGGGCACGGGAAGGTGTAATGAGTGGTGAGCGCGTCGTACACCTGAGGGCTCCTACGACGTTCATCGGCCTCGTTCATGAGGCCCTAGACCTCCTCAATAGTGAACTGCGGCGCGGCTGTCGCGACTGTTACCCGGACGGTCGAAGCTCAGCGAGGCGCTGCGCAACGGTCTCCGCATGCGGTAGGCGCGCCTCCTCGCCCGCGCGCAGGAGCGCAAGAACGGAGGCAGAGAGGGCTGCCCGGAGCGCCTCAGGCTCGAGCGCACCAACGTGGGCAGCCTCGAATCCAGCCAGGATCTCCGCTGGAAGGTCGTCGTAGCCACGCGCCTGCACCGCGGGCAGCCCTTCGTGGAGGCAGGCAAGCGAGAGCGCGTGGTCGCGCACGGCGCCGACGTAATGCTCGGCCTGCCAGACACGCCCGCGCTCGATGCACGCGCGCGCGTGGAGCGCGTAGATGACACCCCACCCGAAGAGGTCGCCTGCGACGGGCGGTGTGGAAACCTCGGACTCGCCCGCCGCGGTCTCGCCGAACAGCAGCCGGAATCGTGGCCCGGCGGGACGAAACTGAGCCGCCGAGGTCATCGAGAGGTCGAACTGCAGCGCGTCCGGCAAGAGGAACACGCGGTACGTGGTCGGACCGCGCTCGAGATCGGCGAGGTGCACCGCATCGAGCTCGTCGATGAGCGTGCGCGCCCAGTCATCGAGCATGTCGGCGACCGGCACGTGGTCGGCGATGCCGAAGGTGAGGTCCAAGTCGGAGAAGCGGTCCCCGGCGTCCACGGCAAGCGAGCCGACGGCGGCCCCGGCCACTACGCGCTCATCCTCCTCCGCGAGCCGTAGCAGGCGCTCGCGGAGTGCATCCCGCTGCTCAACGGTGAACACGAGGCGCGATGTGACGGTGGGGGTTAATAGTGAATGAGCGAGAAGACGTCGTAGTCCGAGATCTGCTCTCGGCCCTTCAGAAAGTCGAGCTCGATGATGAAGGCCATCCCGATGACTTCGCCCCCGAGCTGCTCCACGAGGCCTGCCATCGCCTTGGACGTGCCTCCGGTGGCCAGAACGTCGTCGTGGATGAGGACCCGCGAGCCGCCTTCGAAAGCATCTGCCTGCAGCTCCAGTGCGTTCGTCCCGTACTCGAGCGCGTATTCGGCGCCGATCGTGGCCAGAGGCAGCTTCCCGGGCCGGCGTGCGGGGACGAAGCCACACCCCAGGCTGTAGGCCACTGCCGAGCCGATGAAGAATCCCCGCGCCTCGCCGCCCACGACGATGTCGGGCTTCTTCGGCTCAGCCCAATCGGCCATGAGGTCGATCGTCTCCTTCAGCGCCTCGCGATCGGCGAGCAGGGGCATGATGTCCCGGAAGATGACGCCCTCCACGGGCCAGTCCGGGACGTCCCTGATCTTGGCCTTCAGCTCGTCGACGCCCATCAGTGCGCGGCAACTCTACGGAGCGCGCGGGCGAAGAGCACCTGCCCCAGTTCCTGAGCGACCTCCGAGAGGGTCTGGAGGTCGTCGAGCGCAGCCTGACGCCGCTCAGGATTGCGCGAGCGCAGCGCAGGCGCGAGCAACTGCTCGAGGAGGCTCGCCTCGCGTTCCGCTGCCGTGCGGAAGGCGCGCAGGTGCCGGGGATCGATCCCGAAGGCGGAGAGCTTGACGCAGGCTGCCGCCACGTCAGCGTCGGCTGCTCCGTAGCGCTTCTCCCGACCGTCGGTTCGTGGCGACAGCAGCCCGTACTCCTCGAGCTCCCGGACCAGGGCGGGAGTTGCCCCCGAGCGCTCGGCCAGCTCGCGAGCGTCGATCTCTTCCTCCAGCCCCACGAGGCCGGCGGCGCGCCGCTTGCGCTTTCCCTTCGCCGCGCCCGGATCGGCCAGCTCCTGCCGGATCACCCGCAGTGGAAGGAATTCGTCCCGCTGCAGCCGCAGGATCGTTCGCAGGCGCTCGACGTCGTCCTGGTCGAAGAGCCGGTAGCGGCCCTTCGTCCGCTTCGGCTTGAGCAGCCCCTGATCCTCCAGGTAGCGGATCTTCGAGATCGCGACGTCCGGGAACTCGTCCTGCAACGCGCGGCAGACCGCCCCGATGTGCAGCAGGCCCTCGTCAGGCTCGGCTTTTGGTAGCGCGCTCACGCGGTCAGGAAGGTGAGCTTGTACTTGCCGATCTGGACTTCGTCGCCGTCCTCCAGCCCACCGGACTCAATTCGCTTGCGGTTCAGGAACGTGCCGTTCAGGCTGCCCTGATCCTCGATGAGGAACTGGTCGTTCGAGCGCTTGACGAGCGCGTGGCGGCGGGACACGGTCACGTCGTCGAGGAAGATGTCGCAGTCGGGCGAGCGGCCCACCGTGGTGCTCTCCTGCTCGAGGAGGAAGTGCTCTCCGGCGCGACCGCCTCCGGAACGGACGACGAGTGCGGGCCCCTCGGTCTTGATCTCGTCCAAGATCTCCGCCGATTCCTCGTCCCCGTCCTCCGGCGTAAAGCTCATCGTCGTGTCCGCGCCCGACTCGTCACGGACGAGCAACGCTCCGCACTTCGTGCAGTAGTTGGCGGCCTCCGGGTTCTGAAAACCGCATTCGGGGCAGTACACGTGGCTCAAGTCAGGCCTCGGTCGGCGGCGCGGCCTTGCCGGCGAGGATGTTGGCGAGGCGGTCGACGTCGACCTCTTCGAGCACGCTCCGCCCCTCGGACTTCTGGAGCCTGGCGACGAGCTCGGTGCGCAGCATGTCGATCCGGCCGTGCAGAAGGCGCCGCCGGTACGAGATCTCCTGCTCCTCGTGGGTCAGCTTGTCGATGAGTTCCTTGAGGTCGGAGTCGTCCATTGCAGCGAGATCGGGAAACGGTTCCACGGAAGCGGCGCCTTTCTGTCGTTGGTTGGGCCGCTGGCAGTAAAGCAGCAGCGGCTGCAAGGTTCAACCTCAGCTTGAGATTTGAGCCTCGGTCTCCCCCACTTCACGTTGCAGGACGTCCTCGACGAGCGAACGCAGTTCCTCCTCCAACTCGTTCGACACCTCGTCACTCGAGCCTTCCGCGTAGATGTGGATCAGAGGCTCGTCGGCGTCGGGCAGCACCTGCGCCCAACCGCGGCGGTCGGTCACCTTGATTCCGTCGAGGAGATCCACCTTTCGATCCTTGAGGCGCTCGGTGAGCATGCGCATCACGAGCCCCTTCTGCGACCACGGGCACGGGAGCTGCCGGTGGACGAGGGTCGACACGGGAAGTTCTGCGACGAGAGTCGAGAGCGGCTGGTCGACAGGCGCCAGGAGCTCGAGCAGGTTGCAGAGGCTGGCCGTCGCGTCGTAGGCGGGCAGGAAGCTGGGAAAGACGTAGCCCCCGCCGACAGCGCCGGCGAAGATCACGCCGTCGGCGGCCGCGGCCTTGGTCAGCTCGCTCAGGGACGCCGGCGTGCGGATGATCTCCAGGTCGCTCTTCTTCACGATGCGATCCACCTGGCTCGTGACCGTCACCGGGAACGCGAGCTTGCCGTGGCGGCCGTTCGAGCCGAGCAGGCGCAGAAAGAGCAACAGCGTCTGCTCGACGGGGATCTCGTGGCCCTCCTCGTCGATCAAGTAGAGCCGTTCCGCAGAGCGGTCGAAGACGGCGCCGAAGTTCGCCCCCACTGCCGCCACCAGCTTCTTCGTCTGGCCGATCAGGCTCCGCAGCGACGTGTCGCCGCTGCCGGCTTGAGCGGGCGAGAACGCGTGCGCGGACACGGCCTCTACTCCCAGCGGCCCGAGCACGAGCGGGAGCACGAGCGAGGCTGCCGAGTAGCCGTAGTCGACGACGATGCGGTACCCGCGGCTGCGGATCGCCTCGTCGTCGAGTGTCGCCAATAGGTCCGCCGCATAGCTCTCGCGGGCCTGCACCGGATAGTCGACCGTTCCGACGTCGGCGGCCGCCGCGCGTCGCAGTTCCTGTCGGGAGTAGTGCTTCTCGATCTCCTTTTGCATCGCCGGCGTGAGCTGGATCCCCGGCTGTTCGAAGAACCGAATCGTGACGACCTCCTGGTCGGCGGAGCTGAGGCCGACGTGGAAACCGGCGTCGTAGTCGTGCTTCTTGAGCAGATGGCGTCCCACGGCACTCGGCAGCACGCGCAGGTCGGCCACGTTGACGCCCGTCGAGTTGAGGCCGGCGATCATCGCCCGCTCCACGAGCCGGCAGGCGGCGTCGGCCTCGCGGCTGGCGACCACCTGCGCGCCGCGCGGCAGAGCGGTGCCCAGCGCGACTGCGAGACGCGTGACGACCTCCGGCGTGAGATCGACATTTACGAGCCCCGAGACGCCGTCCTTGCCGAAGAGGCTCGACGAGGCGCGGGACTCCCAGATCAGGCTCTCGTAGATCTGCGTGCCGGTCTCGACCTCCTTGTGCGGGTAGACCTTCACGCCGGGCATGAGGACGCTCTCCTCGCCGATCGTCACTTCGTCCCCGAGCGCCACGCCCTCGTGCAGGCGCGCATGAGCACGGATGTCACAGGAGCGGCCGACGATGGCGCCCTCGACGAGCGCACCGCGCCCGATGTGCGTGGAGGCGTCGATCACGGATCGCGCCGTCCGTGCGCGCTCTCTGAGCGTGACGTTCGTGCCGAGCACGGAATACGAGCCGACGGTCGCCTCACGCGCGACGCGGCAGTAGTTCCCGAGGAAAGCTGGTCCCTCGAGCCGGTCGATGTCGTCGAGGTCGACGCTCTCCCCCACCCAGATGTTCCCCCGCAGACGGACGCCGGGGACGTTCAGGCGGACGCTCTCGTCGAGCGCGTCGAAATTCGCTTGCCGGTACTGATCGAGGTTGCCGATGTCCTGCCAGTAGCCCTCCATCGGCTGGCCGTAGAGCGGTCGGCCCATCTCGAGCAGGAGCGGAAAGAGCTCCTTCGAGAAGTCGTACGGCTGGTCGGTCGGGATGTGGCGTAACACCTCCGGCTCGAGGACATAGACGCCGGTGTTGATCGTGTCCGAGAAGACCTGGCTCCACGACGGTTTCTCCAGGAAGCGCTCGACCCGTCCGTCCTCGTCGGTGACGACGATGCCGAACTCGAGGGGGTTCTCGACCGACTTGAGGCCGATCGTCACCGCTGCTTCCTTCTCCTTGTGGAATTCGACGAGCTTCGTCAGGTCGAAGTCGCAGAGCGCGTCGCCCGAGATAACCAGGAAGGTGTCGTCGAGCCGGTCCGCGGCCAGGCGCACCGAGCCGGCCGTGCCGAGCGGCGTCTCCTCGACGGAGTACTCCATGTTCACCCCGAGGGCCTCGCCGTCTCCGAAGTACGAGCGGATCGCCTGCGGCAGGAACGCCACGGTGACGATCACATCCTCGAAGCCATGCTCGCGGAGCAGCTCCACGATGTGCTCCATGCAGGGCTTGCCGACGATCGGGACCATCGGCTTCGGCTGGTTCGAGGTCAGTGGCCGGAGCCGCGTGCCCTCGCCGCCGGCCATGACGACGGCCTTCATGTGTCAGTTCCCCGCGCTGCGGTCAGGAGGTACTGGCCGCCGGCCGCGACCGCGAGTGCGACGCCGAACCAGAAAACCCAGAGCGGCCAGTCCGCGCTCCGCTGGGTGAGGAGGACGAAGAAGAGCGCGAAGTAGAGGACCCACGTTGCTGCCTTCCCGAGGAAGTTGACGTTCAGCTCGTAGCCACGCGGCATGAGCAGCTTGTACCCGGCGATGAGCAGAACGTCCCGCGCGATGATGATCGCGAGGGCCGCCCACGGGAGCCGGTCATGGACGAGGACGAGGAGGATGACCGCCGCATCGATCATCAGCCGATCGGCGAGCGGATCGGCCACGCGTCCGAAGTCGGACTGGACGTTCAGGCGCCGCGCGAGCCAGCCGTCCAGGTAGTCGCTGACCCCGGCGACGCCGAAGACGAGCGCCGCCGCCACGCTGTGGCCGTCGTCGGCGGGCACGAGGAGCACGACGAACAGCGGGATGAGGAGCAGCCGCAACAGGGTGAGCGCGTTCGGAAGAGCTGCGAGCGGCGCCGGCACCGCGGAGGCGGACATAGCGCAAGGATAGAGCGCCCGCCGCGGCCCAGTGCGCGCGATTTGCTCGTATTTCGTGACAGCCGGGTGCGCTTTTCCCCGATACGATCGTCAACGGGAGGAGGCCGGGGGAACCTATTTAATGGGCGCTGTGGCGGAGCCCCTGACGATCCCCGGCTTCGTCAACGCTCACAGCCACGCGTTCCAGCGTGTGCTTCGCGGGCACGAGGAAGGCCCGGATTTCTGGGGCTGGCGGGACCGCATGATCGCCCACGCCGAGCAACAGACTCCGGAAACCGTCCGCCGCGAATACGAGGTCGCCTACCGAGAGATGCGCGCCGCGGGGTACACCGCGGTCGGCGAGTTCCACTATCTCGGCTTCGACGAGGCGCTCGCTGCGTCGGAGGCGGCCCAGGCCGCAGGGATCGGCTTCGTGCTCCTCTACGCCGCGTACGGACGAGGCGGTACCGACCGCTTCCGTCAGGCCTCGGTCGAGGAGTACCTGCGCCAGGTCGACGACCTGCGTGCGCGTGGCCTGACAGTCGGCGTTGCCCCCCACTCCGTCCGCACCTGTCCGTCAGACTGGCTCGAGGCGATCGCTCGCTACGCCGAGCAGGAGGATCTCGTCCTCCACGTCCACGCCGACGAGCAGCCGCGCGAGATCGACGAGTGCCTCGCGGAGCACGGAATCCGGCCCATCGAGCTCCTCGCCCGAACCGGGTGCCTTGGAGCGCGCACCACGATCGTGCACGCCACACACGCCGACGACGCCGAGCTCGACCTGGTCGCCGAGAACGGCGCCCGGATCTGCGTGTGCCCGACCACCGAGGCGAACCTCGGCGACGGCTTCCTCCGCGTCGAAGCGGTGTGCGAGCGCGGCATCGGGCTGTGCATCGGCTCAGACTCGAACGTCCGCGTGGATCCGCTCGAGGAACTTCGGGAGCTCGAGGGAATCGCCCGCCGCAGGAAGCTTGCGCGCGGTGTCATCTCCCCGAGCACCTTGCTGTGCTTCGGGTCCGACGAGGGGGCAGCGTCGCTGGGCATCGACAGCTGGGACGACGTCGTCGTGGACCTCTCGCATCCAACTCTCGAAGGGATCTCGGGGGACGTCTTCGCTGCGCTCGTCATGAGCTGCTCGGCCGACGTGCTTTCCTAGGACCTAGATGATCCGGGCGCCGAGCGCGCTCGCGGCGAGTTCGACCGCCAGGCCCGCAGTGGTGTTCTCGTGGTCGCGGATCGGGTTCACCTCGACGATCTCGAGCGAGTCGATGCTCGCGGTCTCGGCGACGAGCTCCAGCGCCAGATGCGCTTCCCGGTACGAGAGTCCGCCACGCACGGGGTTCCCCACCCCTGGAGCGAATTCCGGATCGACGACGTCGAGGTCGACCGAGACGTGGAAGAAGGATCCTCCGCTGACGCGCGCGACCGCCTCGCGCAGGATCGGCTCCACGCCGCGGCGGTCGATGTCGCTGATCGTGTAGACGGCGATGTCGAGCTCCCGCACGAGCTCCTGCTCACCAGGATCGAGCGACCGGACACCCACGAGCGCGACATGCTCGGGGGCGAGCGACGGCAGGCGGACACCGTCCCGGGCGAACTCCTCGCCGCAGAGCCCCATCGCCGCTGCGAGCGGCATTCCGTGCACGTTTCCGCTCGGACTCGTGAGTGGTGTGTTCATGTCCCCGTGAGCGTCGAGCCAGAGAGCTCCACCGAGCCCGGAGGCCGCAAGCCCGCTCATCGTGCCGAGGGCGATCGAGTGATCGCCGCCTAGGACGAGCGGCAGGAATCCCGCCGCGCGCGCCCATTCGACCTGCTCGGACACGCGCGAGCACGTCTCGAGGATCTCCTCGAGGAAGCGCGCGCGCTCGGAGCCGCGGGGCCGAGTCTCCGCGAGCTCGGTCTGGACGTTTCCCCAATCCTCGACGTCCAGCCCCGACCTGACTAGCCGCTCACGGAGCCCCGCATAGCGAATCGCCGAGGGCCCCATGTCGACACCTCGGCGCCCCGCGCCGAGGTCGAGAGCTGCTCCGAGGATGGCGACGCGCTGCGGCACGCCGTTAGATCTCGGCCGCCCATTCCCGGTAGCGCGCCATCTGCTTGAGAGCGAATACGTACAGCACCACGCTGACGAGGACTGCTGCCGCGAGAACGATCAGCCACATCCGCGGCCCGATCGGCCTACTCAACGCCGATCGTCACGAGCATCAGGGGCATCCAGACGTAGAGGATCGACGCGCACGCGCCACAGACCACGCAGGCGCCGAGGAGCCTGAGGGGGTTGTGGTCCGCCGGGAGCAGCAGGTCTCGCTGCCGGACCCGCCGCCGCACTCTCGGCGACCGCGTGTTGAGCTCGAACGAGGCCCGATCCCAGCTCCGCACGCTCTCACCCTAGCTCAGCGCTCGAGCGAGGCGACTCGTCTCTCGGCCGCTTCCGCCCGCTCGAGTGCTCGCTTCGCCTCGCGCTCCGCCTTGTCGGCCGCCTTCCGGGCAGCGGCGGCCTCCTGTCTCGCGTTGGCGACGGCCTCCCGCTTGCGCTTCTTCTGAGCCGCGGCCCGCTCGCGTGCGCGGTCGCGCTGCGGTCGTGCCCGGCCCTTCCGCTGCGGGGCGACGTGTAAGAGAGGCCCGAAGCCGACCGACTCGACATCCTCGCTCAGGCGACCCTTGCGCAACAACTTCGCCGCCGCCGGGTCTGTGGACGCCGCCCGCAGTGTTCCCGAGATCCTCTGGGCAATGGTCTGCGTAGCTCCGGATGAGGATCTGCCGCGCGGCTTCAACGAGCTCGTCGGCGAGCTCGTGCTGGGCGCGACTTGCCTCGCGAACATCGGCTCCCTTCTTGCCGGCGAGAACGTCTCGCTGAGCCTTCCGCAGCGCATCGCCGGCCTTCACGAGGTCGGCGACTTCCTGCGGGTGCTGCCGGGCGAGCTGGTTCACCGCCCAGGCCGAAACGGACGGTTTCTTGAGCGCGCGCACCTCCTCTGCCTCGTCCCTGCGCCCGGCCTTCTGCAGTTCGCGAACGAGTTCGTTCCGCGCGGCCGTGAACTCCTCACGCGGAAGGCCGTACAGCCGGTCTAGGTCTCGGGTTGGTGGCATCTGGTCGGTGACGCGAAGGTTAGACCGCAGGGCCGCGATTCACCCTCTGCCGTTTTTCCGTCGATAGCCATAGGCAATGGATCATTCACTTCGCCCTGCCGCACGCTCCAAAGTCTTTGCCCGAATCGCCGTTGCCGGCATGTTGCTGGCCGTCCTGGCGCTCGGAACGCTCGCCGTGTGGTCGTCGATCGTCACCCAGAACGGGGCCGCCGGGCTTTCCGGAGCGGGCGTTCAGACATCGGGTCACCTGCGTGCGATCCAGGCGCTGAGTCTGATCAATAGCAGTGCCGACGGGCTCGAGTCGGGACCCAACCCAGTCCACCTCAAGAAGCTGCGCAACGCGCAAAAGGTCCTCGACGACGCGCTTTACCGCATGCAAAACGGCGAGGTCCGCGACGCCCAGGTGATCGCCGGCGAGAGCAAGCCGATCGTCCGCAGGCTGAAGCCCGCGATCGAGTGGTTCCTGACAGCCTGCGTCGTCAAACGAGTGGTCGGGGCGCCGAGCGTCGCGTGCGTGAGCCCGACGACGCCGCCCGGCTTCGACAGCAAGGCGAGCGGAGGACCGGAAAAGCTGATGGAGGACACCATGAGGGAGCTCGAGGTGGTCTTGAACGACCTCGACTCGGATCCCTCCCACCTCTTGACGGCGGAGCTCGAATCGGTGACGGCCACCGAACGAACCGTGCGCGCCACTGCGTTCATCCTCATTCCGCTGGGCCTGCTTGGTGTAGCGGTCTGTGCGTGGCTCTTGAGCGGTTATAGGCGACGTGCGGAAGCCACGATGCTCGCCACGATCGCTGCGACCGCAACGGAGGCACGCACCGACGAGCTGACCGGCCTTCCGAACCGGCGTGCGCTACTCGAGGAGCTCGAGGCGCGTACCGACAGAAACGAAAGCTTCACGCTGACGATCGCCGACTTGAACGGCTTCAAGCGCTACAACGACACGTTCGGCCATCCGGCGGGCGACGCGCTGCTGAAACGGCTCGGCCACAAGCTTGCAAGAGCCTGCGACGGCCACGGAACCGCGGCTCGACTCGGCGGGGACGAGTTCTGCGTCCTGCTCGACGGGAACGTGCCTCCAGACGAAGCACACGCGCTACTGCAGCGCGCACTCGGCGACGAAGGCGAGGGGTTCTGCATCACCTCGTCCACAGGCTCGGTCGCCGTGCCCGAGGAGGCACGTGACTCCAGCTCGGAAGCCCTACGGCTCGCTGACACCCGTATGTACGCAGCCAAGATGAGCGCGTACCCCGGCTCCGAGGCAGTGGATCTCCGGTGTGCTGACCCGCATGCTCGACGAACGCCACCCCGGCCTGGGCGGCCATGTCGAAGAGGTGTCGAATTTGGCGGGGACATGCGCCAAGGCGCTTGGTCTCTCGACTGATGAGGTCGAACTGGTGGAAAAGGCTGCGGAGCTGCACGACCTGGGCAAGGTGGGCATCCCATCCGAGATCCTGACCAGGCCTGGAATCCTCACCGATGAGGAGATGGATTTCGTGCAGAGCCACAGCGTGATCGGCGAACGCATCCTCGCCGGCGCCCCTTCGCTCGAAGGTGTCGCTTCCATGGTCCGCTCATCGCACGAGCGCTGGGACGGTGCCGGCTATCCCGACGGGCTCGCCGGCAACGACATACCAATCGGCGCCCGGATCGTCTTCGTCGTCGATTCCTACTGCGCGATGACCGAAGACAGGCCATACGCGCAGGCGCGATCACCCGAAAGCGCCCGCTACGAGCTGATCGCCTGCTCGGGAACGCAGTTCGACCCCACGGTCGTCGTGGCGTTCCTCGCGATCTTGAACGACCGCGTTCTGGCGGCCCGCGCTCCGGCGTCATTAGTGGCCTAAGAGCGCCGTCGACACGTGAATTCACCACGCGAAGCATCAGGTTAGACGCCAAACCGCAAGATCCGCGTGGAAAAAGTCTCTAATACGTATTGGGGGCGCCCTCCTCGGTGTCGTCCTGGCAGACGATGCCCGAGCTGGACCGCCCCATTCTTTTTAGAAAGCACGCCGGGCGGGAAGCGCCCGCCCGGCGTGAGTGTCTGCCCTACTTGATCTCGAACTAACGCTGCGCGATGCCGCTAGCTGATGCCGCCCGCACCTGCGCCGGCGTCACACTGCGTTGCGTCGTCCTCCAGGATCGCGCCGACCAGGATCGCGACGTCTACGTCGCAGATATTGGCGGCCGCCGCAATCGGGATCTGGACCGTGTTGTGCTCGAGGTTGACGTTGATGAGGCCGTCCTGGTGCGTGCTACCGCCGCCGCCATCACGGCCGGTGACGATGGCCCCACTGAACGCGTCCGCGTCGCACGCGGCACTGCCTGTATCGCCGATCAGCCCGACGAGAACGGCAACGTCGACGTTGCAGACGTTGGCCGCGACGGCGACCGGGACCTGCACTACGTTGTCCTCGAGGTTGACGTTGACGAGCCCGTTCTGATTAGCAGCCGTCGCAGGTGCGACGGTTGCTGCAACGGCCATGCAGGCCGCCATTACCAATGTTAGGAACCCCTTGCGCATTGCTTCGCCTCCTCTGGGGCGTGTGTGCTAACCCCTGTTGTCTTTGTCGTCCTGGCAGACCCACGGCTCGTACCCGCCTATCGCGCGGGTAAACCTCCCCCAGGGTTCGGCGAGGCCGAGGAGATCGCGGAGGACGACTCCGCAGGAAAGCAGTAAGCGTTCCGGCGGAGGTCAGAGCACCAGTCGCGCTGATCTCAGTCGGGGCGCCCGGATTTGAACCGGGGACCTCTTGTCCCCCAGACAAGCGCGCTAACCAGGCTGCGCCACGCCCCGTGGGCGCGAAGTCTAGCCCGGCCGCCGAGCCGCTTATACAGCCGGTCGATCAGGTCCGGCATCTCCTCGAGCCGCTCCGTGATCACCCGCAGCCTGTACTCGCGGAAATGCTCCGGCTCCACGCCGAGGGCATCGGCGAGCTTGCGCACGATGTCGTTCGAGGGCACGGGACGGTTGCCGTGCACCAGATGGTTCAGGTACCCGGCCGAGAGCTTCGTCTGCGAGGCGAGGGCTCGATAGGTGACGCCCGTCTCCGTCATCAGCCGCTCGAGCGTCGGGCCGAAGGGGTCCTCGCTGAACCGGCGCCTTCGCGGCATCAGCGCAGGCTTCCGAGCTCGTCGATGACCACACGGCGCTCCTCGCCTGTCCCTCGGTCACGAACGTCGACCGCGTTGTCGTCGAGCGTCTTCTTGCCCACGGTCACCCGGACGGGGATGCCGATCAGGTCGGCGTCGGCGAACTTCTCGCCGGCCCGCTGATCGCGGTCGTCGAGAAGAACGTCGTCGCCCGCCTGCTCGAGCGTGCTCGCCACCTGCTCCGCCTGCTCCTCGAGGCCGGGCAAGACCACGACGTGGACGTCGTACGGCGAGACGGCGGCGGGCCACTTGATCCCGTGCTCGTCGTGGTGCTGCTCGATGACGGCCGCCATCGTCCTGGCCGGGCCGATTCCGTAGCTGCCCATGATGAGCGGCTTCTCCTGGCCGTCCTCGTCGAGGAAGGTCGCGTCGAGCGGTACGGAATAGCGGGTTTCCAGCTTGAAGATGTGTCCGACCTCGATCGCCGACTGTAGGCGCAACGCGCCGCCGCACTTCGGGCAGGTGTCGCCCTCTCGAGTCTCGCGGATGTCGGCGAAGCGTGCGTCGTAGTCCCGTCCCGCCTGCGACGCCGCGCAGGTGCCAGCCGGTCCGGTTCGCGCCCGCCACGAACTGCCCCTCGCGCAGAGTCTCGTCGGCAACGATCTCCACCTTCGTGCCCACGGGCCCGATCGAACCGCCGTCGGCGCCGAACGTCTCGCGGATCTCGTCGGGCTGAGCCGGGCGCACGGCTGCGCCGACCACCGCGACCAGCTTTGCCTCGTCGAGCCGGTCGTCCCCCCGAACGAGAGCGAGGACCGGGCCGCCCGTCGACGACGACGGGCATCGCTTTCGCCGTCGCCGCCTCGTCCACGCCGAGCAGGGACGCCACGCCCTCGATCGTCCCCACGTTTGGCGTCTCCACTTCTTCTGGAGACGACAGCTGCTCCGGAAAGTCGGGAGCACGTGGCACGCCGTGCGCGATCTCCTGGTCGGCCGCGTAGTCGCCGTTCTCGCAGGTCACGAGCGTGTTCTCACCCGCCTCGGACGGAGCCAGGTAGTCGCGGCTCTCGCTGCCGCCCATCATCCCCGACTCGGCTTGCGACGGCGTACACCTCGAGGCCGCAGCGCTCGAAGATCCGGTCGTACGCGTCAGCGTGCAGGCGGAAGCTCTTGTCGAGCCCCTCCGCGTCGCGGTCGAACGAGTACGAGTCCTTCATGATGAACTCGCGGACGCGGATCAGGCCGGCCCGCGGCCGAGGCTCGTCCCGCTCCTTGGTCTGGAAGTGGTAGAGCATCTGCGGGAGCTCGCGGTACGACTGGATCTCTCGCGCGTGGAACCCGACGGTCTCCTCGTGCGTCATGGGGAGCACGAACTCGCGCCCGTTGCGGTCCTTCAGCTTGAAGACCTCCGGGATGTCGTACCGCCCCGTCGCCTGCCAGAGCTCCGCCGGCGTCAGCACCGGCATCAGCATCTCCTGGGAGCCGATCGCGTCCATCTCCTCGCGGATGATCTGAACGACCTTCTCGTGCACCCGCCAGCCCAGGGGCAGGAACGTCCAGACGCCGGCGCTGACCTGACGGATGAAGGCTCCCCGGACGAGGAGCTTGTGACTCGCCGATTCGGCGTCCGCAGGATCGTCGCGCAGCGTCGGCAGGAAGAGCTGGGAGGCTCGCCGGACCACCCGCGAGAGATTAGTCGAGCGGAATCTCTGAAGCCTCGGCCATGGCGAGCGCCGCGGGCTTCGCCATCTTCAACCGCTTCGGCCGGCGCATGCCTTCCGCGATCCACTCGTCGATCTCGGTGAAGAGCTGGTCGACGAGCTGTTCGGACTCGACCTTCTTCAGCACCCGGCCGTGCGCGTAGATGAACCCGACGTCGCGGCCGCCCGCGATCCCGAAGTCGGCGTCCCCCGCCTCCCCGGGTCCGTTGACGGCGCAGCCCATGACCGCGACCTCGAACGCCTGCGGGTAGTCGCGGAGGCGCTCCTCGACCTTGACGCGCGAGATTCTCCACCCCCACGTTGTCACGGCCGCACGACGGGCACGCGATCATCACCGGGCCACGCTCGCGCAGACCGAGCGCTTTCAGGATCTCCCAGGCCACGCCCGACTTCCTTCACCGGGTCGGCGGTGAGCGAGACGCGGATGGTGTCGCCGATCCCGTCCGCAAGGAGCGACCCGATGCCGATCGAGCTCTTGATCGAGCCCGTCAGCTCGGTGCCGGCCTCGGTCACGCCCAGATGGAGCGGGTACGGCACCTTTTCGGAGAGGAGCCGGTAGGCGCGGATCATCGTCGGCACGTGCGTCGACTTGACCGAGATCTTGAAGTCGCGGTAGTCGAGCCCTTCGAGGAGCTCGACTTCCTCGAGCGCGGCGGCGACGAGCGCCTCGGCCTGGTCCCGCTGGGCGAGCTCCTGAAGATGCTTCGGCAGCGATCCGGAGTTCGCTCCGATTCGCATCGGGATACCGGCGCGCTTCGCGGCTTCGACCACCTGGGCGACCTTGTCCGGGCCGCCGATGTTGCCCGGGTTGATGCGCACGGCCGCGACGCCGGCGTCGATCGCTCGCAGCGCCAGGCTCGCGTTGAAGTGGATGTCGGCGATGACCGGGATCGGAGACAGGCGCACGATCTTGCGCAGCGCCTCGGCGTCCTCGATCTTCGGCACGGCGCACCGCACGACCTCGCAGCCGGCGGAGGCGAGCGCAGCGATCTGGGCCGTCGTCGCCGGGACGTCCCTGGTCGGAGTCAGCGTCATCGACTGGACGACGACAGGTGCTCCCCCGCCGATCGGCACGTTGCCGACTCGTATTCCGCGCTCGCTCGCCATCAGTCCCCCAGGCGGCCGACGTCGTTCGAGAGCCCGACGAAGAACAGGAGCAACACGAGCGCGATGCCTACCGCGGAAACACGTTCGTAGACCTCCCGGCCGACCGAGCGGCCGCGAATGCCCTCGACGATCGAGAACGCGATGTGACCGCCGTCGAGCGGCAGCAGCGGCAGCAGATTGAGCAGCGCAAGCGACAGGCTGAGCAGGCCGAGCACCCAGAGGTAGGTCTCCGCGCCCTGGTCGAGGGCGTTCGAGGAGCCCTGAACGATGCCCACCGGGCTGGCGACGTCCTCACGACCTTCCCCGCGGACGAGGCGGGTGAGCGACGCTCCGATCTCCTTCGTGACGATGCCGGTCAGGCGGACCGATTGCCACAAGGCGGCTCCGGGCCCCAGAGACTCTGCGTCCAGCCGGAAGCCGAGGCGGTAGACGCCCTGGTCCTTGCGGGGCGCCACCGGCCGGAGATGGATGACCTGCCCCTGTCGGCGAACGGTCAGCCGCACCGGCTTCCCCTCCGACGCCGTGATGTGCCTCGAGATGTCCTCGGGCTCGACCGGCTCGCCGTTGACCGCGATGATCTCGTCGCCCGGCATGAGCCCGGCCTCGGCCGCGGGCCGGTCAGGGGAGACGAGCTCGACGGTCCGGGTCGCGGTCCCGCCCGACGATCAGGAAGAGCGCGAAGAAGAGCGCGATCGCCAGCAGCGAGGTTCGCGCCCGGGCCCGCGAAGATGACCGCGACCTTCCGCCATGCCCTCTGCCGCCAGTAGGCGTCCTCGCCGAGCCCGTCGCCAAGCTCGCGCAGGCCGCGCCGGGCGGCGCGTTCGCGCCCGGGGCGAGAGCTTCGTGGCGTCGATCGAGCCCTCGAGCTCCGGCAGGTGAGCGCGAGCGCCGGCCATGTCTCCCTCGACGAGGGCCTGCTTGATGCGCTCGGCCGGGGTCAGCAGATGCGGAGCCTCGGCCAGCGCCGGCGCGAAGTACATGTCCACGTCCGACGGCGCAGGCCGGTGCATCCCCGGAATCTTCACGTAGCCGCCGAGCGGGATCGTCCCGATTCCGTACTCGATGCCTCGGCGGCTCGTCTTGATCAGCGCCGGCGGGAACCCGATGTAGAACTTCCGCGGGCTCATGCCGACGGCGCGGGCCGTGAAGAAGTGACCCGCCTCGTGCACGAGGACCAGGAAGCCGAGCCCGAGGATGGAGACGAAGATGTTCATGCCGCTGTCCGTTCCGCCCGCCGCTCGGCGAGCTGCCGTGCTTCGGCGTCGGCGGCGACGAGCTCCTCCAGGGTACGTGCGGGCGCTCCTTCCACCGCGCCGAGCGTCTCCTCGACGACCTCGGCAATGCCGAGGAAGGGCAGCCGGCCGGCGAGAAACGCAGCGACTGCGACCTCGTTGGCTGCGTTGTACGCGCAGGGATACGTCCCGCCCCGCTCACCCGCGTCGCGGGCGAGGGCGAGCATCGGGAACGTCTCCAGGTCGGGAGGCTCGAACTCGAGCGTCAGGCCGGACGCGAAGTCGAGTGGCTCGACCGGCGTCTCCGCGCGGTCGGGATAGGTCGAGCGCGAACGAGATCGGAACCCGCATGTCCGGATACCCGAGGTGCGCGAGCGCAGCGCCGTCGCGCAGGCGGACGAGCGCGTGCACGACCGACGTCGGGTGGACGACGACCTCGATCTGCTCGTACGGCAGGCCGAAGAGGAAGTGGGCCTCGATCAGCTCCAGCCCCTTGTTGGCGAGGGTCGCCGAGTCGATCGTGATCTTCGGGCCCATGCGCCAGGTCGGATGGGCCAGTGCATCGGCTCGGGTCACGGCGGCGAGCTCCTCCTGCGACCGGCCGCGAAACGGGCCGCCCGAGGCGGTCAGAACGAGTGAGTGGATTGTTTCCGGCTTCCCGCCCCTCGAGGCACTGAAATGCGGCCGAGTGCTCGCTGTCGACGGGTAGAAGGCAGCCCTCCACCCCGCTCTCGCGCTGCGAGCGCGAGATCACCGGCCGCCACGAGGCTCTCCTTGTTCGCCAGCGCGAGCGTGACCCCCCGCTCGAGCGCCCAGAGAGTCGCCGGCAGGCCGGCAAATCCGACGACGGCGTTCAGGACGACGTCTGGCGCCGAGTCGTCCAGTAGAGCGGTCAGGTCGCCTCCGGTCTGGACGTGCTCGACACCGCGCTCGGCGGCGAGCGGTCCGAGCTCGCTGGAGCCGGCTGCGAGCGCGCAGACCTCGAGGTCGGGGTGCCCGTCGATGATCTCCAGCGCCTGGCGGCCGATCGAGCCCGTTGCGCCCAGAACGGCGATGCGCTTTGTCACAGCCTGAAGTATGGGCGCTATGTGGCGCCGAACGCGGCAATCACGTAGTACGCCGCCACGACCGCGAAGAGGATCGCGTCGATGCGGTCGAGCATCCCGCCGTGACCGAGCAAGAGGCGACCCGAGTCCTTCACGTCCATGTCCCGTTTCACGGCAGATTCGAACAGATCGCCGAGCGGTGCCACCACCGCGATCACTCCGCCCAGCACGAGCGAGCGCCATCCGTCCACGAACCCGGTCTCGTAGAGGGCGATCCACGTGACGAAGATCACGACCGCCGAACCGGCCACGAATCCCTCCCACGTCTTGCCCGGGGAGACCGTGGGAGCCATCTTGTGGCGCCCCAGGAGCCTCCCTGCGCCGTACGCGGCCGCATCCCCGGCGAACACCGCGAGCAGGACGGTAAACGCAGCCAGCCGCCCGTCGGGGTCGATGTCCCGCAGCAGGAGAAGATGCGCGAGCCCGAGCCCGATCCACCCCGCGCCGAGCACGGTGACCCCGACGGAGATCGTCGTCGACTGTCGTGTGCCGCCGAAGCCCTTGATCACGAAAGCCAGCGGCAGCGTTCCCATGAAGCCGGCCACGGCCCAGTCGAGCTCTCCGAATGCTGCCCCCAGGAGGCACGCGAGCGCACCGAGGTAGCCGGCCAACACGACCGGCCGCAGTGTCCGAGCCATCCAGAACAGCTCGTGCAGCGCGATCAGCGCGGCGATCGCGACCAGCCCGAAGAGCCACCAGCCGCCGAGGTAGACGAGCCCGAGGACAACCGGCAGCCCGACGACCGAGACGACGATCCGTGACAGAAGACCGGTCATCGTCCGCCGAAGCGACGGTGCCGCTGCGCGTACTCGGTCACCGCCCGCCGCAGGTCTTCCTCTCCGAAGTCAGGCCAGAGCCGGTCGACGAACACGAGCTCGGCGTAGGCGAGCTGCCAGAGCAGGAAGTTGGAGATCCGCAGCTCACCGGACGCGCGAATCAGGAGATCCGGGTCGGGCATCTCAGGTGCGTAGAGATAGACGGCGAAGACGTCCTCGTCCACCTCTTCCGGCGAGATTCCCGACGCGATCAGAGCCTTGGCCGCGTCCGCGAGCTCGGCGCGGCCCCCGTAATCGAAGGCGATCCAGAGCTGCAGCCGCTCGCGGTCGTGCCGTGCCCAGCTCGAGATCGGCCATCCGCTCTTGCAGCTCCAGGGCGCGCGGTCGCGCCGGCCGATGAACCTCGTGCGCACGCCCTGCTTCGCGAGATCGGGCAGCTCACGGTCGATCGTCTCGGTGAAGATCTCCATCAGCGAGTCCACTTCGGCGGGCGGCCGGAGCCAGTTCTCGGTCGAGAAGGCGTACACGGTGAGCGACTCGATTCCGAGCTCGAGCGCGGCCTCGACCGTGCGCCGCAGAGCGCGCGTGCCCTCACGATGGCCGGCCTCTACGGGCAGCCCGCGCGCATCCGCCCAGCGACCGTTGCCGTCCATGATGATCGCCACCGACCGCGGGACCTCCCCGGGCTCGAGGGTCGGGGGCCCGCGGCGCAAGAGTCTGCTCAGGAAGTTCAAGACGAGTCGTCGATCCTACGCAGCGCGGCGAGGAAAGCGAGGCCGATGAGCAGTGCCGCGGTCATCTCCAGCACTTCCTCGCTGACGACCATGACCCTGTAACCCCGGACCGGCTCGTCGTTCTCCCCGTACTGGACCTGCTCGAGCAGTTGGGACACGACTCCCGCGCCGGCGGCGACTGCGAACGGCGTGAAGCCGACCCCGAGGCGCCATAGCCGCCGGCCGATCGCGACGAAGAGGATCGCCGCCAGGATTCCGACCGGTAGATACAGGAGCTGCCAGTCGATCCCCGTCTTGTTCTCCAGGCGCTCGTGGATCTCGCCGAACTCGTCGGCGGCCACGACCAGGGTGACCGCTGCGAAGGCGTGCCAGCCACGCCACCGATCAGCGCGCCCGAGCAGCACAGCCAGGCCGGAGACGGCTGTCCAGAGAGCCGCCGAGAAGACCGCCGGCACGTTTCGCTCCCCGTCCAGGTTGAACGCACCGAGCTGCTCCTTGTTGCCGTAGCGAAGGATGCCCATGACGGCGAGCACGGCGATAGCCGCGCCCACGATCAGCGCCAACCGGCGGATGTCGATGCGAAGCGCGAGCCGGTGAGCTGCGTCCAGCACGACGCTCAGACTTCGGTGATCTCGGCTTCCTTGCGCTTCAGGTGGTCGTCGATCTTGGCGGTGTGCTCGTCCGTCAGCTTCTGAACGCGATCCTCCGCGCGACGCTCGTCGTCCTCGCCGACCTCACCTTTCGTCTTCAGATCCTTCAGGTGCTTGTCCGCGTCGCGCCGGACGTTTCGGATCGCGATCTTCCCGTCCTCTGCGATCTGCCGGACGATCTTGACCAGGTCCTTGCGCCGCTCCTCGGTCAGCTGGGGAATCGGGAGCCTGATCACCTTGCCGTCGTTCGAAGGTGTGAGCCCGAGCTCGGACTCCAGGATCGCGCGCTCGATCTCCTTCACGGAATTGGGGTCGAAGGGCTGGATCGTCAGCATGCGCGGCTCGGGGACGTTGATCGTCGCGAGCTGCTGGAGCGGCGTCGGCTGGCCGTAGTAGTCGACCGTGATGCGGTCGAGCAGCGCGGCCGATGCCCGGCCGGTGCGGACCGTGTTGAACTCGGTCTGGGTCGACTCCACCGACTTGTCCATGCGCCGGCTCGCGTCGGAATCAGGTCGTCGATCATGCGTGCCCCTTCCGGTGATGCCGCCGAGCTTCTGGGTCGCGAGCACCAAGCCAGAGGCCGCACTCGCTCGCGGCCAAGGCTATAAGCCTTGGCAAGAGCGAGGGTGGTCTGTGGCGCCGCGTGATCGCGGGCCAGAAGCCGGTATGTATCGCCGGATGGGGCACCTACTCCTCGCTCGGGGTCGCGATGATTGTGCCAACCCGCTCGCCGAAAATCACGCGCTTGATGTTCCCGTCGGCGAGCCCGAAGACGTGGATCGGGACCCGGTTGTCCATGCACAGCGACAGGGCCGTTGTGTCCATCACCTTGAGACCGCGCTCGATGGCCTGGAGATGGGTGAGTGCCGGGACGAGCTCGGCGTCGGGCTCGATGCGCGGATCGCCGTCGAGCACGCCCTCGACGCGATTCTTCGCCATCAGGATCGCCTGGGCGCCGATCTCGAGCGCACGCAGTGCCGCGGCCGTGTCGGTCGTGAAGAACGGGTTCCCCGTGCCGGCCGCGAAGATGACGACGCGCTTCTTCTCGAGGTGGCGGATCGCCCGCCGCCGGATATAGGGCTCGGCAACCTCGGCGACGCCGATCGCCGACAGGACGCGCGTGTGCGCGCCGAGTCGTTCCAGCGCGTCCTGGAGCGCGAGCGCGTTCAGCAGCGTGGCGAGCATTCCCGCGTAGTCGGCGGTCGCACGGTCCATGCCCTCGGCCGCGGCCGCCATCCCGCGGTAGATGTTCCCGCCGCCGACGACGATCGCGACCTCCACCCCGCTCTGCTGGACCTCGACGATCTCCTTGGCGATCGCCTCCGCTCGGGCGAGCTCGATGCCGTACTCCTGGCTCGCCCATGAGCGCCTCGCCGGAGACCTTCAGCAAGACGCGGTCGAAGATCGGGCGCGCCGCGCCGGTCTTGGCCGGGGCTTCCTCTGGCCGCACCGTCATTCGGCGACGTCGAAGCGCTCGAAGGCGAGGACTCGCATCCCTTCCTCCTCCAACGCCTGGGCCACGGTCTTGCCGGTGTCGTGGATCCAGGGCTGCTCGAGCAGCACGCCGCCCGGATACGCGGCGAAGAAGCGCTTGTTGACCATGCCTTCGACGATCTTCTCACGAGCTTGCTCGGGCTTCGATTGCACCTCGTCCGAGCCGGCGTAGATCTGGCGCTCGGCCTCGACCTCTTCGGCCGGGACCTCGGAACGCTCGAGCCAGCTCGGAGCGGCCGATGCGATGTGCATGGCGACGCGCCGAGCGGCTTCGTCGCTGCCGCCCTCGGTCTTGAGCAGAACGCCGATCTTGCTGGCCGGCCGGTGGACGTATTCGGCGAGTCGCTCGCCGTTCGTGGCCTCGAGGCGCGCAGCGCCTCGCACGACCACGTTCTCGCCGATCTTCGCGATCAGCTCCGTGCGCTCGTCTTCCAGCGCCGAGACCGCTTCGGGCCCTTCGCTCTCGACGCTGTCGAGCACGCGGTTGGCGAACGCCTGAAACTCCTCGTTCTTGCGAGACCGGCTCCGTCTCCGAGCCGACCGCGACGAGGGTGCCGACGCCGTCGTTGATCCGCGAGAGGACGACGCCTTCGGTCGTCTCGCGCCCCGCGCGCTTGCCGGCCTGAGCCGCGCCCCACTCGCGCAGCAGCTTGTTGCGCCGCGTCGATGTCGCCCTCGGCCTCCTGAAGCGCGCGCTTGCAGTCCATCATCCCCGCGCCGGTGCGCTCGCGGAGCTCTTTGACGAGGGCCGCCGGGATGTCGCTCATTCGGCGGTCACCTCTGCGGCCGCAGGCTTGGCCTCGGTGTCTGACACCGGCTCTTCGGTGTCCGACACCGGCTCCTCGGCCGGGGCCTCAGCCAGCCGCAGCGGCCTCCGCGGCGGCCGTCTCGGCGGCGGCCACTTCAGCAGCAGCGGCTTTCTCGGCCGCCTTCCGGAAGTCTTCCTCGCGGACCTTCTGCCTGCCCTGGTCGACCGCATCGGCGATCACCCTGACGATGAGGCTGCACGCGCGGATTGCGTCGTCGTTGCCGGGCACGACGAAATCGGCGTCGTCCGGATCGCAGTTCGTGTCGACGAGCGCGATCACGGGCAGGCCGAGCCGCTTCGCCTCGCGCACCGCGATCTGCTCCTTGCGCAGGTCGAGGATGACGACGGCGTCAGGCTGCCGCTTCATGTCGGCGACCCCGCCGAGGTGGTTGTCGAGCCGTTCGAGCTCGGCGATCATCGAGATCCGCTCCTTCGCAGGCAGCAACTCGAGCTGCCCGTCCTCTTTCAGCCTGCGCAGCTCGTGCAGCCGCTCGATGCGGGCGGAGATCGTTCGCCAGTTCGTGAGCAGGCCCCCGAGCCAACGGTGATTCACGTACGGCATGCCGACGCGCGTCGCCTGCTCTTCGATCGCGTCCTGTGCCTGCTTCTTCGTGCCGACGAACAGGATCGTGCCGCCCCGCTCCGCGAGGTTGCGCGCGAACGCCGCAGCCTCCTCGAGCAGGGCGAGCGTCTGTTGGAGATCGATGATGTAGATCCCACCGCGCTCGTTGAAGATGAATCGCTTCATCTTCGGGTCCCAGCGGCGGGTCTGGTGGCCGAAATGGACTCCGGCCTCCAGGAGTTCTCGCATGGAAACGACGGACAATGGTCCCCCTTCGTGGTTCGGTTGCAATACAGCCGGCGGCCTGCGAGTGGACCGGCGTGCAAACGCCGGCACCCCCACCCGTCATCACCGCCGGGACGGTGACAGAAGCACGTGAATTGTAGCCGCTACCGCTTCATCTGGGCGAGAAACGCCTGCAGATCCGGCGGAAGCGGCGACTCGACCTCGACCGATTGGCCCGTGAACGGATGGGTGAAGCCGAGGCGCGTCGCGTGGAGGAACTGGCGTTTCAGGCGCGGATCGGGCACCCCGTAGACGGCGTCGCCGAGCACCGGCAGGTCGATCGCGGCCAGGTGCACGCGGATCTGGTGGGTCCGCCCCGTCTCGAGCCGCACGCGCAGCAAGGCATGCGCGCCGAGCAGGTCTTCGACCTCGAAGTGCGTGATCGCCTCGCGCGGCGCGTCCGTGTCGAGCGACCGGCGGGTCGGGTCCTCGCGGTCGCGCCCGATCGGCGCGTCGATCCTCCCTTGCCAGGAACGCGGCCGGCCGCGCACGAGCGCCAGGTAAGTCCGCTCGAGGGAGTGCTCGCGGACGAGGTCCTGCAACCGCTCGTACGCCTCCTCGGAACGGGCGACGACGAGAAGACCGGAGGTGCCACGGTCGAGCCGATGCACGATTCCCGGCCGGTCGCTGTCCTCCCCTCCGGCGGCCCCGAGCTCGAGCAAACCGTGGACGAGCGTGCCGCTGACCGTGCCCAGGAGCGGGATGGACGACGACGCCGGCCGGCTTGTCGACGACGAGCAGGTGCTCGTCCTCGTAGGCGACCCTCAGGTCGACGTCCTCCGGAACGAGCTCGGTCGGCTTCGGCTCGGGCAGCTCGACGTCGATCGCCTCCCCGCCCTCCAGCTTCCGGCTCTTGACAGCCGCTTGGCCGTCGAGCCGCACGGCTCCCGCGGCGATCAGCCGCTCGGCAGCACCACGGGACCCGATCTCGGGCAGCTCGGCGAGGAAACGGTCGAGCCGCGTCCCGGCGGCGGCGTCAGGGACGTCGACGTGAAGCGTCGGTCACCGGCCGCGGTCGCGGCCGCTGGCGCTGAGGCAAGAGCAGCGCCGCGAGCAGGATGAGGACGCCGAGGACGATGAAGCTGTCCGCGAGGTTGAACGCCGGCCAGAACTCGAGGTCGATGAAGTCCGTGACATGCCCCAGCCGCACGCGGTCGATGAGATTCGAGGCGCTCCCTCCGATGAGCAGCCCGAGCGCAATCGGGAGAATCGGGTGACGTGCTCCGGAGCGGGCGAAGAAGAGGAGCATCCAGCCGACGGCGATCGCCGTCAGCGCGGTCACGATCGCGGTCGCGTTCGAGAAGAGCCCGAAGGCGATCCCCGAGTTGTGCACGTGGTGGATGGAGAGCGGGCCGGCGACGTGCACCTGCTCGTCCAGAGAAAGGCGGCTCGAGGCGAAATACTTCGTCAACTGGTCGCCGCCGAGCGCCGACAGCGCAATCGCGCCCAGGGAGATCCACTGAACCGTGGTCGCAGCGAGTGAGCGCTCGGCCGCGGAGATCGGCGCCAGCCCATCGGTCGCCGACCCCACTCGCACGTCTAGCGCCCGCGGGGCGGGCTCGGTCAACCTCGCTCCTCGCGGCGCTTGCAGTCGATGCATTGCGTCGCGTACGGAATCGCCGCCAGGCGCTCCTCCGCGATCGGCTGGCCGCAGTTCTCGCAGACCCCGAAGGTGCCGGCCTCGATCTTGGTGAGGGCCAGGTCGATGGCCTTCAGGACGTGCTCGGAGTTCTCCTCGAGCGTGTAGTCGATCTCACGGTCGAGCGTGACCGTCGCCGTATCGGCGACGTGGTTGTCGGCTGTCGACTCCTGGGTCTCGTCCTTGAGCGACCCGGGATTCTCCGCGTGGAGATACTCGATCGCCTCGAGGACCTTCTGACGCTCCTCCTGGAGGAGGTCACGGAAGCGCATGGTGTCGACCGCCATGCGCCCATCTTAGATACCCGCTAGGCCGCTTCGACCCTTGCGTCGCTTTCGCCGTCGTCGACGATCGCCAGCGCGGAACGCAACAGGCTCCGAATGCGGCTTGCTTCGCCCCGAAGGTGCTCGCGCTCCGTGAGGGCCGCCTGCTTGATCAGGCGAGCCTCCGAGTGCGCCTCGGTCATGACGATCTCGGCCTCTCGGCGCGCCTGGTCCTTGAGTTCCAGCGCGCTCCGCTCCGCCGAGACGAGCGTCTTCCGCAGGAGCGTCTCCAGGTCCCGGTAACGCGCGATGTCGTTCTCCATCTGCTCGAGCTTGTCCTGCAGCTCGCCGCGCTCGCGCCAGGTTTCCTCGAAGCTCTGGACGACCTCGTCCAGCAGGGTGTCCACGGCTCCTTTCCGGTACCCGAAGAAGCCTTGGCCCAGGTTTACGTGGCGGATTTCGACAGGTGACAGTGCCATGTGGTCGTACCTCCTCTCAGTGCAGTTGTTCGAGAACGGTCTGGATGATCGAGTTGATGAGGAACAGGGAGATGACGGCGACGATCGGCGACAGATCGAGCGGCCCGAAGGCCGGGAGGAGCCGGCGGAAGATCCGCAGGTACGGCTCGCACACGTCGTAGAGGAAACGCTGGATCCGGCTCATCCAGATCGAGTACGGGAGGCGGATCCACGACGTGAGGATGTAGGCGAAGATCAGGAGGATGTAGACGGAGATGAAGATGTTCACGAAGCTCTGGACCGAGTCGATGGCGTCGGCCAGCGGTAGCGCGAGAATGGCGTGCACGCCCACGGAGCCGTTTTCGGCTCGTGAACCCGGCTTCCTTTACGAAATCAGGCCTGATTGAAGAAGCCGCCGCCCTCGAGCATGCGGGCGCGCTCTTCGGCGGAGACTTCGACGTTACGGGGCGTGAGGAGGAAGACCTTGTCCGCGACGCGCTGCATGTTTCCGTCCATCGCGTAGGTGAGCCCGCTGGCGAAGTCGATCAGACGCTTGGAGAGATCCTGGTCGGAGCCCTGGAGATTCAGGATCACGGGGGTTCCTTCCTTGAACTTGTCCGCGATCTGCTGAGCGTCGTTGAAGCTCCTGGGAACGACGAGGTGGACGCGCGATGGTGACGTGCTGGGCACCGCCGCCACCGAGCCGCGCCGACCGCCGCTCGGGCGCAGGACTGCAGTACGGGCGCTCTGGGACTCCTCGGGCTCGGTCCAGTCGTCGAGTTCGCTACCTCGGCGGCGGCGCGATGACAGGCGCCGAACGTTCGGTCGCTCGCTGTAGGAGCGCTCGAGCTCCTCGTTCGTGACGTAGCCGTCCTCGTCCCAGTCTTCGTCCTCCTCGGCGATTCCGAAGTAGACGAGCGTGCGATTCCAGACGTCTGCGAAGCCCATTGCAGGGAAAATGCTAACCGCTGAAGAGGCGAGCGCCTACTCGGACATAGGTCGCTCCCTCCTCAGCTGCCACTTTGTAGTCCTGGCTGGTGCCCATTGAAAGCTCGTGCAAGCCGTGTTCTTCGGCCAGCACACGCAGTTTTCGGAACAGAGGCCTGGAGTCCTCGGGGTCGCCGGCGGCCGGCGGCATCGTCGCCAGCCCGCGCACTCCCGCGTACAGCTCGAGGAAGCTGCTCAGCTCGGCCGGCGACACCCCCGACTTGGTCTCCTCCCCACCGAGGTTGACCTGGACGAGCGCGGGCACCTCGAGCCGCTTCGCCGCCGACTCGGAGTCGAGGGAATGGACGAGCTCGCAGAGACGGTTCACGACCTTGGCCTTGCGACTCTGGAGATGCCCGATGAAATGCCAGCGGAACGCGTCTCCGTACTCCGCGTGCTTCGCCTCGAGTTCCTGGGCTTTGTTCTCGCCCACGACCTCGATCCCGGCCTCCGCGAGCACGGCCATGTCCTCGAGCGAGACGTACTTCGTCGCCGCAACGACGGTCACGCTCGGCCCGACCTCCTCGCGCAGCTGTTCGTAGCGGGCGCGGACTTCGTCAGCGGATGCGAGCAACGATCCCTTGCCGCCCGGTTCGGGCTCCGTCGCGGCGGTGGGAGAAGAAGAGGTCGGGGTGGCACGAGGTACACATCTCGACGCGTTCGACGCTCGCGCAGCCCGCGCCGTACAGCGCCTTCTCGGTCGCCGTGTACAGGTCGAGGTTCCGGCCGACGAGCACTTCCGGCCCGAAGCGATCCCCGAAGGGAGCGGCCACCTCCTCCCCCACCTCGTAGCAGCATGGCCCGATCCCGGGCCCGATCACACCGTTGAGCGGCCCGTCGCCGAGCTCGGCGAGCGCGGAGTCCACGATGCCGGCGAGGAGGCCGCGCCAGCCGACGTGCAGCACCGCCAGCGCAGTGCCTGCGCGCTTCGCTTTCGCAACCGCGACGGGCAGGCAGTCGGCAGTGATCAGCATCATCGTCAGGCCGGGCTCGTCGGTCCAGAGGGCGTCCCCGGGCGGATGGTCGAAGCCGGCAGTCATCACGCCCCGGTCGGCGGTCGCCTTGACGACGCCGGCGCCGTGCTGCTGCCACAACATCGTCGCTCGTTCCGGCTCCGCCCCTGCCTTCTCACACAGGAGGCGGCGGTTCTCGATCACGTGCTCCGGCTCGTCGCCCGTGAGAATGCCGAGGTTCAGCGACTCGAACGCCCCGTCGCTGACGCCGCCGATGCGAGTCGAGAACGCAACCTCGTAGGGGCCGGGCGACTCCCAGCGGAAGACAGGGATCATGGGCTCTCGATCAGCTCGCGGGCCGCGGCCAGCTCCGACTCGCGGCCGTCGAGCTCTCCGTTCAGCTTGCGTCGCCTCAACTCGGAGAGCACCTCCCCCACGCGCGGCGATTCGGCCAGGCCCAGCTCGGCCACGTCGGATCCCGTGATCTCCAGACGGACGTCGCCGAGCCGCTCGAAGTAGTCGTGGACAGCCGGCAGGTCGGCCAGCGCCAGGGCGTACAGGGGAGCGTCCGGCGCATACGGCTCGGCGAGCGCGACGACCTCCGCCGGCGACACCGTCGCCGCGCAGGCGCTCGACGATTCTCGGTCCGACCGTTACGGCGGCGGCAATCTGCTCCGTGTCGCGGCGGCGCACCTTGAGCCCCTCGAGCCACTGGAAGGCCTCGTCGGCCGGAAGCTCGCGCGCGAGCGCGATGAAGCCCAGTCTCCAGGTGGGCACGCCGAGCCCGTAGCGATCGTTGAGCTCACGCATGCGGTCGATGAGGCGGACGGCCTCCTCGTCGGCGGCGAGATGAGGATGAATCGCCCGGCCGGCGCCCAGCTCGGCGAGCCGCGGGATCGAGTGATGGACGTCCCCCTCCTCGAGCAGCGCGACGAGCTCCTCGCGGAGGCGAGTGGACGAGAGGTCGCCGACGAGGCCCATCTCGATGCAGCCGCGGGCGAGCCGGACCGTGTGGTCGTCCATTCGGAACCCGTAGCGATTCTCGTAGCGGACGGCCCGGAAGATGCGCGTGGGATCGTCGATGAACGACAGGTTGTGGAGGACGCGGATCGTCCCCGTCTGCAGGTCGCGCCGCCCACCGAAGGGGTCGACCAGCCGGCCTCGATCCTCACCCTTCAGCGAGACGGCCATCGCGTTGATCGTGAAGTCGCGGCGGAAGAGATCCTCGCGGATCGACGCATGCTCGACCGTCGGCAGGGCCGCCGGGCGCGTCGTAGAACTCGGTGCGGGCGGTCACCACGTCGACTCGCTCGTCCGTCTCCGTAGAGGACGACCGCGGTGCCGAACTTCTCGTGCACGCGGGCGCGGCCGTCGAGCGCGTCGGCCAGGGAGCCGGCGAGTGCGATCGCTTCGCCCTCGACGGCGATGTCGACGTCGAAGTTGGGCTCGCCGAGCAGGATGTCGCGCACGGTCCCGCCGACCAGGTAGACGCCGTCATAGCCCTCGCTGATCGCAGAGACGGCATCGAAGACCTCGGTCAGGTGCTCGAGCCGATCCAGCTCGTCGGCGAGGATCGGAGCAGGCTCGGCGTGAGCGTCTTCTCGCGCGCCGGAGGCCCGCAGGAGATCGCTCCTGGTGACGACGCCGACGACCTGGTCTCCGCCGAGCACGGCGACGCGTCCGTCATCCGAAGCCGAGAGCAGCCGCTGCAGCTCGCCGAGAGGCGTTTCCTCGTCCGCCGTGTCGACCTTCGAGCTCATGATGCCCTTGACGGGCGCGTGGGCGAGGCCGTGCGAGATCGCCTTGTCGAGATCCTCGCGCGAGACGGTGCCTGCCAGGCGGCCGCCGTCGACGACGAGGATTCCGCTCTGGCCGTACCGCTGGCAGGCGACCATCGCCGCCGAGACCGGATCGTCTGGATGAACGGACCTGGCCGGGCTCGACATGACGTCCTTGGCGTGGAGCGGCTCTCGGACCGCGGAGTCGAGCCCGGCGAAGAGCGTCTCGCGTGCCTGGTCGAGGGTGCCCCGGAAGATCGCCGAGGCCGCCTGGGCATGGCCTCCCCCGCCCAGGACTCGGGCCAGCTGCGCCGCGTCGAGCTCGGGCGTGCGGCTGCGGGTCACGCAGAACACGCGCTCGTCCATCTCGACGAGCAACACGAGACCTTTGCAGTCGGTGAGATCGACGATCTTGTGGGCCAGGTTGGAGATGCCGTCGACGTGCTCGGGCCAGTGCACGGCGGCGACCAGCAGCTCGATGCCGGCGACCCGGTGGCTCTCGAGGGCGGCGAGGAGGGCGCTCAGGAGGTCACGCTCGCCCTCCGCGAGCGGAACGTGGAGGTACGTGGCGATCTCGGCCTGGCGAGCGCCGTGGCGCAGGCACCAGGCGAGCGCGTCGGCGTCGCGCTGCGTGGCGCTGGCATAGGTGAGCGAGCCGGTGTCCTCGTGGATGCCGAGCGCGAAGGCGGTCGCCTCGAGCGGGGACACGGCGATCTCACGCTCGGCCAGGATGCCGACGAGCGTCGTGGTGAGCGCTCCGTCCTCCGAGAGGACTGCGTTCTCGGGCGTCACCCACTCCGGGAGGGGCTCGCCCGTGTGGTGGTCGAAGACCGCCTTCTCGACGTCGGGGTCGAGAGCGACCTGCTCCAGCTCGCCCAGCCGCGATGCGTGCTGGGTCTCGACGACGATCAGACGGCGCACCGCATCGAGCGCGAGGCGGGACGCCTCGACGGCGTCGAGCTCGTCTGCGTGCAGGCGATAGAACTCCTTGACGTTCTTGTTCAGCGTGCCGGGAACGCAGACGACCGCGTCTGGATAGAGCCGGCGCGCAGCGAGCATCGCCGCGAAAGCGTCGAAATCGGTGTTGCCGTGGGTGGCGATGACTTCCGTTGCGCGCATCTCTCTGGCCTCATTCTCGCGGTCCCGGCCCACGGGGCCGGGACTCGCCAAAAGTGCTGCGCCCTTTCGGCGACTGAGAGCACGCTATGGACCCACGCGTGGCAAGGGCACTTTCCACACCGCCCGCGCGGCCGCGAAAGCCCTCTCGTTTTGGCTGCAAGTGGTGCAATTCCGGAACTGTTCGGTTCCACACACGCGCGCTTTTCCCCGCTACGCTCGCCTCGGGGAGGAGGTTGGGGGTACCTAGGGTGCAGGCGCCGCGCACACCTCCTTTTAGCCGACGAGCCGTTCTCGTCGTCGTATATCGGGATGCCGCGTTTCTTCGTAGTCGTGGCCTGCGCGCTCCTCGCAGCGTCGTGCGGTGGCGGCGGAGACGACGAACGAGCGGCTCCCCGAACGACGGTCACCGACTCGACTCCGGGTCGCCTGACCGCGCGACCGAGCACGCCGACCCGAGCTCCGGAAGACCAGGACGGACTGATCCGGATCGGAGCCGGCGACGAGCTCCTCTACGTGCCGCCGGGCGCCCGCGAGGCCGACGACAACGGTCTGGTCGTCATGCTCCACGGCGCCGGCGGCTCGCCGGGCGAAGGCCTGGCGCCATTCCTCGAGCTCGCTGACCGGGCCGGCCTGATCCTGCTCGCTCCGCGCTCGAAGGGCGCAACGTGGGACATCGTCAGCGGCCGCTTCGGGCCCGACGTCGCTGCGATCGACCGGCTGCTGGAGCACGTGTTCGCGCGCTATGACGTCGATCCGGAGCGGGTCGCGGTCGCAGGCTTCTCCGACGGCGCGGGGTATGCACTGTCGCTAGGGCTCACGAACGGCGACCTCTTCCACTCGGTCGTCGGCTTCTCGCCGGGCTTCATCTCGGTGACGAAGGAACACGGCTCGCCGCGCCTCTTCATCTCGCACGGCACGCAGGACCTGGTCCTCCCCATCGGCCGGACGAGCCGGGGCGGCGTGCCGCGGCTCCGTGCTGCGGGCTATCGCGTGCGCTATCGCGAGTTCACCGGCGGCCACGAGGTTCCCGCGAAAATCGCCCGTGAGGCGGTTGAATGGCTCGTCGCCGGCGACGGTTGACCCGGGACCGGCTCAGACGGTCGCGATGGCGTCGATCTCCACCAACGCGCCGGACGGGAGCCGCCCCACCTCGATCGTGGCGCGGGCAGGTGGAGTCGCCCCCACGTGCCGCGCGTAGACCTCGTTCATGCCCTGGAAGTCGTCGAGGTTCGTCAGGAACACGGTTGTCTTGACCAGCCGGCCGAGATCGCTTCCTGCCGCCGCGAGAATCGCGGCCAGGTTCTTCATGATCTGCTCCGTCTGCTCCTGAATCGTCACACCGACGACATCTGCATGGTCGGGCAGGAGCGAGATCTGCCCCGAGACGAACACGAGCCCGTCGGTCTTGATCGCCTGCGAGTACGGCGCGCCCCGGAAGGGCGCAGGCGCCTCCTCGGTGTGAATCGCCGTCTTTTCGGTCATGTCACTCCTTTCCCCGGCGCGGCCGGCAAGCCTGAGCGACCGCGACGCCGAGTGCCTTGAAGATCGCCTCCAGCACATGCTGTGGGTCGTCCCCACCGATCAGCCGGACGTGCAGGGTGATGCCCGCCCCTTCCGCAAGCTGGCGGAGGAAGCTGGAGACGAGATCGGTGCGAAGCCCTCCGACGCGCGCCTCCGAGAGATCGACGTTCATGACGACGAGCGGCCGGCCCGAGACGTCGAGGGCAACGTGAGCCAGAGCCTCGTCAGCGGGGATTGCAGCCGAGCCGTGCCCCCGGACGCCGGTGGCATGGAGAGCGCTTCGGAGCTCCTCGCCCAGGGCTTTGCCCGCAGACGCGACTTCCTCGTCCGCGCCGGTCGGCGCCACCCGCAACGTGATGTCGAGCGACCCGTACGCAGCCAGCAGCCCGAGCAAGTGATCGAGCACCGGCAAGCCGGTCGTCACGTTGCTCTCTCCAGATCCGTCGAGCGTCACCGCCACACGCGCACGCCCGATCTCCCCGACGTTCCCGGCCATCCCTCGGATGAGGGTACCCCAGCGCGGCCCCCTCCATCCCTCGGTCAAGGGTGCCTCAGCCGTGGATCTAGGCCGAAACAGCTTGTACGCGGGTCTCCTCCGACTCCCGTGCGGCCCTCTTGCTCACAGATCAACGCCACCGATTCCGGCTCGTCGTCGCGCTCCTTTCCGGAGCAGCGATTGCGGTTGCCGCCGCATCCTCTGCGGCTGCAACGCCCCGCCCCGAGAGCCACGTCCTCAAGCCCGAGCCCGTGCGACGCCAGGTCGTCGTCGGCTACAGCTCCCAGCAGGCCCTTCGGCAGGCGCTGGCGAAATTCCCCGCACGGATCGTGCAGCGGCTGCCCCAGCTGGGCGCGGTCTCCGTCGACCCGGAGATGCACCGCGACCATTTCGCAGCGGGTGTCTCCGCGCTCCCAGGGATCACCTTCGTGAACGGCCTTCGGGCGCGCAGCTTTCACTCCGAGCCGGCGCTCGTCGTCCTCTTCCGCCCGGGCCTGCCCTACGAGTGGCAGTACGTGGCGACACGAACCAACGAAGTGCCCGACTCTGTTCTGCGCGCGGCCGCCGGCGTCAAGATCGCGGTCATCGACACCGGCGCCGACCTGCGCCATCCCGATCTCGCCGCCAAGAGCCCGGAGACCTGGGACATCGTGCGCAAGCGGACCGACGTTCGTGACCTGGACGGCCACGGGACCTTCGTCTCCACGCTCGCCGCGGGCTCCGTCTCCAACGACGAGGGCATCGCCGGATTCGGCGGCGACGCGAAGCTCCTCATCATCAAGGCGAGCGGCCAGGACGGCATGTTCACCGAGGTCGACGAGGCGGCCGCGATCGTCTACGCGGTCGACCACGGCGCCAAAGTCATCAATCTCAGCATCGGCGGCGAGGGCAGCTCGATCATCGAGAAGCGCGCCGTCGACTATGCAGCCAACCGGAACGTCTTGCTCGTCGCCGCCGGTGGGAACGAGTACGAGGACGGCAATCCCATCGAGTACCCCGCCGCGCTCCTGCAGCCACCGGGCTCCAAAGGTCAGGGCGGAGTCGGCCTCGTCGTCGCCGCGACCACGATGGCCGGCAAGCGCGCCTACTTCTCGAACACAGGGACTCACATCTCGCTGGCTGCTCCGGGAGACAGCGTCTTCGGCGCCGTCGCCACGACCTCCGCGGCCCGCGACTGGCCGCGGTACGCGCTTCCCGGTTCCAGGTCCGGTCTCTACGGCTGGTCGAGCGGTACCTCGTTCTCGACGCCTCAGGTCGCCGGGGCCGCCGCACTGGTCTGGGCGGCGAACCCCAGCTTGACGGCGCAGCAAGTCGCCGGTGTCCTGAAGACCACGGCCTCGGGCCGCGGGCGCTGGAATCGTTCACTGGGCTACGGCGTCATCGACGTCGCCTCGGCCGTCGGCGCTGCGACGGGTCAGGTCATCCGGGAGCGCGTCCAGGGCAATGCGACCCTGAAGCTCGGCGTCTGGCGGGCGAAGAGCGTTCGCACGCGAAAGCTCGCCAAAGGCCGCCTACGCCCCGTGCGCGTCAGCGCGTGGCTCCGCACCTCGACTCCGGCGGTTACGCCGGCACACCGAGTCGTCACGCTGGAGATACGCCGGCACAACACCTGGCATCGGCTCGGCCGCACGACGACCACGGCCGCGGGTCATGTTCGCTGGACGGTCGGCCTCCGCCCCGGCAAGCACCGCGTACGGGTCTTCTACGGCGGCCGCTGGGATCTCACCGGCGCGCAAAGCCGCATCCTGCGCCTGCGCGTCCGCTAGCTAGGAACCCGCTCGATAGCGGCGCCGACCGAGCGCAGTCGCTCGTCGATGCGCTCGTAGCCCTTGTCGATCTGGTACGCGTCGCCGATCGTCGACGTCCCCTCCGCGCACAGCGCCGCGAGCAGCATCGCCATGCCGGCGCGGATGTCCGGGCTCGACATGCGCTGGCCGTAGAGCTTGGCCGGGCCGGTGATCACGACGCGGTGCGGGTCGCAGAGAATGATCCTCGCCCCCATCGAGACCAGCTTGTCGACGAAGAACAGTCGGCTCTCGAACATCTTCTCGAAGATGAGGATCGTGCCCCGCGCCTGGGTCGCGAGCATGACGGCGATCGAGGTCAGGTCGGCGGGAAACGAGGGCCAGGGCCCGTCCTCGATCTTGGGAATCGCCCCGCCCAGGTCGTCGCGAACGACTAGTTCCTGGCCGGGAGGGACACGCACCGATGTCTCCTGAACCTCGACGTAGACGCCCAGGCGCTCGAAGGCCGGCAGGATCGGCAGCAGGTCTTCGGCGACCGCGTCTTCGATCGTCAAGTCGCCGCCAGTGAGAGCCGCCATGCCGATGAAGCTGCCGACCTCGATGTGGTCTGCAGCGATGCGGTACGAGCCGCCTCCGAGACGCTCGACACCGTTGACGTGCAGCACGTTCGAGCCGAGGCCCTCGATCTGGGCGCCCAACGAGCCGACGAAGCGGCACAGATCCTGGACGTGCGGCTCGCAGGCGGCATTCGAGATCGTCGTCCGCCCCGAAGTCAGCGACGCTGCCATGACCGCGTTCTCCGTCGCCATGACCGAGGCCTCGTCGAGATGGATGTGCCTGCCGGTGAGCGCATCGGCGCTCAGCTCGTACTTGTCCTCGATCGAGACCTTGGCCCCGAGCTCGACGAACGCATGGATGTGCGGGTCGAGCCGTCGGCGCCCGATCACGTCACCTCCGGGCGGCGGCACGACGGCGCGCCCGGCGCGCGCCAGCAGCGGCCCGGCCAGGAGGAACGACGCTCGGATCCGGCTCGCGAGCTCCGCATCGAGCTCGACCTTGTCCAGCTCTGCTGCGTGCACGCGAACCTCGTTCAGCCCGGTCCACTCCACTTCGACGCCGAGGTCGCGGATGAGCGCGATCATCGTCTCGACGTCGAGGATCCGGGGCACGTTCTGCAGGAGCACCGGCTCGGTGGTGAGCAGGCACGCGGCCAGGATCGGCAGCGCCCCGTTCTTGTTCCCGGCGGCTTTCACGCGGCCGTTCAGGGGGCGGCCGCCCTCGATCAGGAAGGACTCCGTCACCGTTTCCGAGAGGACAGTGTGCGACACGGCGGCGGCTATGGTACCCCTCCCTTGGAGCCGACCCGCGAGCGCGCCTGGGAGACCCTCACCCGCTATACGCACAGCGAGGGGCTGCGCCGCCATGCGCTTGCGGTCGAAGCGTCCGTGCGCGCCTACGCGAGGAAGTTCGGCGAGGACGAGGAGTTCTGGGGCCTGACCGCTCTGCTCCACGATTTCGACTGGGAGATCCACCCCACGCTCGAGCAGCATCCGCAGGACGGAGCCCCGATCCTGCGGGAGGAGGGCTACCCCGAGGAGATGATCGAAGCGATCCTGTCCCACGCGGAGCACCTCTCGATGCCACGCGACACGCAGCTCAAGAAGACCCTGTTCGCGTGCGACGAGCTGTCGGGATTCATCCACGCCTGCGGGCTCGTGCGACCGGACGGAATCGCGACGCTCGAGCCGAAATCGGTCAAGAAGAAGCTCAAGCAGCCGTCGTTCGCGTCCGGCGTCAACCGGGACGACGTCTACTCGAGCGCCGAGGCGCTCGGGGTCGAGCTCGACGACCACATCGCGTTCGTGATCGGCGCGCTGCGGCCGATTGCTCCCGAGCTCGGCCTAAAGAGCGGCGAGTAGTCGCTCCAGGTCGCTCCTCGCTGTTCCACCAGCCGCAGGACGCCCGCACGAGATCGGTGCCCGGGAGGAAGCGAACGACGACCCCCGCCTCGTAGAGGCGCGCGGACACCTCTTCTGGATCCTCTCCGGGGCGGAAGGAGACGAGACCGGCCTGCCCGGGAGCGGTCACGACTTCGAAGCGCTCCGCCAGACGCATCCCGGCATGCTGCTGCCAGTCTCGGCAATGCGGTCGTAGCGCCATTCCGGCGCCAGGCCGAGAGCAGCAAGGAGGCCCGCAAGTGAAGCCGGTGGGATCCAGGCCGGGTCGAAGCGCGCTGCCGTGGGCCAGGGCTGGAAGCGTCCCGTCGTGCTCGTGCGTCTCCTGTGAGAAGTAGCTCGGCCAGGCGATGCGCAGCGCCTCCGGGTCGCGCGACGTACAACCCGCCGGTTGCGTCGGGCCCGCACAGCCACTTCTGGCAGGAGACGGTGTAGAAGTCGAACGGGCTCGCGTCGACCGGGATCGGCGCCGACGGACTGGGCTCCGTCGACGAGGATCGGCAGCCCCGTCTGCTCCTTGACCCGCGCGGGCTCGAGCGAGTTGCCAGTCACCCAGCTCACGTGCGAGATGGCGATCAGCCGGGTGCGATCGGTGACCGCGTCGACGATCCCGTCGTCGGGCGCCACGCGGATCGAGGCACCCGGACACTTGCAACGCGCCCAGCAACCCGAAGTGCTCGGTCGCCGCTCGTGACGATCTCGTCCTCCGGGCCGAGGTCGAGGCCCGAGAGGACGATGTTGCAGGCCTCCGTGGTCGACGTCGTCAGCGCCAGGTTCTCCGAGGCCACTCCGAGCAGCCCGGCAAGTTGCTCCCGCACCGCGTCGCGAAGCTCGACCATCCGCTCGAAGAACGGCAAGCCGCCGCGTCCCTCCTCCAGCTGGCTGCGGAGCTCGGCCTGCATCGCCTCGAACGTCGGGATCGCGCAGCGGCCCCATCGAGCCCGCGTTCAGGTACGCGACTCGCTCGAGCACAGGGAACAGCGCGCGGGCTTCCTCGAACGTCATCTGATCTCGACCTCGACAGGCGCGTGGTCCGAGAGCAGGCGGCCGTCGACACGCCTCCGCTCGACCGGCCAGCACCGCCGGCGATCCGGCCCGCGCGCCTCGGACGAGGACGTGGTCGAGGTTGGGGCTCGGCCGTCGAGAAGCCCCACTCCGGCCCGTTCAGGTCGGCGAGCGTGCGGGATCGCTCGGGCCGAACGTTGAAGTCGCCGGCCAGGACGCAGACCTCGCTCGGGTCGCGCGAGCCCGTCCGCGAGGCTCGCGGCCCGCAAGACCTCGGCGTCGGGGAGCCTGTCGTCGGGCAGGCCGGTCGCATGCAGGTTGGCGATCACGAACCCGCGCCCGTCGGCGGCCCGCGCCCGCACGACCTGGCAGACCCGCCGTTCCTTCGCCCAGGCGAGCCGGGTCACCGTGTCGAGCTCGAGCATCCGCTCCTGCGCCTTCCGGAAGCGGCGGCTGTTCAGGTGCAGCGCCTGAGTCTCGAGCCCGGTCAGCGAAGGCCCGAGGAGGATCGCGTTCGCCTGTCCGCTGAACGCGGAGCGCAGGAAGCCGTGATTGAGGCGGGTCAGCCGGTAGCCGAGCTCGGCGGTCGAAGGGAACGGCCCCAGGCGCGGCGGCGCCGCGATCTCGCCGTAGACGGCCATGCCGCTCCACTCGCCGAGCCGCTCCAGTGCCCACGCGGGCACCTCCTGCAGGCAGAGCACGTCCGGGCCGTCCGACGGTCGCGAGCCGGACGGCCGCCTCGAGGTGCGAGTCGCCGGCTCCGGCGGCACGGTGTTGCCGTGAAAGAGGTTCCACGTTCTGACGAGCAAGGCGCACTAGTGTAGGAGCGGGTGCGCATCGTCCTCGCCGACCCGCCGGCCTTCACGCCGCAGTACGACCACGAGCTCGCGGCCGCGCTCGCGCGCGCCGGCGCCGAGGTCGAGCTCGTCACGTCGCGGTTCCGCTTCGGCGACGTGCCGCGAGCCGGACGGCTACCGGCGCACCGAGCTCTTCTATCCGCCTCAGCTCGCGCCTCTTCCGCCGCTCGCGGCTGCGCCTGCCGCTGAAGGTGCGTCGAGCACCCGATCGGGCTCGCGCGGCTGGCGCGCCGACAGGCGGACGTGCTGCACGTTCAGTGGCTGGCGCCGCCGGAGATCGACGAGCGGCTCCTCCGGCTTCGCGCGCCGGCGGTCTTCACGGCGCACGACCTGCTGCCGCGACGCACGGCGGCGAAGCGCGAGCCTCTGGCGGCGGCTCTTCGCCGCGTTTCGAGCGCGTCGTCGTGCACAGCGAGCGCGGCCGCGACACGCTCGCCGAGCTCGGCGTCGAGCCCGACGCCTCCGCGTGATCCCGCATCCCGGTCTTTCGCGAGCGACCCGCCGCGGAACGACGACGGCCACACGCTGCTCTGCGTCGGCGTCATCCGGCCCGTACAAGGGCCTCGCCGACGCGATCGAGGCGACGAAACGCGTGGACGGCGCTCGGCTCCTCGTCGCCGGCGACCCGGTCGAGCCGCTCGACGCCTACCGCGAGCAGGCCGGCGACCGGGCCGAGTGGCGGCTCGGCTACCTGCCCGAGGCGAGGTCGACCGCGCGCTCGGCGAGGCGACCGTCGCGCTCTTTCCGTACCGGCCGGAGATCGACCAGAGCGCCGCGCTGCTCCGCGCCCTCGGCGCGGGCGTGCCCGCCGTCGCCTACGACGTCGGCGGGCTCGGCGAGCCCGTTCGCCGCTTCGGCGCCGGCCGCGTCGTGCCGGCCGGCGACGTCGACGCGCTCGACCGAGGCCGTGCGCGAGCTGCTCGACGACCCCGCCGCGCTCGCAGCAGGCGCGCGCGGGCGCCGAGCGCGCGCGCGCAGGAGCTCACCTGGGACGCGGCCGCCGCAGGCGCACCTCGACCTCTACCGGGAGCTCCTGTGATCCGCGCGCCGCTTCGCCGACGTCATCGGCCGGCAGCTCGACCTCTTCGAGCGCGAGCAGGCCGCGCTGATCGACGGACTGCGACGCGGCCGAGCTGCGAGTACAACCGGGCCGACCGGGACGAGGCCGAGGAGCTCTACGGCGACTACGTCGACCTCGTCGAGGCCGGCACGGAGGTGCTCGCGGACCTGCGCGACACCTACGCGTCGACGCTCGACGAGGAGGCGGCCGAGGAGTACGAAGCGCGAGTTCAACCGCGCCGTCGCCAAGCGCCTACCGCGCTTCGCGCTCGAGATCGAGGACACCTAGCGGGCGACTAGTAGCCGCCGCCGCCGTCGCCGCCGCCACCGCCGTCGCGACTCCGCCGCCGCCGAAGTCCCCGCGGCCGCCGGAGTCCGAGCCGGAGCCACTCATGTGGTCGCCGCTCCAGCCGTAGTCGGCGCGCGGAGTCGTTGTCGTTTTCGCGCGGCTTCGTTCGCTCCGACAGCACCGGCAAGGAGACCGATCTGCAGGCCGATCGTCGGATCAGGCTCATTGCCAGCCGCGACGAAACCATCGACTGAAGATGCTCATGTCACAAAGCGTAGCTACCGATGGCCGAAATGGTGCGCCTCGGGGAGCGCGTCCACGACCTCCGGCGCGCCCGAGATCCGGCGCGCGAGCGGCGCCAGCGTCTCGAGGCTCGCGGACGAGCGACGTTCTGGTTGCGGCTCGACGCGCTCGAAGCGGCCCGCGCGCGAGGATCAGCGGCTCGCCGCGGACGATCGCGCGGTGGCGCTCGTAGACCGGCGGCGGGATGATCAGGTTCATCTGGCCGAGCTCGTCCTCGAGCAGCATGAAGACGACGCCGTTCGCGGTCGCCGGCCGCTGGCGGGCGACGGCCATCCCGGCGACGGCCACCTGAGCCCTGTCCGGATGTCTGGCACAGCTCGGGGCTCGAGAGGACGCCGCGGGCAGGTGCGGGCGCAGGAGCTCCATCGGATGGACGCCGACCGAGAGGCTCGTCGTGCGGTAGTCGGCGAGCATCCGCTCCCAGTCGGTCTGCTCGCGGCAGCTCGGGCGTCTCGGCCGTCGGCTCGAGCGGCAGCGCGAGCTGGCGCTCCTCGCCGCCCGAGCCGGGCACGCTCTGCGAGCGCGGGACGAGGCCGAGCTCCCAGAGCAGCGTCGCGCCGCGGCGCCGAAGCGAGTCGCACGCGCCCGGAGGCGACCAGGCCTCGAGCCCGTCGCGCGCGAGCGGCGCGCGCTGCGCGAGATCGCCGACGTCGCGGAACGGCCGCCTCGGCGCGTTCCGCACCAGCGCCTTCGCCTCCTCCTCGCCGACCGATCGCGACGTACCCGAGGCCGACCCGCACCGCGCCGTCCTCGACCGCGCACTTGGCGGCGCTGCGGTTCACGTGCGGCGGCCGCACCTCCACCCCGCGCCGCTGCGCGTCGCGCACGAGGCTCGCCGGCGGGTAGAAGCCCATCGGCTGCGCGTTCAGGAGCGCGCAGAGGAACTCGGCCGGGTAGTGGTGGCGCAGCCACGCCGACTGGTAGGCGAGCAGCGCGAACGCGGCCGCGTGCGACTTCGGGAAGCCGAAGCCCGAGAAGCCGACGAGCTTGTCGTAGATCGCGTTCGCCAGCTCCGCGCTCGACGCCCTTGGCCGACCGCGCCCTCGACGAAGCGCTCGCGGAACGCCTCGATCGCCTCCTCGCTCCGCTTGCGGCTCATCGCCCGGCGCAGCCCCTCCGCCTCCCCCACGCTGAAGCCGGCGAGCGCCATCGCCACCTCGAGCACCTGGTCCTGGAAGACGACGACGCCGAGCGTCTCGCGCAGCGGCTCGGCCAGGCAGCGGATGGTCGACCGGCGGCACGAAGCACGGGTCCTCCCGCAGCTTCTGCCGCCGCTCGATGTACGGGTGCACCGCCTTGCCCTGGATCGGCCCCGGGCCGGACGAGCGCGACCTGCACCGTCAGGTCGTCGAGGTTCTCCGGCCGCGTGCGCAGGAGGCTCTGCATCTGCGCGCGGCTCTCGATCTGGAAGTCGCCGACGGTGTCGGCGCGCTGGATCTCGTCGTAGACGTCCGGGTCGTCGAGCGGGATCCGCGAGAGGTCGATCGGCTCGCCGCGCAGGCGGGCGATCTGGTCGACGCAGTCCTCGACCGCCGAGAGCATCCCGAGGCCGAGCAGGTCGATCTTGAGGAAGCCGGCGTCGGCGCACGAGTCCTTGTCCCACTGGCAGATCTGGCGGCCGGCCATCGCCGCCGGCTGGACGGGGACGAGCTCGACGAGCGGCCGGGTCGAGATCACCATCCCGCCCGGGTGCTGCGAGATGTGGCGCGGCAGCCCGGCGATCTCGCGCGTCAGCTCGGCCAGAGCGCGCCAGCGCGGCGAGCGGAGGCGCGCCTCGCCGTCGGGCAGGCGGCTCGAGCTCCTCGGCGACGTCGGCTTCGGGCTGCCGTCGGTGACGCGCGCGAGCCGCTCGAGCTCGGCGAACGGCAGCCCGAGCGCCTTGCCGACGTCGCGGATCGCGCCGCGCGAGCGGTAGGTCGAGAAGCTCGCGACGAGCGCGGCGTGCTCGCGGCCGTAGCGCTCGGTGACGCGCGACGATCAGCTTCTCGCGGATGTCGCGCGGGAAGTCGAGGTCGATGTCCGGGACCGACGTCAGCTCGCGGTTGAGGAAGCGGCCGAGCGAGAGGTCGGCGGCGACCGGGTCGACGTGCGAGAGGCCGGTCAGGTAGCAGACGATCGAGCCGACCGAGCTGCCGCGGCCGCGCCCGGGCGGCAGCGCGTGCCGCGGCGAGCCGCGGCCGCGCACCTCGAGCGCGACCTCGCGCGCGAGCTCGAGCACCTCCCAGTGCAGCAGGAAGAAGCCGGCGAGCCCGAGCTCGCCGATCAGCGCCGAGCTCCTCGTCGAGCCGCGCCCGCGCCTTGCGCTTGTGGCCGTTGGCGCCGCCGTAGCGCTCCTCGAACGCGCGGTCGCAGACGCTCGGCAGCTGCGCGTTGGCCGGCTCGGCGCCGTCGGAGAAGTCCGGGTAGCGGTAGCCGAGCTCCTCGGTCAGGTCGAACTCGAGCCGCTCGGCGAGCTCGACGGTGCGCGCGACGGCGTCGCGGTCGTCCGGGAAGCGCTCGGCATCTCCTCCGGCGCGAGCAGGACGGACTCGTGGTTGCCGCGCCGCTCGCGCTCGGCAGCCGTCGAGCGAGGTGCGGTGCTGGATCGCGACGAGCGCGTCCTGGAGCCGCGCCCGCGCTCGTGATGCGCGTGGACGTCGCCGGTGGCGACCGTCGGCACGCCGAGCGTCTCGCGCCAGGTCGCGCAGCGCCGCGTTCCGGCGCGCGTCGCCGCGCTCGTACGGCCGCTGGAGCTCGACGAAGAAGCGGTCGCGCCCGAACGCCGCGGCGAGCTCGCGCGGCGCGCGTTCGGGTTGCGGACGCCGAGCCCGTGCCGCGCGCAGCCCGAGAGGCAGACGAGCCCTCGTTGAGCTCCGCGAGCAGGTGCCGGTCGAGCGCTCGGCGGGAGCAGACTCGGTCTTCCTTCGGCCGGGTGCCGCGCGTGCGCCGCGGTGAGCAGCCGGCAGAGGTTCGCGTAGCCCTGCGGCGTCTCGACGAGCAGCGTCACGTGCGACCCGTCCGCGAGCGTCACCTCCGCGCCCGTGATCGGCCGCACGCCGAACGCCTTCGCCGCGTGCGCGAACTCGAGCGAGCCGTAGACGCCGTCGTGGTCGGTCAGCGCGAGCGCCTCGTAGCCGAGCTCGGCGGCGCGCGCGGCGAGCTCCTCCGGCTGCGAGGCGCCGTCGAGGAACGAGTACGCCGAATGGCAGTGCAGCTCGACGTAGCTCATAGTTCGCCGGCATGGAGCCGGTCCTCTCCAGCCCCGGCAAAGGCGAGCTGATCGAGAACGAGCAACGCAAGATCTTCGTCAAGGGCTCCTGGGAGCACATGGCCTTCCTCGAGTACGAGGGCGGGCCCGACTACGAAGGTGCCGGGCCGCACTTCCACAAGCTGCACGTCGACTCGTTCTACGTCCTCGAGGGCGAGCTCCAGTTCTGGGTCGGCGAGGAGAGCCATCGCGCCGGGCCGGGAACTTTCGTCGCCGTGCCTCCGGGCATCATCCACGCCTTCACGAATCCCGGTCCGGGCTCGGTGCGCTTCCTCAACGTCCACGCGCCCTCGTGCGGTTTCACCGACTACATCCGCGCGGTCAACAGCGGCGAGGACGTCGATGCCGAGCGTTTCGACATGTGGAATACGGAGCAAGGCGGACCAGCCGGTGCCGTCGTCCTCGGCCCCGGCGAGGGCGAGCTCTTCTCCGGGTCCCGGCGCGAGATCTACGTCAGGTACGAAGGTGCCGAGCTCGAAGCGCTCGAGTTCTACTCCGACCCCGGGTTCGGCCCCATCGACCCCCACGTCCACGACGACCACACCGACTCGTTCTACGTCCTCGAAGGAGAGATGGAATTCACGCTCGGCGACGAGCTCGTCCGCGCAGGCCCCGGCACCTTTGTCGCCGCGCCTCCCGGCGCGCGCCACGGCTTCGCGATTCCAGGCCCCGACCGCACCCATTTCATCAACGTCCACGCGCCTGGTGCCGGCTTCATCGGGCGAGTAAGGAGCGGCTAGATGGACGACCCGAAAGCCCGCTACGACGCCATCGCCGACGAGCTCGTCGCCGAGAACCCCGAAGTGCAGCTCGGCCAGATGATGGGCATGCCCTGCATCAAGGCCGGCGGCAAGATGGTCATCGGAATTTGGAACGAAGAGATGGTGTTCAAGCTCCCCGACGTGGCCGTGCGGGAGCAGGCCCTCGCGCTCAAGGGCGCGCATCTCTTCGACCCGTCCGAGAAAGGTCGGGCCTTCAAGGAGTGGGTCCAGCTGCCGGCCGCTCACATGAGCGACTGGCCGAAGTACGCGGACGAAGCCATCAGGCTCCGCGCTGGGTAAACCAGCAGCCCACCTCCTCGTCCCTGAAGACGACGACGTTCTGCCCGCTGTCGAGCACGACCTCGAAGTAGCGCCGGCTCACCGGATCCTCGGTCCACCAACGGTCGACGACGCGCCATTCCTCGCGGACGAGCGCGACGGGCTGGCGGTTGACCTTCCGCGGCGAGCCGTCCACTCGTGTCTCCACGAGCGCGGCTCGAGGCGCGTTTAGTCGTCCCGCGCGACGAGCAGTGCTCGCTGCTCCGGTATTCGCGACCAGGGTGCGACCTCGACGACCGTGCAGACCCCTCCGTCTCCGGCGCTCGCTCTCACCTGGCGGAGGCCGTCTCGAAGCCGGTCGCGAAGCTCGTCGCCCTCCGGTTGGACGAGCGCCAGCTGGCGGCCCGTGGACTCGGTGAGCTCGACGGCTTCGAGCTTCAGCCTGGTCACCGGCGCCGGAAGCTCCGCAAGCTTTGGGCCGAGGGCGACGCGCAGGCGCGGGCTCTCGGCGCACGGATCGCGCAGGGTCAGCGTTCGGCGCCAGGACCCGCCCGCAGCGAGCGTCGCCGAGAGCGCGACCTTGCGCAGGAAGCGGTCGGCCCGCTCCGGGTTCGCGAGCAAGCCGTCGACGAGGACGACGAGCGCTCGGCGGAGCGTCAGCTCGTTGCCGATCGCCTCCGGGAACTCGAGCGTCTGCGCCAGCTCCTCGACCTGCCGGCGACCGCGAACCTTTCCTCTCCCCTTTCCTCTCGCCAGGCTCCAGGCGCGCCGCCCGTCCGGCCCCAGTCGTTCGGCTACGGCGCCGCCTGGCAGCCCAGCAAGCTCACCGACACTGCGCACGCCGAGCTCCCCGAGCTCACGTCGCCGCTGCCCAGCGAGGGGGAGCAGCGCGAGTGGAAGCGGCGCGAGAAACTCGCGCGTGCGCTCGTCGGCGACGATCAAAACCTGCCCGGGCCGCGCAACGTTCGCCGCAGCAAGTGCGGCAAACCGGCGCCCGGCCGCGCCAGCGCGTGGATCCCAGGCAGAGCCGACGGCGGCGAGGGCGCGCTTCATGGCTGCCTCAACGCCGCCGTAGAGTCGTTCGACGCCGCGCGTCTCGAAGAACGCGGAGCCGAGGTCGGGGGACTCGACCGAGAACCCGCAGTCCTCGAGCCGCCGGACGATCTCCTCCCAGGCCTGCTCGGCCGCCGCCGGGTCGGGCTCGACGAGCACGAGCTCGGGGCAGGTCGCCAGAGCCTCCCCCATGCGCGTGCCCGGCTTGACACCTTTCGCCTCGGCCGCGGCGGTCACCGGGCCGATCAGCGGCTCCTCGCCTTCCAGAGGAGCGAGAGCGGCCGGCCGGAGCGCAAGGCTCGGCCGAGCGCGCAGCGCGGCCCGCAGTTCGAAGCCCGGGACGAGGATGCAGGCGACCATGGGAACGTATGTTCTACACGAACACGTGTTCCCCTGTCAAGTCTTTGCTGGAATGACGAACATGGCCGCCGTCCTGCGCGAAGTGATCGACTCGGACGTCCCGATTTTCTTCGAGCACCAGCGCGATCCGGAGGCGACGAGCATGGCCGCTTTCCCGGCGCGGGACAGGGCGGCCTTCGACGCGCACTGGCAGAAGATCCTCGCGGACGACCAGCTGACGGCGAAGACCGTCCTCTTCGAAGACCGGGTGGCGGGGAACGTCGTCAGCTGGGAACAGGACGGCAAGCGCCTCGTTGGCTACTGGATCGGTCGGGAGTTCTGGGGCAAGGGACTTGCCACGCGCGCGCTGGCCGAGCTGATCGCACAGCTACCGCAGCGTCCGCTGCACGCGTACGTGGTCACGACAAATGCAGGCTCGATCCGGGTCCTGGAGAAGTGCGGATTCCTCCTCGTCCAGGAGGAAGGTGACCAGCTGCTGTACGAGCTGACCTAGAGCTTCGTGATCTCGGCCGCGCGGCCACGCATGCGCTCGAAGCGCGGCACGACGTCCAGCACGTCTACCTGAGCGCAGAACGCGATGTCCTCCTCGAGCCCCGGCGGCCCGTACGTGCGGGCCAGCAAAGCCTCGTGAGGATCGGGCCACGCGTCCGCGATCGCCACGGATGCCTTCGCCGCGTCACCTTGCTCGGCGTCGAGGAGCTGCACGATCCGGCCTGCGCAATACGCGTCGTCCAGCGCGAACGCGCCCTGAAAGCCTGCACACAGCACGGCCACGTCCTCCCCACGCTCCCGAGCGGCCCTCGCCACGGCGGTCAGGTTGAGCAGGCTCCCGAGATAGACCTCGTCACAGCGGCCGGCTGCAGCCAGGATCGCGCGTGTCCCGTTCGTGGTCGAGAAGATGACCGGCTCGTCGCGGGCCTCGAGGAACTCGCGCGGCGAGGCGCCGACGTCGAAGCCCTCGATCTTGACCGCGCTCCGCTCGCCGCCCAACAGCCCCGTGCCGAGCTCCTTGCGCAGGGCCACGGCGTCCTCCACCTCTCGGCAGCAAAACACCCGCTCGTACCCCGCCCCCAGGGCCTGGGCAATCGTCGAGGTGGCCCTCAGGACGTCGACGACGATGCCGACCGGCGCGGAGATCGTCTCCGCGGGTGTGAACGCGACGTCAACTCGCATTGGCGCACTACGCTACTGCGACCGTGGACGAGGTGATGACTTGCTACCGGCACCCCGACCGCGAGACGAGGGTCTCGTGCTCGGAGTGCGGCCGCGGAATCTGCCCGGATTGCATGGTCTTCGCGCCCGTCGGGATCCGTTGCCCCGAGCATGCCGGCGTGGCCCAGGGCGCTCAGCGAGTGACCAGCGGAGTGCGCCGTGCGGTCTACGAAGGCAGCGGTGCGCTCGTGACCAAGATCCTGATCGGGATCAACCTGGCCGTCTACGCGCTCAACCTGGCGCAGGGCTCGAACCTCAACCGCACCTCGGGATGGCTCTTCGACGAAGGGGCGCTCGTCGTCCTGTCACCGTGGGGTGGCGTTGGCGACGGCGAGTGGTGGCGGCTGATCACCGCCGCGTTCCTGCACGGCAGCGTCATCCACATCGCCCTGAACATGGTCGTGCTCTGGATCATCGGCGCGCCCGTCGAAGAAGCAATTGGCCGCGGGCGCTTCCTGGCGCTGTACCTGATCTCGGGGCTCTCGGGCTCCGCCGGTGCCCTCCTATTCGATCCGAATGCGATCACGGTCGGCGCTTCCGGAGCGATCTTCGGGATTCTCGGCGCCGCGTTGATCCTCGAGCAGCAGCGGAACTACGTCCTCGGCGGCAGCGCTCTCTCGTTTCTCGTCATCAATCTGATCATCACGTTCGCGATCCCGAACATCTCGATCGGTGGCCACCTGGGCGGCCTCGCCGGAGGCGCGCTGGGGACGCTGGCTCTGTCGCGCTTCGGCCGAACGCATGCGATCTACGGACGGCCCGGCCTGCTGGGGGCCGCCGCCCTCGTCGCGGTCGGCGTCGCCAGCGTCGCCCTCGCGTACTGGCGCGTGCAGGGCCTGGTCTAGCTCGCTAGGCCTGGATCGAGTTCACGTCGCGCGACAGGATGAACCGTCCCCCGGCGCCGGCCAGCACGAGAACGTAGCCCGCGAGCACGGCAGCGCTCGCCTCCCGCGAGAACGCGCTTTCGGAGCCGTCGTCCACGATTCCTGTGATCGCGTGTGAGGGCAAGTACTTCGGGAACTCCGGCCAGCGACTCTCCGTGGCAACCGTGATGATGGGCTCGACGATCAGCAGGCCTGCGAAGACGACGATGATCGCAACGACCTGGCTCCGGATCACCGACCCAAGCGCGACCCCGAGCATCCCGCAGATGGTCGTAGTCACGATCGTGCCCACCACGAGTGAGGTCGCCTCGTCCGCGAAGGTGAAGTCGACTCCCTTGAGCTCGAGCAGCGGCACGGCCAGGACCAGCGCAAAGAGCTCGGCGAGCGCCCCGAACACGAAGCCGAGGACACCGCCCGCCACGAGCTTCGCAGCGAGCACCTTCCAGCGGTTCGGCGTGACGAGGAACGTCTGGGTGATCGTCCCGTGGCGGAACTCGCCGGCCATGAGCATCACACCGAGCAGGAGCACGAAGATGATTCCGGTCGCCGCAGTCCCGAACAACTCGGCCTGATCGGTCTCGCCTGCCAGCTCACCGGCGGACTGGTCGATGATCGCTGCGACGGTCGCTATCGCCACGATCAGGAGCAGCGCGCCCAGCATGCCATAGACCATCCGGGTCGTCCGCAGCTTGAGGAGCTCGGCCAGGAACAGCTCGATCACGTTGCGTCGCCCGTCAGCTCGAGGAAGACCTCTTCGAGCGACGCCGACTCCGGCGAGAGCTCGTGGAGCACGATCTGGTTGTGAGCGGCCAGCTCGCCGACGCGCTCAATCGGCGCGTCCTTGATCGCGAGCGTGCCCGGCGATGTCTCGGTCGACTCGAAGCCTGCCGAGGAAAGGACGCCGCGGAGCTGCTCCGCCTGCGGGCTGCGCACGCGCACGCCGCCTTCCGCACGCGCGAGGATCTCACCGAGCGAGGTGTGGGAGATCAGCCGCCCGCGATGGATGATCACGACGCGGTCGGCGAGCTGCGCCATCTCCGAAAGCACGTGGCTGGAAACCAACACCGTCCTCCCCTGCTCGGCGAGCCCGCGCAGGAAGCCACGCAGCCAGCGGATCCCCTCGGGGTCGAGGCCGTTGGCCGGCTCGTCGAGGATCAGCACCTCCGGATCGCCCAGAAGCGCGCCGGCAATCGTGAGGCGCTGCCGCATGCCGAGCGAGTACGTCTTGACGCGTTTCTTGGCGGCCCCGGTGAGGTCGACGAGCTCGAGCAGCTCGTCCACGCGCCGATCGGGGATCTTCAGCGGGCGGGCGATTACGCGGAGGTGGTTCCGGCCCTTCCGGCCGGGGTGGAAATTGGTCGCTTCGAGCACCGATCCGACACGCTTTGCCGGGTCCTCGAGCTCTCGATAGCGGGTGCCGTCGATGGTTGCAGTTCCGTTCGTGGCACGGACGAGGTCGAGCAGGATGCGGAGCGTCGTCGTCTTTCCGGCTCCATTCGGTCCCAGGAACCCGGTCACGGCCCCGCGCTGGATCTCGAAGCTCAGGTCGTCGACCGCGAGGGTCTTGCCGTAACGCTTGGTGAGCCCCTCGACCGCGATCATCCGCCGACCGAGACCGCTTCGATGCCGGCTTCGGCCAGCGCTGCCTGAGCCGCGGCGAGACGTGCAAGCGGAACCCGGTACGGCGAGCACGACACGTAGTCGAGCCCGAGCCCGTGGCAGAAGGCGACCGACGACGGCTCGCCTCCGTGCTCGCCGCAGATGCCGAGCTTGATGTCGGGCCTGGTCGAGCGGCCGCGTTCGACCGCGATCTTCATCAGGTCGCCCACCCCGGCCTGGTCGAGGATCTCGAACGGGTTTCGTTCGAGCACGCCGTCCTCGAGGTAGCGGGTGAGGAACTTGCCCTCCGCGTCGTCGCGCGAGAAGCCGAGCGCGGTCTGCGTGAGGTCGTTCGTCCCGAAGGAGAAGAAATCCGCGTGCACGGCGATCTCGTCGGCCCGCATGCACGCGCGCGGGAGCTCGATCATCGTGCCGACGAGGTACTCGATCTCCTCCTCCTCGGCCGCGGTGGCGATGGTGATCGCGCGTAGGCGGTGCAGCTCCTCGGCGAAGCCGACGAGCGGGTGCATGATCTCGACGAGCGGCGCTGCGCCCGTCCGCTTCTCCACGGCCACGGCCGCGCGCACGATCGCGCGTACCTGCATCTCGTAGATCTCGGGCCACATGAGTCCGAGCCGGCACCCACGCGTGCCGAGCATCGGGTTCGACTCCTGGAGCGCGCGGATCCGCTCGCGCATCCGCTCGTCCTCCGCCTCGTCCAGCGGGGGCAAGAACTCGTGGAGCGGCGGGTCGAGGAGGCGGATCGTGACCGGGAGCCCCGCCATGGCCTCGAAGATGCCTTCGAAGTCGGCCTGCTGGTGCGGAAGGAGCTTCTCGAGCGCAGCCCGACGCTCCTCCTCGCTCCGCGCCATGATCATCTCGCGCACGACGGGCAGCCGGTCGTCGGCCATGAACATGTGCTCGGTGCGGCAGAGACCGATGCCCTGCGCGCCGAACTCGCGGGCCTTGGCGGCGTCCTCCGGGGTATCGGCGTTGGCGCGGACTTTCAGGCGCCGCATCGAGTCGGCCCAGCCGAGGATCGTCTCGAAGTCCTCGTTGATCTGCGGCGGGACGAGATCGACCGGCCCCAGGATCACGCGGCCCGTGCCGCCGTCGAGGGTGATCACGTCGCCCTCGGCGATCTGCTTGCCGTGGAGGGACGCCGTCCTTCCCTTCGCGTCCACCGAGAGGGCCTCGCAGCCCGCGACGCACGGCGTGCCCATGCCCCGGGCCACGACCGCGGCGTGTGAGGTCATGCCGCCGTGCGCGGTGAGGATGCCCTTCGCCGCGATCATCCCGTGGATGTCGTCGGGCGTCGTCTCCCAGCGGACGAGGATGACGTCTTCCCCGTTCTCCGTCCACTCGACCGCCGTGTCGGCGTCGAACACGGCCTTGCCGGACGCGGCTCCGGGCGACGCGTTGAGTCCGGTCGCCGCGACCTCGAACTCGGCCTTGGGGTCGATCATCGGGTGCAGCAGCTGGTCGAGCTGATCCGCGTCGATGCGAATGACTGCGTCCTCACGCGAGATCAAGCCCTCCTCGACCATGTCCACGGCGGCCTTCAAGGCAGCGGCAGCCGTGCGCTTGGCGCCGCGGGTCTGCAGGAGGTAGAGCCGCCCGTCCTCGACGGTGAACTCGATGTCCTGCATGTCGTGGTAGTGGTCCTCGAGCCGCCGCATGGTCTCCAGGAGCTCGTCGAAAGCCTTGGGCACGGATTTCTTCATGTGCGCGAGCGGCTCGGGCGTGCGGATCCCGGCGACCACGTCCTCGCCCTGCGCGTCGGCCAGAAATTCGCCGTAGAGCCCGGGCTCGCCCGTCGAAGGGTCGCGCGTGAAGCAGACGCCGGTCCCGGAGCCGTCGCCCTTGTTGCCGAAGACCATCTGGACGACGTTGACTGCGGTCCCGAGATCGTCGGCGATGTGATGGGCGCGCCGGTAGACCTGCGCGCGGGGGTTGTCCCACGACTCGAAGACGGCACGGACGGCACGGGTCAGCTGGTCGCGTGCGTCCTGCGGGAACGCGTCACTCGTCTCCTCGAGGTAGATCGCCTTGTAGGTCTCGATGAGGACGGCCAGGTCCTCCGCGGACAGGTCGACGTCCTGCGCGGCTCCGCGGTCCTTCTTGAGCCTGGCGAGCGCGTCCTCGAAGCGGTGCCCGTCGATGCCGTCCACGACGCCGCCGTACATCTGGATCAGGCGGCGGTACGAGTCGTTGGCGAAGCGCGGGTTGCCTGTCGCGCTCGCGAGCCCCGCGGCGGCGTCGTCGTTCAGCCCGAGATTGAGGATCGTGTCCATCATCCCGGGCATCGAGACGGCGGCGCCGGAGCGCACCGAGACGAGGAGCGGATCCTCGGAGTCGCCGAAGCGCTTGCCCGACTTCTCCTCCAGGGCGCGCATGTGCACCTCGATTTCCTCTTCGAGGCCGTCCGGAAACTCGCCGCCCGCGGCTGTGTACCCGCGGCACGCATCGGTCGTGATCGTGAAGCCGGCCGGGACGGGAATCCCGAGCTGCGTCATTTCGGCCAGCCCGATGCCCTTGCCGCCGAGCAGGTTGCGGCCACCCTCGGAGGGCTCGTCGAAGTCGTAGACGAATCGGGTGGCGGTCACGGCCATGCGAAATCTTCCCACAGCCTGACGGCAATACTCCCGCCATGACAGAAGTTCGCCTGACGAGTGCCGACCGCGTCCTCTTCCCGGAGGACGGAGTCACGAAGGGCGATCTCTTCGAGTACTACGGCAAAGTCGCCCCGGTGCTCGTGCCGCACCTGAAGAGCCGGCCGTTCACCATGAAGCGGTGGCCCATGGGCATTCACGCGGAGTCGTACTTCCAGAAGCAGGCGCCGAAGGGGCTTCCGGACTGGGTGAAGACGAAGCAATTCCGGACTCATCCGCGCGAGGGTGGCTCGCGCCTCGTCGACTTCGTGCTCGTGAACGACAAGCGCACGGTGCTCTCGATGGTGCAGCTGAATTGCGTCGACATGAACGCCTGGTACTCACGAGTCGACAAGCCGCACCGACCCGACTTCGTGCTCTTCGACCTCGACCCGCCGGACGGCCTCTGGCGGGAGGCGATCGAGGTCGCGCACCTGATTCGCGGTCGGCTCGACGAGCTGGGCCTGGAGTCGCACGTGAAGACGAGTGGCTCCACGGGGATTCACGTCCTCGTTCCGATTGCGCGACGCTCGACCTTTGAGGACACGTACGACTTCGCCGAGCTCGTCTCGCGCGGCCTGGCCGAGGAGCACGACGGGCTGATTACCGTCGAGTGGCTGAAGAAGAAGCGGCGCGGCGTGCTCGTCGACCACAGGCAGAACGGCTGGGGCAAGACGATCGCCTCGGTGTACTCGGTGCGACCGCGACCCGGCGCGCCGGTCTCGACCCCGCTCCACTGGAAGGAGCTGAAGCCCGACCTGGACTTCCGCGACTTCACGATGGACGTCGTGCTCAAGCGCGTGAAGAAGCACGGCGACCTCTTCGAGCCCGTCCTGCACGGCACCCAGGCGCTCGGGCCCGCGCTCCGGGAGGTCAGGAAGAGCGGCGTCGAGCCCGCAGGTCGGCGAGGCGCGCGAGCCCGCGGAGCCCGAGCCAGATCGGCGTGAGCAGCAAGTAGAACGTGACCATCGCCGCGCCGAGGATCGTCCACCACATGGCCCAGCGCCAGAGGGGAACCGGTTCCTTGGGAGCAGCCATGGTTTGCAGTATCCCGATGGCGGGGAGAACTTCCATCGTGAGAGCGCTCGCTGCAGCCGCAGCGATGATCTCCGTCCTCGCCGCTGCCCTCGCCCTCCCCTCGGCCGAGAGCGCGCGGACGGCTTGCCCGTACCAGGCGCAGGTCATCACGTACAACCCGCGCGGCTGGCAGCCTCTGCTCGACTCGCTGGCCGCCAACCAGACGCCGTGCGCGCAGTACTACGTCGTGCTGCCCCCGCTCGAGGACAAGGTCACGCCGCGCGGCCGTCGGCTCGTCGAGGCCGTGCGCCGTAAGGGCCCGAACTTCCACCCCGTCGCGGAGTTCAGCTGGAAAGGCTGGTACGGGAAGCCCGGCAACTGGTACTCGAAGGGTGTCTCGTTCCGGCGGAAGATGGCCGCTGCCGGTTACGACACACGCCGTGGCGAGACGTGGGCGATCAACGAGCTGCCGTCGACCGTTCGCTCCCGCACCGACACGCGTCAGCGCGCACGCGATCTGATCAGAGGCCTCTATACGGGCCCGCCCGGGTCGGCGCCCTCGGCGGGCGCGGTGTTCATCGTCGGCGTCGGCCAGGAGATGCGGAACTTCGGGCCGTACAAGGCGTCGCTGCGCGGCTGGCTGCAGGACGCAGCGTTCTGGACGGCGATCACGCCGCACGTCGCGTGGTGGGGCCAGGAGACCTATGTCAGCTGCTCGCGCGTCTGCGTGCCCCAGGGGCGCCTGCCGATCAGGATCGCCCAGCGGTCGACGGCGATCAACGACTTCACGCAGCACACGGCGAAGCTCGCCTACGCAGGCCCGCCGGCGACGGCCGCCGCGCGCGCGTTCTTCGACAAGGCCTGGACGCCCGTGATGACCGCGTACTGGCGCGACGCCAGGGGCTACGGGAACAACCGGATCCCGCTGGACACGATGATGGCGTTCGTCTCGCTCGAGGTGTACGCGGCTCGCGCGTGGGCCGGGCCGAGGCCGTACCCGGACGGACGCATCGGGTTCGCCTGGAACCAATCACCGCGAGGGGCTCAGCCCGCGGAGACGGTGCAACTGGCGACGCGGCTTGCGCAGGCGATCCAGGGCGCCTACGGCGACGGCGGCACCGCCGCGAAGGCCTGCAGCCCGGAGGGCGCCTACACCTGGTGCGCGCCGCAGCTGCCCGGCGCCGCTTTCAATACCGGCTGGAGGACGTTCGAGACCTGGTAGTCAGGGCGCCGGGGCCAGCTCGGCGCGCCGCTGCTCGACGAGTCGGATGACGCGCGCGGCCGTCTCCTCGATCGACAGCTCCGTCGTGTCGATGACCGGGCAGCTGAGCCGGCGGTGGATCGCGTCCGCCTGCTCGAGCTCTTCGTAGATCTCGAGCAGCTTCGCGTAGTTCTTGTTGTTGCCGCCCATCCGGCGGGCCCGGTCGGTCCGGATCTCCTCCAGGCGCGTCGCGTCGATGGTCAGTCCGACGATCTTGGTCTGCTCGATTTCGAAGAGGTCGGGCGGCGGCTTGATGCCCTTCACGATGGGGACGTTCGCCGCCTTCCAGCCGAGGTAGCCGAGGTACATCGAGAGCGGTGTCTTCGACGTGCGGGAGACACCGACGAGGACGACGTCCGCGTCGTGGAGGCCGCTGCCCATGCCGTCGTCGTACTTGACGGCGAACTCGATCGCCTCCATGCGCTTGAAGTACGACTCGTCGAGCGCGTGGCGCGAGCCGGGCTCCATCTTCGCGGCCATGCCCGAGACCTTGGCGACGGCCTCGATCGGGTGGCCGAGCAGGTCGCAGTAGTGCAGGCGTGCGCGGCGGCACAGCCTGCGCATCTCGTCGCGGAGCTCGGGCGCGACGAGCGTGTAGACGACGACTGCGGGACGTCCTCGGGCCCGCTGCACGGCCTGATCGAGGTCGGCGGGCGTCTCCACGCGCGGGTGGCGCACCTCTTCGAACGGCTGGTCGGGAAACTGCGCCTCGAGAGCGTGCACGAGCCGCGTGGCGGTCTCCCCCGTCGAGTCGGAGACGACGTGGAGCTCCACCGCTTGCTTGGCCATTCCTGGACCCTAGCGCGGGATCTGCGAGAGCTCGCCCAGCTTGCCGAGCGTGTCGCGCACGTTCAGGAGTAGACGCAGGCGGTTCGCTCGCACCGCACTGTCGTCGGCCATGACGAGCACGTCCTCGAAGAAGCGATCGAGGGCCGGCCCGATCTCGGCGGCCGACTCGACCGCCCCGTCGAAGTCGCCCGCCTCGAGCGAGCCTTCGAGCTGCGTGTCCAGTCGCTCGATCGCCTGTGCGACCTCGAGCTCGGCCGGCTCGACGAGGAGCGCCGGGTCGAGCTCCGCTGCCGCCCCCTGCTCCTTCTCCGCGAGCCGCTCCGACCGGGTGTAGGCGGTGTGGATCGGCCCGAAGCGCTCCTCCGGAAGGGCCGCCAGCGCCTGGGCGAGCCGAGCGACCGATCCCAGGTCGCGCACCTCCGAGCGCCGCGCTGCACGCACGTACTCGACGGGCACGTCCACGAGCCCTTCGAGCCGCTCCTCGACGAACTCCCGGACCTCCGGATCGAGTTGCGCGCGGGGAATCGTCAACTGGCCCTCGGCCGCCAGCCGGCAGAGGCCGATCGCGGCACGCCGCAGCCCGTAGGGATCGCGCGAGCCGGTGGGCTTGTGCCCGAGCCCGAAGGAGACGTTCAGCGTGTCGATCTTGTCCGCAGCCGCCAGGACCCGCCCCGCCTCAGTCTGCGGCAGCGGAGCATCCGCCGGCATCGGGCAGATACTGCTCGTCGATCGCAGCCGAGACCGCTTCCGGATAACCGGCCAGCCGCGCGTACTCCGCGCCGACGTGACCCTCGAGCTCCGGGAACTCACGCACGAGCTCCGACGCTTGATCGGCCTTGGCCAGTCGTGCAGCCTCGAGCGCCGCCTCACCCCCACCGAGCGCCTCGACGAGCTTTGCAAGCCGCCCAGTCTTGTCGGCATAGCTCCCGCCGCCGGCGAAGAACGTGATCGCGCCGAGCCGCTCCGCGAGACCGTCGAGCCCCACCTTGAGGTCACGCTCGAACGTGAACGACGCGTCCTCCAGCCGCCCGCCGACGACGTTCTCGAGACCGCCGCGCACCGTTTCCGGGTCTCCGCCGTTCGCGACGAATGCAAAGCGGTTCTCCCCGAGCGGGAAGGCGCGGATGTGGTGCTGGATCGTGGTCTCGATGACCCGGCGCGGAAGCTGGAGATAGCGCTCGTCGAACTGCCCGTCGATGACGACAGGATGCTCGACCAGGAAGACGACCTCCTCGAGAACGCTGTTGGGATCGCTCCAGCCGCCGAGCTCGTCCAGCGACTGGACGATCTGGGCCCGCCGCGCGTCCTGGTCGGGCTCGACGTCGGCGGCGCGCAGCGTCTCGAGGTACGCCGAGGCGTCCGGCACTTCCAAGGGGCCGCGACGTGAACCTGTGCCCGAACGTCTTGTCGCCGACGACCGTCTGGGCGTCGACCATGGCGAGCCGCCAGCGCACCGGGCGCGGAAAGCGCAGGCCGCTGTCGTCCCAGCGCATCGTCTTCGAGAAGGAGAGGCCGTGCACGAGCGCATCCACCTGCTCGGGCAACACCTCCTCGAGCGGCTTCCCGGGCACCTCGACGCCGAGGAAGCCGTCTCGCTCCTGGAGCTCCTCGACCGCGACCCCGTGTCGCTTCGCGAAGCCGGCCGCGGCCTTCTCGGCCATGTTCACGGGAGGTCCCTTGACCCACTGATCGGGAGTCTTGGCGGGCACGTCGTCGACGAGCACCGCGAGCCGTCGCGGCGTGATCAGGACCCGCGTCGGAGCGACGCCCAGGGCCTGCTCTGCGATGCCGGGCAACTGCGCCAGAGCCTCGCGGCAGGCTCCCGCCGGCAGCTCCTCGCAGCCGATCTCAACCAGGAGCGTCGCCATCGGCTCCCACGTAGAGCTGGGCGAAGCGGCGCGCAAGCTTGCGAACGCGGCCGATGTACGCGGCGCGCTCCGTGACGGACACCGCGCCGCGCGCGTCGAGCAAATTGAAGGCGTGAGACGACTTCAGCACCTGGTCGTAGGCCGGCAGCGGCAGGCCTTTGTCGAGGAGTTGGTCGGCCTCCGCCTCGTGCTCGTCGAAGCGCCGCTGGAGTACGTCCACGGGCGCCTCCTCGTAGTTGTACTGCGACCACTGCCGCTCGTTCTCGCGATAGACGTCACCCCACGTCACGCCTGGCGCCCACTCCAGGTCGAACACGGACTGTTTGCCCTGGAGGAAGAGCGCGAGGCGCTCGAGCCCGTAGGTCATCTCGGCCGGGATGATCTCCAGGTCGATCCCGCCGAGCTGCTGGAAGTACGTGAATTGCGTGACCTCCATCCCGTCCGACCAGACTTCCCAGCCGAGGCCCCACGCGCCGAGCGTCGGCTGCTCCCAGTCGTCCTCAACCAGGCGGATGTCGTGCTTGCGGAGATCGATGCCAAGTGCCTCGAGCGAGCCGAAGTACTGGTCTAGCACGTCCTCGGGCGCCGGCTTGAGGATCACCTGGTACTGGAAGTAGTGCTGGAAGCGGAACGGGTTCTCGCCGTAGCGGCCGTCCGTCGGTCTGATCACCGGCTCGACGTAGGCGGCTCGCCACTCCTTCTGGCTCGGGTCGAGGACGCGCAGAAAGGTGGCCGGATTCGATGTGCCCGCGCCGAGCTCGGTGTGGTACGGCTGCATGATCACGCAGCCGCGCTCGGCCCAGTAGCTCTGCAGGGCGGCGATCATGTCCTGGAAGTTCACCGCCGTGATCCTATGAGGTGACTCGGCTCGCTACGGGTTTCGCTCCATGAGCTTCTCGTTCGCTCGCTCGAAGCCGAACCGTTCGTACAGCGAGTGGGCGTCCTGCGTGTGCAGCAGCCAGCGCCGCTTCGAGTAGGGGCCGTTCTCGACTGCTTCGGTGACGAGCTCGACGCCGAGCCCGCGACCGCGGTACTCCGTGAGCACGTAGACGTCCGCCAGATACGCGAAGGACGCGTTGTCCGAAACCGTTCGCGCGAAGCCGATCAACCGCTCGCCCTCGTACAGCCCGACGACGCGTGAGGCCTCCCGGATCAGGCGCTCGACGGTCTCGCGCGGCCGCCCTTTGGCCCAGTACGCCTCGGTCGACAGGAACGCGAAGACGGCATCAACGTCGACGCGCCCCGGGTCGTCGTCGAGCTCGAGGCCCCCTGGCAGCTCGCGCTTCACCGTCCGAGTGTCGCATCGAGACACGGCTTGGTGCCTGGCACCGAGCCATGGCGGAACAAACCAGGCGCTTCCCCGGAACGTGACATTGGTGAGCCGAACAGACAGTCCGGAGCGAACGTGTCCTGGTGCCAGGCACCAGGACTTGACTCAACTGGCCAGGGTCTTCAGGCGGAAGCCGCCGTGGTACTCGTACGACGCCGTGACGACGCCGAGCGCTTCGCGTGCCGGCCCCTTGTCGATCTGCGCGTCGGCCAGCGGCGCGCCGAGCAGGCCCTCGATGCCACGAATCCCGTCCCCGGAGAGCGGCAACGCCCCTGTCGCGCACCGCACGCACACGGCCCCGCCCGCCCGCGGGGAGTAGCCGGCGAGCGCGTCCGTCGCACCGCACTCCGCGCAGCTCGTCAGGTGCGGCAGGTAGCCGGAGAGCCAGAGCAGCTTCAACTGGAAGGAGAGCGCCAGCGCGTCGAGCGCGGGCCGCTCCGCACCGTTCCCCGGCCACTCGTCCAGAGCGTCCAGGAACCGCGTCAGCGCCGCGAACGCGCGCGGGTTCGCCTCCTGCTCGACGAAGAGCCGCAGCATCGCTTCCGACCCGACCAGCCCGACGCCAAGGCGATAGGAATCCTCCCGCACGGCGCTGTGCGGCCGGATCAGCTCGACGCCCGTCACCGTCTGCAGCTCCCCGCTGCCCTGGTGGAGCATCAGCTCGACGTGGCTCAGCGGCTCCAGCCGCGCACCGAAGCGCGACTTCGTCCGGCGGACGCCCTTGGCGACAGCGCCCACGCGCCCGCGATCCAGCGTGTAGACGTGCAGCACACGATCGGCTTCGCCGAGGCGGATCGAGCGCAGCACGACAGCCTCGGTCCGGTAGGTCCGCCCCACGTCTCTAGTGTAGAGAGCAGCCTCGTCGGGAACGGACGCTCCGAATGCCCAAGATCACCATGTACACGACCAACTGGTGCGGCTACTGCGTCCGCGCGAAGGTGCTGCTCGAACAGCGCGGCCTCGCCTACGAGGAGATCAACCTCGACGACGATCCGCACTTCCGGCAGCACCTGTTCGAGCTCACCGGCGGCTGGACGGTTCCCCAGATCCTGATCGACGACCAGCCGATCGGCGGCTACGTCGAGCTCTGGCAGCTCGACAAAGAGGGAAAGCTCGCCGCCTAGCTAGCGGACCTGAACGGGCGTGCCGAGCGGCATCATCCGGTTCAGGCGCATGATCGCCGAGTTGTTCATGCGGACGCAGCCGTGCGAGACGCGCCCGGGCAGGATCCCCGGCTGGTTCGTCCCGTGGATGCCGATGAAGCCGCCGCCCGGCCAATCGGTGAGCACCGGCGAGCGGGCACTGATCCCGATCGCGATCGGCCCGTAGACCGGCATGCTGTAGCCGGACAGCACCTCACGTGTGTAGAAGTCACCGCGCGGTGTCGGCCAGTGGTTCTGCCCGACGCCGACACGCGTCGTGAAGACCTTCTTGCCGCGACGGTAGAGAGTCGCGCGCAGCCCGCTGCGGGAGATGAAGAGCCGCGTGCGGATCGTCCGGTACCGCCCCAGCGACTTCCGCGGGACCCAGCCCGTCGAGCTGTTCGGCAGGACGGCGAGGCGGACCTGAACCCAGATCTGACCGTTGCGGAACTTCCTCTGGTAAAGGGTCTGGACGAGGTTCGGGAAGTACTCCGGCGTCGTCGTCTTCAGCGTGCTGAACGCGCGCGAGCCACGAGACGGCCCGCGGCGAACCGAGGTCCTGCGCGTGACGAACGCCCACTTGTAGCTCTCCGCCTTGTAGTCGCTCAACACCGTCGTCTTGGGCCAAATCCTCTTCTGCGGCGGATGGCCCGGAGGCGGAGGAGGCGGCGGAGTGCCGGCCTTGGTGACGCGGATGGTCATCGTTCGCGGCTCAGCCGCGCCGACGGGCAAGCCCGACGCGACGGCTGTGAACGTCACCTTGTGATCGCCGACCCTCGTCGTGGCCGGCGTCCACGTGTACTTCGCGCCTGCCGGGTTCCCATCCTGGGCAGTGAACGTGCCTCCGGGCATCTGGGTGGCTCGAATCGAGACGCGAACGGCGCTGCCTCCGGCCGCCTGAGCTCCGAGCAGGATCGTCAGCTGGGAGTCGGCCGGCACGGCCAGCACCGAGTTGCCTGCGGGCGTCGGCGCCGTCCATTCGACTACCGCGGCCTGCTGCGTCACGCTCCGGCCCGGCCTGTGCGGTGGCCGGCAGAAGCAGCGCAAGCGCGAGGACGTACATCGACGTGTGTCGGAGATAGACCATCAGAGAGCCGAGCCCGCAGGGCGATGCGGGGACCTCATTGTAGCCGTACAACGGCAAACCGCTAGTGAATGGTTACGGGCGTGCCGAGCGGCATCAGGCGCGCCAGCCGGAGGATCGCATGGTTAGGCATTCGGATACAGCCGTGAGAAACCTGCCCCGGCAGGATCCCAGGCTGGTTCGTCCCGTGGATACCGATGAAGCCCCCGTTCAGCCAGTCGGTGAGGACCGCCGAACGAGCGTTCAGGCCGAACGCGAGCGGCCCGTAGATCGGGTCCTTGAACCCGGAGAGCTTTTCCCGGATATGGAACTCGCCCGGCGGCGTCGGCCACTGGGGCTTCCCCACGCCGATGCGTGTGCGGAAGATCGCAACACCGCGGCGATACAGAGTTGCGCTCAAGAGCCTGCGGTCGACCACGAGCCGCGTCGTGATCTTGCGGAACGCGCCGAGGGTGTTGCGAGGAACCCAGCCGGTCGAGCCGTTCGGCAGCATCGGCAGCCGCACGCGCACCCAGTACCGGCCCCCCGCGTCGATCTTGCCGCTCAACACGAGCATGATGTTCTGCACGAGCTCCGGCGTGACCGCCGGCAGACGGCCGACCACTCGCGCCGACGATCGAGGCTCCGCGCGTGCGCGCACCGGGTCGGAGACGTAGGCCCAGCGTGAGACGCCGCCGGGCCCGCTGAGCGCGAACTCGTCGTCCGGCGCAGGCGTCCCCGACCTCTGCACGTAGACGACGAACGATCGCGGCTGCGCGTAGCTGCGAGGCAGATCGTGGGTCTCGGCCGATGAAGGTGAGCACGTGCTCCCCGGCCTGCGCGGCCGACGGGGTCCACGTGAGGCTCCCCATGCCCGGAGTGCTGTACGCCGAGGCAAGCGCTGCGCCCGGCCGGCAGCTTGCGGGCTCCGAGGAGCACGAGCTCGCTCGCGCCTCGTGCTTCGGACGCAGAGAGCGGATCGTCAGCGGCGAGCCCGCATTGACGGTGAATGCGGCCCCGTCGCGCGGCGTCGGCGCCTGCCAGACGAGCGCGAGCTTCGGGCCGCGGGCAGCCGAGCCTGCGCCCGCGAGGGCGAGCAGCGCCAGCGCCCCGATCGCCAGGGCGATCGTGCGCTTGACCCATCGATTGCCTGTCCAGACCCCCGTCATAGTCTTCCCCAAAGTGTGCCGGATAACGAACGGGGCGGCTTTGCGGCCGCCCCGTCCAGGCTCGTGCTTACTGGGGCTACTACCCAGTGAAGGGTGGCCGTGCGAAAGCGCGACCCTTGGCCTTCTTCTTGGCCTTCTTCTTCTTCTTGACCTTCGGCTTGCCGTACTGGTCGCGCGAAGGCGACTTGTGCACGACGGCAGTGCCGTGTGCGACTTGACGACCCTCTTGGCCTTGTCGAACGGCGTCGCCGGTCGCGTTAGCCGCGTACCCGAGCCCGCCGACCGAGGCCAGCGCAGCGAGCACGCCTGCTGCGAGCGCGCCGGCAAATGCAACGCGGAACGAACCGGCCCGCGAGCGGCGGCCCTCGCGGACGCGCCCCTCGAGCCGATTCACGAACTCGTCACTTGGCTCGGGCCGGTTGGCCCTCAGCTCGGTCTCGAGATTGGTTCGCTTATGGCGCATTGATTGAGATCCTCCCCGACTTCGTATTCCTGCTTGCACCTCTATTACCGTGCGGTGCCCTGTTTCCTTACAGGCGGATCTCCAGGCTCCTCGATCGCGGCTCGGAGCCGGCCGAGCGCACGGTGCAAAGCCACTTCGACGGCATTCGTGCGCAGATCGAGCTCTTCGGCGATCTGACGCGCGGTGAGATCGGCTCCGTAGCGAAGCGCGATCAGATCGCGATCGCGCGGCTCGAGACGGGCAACCGCTCCCGAGAGCGCGAGCCGGCGCAAGGTGTCGTCCTCCAGGTCGCCTGCGTCTGCGCGGTCCGGCACCTCGATTGCGAGCTCGAGCGTCGGCGGCCGTCCTTCGATCAGCCTGCGCGCGATTCCGATCAGCCACGCGAGCGGCTCGCCTTTCTGGGGATCGAAGCTCTTCTGGTAGCGGAGCGCGCGCTCGAACGTCTCGCTCGTGATGTCCTCCGCGTCGGGCCCGTCGCCGATGCGATACGCCACGTACCCGTACACGCGGCGGATCAGCGGCTCGGGATTCCGTAGGGGGTCAACGCGAAGCACTGGCCGTTCCTTCCTCCAGATCGCTGCGGTAGAACGGGTTGAGGCGCGCCGCCTCGGCGGTCGCCCGTCGTGCCTCGGCGCCGTCGGTGACCGAGGCCAGCTCGTACCAGAGAAGCCAGTCCTGGCGGTCCTTCGAGACGGCCTTGCGGAAGCTCGCGCGCTGCGGACGCCGGTGTCGCCCGCGCCGAGCTGCGCCTCGCCGAGTCGCTGCCACGGCTCCGGCGACCAGCGCCACCAGCGGGCGGCCTTCCGCGCCTCATCCTCGGCCTTCTCCCAGCGACCGCGGTCGAGAGCATCCTGGCTGGCCGAGAGCGCGCTGGCGCCGATCGAGCCCGACGAACGCCACGGCCGCCAGGCGAGCGCTGCTGCGACCGCGGCCCACCGCACGGGCGTCGCGAGCCACCGGTCCTCGTCGCGTCGCGGCGGCCGCGACGATGCCGATCCCGCAGGCGAGCGCGGCGATCGTGACCGCCGGCAGCTCCCAGTCCCAGTCCACGCCGGCGTGGACGAGATAGGCGACGTAGGCCGCGAGCGCCGCCGGAACGAGGGGATGGCCGCGCGCGAAGAACGCCCCGACCAACGGCACGCCCAGGGCGAACGGCCAGCAGCGCGAGCCCGAGCGGCCCCAGCTCGGCGAGCATCTCGAGGTACAGGCTGTGCGCGTCGCGGACCTTGTGCACGAACGGACGGTGCGCGTTCCAATAGTGCTCGTAGCTCCCCGCGCCCGGAGCCGACGACCGGGTGGTCCTCGTAGTCGTCCAGGGCCGATGCGCCAGAGATCCACGCGGTAGCTGCCCGCTGAAGCTGAAGAGGCGCTTGCGGAGGTCGGTCTGGTTCGTGCGGTGGCGTCGCGGAGAAGGAGTCCCAGCCCTTCTGCGACGATCGTGTGCGGGCCCGCCGTAGCGGGCGAAGACGGCGATCGAGGCGGCGACGACGACCAGCGCCAGCGCGCCGGCGAAGGCGAGCGGCACGGTCCGCGGCAAGGTGACCCGGCGCTCGGCGAAGCCGAAGGCAGCGGCCGCCAGGGCGCTCAGCGCCCACGAGCACGAGGAGATACAGAGCCAGGCGGTGCCCCTCGTCCGTGGCGGCCGACAGCGGCGCGTCGGTGCGGGTGAGCGCGTCCTGGCGGGACGCAAGCCAGACGGCGAGGCCGGACGCAGGCGCGAGGACGAGCGCCACGTGACGAGCAGGTGCAGTCGCCGCGGATCGAAGCGCGATGGCGACGACGAGGCCCGACTCCGAGGGCGAGCCAGGCTCCGCGGCTGAAAGTGAAGTACGTCGTCGCCAGCAGGACCGGGAGGGCGGCTCCGGCGAGCGCGCGGACGAGCAGGCTGCCCCGTGCGGCGAAGCCCAGTGCAAGCGCGGCGCCCATGGCCGCGAAGAGCCCGAGCCCGTTCCAGTAGCCGACCGGCTCCTGGAGGCGGTAGCCCGCGATCGGGTCGAAGACCCCGATCCGGTCGGGGAAGAGCCGAGTCAGCAGGCCGTAGCCCGCAGGCAAGAAGATTCCGACCAGCGTGCCGCCGAGAAGCGGCTCCACGTCCACCCGGCGGACGACGAGAACGAGCGCGGCGGCGACGGCGACGTAGAGCAGCGTTCTCTGCCCCTCGAGCACGGTCTGGTCGACGTCGTCGGACCAGAGGAGCGAGAGCCACGTCCAGGCGGTCAGGAGCGCCAGGCCGCCGAGCATCGCCAGCGCGAGCGGCGCCGGCCGCGTGGCCGTGCCGATCACGAGATAGGTCGCGGCGAGCCACAGCGCGACGAGCGCGCCCCAGCCCCAGGCAGTGGGGTAGTAGCCGCCGCTCGCGAAGCCGAAGATCGCGATCGACGACGCGACCCCGGCGCCGACGGCGAGGCTCCGAATCGATCGAATCCGCTGGACCGCGGTTACGGATGCGTCAGCCGCCAAGGGCGTACCTCCCTGCAGAGCGTAGCTTCGCTTCCCGACGAGGCAATCCCCCGCCGGTTACTCGCTGGCAGCTCGGGCAGTACCAGGTGCCGCGCCCGCCGGCGCGGGTCTTCTCGATCGGCGTGCCGCAACGGCTGCAGGGCTCGCCTGCCCGGCCGTAGACGCGGAACTCGCGCTGCATGGAGCCGGAGCGCCCGTCGGCGTCGCGGTAGTCGCTCAACGTCGCGCCCTGACGGGCGATCCCGTGCGTGAGCGACTTGCGGATGCCCTGGAGAAGGCGCTTGATCTCTGCGAGGTCGAGGCTCGCCGCCGGGCGCAGGGGATGGATCTGCGCCCACCAGAGCGCCTCGTCCGCGTAGATGTTCCCGACGCCGGCGAAGACGCGCTGGTCGAGCAGGACGGCCTTGATCGGAGCCCGGCGCCGGGCGAGGAGCGGCTGGATCTCCTTTGCGGAGAGCCTGCGGTCGAGCAGCTCCTCGCCCACGCGGGACTCGAGGTACGGGCTCGAGCTCACCCGGCTCCAGCAGCAGCCAGGTTCCGAACCGGCGGACGTCGCGGTAAGCGACGTCCGACCCGTCGTCTAATCTGACAACAGCTCGCCGGTACGGATCCTCGCCCTCGGCTCCGCGCCGCGCATGCCGAAAGCCCCCCGTCATCCGGAGGTGAACCAGGAGCACTCGACCGCTCTCGAACCGAAAAACCAGATACTTGCCGCGGCGCTCGACGGCGGCGATGCGTTCTCCCTGGAGCTCGGCCGCGACCTCCAGCGGATCATGTGGACGGGTGAGGCGGAAGTCGTTGATCTCGACATGGTCGAAGCGGCGCCCGACGAGCTTCGGCTCGAGCCCGACGCGGATCGTCTCGACCTCAGGCAGCTCGGGCACGCGCTACCCGATGGTCTCGAGGACGATCGACCTCAGAGGCGGCGGCTCGGCGGAGAGGACGATGTGCGCCTGCACCTGGCCGGCGGCCCAGTCGGCAGCATCCTCGTCGCGGACGTGAAGCTCGGCGAGTAGCTGACCCGGGCTCACGGAGTCGCCGCGCTTGGCGAAGCAGCGGATGCCGACCGCGTGGTCGATCGACGTCGTCCTTCGTGCGGCGGCCGGCGCCGAGCTCGAGCGCCGCGCGCCCCAGCCCGATCGCAGAGACCTCGGTGACATAGCCCTCGCCCTCGGCGGTGACGTCGCGGACGACCGGCGCGCGAGGAAGCACGTCGAGTGAAGGGTCCCCGCCCTGCGCTTTGATCCAGCGCTCGTAGGCCTCGAGCGCGGAGCCGTCCTCGATCGCCTGCTCGGCGCGACGCATGCCCTCTTGCTCGTCGACGCCGAGATCGGAGAGCGAGAGCAGGCGGCCGGCGGCCTGAACGGCGAGCGAGAACAGGTCGGGGGGCGCCTCTGCGCCCGCCAGCGTCTGGCGCGCCTCCTCCACCTCCAGCGCGTTCCCGATCGCCCACCCGAGCGGCTGGTCCATGTCCGTCAGCAGGGCGACGACCTGCCGGTTCGCGCGCTCCCCGAGCTGGGCCATGGCCTCTGCGAGCTTGCGCGCATCGTCGATCGACTTCATGAAGGCGCCGGTCACCGACCTTGACGTCGAGCACGATCGCGTCGGCGCCGGCCGCGATCTTCTTGGACATGATGCTCGCGGCGATCAGCGGGATGCTGTCCACGGTCCCGGTCACGTCGCGGAGCGCGTAGAGGCGCTTGTCCGCGGGCACGAGGTCGGGTGACTGGCCGACGATCGCGAGGCCGACGTCGCGAACCTGGGCGATGAACTCCTCCTTCGAGAGCTCGACCCGGAAGCCCGGGGATCGACTCGAGCTTGTCGAGCGTGCCGCCCGTGTGACCCAGGCCGCGTCCGCTCATCTTCCCGAAGGGAACGCCGCAGGCCGCGACGATCGGGCGCGACGAGGATCGACGTCTTGTCCCCCACTCCCCCGGTCGAGTGCTTGTCGACGACGCGACGGCCGAGCTCGCCGTGCAGGTCGAGCGTGGCGCCGCTCCGCACCATCGCGTCGGTCATCGCGAACGTCTCGGCGGTCGACATCCCGCGGAAGTACACGGCCATGCAGAAGGCGGCCAGCTGGTAGTCGGGGATCTCGCCGCTCGCGTGCCCGAGGATGAGCTCCGTCAGCTCCTCGGGCTCGAGCTCCCCGCCGTCGCGCTTGCGCTCGATCAGCTCGGCGGGGCGGATCACGGTCGTGCGCGAGCCTCACGATTCGACGATCGGCTCGACCGGGCAGCTTCCGCCCCGGGGCCTTGCCCCCGAGCCAAGCGTTGACCGTTGCGCCCACGTCCGCGAACTCGCCCTCGTGGATCTGACCCGCCGCGTTGCTTGCCCTCGACGTACGACGAGCAGCAGCGCGTGCTCGCGCGAGTGGTCGGTCGACGGCGTCGTCGGGTCGCATCCGTGATCGGACGTGAGGATCAAGATGTCGCCCGGCCGCAGCGCGTCGAGCAGATCCGGGCAGCCGGCGGTCGAAGTCCTGCAGGCAGCGGTGGAAGTTCACGGGGTCGTTGCGGTGCCCCCAGAGCATGTCCGTCTCGACGAGGTTGGTGAAGACGAAGCCGTCGTCGAGCTCGCGCAGGAGCTCTCGGTCTTGCGTGATCCCCTCGACGTTCGACCTCGTCGTGTGCGAGTGGTCGATGTCGTAGCCCGCGAAGATGTCGCGGATCTTCCCGACGCCGTGCACCTCCTTCCCTGCCTCGCGGACATAGCGAGAGGTAGTTGGGCTGCTTCGGCTTCAGCGACCAGTCATGGCGGTCGGGCGTGCGCGTGTAGTTCCCCGGCTCGCCGCTCGAAGGGCCGCGCGATCACGCGGCCGACTGCGTGCTTGTCCGGTGAGGATCTCGCGTGCGATCTCGCAGCCGCGGTAGAGCTCGTCGAGCGGGATCGTGTCGACGTGGGCCGCGATCTGGAAGACGGAGTCGGCCGACGTGTAGACGATCCACTTGCCGGTGCGCTGGTGCTCCTCGCCGAGCTCCTCGATGATCTCCGTGCCCGAGGCGGCCTTGTTGCCGAGCACGCCCCGGCCCGTGCGATGCATGAACGGGTCGATCACCTCGAACGGGAAGCCGTGCGGATACGTCGGCATCGCCTGTCGGCGTGACGATGCCCATCAGCTCCCAGTGCCCGGTGCTCGTGTCCTTGCCCTTCGACCGCTCGACGAGCCGTCCGGCGACCGCCGGCGCGCCCGGCTGGGGCGGGCAGCCCTCCAGCGGCTCGACGTTGCCGAGCCCTAGCGCCTCGAGATTGGGCAGGTCGAGACCGCCGACGGCGCGGGCGACGTTGCCGAGCGTGTCGGAGCCTTCGTCTCCGAATTCCGCGGCGTCGGGCAACGCTCCCGCTCCGACCGCGTCAAGCACGATGACGCAGGCGCGGGGCATGGGGCTATTCTAGGTCGGTCGTGGACACTGCCATCGGCCTCATCGGGCTCATCGTCTTCGTTGCCTGCGTTATCGGCGCTCGCCGCGGGGATCACATGGCTGGTCGTCAAGGCCGATGCCGTCTTGCGCCGCCTGCGACAAAAGCCCGAGCCGGCGCCGAGGCCTAGCTCTAGACGGGCGAGAGCGGAAGGACGTCCTCGAGCGACTCGTAGTCGAGACCGTGAGCTTCGGCGACCGCCTCGTAGGTCACCTTGCCCTCGAGCACGTTGACGCCGCGGGCGAGCGCCGGATCCCGGGCGACCGCCTCTGCGAAGGCCCAGGTCGGCGATCGCCTCGACGTAGGGCAGGGTTGCGTTCGTGAGCGCCTTGGTGGACGTGATCGGAACCGCTCCGGGCATGTTCGCAACGCAGTAGTGGGTCACGCCGTCGACCACGTAGACGGGCTCGGAATGCGTCGTTGCGTGCGAGGTCTCGAAGCAGCCGCCCTGGTCGATGGCGACGTCGCAGACGACCGAGCCCTCCTTCATCCCCGCGACCATCTCCCGCGTGACGAGCTTCGGCGCGAGCGCGCCGGGGATGAGCACCGCGCCGATGACCACGTCGGCCTCGGCCACCGACTCCTCGATCTGCAGGCTCGACGACATCAGCAGGCTGACCCGCGTCCCGAGGACCTCCTCGAGGTGGCGCATCCGGTCGATCGAGCGCTCGAGGATCGTCACGTTCGCTCCGAGGCCGAGCGCGATCACGCGCGGAGTTGTAGCCGACCATGCCGCCTCCGATGACGACGACCTCGCCGGCCGCCACGCCCGGGAACGCCGCCGAGCAGGAGTCCGCGGCCGCCGAGCGGCTTCTCGAGGAAGTAGGCGCCCGGCCTGGGCTGCGAGGCGCCCCGCGATCTCGCTCATCGGGGCCAGCAGCGGGCAGCGCGCGGTTCTCCGTCTCCACGGTCTCGTAGGCGACGGCGGTCGTCCCGCTCTCGACCAGCGCGCGCGTCAACGCCTCGTCGGCGGCGAGGTGGAGATACGTGAAGAGCACGAGACCCTCGCGCAGGCGGCCGTACTCCGCGCGGCAACGGGCTCCTTGACCTTGAGCAGCGAGCTCGACGTCGCCCCAGACCTCGTCGACGCGAGACCGTCGTGGCCCCTACGGCTTCGTAGGCGGAGTCCGGGAAGGCGCTGCCCTCGCCGGCGCCGTGCTCGACGAGCACGTCGTGACCGTGCTGGACCAGCTCGCGCGCGCCGGCCGGCGTCAGCGCAACGCGGTACTCGTCGGACTTGATCTCCTTGGCGACGCCGATCCTCATCGCAGGCGGCGCAACCTTACCTTTGGCCCACTTCCGGCACCTTTGCGTGTCACACACGTGCGAAATCGACCGTTAGGCTCGAACGCGGTGGGTGGCACGCGGCCGGCCCCGAGCCGAGGCCTGGCCACATGGCCACCCGGGTCACGTCCTGGCGAGGCGTGCGACCAGGTCACGCTCCTCCGGGCCCAGCCACGGTGGGGACCCGGCTCTCGCGTTCTCCGCGGTTCGTTCCGGCTTCGACGTCGCCGGAATGACTACGTCGACTCTTTCGTCCGACAGCGCCCACTTCAACAGCGCCTGAGCCCAGGTTTCGACGCCGAAGGCGCGCAGCGGCTCCAGCTCCTGTGGCGAGGGCGGATTCCGAAGGCGCGACTTGTCCCCGAGCGGGCGCATGACGATGACGGCGATCCCGAGCTCCGCCGCCAGCGGGAGCAGCTCTCGCTCGCACTCTTGCTCGACCGGGCTGTACGGAAGCTGGACGGTGTCGAAGTGGCCGGTCCGCAGCGCGCGGGCCAGCTCCCCGAACGCGCCGGCGTCGTAGTGCGTCACGCCGAGCTTGCCGATCCGGCCTTCCGTTCGCTCGTCCTCCAGCCAGCGCTGATGCTCTCGCCACAGGACGAGGTTGTGGATCTGCTCGATCTCGATCCTCCCGCCGAACCAGCTCAGCTGCTCGGCGAACTGCGCCCTCCCCTCTTCCCAGCTCTGCGCCCAGATCTTCGTCGCCACCACTCGCCTCGTCCCGCCGCTGCTCGAGCGCAAGGCCGAGCGCTTCCTCCGAGCCGTACATCGGCGACGAGTCGAAGACGCGACACCATGCGTCGAGCGCGGCGCCGACGACTTCGCGGGCCAGGGAGACATCTCCGCCGAACGTGTTCCACGTCCCGAGCCCGACGACCGGCCCGAGCCGCCGCTCGTCCATCAGCCGAGGTGCCGGGCTGCAAGCCGGCCTGCGGCGAACGCGGCCGCAAAGAACCACGGATCGTCGTCGGGCCCGCGTCCCATGTGCTCGAGCGGCAGGCCCCCGCACGCCTCTTGCCAATCGGAGACATCCACTTCCTCGATGGGCGAGATGCCATCGGGAGCGTCCAGACCCGCAGGCCACCCGACTGCCGGGGCGCCGAGACAGAGATCGAGCACCGCCCGCGTGTGATGCGAGACGCCCTGATGCCGCTCGCGCGGGTCGCCGAAGGACACGCGCACCGCGAGGATCGGAGTGCCGCCCAGCGCGCGCGCAACGTTGGCTGCCTCGGCCGTGGCGACTCCTCCATGTCCGAGCGCCGATCCGGTGCCGACGATTCCCGGGCCGACGCGCACACACGACCGCAGCGAAGCCTTCCGAGGCCGCCCAGGCGAGAGCCGAAGGCACGCCCGACCGCCTGCACGTCGCCGCCGAAGCACGAGCCGACCCCGATCGCCGTCTCCAGGAGCTCCCGAGCTTTCAGTGCGCGCACGGTGTCCGACAGCGAGACCGGAAGCGCGCCTCCGACGAGTTGCACGTACGCGACTCGCGCCCTCACCGAGCCCGGCGCACACGGGTGCCAGCTGCGAGTGCAGCGTGCAGCAGACGACAGGCATCCCGGCGAGATCGGCCGCGAGCGCGCCGCCCTCCTCGACGTGCCGCGTCGCGAACTGCAGCGGCGTGTACGGAAGCACCATCACGTGCGCGTCCGGCTCGGGGCCGAGCCCGAGGCCTCGCGTCAGGTTCGCGTGGACGACGTCGAACCCACCCGACCCGAGGCCGAGTTCCCCCGCCTGGACGTTGACGAGCACCTCGTCGCCCTCCGCGACGTCACCGGTCAGCCGCGGGTAGGCGACGCACGGCGTGCCGTCCACCTCGATGCGGATGAGGCCGTCGAGCGCTTCGAGAACGGCCGAGACCGTGCCCCGCCGGAGGCTAAGCGGCATCGCGGGCGGCATCGACCAGCGCGAGGGTGACCTCGACCATGCCCTCGAGATCGGCGACCGAGATCCGCTCGTCGGCCGTGTGGATGTCGGTCATGCCGTTCGCGAGGTTGACGCACGCCCGTCCGCGCTCGTTGAAGACGTTGGCGTCGGCCGCCCCGCCGCTCAGTCCGAAGCGCGGCTCATAGCCGGAGGCCTGGAGCGCGTCGGAGGCGATCCGGACCGCGAGATCGTCCCGCCGGAAGCGATAGCCCTGGTAGCTCTTCTTCACCTCGGTCTCGACCTCGCACTCGCTGAGGCCGGCTGCGAACGTGATCGCGTCGAGCATCTCCTGGACCACATCCGCCAGCTTCCGCTCGTCGTGCGATCGCGCCTCGGCGAGGAACGTGCACCACTCCGGAACGATGTTCCCGGCCGTGCCACCTTCGATGAGCCCGACGTTCGCCGTCGTCTCTTCGTCGAGGCGACCGAGCCGGAGGTCCGCGATCGCCTTGGCCGCGCCCGCGATGGCCGAGCGACCATCCTCCGGGTACATGCCCGAGTGCGCGGCGCGGCCATGGAAGCGCACCTGCATCGAATGGGCGTACGGAGCGCCGAGGATGACGTCGCCGATCGGCGCGGCCTGGTCGTAGACGTACCCGACCTTCGCAGCGAGCGCGGAGTCGTCGAAGGCGGCGGCGCCCAGCAGGCCCACCTCCTCCTTGGGCGTGAAGAGGAGCTCGATGCCCGCGTGCGGGCCTGCCGCCGGCTACGACGCGACGCGTCGCCTCCAGCATGGCGGCGACCGCAGCCTTGTTGTCGGCGCCGAGGATCGTCCCGGCCGCGTTGCGCACGATTCCCTCCTCGTCGATCACGGGCTCGATCGCGCCCTCGGGCGGCACTGTGTCGAGGTGCGCGCAGAGGAAGATCGGCTCGCCTTCGGCGGTCGGCTCGAGGCGGCTGAAGAGGTTGCCCGCGTTCGACCCGATCTCGCCGCCCGGCATCGTCCTCCTCCACGGAGAGACCGACCTCGCGCAGGTAGCCCGGTCACCCGATCGGCAACGTTCCGCTCGTCGCCGGGCGGGCTCGGCATGGCAGCTAGCTCGGTGAACAGCTCGACGACGTCCGACGGCACGACGCCGATCTTAGGCCGTGGCTAGACCTCGACGGTTGCCGAGACGGGGTTGCCCGCGCGCTCTCGGGCGCGCTCGAGGGCGGCTCCGACGAAGTCGCGGAAGAGCGGCGCGGGCCGTGTTGGCCGCGACTTGAACTCCGGGTGGAACTGGCTGGCCACGAACCACGGATGGTCGGGCAACTCGACGATCTCGACGAGGCGCCCACCCTGGAAGGTGCCCGACACGACGAGCCCGGCATCGACGAGGCCCGGCCGGAAGTGGTTGTTCACCTCATACCGGTGCCGGTGACGTTCGTGGACGATTGGCTCGTCGTAGGTTTCCCGCGCCCGGGTCCCGTCCGTCAGCTCCACGGCCTGTGCCCCCAGGCGCATCGTCCCGCCCAGATCCTCGATCTCCTTCTGCTCGGGCAGCAGGTCGATCACCGGGTACGGCGTCTCGGGATCCATCTCCGTCGAGTTCGCACCCTCGAGGCCGACTACGTGCCGCGCGAACTCGGACACTGCGACGTGCATGCCCAGGCAGATCCCGAGGTACGGGATTCCCTGCTCGCGGGCAACCCGGCAGGCCAGGATCTTCCCCTCCCAGCCACGCGACCCGAACCCACCCGGCACGAGCACGCCGTCGACCTGCTCGAGCTCGGCGCGCGCCTCTTCGAGCGACATGCCTTCGGCGTCGACCCAGCGCACGCGTACGCCCGAGCCGTGGTGAATGCCTGCGTGCTTCAGCGCCTCGTGCACCGAGAGGTACGCGTCCTGGAGCTTCACGTACTTGCCGACGAGCGCGATCTGCACCTCGCCCTCGAGGCGGCCGATCCTGTCGGTGAGCTCCGCCCACTCACCGAGCTCGGCGCGGCCGGGCGGCAACCCGAGCTTCTGGACGACGAGCTCGTCGAGGCCTTCCGCCTGCAGCTCCTCCGGTACGAGATAGACGTCGGGCACGTCGCGGTTGACCACGACGGCGCCGGGCTCGATGTCGGCGAAGAGCGCGATCTTGTCCCGCAGCTCGTGCGAGAGCTCGTCCTTCGTCCTGCACACGACGATGTCCGGGTGGATACCGATACGCCGCAGCTCGTTGACCGAGTGCTGGGTCGGCTTCGTCTTCAGCTCGCCGGCCGAATCGACGAAGGGGACGTACGTGACGTGGAGGTAGAGAACGTTCTCGGCACCGGCCTCGCGGCGAAACTGGCGGATCGCCTCGAGGAACGGTAGGGACTCGATGTCGCCGACGGTGCCGCCGATCTCGCTGATGACGACGTCAGCCGGCTCGGACTCGGCCGCTCGCCGGATCCGCTCCTTGATCTCGTTCGTGATGTGGGGGATGACCTGAACGGTCGAGCCGAGGTACTCCCCTCTGCGCTCCTTGCGCAGCACCGAGTACCAGACCGAGCCCGATGTGTGGTTCGCGTTGCGAGAGAGGTTCTCGTCGATGAATCGCTCGTAGTGGCCGATGTCGAGGTCGGTCTCGGCGCCGTCCTCGGTGACGAAGACCTCGCCGTGCTGGAACGGGCTCATCGTGCCGGGGTCGACGTTGATGTACGGGTCGAACTTCTGCACCTGCACGCTCAGTCCCCGCGCCTTGAGCAGGCGACCGAGCGAAGCCGCGGTGATGCCCTTGCCGAGGGACGAGACGACGCCCCCGGTCACGAACACGTATTTCGTCTGGCTCAGAGCGACCCCCGCCCGAGGCGGTCGAGATCGGCGAGGAACGGCGTGCGCTCGATGAGCTCGCCGAGCGAGCGTCGTTCTCCGAGAGCCGTCAGCGCGGCCAGCGCCCCGATCGCCAGCCAGCGGCCTGATCCCGTGAGTCGACTCACGGAACTTAAGCCTAGCATCGCGCCCAGCGCGTTTGACCCACTGTCTCCCAACATCGTCTGCTCGCGAAGATCGTAGGGCAGCAGGAGGACGGCGGTACCGAGCGGAGCGCGAACGACGAGGGCGCCGATCAGGTAGGCCTTGAGCGCCCGCCCGGGCCGCGTGTCGAGCTGGTTCAGAAAGTTCGCAGCGAGCCCGACGAGGAGCGCGCCGCTCAGCTTGCGGGTGGCGATCAAGCCCGACGAGCGGGATGCCGACCAGCTTGAGCATGCCCGTGGTTCGGCCCGCGCGTAGGTGAGCGCGAAAGCCACGCTCCGGGCCCGACCACAGGTCGTCGGCCAGCCCGAGCGCCGCGATCGCCGTGACCGCGCCGTCGCCCCTCACGCCGAGTGTCCAGCCGACGAGCGGCAGGCGAAGCCCCCGGTAGTTCGCGCCGAGCGGGCCGCAGGCCAGGAGCGCGTCGAGCAGTTGGCGGCCGCGGTGCAGGAAGCCCGCTGGATCGCGTCCAGTGGCGCGGTGTGACAGCGCCAGCTCGCGTTCTTCGATCGCGAGGCCGGCCCGGGCGGCGTCGACCGTCATCCGCACTTCGCAGCCAAACCCGGCGGCGAGCGGAAAGCAGCTTCGGCGCGCTGCTGCAGTGAGAGCGCCGCTGGCCCGAGAGTGGCTCGCGGGCCTCGAACCCCGCGAGGGCGCGGATGAGCGCACGGCCGGTTTGCTTGGCGATGCCGAGGCCACCGCCCTGCTTCTCCGCGAAGACGGCGATCGCCAGATCTGCGCCCGACTCGACGAGCGGGCGAAGGTCACCACGCAGGTCTGCGTCGCAGAGGAGCAATCTCCCCGCCGGCGCCTCCGGCTCGACGAGCGTCAGCGCCTGGCCCTTGCCGAGCCGCGGCAGTCGAACGACGCGGGCGCCGGCCCGCTCCGCCTCCTCGGCAGTCCTGTCACGCGAGCCGTCATCGGCGACGATCACCTCCGCTCCAGGGAAGGCCTCCTTCAGCGCGCTGACCGTGCGACCGATTGTCCGCTCCTCGTCGCGCGCGGCGACGAGCACGGCGACGGGCTCATCCACCGTCGGCGGGCTCCTCGGGAAGCGGCCTCTCGGCGGTCTCCTTCACGCCATAGTGCCCCGGGTCCGCGCCCGCAAGCAACAGCGCGAGTGCCAGTCGACCCGGCGGCGTCTCGACGTTGTCGACGCTCGAGAGCCCGGCGCGATCGAACACGTCGATCGCCGTGGGATCGTCAGAGGTCTTCTCGACACCGACCGCGGGAACCCCGTGTCGGCGAGGCCTTCGTAGAGGCCGCGAAGAAAGCGCGCCGTGTCGCCCTCCTGAGGGTCGACGGTCCGGGCCACGACCACACCCTCCACCGACGGCCGTGCACGCCCGCTCCGTCGGATCACGAGATCCGTCGAGAGCGCGTCCCAGGCCTCGGCGTCACCGCCGACAACCAACTCTTGCGCGAGCAGCCGCCCCAGCTCGCGAAGGCCCTCCGGCCCCTGGTACCGGGCGAGGCTCGCCTGACCGGCCAGCGCGCTGTCGAACCGATCCTGGTCCACCGGGAGGTTCAGCGCCCGCATGCGGGTGAGGCCGCGCGCACCGGCATCCTCGAGCGCAGTCGCGACTGACGATTGCACGGTCTCGTCGACCGGACCGACGAAGAGAAGTGCGACGCGCCGATCGCGGAGCCGGTCTTCCATCAAGAGCGGATATCCGAGCACCCCGAGCCTGCGCAGCGCATTGCTCTCCCGGCGGGCGTTCGCCTGCTGCTCGTTGATCGACTGCAGCTGGCTCTCGGCCGCTCCGGCTCGGCGACGCAGCTCGTTCTTCTCGGCATCGTCGACCTTCCCGGTGAGACCGACCCCGACCAGGATGCCGATCAGGAGCGCGACGAAAACGGCCGCCAGCGAGGCGACGTGATAGCGGAGGTCGAACATCAGTGCAGCCCCGCAGCAGTCTGGCAGAGGGCATGCAGCCGGGAGAGCGCTTCCTGCGGGGCGAGACGAAGCCCCTCGATTGGGAGACGCCACCACGGCGCTTCGACGGTCACGCGCGCCCGGGTCTGGCCGTCGTCGCCTTCGAGGTCGACCGTGGCGGTGAACCGCTGCTGCACGTCGTGCCAGGCGAGACGGCGCTTCGGTTCGACGGCCGTGATGGCGACCAGCCCCTCCTCGCCCGGACGGCGAAGCAATCCCGCCTGGCTGCGGACGACCTCCCAGCGGGCTCCGACCTCGAGCCCGCGGCGATCAGGGCGAATGACTCGGTAGCCCGGCCACCAGTCGGCGAGGTGTCGCGGCTCGGCGAGCAACGCCCAGACGTCGTCGAGTGGCGCCAGCAGTTCCCTTGCGGCCTTCACTCTCACGCCGCTGATTGTCACGGCTCCGGCGCGAAGGCGTCACCCACGCGCGCGGAATTCCTCGTTACGCTCGCCTTGGGGAGGAGGTTGGGGGTACCGGAACAAGGGGGCGGGCCGGCGCGCGGAGCGCGGGCGGCGTGTTCAGGCCAGGCCGATGATTTCGAGCACCCGCGTGCCGAGCAGGTCGATCGTCTCGCGCAGCTCGGGAGAGACCAGGACTGCCACGACGAGGGCTCCCACTCCGGCGACGGTGAACGCCAAGAGCGGCCCGAGGCCGACCTGCCGGCTCACCAGCCGCGAGACCCCCTTCGCGTCGATGAGGATCTCCCCCACCTTCAAACGGGTCAGGAACGTCGACGACATTCCCGAGCGGTTGCGCTCGAGGAACTCGATCACGTTGAAGTGCGTCCCCACGGCCACGATCAGCTCGGCGCCCTTCTCGTGCGCGAGCAGAAGCGCCAGGTCCTCGCTGATGCCCATCGTCGGCACCGCCTGATACGCGAGCCCGAGGCGCTCGATCCGCTCGGCCCCCGGAGCCTCGCCGCCCGGATACGCGTGGATCAGGAGCTCCGCCCCCGACTGCAGAGCCCGGTCGGAGACAGAGTCCATGTCGCCGACGATCACGTCCGGCTTGTAGCCCGCCTCGAGCAGTGCGTCGGCGCCTCCGTCGATCCCGACGAGCACGGGCTTGAAGTCGCGGATGTAGGGCTTGACGATCCGCAGATCGCGCTTGTGACCGGGTCCGCGCGCAACGACGAGCGCGTGGCGGTCACGAAACCGCGTCTCGATGACCGGGAAGTCGATCCCCTCGGCGAGGATCCGCCCCTCCTCGCGGAGGTAGCGCATCGTGTTCTCGGCGAAGGACTCGAGCGCTTCCGTCACCCGCCCGCGCTGCTCGGCCAGCGCCGTGGCGAGGTCCTCCGGCTTCAGGATCTGCCCCGAGGCCACGCAATCGCCGTTCCGGAAGATGCTCGCGCCACGGATCGTCACGAGCTCACCGTCGGAGACTGCGTCGAAGAGCTCGGCCCCCGGCGCATCGATCAGGCGAACGCCTCCGCGAACGAGGAGCAACGGGCCCGGGTTCGGGAACCGGCCCGTCTGCGACGGCGACACGTTGACCACGACCCGCACGCCCGACTCCAGGAGCTCCTCTGCCGACACGCGGTCGAGATCCGTGTGGTCGATGATCGCGACATCCTCCGGCTTCAGTCGGCGAACGAGGCGCTTGGTCCGCCGATCGAGGCGAGCCGGGCCGGTGTGCTCGACGAAGGTGTTGCGATGCGAGCTCATCGCACCGTCGAGAGAAACTCGCGGCCGCCGAGCATGCGCTGGAGCTCCTCGCGCCGCTCGCCGCCCTCGAGCCGCTCGATGCGCGTGTGCGTCGGGTCGCCCGGCACCTTCTCGACGCGGAAGTGGCCCTCGGCGACGCTCGCGATCTGCGGGAGGTGGGTGATGGTGATCACCTGGGCGCGCTCGCCCAGCCTCCGCAGGAGCTCGCCGACCGCGTGTGCGGTCTCGCCGCCGATCCCCGCGTCGATCTCGTCGAAGACCATCGTCTCGCCGCCGCCGACGGCCGCGATCGCGAGTGCGATGCGCGAGAGCTCCCCGCCGGAAGCCGTCTCCGCGACCGGTGCGAACGGAAGCCCGCTGTTCGGGCGAATGCGGAAGACCGCGTCGTCGGCGCCGGCCGCACCGGGGTCGCGCTCGCGAAGCTCGACCTCGAACTCGCCCTCCCCCATGCCGATCCCTTTCAGGTTCTCGGCGACTGCCTTGGCAAAGGGATCCGCAGCCTTCTGGCGGGCCTTTCGTAGCCGACGCGCGACCTCTCCGGACCGCTTCTCCGCTGCAGCCAGCGCGTCGGCGGCCGCCTGTAGCGGGTCGGCGCCCGCGTCGAGCGCCGCCAGCTCCGCGCGCGCGTCCTCCGCCCGGGCCAGCAGCTCCTCGTAGGAGGCGCAACGAAACCGGCGCTTGGCCTCCGCGATCCGATCGAGATCAGCCTCGATCTGTTCGACCCGGTCCGGCTCGGCCTCGAGCGATTCGAGGAACGCACGCAGTTCCAACGCCGTCTCGCGGAGCCGGACTTCTACGTCACGCAGCTCGCTCCGTGCGCGCGCCAGCTCCGGGGCGATCCGCTCCACCGGTCCGAGCGCTCGCTCGGCCACCGCGGCGAGGCCGGCAGCCCCCTCGCCTTCATCGGGCGCCAGCGCCGCGGCCGCCGTCCCGGCCGCTTCCGCAAGCTCGGTGACGTGGCGAAGTCGCTCGCGTTCCTCACGCAGGCGATCCTCGGCACCCGCCTCGAGCCCTTCGGTGTCCTCGACGAGGGCATGAAGCTCTGCCAGGCGCGCCTCGGTGGAAGCCGCGCCGCTCGCAACCTCGTCGTAGGCGCGGCGCGCAGCGGCCTGCTCTCGCCAGGCGACACGGGCTTCGCCGCGCAGTTTTCGCTGCTCGTCGCCGACGAAAGCATCCAGCGCGTCCAGTTGGTAGGACGGCCTCGCCAGCCGGCGTTGCTCGAACTGCCCCGACATCGCCAGCAGACGCTCTCCTGCCGCGGCCAGATCCTCGCGAGCCGCGCTTCGCCCCCAGGCGTAGGCGCGCGTGCGGCCGTCGGCGAACACCCGCCGGGCCAGCACGAGACCGTCCTCGCCCGCGGGGCGCAGGTCGGCCAGCGCCTCGAGCCCCTCTTCCTCGAGCAAGCCGGCGGGCACGTCGAACTCGGCCTCGACGTAGGCCTCTTCGGCGCCGGGCCCGAGGTAGGCCGCATCTCCTTTCGCGCCGAGCAGAAGACCGATCGCCTGGGCGAGGATCGTCTTGCCCGCGCCGGTCTCGCCGGTGATCGCGTTCAGCCCGGCCGCGGGCGCGAGATCGGCCTCGCGGATCAGCACGAGGTTCTCGATGCGCAGCCTACGAAGCAAAGGTCTCCCTGTACCTCCTGAAGAACGTCGCTTCCGGCAGGACGCCCAGCAGCGTGCGCTGCTCGCCGAGGCGGACGGTCAACCGCTCTTCGTACCCCAGCACGCCGATCTGGCGGCCGTCAGCGAGCACGACCATCGGCAGTCCCTCCGTGCGGTTCTCGATCGCGAGCTCGCGGCTGCGCGGGACGACGAGCGGTCGAGCGTCGAGCGCGTGCGGCGCGATGAACGTCACCGTCATCGCATCCATGCCCCACACGAGCACCGGCCCGCCGTTCGAGAGGTTGTAACCGGTCGATCCGGAGGGCGTCGAGCAGATGACCCCGTCGCACGAGACCTCACCCAGGTCCTCACCTCCGATCGCCCAGGCGAGGTACGCCATGCGGCCGATCACCGAGCTGGCAACGACGACGTCGTTGACGGCGACGTAGCGCTCGCCCCAGAGCTCGGCCTCGAGGGTCGGTAGCTCGACGACCTCGTACTCGCCCGCGAAGACACGCATGAGCCCGCTCTCGAGCTCGTCTGCCGGAATCGTCGTCAAGAAGCCCATCGAGCCGAAGTTGACGCCGATGACGGGAATGCCCTTGCCAAGGCAACGCTGCAGGCCGCGCAACATCGTGCCGTCGCCGCCGAGGACGATCGTCACGTCGGCGGAGTCGTCGCTTCCACCCGCATCGAGGCCGTGCTTGATGGCCTCGTCCTGGTCCAGGATCAGCTCGACGCCGGCTTCGTCCGCGACTCGTTGCAGGCGCGCGAGGCCCTCGCCGATCATCTCGGCCTTACCGCGCGTGACCACCCTCGCGCGGCGGACGGGCTTAGCGGGTTGCGTCATCGATCCAGCGGTCGAGCTCATCGGCAAAGGTCGGGTGCTCGTGGTGGCGCAAGTGCAGGAAGAACTCCCGGTTTCCCTTCGGGCCGGGGAGCCCCGAGTCTACGACCCCCACCGTCTCGGCATCCCAGTCCAGGGCCGCCTCGGCCACCTCGCGGAGGACACGCCCGTGCACTTCTCGGTCGCGGATGACACCGCCGCCCTTGCTCGCTTCTTCGCGCCCAGCCTCGAATTGCGGCTTTACGAGCACGACCGCTTCCCAGCCGCTTGCAGCGAGACGCAGAGCGGGCGGCAGCGCGGACCGCACGCTGATGAACGACACGTCGCACGTCACGAGATCCGGCGCGAACGGCAACTCCGACAGCTCGCGAGCGTTCACCCGCTCGAGCACGGTCACGCGGTCGTCGTCGCGGATGCGTGCGTGAAGCTGCCCGTGGCCGACGTCGAGCGCGATCACCCTGGCCGCGCCGCGCTGCAGGAGAACGTCTGTGAAGCCGCCGGTCGAAGCTCCGACATCGAGCGCGTCGCGACCTGCCACCTCCACGCCGAGCGCGTCGAGACCGTGCGCGAGCTTCTCGCCTCCCCGAGAGACGTACGGTGGCGGCTGGTCGACGGCCAACTCGATCGACTCGTCGACCTGTTCGCCCGCCTTGGCATGGCCGGGTACCCGGCCCGCCATCACCAGAGCCTGCGCCTGGGCGCGACTTTCCGCGAGCCCGCGTTCGACCAGCAGCACGTCCAGCCGTTTTCTCACCGTTTCGAGCCTAGCTCGCGCGAGCGCGCATGCTCAGGCCCGAAACGAGCTCGTCCAGGCGAGCCGTGTCGGCAGGAATCTCGGCCAGGACCGCCCGGGCACGCTCCTCCGTCTCGTCGGCGAGGGCCCTCGCAGCCTCGACACCACGCTCCTGCACGAGGCCGTCACCGTCGAGCAGGTCGTCCACGATCTGGAAGAGAAGCCCGAAATCGGACGCGAAGTCCCGCCAGGGCGCCTGCTCCCCCTCCGGCACGTTCGCCACCCAGAGCGCACTCCCGACGGCCGCGGAGAACAGGCGGCCGGTTTTGAGCGCGTGCATTTGCGCCAGCTCCGCGCGTCCGTCCGTCACGTCGAGGTACTGACCGCCGATCATGCCCAGCGTCGCCCGCGTCAGCTCGCGCGCGACGTCGGATCGCCCGTAGGAGAGCGCGAGGTCGACCGCCTGCGCCAGCAGCGCATCGCCCGCGAGGATTGCGACAGCCTCGCCGTACTCGATGTGCGCGCTCGCACGACCGCGCCGGAGAGCGTCGTCGTCGAGCGCGGGCAGATCGTCGTGGACGAGGGAGAACGTATGGACGAGCTCGATCGCAGCTGCAGCCGGGAGGAGATCCTCCGGCTCCGCGCCTGCAGCCTCGCCCGTCGCCAGGCACAGCACAGGACGGATCCGCTTCCCGCCGCCCTGCAGCGCATAGCGCATCGCGTCGGTCAACCCGGCCAGCTCGCCGGCAAGAGCAAGGCGCTCGATGTGCTCCTCGACGAGGCTGCGGTGCTCGTCCAGCGTCCGCACTACGCGTCGGCCTCGCGGCGCGCCTGCTCGATCTCGGCCTCGACCTGCTTGGCGATCTCGGCCAGCTCGGTGAGCACGTCGATCGCCTGATCGGGGTCGGCAGTCGCCTCGAGGCGCGCGCGGGTCTGCTCCAGCCGCTCGAGCAGCTCCTCGGCGCGTTTCAGCGCGTCTTCGGCCGGCGTGCTCACACCGCCTTCTCCCGCGCGATCCGTCCGAGGATGCCGTTCACGAGTCGCGCAGCATCGTCGGACGCATAGCGCTTGGTGAGCTCTACGGCCTCGTTGATGGCGACCTCGACGGGAACGTCGTCGCTTGCGAGCTCGTAGACGCCGATCCGCAGGATGTTGCGCTCGAGGGCGCCCAGCCGGTCGGCGCTCCAGTCGTCCGCAGACTCCGTGATCTCGCGGTCGAGCTCCTCGGCCCGCTCGATGACCGCCTCGGCCAGCTCACGCGCGAACGGATCGACGTCGCCCTCGTAGAGCGACGCGAGCGGTTGGCGCGTGAGGTCCCACTGGTAGAGCAGGAAGAGTGCCGTGCGTCGCGCTGCGCGACGGCCCGACATCAGCTCTCCGCCAGCGCCGGCAGCTGCGAGCCCACCTCGGCCAGGAAGTTGGTCGAGTAGCGGCCGATCGCGAACTGCTCGCTGCGCAGGATGTCGATGGCCACGGGAATCGTCGTCGGGACTCCCCGGACCTCCGTTTCGGCGAGAGCTCTCAGCGCGCGCGCGATTGCGGAGTCGCGATCCTCGTCCCATGCGATGACCTTGCCGAGCAGCGAGTCGTAGTACGGCGGCACCTCCGCTCCGTCCTCGATGTGGGTGTCGACCCGCACGCCGGGGCCGAGCGGCGGCCTGAAGCGCTCGATCCGGCCCGGCATCGGGAGAAAGCCTCGCGAGGGATCCTCGGCGTTGATCCGCACCTCGAGCGCGTGACCCCGCCGATCTGCCCGGCCCGTGCGCGAGAGCGGCTCGCCCGCGGCGACCCGAAGCTGCTCACGGACGAGATCGACTCCCGTGATCATCTCCGTGACCGGGTGCTCGACCTGAAGTCGCGCGTTCAGCTCGATGAAGAAGAACGAGCCGTCCGGGCCGAGGAGGAACTCGAAGGTTCCTGCGTTCCGGTAGCCGATCGCATGACAAGCCCGTTCCGCCGCTGCCTCCATCTCCTCGCGGATCTCCGGCGTCAGGGCCGGTGACGGCGACTCCTCGATCAGCTTCTGGTGTCGTCGCTGGATCGAGCAGTCACGCTCGCCCAGCGTGAGCACGCCACCCTGTCCGTCGGCCATGACCTGAATCTCGACGTGGCGTGCGGGCACGACGGCCTTCTCGACGTAGATGCCCGGATCGCCGAATGCAGCCTCGGCCTCTGCGGCAGCCATCTGGTAAGCGCGCTCGAGGTCCTCCGGGTGCTCGACGAAGCGCATGCCTTTGCCCCCGCCCCCGGCGACGGCCTTCAGGAGCACCGGGTACCCGGTGTCTTCCGCTGCGGACTGTACGTCGCCGATCGCCGTCGGCTCCTCGGTACCCGGCACGACCGGGACCTCGGCTGCGACCATCTCGCGCTTCGCATCGACCTTGTCGCCCATGCGCGCCATGGTCTCGGCGCTGGGGCCGATGAAGACCAGCTCGTTGTCGTCGCACGCCGCAGCAAACGCGGGGTTCTCGGCGAGGAAACCCCAGCCCGGGTGGACGGCGTCACAGCGGGTCGTGGTCGCCGCCGCGATGATCGACGGAATCTTGAGATAGCTCTCCGTGGCGGCCGGGGGCCCGACACAGACGGCGCGATCCGCGAGACGGGTGTGCAGTGCGCCCTCGTCGGCGGTCGAATAGACGACGACGGCCTCGATGCCGAGCTCGTGCAGCGTTCGGATGACGCGGACGGCCACCTCGCCGCGGTTCGCGATCAGGACACGGTTGAACATCAGAAGGCGTCTAGCGGCCGGCTCATCGCGGGCTCGAGGTCGAACAGCGCCTGCCCGAACTCGACCGGCTGCCCGTTCTGCGCGTGGATCGCGCGGACGACTCCCTCGACCTCGGTCTTGACCTCGTTCATCAATTTCATCGCCTCGAGGATGCACAGGGTCTGACCCGCCGTGACCGCGTCGCCTTCCTCGACGAAGGGAGGGGCTCCCGGCTGCGACGCGCGGTAGAAGGTGCCGACCATTGGCGCCTCGATTCGCAGGAGACCGTCGGCCGCCGGCTCGGGCTCGACCAGAGCGAGCTCGGACTCTGCCAGCGGCCCGGGTGCCGCCGCACCCGCTGGTGCGGGCAACCCCTCCTCGGTCCGGCGCACCGAGACGCGGGTGCCGGCCTCCTCGAGTGCGATCTCGGCGACGCCGCTCTCCTGGACGATGCGGACGATCTCGCGGATCTGCTCGGCCCGCGACTGGTCGACGCCGCCGCCGATCAGCGTCTCCTCTCCGGTCCCGCGCTCGCGGATCCCACGGAGCAGCGGCTCGGCCTCGTCCCCGAAGAGCGCGAGCAGCAGCAGCTCCTCCTCGCTCGAGGCGAGGCCCGCCGCGTCCTCGCGAAGCTCTTCGAGATTCGCGGCCGGCTCCTCGGGCGCTTCGGCCTCGGCCAGGAGCTCGCTCGCGCGGCGAACCGTGGGGTCGATCGGGCCGGGCGGCGTTCCGAAGCGACCTTCGAGGAGGTCCCGCAGCTCGTCGACGACTGTCTGGTAGCGGCTCGCCGAGAGGACGTGAATCAGCGCCTGGGACGCGAGGATCTGTCCAATCGGGGCTGCAAGAGGCGGCGATCCGGCTTCCGTGCGGATGAGGATCAACTCGTCGAGGACTTCGTCGAGCCGGTCGGCGGCGCTGTGCGAGCGGAGCCTCGCGTCCATGGCCGCGACGAGACCGGCCGGCAGCTTGTACTGGGCCGCTCGAACCGAGACCCGCGTCGGCAGGGGTGTCACGGGCTCGTCTCCGATGTGCTCGTCGATCAGCTCCGCGGCCTCCCAGAGCGTGTCCACGTTGACGCCGGAGTCGAGGTTGAGCCCGGCCAGCGACGTGGCGAGGGCCTCACCCGAGACCCGGTGGAGCAAGAGCGCGATCGGATAGACGGCGCAGGCAAGCCGGTCGGCGCCGGCGCGAGCCGCCTCGAGGTTGGCTGCAAGCGCGTTCCCTGCTGCGCCCTGGCCGTACATGCCGACGGGCAGCCCACTCGCCTCGGCGAGCGCCGAGACCAGCTCGTGCGCGCGGGGAGCCGTCAGAGCACCCGACGCATCGTGGAGAAGCACGCGCGAGGCACCGAGATCCGGCAGCTTCTTGGCCTGTTCGACCAGCTGCTCGGTGCCACCCGTGACGCCGGGGCTGTAGATGAGCCCGGCATCGAACTCCCGACCGGCGGCCGTGATCGCCTGCCCGGCCTCACGGAGATTCGAGACGTCGTTCAGCGGATCGTGCAGACGGAAGATCTCGATGCCGTTCTCGGCGGCGCTCGCCACGAAGCGGGGGACGAAGTCACTGGCGACCGGCTGCGAGCCGACGAGGAAGCGCCCGCGGAGAGCCAGGCCGAGCGGCGTCTTCGTCCTCGAGTTGATGGCTCGGATCTGCTCCCAGGGGCTCTCCACCCCGCGCCGCACGGCGCTGTCGAACACCCCACCGCCCGAGACCTCGAGCGCAGCGAACCCCGCGCGGTCGAGGATCTCGACGAGCTCTAGCAGCTGGCCGGTTGGGATCCGGCCGGCCAGGGGCGCCTGGCTGAGCAGGCGAATCGTCGTGTCGATGAGCGCGGGCACGCGGAGAGGGTAACTCGCGACTCGCCCGGGAGGGCTAGGCGGGAGCGCTAGGCCCGCGAGATGTAGCGGCGTTCCTTCGGATCCACCTTGATCCGCTCGCCCTTCACCACGAAGAGCGGGACCTGGATGATCGCGCCGGTCTCGAGCGTCGCGGGCTTCGTCACGTTCGAGACCGTGTCGCCCTTCACGCCGGGCTCCGTCTCGGTCACGGCCAGCTCGATCGACGAGGGCAGCTGCAGCCCGGCGGGCTTGCCGTCCACGGTGAGGATCTGCACGGAGGTCGAAGGCGGGAGGAACTCGAGATCCTCCGCGACGCTTTCTCGCGACAGCGAGAACTGCTCGTACGTGTCCTCCTCCATGAACACGACCTCGTCACCCGAGTCGTAGAGGTACTGGACGTTCTTCGTCTCGGTGTGCATGCGCTCGAACTTCTCGCCTGCGCGGAAGGTGCGGTCGACGACCGAGCCGCTGGCCAGGTTCTTCAGCTTCGTGCGCACGAACGCCCCGCCCTTGCCGGGCTTGACGTGCTGGAAGCCCACGATCCGCCACACGTCGCCGTCGACCTTGACGTGCATGCCGTTCTTGAACTGGTTTGTGTTGACTGCTTCAGCCACCGACAGCAATCTAGTCGACGCTGATCAGGTCCTTGGTGAACGAGGTGAGCACCTCGGGCTCGCCGTCCCGCACGACGACGAGGTCCTCGATCCTGATTCCGCCCTTGCCGGCAAGGTAGATGCCAGGCTCGACGGTGACGACCATCCGCTCCTCGAGTGTGTCTCGCGACTCGCGGGCGAGGCGTGGCGACTCGTGGACGAGCAGGCCGACCCCGTGGCCCAGGCCGTGCCCGAACGCATCCCCGAAGCCGGCTGCGTCGATCCGGTCGCGAGCCGCTGCGTCGACGCCGGGGCCGGAGGCGCCGGGTCGCACCGCCTCGAGGCCCTCGAGCTGCGCATCGAGGCAGACCTCGTAGGCGCGATGAAGCTCGTCCGGGAGCGAGCCCGTGGCGAACGTCCGCGTGCAGTCCGAGCAGTAGCCGTCGACGATGCAGCCCGTGTCCACCAGGACGATCTCGCCGGCCTCGACTTCGCGGTCACCGGGCGTGGTGTGTGGTTTTGCGCTGTTGGGCCCGGACGCAACCACTGTCGAGAAGGACATCGCCTCGGCGCCGATCTCACGCTGAAGCTGCTCCATGCGCCAGGCCAGCTCGCGTTCCGTCCGGCCGATGAAGTCCTCCTTGGCGAACTGCTCGAGGGCTTCGCTCGTGATCTCGGACGCGCGACGAAGAGCTTCGAGCTCACCGTCGTCCTTCACCGCTCGAAGCTCCTCGACCGCGCCGTAGGTCGGCACGAGGTCTAGCCCTCCGGCATGCAAGCGTGCATGGCGCTCATACGTGACCGAGGTCGCTTCGAAGCCGATCCGGCCCGTCAACTCGTCGGCGAGGCTCTGGAAGAGATCCCGCTTGGTCTCGACGAACTCGACGCCTTCGACGGCTCGCGCGCTGGCCGCGTACCGGAAGTCCGTGAACAGCCTGACCCGCTCGGGCTCGACGACGAGCGCCGCGTTCGAGCTGTCGAGCCCGGAGAGATAGCGGACGTTGACCGGGTCGGAAACGAGGAGCGGGTCCTCGAGCTTCGCCCGCAGGCGCTCGACGCGATCGTTCATCTATCCGTAGCCGTTGGCCACCAGGTAGGCGTCGAACTCGTCCTGGCTGGCCGTGAAGAAGTGATGGATCTTGTCCGGCTTGCGGACGAAGAAGAGGTAGTCGACGTCTTTCGGGTGCGCCGCGGCCTGCATCGAGGCGAGGCCCGGGCTCGCGATCGGCGTCGGCGTGAGTCCAGGGTGCTTTCGGGTGTTGTACGGGTTCAGGTCCGCAAGATGCGATTCACGGAGCGACTCCGTGGCGGGGATCTTCAGGCCGTAGCGAATCGTGGCGTCGATCCCCAGCGTCATCCCGCGTCGAAGCCGGTTGTAGATCACAGCCGCCACGAGCCCGCGCTCCTCGGGAGCGATGACCTCCTTCTCGATCAACGACGCGATGATCAAGACGTCGTAGGGAGTGAGGTTTCGCGACTTCGCGTACGAGAGGTCGACCTGCCCCCAGGCGCGCTCGAACGCCTCGAGTTGGCGATTGACGAGTTGCCGCGAGGTCGTCTTCGGCTCGAACTGGTACGCGGCCGGGAACAGGAAGCCTTCGAGCGGCCGCCGCTTCCCGTCCTCGGCGAACTTCCCCGGGATCTTCGAGCTCGCCGTGGCTTTCAGATACGCCGACGACGACAGCTGCGGGCTGATGTTGCGCTTCTCGCGCGCGATGCCGTTGACCTCCTTGATGCGCTCGGCCATCTGCTCACGGGTGAAGCCCTCCGGGAAGATGATCTTCAGGGTGGGCGGGGCCGCGACAGGTGTCGGCTTCGGGGCCGGGTCGTCGCGGAGACCGCCGACCGCGAGCGCAACAAGCCACAGCGCGACAGCGAGCCCAGCCAGCAACAGACCGAGCGCGATCGCCCGCCGGACCAGCAGCTGAGCTCGCGAGGGTCGGTGCCGGCGCGGCCGCCTCGGTGGGGCCGGGCCGGTTACGGGCTCTGGTTGCTGGACCATTCCAGGTAGCTCGACAGGAGGTGGGCGGCGGCGACGGCGTCGATCGAGCCCGCGCCGTTCGAGGTCTGTTCGGCGAGATCGGTCGTGAAACGCTCGTCAAAGGTATCGACGGGAACCTCCAAGGTAGCGCGCAGGTCGGTCACGAAGCGCTCGGTCTCGTCGGCCTGTTCCCCCCGTACCCCACGCAAGGTCAACGGGAGGCCGACGACGACCAGCTCGACTTCCTCTGCCTGGACCAGCGCGGCCAGCTGGGCGAGGCCCGCCTCCGTGGCCGCGCGCTCCACGACGCCGACAGGCTTCGCGATTGTGCCGGTCGGGTCCGAGACGGCAACGCCCGTTCGTGCCGAGCCGAAGTCGAGGGCGAGGACCTTCACTCGATTGCCGAGGCTATCTCGCGCTTCCCGACCTCGTACGCCTCTGCCAGCCCCTCGGGATTCTTTCCACCGGCCTCCGCGAGTGTCGGCCGACCTCCGCCTCCACCGCCGATCTTCTTCGCCGCCTCACGAACGACAGCGACCGCGTCGGCCCCGCGCTCGACGAGCGCGCTGTCGAGGTTGACGACGAGGTACGCGCGCCCGTTGTCGACCGACCCGAGCAGCACGGCGTCCGCCTGCTTCGACTGACGGATCTGATCCGAGAGGTCACGGAGCTCCGAGCCTTTCATCGACGTCACTTCGGCGACGACGATGCCGTCGGACTCGTCGCGGAAGGTGACTTCCGCGCTGCCGGCGCTCCCCTCCTTCTTCTTCGATTCTTTCCGCACGCGCTCGAGCTCTTCGCGCAACTCCTGTGCCTCGTGCGCACGGCCTGTGAGGTGGCTGAACGCCTCGCCAGAGGTGAGCGCTTCGATGCGGCGCGCCCCCGAGCCGACCGAGCTCTCGGACGTGATGACGAACGGGCCGATCTCGGCAGTCGACCGGACGTGCGTGCCCCCGCACAGCTCTCGTGAGAAGTCGGGGATCTCCACGACCCGAACCTCGTCGCCGTACTTCTCGCCGAACAGCATCATCGCCCCGAGGTTCCGCGCCTCGTCGATCGGCGTGATGAACGTGTGCACGGGGAGGTTCTCGAAGATCTTCGCGTTCACGATCCGCTCGACCTCGGCCCGCTGCTCAGGTGTGAGCGCCTGCTCGTGCGTGAAGTCGAACCGCAGCTTGTCGGGGCGAACGGCCGAGCCCGCCTGGCGCACATGCTCGCCGAGGACCTCGCGGAGCGCCTTGTGCAGCAGGTGGGTCGCCGTGTGGTTCGCCATCGTCGGGAAGCGGACGAGCCACGGGACGACCGCCCGCACGCGATCACCGGCTGAGAACCCCTCCCCCTTGAAGACGAGCGCCTGATCCTCACCGAACCTGTGTGCCTCGACGAGGTCGGCGCGCGCGCTCGTCCCCTCGTGCTCGAGGTAACCCTGGTCGGTGACCTGGCCGCCGCCGGCGGCGTAGAACGGCGACTCACGCAGCTTGGCGAGAAAGAGACCGTCCTCGAGCTCCTCGAGCGCACCGATCTGCGTGAGCACGTCCGTCTTCTCGAACCCGACGAAATCCGAGGTGAACCCGGCGCCCGCGGCGAACTCGGCGGCGCGCGCATCCTCGCCCTTCGCGCCGGCCCGCGAGCGCTCGCGCTGCTCACCCATGAGCGCTCGAAGCCTTCCTCGTCGACCGGCAGGCCCCGAGAGCGCGCACGGTCGACGGTCACCTCGATCGGGTAGCCGTACGTGTCGTGGAGCTTGAAGGCCGCCTCGCCCGAGATGGCGCCCGTCTCGGCCTCCTCCTCGAAGAGCCCCTCGCCGAACTCGAGCGTCTTGCCGAAACGCCCCTCCTCGGCCGCCAGCATCTCGTGGATCACCTGGCGGTTCTCGACCAGCTCCGGGTAAGCGTCGCCCATCTGCTCGATGCACCACCTCGGCGAGGCCGGGCAGGAAGTCACGCAGGCCGATGTCGTGGCCGTGGACGATCGCGCGCCGGATGATCCGGCGCAGGACGTAGCCGCGGCCCTCGTTGCTCGGCCGCACGCCGTCGGCGATCATGAACGTCATGCCGCGCCCGTGGTCGGCGAGGACGCGGTGCGCCTTCGTCGCCGTCTCCGACTCGCCGTACGCGACGCCGCTCTCGGAGGCGATCCACTCCATGATCGCCTGGTAGCCGTCGGTCTCGTAGACCGAGAGGACGCCCTGCAGAATCGACGCGGAGCGCTCGAGCCCCATGCCGGTGTCGACGTTCTGCTTGGGCAGCGGCGTCACCCGACCGTCGGGATGGAGCTCGTACTCCATGAACACGAGGTTCCAGAACTCGAGGTAGCGCTCGCACTCGCAGCCAGGCGCGCACTCGGCGCGGCCGCAGCCGACGCCCTCGCCTCGGTCGTAGAAGAGCTCCGTGTCCGGGCCGCAGGGGCCGGGGCCCCCGACCGACCAGAAGTTGTCAGCACGGCCGAGACGCACGATGCGCTCCGGCGGCACCCCTTTTGCCTCCCAGAGGCGAATCGCTTCCTCGTCCTCGCCCAGTCCGAGCTCGGGATCGCCGGCGAACACGCTCACCCAGAAACGATCGAAGTCGATCTTCATGTGGTCGAAGACGAACTCCCAGGCGAGGTCGATCGCGCCTTCCTTGAAGTACTGCCCGAACGAGAAGTTGCCGAGCATCTCGAAGAAGGTCAGGTGGTGGCCGTCGAGCCCGACCTCGTCGATGTCCGGCGTGCGGAAGCACTTCTGGACGGTCGCGAGCAGCGGCGCCGGAGGCTGCTCGCGCCCGAGGAAGTACGGCATCAGCGGCTGCATGCCGGCGCTGTTCAGCAGGGTCGAGCGGTCCCACTCGGGTGGGACGAGCGACCCTGAGGGGTGCCGCTTGTGCCCCTTCGACTCGAAGAAGGACAGGAAGCCTTCGCGCAACTCGGCGGTCGTGTTCATGGCCTGAGGCTGATTCTACGAGGCGCGACTTTCGCCACAGATCCGGCGCAGAGCGCTGCGGATTTCCTCGTTACGATCGGCTTGGGGAGGAGGTTGGGGGTACCGGTTAATACCCGATCGCTGCGTTAGGGGCGACCGGAGCCGTCGGCAACCCGCGACGGCGGTGCGACCTCTTCGCTCCCGATCTCATCCCGGATCTTCTCCAACGCCCGCCGGATGAGTCGCGACACGTGCATCTGCGAGATACCGACCTGCTGCGCGATCTGCGACTGGGTCAGCCCCTTGAAGAACCGCAGGTGCAAGATCATCCGCTCGCGCTCGTCCAGAACCCGGAACCCGGGCGCGAGCACGGCGCGGTTCTCCGAGATCTCGTACTCAGGCTCCTCGGCCCCCAGCGACTCGAGTGGATCGATCTCCCCGTCCTCGTCGCTTCCCCCACCCGTCGAGAGCGACACAGCGCTGTACGCACGGCCCGACTCGAGCGCCTCGAGCACCTCTTCCTCCTCTGCGCCGGCCGCCTTGGCGAGCTCCGGGATCGTCGGCGAACGGCCGAGCTCTACGGTCTTGGTCTCGATCAGCTTGGAGAGCTGCACATTCAGCTCCTGCAATCCACGTGGGACGCGGACCGACCAACCCTTGTCTCGGAAGTGGCGCTTGATCTCACCGATGATGTTCGGCGTCGCGTACGTGGTCAGCTCGACCCCGCGGTCGATGTCGAACCGGTCGATCGCCTTGATCAACCCGATTGCTCCGATCTGAACGAGGTCGTCGAGCTGCTCGCCGCGGTACGAGTAGCGGCGGGCCAGCGAGCGGACGAGTGACATGTTCTGCTCGATGAGCTGCTGGCGGGCCGAGAGGTCGCCGTCTACGTGGTATCTACGTAAGAGCGCGCGATCGTCTACTGACGTCACGCCGGACCCTCCTCGACCGTCTTCCGAAGCTTGACCCAGGCGGCTCCGTCACGGCTTTCGACCTCGACGCTGTCGACGAGCGTGTCGAGGATCCGGCGCAAGCCGACCTCCTCGCCGCTCTCCCGGGCCAGCTCGGCGCGAACGCCGTCCCGCAAAGGCCCGACCTCGGCCTCGATCGTGTTCGTGCCCACACGCAACGCGATGGTCACGTCGCCGGGCTCCGGGTCGCGCTCGAGAATCGCGTCCAGCGCGAGCTGGAGATCCTCGAGGATCTCGAACGTCAGGTTGAGCCGCACGCCGACGCCACCCAACACGAGGTGGGCGACGCTCAGAAACTCCCGCTCGCGCGGGATGGTCAGCGTGATCTCGTCACTCATCCAAAAGCCCCTTCTTCTGTGGATAAACGCTCGAGAGCACCCGCGAGGTGCGGCGGTTACGCGGAGCTGGCACGGACGACCCCGGATCCGACCACGACGTCGCCCTCGTACACGACCGCCGTTTGTCCGCGTGCCACGCCGTACACCGGGCTTTCGAGCGCCAGGTCGAAGCCGTCAGGCGACGCTTCGACGGCCGCCGACACGGCGGGCGAGCGGTAGCGCAGCTTGACGTCCCCTCGTGTCACGGAGGCGAACAGCTCACCCGTGGCCTGCACGCGGCGGCGGGCAAGTGCCTCGCGGGGGCCGACGACCACCGTGTTCGACTCCGGAAGCGTTCCCACTGCGAAAACCGGCGCTCCCGTCGCGATCCCGAGCCCCCGCCGCTGCCCCGGAGTGAAGCGCCAGAACCCGGCGTGCGTTCCAAGCCGCTCGCCGTCGACATCGACAACGGGCCCTTGCTTCGCCTCGAGCCCGTGCCGTTCGAGAAAGGAGCGGTAGTCGTCGCCGCCCAGGAAACAGGCCTCCTGGCTCTCGGGGCGCCGCGCGGCGCTGAGTCCCGCACGCGCGGCCTCGGCGCGTGTCTCTTCCTTGGTCTGGTCACCGAGCGGGAACCAGAGGCGATCGAGGACACCGGGATCGACGCGGGCGAGCATGTACGACTGGTCCTTCGCCTCGTCTGCCGCGCGAGCGAGCAGGAGCCGTCCACGATGCTCGACGATCCGCGCGTAGTGGCCGGTCACGAGCCTCCCCGCGCCGGCGCGCTTGGCAAACGAGAGCAGTCGGCCGAAGCGAAAGCTCCCGTTGCAGCGCGTGCAGGGGTTGGGCGTCTCCCCGCGCGCATAGTCCTGGATAAACGGCTGGACGATCGAGCGCCGGAAGGCCTCGCGGGCGTCGATCGTGACGTGCGGTATGCCAAGCCCGTGGCAGGTCTCACGGGCTGCGACGACTGCCTCGGGAGAGCAGCAGGCGCGCTCCGCATCCGGCGCCGCCGGGTCGATCCAGAGGCGGAGCGTGACGCCGACCGCATTCGGCCCCGCGCGCAGCAGGGCGACGGCGCTGTCGACGCCTCCGCTCATCGCCACCGCGACGCGGCTCGAATCGGGCGAAGCGCGAAACGCGGGACCGATCGCATTCGCGAGCGCGTCGAGGGCGAGTGCGTCTCCGCCGACGGCTGCGGCTTCGAGCAGCGTCAGGCCGACGAGCGGCCGTTCCAGGCCTTCGACATCGGCTTCGACGACGCGCTCCCCGTCGATGACCACGCGCGCGTATGCCCACTCGTCACCGCGCGTTGCGTCTCCTCGGACCTCGATCACGAGATCAGCGTAGCCGCCGGAAAAAAGTGCCCCACCCTGCCGATAGTCCCGACGCTGTGCGAACCTGGATTAACCAGGTGGGTGCCCTGCCGACCCAGCCCTTGCGGGCTTGCCGGACGCAAGCTCCCTTTACCTTCACATTGGTTCAACAAGTGCGCCGGGCCACGCACAGGGTCGAGCACCAACTCACTCTAGCGTGCGTAGCGCCAGCGAACCGTCTGGCGGCCGTCCACACCGAGGGCACGCGCGAGCGCGTCGGTGAGGCCGAACTGGACGTTCGGGGCTTCCGGGCCGCGGCCGATCACCTGCGTGAGCACCTCTGTGTCGTCATGACCGACGTACAGCTTCACGCCGCAGGGAAAGACAGGGTGCGCGATCCCGATCGTCGAGCCCATCACGCGCTGTCCGCAGGCCGTCGTCGCGCCCGGCGTCAGATCGCGCCCGGTGGCCGCCGCGCTTGCGTGGTACCAGCCACCGTCGGGTGCGGGGATCGACTCGGGCAGGCGCGGGCGCGAGGAGCTGTCGCCTCGCTGCGACCCGAGCGCCAGGCCGAGGACGATCGCCAGCAGCGCAATTGCTGCGATCGCCGCCTCCCGCTGCGCCAGGTCTGGGCTCACGCGGCCTCGATCAACTGCCCGAACGACTCCCGCACGAGGTCGTCGAACTCCTTGGGCAGTACGCCGTCCGCGCTGGCGTAGGCACGGAGGTGCGTAAAGAGCGCCGACCACTCCTCGTCACGGAGAGCGTCGCCGGCCTGCTCTCGCGCGCGCCGCTCGAGATCCCAGAGATTCCACTCCCTGGCCGGCGGTGGCGGCGGGGGAGCCGGCGGGACCGGCGGTGCAGCCGCGCGCGTCGGCCGCTGGAGAAACCGCGGGCGCGACGGTGCGGCGGCGGCGGGCGCCTGAACCTCTGCCGGCTCCTCGAGGCCGGGCAGATCGAGGGTGCGCGTGGTCACGGCCGCGCCGGGCTCAGCAGGCTCGGGAGGCGGCTCGGCAACCGCGACGGGAGCCTCCTTAATGGTCTCGGGCTCCGGCTCGAGCCGACGCACATGGGATCGCGCCGGGCGCTCTTCCAGGGACGCGGTAGGCGAGGGAAGCTCCTCCATCCGGGCTTTCGCCCGCCGCCAGAAGAGCCACCGGTAGGCATCGCGACTCTCGGTCGCCGTGAGTGGCTCGGGCGCGGGCTGCGGAGCGAAATCGGGAACCGGCTCGACCTCGTCGACGCGACCGGGCTCGCGCGAGCTCGCCCGCTCGATCAGCGCGACCAGCAGCCACGCACAGGCCATGAGGATGATGATCGCGAGCGGCCGCAGCTCGGCCAGCGCCGCTCCGACCGCGACGAGGATGAGAAATCCCGCCTCGGCAGCGAATCGCACGCGTGCGGACGGGATGTCCGCCAGGGGTCCTTCTCTATTTCTCCTCTGCACGCGAACTCTCGCCCGGGCGCTCTCGTTTCCCGAACAGGCCGAAGCGCCGCCGCGGGCGCGGCTGGAGCGGCGCAAGGCTGTGCCGACTCGAACGCTCCACCTCGTCGAAGGCCAGGCGCGCAGCCTGCACTCGCTCGCCCGCCTGCTCCACCGACTCATCCGCGGATCCGGCTTCCGGCTTCCGGGGTTCATCTGACGACGACCTGACCATGGTTTCCTCCTCCATCGGGGGCGCCGCGGGTGGAGGCGGCGCGGGCGGCGGCGGGGGCGCTACCGGCTCCTCGACCAGGAGCTCACCCTGTTCGAGTGGCGGGCCGACGGCGGCTGCGTACCGCGTGGGGAACCGTGGCCCCTGGCGCCACGCGAAGTACTCGATCATCGACACGAGCACCCACGCGAGGGCCATGATCAAGATGATCAGGAGCGGGCTCAGGTCCGCAAACCCGAGCACGACTGCGAGCAGGATCAGAAAACCTGCTTCCAGCGCAAATCTCGGGCCCAGTGCTCCAGGCATGCTCGCGAAGATTACGCGAGCTACTGAGGGCTAGCTCGCGTCTTCGTTCTTGCCGGACGGCGAGGGGTCTGTTTCGGGCTCGGGCGCGGAAGGCGCCGCGGCTTCGGATGGCTCGGGCTGCGGCGGAACCGCCTGCGGGCCCGACGCGGCTTCCGGCTCGGAGGGCTCCGGCTCGCCGGCGCGGGTCGCGTTCGCCGCGGTTTCGGCCGACTTGACGATCTCGGCGGCGACCTCGTTCGCGCGGGCCTCGCCGAGACCGGCAGCTGCCAGCAGCTGCTCGGTGCCCTGCTGAGCGCGGGCGATGATGGCGGAAGCCTGTGCGCGCGCCCACTCGAGCGTCTGCTCGACTTCGGCCCGCGTCGCGTTCGTCAGCTCGGTGGCCTGGTGGCGAGCCTGCTCGAGCAGCCGGGCGCCACGCGCTTCGGCCTCGCGGAGCTCCTTGCTCGCCTCACGGTTCGCATCGGCGACGAGTTGCCGGGCCTCGTTGCGGGCCGCGGTCAGGATCTCGTTCCGCTGGCGCTCGCTCTCCTCGCGGAACCGCTGGATGTCGCTCTCGCGCTCCTGGATGTCCTGCTGACGCTGGCGCACTTCCTGCTCGGTGCGCTGAAGCTGCGCCGCCGAGGCACGCTGCGCATCGCGCTCGAGCACGTCGGCGAACTCGGCGGCCTCGCGGATGAGGTGGAGTGCGTCCATGCGCACTGCATGACCGGTCGGATCGACCTGCGCGGTGCGACCGGCGGCCTGCAGCACCCGGAGCTGCGCCTGCAACTGGACAGCGTGGCGACGGAAGGAGTCGAACGCCTCGCGAACACGGACTTCCTCGTAGCCGTGCTCGACGATGACGAGATCGTCGATGCTCGGCAACGACGTCATCGCCGCCGGGGTCTCGCGTGCTGCTGTGTTCGGGCCTTCGCTCACAGGTAAGTCCTCGCTCCTTCCGAATGACCTGCGTCAAGTATGACTGCTGCATCGGCGGCTTCCGCCGCGCGCTTTATTCCTTCTTGTCGTTCGGCGTCACGACACGAATCCCTAGCTCAGCGAGCTGTTCCCCCGGGACTTCACTCGGCGCCCCGCTCATTGGATCGAAGCCGGCCTGATTTTTCGGGAAGGCAACCGTGTCGCGCAGGTTGGGCTCGCGCGCGAGCACCATCACCATCCGGTCGATACCGAACGCGATCCCGCCGTGCGGTGGCGCACCCATGCTCAGCGCCTCGAGCAGGAACCCGAACCGCTCTTGCTGCTGCTCGGGAGTCAGCTGGAGGATCTCGAAGACCTTGGCCTGCAGCTCCGACTCGTGGATCCGGACCGAGCCGCCGCCGAGCTCTTCCCCGTTGACGATCAGGTCGTAGGCGACGGCGAGCGCAGCTCCGGGATCGGTGTCGAGCAGCGACTCCGACTCCGGGGTCGGCCGCGTGAACGGATGGTGGACGGCCGACCAGCGTCCATCCTCCTCCGACCACTCGAACATCGGGAAGTCGGTGATCCAGACCCAGCGGAAGGCTTCGTGGTCGATGAGGCCCAGCTCGTGGCCCAGGCGCGAACGCAGCGCACCGAGCACACGGGCGACCTTTCCCGGCTCGTCGGCGCCGAAGAGGACCGTGGTACCGGGGTCGGAGCGGAAGTGCGCGAGCTCCTCTTCGGACAGGAACTTCGCGATCGGCGAGCGCGGCTCTCCGCCCTCGCCGTAGACGATGTACGCGAGCCCCTTAGCCCCCCACTCCTTCGCGAAGGCCTCGAGCTGGTCGAGCTCGGCGCGTGAAAGCTCCTGCGGCACGCGCAGGAAGCGAACTGCCGGCGCGCCGGAGAAGACGTTGAACTCAGAGCTGCGCGTGAGCTCGGTCGCGTCCTCGATCTCGAGACCGAACCGCAGGTCCGGCTTGTCCGTCCCGAAGCGAGCCATCGACTGGGCATAGGTCAGGCGTTCGAACGGGATCTCCAGGTGGACGTCGAGCGTCTCTCGCCAGATGTCGACGACCATGCGCTCCATGAGCCCGATGATGTACTCGACGTCCGGGAACGCCATCTCCACGTCGAGTTGGGTCAGCTCGTTCGAGCGGTCGGCACGCAGGTCCTCGTCGCGGAAGCAGCGCGCGATCTGGAAGTAGCGCTCGAAGCCGGAGATGACGAGGAGCTGCTTGAGGATCTGCGGCGATTGCGGCAACGCGAAGAACCGACCCTTCTGCAGCCGCGAGGGAACGAGAAAGTCACGCGCGCCTTCGGGCGTCGGCTTGAAGAGGAGCGGCGTCTCGATTTCCAGGAACCCGTCCCCCTCCATGACGCGGCGGATGATCGAGACCATCTGCGCGCGCAGGCGGAGGTTGCGCTGCAGCTTCTCCCGGCGCAGGTCGATCCAGCGGTAGCGAAGGCGGAGCGTCTCGTCGACGTTCTCCTCGTCGAGCTGGAAGGGCAGCGGCGGGCAGCTCGAGATGATCTCGAGGTGGTCGACCTGCACCTCCACGGCCCCGGTCGGCAGGTTCGGGTTGACGTTCACCGGGTCGCGGGCAGCGACCTCGCCCTCCGCTTGCAGGACGAACTCGTTACGGATGCCGTGCGCGGCGGCGGCAGCTTCCGGCGAGCGCTCCGGGTTGACGACGAGCTGGCAGACGCCTGTCTGGTCGCGGAGGTCGATGAAGAGCAGGCCGCCGTGGTCGCGTCGGCGCGCAACCCAGCCCGCAAGCTTCATGCGCTGCCCGACGTGCTCGGGACGCACCTCGCCGGAACCGAGATCTCGCCAGCTCATGCGGTGATCCTCTCGCGTAGCTGGTCCAGCGGCACCGACTCGTCCGCCGAGCCGGGACGGCGCAGCGTCGCTTCGCTAGGGCCGACGATCACCGTCAGCCGCGCGCCCAAGCGGCCCGCCTGGGTCAGCTGGCCCTTGAGCGAGCGGCCCGCGTAGTCGGTGTCCGCGCTCTGGCCCTGGTGTCGGAGCTCGGCCATCAGCGCGAGCACCTGCTCCCGCGGCGCGCCGTCTTCGAACGCGAAGAAGACGTCGACTTCGACTGCCTCGTCCCCACCCTCGGGCATGGCGAGCAGCAGCCGCTCGATCCCGGCCCCGAACCCGACCCCCGGCGTCGGCGCGCCGCCGATCTCCTCGACGAGATAGTCGTAACGGCCGCCGCCGGAGATCGAGGACTGCGCGCCCTCGTCGGGACCGACGAACTCCCAGGTCGTGCGCGTGTAGTAGTCGAGACCGCGGACGAGAGTCGGGACCAGCTCGTAGCGCACGCCGTACGCGTCGAGCAGCCCGCGGACGGTCGCGAAGTGCCGCTCGCAATCCGCACAGAGCGACTCGCCGATCTTCGGCGCCGCCGCGAGCGCCTCGAGGACGGCTGGGCTCTTGACGTCGAAGACGCGAAGCGGAGACGTCCGCCTCTTGTCCCGAGCCTCGTCGTCGAGCACGCCGTCGTGCTCGTCGAGCCAGGCCTCGAGCAGCTCGAGGTAGGCCGGGCGGCATTGGCGGTCGCCGATCGAGTTCAGCTGCAAGGCGTAGTCCTTGACTCCGAGATTGCGCAGCCAGGTGTCGTAGAGCTGCACGATCTCGGCGTCCACCGCGGGGTCGTCGGAGCCGATCGCTTCGACCGACACCTGCCAGTGCTCGCGATAGCGGCCGCGCTGAGGCGCCGAGTACCGCCACATGGGCCCGACCGTGTACAGCTTCTGCGGCTGCGGCTCCCTGTGCAGCCCGTGCTGGAGGTAGGCGCGGGCGATCGGCGCCGTCGCCTCCGGTCGCAGCGTCAGGGAGCGGCCGCCCCGGTCCTCGAAGGTGTACATCTCCTTCTGCACGACGTCGGAGCCCTGTCCCGAGGTGCGCGCGAAGAGCTCCGTGTCCTCGAACGCGGGCGTGTCGATCCGGCGGTAGCCGTACAGCGCGCACAGGCGCTCGGCCTCCCCGATCGCCCGCCGCCAGCGAGGCTGCTCGGACGGGAGGATGTCGTGGGTGCCCCGCGGCGCCTCGAACTTCACGAGGCGCGGAGCTCCGCGAGGAAGGGGTTGCGGGCGAGCTCGGTGCCGAGCGTCGTCTCCGGCCCGTGGCCCGAGTAGACGACCGTGTCGGGCGGGAACTGCGCCATGAGCGAGCGAATCGACTCGACGAGCGTGTCCCAGTCCGAGAACGGGAGATCGGTGCGGCCGACCGAGCCGGCGAAGAGGACGTCGCCCGAGAAGAGCGCCCCGTCGGCGTAGTAGCCGATGTGGCCGGGCGAGTGGCCGGGGACGTCGATCGTCGCGAACGCGATGCCCGCGACCTCGACCGTCTCCCCGCCGTCGAGGAGCACGTCCGCCTCGTAGGGCCGGATCGCCATGCCGGGGTAGAACTCGTCCGGCTTGGCAAGCACGGGCGCCTCGAGCCTGGGCATGTAGACCGGAGCGCCCGTGGCCTCTGCGAGGTCGGCGACCGCTCCCAGGTGATCCCAGTGCGTGTGCGTGATCAGGATCGCGGCGCAGGTCGCGTTCATCCCTTCGAGCTCCCTCTGGAGGCCTGGCGCGTCGGCCCCGGGATCGACGACCACAGCCTCGGGAGCCTGCGCGTCGCGGCGCACGAAGTAGCAGTTCGTCTGCGCTGGCCCGAGGGCGTAACGGTTGACGGCGAGCGGCATGGGGCGAGTCTAACGACGGGTTTCGGCCGCTCCCGAGGCCGATAGGATCCGCGCGTGCGGAGCTGGAAGCTGCTCGAGATCGAGACTCCCGACGGCAGCCGTTCGCCCGTCGTGCTCGCCTCGGACGACGAAGCCCGCGTCGTCCTCATCGGCCTCCAGCCGGGCCAGAAGCTCGGCGATCACCAGGTCAAGGAGAACGCCTTACTGGTGGTTGTCGACGGAAGCGCGCGAGTCGACGCGGGCGACGAGACGGTGGACGCCGAGGCCGGCACCCTCGTCGCGTTCGAGCCCGACGAGCGGCATTCGATCTCGAGCGAGGGCGGGGCGAGGCTGCTGCTCATCCTCGCGCCCTGGCCGGGGGAGGGGCACTACCGGGGCGGCGACTTGCGGGGTGCCGACGTGCGGCGGTAGAGCGTGCGATCCATCAGATAGCTCACCGGCAGAAAGAGGCCCAGCATCAAGAAGGTCTGCGAGAGGCGCTGCGCAAGAGTCAGCTCCTTGGCGATCACGGTCAGCGTGAGAAACATCAGCGGGCCGATCCAGAGCGCTCGCTTGCCCACTTTCTGCCACGACGGGGGCTCGATCTTGCGGCCGCCGCGCGTCACCGGTTGCACGGCCTGGCCGTTCGTGCGCTTGTCGGCACGCAGCTCTTCGGGGGCCGCCTCGACCTCGTTGCCCTCGTCGTCCACGTAGACGTACTCGTACTCGTGCCGCCGGCCTTTTTGCCGGCGCTTCCGCTGCTTTCGCGTCGCCATTTGAGCCTAGCCTAGCGCCGCCAGGCCACCTGACCGCCCAGGACCACGGCAGCCACGACCGGGCCCGCCAGGTGGTACGCGAGGTAACGCCAATCGGGCGCGTCGAGCAGCACGAGATCCGCTGCGTAGCCCGCTCGGAGGCGCCCTGTTTGGTCGGCACGACCGAGGACGTGTGCCGCGTTCACCGTGCACGCCGACAGAGCCTCCGCCGGCGAGAGGTGGAGCTGTGTGCACGCGAGCGAGCAGACGACCGGGAGGCTCTCGCAGAACGCGCTTCCGGGATTGAAGTCCGTCGCCAGGGCGATCGCCGCGCCGGCCTCGACCATGGGCCGCGCCTGCGGCATCGGGCGGTCGAGGAAGAGCGCGCTCGCAGGGAGCAAGACCCCGACGACGTCGCTCGCGGAGAGGGTGCCGATGCCCGCCTCGCCGGTCGCTTCGAGATGGTCGACCGACCGCGCGCCGACTTCGACCGCGAGCGGTATCGCGCCGAGCTCCGTGAACTGGTCGCCGTGCAGGCGCAGTGCAAGCCCCGCCTCCCGGCAGGCCTGGAGATAGCGGCGCGCCTGCTCGACGTCGAACGCGCCGCGCTCGACGAACACGTCTGCCGCTTCGGCGACCTCCGCCGCCGCCGGCAGGACCTCGGCGAGCAGGAAGTCGATGTACTCGTCGGCGTCGTCGAACTCGGGCGGCACCGTGTGCGCACCCAGGAAGGTCGGGATCCCTCCTTCCTCTCGAATCACCTCGAGGGAGGCGATCTCGGTCACACGATCGAGCCCGTAGCCCGACTTCGCCTCGAAGGTCGTCGTGCCGGCGGCATGCATCCAGCCTCGATGCCGGCGCAGCGCTTCGCGGAGCCCATCGCGCCCGGCCTCCCGAGTAGCGCGTACGGTCGAGAGGATGCCGCCCCCGGCAGCGTGAAGATCCTCATAGCTCGCCCCGGACGCGCGCAGCGAGAACTCCTCGACGCGATCACCGCCGAAGCACGCGTGCGTGTGACAGTCGACCAGCCCGGGGATCGCGGACAGGCCGCGCGCGTCCAGCACTTCGACGTCGCCGCCGAGCTCCGGGAGCTCTCGCATCTGCCCGACTGCAGAGACCAGGCCGTCCTCGCAGAGCACGTACGCGTCCTCCAGCACGTCGACCTCTCCGAGCGAGCGCCCACGCAAGGGCGCGTGCGTGCCGGAGGACGTCGCGAGCTGCGCGATGTCGCGGACGAGGAGCCGCGACGGCATGTCCGCGGCCGTCATGCCTCTTCGGAGCGGGACATCGGCGCTTCGAGCCCGTAGCGCCGCGCAGCCTCGACTGCCTCCTCGTAGCCGGCGTCGAGATGACGGAGCACGCCGATGCCAGGATCAGTCGTCAGCACCCGCTCGAGCCGCTCGGCGGCGTCGTCGGTGCCGTCGGCGACCACGACCATGCCCGCGTGGATCGAGTTGCCGATGCCGACCCCGCCGCCGTGATGGACGCTGACCCACGTCGCCCCTGCCGCGACGTTGAGCAGCGCGTTCAGGATCGGCCAGTCCGCGATCGCGTCGGAACCGTCACGCATCGCCTCGGTCTCGCGGTACGGAGACGCGACCGAGCCCGAGTCGAGGTGGTCGCGACCGATGGCGACTGGCGCTTTGACCCGTCCTGAACGGACGAGCTCGTTGATCGCCAGGCCCGCCACCGCTCGATCACCGAGGCCGAGCCAGCAGATCCGCGCCGGGAGGCCCTGGAACTGGACCCGCTCGGGAGCGAGCTCCAGCCAGCGCTGCAGGAGCTCGTCGTCCGGGAAGAGCCCCTTGAGCGTGTCGTCGATCGCGGCGATGTCGTCGGCCTCCCCCGAGAGTGCAGCCCAGCGAAACGGGCCGACGCCCTTGCAGAAAAGCGGCCGGATATAGGCCGGGACGAAGCCCGGGTATATGAACGCGTCCTCTACGCCGGCCTCGCGAGCCTCCCCTCGTAGGTTGTTGCCATAATCGAAAACATAGCTTCCCGCCCGGACGTAATCGAGGAGGCCCTGGACGTGGAGGGCGATCGACTCGCCGGCGCGCCGGAGATACTCGTCGGGGTCGCTCACTCGCAGCGTCGCCGCCTCCTCCACGGACAGCCCCGCCGGGATGTAGCCCGTCAGCGGATCGTGTGCGGCCGTCTGGTCGGTCACGAGATCGAAGTGCTCTCCGCGCCGTGCGAGCTCCGGGACGATCTCGGCGGCGTTCCCCAGGAGCCCGACCGAGAGAGCCCGCTTCGCGGCGGCGGCCTCACGAATGAGACCGAGCGCTTCCTCCACCGAGGTCGTCTCGCGGTCGAGGTACCCGGTCTCGAGCCGACGGCGGATCCGCGTCGGATCCACCTCGACGCAGAGGATCGTCGCGCCGGCCAGCGTCGCGGCTAGCGGCTGCGCGCCGCCCATCCCGCCGAGCCCGGCCGTGAGGATCGTGCGGCCCGCTAGGTCCGGCGAGCCGAAATGCACCTGGCCCGCCGCGGCGAACGTCTGAAACGTCCCCTGCAGGATGCCCTGGGTGCCGATGTAGATCCAGCTGCCCGCGGTCATCTGGCCGAACATCGTCAGGCCCTCGGCCTCGAGCCGGCGGAACTCGTCCCAGGTCGCCCATTTCGGCACGAGCAGCGAGTTAGCGATCAGCACCCGCGGAGCGCCTGGATGCGTTCGGAAGACGCCGACCGGCTTGCCGCTCTGGACGAGAAGCGTCTCGTCCTCGCCGAGCGTGAGCAGGGAGCGCACGATCGCGCGCAGCGCCTCCGGGTTCCTCGCCGCCTTGCCCGAACCGCCGTAGACGACGAGCTCCTCGGGCCGCTCCGCGACGTCGGCGTCGAGGTTGTTGAGCAGCATCCGCAGCGGGGCCTCGGTCGCCCATGAGCGTGCGTTCAGCTCGGGGCCACGCGGAGCCTTGATCGACGAGAGGTCGCCGCACAGCGCTTCGACGGCGCGCTCGATCGAGTCCACGGTGCTCAGCGCGGGTCTCCTTCTCGAGCCAGGCGCTGGCGGAATCGCCACCAGCTGTAGCCCGTCGCGATCACGAAGAAGACGACGGCGATGATGATCGTCTGGGTGAGGTCGTTGTCCGTGAGGATCCCGAAGCCGACGATCGCACAGGCGAGCACCGCGTAGAAGATCGCGCTGTCGCGAAACGCACGCTGCGGCACCGGGTCGCTCAGAGCAGATCACCGCCTCTTGCTCGACGGCGGCAACGAGCGAACCGTCACGGATCGCAGACGCCACCGCCGCGATGTCCTCGTCGAGCGGCCGGTCCTCGGCCAGCCGAGGCGAGATCGATCGCACGGCCTCGCGCGCCGCGCGGGTAGCCGGCCCCGGCGCGAGGGGAGCCAGGTACTCGACCGCCTGCGCCCCGGCCAGCAACTCGATCGCCAGGACGGCCTCGGTGTTCGCCAGGACCTGCCACGCCTTGAGGCCGGAGGCGTTGCCCATCGCGACGTGATCCTCCTGGCCGGCGCTCGTCGGGATCGAGTCGACGCTCGCAGGATGCGAGAGCGCTTTGTTCTCGCTGACGAGGGAGGCCGCCACGTACTGGGGGATCATGAAGCCGGAGTTGAGCCCACCGTCGGTGGCCAGGAAGGCCGGCAGCCCGTCCGAGAGCGACGGGTTGACCAGCCGCTCCGTCCGTCGCTCCGAGATGCTCGCCAGCTCGCTGACCGCCATCGCGAGCGCGTCCAACGCAAAACCGAGCGGCTGGCCGTGGAAGTTGCCGTTCGAAAGGAGCTCCTCGTCGTCTGCGAAGACGAGCGGGTTGTCGGTCGCGGCGTTCAGCTCGACGGCCGTGGTGCGACCGACGTAGTCGAGCAGGTCGCGTGCGGCGCCGTGCACCTGCGGGGCGCAACGGAGCGAGTACGCGTCCTGGACCCGATCGCACCAGCGGTGCGACTCCATGATCGCGGAGCCCTCGACGAGGCGGAAGATGTTTGCGGCCGAGTCGGCCTGGCCGGCGAGGGGCCGAAGTGCATGCACCTTGGGCACGAACGCGCCGCGCGAAGCCTGGAGAGCCTCGACCGAGAGCGCGCACGCGACGTCGGCGGCCAGCGCGAGCCGCCGGGCACGCACCGTGCCGAGTGCGGCGAAGGCGCCCATGAACTGGGTGCCGTTGACCAGGGAGAGCCCCTCCTTCGCTTTCAAGACGATTGGCTCGAGCCCGACGCGAGCGAGCGCCTCAGCGCCTGAGACCAACTCGCCCTCGACCCGTGCCTTGCCCTCGCCGACGAGTGGGAGTGCGAGGTGCGCCAGCGGGGCGAGATCGCCGCTCGCCCCCACCGAGCCACGGCTCGGAACGTGCGGCAGCACACCGGCGCGGAGCAAAGCGAGCAGGAGCTCGGCAACCTCGACACGGACTCCCGAGTAGCCCTTGGCCAGCGTGTTCGCGCGCATGACGATCGCGGCTCGAACGATCTCGTCCGGGTAGGGCTCCCCCACTCCGCACGCATGGCTGCGCAGCAACCGGAGCTGGAGCTCCTCCACGAGCTCCTCCGGGATCGCACGATTCACGAAGCGGCCGAAGCCGGTGTTCACGCCGTACGTCTTCTCGGGCGCTTCAGCGGCTCGCTCCACGACGGCCCGCGAGGCTCGCATCTTCTCGCGAGCCGAGTCGTCGAGCTCTGCGGCCGCGCCGCCGACGGCGATCTCCCACACGTCTGCCGGGGTCAGGTCCTCCCCGGTCAGTTGAACCGCGGTCGTGCGGGCCATCGGTCGAGTCTAGCCCCGGCCGAACTCGCGGCTTAACAAGCGGAGCTCGAGCACATGCGACTCGTCGAACCCCTCGATGTGCAACGCCGACCCGGCCGCGGCGGCCGCGGCCCCGGCGGGCATGAGCCCGACGAGCTCGGAGCCGGCCACTTCCGCCCCAAGACGATCCGCCTCTTCGACGATGCGGGCGACGATTTCGTGCAAGGCGGCAGCCTCCCAGTCCTCCACGTTCATGCTCACCTGGACGAGACCGGCAGCGGGCAGGTCGAGACCGAGGGCGCGCACTCCCGGGAAGCCGCCGTCGGCTTCGCGGACCGTCTTGGCAACGGCCCGGGCGACTTCGACGTCGGCCGAGCGTAGGTTCACGTTGAAGGCGATCAGGGGCTCGCGCGCACCGACGAGCACCCCGCCCGCCCCGGGATCGAGTTGCTCGGGCCCAAAGTCCGGGCTCACCTCACCGGACGTGATCCGCCGCTGCAGCTCCTCGGAGCCTCCGCGGCGAAAATGGGCCGGCCCCACCCCGCCGCCGAGGGCGCCGTAGAGGAAGACGGGCAACTCGAGCTCGTCCGCGATCCGGCCGGCAATCGTCTTCGCCGCACTCTGCGCCCGCGGCATGTCCTCCGGGCGGAGCGGGACGAGCGGGACGACGTCAGCCGCTCCGATCCGCGGGTGGGCTCCCTCGTGCCGGCGCAGGTCGATGCGCTCCTTGGCGCAGGCGATGCCCGCCAGCAGAGACTCGGCGAGCTCCTCTTCCGTCCCGACGAGCGTGAAGACGGACCGGTGATGGTCGACGTCGGCGTGCACGTCGAGCAGCTCCGCGTGCCCGCCCAGTGCCTCGGCGAGTGCGTCGATGGTCGCCCGGTCGCGCCCTTCGGAGAAGTTCGGGACCGATTCGAGCGGCAAGTTCCACGCGCGTACTCTAGGAGCGTGCAGACCTACTACGACCGCCGCGCGCGCGAGTACGACGACTGGGTCTACGGGACCGGGCTGTTCGCAGACCGCCACCGCCCGCGATGGCATGAGGAGCGCGGCCGGCTCGAGCAGGCCGTCGCCGAGCTCCCTGCGGTGCGATCGCTCGACGTCGCCTGCGGCACTGGGTGGCTGACGCAGCACCTGCAGGGCGACGTGACAGGGCTCGACGCGAGCGGCAGCATGATCGCGATCGCGCAGGAGCGGATTCCCTCCGCGACCTTCGTCGTCGGCGACGCCCTCGACCTGCCCTTTGAAGACGGCACCTTCGATCGGATCTTCACGGGCCACTTCTACGGCCATCTCGAGGACGACGGACCGTCTGCGCTTTCTCGCCGAAGCGCGCCGGGTTGCCGCGAGCTCGTCGTCGTCGATTCCGCGCTACGCGACGACGTGGAAGCCGAGGAATGGCAGGAGCGCGTGCTGAACGACGGCTCTCGCTGGGATGTCTTCAAGCGCTACTTCACGCCCGAGGGACTCGCCGAGGAGCTCGGGTCCGGACGCGTCCTCCATTCGGGCCGCTGGTTCGTCATGGTGTCGAGCCGTGCGTAGCTCGGCGCTCGTCGCCGCGCTTGTCGTCGTCCTCGCAGCAGGCTGCGGCCAGGAGAACAGCGAGCCGGGCGGACAGGCGACCGACACTGGCCCTCCACCCGCCAGCACCGAGCCGATGCCCGACCCGCCCGTCATGACCGAGACCGGCCGCGGGGACATCAAGCTCGAATGCGCCAACCCGACGGTGATGCAGGTCGACCATCTCTCGGACGTGGGCGGGAACCCGGATCCCGTCAAGGCGGCGCGCGCCCAGCTCGGCAAGCAGATTCACCCCGGCGACGTGGTCGAGCGCGCGGACACGGCCGAAGGGAAGCCAGTCGTGCGCGTCGTACGGAAAGGCGAGCTGGTCGCGATCGTCCACTTGGGAAGCGGAGACCGCGGCTGGCTCGTCGACCAGGTCGAGATGTGCCCTGATTTCGCCAGGTGACGCGACGCCGGACGAGCTACCGCTCGATCACGTCATTGCAGCGCGACAACCGCAGTTGCCGGGCGTGCGCCGAAGCCGGGTTTCCGATCGAGTCGCTGCCGGTCGTCGCCGGGTACGCCGGCCAGCACGCGTACATGTTCGGCCAGGCGCCCGGGGTGGTCGAGGGAGTCGAGCGCAGGCCGTGGCGGGGGCGCGCAGGCCAGACGCTGCGCCGCTGGCTCGGCATGGAGGAGGACGAGTTCTACGACACGTTCTACTGCGCGTCGGTCACGCGGTGCTACCCGGGCCGGGCCAAGTCCGGCGGCGGTGACCGGACGCCGGCGGCGCCGGAACAGGAGCTCTGCTCGTTCTGGCGCGAGTGGGAGCTCGAGCTGCTCAGACCGCGCCTGATCGTCGTCGTCGGCGGGCTGGCCGCCCGGCGCCTGCTCGGCCTGAAGAGCCTCGACGAGAGCATCGGGCGGCGCTTCGAAGTCGGCGACTCGGTGGCCGTGCCGCTGCCACATCCGTCCGGCGTGAGCCGCTGGCTGAACGCCCCCAGCAACCAACCGAAGCTCCGCAAAGCGGTGGCCCTCGTGCACGACGAACTGGCGAAGCTCGCAGCCTCGCCTTAGTTCAGGTACCACCGACCTCCTCCCCACCGCGAGCCTAGCGAGGGAAACCGCACGCGTTCGTGCCGGGAGTGCGCCGAATTTCAGCCTCGAGCCCGGCGGCTAGATTTGAGTCACATGGCCGCGGTCCCCGCATATCGACGCACCTTCTTCCGCCTCCTCGGGTTCCTGCGCCCCTACAAGTGGGGGCTCGCGGTATCCGTCGTGCTCGCGATCGGTTCCCAGGCAGCCGCGGTCGTCATGGGCTTCCTCACGGGCCATGCCCTGCAAGAGGTCGTCCTCGCGGAGACCCGTCGCACGCTCTGGCTGATCGCCGGCGCGATCCTCGCGACCGGCCTCGCGCGCGCGCTCTTCATGATGGGGCGCCGCCTGATCGCCGGCCGACAGGCCCTCGGCATCGAGTACGACATGCGCAACGCGCTGTACGCGAAGCTGCTCCGCCTCTCGTTCGGCTTCTACGACCGGCACCAGACCGGCCAGCTCATGTCCCGCGCGACGGTCGACCTCCAGGCCGTCCGCTTCTTCCTCGGCTACGGGCTCATCTTCTTCTTCCAGCACGTGGTGACGATCGTCGGCGTGACCGCGGTCATGTTCTTCATCAACTGGCGCCTCGCCGTCGCCGCGACCGCGATCACGCCCCTCATCGTCGTCCTCGCCTACAGGTACTCGAGCGTGTCGCACCCGGTCCTGCGCGACGTCCAGCAGAAGATGGCCGACGTCGCCACGGTCGCGGAGGAGAACATCGTCGGCGTCCACGTCGTCAAGGCCTTCGCCCAGGAAGGCGCTGAGCAGGACAAGTTCGCGAGCGAGTCCGAGGACGTCTTCGGCCGGTCCGTGGAGGCGAACCGCCAGCGCGCTCTGTACGTGCCCTTGCTGTCCTTCCTCCCGCTGATCGCCCAGGCGGCCGTGCTGCTCCTCGGCGGCCGCATGGTGGCGAACGGCTCGCTCCCGTTCGGCCAGTTCGTCGCGTTCAACATCTTCGTGGTCATGCTCGTCATGCCGTTGCGGATGCTGGGCATGTGGATCGGCCAGATGCAGCGCGCGACTGCCTCCGGCGAGCGGATCTTCGAGGTCATCGACGAGCCCGAAATGATCACGGAGAAGCCCGACGCGATCGAGTGCCCGCCCGGTGACGGACGCGTTCGCTTCGAGCGAGTCTCCTTCGAGTACGCCCCCGGCCGCCGCGTGCTGGAAGACATCGACCTCGAGCTCGAGCCCGGCCGCACGGTCGCGCTCATCGGCCACACTGGCTCGGGCAAGACGACGCTCGTCTCCCTGGTCCCTCGCTTCTACGACGTGACCGCGGGCCGGGTGACCGTCGACGGAATTGACGTACGCGACGTGAAGATCCCGTCGCTCCGGCACGAGATCGCGATCGTCGCGCAGGACCCGTTCCTCTTTTCGGCCACCGTCTTCGAGAACATCGCGTTCGGCAAGCCCGGCGCAACGCAGGAAGAGGTCGAGAACGCCGCCCGGCTGGCGCAGGCGCACGAGTTCATCGTCGAGCTCCCCGACGCCTACGAGACCGTCATCGGTGAGCGCGGCATCACGCTCAGCGGCGGCCAGCGCCAGCGCCTCGCGATCGCCAGGGCGTTGATCATGGACCCGCGGATCCTGATCCTCGACGACGCGACCGCATCCGTCGACGCGACGACCGAAGCGAAGATCCGGCTCGGACTGCGCGAAGCGATGAAGGGCCGGACGACGATCATCATCGCCCACCGCCTGTCCACGATCTCGCTCGCGGACGAGCTCGTCGTGCTGGACGGAGGGCGCATCGTCGGTCGCGGCACGGACGAGGAGCTGCTCCGCACCAATGCCGTCTTCCGCGAGATCTACGAGCACGGGCTCCTCGAGCGGGAGTTCGCAGACAGAGTCGAGGCCCGCGCATGAAGGTCTGGCAGCCGGGCGGGCACCTCACGCAACGACGCGACGCACCGGAGATCGACGACTGGTCGTGGGCGCGCACCGTGCGCCGGGTCTCGACGCTCGCGTCCCTCACGAAGCCGTACCGCCTGCGAACGACGTTCGCGATCGTCTCCCTGCTCGCCGCGACCGGCACCGCGCTTGTCCCGCCGCTGCTCGCGAAGTACGCAGTCGACGACGGGATCTTCAAGCGCGACCTGAACGCGCTGACGTGGATCGTGATCGCGTTCGTAGGCGCCGGCGTCGCGAACCTGGTCACCTCGGCGGCCCAGACCTACTTCACCGGCTGGACGGGCGAGCGCATCCTCGCCGACCTGCGCAACAAGCTCTTCCGCCACCTGCAGCGACTCTCGCTCGGGTACTACGAGCGCAACCGCGCGGGCGTGATCATCAGCAGGCTGACGAACGACGTGGACGCGCTCGACCAGCTCGTCACCGACGGCGTCACGACGCTCGTCCAGAGCACGCTTACGCTGATCGGGACCGCGATCATCCTCTTCTTCCTGGACTGGCGCCTGGCGCTAGCCACCCTGTCGGTGATGCCGCTGATGGCGATCGCGACCGCCATCTTCCGGGTCCGGTCGTCGCGGGCCTACCGCGCAGTGCGCGAGCGGCTCGGCCTGGTCACCGCCACGCTGGCCGAGGACATCGGCGGCATCCGCGTCGTCCAGGCCTTCCGTCGCGAGCCGCGAAACCAGCAGCACTTCGAAGAGGTCAACGCGCACTACCGGGAGGCGAACCAGCAGACCGTCGTCCTCAACGGCCTCTACTTCCCGTTCGTCGACTTCCTGGCCGCGCTGGCGACGGCGATCGTCGTCGGCTACGGCGGCTGGCTCGCCTCGCACGACCAGATCAGCGCCGGGACGCTGTTCGCGTTCGTCCTCTACCTGTCGAACTTCTTCGACCCCGTCCAGCAGCTGTCGCAGCTGTACAACACGTTCCTCGCCGCAGTTGCGGCCCTGGACAAGATCATGGAGGTCATCGACGAGGAGCCGGAGGTCCTCGACCAGCCGGGCGCGCTCGATCTCGACCGGATTCACGGCGACGTGCGCTTCGACGACGTCCGCTTCGGCTACGGCAACCTGCCGGAGGTCCTGCACGGCATCGACCTCGACGTGCCGGCCGGCACCACGGTCGCGCTCGTCGGTCATACGGGTGCCGGCAAGTCGACGATCGCCAAGCTCCTCGCCCGCTTCTACGACCCGCGCGAGGGGCGGATCACCATCGACGGCACGGACCTCCGTGACGTGAAGCAAGAGTCGCTCCGGCGGCAGCTCGGCGTCGTGCCGCAGGAGGGCTTCCTCTTCGCGGGCACGGTTCGCGACAACATCGCGTTCGGGCGCCCGGACGCGACCCCCGAAGAAGTCGCCAGCGCCGCGAGAGCGGTCGGCGCGCACGAGTTCATCATGGGCCTGGAAGGCGGCTACGAGACCAATCTCCAGGAGCGTGGCACACGCCTCTCGCTCGGCCAGCGGCAGCTCGTCGCCTTCGCGCGTGCCCTGCTCGCCGACCCGCGGGTCCTGATCCTCGACGAGGCCACCTCGTCGGTCGACATCGGCACCGAGAAGAAGATCGAGGACGCGCTCGGCAAGCTGCTCTCCGACCGGACGGCCTTCGTGATCGCACACCGGCTCTCGACGATCCGCAACGCCGACCTGATCGTCGTCCTCGAGCACGGCCGGGTCGTCGAGCAGGGCACGCACGACGAGCTGATGACGAGGCAGGGCCTGTACACGTCGCTCTACGGCGACTGGGCCGACGTGGCCTGACCGTAGACTCCGCGCCCTGTCGGTGCGCGGGCTCATCGGGGAGACGTGGCGGACCCTGCGGACGCACGGGCCGACGATGGTGCTCGTCGCGCTGGTCTTGCTCGTGCCCGCGGAGCTGGCGGTCGCCTTCGCCGCGGAGGACAGCGAGAGCATCGGAGTCGCCGCTTACGCTGCGCTGACGTTCATCGGCTACGCGTGGGTCTTCGGCGCGCTGATCGCCACGATCTCCCGTCGCACGCGTTCCCCGCTCGAGCCCTACGGCAGGACGGTTGACCGCGTGCCCGGCCTCGTCCTGGCCACGTTCGTCACGGCGCTGGCAACCGTTCTCGGACTACTCCTGCTCATCGTGCCCGGCCTCCTCATCTACGCGCGCTGGAGCGCAGCGAGCCCGTTGATCGTCGTCGAGCGCCAAGGCCCCATTCGAAGCGCTCGAGACCTCGAACGCGCTCGTCCGCGGGCGTACGTGGACCGTCCTCGGAGCAATCCTCAGCGTGTTCCTGCTGGCGTTCGTCGCGGGCCTGCCCCTCCTCCTGCTCACCGAGCTCACTGACCCGATCTGGGTTGATGGGCTCGGAAACGCACTCTTCGGCGTCGTGATCAACCTTCCGACGGCAGCGCTGGCGTACGCCATCTACCGGCAGGCGAAGGCGGTGTCAGATGCCCCTGCCGCTGACCACTGAGCGACTGCGCCTGCGGCCGGCGACCCTCGACGACCTCGACACCTGGCTGGCGATCTCGCGCGACGCGGAGCAGGTCTGGTGGGGAGAGCCGCGCTCGACCGCCGACGATGCGCGGGCGAACCTCCAGAAGAGCATCACCAACCAGGATCGCGATGGATTCAGCCTGTGGCCGGTCGAGCTCCGCGCGACGGGCGACGTGATCGGGCTGACCGGCCTCCAGCACCTCGCCGACGAGCCGGAGATCGAGGTCGGGTACCGCTTCCTCCGCGACCACTGGGGCCGGGGCTACGCAACCGAAGCGGCGACCGCAGCGATCCGCTTCGGCTTCGACGAGCTCGGGCTCGACCGAATCGTGGCCGTCACGATGCCCACGAACGAGGCCTCACGGCGGGTAATGGAGAAGTGCGGCCTGGCCTTCGTCGGCATGATGCAGGTCTATGGAGCCGCACAGGTGAAATACGCGCTCAGCCGCTAGAATTCGGCCCCGTTGCGGGATCGTCTAATGGTAGGACGCCTGGCTCTGGACCAGGTAGTCTAGGTTCGAATCCTAGTCCCGCAGCCTCCGTAAAAACCCCGCATTTCGCGGGGTTTTTCGCTCCGAGATGCCCGTCCGCGCCGCCGTCTTCTCCTACTTCGATCTCGACGATCTGCCCGAGCTCACCCGGGCGATCTCGCAAGCCGGATTTCCCCCCGACACACGCATCCATCTCGGCACGTACGGGGTGAACGGCGAAGCCTCCGACCTCATCCACGCTCTCGAAGGCGGCCGCTACGCGCCGATGTTCAAGGCGGCGCGCACCGCGGCCTGGGAAGGTCGAAACCTGTCGCCCGCGGACGAGCAGCTCATCGACCCGAGCATGCGCGGGCCCGTGCCTCCCGAGTCGCGGCTCTTCGCCCTCTCGCCCCGGCAGCGGGTCAATTGGGGAGTCGAGATCGGGCGGCGCTACCGCGACACGATCCGCAACGCGCGCCGCGCGGGCATCACGGTGGACATGTGGCAGTTCGACGAGGCGCGCCGCGAGTTCGCGCGCCGGCGAGCCGAACGCGAGCTCGTCCGCGGGATGCTGCAAGGGATCACCTTCGGCCGCCGTCCGCTTGGCGACCGCGAGACGAAGGGCTGGATCTGGTGCACGCGGGAAGCCCTTCGCCTCGCCTCCCGCCCGGTGGACGGCGAGCTGACCGCACTTTGGCGCCAGTTCGAGCGCGCCGCCTTCCGGATCGTCGGCGAGGAGTACCCGAACTTCGTCGGCGACCCACGGCAGGCCGCCCGCACCTGGTCGGACGGTCAACGGGCACTGGCCGCCGGAGGACCGTCGCGGCGTGCATTGGCCGGCCGCTACATCGCGGGGATGAGCCCTGGTTACCGGCTCGGAGTAGGACTCGGAGGCAACACCGCCGGCCTTTCGCGTGCCGCGGTCAACAACTGGCGCAGCGCGTACATCGCCGAGCGAGCGCGGATGGGGGTCGCGGGCTTCGGCGAGTTCGCGCTGGTCGCCCAGAACGCGCGGCCGGTCGTCTTCCAGGACGTCTCCCGCGCAGTTGCGCGCGGAATGGCGCTGCTCAGATAAAACGCTCAACTCTTTCGCCGAAACGGCCGATATTGAGCGTGGTTTGGGAATCGAAACGCCGGAAACCGTTATCGCGATGACATCTGTGGCTCTAGGGGTCGTTCTCCTGGCGCTGAGCATCATCGTCCTTGTCTGGGGCTTCCCGAGCCTGCCGACACGCGACGACTAGCCAGCGTCCGGTTCGCACCTTCATAGTGCGTGGTGATGAACCGCGCGCGAAGGAGCCGCCTGCAGGTGGCGCTGTTTCTCGGCGTCGGACTTGCGGCCACCGGTCTTGGGCTCGTCTGCTTCGGGACGAACCTCTTTCGCAGCCTCGAGCTGAACAGCGTCGACGTTCGGTTCTGCCATTCGCGGGACGGAGCCGACGCCCCAGAACATCTCCGTCGTCGCGATCGACGACGACACGTTCAGCTTCTTCAACACCCGCGGCGAACGCATTCGCTGGCCGTTCCCGCGGAGCTACTTCGCGACGGTCATCGACCAGCTCGACGAGGACGGCGCGAAGGTCATCGCCTACGACGTCCAGTTCACGGAGGAGACCGAGATCGCCGACGACATGGCCCTGGTCGAGTCCGTGGCGAAGGCCGGCAACCTCGTCCTGGCGACGACCGAGGTCGGACGGGGCGGGGCACGAACGTCTTCGGCAGCGACGAGGTCGTCCGCGACGTCGGTGCGCGAGTCGGCAACGGGAACTTCCCGCTCGACCCGGGCGGCGTCATCCGGCGAGTGGGATTCGAGGTCGACGAGCTCAAGAGCTTCGCCCTCGTCGCGGCCGAGCGGGCGACGGGCAAGCCGATCACCAGGGAGGAGTTCGGCGATCGCGACTCGACGTGGATCGACTACCGTCGGCCCGGCCGGGACGATCGAGACGACGTCCTTTGCAACCGTCTGGCGTACGATCGGTTCAAGAGCCGGCACGTTCCGCGGCAAGATCGTCGTCGTCGGCCCGTCGGCGACGTCGCTCCAGGACATCCACCCCACGTCCGACCGCCGAGGCGATGTCAGGCGCCGAGGTGCAGGCGAACGCGATCTCCACGGCGCTCGCGCGGCTTCCCGCTCCAGAGCGCGTCCCCGCGAGCTGAACGCTCGCGCTGATCGTCCTGCTCGGCATGCTCGCGCCGCTCGTGAGCCTCCGTCTGTCGCTGCTGTGGACGCTCGCCGTCGCCGTCGCGCGGCCGCGCTCTATCTGGTCGGCGACGCAGGTCGCCTTCCAGACGCGGCACGGTGCTCTCGTTCGTCTACCCGTTCGGGACGCTGCTCGTCTCGTCGGTCGGGTCCCTCGCCGCCCACTACCTCCTGGCCGCGTTCGAGCGCGAGCGGGTGCGCGACGTCTTCTCGCGGTTCGTCCCGGATGCGGTCGTCGAGCAGGTGCTGGCCCAGACCGACGGAGATCTCCGGCTCGGAGGCGTCGCCCTGGAGGGAACGTGCATGTTCACCGACGTGCGCGGCTTCACGACGTTCTCCGAGACGCTGACGGCCGCCGAGGTGATCGAGATCCTCAACGTGTACCTCAGCGAGATGAGCGAGGCGATCCTCAACCACGGGGGCACGCTCGTCGCCTACATGGGCGACGGCATCTTTGCCGTCTTCGGCGCTCCGATCGAGCAGCCGATCACGCCGACCGTGCGCTCGCGGCCGGACGCGAGATGCTGACCACGCGGCTCCCGCGCTTCAACGCCCTGATGGAGGAGAGAGGGCTGGCCGGCGCGGTTCAAGATGGGCGTGGGACTGAACTCCGGCCCGTTCATGTCCGGGAACGTCGGCCACGAGCGACGGCTCGAGTACACGGCCATCGGCGACACGACGAACACGGCATCACGCCTCGAGGGCATGACGAAAGGACAGCCCTACGTCCTCTTCATGTCCGACACGACGAAGGAGGCGCTGACCAAGGAGGTCGACGACATCGTCTTCGTCGACGAGTTCGAGGTTCGCGGGCGGCAGGAGCCGGTGAAGATCTGGTCGATCGGCGACGCAGCCGCCGAGGGGTTCGAAGCGCCGACTAGCGCCGAGCCCGAGCCAGATACGACTGACCCGCCTTGACGAGCTTGATCTTGCGCAAGCGGAAGTCCTGGACGCTGACGACGCCCTGCGTCACCCGCGTGAGCGTGCCGTCGCAGCGGTCCTGCGTCAGCCAGCGCGTCCCGCGCACCGTAGCCGCGCTGTAGCGCGCCCGGGTCGAGAAGCGGCCCTTGCCGCTGCCCCAGAGACGGCGCACCGGTCTGCGGGGCAATGCACCGACCGACTGCGCCGAGCCACCTCCGCGACAGACGCCGAAGTTGCCTCCGCCGAGAATCAGGTTCATCACGGCCTTGGCGGCTCGCGTCTGCCGGATCGTGAAGAGACCCTCCGAGAACACCGCGCTCTGCGTGGCGGTTGCGGCGGACTGCGTGCTGCCGGTGCTACCCGAGATCAGGCGCACGGCTCCTTTGCGCGTGTCGACCTGGGCGCCCATCGGGATCTCGGTCTGGCCGTCCAGCGCGATGAAGGTGTTCGAGCCCGGGAGCTTGATCATGACCTTGCCGCTCACCGGGGCGACTCCCGCCCGAACCCCTGGCACCGGCGGCTGAATGATGTCCGTCGGGCAGGCTTCGAGGTCGTCCACCGGTTCGCCGCTGGGCGAGAGCGCCTCGGCGATGACCACGCTCACGTTGTCCTCGTCGCCGAGCCGATACGAGCCGACGAACGTCCAGGTCTCGCCTGGGTTCAGCAAATCGTCGCCGATCGTGCGCGTGAGGAAGAAGTCGTCCGCCTCGTTGCCGGGAGTCCCCGCATCGGAATCGACCTTGACCTCGTGGAGGTCCTCGTCGCCGGTGTTCCGGACCATGGCAGTGATGGCGGCCATGGAGCGAGGTGGGACTCGGTCCGGGCAAGTCTGCGTGACCACCATGGTCGCGACCGCGGTACTACGCCCGAAGGCGGCAGCCGTGAGCAAGGCGGTAGCGATAACCACCGCCCCGACGATCAGGGTCTTCCAACGAATCATCCGGCCGCGAACCTCCCACTTCGAATGGTGGGTTGACAGTCAGGTTGTACAGGGTTCTGCGGACTATGCAAAGCGTCCTACCGCTGCACGCCGTCTGCCAGAACCCTTAAGGTCCCGCGACCGATGGCCCTGTTCCCGCCGCTGCCGCCGTTCGCCGACATCCTGCGGCGCTCTGTCGCCGAGCTCGTCGGCACCTTCGCGCTCGTCTTCGTCGGCTGTGGAGCGGTCCTGTCTGTCGGCCCCGACGCCGGTGCCGGCAACCTCGAGGTCGCACTGGCCTTCGGGCTCGTCGTCGGAGTCATGGTCTCGGCCCTCAGCCACATCTCCGGTGGGCACTTCAACCCGGCGATCACCCTCGCGTTCCTGATCACGCGGCGCCTGTCGGTGGTGCTCGCCGTGGCGTACTGGCTCGTGCAGTTCGCCGGCGCGGCGCTCGCGGCGCTCCTCCTGAGGTGGATCTACGCCGACACGCAAGAGGCAACGCTCGGTGCTCCGGCTCTGGCCTCCAACATCGAGCTCGGCGCCGGCCTCGTGGTCGAAGCCGTCCTCACCTTTTTCCTCGTCTGGGTCGTGTTCGCGACGCTCGCCGATCCGCGTGGCTCTTACACCGCAATCGCCGGGCTGGCCGTCGGCTTCGCGGTCACCTTCGACATCTTGGTCGGCGGTCCGCTCACCGGTGCGGCCCTGAACCCGGCGCGGGCTTTCGGCCCGGAGCTCGTAGCGAACGTCTGGGGCGACTTCTGGATCTGGTACGTCGGCCCGTTCGCAGGCGGCGCGATTGCTGCGCTGCTCTACGACGAGCTGTACCTCCGTTCGGCCAGGCCCGTGCCCGTGGGCCCGCCGGAGACGGGTGTCGAGGAGCCCGGCGCCGGAATGGCGGCCGACCGAAGTGCGGATGGGCGTCGAGTCCCCGCCTCCCGGCCGCGAGCCAGGCAAGCTGACCTAGCTACAATCCGTTCCCTCGGCGCATTCGTCTAGTGGCCTAGGACACCGCCCTCTCACGGCGGCGGCACGGGTTCGAATCCCGTATGCGCCTTTACTGCTTCTCCCTTGATTAAGCTGCGCCCTCGTGGCCGAGGTTCTGCTCTTTCATCACGCCCAGGGCCTGACGCCCGGGGTCCACTCCTTCGCGGATCGACTCCGCGCCGCCGGACACGTCGTGCACGCTCCCGATCTGTACGAGGGCAACACCTTCGACGAACTCAATGACGGTGTGGGCTACGCCAAGGAAGCCGGCTTCGACACCATCCTCGAGCGCGGTCGCCTTGCCGGAGAGGCCCTGCCCGACGGCCTGGTCTATGCCGGGTTCTCGCTCGGAGTGATGCCCGCGCAGATGCTGGCCCAGACGAGGCCGGGCACAAAGGGAGCCTTGCTGTTCAGCGCCGCCCTCCCGCCCGAGGAGTTCGGCGGCCCGTGGCCGGAGGGCGTCCCGCTGCAGATCCACATGATGGAGGCCGACGAGTGGGTCGACGAAGACCTCCTGGCCGCCCGCCAAATCGTGGAGACGGTCGAGAGCGCGGACCTGTTCCTGTATCCCGGCGATCGACACCTGTTCGCCGACGACAGCCTCCCCGACTACGACGAAGAGGCCGCGACGCTGCTCACGGAACGCGTGCTCAGCTTCCTCGACGACGCTTAGCCGAACGGACTGTCTTCGCCGAGGGCGCCGATGGCGCCTTCGATGCTGCTGACGATCGAGACCAGCAGCGCAGCAACGAGGAACGCAAACGCCCATCCGAACACGTTGGGTTCGGAGCGAAAGCGGTCCCCCAGTCGCATCCGGAGATCCGGGATGACCAGAAGCAGGCACAGAAGCAGACTCAGCGCGAGCGCAACCCGGCTCGTCATGTAGAGCCAGATCTGGATCTTGTGATCGCCGTAAAAAGCGCCGCCGCCGCCGAACGTGATGACGAGCGCACCGGCGAACGCGAGCCAGAGGCCACGCTGTTGGTAATCGCGCGGCGGGTCGCGCCGCTCGACCGTCATGAGCGGAGCATAAGCAGCCTCAGCCCTGGAGCGTGACGACCTGGCGGATCGTGCCGGCGCGCTGATGACGCGCCTCGATCCCAAGCTCCGCACCTTCGGGCGCCTCGATCACCCACTCCGCCTTGGCGCGATCGCCGGTTGCGTCGTCGCCCCACCACCACAGTGCGCTCCGCTTGTGCACCCGGCCGTCCAGTTGGCCCAGGCCCACCTTCCGGTCGCCCGCCAGGAGCTTCGCTCCCTCCGGCAGCGTCAGCTCGACCTCCAGCGGGCGCACGGCCTTGCGCTCGACCGCTTTGTCGCTCACGTTGGTCGGCAGCCAGCCCGTGTTGTGCAGGACGAGCCGCACGCGGTAGGCGCCGTCGCCAACCGCCTCCACGTTCAGCGAGTGCACCTCGAGCCGCGGCGAGATGAGCAGATGCCAGATCGCGAAGTCCGCGTGGGGCGCCACCTCGCGCTCCAAAAACTTGGGAGGCACGTTGCCCCAGGCGAACATCATGTCCCAGCCGCCGAGCTCGACCTCGCCGAGCTGCGGGTGCTCGAACGGGTACCAGTCGACGTAGCCCTTCCCGTCGAGCTGCTCGTCGTTCCACTTGAGCAGCTTCAGGTCGTCCTCGGGCTCGTGGTCGCGAATCCACTCGATGAAGCCGTAGTCGGTGATCCCCGCCTCGCGCTGCGGGCTCCAGAACTCGGTCGTCCACGAGTAGACGCCGTTGTGGTCGTAGAACCAGTCGTGACCGCCGCCCTTGATCGTCTGCTTCGGGTCGTACTTGAAGTCGTGGAAGACCGACACCGCGGGATACCCGGTGAGCTTCGTCGCCTGCTCGCCGATCAGCTTGTAGGCGCGCAGGTCACCCGTCGGGTAGTGCTCGTCGGCGTAACCCGCGTACGGGCGCAGATGGACCCCGGAAAACGTGTGGTACGCGATGTGGCCCGTGATGTTCGGGCGCGCGACGACGGCCTCGACCATCGCGCGCGTCTCGGGCTCGGAGGCCGGAAACGGCCCGGCGCCGGCCTGCTCTCCCTCGGGGGCCCACTCCATCGGGAAGTTGCGATTGAGATCGAGGCCCTCGAGCGGCGGCGCGACCTTGATCGTGATCCCGTCGTAGTTGCGGATCGTGCCCTCCCAGAGGAGGCGGTAGTACTCACCGCCTTCCTCGTCGGGGTCGCGCCGCACCATCAGCCGCGGCTCCTCGGCATGCGGCTTCCAGGCGCCGTTCGCATCGCGCATGCGCATCATCAAGACGCGCCCGTCGCCGTCGAGGTCCTCCTCGTGCAGGCCGTCCTGCTCGTCGAGCAGCGGATACGGACGCACGCTCGAACGCACGAAGCGCGGCCGGTCGGCCAGCGCGAGCTCAGCCCCGTCGGGGTTGAGGCGCGGAATGACGTAGAACGTGCGCGTGTCGAGAACGCGCGTGACCTTCTCGTCGCTCCCGTAGCCCAGCAGAAGGCGCTGGACGAGGTTCAACGCCGCGGTGCAACCGGTCACCTCGAGCGCATGGATGTTCGCCTCGATCATGAAGGCCGGCTTGTCGAGGTCGGCGCCGGTCTCGACGTTCGTGATCGTCGCCAGCCAGATGTCGCGGTCCTCGTAGGACTTGCCGATCGATTCCACACGTATGAGCTCGGGGCGCTCCGCCGCCCACGCCTGGAGCAGCTCCGTCAGCTCGTCGTACTTGTAGAACGAGTCGAAGCGGACTTCAGGCACTACGCACCGAGCTCGTTCAGCAGCGGCCCGGTGTCGAGCGGGTCGTAGCCGAGCCGCGAGGCGATGTCCTCGCTCGAGGGCCGCGTGCCCTCGCTGAAGAGCTGCCGCAGTCGGTCACCAGTGTCGGGGGAGCGCCACCAGTCTTCTCCCACCTCGCGCACGAGGTGCTCGCGCAGCTGGGCGGACCTGATCCACGCACGAAGGTAGTCGGCCGAATAGAAGCCCGCGTCCATGTCCGCGAGGTATGCGTCGGGCCGGTACTTGATCCCGGTCGCCGCGGTCAACCGCTCCGAGTAACCGTCGGACGAGCCGCCGTCGTCGCCGAAGCGACGCCAGAAGTCCAGCTCGAACCCGAACTTCGCCGCGTAGCGCCGGAAGAGCAGCGCCTCCAGGAAGGTCGTCGCCTCGGCGTTTGTCTGCGCCTCCTCGTCGGAGAGGCCGAAATGCTCGGCATGCCAGGCGGGCTCACGCGAGATGGCCTCGACGATGTACGAGAAGATCTCCGTGTGCGCGTGGTCGCGCGCAAGGTTGCGGAACGTGTACGGCAGGTCGGGGTCGCAGCCTGCGAAATGGAGCGCATGGCCGGCTTCGTGGAGGAACGCCTGGTAGTCGTGCAGACCGCCGGCGGCTCTCGTGATCAGATGGACGACGTTCGGCGCGTCGGACGAGATCACGCACGCCCGCGGCGACTTCTGCGGCCGATCTTCGATGTCCAGGTTGATCTTCGGATCGTTGGCGAGATCGAAGCCGAGCGGGACCAGCGTGGCCAGGCAGACTTCCGTCGCTCGCTCCTTCGTGTACGTGCTCTCGAGCGGAGAGAGCCGGCGCAGGTAGCTGACGTGGTACGACGACGGCACGTCTTCGCGCTCGGAGCCGAGCAGGCGCTCGAACCAGCGGTCACGCAGACCCGAAAACGCCTCCGCGGAAGCGTCGCTCGCGCGCTCGAGCACAACGTTCAGCTCGTCCAGCGAGATCGCCTTCTCCTCCTCGTTGCGCTCGACCGCATCCGAGATTCCCGACAGCTCGGCCGCGAGCTCCTCGTCGGCGGTGAGCAGCGCTAGTCGATCCTCGTTGAAGGCGGCGGAGGCGTCGCCGTGCAGGACGCCCAGCTCCTCGCGGGCTTCGTACTCCGGCAGCACGGCGAGCATCGCCTGGGCGGTACGAAGCGGCACGCTCTCTCCGCGGAAGGAGACGCGAGCGGCGAGCATGGCGTTCTCGAGCTGGTCGCGGCGCTCGGAGAGCTCGGAGGCGGCCAACCCAGCTTCGCACGCCTTGCGCAGGCGGTAGCAGCGCTCGCGATCCTCGTCTCCGGCGTTCTCTTCCGCCGAGCGCAAAGCCTCGAGCTGATCCCGGGTGAAGAGATCCGGGTAGCGAGCGATGATCGCGGCCTGCTCGGAGACTTCCTTCTCGCCCACGCGCACGGCACGGCCCTCCTCCGCACGCTCGAAGAGATAGCTGCGGAGGCGGTCCTCGTACTCAGTTGGGCTGCGGACGGCTGCGACGCTCATCGTCGGGAATCTACATACCTACATTCGCCTCGGGAACGATCAGGGTGTGGCGGGCTCGCCCGCGGCGAGCATGCGAACGGTCTCCGAGAGCACGTGGAGCTCGAACGGCTTGCGAATGAACATGACCCCTTCCTCCCGGGGCGGATCGACCTCCGATGTGCCGCTCAGCAGGCAGACCCCGGTCTTCGGGTACTGCTCGCGCAGGATGGGAAGAAGCTCCAGACCGTGGCGGTCTCCGACGTGCAGGTCGAGGAGCACGACGTCCACGTGCTCAGCGCGGAGCAGCTCCTCGGCGCGCTCGATCCTCGGCGCCTCGAGAACCCGGTAGCCCTCCAATTCGAGATTCACGCGGCAAAGGAGCCGCAATGAAGGGTCGTCTTCGACCACGAGTACTGTCGCCCGTGTTCCCCCCGTTGCGGCTGCTGATCCTAGGTCCATCAAAAAAGTGGTTCGACGACTAGACGAAGAAGCCCAACTCGATCTTGCTCTCTGCATTTTTGGAAAGGCGCTCTTTGCGGGTATTTCCTGACCGAAATCCGTACCTCGTTCGAGGGATACGGCGTTTACCTTTTAGAAATGAGAAACGAGGAGGAGCAGGGGTCTCTGACTTTTGCGCTGCGCGAATTCATTGAGCGCCTCGGCCCAACCCCCTACTTCCGCCGGCGCGCCTGGCGGGAGTTCCAGCGCGCGCTCGATCCGCTTGCGCGCCCTAGGCCGCTGCCGCGCGCGCGCTTCTGATCCGCTCGACCGACTGCTCGCGGCCGAGCAGCTCCAGGCTCTCGAAGAGCCCCGGTGACACCTTCGAGCCGGTGACCGCAATGCGGATGGGCTCGAACGCCGCCCGCGGCTTGAGCTCGAGCCGCTCGGCCAGTCCACGGAGGCCCGCCTCGATCGTCGCGGCCGTGTAGGGCTCGACACTCTCGAGCTCCTGCTCGGCGGCGTCGAGAACCGGCGCGGAGCCGTCGAGCAGCGCGGGATCGAGCTCGACGTCCCCGAACAGGAAGCCTGCGAAGTCCGGAAACTCGCCGAGCTTCGCGATCTTCTCCTGGACGAGCGGCGCTGCGGCACGGACGAGCCCCTCGTCCCACTCCAGGCCGCGCTCGCGGAGGTAGGCGAGCAGCGTGTCCGCGTACTCCTCGGGCGAGAGGGCCCGCAGGTACATGCCGTTCAGCCAGTCGAGCTTCGCGTAGTCGAACGTGGCCGGGCTCGAGCCGACCCGCTCCAGCGTGAAGCGCTCGATCAGCTCGTCGCGGCTCATGATCGTCGTCTTGTCGTCGAAGCTCCAGCCGAGGATGGCGAGATGGTTGACGAGCGCCTCCGGCAGGTAGCCGTCGCGCCGAAACTCCTCGACCGAGACCGCGCCGTGACGCTTGGAGAGCTTCTTTCCGTCCTCACCGAGGATGCTGGCGAAGTGGCCGTACGCGGGCAGAGGAGCGCCGAGCGCCTCCAGGATGCGGATCTGTTTCGGCGTGTTCGAGATGTGGTCGTCGCCGCGCAGGACATGCGTGATGCCGTCCAGCCAGTCTTCGACGGGTGACGCGAAGTTGTACGTCGGCCGGCCGTCGGCGCGGACGATGACGACGTCCTCGAGCTTCACGCTCGGGTATTCGATGCGCCCTCTGATCAGGTCGTCCCAGGCGGTGACACCTTCGTCCGGCATGCGCATTCGGATGGCACCCTCGTCCTCGTAGGCCTTGCCCTCGGCGACCAGGCGCTCGGCCTCCTGGCGGCAATGCTCCATGCGGTCGAGCTGGAACGTGACCTCTCCGTCCCAGTCCAGCCCGAGCCAGCTGAGCGAATCCTGGATCTGCTGGACCGCCTCGACAACCTCGCGGCTGGTGTCGGTGTTCTCGATCCGCAGGCGAAACTCGCCGCCCTCGTGACGGGCGAAGAGCCAGTTGAAGAGCGCCGTGTGCACCCCGCCGATGTGCAGGAAGCCGGTGGGGCTGGGCGCGAAGCGGACGACTGGGGGCACGGGGCTATCGTAGGGGTCGTGCAGCTCGGCGCTCACGTCTCGTCGGCCGGCGGCATCCACACGGCCATCGATCGCATCGAGGCGATCGGCGGCGACTCCGTCCAGGTGTTCACGCAGAGCCCGCGCGCGTGGCGGCCGACGAACCACGATCCCGCGACGTTCGAGCGCTTCAAGGAGCGGCGCCGAGGAAGCCGGGATCGAAGGCGTTCTCTGCCATGCGCTGTACCTCGTGAACCTGGCCAGCCCCAAGGAGGACCTCTACGAGAAGTCGGTCGCTGCGCTCTGCAACACGGTCGACGTGGCGTGCGCGATCGACGCCGACGGGGTCGTCTTCCACGTCGGCTCGCATCTCGGCGCAGGCATGGACGAGGGCCTCGACCGGGTCTGTGCCGCGCTAGAAAAGGCGCTCGACCGGTGCTCGGACACGACGTGGCTCCTGATGGAGAACACCGCCGGCGCCGGGGCGACGATCGGCAGGTCGATCAGCGAGCTGGCGCTGCTCTTCGACCGGCTCGACGGCCACCCCCGCCTCGGCGTCTGCCTCGATTCGTGCCACCTCTTCGCCTCGGGTTACGACGTCACCGATCCGGATGCGCTCGACGCCGTGCTGGACGAGCTCGACGGAGGAATCGGCCTCGACCGCCTGCGCGCGCTGCACGTCAACGACTCAGCCGCGCCCCTGGGGTCGAACCGCGATCGGCACGCGAGCATCGAGGAAGGCATCCTCGGCAAGAAGCTCGGAGTCTTCCTCGGCAATCCGCGGCTACAAGGCCTGCCCGCGGTGCTCGAGACCGGCAGGGAAGGCAAGGGACCGGACGCGGACGACATCAAGAAGGTGAAGAAGCTGCACGCCCGCGCGACGGCGGGGCTTACGCGTTCGGCTTGACCTGCGCGAAGACCCTGAAGGTCGGCTCGCCGACCGGGAGCTCCGAGAACTCCGGGTTCACGCAGCCGAGCTCGTCACCGCGCGCCTCGTAGCACGACTCGACCTCGACGTGACACATCGGTAGCGGCCGCCGGTTGGCGCGCACGGCTCCGAACCCGTCGCGCTCCTCGGCCTCGAGCAGGAGCAACAGGTCGATCTCGACCCCGAACACCTTCTGCATGCAACCCATGTATTGCCGACCCTGCTCCTCGAACGAGTAGAGGAACGGGCACGACCGGGTGACGCAAGCCGACGGGTACACGACCTTGTCGCAATGGACGTCGCAGCGCCTGCACTCGACCTCGTCCTGTGGGTGGAGAGGGAGTGGCTGAACCTCGGCGAGCAGCCGTTCCATGTGGGCCAATTGTGGGTGCGCAGAGCGTGCCCCGCAAGTCTTGACAAGTGCGTCAGAAAATGCTTGGCCGGGACCTACCCGCGGAGGCGATCGACGAAGTTCAGGACGTCCATCTGCGTGAACGCGAGGTAGTCCGGCTCGCCGCCATCCGGATGCTCGTCGGCGCGGAACCAGAGCGCCTGGACGGTCGTCATGCCGAGCTCGCCGGCGCCACGCACGTCCTCGTAGAGCCGGTCGCCGACGAAGACGGCCTCCTCGGGCTCGACCTGGAGCGCCTCGAGAGCCGCGCGGAAGATCGCCGGGTCGGGCTTGCGCCTACCGACCTCCGACGAAAACACTGCGAAGTCGAGCCGCTCCGCGAGGCCCATCCGCTCCAGATCGGGCTGCAGGATCGCGCGGGGGTCGAACGCGTTCGAAACGAGGCCGAGCTTGAGCCCGCGGTTTCGCAGCGCGTCGAGCAGCGCGTGCGTGGTCGAGCCGAGCACAAACGCCGGCGCCCAGGCGGTGTGCTCGGCCTCCAGGTAGCGCATCAGCTCCTCGTCCGAGACCTCGATCCCGAAGTGCCCGAGCAGCTCGCGGACGAGACCCGGGTACTCGATCTCCTCGATCGTGCCCGGCGCCCAGAAGAGCGGCTCGTAGTGGTCGCGAACGTGCGCGGCGACCGCGTCCGCGTCCGGGAGCCCGTCGCGTCCCAACGCAGCCAGCCCCGCCCGATGACCTGCCTCGACCAGCTCAGGGTCGTAAACGAAGTCCATGAGCGTGTCGCCCCAGTCGAAGAGAACAGCCCGCAGCACGGTTGTCTAGGGTAGTCGCGTGGCGCGAAAGATCCTCTGGGCGTCTCTCGCGCTTGTCCCGGTCGCCCTCATCGCGGAGTACGTGTTCCACGTCGGGGACGTCCTGCTCTTCGTGCTCGCAGCTGTGGCGCTGATCCCGCTCGCCTGGCTGATCGGAGAGGCGACAGAGCATGCAGCCCACCACACAGGCGCCGGTGTCGGTGGCTTTCTCAATGCGACGTTCGGGAACGCGCCGGAGCTGATCATCGCCCTGTTCGCCGTCGCGGAGATGAAGTTCGAAGTCGTGAGAGGCTCGCTGACCGGAAGCGTCGTCGGCAACCTGCTGCTCGTCCTCGGCTTCTCGCTGCTCTTCGGCGGACGGGGGGCAATCGACCGTGGGTCCAGCTTCACGTCGCTGGCCCTGGTCGGAGTCGCCCTGCTGGTCTTCCTCATCCCGTCCGTGCCGAGCTGGGACGGGGACCCCGAGCGCCACAATCTGGCGCTACTCACGATCCCGGTCTCAATCGTCCTCCTGCTCCTGTACGTCGTCGTGACCTGGATCTCGCTTCGACGACACCGTGAGCAGCACTTGATGGAGGAGCCCTCCGACATGCAGGCCTGGTCGCTACGAGTTGCACTGGGCGTGCTGGGCGTGGCCACGGTCGCCACGGCCCTCGTCGCCGAGGCCCTAGTCGGGTCACTCGAGACCTTCGCCCATGAGGCCGGGCTGTCCGAGTTCTTCGTCGCGGCGGTGATCGTTGCGATCGTCGGCAACGCGGCCGAGCACGGAGGCGCGGTCGTCGTCGCCTATCGGGGCAAGATCAAGCTCGCCGCGGAGATCGCGTTGGCCTCGAGCGCGCAGGTCGCCGTCTTCCTGATTCCTGCGGTCGCGCTCCTTGCGTGGCTCATCGAGCCGCTGGCGCTCTCATTCCGGCCGGTGGAGATCTTCGTCGTGGGCGGCTCGGTGCTCGTCACAGCGGCCCTCCTCGCGCAGGGTCAGTCGAGCCGCGGGCGCGGGGTCGCGTTGATCGCGATGTACGTCGCAGCGGCTGCGGCGTTCTTTCTCGCCGGCGAGCGGTAGCTAGACGCGCGCCGGGACGCCGAGAGCGCGTGGGATCAGCTCGGCGGCGCGCTCAATGTCCTCGTCGGAGATGTCGAGGTGCGTCACCGCGCGGAGTCGGCTGCCCATGGTCGTCGAGAGCCGCACGCGTTCGTCCAGGAGGCGTTTCATCGCCTCCATCTGGCTGAGACCTAGAGCGCCCACGTCGATCTGAACGAAGTTCGTCTCGACCTGCTCGAGGTCGACCGGCAAGCCGGCCTCGACCAGGGCTTCGGCCAGGCGGCGCGCTCGCGCGTGATCGTCCGCCAGGCGGTCGACGTGATGGTCGAGCGCGTAGACACACGCGGCAGCCGCCATCCCGGCCTGCCTCATGGCGCCGCCGAACTGGTGCTTGAAGCGACGCGCCCGCAGCATGCGCTCGCTGGAGCCCGCAACGACGGCTCCGAACGGGCAGCCCAGGCCCTTCGAAAAGCAGATCGTGACCGTGTCGCCGTGGCGCGCGATCGAGGCCGGCTCCTGCCCGCTCGCAACTGCAGCGTTGAAGAGCCGCGCCCCGTCGATGTGGAGCGCGATCTCGAGCTCGCTGCACGCGGCCGCGAGCGCTTCGATCTCCGCGAGGGGCCAGACCCTCCCGCCCGAGCTGTTGTGCGTGTTCTCGATCGCGACGATGCTCGTCGTCGGCGTGTGTCCGAGATCGCCGGAGCGAGCCTTCTCGCGCACCTGCTCCGGCGTGAAGCGCCCGTTGGGCGACGAGATCGGCCGCGCCATGAGCCCGGCAAAAACCGCCGGCCCGCCCAGCTCGGACAGGAGGATGTGCGAATCCTCCTCGGCGATCAGCTCGTCGCCGGGATCGCCTAGGACGCGCAAAGCGATCTCGTTGGCCATGGTGGCGGTCGGGACGAAGACGGCTTCCTCCTGCGCCAGAATCGCGGCCATCCGCGACTCGAGGTCGTTGACCGTCGGGTCCTCTCGAATCTGCTCGTCGCCGACCTCTGCAGCCGCGATCGCCCCGCGCATGCCGGGGGTCGGCCGTGTGGCCGTGTCCGATCGGAGGTCGATCACGAGCTTATTGTGCCGGTCTTAGGGAGTAACGCCGGAGAGACTCGGGTAGCGATTGGTGAGGAGCGAGACGTAGCAATTGGTCTGCTCTTCGTACCGGAGGCAGTAGAGGCCGAGGTCTTGCATGCCCTTCGGGATCCGCCCGATGACGAGGCAGACGAACCAGCCGAGGAAGGCGATGATGTAACGAACCTGCTGGAAGACCCAGGTCAAAATGAAGGCCGGGATCGCCAGGATGATCCGAAGGAGGATCGTCCACCTTGGCTGCGGCTCCGGCGGGTCGACGTGGAGGTCGACCTTGTAGGCACCGAGCTGCCCATTGAACGGCGGATACGGGTTCGCGAGCAGCGACATGTACGCATTCAGATGCGTGTTGAAGCGCTGGTACTTGGTCAGGAAGCTGTGCAAGCCGTCCGGCAACCGTCCCTTGATCAAGGCTGCGAACCACCCGACGATGAGCACGATGATCGCGGCAATCGTCCACAGGTACAACCAGATGAAGAGCGGAATCGCCAGGAGTAAGCGGAAGAACACAGTGAGGCGGGAGCGCTTGAGGTCGTCGGTGACGATCAGCCGGACCGGATGGTCGGCGCCCGGCTCCAGCGCGGCAGCCGTCGTAACCTCCGGCTCCGCGGGCGGTGGCTCAGGGGGAAGTTCGCTCATCGGACGATCCTAACCTCCCCATGAGGGATGGGCTTTCTTTCGCGTCGTGCCGATTCAGTGGGCCTGCAAGCAATTGAAAAGAGGGCCGCATGAATTTCGCAGTCTCTCTGTGGCATCTCGTCGAACAGGACAGGTTCGTCCGCTGGGGCGCTTACGCGTCCGCCGGGCTCGTGTGGTTCGCCCTCGCCTGGGCGGATTCGAGAATCCTGCTCGGATTGCCGCTCCTCGCCCTGGGCATCTGGGCCGCCCGGCGCGTGCGCGGTGAGCAAGTGGACGATGACGACGATCTCTTCTAGCTAGCTTCCGCCGGCATCGCTGACACCGACCCTGCTACACGTCGGTCAGTGGCGCTGGCATCCGGAGTTGAGTGATCTTCGGTCGCAGAAAGTGCGAAGCACTTTCTGCGAGTCCGCGCCCGTGGGCGCGGACCCCTCTAGGCGCCCTTCTGGGCTTCCAGCTCGCGCGCCCCGCTCGGCTCGGCCGAGAGGTCGGGGTGATCCTCGAACCCGTACTTCACGACCGCCCGCTTCGCAGCCTTCACCTCGTCGACGCGCCGAACCGGCCGCTCGTGCGGCGCCTCCTTGATCACGTCCGGGCGCTCGGCCGCGTCGCGTGCGATCTCGAGCATGGCGTCCGCGAACGCGTCGAGAGTTTCCTTCGCCTCGGTCTCCGTCGGCTCGATCATCAGGGCCTCCGGCACGATCAGCGGGAAGTAGATCGTCGGCGGGTGGAAGCCGTAGTCCATGAGGCGCTTGGCGACGTCGAGCGCCGTGACGCCGTGCTCTTTCTTCAGCGTGCGGGCGGAAAGCACGAACTCGTGCATGCAGAGCCGGTCGAACGGCAGGTCGTAGGCGTCCTTGAGCCGGGCCAGCAGGTAATTCGCGTTCAGCACCGCCACCTCGGACATCTCGCGTAGGCCCGGCCCGTAGGAGCGGATGTACGCGTACGAGCGGACGAAGACGCCGAACGGCCCGTAGAAGCCGCGCACCTTCCCGATCGACTTGGGCCGGTCGTAGTCGAGCCGGAAGTCGTCGCCCTCCCGCACGATCGCCGGAACGGGCAGGAAGGGCTCGAGGCGATCGCGCACGGCGATGGGGCCGCCGCCGGGGCCGCCGCCGCCGTGAGGCTGCGAGAACGTCTTGTGGAGGTTGAAGTGGACGATGTCGAAGCCCATGTCGCCCGGACGGGAGATGCCGCAGACCGCGTTCAGGTTGGCGCCGTCGTAGTAGAGGAGCGCGCCGGCCTCGTGGAAGATCTCCGCGATCTCGTCGATGTGCTCGTCGAAGAGGCCGAGCGTCGATGGATTCGTCAGCATCAGGCCGGCGGTGTCCTCGTCGACCATCTCGCGCAGGTGCGCGACGTCGATGTTGCCGCGCTCGTCGGTCTCGACCTTCTGGAGCTCGAACCCCGCCATCGTCACGCTGGCGGGGTTCGTCCCGTGCGCCGTGTCGGCCACGATGACCTTGTGCCGCTGCTCGCCGCGGTCGGCGAAGTACGCGCGCATCAGCATCAATCCGGTCAGCTCGCCCTGAGAGCCCGCCGCGGGTTGCAGCGAGACCGCAGGCAGCCCGGCGATCTCGGCGAGCTCGTTCTGCAGACGCCACATGAGCTCGAGCGCACCCTGCGCGCCCTCCACTTCCTGGAGCGGGTGGAGGTCGCGGAAGCCCGGCAGGTTGACGACGCGCTCGTTGACGCGCGGGTTGTGCTTCATCGTGCACGAGCCGAGCGGATAGAAGCCCGTGTCGATGCCGAACGTGCGCGTCGAGAGCTCCGTGAAGTGCCTGACGAGCTCGGGCTCCGAGATCTCGGGCAGGCGCGGCGGCTCCTCGCGCGCCAGCTCGGGCGGGACCTCGGCGGACGGAACGTCGTACGACGGCAGCGTCGACGCCCGACGGCCCGGGCTCGACTTCTCGTAGATCAGCTTCATGCCGCGAGCACCTCGGCGAGACGGTCGATGTCGGCAGGCGTGCGCCTCTCGGTGACGCTCACGAGCAGCGCGTCCTCCATGCCGGCGTAGTCGCGCTTCAACGCGTAGCCGGGATGGACGCCCTTGGCACGGGCCTCCCGGATGACGTCTTCGGCGGGCCGTCCGACCCGTACGGCAAACTCTTTGAATGTTGTCTGATCTGGAAACACGAGCGGGAGCCCGAGGCGCTCCTTTGCATACGCGGCGAGGCTCATGCAGGTCTCCCCCACTTCGCGCAGCCCCTGAGGCCCGAGCCACGAGAGGTAGACGAGCCCGGCGAGCGCGAGCAGCGTCTGGTTCGTCGTGATGTTCGACGTGGCCTTCTCGCGGCGGATGTGCTGTTCGCGGGTCTGCAGGGTCAAGACATAGGCGCGCTTGCCGTCGACGTCGGTGGTCTCGCCGACGATGCGGCCTGGCATGCGCCGCACATAGTCCGCGCGGGCGGCGATGAAGCCGTAGTGCGGCCCTCCGTACGCCTGGTAGTTGCCGGCAGGCTGGCCCTCACCGATCGCAAGCGCGGCGCCGTACGCGCCCGGGGCCTCGAGGACGCCGAGCGAAAGCGGGTCGACGTGCGCGACGGGTAGCGCGCCGGCCTCGTTGGCGGCGGCCACCAGGTCCGGAGCCGCTTCCAGGACACCGAAGAAGTTCGGCTGCTGGAAGATCACGCAGGCGGCGTCGCGGGCCGCTTCGCCGAGCTCGCCGGGGTCGGTGGCGCCGTTGCGATGCGGCACCTCGACGACCTCGAGGCCGAAGCCGGGCGCATAGGTCTTCACGACCTGCCTCGCCTGCGGGTTCAGGGCCTCGGCCAGGACGACCTTCGAGCGCCCGGTGACGTGCTTGGCGACGTAGCAGGCGTCAGCTGCGACGGTTGTCCCGTCGTAGCCGGACGCGTTCGAGACCTCCATGCCGGTGAGCTCGCAAATCGCGGTCTGGTACTCGAAGATCGCCTGCAGGACGCCCTGGCTCATCTCGGGCTGGTACGGCGTGTAGGCGGTCAGGAACTCGCCGCGCTGGAGCACTGCATCGACGACCGCTGGGACGTAGTGGTCGTAGATCCCCGCGCCGAGGAACGAGAGCTCCGCCCCGGTGTGGACGTTCTTCGCGGCGAGCTCCTCGAGGTGCTTGACGAGCTCCAGCTCCGAGAGAGCGGGCTCGATCTCGAGATCGCCGCGGAAGCGGACACCCTCCGGGATGTCTCGGAAGAGCTCCTCGAGCGAGGAGACCCCGATGGCCGCGAGCATCTCCTCGCGGTCGTGGTCCGTCAGTGAGAGCTGGCTCACTGCTCTGCGACGAAAGCCTTGTAGGCCTCGGCGTCCATCAGCTCGTCGACCTCGGAAGGCGTGCTCAACTTGATGCGGACGAGCCAGCCCTCGCCGTAGGGGTCGGCGTTGACGGTCTCGGGCTCTTCGACGACCTTCGGGTTGACGGCGACGATCGTGCCCGAGAGTGGAGCGATCACGTCCGACACGGCCTTCACGGACTCGACCTCGGCGTAACCAGCCCCTTGTGCCACGTCGGAACCGTCTTCGGGTGGCTCGTAGTGGACGAGCTCCCCGAGTGCGTCCTGCGCGAACCAGGTGACGCCGAGCGTGGCCTCGTCGCCCTCGATCCGGGCCCAGTCGTGCTCTGAGTGGTAACGCAGCTCGTCGGGGTAGCTCTCGGCCGCAGCCAACTAGTCCTCCTTGGGCTTGTAGATGGGTTTCTTCACGATCTCCGCGCGCCGTGGCTTGCCGCGCACGTCGATCGTCACATTCGTCCCCGGCTCCGTGTGGTCCGAAGCGACGTAGCCCATGCCGATGCCCTTGTCGAGCATCGGAGAGTGCGAGCCGGAAGTGACCTCGCCGCCCTCGGCGATCGGCATCCCCTGCCGCGGGATCCCGGATTCCGTCATCACGAACGCCACCAGCTTCCTGGCCGGCCCCTCGGCCTTCACCCTGCGCAGCTCCTCGACGCCGGTGAAGTCCTTGTCGAGCGCGCACGTCCAGCCGAGACCCGCGGAGATCGCGTCGGTGTCCAGGCCGATGTCGTTGCCGTGCAGCGGGTAGCAGACCTCGAGCCGCAGGGTGTCGCGGGCGCCCAGGCCGGCCGGAGTCGCCCCGCGCGCCGTGACCGCGTCCCACAGAGCCGGGGCGTCCTCATCCATGACCATCAACTCGACACCCTTCTCGCCGGTGTAGCCGGTGCGGTTGATCATGGACTCGATGCCGTCGATCTCGCCCATCGCCCACGTGAAGGCAGGCGCGTCGTCGAGCCCGAGCCGCTCCAGGGAGCGGGGCCCCTGGACGGCCAGCAACGCGTAGCGGTCGGAGACGTCGCGCGTGTCCGAGCCGCGGATCTCCCGGTCCCGGATCCACTCGAAGTCGGCCTCCCGGTTCGAGGCGTTGACGACGAGCAGATAGCGGCACTCCTCGAGGCGGTAGACGATCAGGTCGTCGACGATGCCGCCGGTCTCGTTCGTGAGGAGCGTGTACTGAGCGCCGCCCACGTCCACCTTGTCCAGGTCGTTCGAGAGGACGGACTGCAGGTGCTCCAGAGCCTTCGGGCCCTCGACCTCGAACTCGCCCATGTGCGAGACGTCGAACACGCCGCAGTCCTGGCGCACGGCACGGTGCTCGGGGATGACCCCCTCGTACTGCACCGGCATCTCCCAGCCGGCGAACGGAACCATGCGCGCGCCGAGCGCGACATGACGCTCGAAGAGCGGCGTTCGGAGCAGCGTCTGCATGCGCGGGTGATGCTAATGAACGGGAGGCCGCCTACCTGCCCTGGAACGACGACGGCCGGCCTTCGTCACGAAAAGCGGCGAGACGGCCGGCCATGTCGCCAGGCGAGCTACAAGACAGCTCGCCGGGAGGGCAGAGCAACAGGTGCCCCGGCCCTCGATACCTAAACCGCGGTGCCGATATCCGTTCTTCTACGGATCGCGCAGGAAGGACGGCACTTCGAGAATGTCGTCCGGGAGCTCGAAAGCGCCTTCGTTCTCGGAGGCCGGACGTGCCTCGCCGTTCTCCTGGGCCGGCAGCGCCTCGCGCTCGCGGCGGCGGCGCCGGTAGCGCTCGGGGCCGAAGCCGGTGGCGATCACGGTGACACGCACCTCGTCGCGCACGCCCTGGTCGATGACGGCGCCGAAGATGACGTTCGCGTTCTGATCGGCAGCGCCCGTGACGACCTCGGCTGCCTCGTTCACCTCGAACAGCCCCATGTCGGGCCCGCCCGTGATGTTCAGGAGCACGCCGGTCGCGCCTTCGATCGACGCCTCGAGCAGCGGCGAGGAGACCGCCGAGCGGGCCGCCTCGGTGGCGCGGTTCTCACCGGAGGCCGAGCCGATGCCCATGAGCGCCGAGCCGGCGTCGCGCATGATCGTCCGCACGTCGGCGAAGTCGAGATTGACGAGGCCGGGGATCGTGATCAGGTCGGTGATCCCCTGCACGCCCTGGCGCAAGACGTCGTCGGCGAGGCGGAAGGCGTCGACGATCGACGTGTCCTTGTCCACGACCTGGAGCAGCCTGTCGTTCTCGATCACGATCAGCGTGTCGACCGACTCGCGCAGATCGCGAATGCCGAGCTCGGCCTGCTGTGCGCGCTTGCTCCCCTCGAACCCGAACGGGCGCGTGACGACTCCGACGGTGATCGCTCCGATCTCCTGGGCCAGCCCGGCCACGGTCGGCGCCGCCCCTGTTCCCGTGCCGCCCCCTTCGCCCGCAGTCACGAACACCATGTCGGCGCCCTTCAGCGCCTCCTTCAACTCGTCCTTGCTCTCCTGCGCGGCAGCCTTCCCGACCTCCGGGTTGGCGCCTGCGCCGAGCCCCCGCGTGCCCTCGGCTCCGATCTGGATCTTCACGTCGGCATCCGTCATCAGGAGGGCCTGCGCATCGGTGTTGACCGCGATGAACTCGACGCCGCTGAGACCTGCGTCGACCATGCGGTTGACGGCGTTCGTGCCGCCGCCACCGACGCCGGCGACCTTCAGGACTGCCAGGAATTTGCTGGACGGATCGCGCATGTTCACTGGGACTGATACCTCAACCTGTAGTGGAGCCTACGCTCCGGGCCGGACAGAGACCGCCAGAGACTACGTTGCGAAAACCCGCATGTCAACGGCGCCCGGCAGGCATGACTCTAAAGCTCAACCTGAGACTTGAGACTCGACCTGCGAGACGGGTCGCTCAGGGACGCTGACGTCCACATAGCCCGCTCCCGGTGCCACGAGCGTCGCCAGGATCTCCCGGGCGACCGCCAGCTTCAACGGCAGGTCGTGTGGGGAGCCGAGCCGGATCTCGGTCCCACTGCGTAGTACGAGATCGACCTCACCCCCCCGCGCCCGAGCCTCGCGGATCCGGGACGCGAAGGCGGGGTCGGACGCCAGCACGGTGCCGAGGGCCTCGGCGGGTGCACGGGCCTCGACCTCCGTGAGGATGCTTCCGTCGCGTGGAGCCGCCAGGCGGGCGACCCAGATCCGCGGCAGGAGAGCCGGGCGCGCTTCCGGCAACTCGCGCAGGACTCTGCCCCGCTCCGAGACGAGCCAGGCGTCGGCGCCGCGGCGCAACACCGCCACAGGTCGTTCCGCAACGACAGTGACGCGCAGCGTCCCGGGGTAGGCGCGATCGAAGCCGATCGCCTGCACGTCCGGCAAGCCGGCCAGAGCACGATCGATGTCGGCCGCGCTCACCGACGGCAGGCTCTTCCCGGTCAGTGGGGAGAGCGCTGCGTCGACGCGCGCGCTCACGCGAGGCGGAGCTCCCTGAACCTCGACCTGGTGGACCGCGAACAGGGAGGTCTCACGCGCCCCGGCGTACAACGCGATCGCCCCGAGGATCAATCCGAAGCCGACGAGGAGCGAACGCCCGGAGGGAAGAACGCGCGCGACCGAGTGAAGCCCCGTCGGGGCTTTGAGCGTCGCAACGCGGGCGGTCGGCTTACGCACGGCCACGCGCCTCACTTCGCCGTGGCGGACCGCGCTCCTACAGAGGCGCGAGCTCGACGGCGCCCAGGAACCGAACCTCGTGCTCCAGCACGACGCCGAACTCCTCGTGAGCGCGTCGGCGGGCCTCGACCATGAGCTGCAGTGCGTCTCGCGCCGTGGCCTCGCCGGCGTTCTCGATGAAGTTCCCGTGGCGAGGCGAGATCTGAGCGCCGCCGATGCGGTGGCCTTTGAGCCCTACGGCCTCGATCATCCGGCCCGCAGAGAGCTCGTGGTCCGGGTTCTTGAACACGCTGCCGAACGTGCGCTTGTTCGTCGGCTGAGCGGCCTTCCGGCGAGCCTGCATCTCGGCGACGGTCGCCTTGATCTCGTCGACGGGCCTCGGTGTCAGGCGGAACTCGGTCCGTGCGACCACTTCGCCGGCCTGGAGAGCAGAACGGCGGTACTCCAGACCGAGCTCCTCGGCCGTCCTCCACTCGGCACCGGCCGCCGACACGACCAGCGCCCGCACGAGGATCTGCTTCCAGTCACCCCCGTAGGCGCCCGCGTTCATCGCGACTCCCCCGCCGACCGTGCCGGGAATGGCGCAGGCGAACTCGAACCCCCCGAGGCCCGCGGCCCGCGCGCGGTGTAAACCGACGGCGTTCGAGGCTCCTCCTCCGGCGACGAGCAGTTCGCCCTGCACGGCGACACTCGCAAGCTCCCCGTCGAGCCTCAGGACGACGGCGTCGACCCCTTCGTCCGCCACCAGCAGGTTCGAGCCGAGCCCGACCGTGATCGCCTCGACCCCCTGCGCGCGAGCCAGGGAGAGCGCGTCGTGCAGCTCGGCGTCCGTCGACGGCCGCGCGAACCACCTTGCCGGCCCGCCGATCCCGACCGTGGTGAACCGCGAGAGCGGGACCTGCTCCTCGATCACGTGCCTAGCTCTTCGAGCAGCAACGGCACTGCACGATCGACGTCGCCGGCCCCGATCGTCAGGACGACATCGCCCGCCCGCGCGCGCCGAGCGAGGAAGCGCGCGCCCTCCTCGACAGTGGGCGTCCAGCCGATGGGCATCCCCGGTCGAGCCTCGGAGAGGGCATCGACGACGAGCTTCCCCGTCACACCTTCGATCGGCGTTTCGCGCGCGGGGTAGACGTCAGTCACAGCGACGACGTCGGCTGCCGCGAGCGCATGGCCGAGCTCGGACGCGAGGTAGCGGGTCCGCGGAGAAGAGGTGCGGCTGAAAGAGGACGAGCAGCCGCTGCCCTCGAGCCGCGGCGAGCGTCGCTGCGATCTCGGCCGGATGGTGCGCGTAATCGTCGACCACAGCCACCCCGCTTGCCTCGCCGTGAGCTTCGAGCCTGCGGCCGACGCCGTTGAACTCCGCAAGCTTGGCCAGCGCCTCCGCGCGCGAGATGCCCGCCAACTCGAGCGCTGCCACCGCTGCCGCCCCATTCCGGCGATTGTGCTCGCCGGTCACGCCCACGTCGGATTCGAGCGGATCCAGGTCCTCGCCTCGGACGACTTGCGGCACCTCGGCCAGCCACGTCTCGAAGAGCTCTGCGACCTCGGCCTGAGATCCGAACTCGGCGTGGTGATCCAGGTCGACGTTGGTGACGACCGCGATCTTCGGCCGGAGGTGCGAGATCGTCCGGTCCGACTCGTCGCCCTCGACGACGAGCCAGCCCGAGCCCGCGCGGGCGTTGCCGCCGAGTTGAGTCACCTCGCCGCCGATCAGGAACGCGGGGTCATTGCCGAGCTGGTCGAGGGCGAACGCGATCATTGCTGCGGTGGTCGTCTTGCCGTGCGCGCCGGCGACCACGATCGAGTCCTGCAGCGTGACCAGCTCGGCCAGCAGCTCCGCCCGGGTGCGTCCGGGAACCTGGCCCGCGAAGGCGGTCGAGACGACTGCCTCCCAGCCTTCCGGCGCATCCTCCGGCGAGTCGGAGATCGTGACCGGGATCCCGGCGGCTCGCACGTGCTCGAGGTACGGCGTCTCGTATCGGTCCCAGCCCGGCCACCTCTGCCCCCCAGGCCCGGGCGAGCAAGGCATATCCCGACAGCCCCGCACCGCCGATGCCGACGAACCAGAGCCGGCGCCCCTCAAGACGCAAGCGCAATCAGCTCCTCCGCGATCTCGTCTGCGGCGTTCGGCCTCGCAACGCGCAGCATCGCCTCGCTCATCTCCGTCAGCCGGTCGGGGTCGTCCAGGAGCGAGCGCGCCAGATCAGGCACGCGACCGAGCTCGGTCTCCGGAATCGTGATCGTGCCCCCCGCGAGCTCGAAGAAGGCTGCGTTCTTCGCCTGGTGATCCGCGGTCGCGAACGGATAGGGGACGAGGATCGCGGGCCGCCCGGCCGCGGCGAGCTCCCACACGGAGCCGCCCGCGCGTGCGAGAACCAGGTCGCCGGCGCCGATGGCCGCGCCGAAGTCGTCCGTGAAGGGACGCAGCACATAGTCGTCTCGCCGCACGCGTCCAGCGAGCCGCTCGAAGTCGCGCTCACCGGACAGATGGAGCACCGCGGGGCCTGACTGCCCGAAGCTCTCGACGGCCAGCTCGTTCAGGCTGCGCGCTCCCTGGCTCCCGCCGAAGACGACGAGCACTCGCCCGTCGGCCGGAAGGCCGAACAGCTTGCGAGCTGCACCACGCGGCACCGCCCGCGAGCGGGCCGGGATCGGCCGTCCCGTGACCCTGTACTTCGGCCGGCCCTTGCCCTCGACCGGAAACGAGAGAAAGACGCGCTGGGCGAAGGGGGCCGCCAATCGGTTCGCGAGACCGACATGCGCGTCGGCCTCCATGAGCGCCGCCGGGATGCCAAGCCGCGACGCCGCGTAGACCATCGGGCCGGCCACGTACCCGCCTCCTCCGAGCACCACGTCGGGCCGGCGGCTGCGCAGGATCGCCTTGCAGGCGCCTGGAGCAGCGAGTGCGCGACCTAGCGCGCGGGCCAGCGCGATGCCCGGCCGGCGGGGCAGCCCTGAGACGCGAAACGTGTCGAGCTCGTACCCGGCGTCAGGAACGAGCCGCGCCTCGACGCGACCCGGCGACCCGGCGAACGTCACGCTTACCCCGCGCGCCACGAGCGCCTCCGCGACCGCCAGCGACGGCGCGACGTGGCCGACGGTTCCCCCGGCTGCGATCAGGCACCGAAGCTCTTGCTTGTCCTGCATCGCCCGCGATGTTAAGTAGCACGCCCACCGCCGCGAGTGAAACGACGAGGCTCGACCCTCCGTACGACACGAACGGAAGCGTGATCCCGGTCAGCGGCGCGAGGCCCAGAACGGCCGCCAGATTGATCAATGCCTGACCGCTGATGAGCGCGATCATCCCGGCCGCGAGCCGCTTCCCGAACGGATCCTTGCAGCGGAGCGCGACGCGCAGGCCCGCGTAGGCGAGTGCCACGTAGGCGCCGATGACGAGCGACGTGCCGATCAGCCCGAGCTCCTCGCCGACGATGGCGAAGATCATGTCGGTGTGCGCCTCGGGCAGGTAGTTGGTCTTGGCGACTCCCTGGCCGACGCCGGTGCCGAAGATCCCGCCGGAGGCGAGACCCATCATCGCCTGCACGGTCTGGTAGCCGGTGCCCTGCGGGTCCTGCCACGGATCGAGGAAGGCGAAGAACCGCTCGCGCCTGTAGGGCGTGGCCCAGATCGCAGCGATTCCGAGCGCGAACATGATCGACCCGCCGCCCGCGAGCACACGAAGGGGCACGCCCGACACGATCAGGATCGTGCTGACGACGAGGACGAGCGCGATCACGGTGCCAAGGTCGGGCTCGATGAGGATCAAGCGCACAGAAGACGCCGACGGTCAGCCCGATCGGGCGGACGAGCTCGCCGAGAGAGCGGGGCGCGCGGTGACGGGCCAGGTACGCCGCGACCCAGATCGCGATCGAGATCTTGGCGAGCTCCGACGGCTGGAAGGTCAGGGGCCCGAGCATCAACCACCGGCGCGCGCCGTTGACCTCCTGGCCCACAGCGAGCACGGCGAGACACAGGAACGCGCTCGTCAGGACGAGAACCGGAGCCATGTACCGCAGGGTGCGGAAATCGGTTCGCGACGCGATCACCAACAGGGCGATGCCGATGACCGCGTAGATCGCCTGCCGCTTGAGGTAGAAGCCGGGGTCGCCGCCGCCGAGAGCAGCCGGAGCCGAGGTCGCGCTGTAGACCATGACGAGCCCGAACGCAGTCAGGCCCAGTGTGACCAGGATCAGGATGTGCGACTCGAACTGGCCCTTCTTCATCCGAGCTCCCGTACGAGTCGCTTGAACTCGTCGCCGCGCTCTTCGAAGTCTCTGGTACTGGTCGTAGCTCGTGACCGCAGGCGCAAGGAGGACGACTGCGCCTTCGCGCGCCTCGCGGGCGGCAGTTCCGACCGCCGTGGCCAGATCGCCGCTCTGGACGTGGTCGACGCCGGCCAGCTCCAGCGCGACGGCAATCTCGTTGGCCGCCTCGCCGATCAGATAGACGCGCTTCGCCCGCCCACCAGGTCGAGGGCCAGCTCGGTGTAGCTCTCGCCCTTGCCCTGCCCACCGAGAATCACGTACAGCGGCGCGTCATAGGCGGCGACCGCGCGACGGGCCGCAGCCGTGTTGGTCGCCTTCGAGTCGTTGACGTAGCGAACGCCGTTCCTCTCGCCGACCAGCTCGAGCCGGTGCTCGACGCCCGCGAACGTGCGCAGGGCCTTGGCGATCCGCTCGCTCGCCACGCCGATCGCACGCGCGACCGCGGTCGCAGCTGCTGCGTTCTCGCGGTTGTGAGCGCCGGGCATCAACGGCTCCGCCGGTAACTCGTCGTCTGCGCCGAACTCGATCCGGGACGCCTGGCCCGCGACCAGCGCCGAAACCGCGCGGGAGGACAGCGGTGTCATCGGCTTCCTGGTTCTCGAAGATCCGCAGCTTCGCGTCGCGGTAGGCCTCGAGCGAGCCGTGCCGATCGAGATGGTCGGGCTCGAGGTTGAGGAGGACCGCGACGCGGGGCCGGAGCTCGTGGATGTCCTCGAGCTGGAAGCTCGACAGCTCGCAGACGACCCAGTCGCCTTCGCCGACCTGCCCGTCCAGCTCGGTGAGCGCTCGGCCGACGTTGCCGGCGACGGGCGCCTCGAGCATCGCGCCGAGCAGCTCGCTCGTCGTCGTCTTGCCGTTGGTGCCGGTGATGCCGACCAGCCGGGCCGGCAGCAGCCGGTAGCCGAGCTCGACCTCGCTCCAAACCGGGATCTCGCGCGCGCGAGCAGCCGCCACGAGCGGGGCAGTTCCCGGCACGCCCGGGCTCTTGACGACGAGTTCGACATCATCGAGTAGCGAGTCCTCCTCGGATCCAAGGCGGACTTCGACACCCGCTGCGGCAAGCCTCCCGGGGTCGATCTCGGCTTGATCGACCCCGATCACGGCCACGTCACGCTTCGCGAGGGCGAGCGCCGCTGCCTGCCCCGACCGCGCGAGGCCGACGACGAGGGCGCTAGCCGGGAGCTTCATCGGAGGTCGCGGAAGCCGGCGAAGTAGTACTTGTAGTAGAGGGCGAACGCCACGGCGCAGAGGATCCCGCCGAGGATCCAGAAGCGCACCATGATCTTCGTCTCGGACCAGGCCTTCATCTCGAAGTGGTGATGGATCGGCGCCATCAGGAAGAGCCGCCGGCCGTAGTACTTGAACGAGAAGACCTGGAGGATCACCGAGAGCGCCTCGACGACGAAGATGCCGCCGATCAGCAGCAGCAGGAGCTCCGCCTTGGTCATGACCGCGAAACCGCCGAGCGCGCCGCCGATCGCCATCGACCCCGTGTCACCCATTTGCAGCTCGGCCGGGAACGCATTGAACCAGAGGAAGCCGATCATGCCGCCGATCAACGCCGCTCCCCAGATCGCCAGGTCCTGCGCCGCGTCACGACCCACGGGGATGTCGAGCTGGCCCTCGCGGATGTAGGCCAGCATGTTGATCGCCGTGAACGTCATGAGCGCGATCGTCCCGACCCCGACGGCCAGGCCGTCGATCCCGTCGGTCAGGTTCGCTCCGTTCGCAGCGCCGGCGATGATCAGGAAGAGCAGCACGAAGAACCCGACCGAGAGCCCGATCTTCCAGTCCAGCACCGGTACGTAGACGGACTTGTCGATCTTCTCCTCCTGCACGACCCAGCCGACCCCGACGGTGATCGCAGCCAGCAGTAGGAGCTTCCACCTCCCGGAGAGGCCGAGCGAGCGGCGGTGCGTGACCTTGATGTAGTCGTCGATGAACCCGATCGCTCCGCACGCGAGCGTGATGAAGAAGACGGTCAAGCCCTCGGCGGTGTACTGGCTCAGAATCAGAAACGGGATCGCAGCCGAGAGGACGAACAGGACGCCGCCCATGGTCGGCGTCCCCTGCTTGACCAGGTGTCCCGCGGGGCCGTCCTCGCGGATGTGCTGGCCGTACTCCCTCGCGCGGAGAAAGGCGATCAGCTTGGGGCCGACGAGGATCGAGATCGCCATCGAGAGGATCGCTGCGGCGAGAACTCGTTCCATCTAGACGCGCACCGCCTCGATGGCTTCGGCCACACGTTCGAGCCCCAGCGCCCGTGACGCCTTGACGAGGACGGCGTCGCCCGGCTGGAGGATCCCGTCGAGCAGCGGGAGCGCCTCGTCGACGGTCTCGACCCACGGAGTCCCGCCGTAGTTGCGCGCGAGCGGCCCGATCGCCACCAGCACGTCGACGTCCGCTGCCCGGCCAACCTCGGCGTGCAGCTCCGGGGCACCGTCGCCGAGCTCGGCCATGTCGCCGAGGATCGCGACCGTCCTCCGGCCTCCCGCGCGCTCGACGAGGTGCTGCAGCGCCGCCTTCATCGAAACGGGGTTCGCGTTGTACGCGTCGTTGATCAGCAGCCCCCCGCCGGGCAGCTCGCTCTCCTCCCCGCGCCAGCGTGACAGGGTCACAGCGCCCGCACCGGCCTGTGCCTCATCGAGCGGCAGGCCGAGGGCGTCGTACGCGTTGAGCGCCGCCAAGGCGTTCAGCGCCTGGTAGCGCGCCGTGAATGGAAACGTCGAGCCCGACCTCGCGGTCGCCCACCTTCAGGCGCACGTGGGCGCCCTCCGCCCCCGGCTCGAAGTCGAGGACGTCGCCGGGCCGGAAGCGGCGGATCTCGATGTCGTCGCGTGCGAGATACGGGTCGAGCAGCGGGCTCGTCCGGGGCGACAGCGTGCCCGCCCGCCGGCAGCGAGGCGACGATCTCCGCCTTCGCCTGGGCGACGTTCTCAACGGTCCCGAGCAGCTCGAGGTGGACCGGCCCGATCCCGGTGATCACTCCGATCTCCGGGCGCGCCAACGTGCAGAGCTCCGCGATCTGCCCGAGCCCGCGCATGCCCATCTCGCAGACGACGACCTCTGTGTCCTCTTCGATGCGGCTCAGGGTCAGCGGTAGTCCGATCTCGTTGTTGTGACCACCCTCGGCCGCGACCGTGCGCGCATGTGGCGCGCAGAGCGACGCCAGGATGTCCTTGGTCGACGTCTTGCCCGTGGAGCCCGTGATGCCAACCACACGGGCCGAGCTGCGTGCGCGGACGGCGCTCCCGATCGCGGCCAGGGCCGCGAACGCGGCTCTCGGGGACCAGCACCTGCGGCGGCCCCCCGCGCGAAGGCGTGCGGCAGGAAGTCCTCGCCTCCGTCTACGGCGACGAAGAGGTCGCCCTCCTCGATCCGCCGGGAGTCGACCTGCATGCCGGTGGCCTCGTCCGCCCAGACCGCACGGTCGAGCCGGCCCGGACAGAGGGCCTCGATCTCGTCGAGCGAGAGCGGGATCAAGCTGCCGCCCCGAGGCGCCTCAGGGCTTCTCGTGCCACTTCGCGGTCATCAAAGGGAACTGTTCGGTCCCGGAACTGCTGACCCTGCTCGTGGCCCTTGCCCGCGATGAGGACGACATCGCCGGGGCGGGCCTCCTCGACGGCGCGCACGATCGCCTCTCGGCGGTCCGGCTCGATCTCGAGCCCGCCCTCGGCGCCCGCCACGATCTCTTCGATGATGGCGCGCGGATCCTCGCTGCGCGGGTTGTCGGAGGTGACGATCGCGACGTCCGCGAGCCGCCCGGCGATCCCTCCCATGATCGGGCGCTTGCCGCGATCGCGATCGCCGCCGCAGCCGAACACGCAGAGCACGCGGCCGGCGTCGAGCGCGCGGGCCGCGACCAGCACGTTCTCGAGGGCCTCCGGCGTGTGCGCGTAATCGACCAGGACGGTGAACGGTTGCCCCTCGTCGACCAATTCGAACCGCCCGGGGACGCCGTCGAGGTTCTCGATCCCGGCTGCGATCGCGATCGGCTCGATGCCGAGCAGCCGACCGGCGGCGGCCGCCCCGAGCATGTTCTCGACGTTGAAGCGGCCCCGCAGCCGCGACTTGCTCGTGTCGACGTCGTCCGGGCCGAGATCGGCGTCGTCGGCAAAACCGAAGGTGACGAGCTCGCCCCCGAGCCCGCGCAGCTCCTCCGCGAGCTGCCGGCCGTACGGATCTCCGACGTTGACGGCAGCGGGCGGAAGCCCGTCCACGAACAGCCGCCGCTTCGCCTCGAAGTAGGCCTCCATGCGTCCCGTGGAAGTCCAGGTGATCCTGGCTCAGGTTCGTGAAGACGAGCACGGCGAAGCGGACGTCGAGGAGCCGCTTCTGCTCGGAGCCGTGCGAGGTCGCCTCGAGGGCGGCGCTGAGATTGCCGGCGTCGAGCATCTCGCGGAACGTCCGCTGCAGGTCGATCGCCTCGGGCGTCGTGCGAATCGCCGCCCTGCGCTCGCTGCCGACGCGGCTTTCGATCGTCCCCAGCAGCCCGGGCTTGCGTCCCGCGGCCTCGAGGATCGAGTAGAGCAGGAACGACGTCGTCGTCTTGCCGTTCGTCCCCGTGACGGCGGCGATCTCGAGCTTCTCCGTCGGCCGCCCGAAGAACTCGGCGGCGGCACGGGCCATCGCCTCGCGCACGTCCGCGACCACGATCTGCGGTACCCGGGCCGAGACGGGGTGTGTCACGACGAGCGCAGCGGCGCCGTCCTCTACCGCTCCCGCGGCATATTCGTGCCCGTCCGCGCGCTCGCCCGGCACGCAGAAGAAGAGGGTCCCCGGTCGCACCGCGCGGCTGTCGTAGGCGAGGTCGGCGATCTCGACGGCCGGTTCGCCAACGACCTGGACGGGTGCGAGGGGGTCTAGGAGGCTGGCGAGGTCCACCGGCGCATCACGGCGGCGAGCCTAGCAACGCGTCCTACTACTCCCGAGCGGGGAGCGTCTCAGGCGCGTCGGGCGGAATCTCGAGGTACTGGAGCGCGAAGCGTGCGATGTCGGCGAAGGCCGGAGCCGCGACGGTGCCGCCCCAGATCGCGCCGCGCGGCTCGTCGATGGTGACGAGGACGACGAGGCGGGGATTCGTCGCGGGAACGACCCCGACGAACGACGCGACGTAATCCGACTTCGAGTAGCCGCCGCTCGCGTCCGGCTTCGCCGCCGTGCCGGTCTTGCCCGCCACCTGGTATCCGGGCAACGCAGCCTCCTGGCCGGTGCCCTCGACGACCACGTCGCGCATCATGGCCATCACCTGGCGGGCGACGTTCGGCGAGAGAACGCGTCGAGCGGCGTACGCAGGGCGCTCAATCGAGCCGACCTTCGCGACGACGTGCGGGCGCAGCCAGACGCCCTCGTTGGCGACGGTTGCGTAGGCGGCGGCCATCTGCACGGGCGTGACGGCGATGCCGTGCCCGATCGGCAGCGTGCCGATCGTCGACCCGGACCAGCGCTCGAGCGCGGGAACGATCCCCTGCGTCTCGCCCGGGAAGTCGATGCCGGTCTTGGCGCCGAAGCCGAAGCGCTTGATCCACTGCGAGAGGCGCGCCTCGCCGACCTGCTCGGCCAGCGTGATCGTGCCCACGTTCGACGACTTGGAGATGATCTCGTCGACCGTCATCCGCTCCGTGCCGCGCTCGTGCGCGTCGCGGATCGTCCGGTCCGCGACGTGGATCTCGTAGGGGAGCGTGAACGCGGTCGAAGGCGAGACGAGCCCCTCGGAGAGCGCTGCGCTGACGGTCACGACCTTGAACGTCGAGCCCGGCTCGTAGGTGTCCGTGACCGCGCGATTCCGTTGCAGGTCACGCGGCACGATCGGGAAGCGGTTCGCGTCGTAACCGCGCTCGACGGCCATCGCGAGGATGTCGCCGTTGCGCGGATCGAGGACGACGGCGCTCGCCGCCTCCGCCCCCCAGCGCTGGATCGTCTGGCGGAGCACGGCCTCGGCGTTCGCCTGCAGCGTGTGGTCGAGAGTCAGGTAGACGTCCTGGCCCTGCTCGGCGGCTGTCGAGGAGAGGATGCTGATCGCCCGGCCCGCCGGGTCGCGGACGACGGTCTCCCTGCCCGGCCGGCCGCGGAGGACCGGGTCGAGCGCGAGCTCCAGCCCGGCCAGACCTCGGTTGTCCGTCCCGGCGTACCCGAGCACCTGTGATCCCACGTGCCGCTGCGGGTAGACGCGCTGCTCCTCGGGGAGGTAGCCGAGCCCCACGATGTTCTGCTGTTCGAGCAGCTTCGCGCGCTTCGCATCGGCCTTGCGCGCGATGTAGACGAAGCCCTTCGACTTGTCCGAGAGCAGCCGCTCGACCTCCTTGGGGTCGAGGCGCAACGTCTGAGCGACCACGGCGGCCACCAGCTCCGGGTCGTCGATCTGCTTCGGGTTCGCGTAGACCGTCGTCGCCTGGCGGCCGATCGCCAGCTGGATGCCCTGGCGGTCGTAGATCGTGCCGCGCGAGCCCGGGTCGACGGTCGTCACGCGTTGCTGGCTCTGCGCCATGCGGCCCAGGTCCTGCGCGCGCACGCCTTGCAGCCAGGCGGCGCGGACGAACATGGCCAGGAACGCGAAGGCGAAGACGACGAGCAGCAGGCGGATGCGGCGGTTGGGCAGCTTCGCCGTCACTCGCCGCCTGACCCCACGTTCAAGTAGGTCGTCCGGCCCGCGTCTGCAACCTCGAGCCCGAGCTGGCCGCGGGCGAGAGTGTGGATCCGCCCGGCCTGAGCCTTGCTCGCGATCTCGGAGGCGAGGTCGGCGTTCTCGGCACGGAGCTTGGTTCGCTCCGTCCCCAGATCTTCGAGCTGGACGTTCAGTTGCAGGACCGCGACGTTCAGTGCGACGACGCCGGACAAGCAGGACGGCGACGATCCCGATCCAGACCGCGCCGCCTGCGACTCGTACCCGGGGCGCCTTCTTGGCCCTGGCCTTGGGTTTCGGCTGGGGCCGCGGCTTCGCCGGACCACGGCGAGGACGGTCTGCCGCAGCGGCCTGGCCCACGTTATGACCTCACCACCGCGCGCAGCCTAGCGGAGGCGGCGCGGGGGTTGAGGGCGACCTCGTCGGCGCTCGGGCGAATCGCCCGGCGGTTCAGCCGGCGCAGCTCGGGCTCCCGTCCGCAGGCGCAGATCGGGAAGTCGGGCGGGCAGATGCAGCCCTTCTCGAGCTTCTGGAAGAAGCGCTTGACGATCCGGTCCTCGAGCGAGTGGAACGCGATCACCGCGAGCCGCCCGTCGGGACGGAGCATGTCGAACGCGGCCGGCAGCGCGTCCTCGAGCTCGCCGAGCTCGTCGTTGACCGCGATGCGGAGCGCCTGGAAGACGCGCTTCGCGGGATGGCCGTCTCCGAACCGCGCCGGAGCGGGGATGGCGGAGCGGATCAGCTCGACCAGCTCACCTGTCCGCTCGATCGGCTCCTGCTTGCGGCGTCGCGAGATCGCACGGGCGATCTGCTTCGAGTAGCGCTCTTCCCCGTAGCGGCGGAAGATCGAGATCAGGTCGCGCTCGGGCCAGCTCGTTGACGAGGTCGGCGGCAGAGGTCTCCGCAGTCGGGTCCATGCGCATGTCGAGCGGCGCATCGACCGCGTAGGAGAAGCCGCGCTCGGGCCGGTCGATCTGCATGCTCGAGACACCGAGGTCGAGCAGGATCGCGTCCGCCTGCAGGCCGTTCTCGGCGAGCTGGTCGAGGATGACCGAAGCCTCGCCGCGCAGCAGGCGCGACTGCACGCCTGTCCGCCGGCGGAATTGCTCGTAGTACGGCTTGACGGTCGGGTCGCGGTCGACGGCGATGAAACGGCCGGAGCCCTGAAGGTCGGCAGCAAGGAGCGCGGCGTGGCCGCCCGCCCCGAAGGTCGCGTCGACGACGGTCTCACCGGGCCGGACCGCGAGGAGCTCACGCACCTCGTGGGCCAGGACGGGAACGTGATCAGTCTCGTTTGGTTGCAAGACGTTCGGCAACATCTTCTGCGCTCCCTTCTACCTCTTTCATCTCTTTGCGCCAGGCGGCGCCGTCCCAGAGCTCCAGGCGGTCCCTGACTCCGGCGACGACCACGTTCCGCCCCAGCCCTGCGTGCTCGATGAGGGCGGCGGGAATCATCACGCGCCCCTGCTTGTCGAGCTCGGCCTCGGACGCGCCGGAGAAGAAGAACCGATGCATCCTGCGCCCTTCCTGGCTGAGTGGATCGAGCCCGGCCAGCCGGCTGTCGACGAGCTTGTCCCAGTCCTCCAGGCGGTAGACGTACAGACAGCCGTCCATTCCGCGCGTGACGACGACCCCTGCCGCGAACGACGCTCTGAATTTCGCCGGGAGGGTGATGCGGTTCTTGTCATCGAGTGTGTGTTCGTACTCGCCGAGAAGCATTTAGGGGCCTGACGTGTATACCACTTCGCCCCACTTTAAACCACGATTCCCCACAGCGCAACCCCTGCGGCCCATTCGCTCCTCAGCCGTAGGCGCCTCTGATGGTCATTGCCGTTGCGCCGCAGCGGGCTGCGACGGCCAATGCCTCCTCGACGCTGCCGCTCTGGGCCAGCCCGAAAGCGAGCCCGGCAGCGAAGGAGTCCCCCGCACCGTAGGCGTCTGCCAGCGGGCCTGGCAGCTCGACGGCGGCAAAGGTTCCTTTGCGCTCGCCGGCGACGAACTCGCCCCCCTCACGCCCCATGGTCGTGACCACGAGCTTCGGCGGCGGCTCGATTTGACCCGGCTCGTAGCGCTCGGCGAGGTCGGTGCCACTGTGCACCAGCGCGTCCAGCTCGACGTGTGCCTCCTGCAAGGTGGGGAGCTCGCGCGCCGTTGCGACGAGCACACGCGCCTTGCGCGCAGCGCGCAGCGCAGCGGGGTCACCTGCCGTGAAGTAGACCGCGTCGGTCTGCGCCAGCTCCTCCCACGGAAGTGGGTCACTCCCGTACGGGTGCAGCTTCGGGCCGAGCAGCGTGATCGTTCGCTCGCCGTCGTCGTCGAGGTACGTCAAAGCACGCCGCTGTGGCTGGTCGCGCGTCACCGCGTGCACGCGCAATCCGAGCTCGTCGAGATGGGCCTGAGCGCGCTGACCGACCTCGTCGTTGCCGACGGCGACGAAGAAGTCGCAAGTACCGGCGAGCTCCTGGAGCCGGCTCGCGGCCACGGCACCGCCGCCCGCCGCCGCGTCCCAACTGTCGCGGGCCTGGATGATCTCGCCGGGCACCGGCACCCGCTCGACGGATGCGAACCGAACCCACTCCGTGTGCCCAACGACCGCGGTCCGCACGTTCGGCAGTCTCACACCTCGCCCGCCTGGCCCGTTACAGATGATGATGGAAGTCGTGCTACCACCGTTCGAGCGCTTCTACGAGGAGCACCGCGAGGAGATCCTCGGGTACCTCCGCGGATTGCTCCCGCATGAGGCAGCCGAGGACGCATGGCAGGAAACCTTCCTTCGCGCCCTCCGCGCGTATTCGGGCCTGCAGCACGGCAGACACCTGCGCGCCTGGGTGTTCACGATCGCCCACCGCGTGGCGATCGACGACGTGCGCAAGCGCCGCCCGCAGGCGCCTCTGCCCGAATGGGCAGCAGAAGATTCCCGCCCGGCGTACGCCGAGCTCGCCGACCTGACGCGTGACCTCCCGCCCAAGGAGCGGGTCGCAGTCGTGCTCCGGTACGGCTACGACCTCGACTACGACCAGATCGGCGAAGTCCTCGAGTCAAACGAAGTGGCAGCGCGCCAGGCCGCGTCCTCGGGCGTGCGTCGACTGCGAAAGGAGCACCGATGACCGTTTCCTCGAACCTCGACGAGCGCTTCCGTGACGCGGCGGCGGCCGAGGGACTGCTGGACGTCGCCTACGACCTGGCCGACACACCCGTCGGGACCCTGCTCGTCGCCGCCAGCGGGCAAGGCCTCTGCCGGATCTCGTTCGATCCCGAGCCGGAGCGCGAGGTCGAGCGGCTGGCCCGCGCATTCGGCGCTCGTGTGCTCCGCGCGTCGCGCCCGCTCGACGAGGTGCGGCGACAGCTCGACGAGTACTTCGAAGAGCAGCGGCACCGACTTCGAGCTCGCCGTCGACCTCAGCCCGGTCGCCGACTTCACGCGTCAGGTGCTGACCCGCCTGGCCAAGGTGCCGCACGGCCAGCTCACGACCTACGGCGCGCTGGCGACGGCTGCCGGCCGCCCCAGGGCCGCCCGCGCCGTCGGGACGGTCATGAACCGCAACCCGATCCCGATCGTGCTGCCCTGCCACAGGGTCGTCGGCGCCAACGGCGACCTGGTCGGCTACGGCGGCGGGCTCGATCGCAAGCGGCAGCTTCTGACGCTCGAGGGCGCAATGCTTGACGAGCTCTCTTAGTAAGTCTATGCTTACCGTTAGTGATGGCTTACGCAAGTGCGATGGACGCGCTCGGAGATTCGACGAGAAGGCGGATTTTCGAGCTCCTGCAGGGCGGCCCCCGCGCCGTCGGTGAGCTTGCCAGCGAGCTCCCCGTCAGCCGGCCGGCCGTCTCGCAGCACCTGCGTGTGCTGAAGGACGCAGGGCTCGTGACCGAGCGCCGTGACGGCACACGACGCATCTACAGCGTCGATCCGAACGGTCTCCGCGAGGTCCGCGACTACTTCGACAGGTTCTGGGAGACCGCCCTCGCCTCGTTCGAGTCCGCGGTCGCCCGCAACGGAGAGGAGAGGGAATGAACGTGCAGCAAACGGATCTGACGATCCGCAGGACGGGGATCGTCGCAGCAACTCCGGAGAAGGCCTTCGAGATCTTCACGGAAGGCATCGCCGACTGGTGGCCCTACGACACGCATTCGGTCGAGGGCATGGAAGGCGACGACCGCAGCCCGGAGACGGTCATCTTCGAGACCGGCCCGAACGGCCGGATCTACGAGCGGATGACGAATGGCAAGGAGGCCCACTGGGCGCACGTCACGACCTGGGAGCCCCCGACCCGGGTCGTCCTTGCCTGGCAGGTCAACCCGGACACGCCCGGCCCGACGGAGATCGAGATGCGCTTCACGCCGGAAGGCGACGGCACGCGTTTCGACTTCGAGCACCGCGGCTGGGAGATCCTCGGCGACGAAGCCGACAAGTCCGCGGGCAATTACGCCAACGGCTGGGTCGGCGTGTTGGACTGTTACGAGCAGGCGTTCTAGGAAGGGTGGGCCCGGGCGACCGGGCCCTCTCTACCCCGCTCGCCGGTATCGCATCGCGACGACGATCGTGATCACGATCACGATTGCGGCCACGGTGTTCGGGATGATCAGCGCGAGATTGTCCGCGGCGATCCCGTAGGCGAGCCAGAGCAGGAAGCCGACGAAGAGCACGAGGAAGTAGCCGACGGAGATCGTCAGCGAGCTCTTGTGCTGGATGATCTTCCTCATCTGCAGCAAGGGGCCGAGAGCCATCGCGATGGCCCAGGTCGCCGCTGCGATGGCCAGCGCGGACTCCACTCAAACCCTCACTCGGATGAGCTCTAACCAGCCGCCCGGCGTTCGTCGCCTGATGCCCGCTCCTCCGCTGCCTTCCGCTCGTGGTAGGCGATTCGCTCAGCGAGCTTCCGTTGCGACCATTCGTGCACCTCATCTGCGCTCATCGCGAGCAGCTGCTCAGCCGTAATGGGCTCGTCAGGCTTCTGGGTCTTCTTCTTCATCGTCCTCCAGCAGTTCGCGGATGACGCGCACGTCTTTTGCGATGTCACCAAGTCGACGGTTCACGTCGAAGACACCACTGATGATAGTCGTGACATCGTCCGGCTCCGCGGCACCGCCATCCCCTAGTCGCCGAGCAGGCAGTAGCCGACGCCCCACACGTTCTGGACGTACGGCGGCCGGTCCGGCCGGGCCAGCCGCCGTCGCAGCCGGGAGGCGTGCGAGTCCAGGGTGCGCGTGCGGCCCAGGGAGCGGAAGCCCCACACCTCGCGTAGCAGCTCCTCCTTCGTGAAGACTCGATGCGGGTCGCCGGCGAGCTTGACGAGGAGCTCGTACTCCTTGCCGGGGAGCGCCACACGCTCGTCGCCCACCGTCACCCGTCGCGTTGCCGTGTCGACCTCGATCGCACCGGCCCGGAGCACCCGCCCCGGCGCGGGCTGCGCTCGGCGCAGCACGGCTCGGATGCGCGCCACGAGCTCGTCGTAGTGGAACGGGCGCACGACGAAGTCGTCGCAACCGCGCGCGAAGGCTCGGACGCGGTCGACCGCGTCGGCCTGCTGCCCGCCGAGAACGATCACGGGCAGGTCGCGATCCCACGACCGCCCCGGCTCGCCCTCGCGGAGGCGCGCGCAGAGGTCGAGCGCTAGCTCATCCGAGACGAGCACCACATCCGGCTGGCTCCGCTCGAGGAGCTCGAGCGCCTCGCCGTCCTCGGCCTCCACGACCTCGAATCCGTCCTGACGTAGGTGGCGCTCGAGAAAGCCGCGCGCCGCCGGCTCGGGCTCGGCGAGAAGCACGTTCTGCATGCGCTCGACGCTAGCGCGACTCTCTCCCCCACGCCAGATGTCCTTTCGCGCGAGTCTGTGCCGAACGATCGACAGCGGCCAGGGCCGGGGCTAACAGTGCCGAATGCGCTTGCACATGAGGCTGATCGGCGCGAGGAAGTTCAGGTTCTCCGCTTCGCCCGAGACCAAGATGCCGATCACGTTGCCGTCGCGATCGACGGCCGGGCCGCCGGAGCCGCCGGGGTGGCCGGCCGCGTCGGTCTGGATTTCGTTGCGGAGGACCCGGCTGACGAGGCCCGCGCTGACGGTGCCCTCGTAGCCGAGCGCACTGCCCACGAGCAGGATCTCCGCGCCGGGCTGTGGCCGGTGGTACACCGGACGCTGCCAGAGCGCCGGAGCAATCCGGCCCTGCACGCGGATGATTGCCAGGTCGTGGACGTCGTCCAGCTTCACGACCACGCCGCGCCAGACCCGCCCACGCTTGAGAAGCCGCACGTTCGGCTTGCCGGCGTCGACGCTCAGGCCCACGACGTGGTTCGCAGTGATCACGTAGGTCGTCCGGCCCTCGATCCAGCCGACGAAACCGCTGCCCTCGTCATCCGCGGCTTTGACCGTGAAGACGCTCTGGCGAATCCGGGCCGCGAGCGGCTGCAGGCTGACACGGGCGCGCTGAACACGAGTCGAGACGGTCCGCAGGCGAGCCGCCAGCAGCGCGCTCTCGCGCCGGGCCCCCCGTAGGTCGCGGCGGGCCGTCGCCACGTTCCGGCGCATGTTCATCAGCTGCAGCTCGAGCCGTGCCACGTCGGCCCGCCGCGTGTCGCGTTCATCCCGGTAGGCCCGGACGCCTACCGCCCCGCCGACAACCATGACCAGCACTACGCCGGCGAGGAGCGCTCTCACAGCCGCCCGGACCTGATGACCCCGCTCAGCAGCCAGACGCCCAGCAATCCCGCGAAGAGGAAGCCGAAGACCGAGACGACGTGCAGTCCGAGGAACTGCGGCCCCGAGGTCGCGAAGACGCCGATCAGGCTCGACCCGATCAGCCCGGCCGCGACGACGAGCGCGATGATCAGGCGGTTGAACGCCACGTCGACGGTGTGCATGAAGTCGTCGAGCCCCTTGTGCACGAAGCCGACCTCGATCTGGCCGTCGCGCGCCTGCTCCAGCACGTCGTGGATCTGGAACGGGTAGTCGCCCGAAGACCTGCGCGAGCTTCCAGCTGTCGCGCTGCGCGCGCGCCAGTATGCGCTGCGGCGTGTAGCGACCCACCATGAGGCTGTGCGCGTACGGGCGGGCCACTTCGAAGACGTTGAAGTCGGGGTAGAGCTCGACGCCGACCGACCCGAGCGTCGCGATCGACTTGTCGAGGAGCATGAAGCGTGTCGGCAGGTGCAGGTTCAGCTGGTAGATCAACGAGAACACCTCGCGGATGACCTGCAGCGGGTCGATCTCCGCCAGGCTCGCGCCGTAGTAGCGGTAGAACAGCTCCTGCAGCTCGGCGACGAACTCGTCCTCGTTCTCCTTCGGGTAACGGACGCCGAGGTCGGCGAGCCGCTTCGGTAACGCCTCGACGTTCTCGTTGGCGACGTCGATGAAGAGGCGGGTCGCCTTCGAGAGGTCCTCGTCTGTGAGCTTGCCGGCCAGGCCGAAGTCGACGAGGCCGATCTGGTCGGGCCGGATGACGAGGATGTTCGCCGGGTGCGGGTCGCCGTGAAAGACGCCGTGGCGGAAGATCATCGTCATCCACGCCTCGGTGATGACCTCCGCGAGTCGTCGGCGCTCCGCTACCCCGTACGGCATCGTGTCGATGTCCGCGAGCTGGAAGCCCTCGAGGAACTCCAGCGTGAGCACTCGCGTACGCGTGTAGCTCCAGTAGACCTTCGGCACGACCACGTGCGGGTCGCCGGCGAAGTTCTTGCGCAGCGTGTCCGCGTTTCGCGCCTCCTGGCGGTAGTCCAGCTCCTGCCGGATCGAGCGGGCGAACTCGTCGACCAGCTCGCGGACGTCCAGGAAGTCGAGTGCCCGCACCCGCTCCTTCGCAATGCGCGCCGCCTGGTAGAGGAGCGCGAGGTCGGCCTCGATCTGGCGCGGCGCGCCGGGGCGCTGCACCTTGACGGCGACGACCTTGCCGTTCGGCAGCACGGCACGATGGACCTGGCCGATCGAGGCGGCGGCGATCGGCTCCGGGTCGAACTCCGTGAAGAGGCGCTCGAGCGGCTGACCCAGGTCTTCCTCGATGACGCGCTCGACGTCCTCGTAGGCGAACGGACGCACGTCGTCCTGGAGGCCTCGCAGCTCGGAGATGATGTCCGGCGGCAGCACGTCCGGGCGCATCGACAGGAGCTGGCCGAACTTGACGAACGTCGGGCCGAGCTCGTCGAGCATTTCCCGCAGGTGCTGGCCCCGCTCCGAGGGCGTGCCCTCGACGAGCGCGGGGCGGCTCCGGCCGGGCAGGAGGTCGGTCAGGCGGTGCCGTTCGAAGAAGTAGCCGAAGCCGTGCCGAACGGCGACCTGGGCGATCTCCGTCAGGCGTCCGAGGTTGCGTGTGCGGTGGGCCGGCTCGGCCATGATCTTCAGTGTTCCACGCCGAAGGGGCGACCCCTAGTACGGCGGGTCGGGGACTGCCCTGGGGCCGCCTTCGAGCAGGCGGATCCGATGCTCCAGCTGCGCGACGCGGAGCTCGAGCTCCTCGTAGTCCCCGCGCGTGACCAGGCCCAGCTGCAGCATGAGCCCTTCGAGCGCGGCGCCGCTCCGCTCCCCCACTCGGCCGGCTTCGCCCTTCCAGCGCAGCGTCAGCTCTTCGATCGTCTGACGAGCCTCGTCCTTGCGCATGCCGCCCCGTGCAGCGAGCTCGTCGGCCAGCGCGTCGGCCCGCTCCGCCGTCAGCGCAACGGCGCCGAGCGCGGCCAGGCCGAACTTCTCTACTGAATCTCTAAGACCGCTATCGCCGGCCATGCGGGCGCGTCCGCCGCCGCTGGCGGCGCTGCTGGCGCTCCTGACGCTTCGACTTCGAGCTGGCCGACGCGCCGTCGCCGCCTGCCTCGGACACCGGCAGGTCGGCCGCAACGGGTGCCAGCTCCGGCACTCGCGGAGGCTCGCCGATCTGGGCCGCCTCGGCGTCGTCGAGCACAACCGCGCCATCCTTGCCCACGTCGGGCTGACCCGTGCGGCGCGCGTACTCGGGCTCGCGCTCCTTCCACATGGCGAGCAGCGGCGCGGCGATGAAGATCGACGAGTAGGCGCCCGCCCCGATGCCGACGAGCAGCGCGAACGCGAAGTCCTTGAGCGTGTCCCCTCCGAAGAAGTACAGCGCGGAGATCGGCAGCAGCGTGATGAACGTCGTTGCCAGGGAGCGCCGGATCGTCTCCCACAGCGACACGTTGCAGATCGTCCGGATCGACGACCGCCGCATCAGCGGAATGTTCTCGCGAATACGGTCGAAGATGATGATCGTGTCGTACATCGAGTAACCAAGGACGGTGAGGATGGCCGCCACCGTTGCGGTCGTCACCTCTTTCCCGGTGAGCGCATAGATGCCGACGGCAATCGTCACGTCGTGCGCGATCGACGCGATGACCGGGGCCGCGAACTTCAAGTCGAAGCGAATCCAGATGTAGATGCAGATGAGGATGAAAGAGACGACGATCGCGAGAATCGCGTTCCTGGCGAGCTGGCCGCCGAAGCTCTCGGAGACGTTCTTCACCCCGAACGGGATGTTGTCGCCGTAGCTGTTCTTGATCGCAGTCTCGAGCTTCGTCTGGTCGGCGCGGGCGAGAGACTCCGTCTTGATCGTGAAGCTCTTGTACTGCTCGCCGCCGACCGCCTTGCCACGGCCCTGGATGACGGCGTTCTCCTGCCCGATCTCACGGGCGATGTCGCGAATCTCGGCGATGTCCACCGCCCGCGGCGAGGTGAACGTCACCTGCGTCCCACCCTTGAAGTCGATCCCGAAGTTGAGGCCCTGGACGGCGATCGCGCCGATGGAGATCGCAAGCACGACACCCGAGAGCACGAACCAGTTCTTCCGCTTGCCGATGAAGTCGATCTGGATCCACTTCGCCATCTGCTGGCCCTGCGCGCCCATGAACTGCGGGCTGTCGAACCACTTGAATCCGGACAGGATCCCGAGCATCGCGCGCGTCGCGCCAACCGCAGTGACCAGCGAGACCGCGGTGCCGATGAGCAGCATCAGCGCGAAGCCCTTGACGCTCGCTGACGCGACCAGGAAGAGCACGAGCGCCGTGATCGCGGTCACCATGTTGGCGTCGATGATCGAGCTGAATCCCTTCGCGTAGCCGGCCGCGATCGCTGCGCGGACGGACCTCCCCCCTCGGGATTCCTCCTTGATGCGTTCGAAGATGACGATGTTCGCGTCGGCCGCGACCCCAATCGTGAGGATCATCCCCGCGAAGCCGGGCAGGGTCAGCGTGACGTTGAAGAGCAGGATCGCCGCGAACATGAAGGCCGCGTAGATGGCGAGGCCGAGCACCGCGACCAGGCCCAGGAAGCGGTACAGGAGGAGCAGGAAGATCGCGACCAGCAGGAGCCCGGCGATAGCGGCCGTCTGCGCCTGCTTCAGGGAGTCTTTACCGAGGGTGGCCGAGACATCGGTTCGCTCCGCGATCACGAACCGGACCGGCAGCGCGCCGGTCTGGAGCACGAGCGCGAGGTCCTTGGCCTCGCTAAGGGACCCGATGCCGGTGATCTGCGCGCCGTTGCCCGGCGGGATGCCGTCCGGGTTCTCGTTGAAGTCGATCGTCGGCGCCGACTGGATGACGTTGTCGAGGACGATCGCAAACTGCTGGAAGGCGACCTCGTCGTCGACGTTGTTCCGAGTCTGGACTTGCCGCCCCCGCTGCGCCAGCAAGCGGGTCACGTCGTGGAACTTGTCCCCGCCCTTGTCGGTGAATTGCATCGTCACGATCGGCTGGTTCGAGCTCGTGTCGAAGTCCTGGCGCGTCCCGTCCGCGTTGAGGTCCTTGCCCGTCATCTCGGGGATGGCGTGTTCCTTGTTGTCGGGGTCGAACTTGAAGAGGTAGTAGTAGGTGCGGCTGGGCTCCGGCTCGTTCACTCCCGGGCAGTAGCGCTGCTCGATCCCGCAGCGCAGGACGACCGTTTTCTCCGGCAGAGTCAGGAGCTTGTAGCCCTTCGGGAGCTTGCCGTTCTTCAGGAGGGTCTTGACGCGGACTTTCTGCTTCCCGATCAGCGCTCGGCCGTCCAGGATCTCCTGACGCGTCAGCTTCGGGCCGGCGATCCGCTGGTTCTTCGCGTCGAAGAGGTAAAACGCCGCCGGCTTGCCCCTCTTCGCCGTGTTCTTGACCGTCCCGTCGTTGAGGATCGAGTAGAGCGTCAGCTGCGGGCGAGGGAATCCATCGAGCGTGAGCGAGACACCCTGGACCAGGCTCGCCTGCAGGTCGTAGAGCTGGAGCTGCGCCGTCTTGCCGATGATCTCGACAGCGCGGTTGATGTCGAAGACGCCGGCGAGCTGGACGACGATCTGGTTCTCGCCCTGCTTGCGAACCTCTGGCTCGGAGACGCCGAGCTTGTCGATGCGGTTGCGGATGATCTCGACCGAGCTCTGAATCTCGGCTTCGTCGAGGGGCTTGTTGCCCGTCGGCTGCGCCTCGAGCACGACCTCGAGACCGCCCTGGAGGTCCAGCCCCAGTGTTGGCTTCTTCTGGATGGGCGAGCCGGGAATCGCCAGGAGCGCAATGCCGATCAGCGCCCCGACCAGGAGCGCGAGCAGGATCAAATGCGAGCGGCGTTCCTTCACGGGCTTCTGCCTAGGTTAGCGATGAAGGCGCGTTTTCCGCCTTGGCCGCGGCACGAGCCGCAACTGCGCTCTTGGCCACGCGCACGCTGGTCTGGGGGGCGATCTCGAGCATGACGGCGTCCTCGTCGACCGACTGAACCCGGCCGTACAGCCCACCGAGTGTCACGACCTCGTCGCCGGCGGCCAGCTCGGTGAGCAGCTGGGCCTGCTGCTGCTGGCGCCGGCGCTGGGGCTGGATGAGCAGTGCCCACATCAGGACGAGTAGCGCTCCGATGAACAGGATCGAGATGTACACGCGGTTATTCCTCCGGCTCGCCGTTCAGACGTTCGAGCGTCTGGGCCTTGAAGGATGCCAGCTTCCCGTCCTCGGTCGCGGCCCGGGCGGCGGCGGTCAACGTCAACAGGTAGCGGAGGTTGTGGACGGTCAGCAACCGCAGGCCCAGGACTTCCTGCTGGTTGACGAGATGGCGGATGTACGCCCGCGAGAACCGCTTGCAGGCCGCGCAGTCGCAGCTCTCGTCGAGCGGTGCCGGGTCGCGCGCGAAACGCGCGTTTTTCAGGTTCAAGCGCCCGGTCGAGGTCATGGCGGCGCCGGTCCTGCCCATTCGAGTCGGCAGGACGCAGTCGAACATGTCGATTCCGCTCTCGATCGCCTCCAGGACGCCCTCCGGGTCCCCGATGCCCATGAAGTAGCGGGGCTTGTCGGCCGGCAACTGGGGCGCCGACGACGCAAGGGAGTCGAACATCGGACCGCGCTCCTCCCCCACGCTCAGGCCCCCGAGCGCGTGGCCGTCGAAATCGAGGGCGACGATCTCCTCGATCGAGCGCCGGCGCAGATCGGGGTCGGTCGCGCCCTGGGCGATGCCGAAGAGGAGCTGCCCCTCGGCGCGCGGCGCCTGGCGCTGACGCGCTGCCCAGACGGACGTCAGCCGGACGGCTTCCTCGAGCTCCTCGCGTGGCGAATCCGCGGGTGGGCAGACGTCGAGGCACATGGCGATGTCCGAGCCGAGCTTGGCCTGGATCTCGGCGGCGAGCTCCGGCGTGAACCGCTCCGGCGACCCGTCGTACACCGAGCGGAACGTGACGCCCTCGTCGTCCGTGGCGAGGATCGTGTGCTTCAGCGAGAAGACCTGGTAGCCGCCCGAGTCGGTGAGGATCGGCCCGTTCCAGCCCATGAAGCGGTGCAGGCCCCCGAGCTCGGCGATCACGTCCTCGCCCGGGCGGAAGTGCAGGTGGTACGTGTTGCCGAGCAGGATCGACGTGCCGACCGCGCGCAGCTCGTCGGGATCGACGGTCTTGACCGTCGCCTTGGTGCCGACGGGCATGAAGGCCGGGGTCGGGATCTCGCCGTGCGCCGTGTGGAGGGTGCCCGCCCGTGCCTCGCCGTCCGTGGCCGTGACCGAGAAGCTCACAGGATCAGCATGGCGTCGCCGAAGGAGTAGAAGCGGTACCGCTCCTCGATCGCCAGCTCGTACAGTCGGCGTGTCTCCTCGATCCCGGCGAAGGCCATCACGAGGGCGAGCAGGGTCGATCCGGGGAGGTGGAAGTTCGTCAGGAGCGCGTCTGTGCGCCGGAACTCGAAGCCCGGGGTGACGAAGAGGTCGGTGCGGCCCGCGAGCGGAGCACCTCGTGCCAGCGACTCGAGGACGCGCACAGTTGTCGTCCCGACTGCGAGCACGCGATCGGCGTACCGGATTCGCTCCCAGGCCTCCGGCGCCACCTCGTACCGCTCCGAGTGCAGCTCGTGGTCGACGAGATCGTCCACGGAAACCGGGCGGAACGTGTCCAACCCGACATGGAGGGTCACCCGCTCGACGTCCAGGCCGGCGAGCAGCTCGGGCGTGAAGTGGAGCCCCGCCGTTGGCGCTGCGGCCGAGCCCTCGTGCTCCGCGTAGACCGTCTGGTATCGCTCGGGATCGGCGAGCGGCTCGGTGATGTACGGAGGCAGGGGCGCCTCTCCGGCCGGCTCGCCTTCGAGCCGCAGGCGCCAGCGGCCCTCGCCGAGCGGCTCCAGAAGCTCGACCGGCCCGAGCCGCTGGCCCGGACGCAGCTTCCGCGAAGGCCGGGCCAGGGCTTCCCACTCGTTGTGCCCATTCAGGCGCTCGAGGAGCAGCACCTCCGCCTCTCCCCCGCTCTCACGCCGCAGACGCAGGCGCGCGGGCACGACGCGGGTGTCGTTGACGACGAGGAGCTCGCCGTCCAGTTCCTCCGGGAGCTCGCGAAAGCCGCGATGCCTCGTCTCGCCGCTCGCTCGGTCGTACACGAGCAGGCGCGACTCGTCCCGGCGCTCAGCGGGTCGCTGCGCAACCAGCTCCCTCGGCAGCGTGTACTCCAGCTCGGAGCGCTTCATCCGCCTCGAACGCTAGCGTTCCGCCCAATGGATGAAAGCGCTATCGGGCGCGCACGGGCTCGCCTCGAAGAGGCTGCCGACGGCCGCGTCGAGCCCGGCGAAGTCGACGCCGCGCTCGAGCGGGCCCGCAGGCAGGTCGAGGAGCTTGCCGAGCTGGCCGCGAATCTGGAGTCGACCCTTCCCGGCCGAGTCGAGGACGCCGTTCGCGACGGAGTCCGGACCGAGGCCCAGCCGGTCGCGCGGCAGCTCGCCGAGGTGCGCGGGCTGTCGAACCAGACGATCCGGCGGCTGGAGCGGCTCGAGGGCGACCTGCTCGCGGAACGACACTCGCGCGTCGATGACCTGGCCCTGCTCGTCGACCTGATCACGTCGGGCTGGAAAGGCGTCGACCAGCGGCTCGCGCGGCTGGAGCGAAAGCTCGAGCAGACCGGCCGAGTGCCTGCAAACGGCGGTGGCGGACGATGGTCTACCGCATGGAAGAGCGCACTAAGTCGTAACGACCAGGATCGTCGCCGCAGTCACTTTCCAGCCAGGTCCTGGTGCCAGGCACCAGGACATGTTCCTGGAGGCCGTCCCGCCGGTACTAGCCCGACGGCAGGATCAGCTCGAAGCGGCTGCCGCGGCCGACCTGGCTGTCGAGCTCGATCTCGCCGCCGAGCGCGACCGCGAGCTCCCGGGCGATGGCGAGCCCGAGCCCCGTGCCCTTGCCGTCGTGCGACCAGAACGGACGGAAGATCCGCTCCCGTTCCTCGGCGCCGATTCCCGGGCCCGTGTCCTCGACCGCAACGGAGATCCGCCCGTTGGAGGCGCTCAGCGCCACGTCGACCCGGCCGCCGTCGGGTGTCCAGCGAAAAGCGTTCGCCAGCAGGTTCGTGATGATCTGGAGCACGCGGTCGCCGTCGGAGAGGATCACCGGCTCGGCCTCGACCTCCTGGTGGTAGGCGATGCCGCGCTCCTTGGCATGCTCGCCGAAGACTGCGTACGCCTGGTCGACGAGCCGCGCCATGTCGACCTCCTCGCGTAGGACGGTGAAGCGCCGCGCGTCGAGCTTGGCGAGGTCCAGGACCTCGCCGACGAGCCGCTCGAGGCGCGCGCCCTCGGATGCGATCACGTCGAGCGAAGCCGCCCTGGCCTCGGGATCATCGACGAGCCCCTCGCGGAGAGCCTCGACGTGTCCCCGGATGGCCGTCAGCGGCGTGCGGAGCTCGTGCGAGACGGTCATCAGGAAGTTGCGCTCGAGCTCCTCGGACTCGGCGAGGCGCTGAGCCATCTCGCGGAACGACTCGGCGAGGTCGGCGATCTCGTCGCGGCCGGACACGTCCGGAAGAGCGACGTCATAACGCCCCTCCGCAACCTCGTCGGCCGCCTTCGCCAGCCGGCGCACGGGGCGCGTGATGCGGCCGGAGAGGTACCACCCGAGCCCGGCCGCGATCAGCACGCCGACTGCGAACGCGGCCGCCAGGCGCTCCAACAGCGGAACGAGCTGGTCACGAAGCTCGGTCTTCGACGTGGCGACGACGATCGCGCCCAGAGGCGGCCCGTCCTTCTTCTTGTCCTCGACGGCGTAGAGAGGATGGCCGATCGCCAGAAGCTCCTGCTTCTCGTTCGGTGGCGTGAACTCGAACTGCACCGTGCGCCCGCGCGCCAGCGCTCGCCACTGCTCGTCGCCGATCTGTCGTACCCGAAGAACCCGGAGGCCTGAATCGCCGCCGAGGAAGACAGGCGACCCGACGAAGAACAGACGGTTGCCGCTGGCGCGTTCGAGCTCGCGGGCCTGGAAGGTCGGCGGCGGCCGGTCCTCGTCCAGTGCCTTCTGCGCCTGTTTGGAGTACAGAGCCGAAATGCCGGCAGCCTCACGGCGCAGCTCCTTGACCGCACGATCGCGCATGTAGTCCTGGAAGAGCCCGAAGGCGATCGCCGTCGCGACGAGGCCGGTGAGCGCGATGCCGGCGAGGAAGAGGGCCGGAAGTCGGAAGCGGAGGGACCGGAACATCCGGTGCCTCTAGATGGAGACCGGCTCCTTGGCGGGCGAGACCTTGTAGCCGACGCCCCAGACCGTGACGATCGGCGAAGCGTCGCCCAGCTTTCGTCTCAGCTGCCGCACGTGCACGTCGACGGTGCGTGTGTCGCCGGCGAACGTGTAACCCCATACCCGTTCGAGCAGCTGGTCGCGTGTCAACACGAGACCGCGGTGGTCGAGCAGCTCCCACAGCAGGTCGAACTCCTTGGGGGCCAGCTTGATCTCGTCGTCGCCAACCTTGACTTCGCGCCGGCCCGCGTCGATGCACAGGTCTCCGTGCTTGAGCGTCGCGCTGGCCACCTCGCGGCGATCAGGCGTGGCGCGGCGCAGGATCGACTTCACGCGCGCGACGAGCTCTCGCGGGTTGAACGGCTTCGTGAGGTAGTCGTCGGCGCCGACCTCGAGGCCGATGATCTTGTCGACGTCCTCGTCGCGGGCGGTCAGCATCAGGATCGGTACGTCCGAGGTGCGACGGAGACGGCGGCAGACCTCGATCCCGTCGATGTCGGGGAGCATGAGGTCGAGCACGATCAGGACCGGCTGCGTGGCCTCTGCCGTCGACAGCGCCTCTTCGCCGTTCGACGCCACGTGCACGTCGTAGCCCGCGTTCTTCAGGTAGAGCGAGACGAACGATGCGATCGACGCCTCGTCTTCCACGACGAGGACAGGTTGCGGTTTATGGATCGGCATCGCCCTTAGAGGATGCCAGACGCGTCCGTCAGTCCCGTTCTGCGGGCGGCCCGACGAGGTCGAACGCTGTGAGGTCGTCCGGGAGCGAGTGATAATCCTCGTCGTTCAGCGACCAGACGCCGTCGAAGAAGACGTTCGACGTGGGATCGCCGACGCCGTCCACCAGCCCTCGCCCGCGACCGACGGCGCTCAGGTAGATGCCACGGCCTTCGAATCGCACGTGTGCGAGCCCGCCCGTGATGCGGACCCGGATGTCTTTACCCGAGTAAATCGTGCGTCTTCTGGTTGCGAGAGACGGTGCGCCTCTCCGCGCCCGAGGACAATCGGGCGACGAGCGTCGTTGAGGTTCGGGTCGGTGACGGTGAGCTTGCCGCTCGCGATGCGGCCGATCATCGTCCCGCGGGAACTGAGCTGGACCAGGCCCTTGGCGTCGCGGACGGAGAGCGTTCCGTCACCGGGCGCGCCGGCTTCAGCAGGCGCAGCCCCGAGAGCGACGAGAGAAGCAGAGCAGGATAAGGATTCGGCGGGTTCGCACAAGCTCAGTATGCCCCGTCACCTTGTGGCTCGAATGAGGGAGTTGTAAGGAAAGCTTTAAGGCTGCCCAGTAGATTTGGCGCTGTGGACGAGCTAGCTGACTTCGGGGCGGTAGTGCTCGTCGTTGCCGGAGGCGTTTTGCTCGCGCTCGTCGCCAGCAAGCTCAGCGACCGGTTCCCGATCCCGGCGCCCGCGCTCTTCCTCCTCGCGGCGGCGGCGATCCCAGTCGTAATCCCCGAAGTGCGCACCGTGAGCGAATCGGTGTCGTTGCGCTGATCATCATCCTCTTCGACGGCGGGATGCACATCGGCTGGCGGCGGTTCCGCCGTGCCGCGCTGCCGATCGCCTCGCTCGGCATCCTGGGCACGTTCGCGACGGCCGCCGTGATGGCGTTCTGCGCGCACTATCTCTTTGGCTTCGGCTGGACGACGGCCTGGATCATCGGCGCCGCCCTGTCCCCCACCGATCCTGCCGTCATGTTCTCGATCCTCGGGAACAAGTCGATCCGCGGGCGCTCGGGCACGATCCTCGAAGGCGAATCCGGGATGAACGACCCCGTCAGCATCGCCCTGATGATCGGCATCCTCGAGTTCGCGACCGAAGACGGCGGCTCGGTCTGGACGATCTTCACCGATTTCGTCGTGGAGATGGGAGTCGGGCTTGCGATCGGCATCGTCGGTGCCGCCGCGCTCCTGATGTTCATGCGCCGCGTCCAGCTGCCGAGCGAGGGGCTGTACCCCCTGCGAACGCTCGCCGCGGCGGGGGTGATCTACGGCCTTGCCTCCGTCTCGCATGGCTCCGGGTTCCTGGCCGTCTTCATCGCGGGCATCGCCCTGGGCGACCTCGACGCGCCGTACAAGTCGCAGATCCGGCGGTTCCAGCTCTCTCTCGCAAGCCTGGCCGAGATCGTCGTCTTCGTGGCCCTTGGGCTGACGGTCGATGTCACGGAGCTCATCGAAGACAGGGTCTGGCTGGACGGCCTCCTCCTCGCGATCATCCTCGCCTTCCTGGCGCGACCGCTTGCCCTCGCGCCGCTCCTGCTGCCGTTACGACTGCGCATGGGCGAGCGGGTCTTCGTCGCGTGGAGCGGGTTGAAGGGCGCGGTCCCGATCCTGCTCGCGTCGTTTGCGATCCTCGCCGGTGTGGAGGATTCGCGGCGCCTGTACGAGATCGTCTTCGTCGTGGTCGCGTTCTCCGTGGTCGTGCAGGGCTCGAGCATTCCGTTCGCAGCGCGCCGCCTTGGCGTGCGCATGAGACAGGCGTGATCCGGCTCGCGCTGATGTTGCTCCTCGGAGCCCGGGGGCCGGCGTTGCACGATCTGCGCGTCGAGAGCAGGCCGCCATTCGCCGGCGACCGCCGGCTGCTGGCCACCATCAGCCCGAACGGCGACGGCATGCGCGACCGCGCGGTCGTCCGCTTCCGCTTGAGCCGGGCCGCAACCGTCCGCCTGGACGTCGTTCGCACCGACACGCTCCGGCCGGGGCGACCGCAGAAGATCGTGTTCTCCGTTCGGCGGCGGATGCGCGCCGGGGCGCGGCAGCTCGTCTGGCGGCCGGGGCGGGGCATCGAGCCGCGCACGTACCTCCTGAGGCTCACGGTGGACGGGCGCGTCTATACGAACGTCCCGGGACGGCGGGCCGTCGCGCCGGTCGTCCGCGTGCTGGGGGTGGAGGCGGAGTTCCCGAAGCGCAGCTACGCGCCGGGCGAGCAGGCCGACCTCCGGATCGCCACCGACGCGCGCGACCTGCGCCTGCAGGTCATCCAGTACACGAGCCAGGTCGGCCCTCGCGGCGGGGACTTCAAGGTCGCCGGCACGGCGATGACCGCTCCGGTTCGGGTCGACTGGAGCGCGCACCGGCACCGTCCGGCCCCGCTCAGGTTCATTCGGGCCGGTGACTGGCCGAGCGGGCTCTACTTCCTGCGGTTGAGCGCTCGAGACGGTCGGGTCGGCTATGCGCCGTTCGTCGTCCGGGCGCGCACCCCGCGCGCACGCGTTGCGCTCGTCCTCTCGACTAACACCTGGCAGGCCTACAACTTCTGGGACGCCGACGGCGACGGCTGGGGCGACAGCTGGTACGTGAGCGGCAGGAACCGTTCCGTGGATCTCACGCGGCCGTACCTCGACTTCGGCGTGCCGTTCCGCTTCCGCGATTGGGATCTCGACTTCATCGCGTGGCTGAACCGAACCGGCAAGCGCGTCGATTTTCTCTCCGATGACGACCTCGAGCGTTTCGGCTCGGCGCGCGAGCTCGCCGCGGCCTACGACCTGGTCGTCTTTCCGGGCCATGCCGAGTACGTCACCGAGCGTGCATACGACCTCGTGGGGCGCTACCGCGACCTCGGGGGGAATCTCATGTTCCTGGCGGCGAACAACTTCTTCTGGAAGGTGCGACGGGAGGGGCAGCGGCTCTCGCGCGTGCGGCTGTGGCGCTCGCTCGGGCGGCCGGAGGCTGGGCTCGTCGGCGTGCAGTACGCCGCGAGCGACTACGGCGCGCACCAGGCGGGGTACCGGGTGAGCGGCGCCGAGCCGTGGGCGTTTGCGGGCACCGGGCTTCGCGAGGGCGACGTCTTCGGCCGGTACGGGATCGAGATCGACGCCCGGAGTGCCGCCTCGCCGCCCCAGACGCGCGTCCTGGCGACGATCCCGGACGTGATGGGCCCGGGCCGCTCGGCCGAGATGACGTACTACGAGACGCCGGCGGGCGCCAAGGTCTTCGCTGCGGGCTCGCTCAACTTCGCCGCGTCGATCGGCGAGCCGGTCGTCGCCCAGTTGGTCGAAAACCTCTGGGCGCGCCTCTCCCGCCCCTAGATACATGTCCGGTGCCAGGCACCGGACATGGCCGCGCTAACGCGCGACCATGTGGTGCTTGCTTTGTTTGCTCGCCGCTAGTCGTAGCTGAAGAAGCCTTGGCCACTCTTACGGCCGAGGTGGCCCGCTTCGGCCATGTCTCGCAGGCGCTCCGGCGGTGCCATCCGCTCTTCGCCCAGCGCTTCGTGCAGCGCCTCCGAAGCGTGGATGTGAATGTCGATGCCGACGAGGTCGACGAGCGCGCACGGCCCCATCGGCCAGCCCGCTCCGTTCGTGATCGCCTTGTCGAGGTCCTCGGCGCTCACCCCCGCCTCGTCCAGCACGCGCACGCAGTCGTTGAGGAGCGGGATCAGGATCCGGTTGACGATGAAGCCGGGCGTGTCGTTGCAGCGAACCGGTTCCTTGCCCGCGCTCTCTGCCCACTCGTAGGCCGCATCGACGGCCTCGTCCGCCGACTTCTCCGTCCGCACGATCTCGACGAGCGGCAGCAGCGGCGCCGGGTTGAAGAAGTGCATGCCGATCACGCGCCCTGGGCGTTCGGTCGCTTCCGCGATGGCGGTCACGGAGAGCGCGGACGTGTTCGACGCGAGGATCGCCTCGGGCTGCGTGATGCGGTCGAGCTCGGCGAAGAGCTCCCGTTTCGCCGCGAGCTCTTCGACGATCGCCTCGATCACGAGGTCGCAGTCCGCCAGATCGGCGACGTCGGTCGTCGTCTCCAGCCTGCCGAGCATGGCGTCACGATCCGCGGGCGACATGCGGTTTTTCTCGACCGCGCGGCCCAGGTAGTGCGCGATCTGCTGTCGCGCGCTCTCGCCGAGCTCGTCGCTGACCTCGCGACCGATCACCTCATGGCCGGCCTGGAGGGCGACCTGCGCGATCCCGGCGCCCATAGTCCCCAAACCGACTACTCCGATCCGGCGAATTTCCATCGAACGCGATGCTACGGAAAGAAAACAGGCCGCTGCCCCGTCTGGTGAGTTACATGACGCGGCAACTCCTCATCGCACTCGTCCTCATTGGCCTAGTCGTGCTCGCCTGCGGCGGAGCCCTAGTCCAGATCGCGAGAGGGAGGTCACCGGCGCTCCTGTCGCGCCGGGCCCCCGCGTTCGGTTAGCCCCAGAGTCGCCGCCGTGCCGCGGCAAGCGCGGCGGCGACCAAAGGGGTCCTCTCTAGGTCAGAGTCGTTCGATGACGCCGGCGAGCGCCTGGCCGAAGCCGATGCACATCGTCGCCACGCCGTAGCGCGCCTCGCGTCGCTCGAGCTCGTTGACGAGCGTCGCCGTGATCCGAGCGCCCGTTGCGCCCAGCGGGTGGCCCAGCGAGATGCCGCCGCCGTTTGGGTTGATGTCGTCCATGCGCTCGGTCAACCCCGCGTCGAGCGCGAACTGGAGCACGACGCACGCGAAGGCCTCGTTGACCTCGATCACCGAGACGTCGTCCCAGCCGATCCCCGCGCGCTCGAGGGCGCGCTGGCAGGCCTGCGGGTTGCCGTGCAGCATCCGGTACGGGTCGACGCCGGCGAGCCCGAACGAGACGAATCGTGCCCGCGGCTTCAGCCCCAGCTCGGATGCCTTGCGCTCGCTCGCGATCAGGACGGCAGCGGCGCCGTCACAGATCTGGCTGGAGTTTCCGGCGGTGACCTTGCCGTCGGGCAGGAACGCGGGCTTCAGGCCGGCCAGAGCCTCAGCGGAGGTGTCGCGGCGCGGTGTCTCGTCGACCGCGAAGAGCGTGCCCACGTGCGGGTTCTGCACCTCGACGGGAACGATCTCGTTCTCGAAGCGGCCCTCGTCGATCGCGGCTGCCGCGCGGCGGTGAGACTCGAGGGAGACCGCGTCGAGCTCCTCGCGCGAAAGCCCCCACTCCTCGGTGATCGCCTCCGCCGAGAGGCCCTGCGGCACGATCTGCCACCGCTCCAGAAGCTTCTCGGAGAGGTCGCCGCCGTTCGACCCCATCGGAACGCGGGACATCATCTCGACGCCTGCCGAGACGACGAGATCGAGCTGCCCGGACCAGATCGCCGTCGCTGCGTTGAAATTTGTCTGCATCGACGAGCCGCACTGGCGATCGACCGTCGTCCCGCACACGGTTTCGGGCCAGCCCGCGACCATCGGCACCATCCGGCCGATGTTCCAGCCCTGCTCGCCGATCTGAGTCACGCAGCCGAGCTGGACGTCCTCGACCTCGCCCGGATCGACGTCCTGCCGCTCGACGAGTGCGTTCAGAACCTGCCCCGCGAGCTCGTCTCCGCGGATCGAGGACAGCGTCCCGTTCCGCCTGCCGATCGGCGAGCGAACGGCGTCGACGATCAGCGCTTCGGATTCCCAGCCGGCCATGACCCAAGAGTAACCGCGACTGGAGTGAGCAGCCTTGTCATTTCTACTGAAATGTGCTTGATTCGTACCTCAACCAATCAGGGCACGCGGGGGGACCCTGAGAGAGGAGAGTCATGTCCGCACGGTTCCCCCGAATCGCGGGCGTGGCCCTGCTCGGAGCGCTCTTGAGTGCAGCGATTGCGGCCGCTGCGCCAACCGCTGAGAGTACGGCCGCACCCCCTGATCCGGCTTTCAGGATCAACCTCAAGGCTCGCGCCTTCACGCCTGTTCGAGGCGTCGAGAGCGACGCGATCCGCAGGCTTCGCGCCGGCGGCGCGCAAGACCGCGTGCACTTCCTCCTACAACTCGAGCGTCTGCCCACGGCGGCCGCCCGCTCCCGGCTCGCGAGCGACGGAGTTCGCCTCGTCACCTACGTCTCCGGCAGGACATACGTCGCCTCGGCGAAGGTCGACACACTCGAGCGGCTCGACCGCCTCAACGCGTTCCGCTGGGCCGGGCCCCTGCGCACCGACTACAAGCTGGGGCCTGAGGTAGTCGACTCCGACCTGGAGCCGTGGGCCCGCCTGGGCGCCGGCCGTCTGGCCATCGCCGTCCAGGGACACGAGGACGTCGACATCGACGTCGTCGAAAACCTCGTGCGCTCGGGCGGCGGAACGGTTCTCGATTCCGTGCCGTCGATCCGCCTCGTCACCGCTGCGCTAACGCCCACGGCGGCGATGCAGCTGGCACGGCAGGACGCGATCCAGTACGTCGACGTCGCCCCACCCGCGCTCGGCGAGCACAACGACGGAGCCCGGCCCGCCGGGAACGTCACGCCGCTCGCCGCAGCGCCGTACAACCTGAACGGCGCGGGCGTCACCGTCCTCGTCTACGACTCGGGGATCGTCCTCAACACTCACCCCGACTTCGGCGCCAGGGTCATCGAGCTCGACGGCGACGCCGGCGAGACGACCCGCAACCACTCCACGCACGTCGCCGGCACCGTCGGCGGCAACGGCGCCAACTCGAACGGCAACGACTCGGCCGGGAACCCGAACAACGGCACGGCCAACCAGTGGGCCGGAATGGCCCCCGCCGTGAACATCCGCTCCTTCGGCAGCAACGGGTCGACCGACGTGCTCTACAACAGCCCGGGCGACCTGAACGCGAACTTCACGACCGCGCTCGGCAACGGAGTCGACCTCGCCACGATGTCGCTCGGCAACAACGTCGTCCCGAACGGCTTTCCCTGCGGGCAGCTCGGCGACTACACGGGGACGGCGATCCTGATCGATCAGATCGTCCGTGGCTCCATCGGCGGCCAGCAGCTCATCTACTTCGAGTCGGCCGGCAACGAGCGGCGGGCAATGGGTGGCTGCGGAACCCAGTTCTCGACGATCTCTTCCCCGGCGACTGCGAAGAACTCGATCGTCGTCGGTGCCATCAACTCGAACGACAACTCGATGACCGGGTTCTCGAGCTGGGGACCGACTGACGACGGGCGGCTCAGGCCGGACATCGTCGGGCCCGGCTGTCAGAACAACGGCGACAACGGGATCACCTCGACCGGGTTCATCGACACGGACGGGGACGGCAACCTCGACGCCGGCGAGACGACCAACAGCTATCCGGTCATGTGCGGGACGAGCATGTCGACGCCTGCCGCGGCGGGCGCGATGGCCCTCTTGGTGCAGCGGTGGCAGGCACTGAACGGCGCAGGCACGCGGCCGCTCGGTCACACGGCCAAGGCGCTGTTCATCCACACGGCCACCGACCTCGGCAATGCCGGTCCCGACTACTCGTTCGGCTGGGGCCAGTTCAATGCGCAGGCCGCGGTCGACCTGGTCAACGCGGACGCAACGGCAAACCTGCTGAACGTCGATCAGGTCGCCACCGGGGCCACCGACTTCTACACGTTCAACTCGGATGGTTCCTCCGCCCCGCGCGTGACGCTCGTCTGGAGCGACCCGCCGGCGGCGCAACTCGCAGCGAACACCCTGATCAACAACCTCGACCTGCGCATCCAGGCGCCGGACGGGACGACCGTGCAGCCGCTGATCCTCAACGCCGGCTCGCCGGGGAACAACGCTGCGCCCGGCAACGACACGATCAACAACGTCGAGGTGACGGTCGGAGCCGCGCAGGCGGGAACCTGGGAGGTCTCGGTCGCCGGCACAGCCGTTCCGACTGCCGGGCCCCAGCAGTACACGGTCATCACGCCGAACGACGCCAAGTTCGACAACCGCCGCCCGATCGCCAACGCGGGCGGCCCGTACGCGGGCGTCGAGGGGATCAACGTGCCCGTCAGCGCTGCGTCCTCGTCGGATCCCGACGGTGACTCGCTCACCTACGCCTGGGACCTCGACAACGACGGCGCGTTCGACGACGCGACCGGTGTAGCGGCGTCGTTCGAAGGCGTCGGTCAGGACGGCACGTACACGATCCGTGTCCGGGCCACTGACCCGGACGGCGCCTTCAGCGTCGCGTCCACGACGGTCGGCGTCGCCAACCTCCCACCGACGAGCCCCGTCCTCGCCACCAACAGCCCGAAGCCGGAGCTGACCGCGGTCACGCTTGGCGGCTCCTTCAGCGATCCGGGCTGGCTCGAAGCGCTCACGGCGACGGTCAACTGGGGCGACGGCACCCCGGTACAGGTGATCACCGCGCCCCCGGCCACGCTCGACAACATCAGGCCGAACGCGGAGTTCAGCTTCACGGCCACGCACACGTACGGCGACAACGGCTCGTTCACCGTCACCGTCTGCGGGGTCGACGACGACACGTCGACATGCTCGATGACGGGAGTGAGCATCTCGAACGTAAATCCGACGGCCACCATCGACCAGTCGGGAGCCGTCATCATCAACGGCCAACCCGTGCTGCTCGGTCAGTCGGGCGTACCGTCGAGCTTCAGCGGACGGTCGATGGATCCGGGAAGCGATGACCTCGCCTTGACCTGGAACTGGGCGGACGGCACTCCGCTCGACACGGTGAACTACCTCGTCAACCCGCCGGGGACGGATCCGTTCCCGAGCCCGAGCATCCAGCCGCGGGACGTCACCGATCCGCGAATGCACACGTTCGGCGACGCCTGCTTCTACGAGATCGGCTACTTCGCCACTGACGACGACGGGGGCTTGTCCCCGACCGACACGGCGAACGTGATCATCGTCGGCAACGCCGCAGGCCCGATGAAGGGGCCAGACTGGCGGCAGGAGCTCAGGGGGCCCAAGCACCAGTACACGACAGCGCAGGTGCTGTGCTTCCTGGCCATCGTCGGCTTCGTCAGTGACGTGTTCGACGAGGAGAGGGACGCGTCCACGATCCCGGCCGCGCTCGCTGTGCTCGAGCACCGCAGCCCACCGGACGAGAGCCAGCAACGACACCTCGACGAAGAGCTGCTGAGTGCCTGGCTCAACTTCGCTGCGGGAGGCGTCGGGCTCACCCAACTGGTCGACACGGACGGCAACGGCACGCTCGACACGCCCTTCCAGAGCGTGATCGTCGCGGCCGAAGTCGTCCGCAACGACCCGAACGCTACGGAAGATGAGTTCCACGATCAGCGCATGCTGCTGAAGCGCATCAATCACGGAAAAGCGCTCTAGCACACGCGACCAGAAGAGACAGGGCCGGGATTCGGCACCGGCCCTGTCTCTCTGCTTGGCGTAGCCTTTGCTCATGGCCGTGACGGCGACCGAACGGAAGCTGCTGATCGGCGGCGAGTGGGTCGAGACCGGCGACTGGATGGAGGTGCGCTCGCCGTACTCGAACGACGTCGTGGGTCGCGTCGCCACGGGGGGCGCGAAGGAGGCCACGCTGGCTGTCGCAGCCGCCGAGCGCGCGATGCGCGACCCGCTACCGGCGCACAAGCGCGCCGAGATCCTCGTCAAGGTCGCCGGTCTCCTGGGCCGCCGTCACGACGAGATCGCCCGCGTCATCTCCGAGGAGGCCGGCAAGCCCCTCAAGCAGGCGAAGGTCGAGGTCAGTAGAGCGATGTCGACGTACACCTTCGCGGCCGTCGAGGCTCGCAAGCTGGCCGGCGAAATGGTCCCGATGGACGCGTCGCAGGCCGGCGAGGGCAAGCTCGCGTTCACGCTTCTGCAGCCGGTGGGGATCGTCGGCGCGATCAGCCCCTTCAACTTTCCTCTCAACCTCGTCGCCCACAAGCTCGCGCCCTCGCTCGCCGCCGGCTGCGCCGTCGTCCTCAAGCCTGCGAGCCAGACCCCGCTGTCCGCGCTCCTACTGGCCGAGCTCGAGACCGAGGCCGGCCTGCCGCCCGGCTGGCTGAACGTCGTCGTCGGCCCGGCCTCCGAGATCGGTGACGTGCTCGTTTCGGATGATCGCGTGAAGGCGATCAGCTTCACGGGGTCGAGCAACGTGGGCTGGCGACTGAGGGAGCGCGCGCCGCGGAAGAAGGTGCTCCTCGAGCTCGGCAACTCGACGCCGGTGATCGTGCAGGGCGATGCCGACCTCGATGTCGCCGCCGAGAAGCTCGCCATGAACTCCTTCTCGTTCGCAGGCCAGAGCTGTATCTCGACGCAGCGGATCTACCTGCAGAAGTGGATCACCGACGACTTCATCGAGCGGTTCATTCCAAAGGTCGAGGCGCTCGTGGTGGGCGATCCCACGGAGGACGAGACGGACGTCGGCCCTGTCGTCGACGACGGGTCCAGGGATCGAATCATCGAGTGGATCGACGAGGCCACGCAGCGAGGGCGCCACCATCCTCACGGGAGGCTCGGTGCTCGAGGGACGTCTCATCAAGCCCACCGTGCTCGGAAACGTCAACCTGGACATGAAGATCTGTCGCGAGGAGGTCTTCGGCCCGGTCGTGACGATCGACAGCTACGAGACCCTCGACGACGCGATCCTCCTGGCCAACGGCACGCGCTACGGCTTGCAGGCAGGAATCTTCACGGACAGCCTCCCCTCGGCCCTACGGGCGGCCCAACGACTCCGGTTCGGCGGCGTGACCGTCAACGAGGCGCCGACTTTCCGCGCCGACCAGATGCCCTACGGGGGAGTGAAGGACTCGGGCAACACGCGCGAGGGGCCCGCCTATACGGTGCGCGAGCTGAGCGAGGAACGCGTCGTCGTCGTCGACCTCTGAGTCCGGCGGCCCGTAGGCCGACCGCTCGTATAGACTCGCGCCGCTTCAATGGCAGGACCATCGCTGCTCGACCGTTTCCGCAGGCGGCCCGCGGATGCAGCCCCACAGGCCGCACCCCAAGCGCCTGCGATGCCCCAGGGCCGAGTCCCGGCGCCTGGCGCGCTTCGCCGTGAGCGCAGAGCGCTCGTCCGGACGCGCGAGGAGCGCATCCGCGACCTGGGCGGCCTGATGCTCGAGATGTATCGCCGCGATCGGTTCCGCCAGGACCTGCTCGTCGAGCAGTGTCTCGAGGTGGTCGACGATCGAGGAGCGTCTTCGTGACATCGACTCGCAGCTGGAGGTGGCGGTCGCAGCCCGTCGCCAGGGCCTCGGCATCCGCTGCGAGTGCGGAGCGCCAATTCTCTGGGGCTCGCACTTCTGCGCGAACTGTGGACGCCCGGTCGGCGAGGAGCCAATCGTCTCTTGCCCGAGCTGCGGCAACGCGTTGGCAGCCGATGCGCGCTTCTGCCCCCACTGCGGTGCGGCTGCTCCCGAAGAGCCGCAGGCGCAAGTGAAGGAGCAAGACGGTAACGGCACCCCCGCGGACGAGAGCCAGGGCGAAGGCGAAGCCCAGCGCCCAAGCGATTCCTGGGAGCGCTAGCTCTTGTCGACAATGCCGCCTGAGCCCCCGGACGAGCCGCCCGTACCACCACCTCCGCCGCCCGTCGCCGAGGGCGGAAACTGCCCCCGGTGCGGAACGCCGTACGACCCGTACCAGGAGTACTGCCTGGAATGCGGCCTACGGCTTCCGTCCAGGACCGGTGTCGTGGCCGTGCTGGCTCACCACTGGCAGCGCCGGCTGCCCTGGTATCCGGGCGACTGGATCTGGCCGGTGCTCCTCGGGCTCGTCATCGCAGCGCTCGCCGCAACGGGGCAATCCTCGCTACGCGCGACGACGACGACTCCCCGACCCGCACGCAGGTCGCCACAGGGCCTTCAACCGAGCCCATAGAAACGGTGCCCAACGAGACGACGCCGACCGGCACGGGCGTGGAACCGCCTCCGGCCGGCACCGACACCGAGCCGGTCGAGCCGGAGCCGCCACCGCCAGGGGCCGGCGGCCTCGTGGAGTGGCCACCTGGTCAGACCGGGTACACGATCGTGCTCGCGTCACTCCCGGAGAGCGCCGGACGGGCAGCAGCCGTCGGTGCAGCCCAGAAGGCCTCGCAGGCGGGCCTGACCGACACCGGCGTGCTCAACTCGTCGGACTACTCGAGCCTGCACCCCGGCTACTGGGTCGTCTTCAGCGGGATCTTCGACACGCTCGAAGAGGCGAGGGGCTCCCTCGACACCGCGCGGGGCACCTACCCGCAGGCGTACTCGCGGCAGATCGCGCAGTAAGTACGCGTGAAGCGGCGTACGCGAGCGAGCGCTCTAGGTGCTGGTGCGACGGGCAGTAGTCGCGCTCGGGCAACGGCGTGCGCTGGCACGGCTTGCCCTTGCGAGTCGTCGCGTGACAGCGCGGGACGCCGCCGTCGAACGCGCCGGCCTCGATCTGCTCCTCGATGAAGGACACCGCCGCAGTGACGCCCTGATCGACCGCCCAGGCGACTTGCGCCTGCGCCGTGATCGGGAAGTAACGCCTGATGTCCTGGAAGAGCGACCGCTCCGGCTTGGCGAAATAGTGCGGGTCGCGGGCGAGCCGCTCCATCGTCTGCTCGCACGCCTCGAGCACGGCGCGTCGGTACACGACCTGCGTGCTCGGCGTCACATACGGGTCGACCAGATCCTTGATTGAGCGATAAATGGCTCGCGAGTACTGATACATGCTGTTCTGGATCAGGAGGGTTCGTTCGTCCATCTCAAGTGTGCCGGTCATGGTGTTAATCACCCCGCAAAGCTCTGTTAACTGCGGATTAAGTCCCTCTCTCATACCCAACTCCCGGCCGAATATAACGCGTCGGACGCGCTGTTACAAACTCCCCGCTTGGGTTGACTCCTCTGGCAACACACGGGGCCTATCCCCCAGCCTGGGGTCGATACGCGACAATGGCTACGCCGTGTCCCACGACACCGACAAGCTCATCCGCCAGCTCTCGCTCGTCGCCTACCTGATGGCCGAACGACGCGCGCTGACCGCCCGCGACGTCAAGCAAAACGTCGAGGGCTACTCCGAGATGTCCGACGAGGCCTTCGCCCGGCGCTTCTACTCCGACCGCGCCGAGCTCCTCGGCGCTCGGGGTCCCGCTCGACTCCCAGCGCGACGAGTTCACGGGCGAAGAGCTCTACAACCTTCGTTCCGAGCGGTACTTCCTGCCGCCGCTCGAGCTGACCGACGACGAGCTCGCCGCGCTCCAGACGTGCCTCTACCTCCTCGAGGGCCAGTTCGCCTACGCCGAGCCGCTCCGCCTGGCGCTGCAGAACCTCGCGCTCGGTCGGCCGGGGTTCGCGCAGGCGCCGACGCAGGTTGCGCGCGCCGTCGAGCTCCACGATCCCGGCTACTCGCCCGAGCTCCCGGGCCGGCTGGCGAAGCTCGAGGGCGCCATCTCCAAGAACCGCACCGTCAAGTTCACGTACTGGTCGATCCAGCGCGACAAGGAGAAGGAGCGGACGGTCAACCCGTACTCGCTGCTGTTCCACAGCGGCCAGTGGTATGTGATCGGGCACGATCTCGACCGCGACAAGGTGCTGACCTTCCGCGTCTCGCGGATTCGCGGCGACATCCGGCTTGCGAGCCGTCGCGAGCGCGATTTCCGGCTCCCGGAGGACTTCGACGCCGACGAGTACCGCCTGCCGCCCAACTGGCAGGTCGGTGAGACCCAGGGCGAGGCTCGCATCGAGGTCGGCGGCGACACCGCCTGGTGGGTCGAGCGCATCTACGGCCGGTACGGGAAGCTCGAGGGCGGCGCCTTCGTCACGCCGTACTCGAGTCTCGCGCTCCTGGCCTCGTGGATCCTGAGACAGGAAGGCCGCGCGGTCCCGGTCTCGCCGCCCGCGCTTCGCCGCGAGGTCCAGGACGGCCTGAAGCTCGTGCAGGAGCGGCACGAAGGCGATCCGCCAAAAGTGGCCGCCGACGCGGCGGTACCGAGCACGGAAGGGGCCGACGAGCGTCCCGCCAGCCCGGTGCCGCCGGAACGATTCGGCCTCCTGCAGGCCCTGCTCGCCTACCTGCTCGACGCCTGTGGCGAGGAAGGCTCAGCCGTCATTCCGGCAGCCGACCTGCTGGAGCGCTTCAACCTCCCGGAAGAGTCGCTCGACGAGCACCTTCAGCTCCTGAACCTCGTCAATTTCGGGGGCGGCTGTTACGCCGTCTACACCGAGCTCCACGGCGACCAGATCCACGTCGACAAGGAGCTCTTCGGCGACACGTTCCGGTCACCCCCTCGCCTGACGCCACTAGAAGCCCGCGCGATCCGGCTCGCCCTCGAGTTCGTGGGCCCGATGATCGCCGCCGACGCGCATACCCCGCTCGACCGCGTCCGCCGCAAGCTCGAGGAGACCTTCGGCCAGGTGGATCTCTCCCAGACCGCGGAGCCCCAGCTCGACCGCGCCGAGGAACGGCTCGTCGGCACGCTCTCCGAGGGAATTCGTCAGCGCCGGCTCGTCGAGATCGAGTACCAGAAGGAAGAAGAGGAAACGCTCTCGACGAGGATCGTGGAGCCCCACGTCCTCGAGCGGCGCGTGCCGCACTGGTACGTCCACACGTGGGATCGCGGGCCGGACGCACAGCGCTCGTTCCGCCTCGACCGCATGCGCAGCGCTCGGTTGCAGCGCGAGAAGTTCGAGCCCCGCGACGAGTTCGAGATCAAGGAGCTCTCAGGGCCGATCGCACGGATCTGGTACTCGCCGAAGATCGCGCGCTGGAAGGTCGAAGAGGGAGCGAAGCCGTTGAAGGACGGCGCCGCCCTGAGCGAGCGGCCGGTCGGCAGCGAAGAGTGGCTGATCGGCGAGATCCTGTCCGACCGCGGCGAATCCGTGGTCCTGGAGCCGGAGGCCCTGCGCGAGCGAGTAGCGCGGCGCGCGCAAGAACTGGCCAAGGAGATGAAAGTCCGCCGCGTGCCGGCTTCGGCCAAGGCCTAGAAAGATGTCACTCGCCCGCGTCCACAACTTCGCCATCTCGCTCGACGGCTTCGGCACCGGTGAGGGTCAGAGCCACGACGCATACTTCGGCCACGCCGGCGACAGGCTGCACGAATGGATGTTCGCCACCCGCTGGTGGCACGAGATGGTCGGCCAGCCCGGCGGCGCCGGCGGCATCGACGACGCCTTCACGCAGCAGTTCGCTCCAGGGATCGGCGCCGAGATCATGGGTGCCGGGAAGTTCGGCCCGCCCGGATGGCACGAGGACCCGGAGTGGAAAGGCGCGTGGGGTCCCAACCCGCCGTTCCACACACCGACCTACATCCTCACCCATCACCCGCGCCCGTCGATCGAGATGGAGGGCGGGACGACGTTCCACTTCATCGACGCTTCGCCCGCCGAGGCGCTCGAGACGGCCCGCGAGGCTGCGGGCGGCCAAGACGTACGCCTCGGCGGAGGTCCCACGATGATCCGCGACTTCCTTGCCGCGGGGCTCGTCGACCACATGCACATCGTGGTGGTCCCGATCCTGCTCGGCCGAGGCGTACGCCTCTGGGACGGACTGGAGGGCCTCGAGCAGGACTACGAGGTCGAGGCCACCTCCTCGCCCAGCGGAGTCACGCATTTCACGTTCAGGCCAAAGAGCTGAGGCCCTCCTGCCGCCCGAGCAGCGACGCACGCTGACCAAGAACTAGCCCCTAGTCGACCGGCAGCGCGAGCGTGAACGTCGCGCCCTGTCCTTCGCTCGAGGCGACCTCGAGCGTGCCGCCGTGGGCTTCCGCGATCGAGCGGGCGATGAAGAGGCCGAGCCCCGTCCCCGGTTTGGCGTGCTCGCCACTCACGCGCCCGAATTTTTCGAAGATCAGCGACCTGTGCTCGCTCAGGATCCCTGGGCCCCGGTCTCGCACGGCCACCGTGATCCGCCCGTTGTTCGCGAACGCCTCGACATTGACCTCGGAGCCGGCCGGTGAGTACTTGACGGCGTTGTCGATCAGGTTCGTGACCACCTGCCGAAGTCGCTCGCGGTCGCCGCGCAGGGTCGGGAGCGGAGCAGTCACGTCGGCGCGCACGGCCACCTCGTCCTGGCTGCTCTCGGCCGCCGCCGCCGATTCGCGAACGATCTCACCGATGTCCAGGTCGCTGAACGTGTAGCTGAAGGTCCCGGACTCGATCCGCGAGGTGTCGAGCACGTCCCCGACGAGCTCGGCGAGCCGATTCGTCTCGTGGTCGATCAGCGCCAGGAAGGAGTCGCGTTGCTCCGCCGTCAGGTCGCGCCAGCGGACGCGCAGCGTCTTCGCGGAGCCAATTACGGACGCCATCGGGCTCCGGAGCTCGTGCGACACGAGCGAGACGAAGTCGGCGCGTAAGGCCGAGAGTCGCCGCAGCTCCTCGACGGTGGTCTTCTCCGCTTCGTACGCGCGAATGTTCTGAACGGTCGAACCGAGGAAGCGCCCCAGCAGGGACACGAGCTCGATCTCCTCCTCGTTGAAGGAGTCGGGCTCGACGCGAACGATCGAGATCATCCCGATCGCGCGGGCGCCGACGAGGAGCGGCGCGGCGAGGCGGCACCTCAGGCCGAGCTTGCCGAACTCATGCTCTTCCGGGTAGGCCGCGTCCTGCATGTCGCGCCTGTAGACGGGTTGCGCGCCGGTCAGCACCTCCTCGAGAACCGACCCGGCGACCTCTCGCCGCGTCCCGATCGGGAAAACGGTGTCTGCCCCGGCGCCGGCAGCCGCCATCACGCGTGCGATGCCGTCGTCGGCGAGGACGATCGCCGTGCGGTCGAAGCCGAGCAGGCCGCGCAGCTCCCGGATGAACGCTGCGAAAGCCTGGTCGAGGTCGAGCGACGACCCGAGGGCTCTCGCGCACCGGTTAGCCGCGTCGAGGACGTCCACGCGCCTGCCCAGCTCGTCGCGAAGCCCTTCAGCTTCCCCCGCACGCTCCTCGGCGAGTTCGGTCTCGCGAGTCAGCCGATTGACGAGCCAGCCGACGACCAGGCCCATCAGGAGACCGAGCCCGAGCGGGAACGTGATGTGGTTGCTGGTGAACTCCGGCGGGGTGAAGCGGTCGGCGCGGAAGAGCTCGGTTCCGATGAGGACGGGGAGCAGGGCGAGCGGCATCACGATTCCTCCGACGAGGCCGTAGCGAAGCGCGGCCTCGACCACGGCGAGGTAGAGGAGCTGCCGGACCGGCGTGCCCGCCTCGAACGCGAAGACGAAGCAGTACGCCGAGATGACGACCGTGTTGAACGACAGCGAGGCGAAACCGATGATCCATTGGGCCCGCTCGCCGAAGGGCCGGCGGTCGATGAAGAAGAACGCGGCCGCACCGACCGTCAGAGCCGCTGTCGTCAACCAGGCGACGAGCTCGTGGCCGGCGGGGTAGTCCTGGCCGATGACCCCGACCTCGAAAACCGCCCATGGGACCGTAGCGAGGCGGATCACGGAGATCCAGCGCTCGAGGTCCCAGCGGCGGCGCAACTCGGTCACCTACGTCGCCGTCCTCTCTGCGATGCGTCCGAGAGCCCACTCGGCGTGCTCCCGCAACAACGGGTCGTCGCCCTCGAGGAACGGCTCGATCTCGACACGATGCTCTGGCCCGCCGGTGTTGCCGAGGGCCACGAGCGCGTTTCGGCGGAGGTAGCGCACGTCCTTCCTCGGCACGAACAGGCGGTCGTAGCGAGCCTGAAGGTCGTCGTCGGCTGCCTCGAGCCACTCGACGAGCGAGACGTGGGGCTCGGCTCCGGCCGGCGGCGCTTGACCCGCACGCCGCTTCTCGATTCCCCTGTTCCACGGGCAGACGTCCTGGCAGATGTCGCAGCCGTACACCTGCGCGCCGAGCGGCTCTCGGTACTCCTCCGGAATCGGCGCTGCAGCCTGCGTCCAGTACGAGAGGCACTTGGTGGAGTCGAGGACACCCGGCTCGTCCAACGCGCCAGTCGGGCACGCATCGATGCACATCGTGCACGAGCCGCAGGCGAAGGGCATCGGCTCGCCGGCCTCGATCTCGACCTCGGTGACGAGGGTGCCGAGCACGACCCAGGAACCGTGTCGCCGCGTGATCAGCAGCGTGTTCTTGCCGTAGAAACCAACGCCGGAGCGCGCGGCGGCCTCGCGGTCGACGTGCTGGTTCTCATCGACGAGGACGCGGTAGTCGCCGCCGAGCCGCCGCCCGAGCGCGTCGAGCTTCTCGCGTAGCTCCGCGTAGGCGTGGAACCACGTGTAGCGAGGCAGCCTCCCCTGCCCCGGCTCGCTCGGCGGCTCCTCGCTCCAGTAGCCGAGCGCGGCCGAGACGACGGTGCGGGCGTCTGCCAGGAGCGTCTCGGGATGGCAGGAGACGTCCGGCTGCGCCATCGTGAAGCGCATGTCCGCGAACAGGCCACGCTCACCGCGCTCGCGGATGTGTCTCTCGGTGTCCTCGTAGGGCTCAGCGGGCGCGGCGCCGACGACGTCGATCCCGAGCTCCGCCGCGAGGCGCTCGAGTTCCAGGGCTGTCACGCTCGCATTGTGCCTACGATCGCGAGCGATGAAGGCAATTCGCATCCACGAGGACGGCGGGCCCGAGGTGCTCCGGTACGAGGACGCGCCTGATCCCGAGCCGGGGCCCGGAGACGTCCTCGTCGAGCTGCGGGCGGCCTCGCTGAACCACCTCGACCTCTGGATCCGGCAAGGACGGCCCTCCGTCCCCAAGCCGCGCATCCTCGGCGCCGACGGCGCCGGCCTGTCCGACGGCCAACGCGTGCTCATCAACCCCGGCGTCGAGCACGGCGAGAAGATCACGGTCATCGGCGAGCACACGGACGGCACGCATGCCGAGTTGATCGCTGTGCCGTCGTCGAACGTGTATCCGATTCCTGACGGCCTCAGCTTCGAGGAGGCTGCCGCCTTCCCACTCGTCTACGAGACCGCCTACCGCATGCTCGTCACGCGTGCAGGGCTCCGCGAAGGCGAATGGGTGCTCGTCTGGGGCATCGGCGGCGGCGTCGCGACCGCGGCGAACTCGATCGCCCGTGCTCTCGGCGCGCGGACGATCGTCACCTCGAGCAGCGACGAGAAGCTCGCCGACATCGAGGCCGATGCCAAGGTCAACCACGCCGCGCAGGACGTGGTGGCGGCCGTGAAGGAGGCCACCGGCGGCTACGGCGCGGACATCGTGGTCGAGCACGTCGGCGAGGCGACCTGGCAGCAGAGCCTGCAAGCGGCTCGCCAGGGCGGCCGCGTCGTCGTCTGCGGAGCGACGTCCGGCCCCAACCCGCCCGCGGCTCTCCATCGGATCTGGTGGAAGCAGCTGTCGATCCTCGGCTCGACGATGGGGACGAGAGAGGACTTCGAGGCCGTCTACGAGCTGGTCGAGTCCGGCCGGGTCAAGCCGATCGTGGACAAGGTCTTCCCGCTGTCCGAGGCTGCGGCGGCCCACGAGCGCCTGGAGAGCGGCGAGCAGCTCGGCAAGATCATCCTCCGGATTCCCGAATAGCTTGTAGGGTCGGCGAATGCAAATCGGCGACGTGCTCGGCGAGGCCTGGGGCCTCTACAAGAGATTCTTCTGGCAATTCTTTCTCACCGCATTCGTCGTGTACTTGATTCTCGACCTGTTTTCGGCTCTCGCCGACGCGGCCGGCGGCGACAGCTTCCTTGCACGCCTCTTCTGGAGCCTGATCTCCGCCATCGTCGGAATAGTCGGCTACTTCTGGGTGCAGGGCGCTCTCGTCGAGGTCGTGCGAGATGTGCGCGACGGCCGCGCCGACCGCACCATCGGCGAGATCTATCAGGCCGTAAGCCCCCGCTTGCCCGCGCTGATCGTCGGCGGGATCCTCGCGGGGATCGGGATCGCCATCGGATTGATCCTCCTCATCGTCCCCGGTCTCTTCCTGCTCACGATCTGGTCGATGCTCGTGGCGGTGATCGTGATCGAGGGTAAGTCGGCGGGCGAGGCCTTCGGGCGCTCCCGCGAGATCGTCCGCGGACACGGCTGGGAGGTGTTCGGGCTGATCATCGTGACCTTCGTCCTCGTCGCGGTCGCTTCCGGGGTGATCACCCTTCTCTTCGCTCCGTTGCCGGACTTCTTCGACACCTGGCTCGGCTCGCTCGTCGGCCATAGCCTCACGGTTCCGTTCGCTGCCGCTGCGATCACGACGGCGTACTTCAAGCTGACCGCGCCAGCGCCGCCGCCGGCCGCCGGCCGCCGCTGCGCCTCCGACCGCGCCTAGCGAGCTACTCGGGCGTCACGTAGGCGGCCGTCAGGCCGCCGTCGACGAGGAACGTCGCCGCGTTCACGTACGACGACTCGTCGCTCGCCAGGAAGAGCGCCGCGTTCACGATCTCGCGCGGCTTCGCCAGCCGGCCCATCGGCAGGTGGATGCGCCGCCGCTCGTAGGCGGCGGGATCGTCGCCGAAGATCCGCAGGAGCAGCGGCGTCTCGACCGGCCCCGGGCAGAGCGCGTTGACGCGGATCCCCTGCCGCGCGAACTGCACGCCCAGCTCGCGCGACAGCGACAGCACCGCGCCCTTCGACGCCGAGTACGAGATCTGCGAGGTCGCCGCGCCCACCAGCGCGACGAACGACGCGACGTTGATCACCGAGCCTCCACCCCGCTCCAGCAGGTACGGGATCCCGTGCTTGCAGCACAGGTAGACGCCCTTCGTGTTGACGTTCTGGACGCGATCCCAGGCGTCCTCCTCGGTCTCGAGGATCGAGTCGTCGTCGGCCGGCGAGATCCCGGCGTTGTTGTAGAGGACGTCGATCCCGCCGTAACGCTCCGCGGTGGCCGCGTACATCGCCTGCACGCTCGCCCCGTCGGCGACGTCGACCTGCACCGCGAACGCCTCGCCGCGCCTCGGAGGCGACCTGCTCGGCCGCGTCGCCGTCGACGTCGGCCACGCAGACCTGGGCCCCCTCCTCGGCGAAGACGATCGCCGCCTCGCGGCCCATGCCGCCGCCGGCGCCCGTGATGACCGCGACCTTGCCGTCGAGCCGACCCATCACGCGTCCGTCGCGAGGTACACGTTCTTGATCTCGGAGTAGCCGTCCATGGCGTGCATCCCGAGCTCGCGCCCGAAGCCGGACTGCTTGAACCCGCCGAAGGGCGTCGAGACCCGCACGGAGGTATTGGAGTTGACGGAGAGCACGCCGGCGTCGATCCCGCGGGCTACCCGGAACGCGCGCGCAGCGTCGCGCGTCCAGATCGAGCCCGACAGCCCGTAGGGCGTGTCGTTGGCGATGCGGATCGCCTCCTCCTCGTCTTCGAACGGGATGACGGCGGCAACCGGGCCGAAGACCTCCTCGCGCGCGAGCGCGGTCGTCGTTCGAGCCTCGACGAGCACGTCGGCGGAAACCAGAACCCGGGACCTGCCCGGTGTGTTGCCTTGGAAGGCAACGTTACCGTCGACGTAGGACGACACGGTCTCGCGCTGACCGGCCGAGATCGAGCGGCCCCATCTCGGTTCCGGCGTCTCTCCGGATCGCCGAGCTCGACGCCCTCGGCCGCAGACACCAGCAGCTCGACGAACCGGTCGTAGGCGGTTCGCTCGACGAGGATGCGCGAGCGGGCGCAGCAGTCCTGGCCGGCGTTCCCGAACACGGCGTACGGCGCGCCGGCCGCGGCCGCCTCGAGGTCGGCGTCGGCGAACACCACGTTCGCCGACTTGCCGCCGAGCTCGAGCGTGACGCGCTTGATCGTCTCCGCCGCGCCCTGCATCACCTCGCGGCCGACCTCGGTCGAGCCCGTGAACCCGATCTTCGCCACGTCCGGATGCTCGACGAGCCGCTCGCCCCACGACCGACCCCTTGCCGGCCACGACGTTCAGCACCCCCTCCGGAATCCCGGCCTCGAGCGCCAGCTCCGCGAGCCGCAGCGCGGTCAGCGGCGTCAGCTCCGCGGGCTTGAGCACGACCGTGTTGCCGCATGGCGAGCGCCGGCCCGAGCTTCCAGCTCGAGATCGCGATCGGGAAGTTCCACGGCACGATCAGCCCGACGACTCCGAGCGGCTCCCGGAACGTCATGTCCACGCCGCCCGCGACGGGAATCGTCTCGCCGAAGTGCTTGTCGACCGCGCCGGCGTAGAAGTAGAAGACCTCGGCGACCATCCCGACCTCGCCGCGCGAGTCGGCGATCGGCTTGCCGACGTTGCGGGTCTCCAGCAGCGCGAGCTCCTCGGCGTGCTCCTCGACGAGCGCGGCGAGCCGCCGCAGGAGCCGCGCGCGATCAGCCGGCGCCACCGCGCGCCAGGCGGGAACGGCCGCCTTCGCAGCCTCGACCGCAGCGTCCGTCTCCTCCACGCCGACCTCCGGCAACTCGGCGATCGTCTCCTCGGTCGCCGGGTTGACGACGGTGATCACGGTCGCTCTTCCCTGTACTGCGCGGCCTGCTCGACGAGTGCCTCGAAGAGCGCCATGTCCTCGCCCTCCTCCGGGTGCCAGAGCACGCCGACCGCGAAGCGCTTCGACGGATCCTCGAGCGCCTCGACGGTGCCGTCCTCCGCATGCCCGGCCTCCCGCAGGCCTTCGCCGATTCGCCCGAAGCCCTGATGGTGGTGCGACTTGACCGGCGCGCGCTCGCCGAGGATCGCCGCCGACGCGCGTCTCGGGCTCGAGAGTGACGTCGTGGTCGGAGTACTCGCCCGGCGTGTGCTTGTGCTCCTCGTGGCCGACCACCTCGGGCAGGTGCTGGACGAGGTCGCCGCCGCGCGCGACGTTCAGCACCTGCGAGCCGCGGCACACGGCGAGCACCGGCATGTCGCGCTCGAGCGCAGCCGTCAGCAGCGCCATCTCGGCGCGATCCCGCGCCTCGTGCGACGCCGTGGGTCTCCGGGTGGGCCTCCGCGTCGTAGAGCGCCGGATCGAGGTCGGAGCCGCCCGAGAAGAGGATCCCGTCGAGCGCCTCGAGGGTCTCCTCGATGGCGTCCTCGCTCGGCGGCACGACGAGCGGCCGGCCGCCGGCACGCTCGACCGCGCGGACGTAAGCGAGCGGGACGAGCGCAGCCTCCTCGACCCAGGCGCCCCACGTCACCTCCTCGGCGTACGAGGTGATGCCGACGACGGGCTTCATCCGCGCTCGAACATCCGCTCCCGCTCGTAGCAGGTCACCGACCTTGTCGAAGAGCTCGCTGCTCGGTGCGCGCGTAGTTCAGGTAGTGGTCGACGACGTCGTCGCCGAGCGCGGCCCGGGCCATCGTCCCGGCCTCGAGCGCGGCGATGCCCTCGCGCAGGGAGTGCGGGAAGCGCTCGGCGTCGGACTCGTACGCATTGCCCTCGAGAGGCGGCGGCAGCTCGAGCCCGCCTCGATCCCGGCGCAGGCCGGCGGCGAGCAGGGCTGCGAACGCGAGATAGGGATTGACGTCGCCTCCGGGGATCCGCGTCTCGGTGCGCAGCGCGCTGCCGTGCCCGACGATCCGGAAGCCACACGTTCGGTTGTCGTGGCCCCAAGCGAGCGTCGTGGGCGCCCAGCTGCCGGCCGCGAAGCGCTTGTACGAGTTGATCGTCGGCGCGACGAAGATCGCGAGCTCCTTGAGATGGGCGATCTGCCCGGCGAGGTACTGCTTGAAGACGTCGCTCTCGCCGGCGAACTCGTTCTCGTCCCCGCGCCAGAGGCTCGAGTGGATGTGGCACGAGGAGCCGATCCACGTGTGGTCGGGCTTGGCCATGAACGTGACCGAGCAGCCGTTGAGGTGGGCGAGCTCCTTCGCGCCGTTCTTGTAGATGACGTGGTTGTCGGCCATCGTCAGCGCGTCGGCGTACCGGAAGTTGATCTCGTGCTGGCCGGGCCACGCCTCGCCCTTCGACGTCTCGACCCGGATGCCGGCGCCCTCCATGCCGTTCCGGATCTGGCGGATGAAGGGCTCGTCGTAGGTGGAGGCGAGGATGTGGTAGTCGAGGATGTACGGGACCGACGGCGTGAGGTCGAAATAGTGCTTCGCGTGCGCCTCCTCGTAGGTCTCCTTGAGGAGGAAGAACTCGAGCTCGGAGCCGAACATCGCGCGTGTACCCGAGCGTCGGCTGCACGCTCGACCTGGCGCTTCAGCACCTGCCGCGGAGATGGTGCGACCGGAGAGCCGTCGAGCCAGGCGACGTCGGCGAGCACGAGCGCCGTCCCTTCGAGCCACGGGATGCGCCGCAGGGTGGCCATGTCGGGCACGAGCCGAAGATCGCCGTAGCCGCGCTCCCAGCTCGCCATCTCGTAGCCGGGCACGGGATCTCCCTCCATCTCGAGGGCGAGCAGGTAGTTGCAGCCCTCGACACCGTGCTCGGAGATGTCCCCGTCGAGAAAGTAGTTCGCGTGCAGGCGCTTTCCCATCAGGCGGCCCTGCATGTCGGTGAAGGCGACGACGACGGTGTCGATCGAGCCGTCGGCCGCGCCCTGCTCGAGCTCCTTGGCTGTCAGCACGGAATAAGCCTACGCACCAACCCCGAGTCGAGGCGAGGAACGATCTCGTCCGCGGCTCCCAGCCGCTCCGGCCCCATCGTGCCGGTCACCGCGACGCAGTGCAGGCCCGCTGCCTTCGCGGCGGCGACCCCGACGTCGGAATCCTCGACGGCCACGGCGTCCTCGGCGGCGATTCCGAGCAGCTCGAGGGCGCGCAGGTATCCGTCGGGCGCAGGCTTCCCCTGCTCGACGTCGTCCGCCGCGACGACTCCCGAGACGGCGTCGCCCAGCCCGGCAGCCTCGAGCACCGTCTCGATCTCGACCCGGGCCGAGCCCGACACGACCCCACCGGCACGTGCTCGGCAGCCTGGCGCACGGCCTCGCGCGCCTCGGGGCTGACAGTCGCCCCGTCTCCTGCGCGCTCGCGGTAGAGCTCGATCTTCCGCGCGACGACGTCGTCGTGTCCCGGCCCGAGCCACAGCTCGACGATCTCCGGGTCCGAGAGCCCGGCCAGCCGCTCGTAGTACTCCTCGGTCGAGAGCGGCCTCCCCTGCTCCGCGAACAGCTCCTGCAGGATCGAGCACAGCAGCGCCTCGTCGTCCGAGATCGTGCCGTTGAAGTCGAGAAGCAGGGCGCGAATCGCCAAGAGGCGGAGTCTAGGATCGCCGCGGTGCAGCCGGAGGCGATCGCCGCGCGCGTCTGGCCGGGCCGAGAGGTCGAGCTCGAGCCGCTCGGCGGCGGGATCACGAACCGGAACTTCAAGGTCACCGTCGGCGGGGAGTCGTTCGTGCTGCGGATCGGCGGCAAGGACACGGCCCTGCTCGGCATCGACCGGCAGGCCGAGCACGCAGCGACGTCCGTCGCAGCCGCGCTCGAGATCGGCCCGGAGGTCGTCGCCTTTGTCGAGCCCGAGGGATCTCTCGTCACCCGTTTCGTGGCGGGCAGCCCACTACCGATGGAGGAGATGCGCCGGACCGAGACCCTGCGGCACGTGGCCGAGATGCTGCGGAGCCTGCACGACGGCCCTTCCTTCCCCGCACAGTTCGACTCGTTTCGCGTCGTCGAGGCCTACCTCGCGACCGCCGCGAGTCGGGGAGTCGCCACCCCGCGCGAGTACGAACGGGCCAAGCAGACCGCGGATGAGATCGAACGCACGCGTGGGCCACAGCGTCGCGCGCCCTTGCCACAACGACCTGCTCAACGCGAACTTCATCCGCGCAGGGTGAAGCGATTCGGATCGTCGACTGGGAGTACGCCGGCATGGGCGACCGCTTCTTCGACCTCGCCAACTTCTCGGTCAACCACGAGCTGACCGACGACCAGAACGAGGAGCTGCTGACGGCGTATTTCGGCGAGCTCGCGGAGGCGGACCTGCAGCGCGCTCCGCCTGATGCGGTTCATGTCCGACTTTCGCGAGGCGATGTGGGGCGTCGTCCAGCAAGGACTGTCCGAGCTCGACTTCGATTTCGCCGCCTACGCAGCCGAGCACTTCGCGCGCCTCGAGCGCACGGCAGCGGACCCAGCCTTCCGTGAGCTGCTGCGATGAAGGACCGGGCCCGCGCGGTCGTCATCGGCGGCGGAGTCGGCGGCGCGGCCGTCCTCTACTGGCTCGCCCGGCTCGGCTGGGACGACGTCGTCCTGGTCGAGCGAGCCGACCTGACCAGCGGCTCGACCTTCCACTCCGCAGGGCTCGTCGGCCAGCTTCGCGGCTCGCTCAGCCTGACGAAGATGATGATCGCCTCGGTCGATCTCTACCGCTCCCTGGAGGCGGAGGTCGGCCTCGAGACCGGCTGGCACGAGGTCGGATCGCTGCGGCTGGCATCGTCGGAGGAGCGGATGGAGGAGCTCCAGCGCCAGGCCGGGTGGGCGCGGACGTTCGGCCTGCCGATCGAGCTGATCTCTGCCGAGGAGGCGCAACGGCTGTTTCCGCCCATTTCGACGGACGGCGTGCTCGGCGCCGCTCACATACCGACCGACGGCTACATCGACCCGAGCCAGCTCACGTTCGCGCTCGCCGAGGGCGCCCGGCGTCACGGTGCCGAGCTCCATACCAACACGCGGGTGACCGGAATCGGCGTCGAGCGCGGTCGGGTGACCGGTGTGGAAACCGACAAGGGCTCGATCGCCACGGAGGTCGTCGTCAACGCGGGCGGCATGTTCGCGGCGGAGATCGGCGCCATGGCGGGCGTCACCGTTCCCGATCGTCCCGATGGCGCACGAGTACCTGATCACACGCCCTTCCGGCCTGCCGCTCGACCTGCCGACGATGCGAGACCCCTCGCTCCTCGTCTACTTCCGCGGCGAGTCGGGCGGGCTGATCATGGGCGGGTACGAGCGCAATCCCGCTCCGTGGGGCCTCGACGGAATCCCTCCCGACTTCAACGGCAAGCTGCTCGAGGAGGACTGGGACCGCTTCGAGGAGCTGATGGAGAACGCGATCGTGCGTGTCCCCGACCTGGAGGACGCAGAGGTCATCCGGCTCGTTAACGGGCCGGAGGCCTTCACCCCGGACGGCGAGTTCATCCTCGGCGAGTCGGACGTGCGCGGCTTCTGGGTCGCCGCCGGGTTCTGCGCGCACGGGCTGGCGGGCGCGGGCGGCATGGGCAAGCTCGTCGCGGAGTGGATCGTCGAGGGCCTGCCGAGCCTCGACACCTGGGAGATGGACTCGCGGCGCTTCGGCCGCCACTACCGCAGCCGGCAGTACACGCTCGAGCGCACGGTCGAGGTGTACTCGACCTACTACGACGTCAAGTACCCGGGCCACGAGCGGCAGGCCGGCCGGCCGCTCCGCCTCTCCCCCGCCTACCCTCGTCTCAGCGAGCTCGGCGCGGCCTTCGGCGAGAAGTCGGGCTGGGAGCGCCCGAACTGGTTCGAGCCGAACGCGGCCGCCGGCGACGAGTCGTTGCGGCCCGGCGGCTGGGCGGGCCGGCTCTGGTCGCCCGCGATCGGCGCCGAGCACCGGGCGACGCGCGAGGCGGCCGCGCTGTTCGACGAGACGTCGTTCGCCAAGATCGAGATCGCGGGCCCGGGCGCGGCCGACTTTCTCGAGCACCTCTGCGACAACGAGGTCGCCCGCGACGTGGGCGCGATCACCTACACGCAGATGCTGAACGAGCGCGGCGGGATCGAGTGCGACTTCACCGTGACGCGGCTCGCCGAGGATCGTTTCCGGATCGTCACCGGGACGGCGTTCGGCCAGCACGACCTCGCCTGGATCCGCTCGCATGCGCCCGACGACGGGTCGGTGGCCGTCGAGGACGTCACCTCGCGCTTCGCCTGCCTCGGGATCTGGGGCCCGAAGAGCCGCGAGATCCTCCAGCCGCTGACCACCGAGAGCCTGGCGAACGAGGACTTCAAGTACATGCGCGCCCGCGAGGTCGCCATCGGCCCGGTCCCGTGCCTGGCGCTGCGCGTGACCTACGTCGGCGAGCTCGGCTGGGAGCTGTACTGCCCGATGGAGTTCGGCCTCCGGCTCTGGGACACGATCTGGGAAGCGGGCCGCGAGCACGGGCTCGTGGCGGGCGGCTACAAGGCGATCGACTCGTGCCGGCTCGAGAAGGGCTACCGCGTGTGGGGCGCGGACATCACGCCCGAGGACACGCCCTTCGAGGCCGGCCTCGGGTTCGCGGTCAAGCTCGACAAGGGGGAGTTCATCGGACGGGATGCGCTCGCAGCCGCCCAGGGCAAGCCGCTCGAGCGGAAGCTCGCGTGCCTGGTGCTCGAGGATCCGCGCTCGATCGCCCTCGGGTCCGAGCCCGTGCTCGTTGACGGCGAGGTCGTCGGCCGCGTGACGAGCGGCGGTTACGGCTACACGGTCGAGCGCTCGATCGCCTACGCCTACCTGCCCGGGAGGCGAGGCAGAGGTCGGCAGGCCGGTCGAAGTCGAGATCTTCGGACGCCCGGTTCCCGGGGAAGTTGCGGCAGAACCGCTCTACGACCCCGAGGGCACAGCCATCCGTACTTGACACAACCTGCACAAAAGCGGGTAAATAGCGCGTTCCCAGCGAAAGGAAGGCGGCAGATGAGCACAGTAGAAGGCGGCGCGCGCCCGGATCACCTGGACGATCGAGCGCAGCTGCACAAGCTCGGCTACGCCCAGGAGCTCTACCGCTCGATGGGGGGTTTCCAGAACTTCGCGATCTCTTTCACGATCATCTCGATCCTCGCGGGGTGCCTGACCTCGTACTACATCGCGTTCAACCAGGGCGGCCCGATCGCGATCACCTGGGGCTGGCTGCTCGTCGGCGGCTTCTGCATCATCGTCGCCCTCGCCATGGGCGAGATCGCCTCGACGTATCCCGACCGCCGGCGGTCTCTACTACTGGGCGTCGAAGCTCGGAGGCCCGGCCTGGGGCTGGTTCACCGGCTGGTTCAACCTCGTCGGCCAGATCGCAGTCACGGCCGCGATCGGCTACGGCTGCGCGGTCTTTACGACCTCGCTGCTGAACCTGCTCTTCGACTACCCGAACACGATCCGCTGGATCCTCTTCACCTACGCGGTGATCCTGCTCACTCGCCGGACTGGTCAACATGTTCAAAGTGCCGATCACCGGGATGCTGAACGCGATCTCGGCGTGGTGGCACATGGTCGGCGTGCTCGTCTTCGTCGCCGTCCTGATCATCGTCCCCGACACCCACAAGTCGGTCGGCTACGTCTTCGGCGAGACCGCTGAACAACACGGGCTTCTCCGGGCATGAACTTCGGCAGCATCGTGTTCTTCTACGTGTTCGTGACGGGTCTCCTGATGGCCCAGTACACGATCACGGGCTTCGACGCGTCCGCGCACATGAGCGAGGAGACGCGGCAGGCGTCGTTGCGGCGCGGCCTGGGGCATGGTCATGTCGGTCGTCGTCTCGGTGATCTTCGGCTTCATCCTGCTGACCGCCGTGACGTTCGCGCTGCCCGAACGCGACCAACGACGAGTTCGTCGGCGGCCGGACAGGGAATCCTCACGTTCGCCTGGACGAGCGCGATGAGCGAGGGCTGGGCCGAGTTCCTCCTCTTCATCGCCGTGGTCGCGCAGACTCTTCTGCACGATCGCGTCGGTCACCTCGGCCTCGCGGATGATGTTCGCGTTCTCACGCGACCGCGCTGTTCCGGGCCATCGGTGCTGGCGGCGGGTCTCGAAGCGGGACGCGTCCCGGTCAACTCGCGTCTGGCGATCTGCGTGCTGTCGTTCCTGCTGATGATCCCGACGCTCTAGAACGCTTTCGTCGGCTACGCGGTCGGGACGTCCAGGTCTGCGGTGATCGGCCTCTACATCGCATTCGTGCTTCCGATCATCCTGCGGCTCCGCGCGGGCGAGGCGTTCGAGCGCGGCGCATGGCATCTCGGAAAGCACTACAAGTGGATCGACTGGGTCGCGATCGTCTGGATCGCTGTTCATCTCGATCGTGTTTCTGCTTCCGTTCGCCAAGGTCGGCATCCCGGGGAACGAGGGCTTCACCTGGGACTTCGTGAACTACACGCCGATCACCGTCGGAGGCGCGTTGCTCCTCTTCGGCGGGCTGGTACGTCCTGTCGGCCCACAAGTGGTTCAAAGGCCCGGTGCGGCAGGGCGACGACGCGGAGCTCGCGGCCGGATCGAAGCAGGAGCTCCTAGACGACGCTGGATCCCGATGGCGCGAAGCGCCCTCGTCGAGCGGCCGGCTGGCCGTTTCCTATCGACAGAAGACCGACCGAGGCTCCACGGTGCCTCGGCACGCGGCGTACCTGTCCGTGCCTGGCATCGGTCTAGCCGATGCCGAGGATGAACTTGGCGTCTTCGGACATGAGCTCCGGCGTCCAGGGCGGCTCCCAGGTCAGCTCGACCTCGACCTCCTCGACGCCGGGCAGCGCGGCCGCGACGTCGTGGATGTTCTCCTGGATCATCGGGCCGGCCGGGCAGCCCATCGACGTCAGCGAGTGGATGACCTTCACCTTCGGCCCGTCGACCTCGACGTCGTAGAGGAGCCCGAGGTCGACGATGTCCATCCCGAGCTCGGGATCCTCGACCTGCTTCATCGCTTCGGTGACTTCTTCTTTGGTGGGCACGCCGATCAGGCTATAGAAGCCGAACCTCTTCGCGGCGCTCGCGGGCGAAGAAGTGAATGCCGTCCACGAATCGCACCCAGTTACAGCGCGTGCACATGACGAGCGAGTGCGTCCGCGCGCTGTCGGCCAGGTAACGCACGCCCCGCAAGAGATCGCCGCCCGAGACGCCCGTCGCGGCCACGATCACCTCGGTCGGAGCGAGGTCGTCGATCGACCAGATGCGCTCGATGTCCTCGATCCCGTGCTCGGTGGCGCGCTCGATCTCGGCGCGAGTGGTCGGCCAGAGCTGCGCCTGCATCTCGCCCCCGAGACAGCGGAGAGCGGCCGCTGTCAGGACCGCCTGACGCGTGCCGCCGATGCCGATCGCGAGGTGGTCGTTCGTCCCCCGGATCGCGGCCGAGATCGAGGCCGTGACGTCTCCGTCCTGGATGAGCTTGATGCGCGCGCCGGCCTGGCGAATCTCCTCGATCAGGTCGTGGTGGCGCGGACGGTCGAGGACGATCGTCGTGATGTCGCCCACCCGCCGGCCGAACGCCTCGGCGATCGCCTGGATGTTCTCGGCGACGGGCAGCTTGAGGTCGATCTTCCCGCGGGGGGTAGGCCCGACGGCCATCTTCCGCATGTACATGTCGGGAAGCGTCTGCAGCGACCCCGGATCGCCCGCCGCGATCATCGACATCGCGCCGCTCCCGCCTCGCGCGACGATCCCAGCGCCCTCCAGCGGATCGAGCGCGAGGTCGAACGTCTCGCCGCCGGCGCCGATCCTCTGCCCGGCCGCGAGGTTGTCCGACTCCTCCTCCGAGGCCCCGATGACGATGTTCCCGTCGATCGGCAGCTGCCCGAGCGACTCCTCCATCCCGGTGCACGCCGCTTCCTGAGCCCCGGCCTCGTCGGCGCGCCCGAGCCAGCGCGCGCTCGCCAGCGCCGCCCGCTCGGTGACACGCGCGAAGGTCTCGCAGAGGCACGTGCGGGCCGTGCCCAGCTGGCTCTCGGCGGCTTCGGGAGCTGTTTGCGTCACTAGACCTTCTGCAGTCTGTCAGCCGCGGTCAGCACGAGCTCCATGACAGCGGCGATCGACGTCTCGCGCTGGTGGTTGTCGATCACAGGCACGTCGTGACTGCGGGCTCGCTCGAGGACGTAATCCTGGAGGTAGCGGATGTCCGACAGCTTCTCCAGGTACTTGTCGAGCGGGCGCATGCCGTCCGAGGTGAGATCGCGGATCCAGAAGTGGCCCGCGTGCGTCTCCTCGCTCTCGATCGCGATCACGCACTGCACGACGAGCGCGTTCTCGATCGGCGGCAGCATCCCGGGCACGAGATGGACGCCTTCGAGCACCATCGACCACCCCTCCTCCAGGGCGCGGTCGATGGCGGCCTTGACTCCTACGAGCACGTGGCGCGTCTGGTCGAGGAAGCCGTGGATCAGCGGATCGACCTCTTCCTCCTCGGCGCTGTGCAGCGGCATGCCGGCCTCGAAGCTCGAGTGGTGGATGGTCGGCATCAGCTCCGGGCTGAACAGGGCCCGCATCGTCTGCCGCACGAAGTCGGTCGACGTCACCCGGGTGATGCCGAGGCGGTAGGCGACCTCCGTGGCGATCGTCGACTTGCCCGTGCCCGTGGCGCCGCCGACGAGGACGATGATCGGGAGGTCGAGCTCCTCGAGCTCCTGGTAGCGGCGCAGGCGGCCGACGACCTTCCCGGCCTCGTCACCGAGGACGCTCCCAGCGAGCTCCTCGACGCGATCGAGATCGGTGCCCTCGGTCTTGCGATCGGCGATGTCCTGCTCGATCAGCCTCGCCACGTCGTACGCGCGGGACGGCGCGGCGCCCGCACGGATCAGGGCCCGTGCCATCAGGCCCTTCGAGTAGGGCTGGTCACCTCCCAGCGGCAACGGGTCGCTGCGCCTGCGCTCCGTCATGCGACTGGCTCCTTCTGCGCCGCCTCGGCGAGCGCCTCGAGCTCCTCGTCGAGGTCGGGCTCGCCGTCGAGCGGCACCACGTCGTTGTCGAGGAACACGCAGTCGACGCCGCGCTCGTCCGCGGTCTCGGCCACGACGTCGATTCCGGCCGCCTTGATCTCGGTGAGGTAGGTGTCGGCTTCGATCGACTCCAGGTCGGCCCGCAGCTGCTCCCGGTCGGCGAGGTTCCCCGAGACGTGGACGATCTCCGCACCGTGCTCCTCGGCCAGCAGCTGCGCGAGTCGCTCGTGAGTCTCCTCGGCCCGCAGTCGTGAAGACGGCGACCCGTTTCCCCGTCGATCGGCTCGACCGGTCGCGGCAGCATCTCGCGTGGCGATGACCGTCGTATCCGGCTTCACCTCGTCGATCGCCGCGCGGAGCTCGTCGTGGCGCGAGCCCTGCTCGGCGCCGGTCAGCACGACCAGGTCGGAGACGAGCACGCGGTAGGTGTTCAGGTAGCCGGCCAGGAGCTCGGGCGCGATGCTCGAGTTGGCGACGAGGATCCGCCGCGCGGTGGCGATCGGCGGGAAGGCTGCGCCGCTGCCCTCGAAGATGACGAGGTCGGGCTCGCGCTCGAGAGCAAGTCGCGCTCCGTCAGCGACATTGGAGACGCCGACTCCGCCGGCCAGCCCGCCGCCGCAGCGCCGGCAACCGATCGCGTCGACGCCGCCGAAGACCGCATCCTCGAGGTAGTCCGACGCCGCGTGCCGCCCGTCACGAGACAGCTCGAGCAGGCGCTCGACCGTGGGGCCTGCCCCTTCGACTTCGGGCTCAGGAGGCCCACCGCGCCCCATTGCGACGACGACCACATCCCGGTCCTGCGCGAAGAGGCGCAGTGCGTGGCCGGCAACGGCCGTCTTGCCGACCCGTTTGCCGGTGCCGACGATGCCGATCGAGGGCAGATCGAACGGCTGCAGCTCGGGCGGGTCGAAGCGAAAGTCCGGGCCGACGTACGGGACGCCGTGCGCCAGCACCCGGCTCGCGACGCGAAAGCGCTCGCGCGGCCCGAGCACCGGCTCGTCGGAGAGGTCGACGACGACCTCCGGCTCGAGGTCGGCCAACGCCCGCTCCAGGTCGTCGAACAGCAGGACGCCGTACTCGTCGTCGCCGCGCAGCTTCTCGGTGCCCCCGACGAGCCACGCACCGCCGAAGTCGTACGGCAGGCTCGCCAGCGCGTCCTGCACCACCGGCGCGTAGTGCTCTCCGTCGATGATCGCCAGCGCACGGGTCACGACCGCGTCGTCACCTCGCCCTCGATGCGCGCCGTGTACTTCTCGAACGCGCGCGTCTCCGTCGAGAACTGGATGATCTTCTCCTGGCCGTGGAACGGGTACTTGCGCCAGACGTCCACGTGCGTGCCGGAGACCTCGATCACGTTGTAACAGGGCCTCGTCTTGCCGCGCAGGCGGAGCGAGGAGACGGTCCCGGTGTTGACGACGAACAGGTCCTCGAGCTTCCAGGCGTACGGCACGTGCTTGTGGCCCGAGAGGACGAGGTCGACGCCGGCGCGCTGCAGGCACTCGATGAGGTCGCCCGCGTCGTAGACGACGTTGCGCTCACGCCCGGTGCCCGGAACGGGCAGCAGGTGGTGGTGCAGGACGAAGATCCGCAGGTTCGCGGCCTCGGCGAACTGCTCCTCGATCCAGCGGTACTGGCTGCGCCCCACCTGGCCGTGGTCGAGGTCGGGCTCGGTGGAATCGACCGCGACGACGGTGACTCCGTTCTTGCTGAGCACCGAGTTTCGCTCACCGAACAGCTCCTCGAAATGCACGTAGCCCACGTTCCGCGAGTCGTGGTTCCCGGGCACGACGACGAAGGATTCGCACTGGATGCGATCGAGGTAGGCCTTGGCCTGGATGAACTCCTGCTTGAAGCCGAAGGTCGTCAGATCGCCCGTGCAGATGACGAGGTCGGGCTCCAGGTCGTTGACCTCGCCGATCGCGCGCTCCATCAGCGACGGCATGAAGTAAGGCCCGCCGCAGTGGAGATCCGAGATGTGCGCGATCTTGAAGACGGGGTCGGGCGCCGACATAGACGAAGTGTAGAGGGCGGCAGGCCGCCGCTCCGGCCTCGAGGGTCCTATCCGAGGCCGTTGCTAAGCTGGCTGCAGATGGCCCAAAAAATGCCGCGTTTCCAGGCATATTGCGGGCGGGGGGAGCCGCGCTTTGCAAACGATGCCGAGGTCGAGTGCGCCAAGCTGCTCGACTTCTACCGCGTTCCGTGGCAGTACGAGCCGACCACGTTCGTGCTCGCCCGCGACGAGGACGGCACCGTCACCGAGGCCTTCAGCCCCGACTTCTACCTCCCGGAGCAGAATCTCTACCTGGAGGTGACGGTCATGAAGCAGTCACTCGTCACGCGGAAGAACCGGAAGCTCCGCCGCATGCGCGAGCTCTATCCCAACGTCCGCGTCAAGCTGTTCTACAAGCGCGACATCGCGCGGCTGGCGGAGCGATACAGACTCGACGTCGCCAGCTGAATCTCAACGGCCGCATCGGAGACGTGTACCTCTCGGCGGAGGAGATCGGGGTGCGCGTGGACCAGCTGGGCGCCGAGATCGCGGCCGACTACGCGGGTCGCGAGCCGATCCTCGTCGCCGCCCTGAAGACGAGCGTCGTCTTCGTCGCCGATCTCTGCCGAGCGACTCCGATCCTCCACGCGCTGGATTTCATCGCTCTCGCCGGGTACGCAGGCCAACAGCCCGCGGCCGATACGGGAGTGCGCCTGCTCAAGGATCTCAACCTGACCGTTCAGGGACGCGACGTCCTGCTCGTCGAGGACGTGATCGACACCGGGCTGACGCTGAACTTCGTGTGCAAGACGCTGCCTTGCGCAGTCCCGCTTCCCTCGCCGCGGTCACGCTCCTCGACCGGCCCTACCGGCGCCTGGTCGAGAACATTCCCGTCCGCTACGTGGGCTTCACCGTCCCAGACGAGTTCTTCGTCGGCTACGGCTTCGATCTGGGCGACGACCGCTACCGGCACCTCCCGGACCTGCGCATCGCAAAGATTCATTAGACGCACCGGTGGCCTCGTACGATTCGCGCATCACGCGAGATCGCAACATTAGTGAGCGTCTTTGGCTGCTCTGCGACACGGCAATCGAAGGTGAGCCGGAGAACGTCGTATGCACTTCTAGACGCGAACACCCGAGCCGACCGAGAGATCGAGCGTTTCCAGCGCCGTTCTTCGCCCAAGTCTTAGAGCCACTTCGGAACACACCACTACGAAAGGCCGCCGGAGCCGGGCTTTGCCCGGCGGGAGGCTCACCAGCAGTCGATGGTCGACTGTGTTCTTCCTTGCGTGGTGTGCTCTTCGCCGCCGGAAGCCTGCTTCCGGCGGGTCGCCGTCAGGCGACTACAGGTATCCGAGCGGGTCGACCGCGCCGCCGTTGACGCGCACCTCGAAGTGGAGATGCGCCCCGAAGCAGTGGCCCGTGCAGCCCACATAGCCGACGACCTGCCCCTGGGCGACCGAGCCGCCGGCGCTGATGCTCGAGAGATGCGCGTAGGCAGTGGAGAGGCCCCCACCGTGGTCGATGACGACCAGATTCCCGTAGCCGCCCATCCAGCCGGCGTGGATGACGGTGCCGCTGGCGGAGGCGACCACGGGCGTGCCGTAGCCGACGCCGATGTCGATGCCCTCGTGCATCCGGCCCCAGCGCCACCCGAAGCCGCTGGTCACGGGGCCTCCCACCGGCCAGATCAGACCGCTCGCGGACGGCGTGCCGTCGTAGGTCGTCGACGCCGTGGCCGAGAGCTGCGCGCCGAGCTGGGCGCTCGCGGCCTGCAGCCCCGCCACTTCTCGCAAGAACTCTTCCTTGCTCGCCTCGACTGACGCGAGCTTCTCGCGCTTCCGGCTCTTGGCCGAGCCGAGCCGCTTCTGGCTGGCAAGCAGGCGGTCCCGCTCGCTCCGCACCTGAGCCGTCCGGACGGCGATCGTGCGCGTGACCGTTGCCACCTTCGCCTTCGTGACCGCCGTCTTCGCACGCTCGGTCCGGATCTGCACTTTCGCCTTGTTCACCTCGCGCGAGATGTGGAGATCCTGCGAGCCGACGTCGTTGAGGTAGTCGAGCTGCTCGATCATGTCCCCCACGCTCCCGGACGAGATGAGCACGTCGAGCGTCGTCACGTCGTCGTTCTGGTAGATCTCGACGAGCCGTTTCGAGAGCCGCGCCACCGCGAGCTCGTACTGGCGCCGGAGGAAGTTCAGCCGCTCCGTCTGCAGGTTGAAGAGCCTCGTGATCCGTTCCAGCTTCTCCCGGTGAAGAGCCAGGTCGTGCTCGAGATCGACCAGACGGGTAGTGACTCCGCCGACCTGAGACTCGAGGTCGCGGATCTTGATCTCGACGGAAGCGATCTCGGAGGCCAGGGCCGCCTCCTGGGCCTGGGCCTGGGCGATCTTCTCCTGCAGGATCCGGATCCGCTCGTCATTCGAGACGGCATGCGCCCGCTGCGTCCCCGCGGCCGGGGCCGCGAGTACGAGAAGAAGAACCAGGCTGAGACCGAGTCGTCGCGCCATAGGGGTCGATTTCGGGGGCGGACCGGGGCTCCCTGCCCGCCTGAAAAGTTGCCGGATCTTACCGAATCGTCCGGCTGACTCCTGGCTCGCCCTCGTCAGGCGCCGGAAACGGCTCGGGTGGCGGTTCCGGGTCCGGAAGCGTGGGCGGCTGGGGCATATCGGGCGACGGAGACGGCTCAGGCGTGGGCGCCGGCGTTGGGATCGGCTCGGACATCGCGTCCGATCTTGGCACGTTCCCAGCCTCTGCACGCGGTTCGAGCGCGCGAAGTGCCGAGGCGGCCCGGCTCCGGAGCGGCCCGACGAGGGCGCGGTAGTCGTCGTCGGAGACCTTCCCCGTGCGGTGATCGAACTCGAGCTCTTTGAGGTCGGCGAGGACGCGATCGCGCTCCTCGGCCAGCTCCAACCGACGGCGCTCGAGCGCGTCCGGCGCGCCGAGCCGATCGTCGAGCGGCCTCGGGCTCGCGGAGGAACGGCAGGGCCACGGCGATCACGCAGGCCACCGCCAGCAGCGCGGCGAGCCCAACCGCGATCGCGGTCATGCCCGCGCAGGCGCGCGGAGCTCGCGATACCGCTCCGCGAGGCGGCGCTGCTCGGCGAGGCTCGGCCACATGGCGACGAGCGCGCCGAGGAGGAAGACGAAGCCGGCGATCCAGATCAGGTTGACGAGCGGCTTCACGAGCACGCGGAAGTGAATGGCCTGGCCTTCACCCTCGACCTGCTCGGCGATGACGAAGAGATCCTCCAGCGTCAGCTTGTCGCTACGGATGCCGACCTCGTTCGAGACCTGGTCCTCCGCGCGGTAGCTGTTCTTGCCGGCCTGGATCGACCCGAGCGACTTCCCGTCCCGCTCGACGTCGAGATGCGCGCGGAGCTCCTCGGCGTTCGTCCCCTGCCGGACCTCGAGATCGCGATAGGTGAGCCGGTAGTCGCCGACCGCCATCGTCTGCCCCGGGCTCAGCTTCTGCTGGCGAACGGTGTCGTATGCGCTCGAGCCGGCGACCCCGATCGCCAGGAGCACGATCGACGCGTGCACGACGTACCCGCCGTAGCGCCGGCGGTTGCGAGCGACCAGGCCGCTGAACGCTGACAGCCAGGAACCGCCGCCGAGCGCCCGCCGCGCACGTGTCCCCCGCACGAACTCGTAGACGATCGAGCCGAGCACGAAGGCCGCAAAGGTGTAGGCGATGAGACCGGCCGGCGAGGAGCCTGCACCGAGCGCAAGGAGGATCACACCGGCGACGAGCGCCGCCCCCGCGGGCCAGATGAAGCTCTTGCCCAGCGAGCGCAGCGAGGCGCGCCGCCAGGCGATGAGCGGCCCGATCCCCATCAGCAGCAGCAGCGGCAGGCCGAAGACGACCAGGAAGAAGTTGTAGTAGGGCGCGCCGACCGTGATCTGCTCCCCGCGCACGGCCTCGGAGAGGATCGGGAAGACGACCCCCCAGAGGATCGTCAGGCAGAGCGCGACGAGCAGCAGGTTGTTGTAGAGGAACGTGGCCTCGCGGGACACGAGCGATTCGAGCCGTGTCTTCGCGCGCAGCAGCGGCAGCCTGGAGAGCACGAGGTACACCGATCCGGCCAGCACGAGGACGATGAAGCCCAGGAACCAGGCCCCGATCGAGCTCTCCGTGAACGAGTGGATCGAGCTGACGATCCCCGACCGGGTGAGGAACGTCCCGAAGAGAGCCAGCGCGAACGCGCCCACGACGAGGACCACGTTCCAGACCTTCAGCATCCCGCGCTTCTCCTGGATCATCACCGAGTGCAGGAAGGCGGTCGCGGCCAGCCACGGCATCAGCGCGGCGTTCTCGACCGGATCCCACGCGTAGTAGCCGCCCCAGCCGACCTCGACGTACGCCCAGTGCGCGCCGAGCAGCTGGCCGATGCCGAGGAACGTCCACGCGGCGAGCGTCCAGCGGCGGGTCGAGACGATCCACGCCTCGTCGCTCCGGCGGGCGAGCAGGGCGCCCATCGCGAAGGCGAACGGCACCGTCAGGCCCACGAAGCCGAGGTAGAGCAGCGGCGGGTGAACCATCATGTACGGGTTCTGGAGGCTCGGGTTGAGCCCCGCGCCGTCGGGAGGAGCGGCCTGCGTCGCGAACGGGCTCGAGACGGCGACGAGCATGAAGCTGAAGAAGACGGCGACGAGCCCGAGGACCGGGACGGCCCAGGCGAGCAGGTCGCGGCTGGAACGCCTGTTGAACGCGACAGCCGCGGCCGAGAAGCCCGTCAGGACGAGGAGCCAGAGGAGCAGGGAGCCCTCCTGGCCGCCCCAGAACGCAGAGATCGTGTACGCCGTCGGCAGCTCGATGCTCGTATGGTCAGCGACATACTGGAACGAGAAGTCGTTGCGCAGGAGCGCAGACAGGAGCACGGCGCTCGCCACCGCCGCGGCGCCGAAGGCGGCGATCAGTGCGTTCTGCGCGGAGACCGCGAGCCTGCGCCGGCGCGTGAACGCCGCGAAGCCGCCGGCGAAGAGCGCATAGAGCGCCAGGCCCAGGCAGACGACGAGCGCTGCGCGCCCGAGCTCAGGCACGGGTACTTCCTAGGCGCGCTTCTCGGCTTGGTACTTCGACGGGCACTTCGTCACGAGGGTACCGGGCTTCCCGACGAAGACGCCGTTCTGAAGTCGCCCCTCGAGGCGCACCTCGCGGCCCGGCTTGAACTGGTCGGGCACCGAGTCGCGATAGACGACCGGCACGGTCGCCGATCCCTTCACGTCACGCAGGCGGAAACGGTGCTCCTGCTTGCCCTCGGTGCGTCGGTAAGGCGTGACGACCTTGCCCACCAGCGCGACCTTCCCGGTCCGGTTCTTCAGCTGGCTCGGCTGCAGGGACGGTGTGCCCCCGGCGACCGAGACGTACAGCAGGAAGATGGCCAGCACGGCCGCGATCGAGACCGCGAAAACGAGCCGCACGGGTGACTGCCGCGCCATGCGGCCAGTCTAGTCACGCATGGAATGACGGGGTCAGGCAGCTTTGCGAACAGGCGCCGGACGGCGCCTGGCGGGGATTCGGTACCCGTGGTCTTCGCAGAGGCTGCCCGGAGCGTCCTCGGTGAGCGCGTCGCAGTACCCCTTGCCGTAGGCGGCCCGCATGAACGCGGCGACGACGTCGAGGTTCCAATCCTGGACGTCGGCTGCCTCCCGCCAGAGGTCGGCGAGGCGGAGGTCGATGTCAAGCTCGAGGAGGTCGATCCGGGACGGTCGCTTGGGCATGGGAGAAAGCGTAGGACCGGCGTCGGACGGAGTGGGTCTCGGGGTACCGATTAAGGTGGCGGCGTGACGCGGATCTCGCCGTATCTCTTCTACGAGGACGCCGAGGGAGCCGTCGGCTTTCTGACGAGGGCCTTTGGGTTCCAGGAGCACCTGCGCTCCATCGGCGGAGGTGGCGGCCTGCACGTGGAGCTCCGCCTGGACGGCGCCTCGGTGATGATCGGCCAGCCCACCTGGGACTACGAGAGCCCACGGAAGGCCGACCATGCGACCGCGATGCTGCACGTCTACCTCGACGGCGACCTGGAAGACCACCGCGAGCGCGCACGTGCCGCCGGCGCCGAGATCGTCACCGAGCTCGCGGAACAGCCGAACGGCGACCGGCGCTACGACGCGCGCGATCCGGAAGGTCACCTCTGGTCCTTCGCCGAGCCCGGCCCGGGAGTCATCGGCACGACCTAGGTGTGGCGGTAACGAAACTCCGCTTTGGCCCGGCCCGGGTCCCCTCTCGCAAGTCTCCGGCGGAGGCGGTCAGGATCCTGAAGGAGCGCAAGTACAACGCCTGTGAGATCGACTTCGAAAGCGGCTTCTGGATGGACTACCCGTGGGCCGAGGAGTTCGGGAAGCTCGCGCGCAAGGCGAGGATCGCGCTCTCCGTGCACGCGCCCATCGCGGGCTTCATGGGACACGTCGAGCGCGACAAGAAGCAGCGGATGGCCGTGGGCATGCTCGACCACTCGGCGGGGATCGCCAAAGCCGCCGGCGCGGAGGTCATCGTGTTCCACCCCGGCTTCCTGCTCGGCCGCGAGCGCAAGGCCGCCATCGCCTCGGTCGTCGAGCAGCTGGCCGAATTGCGAGAAAGACTTGAAGGGAAGGGCCGCGATGTCGACTTCGGCGTGGAGATCATGGGACGCGTGCGGGACCTGGGTAGCGCGGAGGACGTCTTCGCCATCTCCAGGGCACTGCCGTGGGTCCGTCCCGTGATCGACTTCGCACACCTCCACGCAGTCACCGACGGCGCGTTCACCACGGTCAAGGCCTTTCACGACGTGCTCAAGGAGGCGAACAAGATCCTGGCGCGCGGCAAGCCGTTCCACATCCATTTCTCGGACATCGCCTACGCGAACCGCAACGAGACGAAGCACCTGCCCTACGGCGAGGGCACGCTCCGAGCCGAGCCGCTCGGCAAGGCGCTCGCCCGCTTCGCGCGCCCGGCGACGGTGATCACCGAGTCGCCGAACGAGGAGTCACATCAGGCGATTCGGGCTGAGCTGCTCGCTGCGACCCGTTCGTAGAATTCGGCGATGGTCCCGGAGTCGCCGCTCAAGTCGACCGAGCACGGGCTCGTCGCCGACGGCGACGGCTGGTTCGTCCTGAATGCGCGCGAGGCGCCCTGGCGTCCGGCGAAGGGCCGAGGCGCCTACTGCATGTTCGAGGGCGAGCCGGGGTTTTCGCAAGTCGGGATCAACCTCAGCGTCCTCGAGCCGGGCGCGCCGATGGCGATGTACCACTGGGAGGCCGATCAGGAGGACTTCCTCGTGCTCGCCGGGGAGGCGCTGCTGATCATCGAGGGTGAAGAGCGACCCCTCCGCCAGTGGGACTTCGTGCACTGCCCGGCCGGGACGAACCACGCCATCGTCGGCGCCGGAGACACGTCCTGCCTGTTGCTCGCAGTCGGCGCCCGTGACCGCTCGACCGGCCCTGAGTGGGGCGCGTATACCGTGGACGAGGCGGCGATCCGCCACGGCGCCGGAGTCACGGAGGAGACGACCAAAGCCGAGGAGGCATACGCGCGGTTCCCCGCGCGCGAGTCAAGCCGGTACCGCGAGGGCTGGGTCCCCGACTAGGCGATCGGTGCGGCGCTGCGGGAGGCGGCCCGCAGCTCTTCACGCCGCGCCTCGAAGGGAGCGGCCTCCTCGTCGCGGCCGCGCTCAAGGAGGAAGTGAGCAAGGTGCTGGAGTGCGGAGAGCTGAACCTCGCGGAAGTCGGTCTCCTTGGCGGTTTCGAGCGCCGACCGGAGTAGCTCCTCGGCCTCCTCGTCGCGTCCCTGGGCGGCGCGGACGAGGCCGAGCGCGAACGCGGTCGTCGAGAGCGACGTGATGTCCTGCGCGCCGACGGTCTCGCGCGCGTCGAGCGCGTACCGCTCCGCCTCTTCGATCTTGCCCTTCTCGAGCAGCAGCTGGGCGAGGCTGCGCTGGCTCTCACAGAGCGTCGCGCGGTCACCGAGCGGCTTGAGCAAGCGGATCGACTCCCGGAAGCGCTTTTCCGCCTCGTCCAGGTGTCCGCGCTCCCTCGCGATCCACCCCGCGGTGTCGAGCGCCCGTGCGACGGCCCACACTGCGCCGGCCTCACGGAAGAGGCGCCCCGCTTCCACGATCGCCTCTTCCGCCTCGTCCAGCCGATTCAAGTGCATGTTCACTCGGGCCCAGCTCTGGAGGACCCAGCCCCGGCTCACGATCGAGCCGCTTTCGTCGGCCAGCTCGCGCGCTCGCTCGAGAATGACGTTGGCCTGGTCGAGCTCGAACTTGGCCCGGTGGATGTTCGCGAGCTCTTCGAGCGCGATGCTCTCGAGCTCCTTGTGACCGGTCTCCTGCGCGATCGCAAGCGCTTCTCGCATGTAACTCTCGGATTCGGTCAACTGGCCGGCCCACCAACCGGCAGTGGCGCGTAGTTGCAGCGCTTCGAAGCGTCCCCTGGGATCGCTGGCGTCGATGAGCTCGAGCGCCTCGTTCGCGAGCTCCATCGCGCTCGGGCAGTCGGCGTCACGCATCAACGTCACGTCGGCGAGTGCGACGGCTGCGCGGCCCTCGAGCCGCCGATCGCCGACCCGGTGCGCCTCCTCGCGCACTGCCTGCATCTCCCGGGCGACCGTCGGGAAATCGTCGAGGCGGTGCGCCGCCCTGGCCGCGAGGTAGCGCCGGTCTAGGGTCGGCTCCAGCTCGACTGCGCGCAGGAACATCTCGCGGGCGACTTCGTTTGCCTCCCTGGCGAGCGCGCGCCGGCCCGCTTCGTGAAGGGTCGCCGCGGCCTCGACCCGTAGTTCCTCCGGTGGAGCACCGTCGAGCTCGGCCAGGAGCGACGCCGCGTGATCGAGGTGGTACGCCCGGATCTCCAGGAGCTCGTCGCCTGCGCGCTCGGCCAGCCACTCGGCAAAGCGCCCGTGATACTCGGCGCGCGCCGACTTCGAGAGCCCGCTGTACGCGACCTCGCGGATGAGCACGTGCTTGAAGCGGTATGCGGTCTCGTCAGAGAGCGACGAGCGGGACTGGCCGACGACGAGGTCGCGCAACAGCAGATCCTCGATCGCCTCGGCGACGCCCTCCGTCCCCTGCGAGAGATGCTCGATCGCGCCGCCCCAGAACCCGCGGCCGATGACGGAGGCGCGCTGGAGGACGGCTTTGGATCCGGGCGAAAGCCGATCGATGCGGGCACCGATCAACGCCTGAAGGGTGTCCGGAATCCGTTCGGTGGCCTCCTCCTCGCCTCGCTCGGCCATCGACATCATGACCTCCTCGAGGAAGAGCGGGTTCCCCTCGGTCTTCGCCAGCAGCTCCCGGCGCGTCTCTTCCGAGACCGTCCCGTTCTCGCTCAGCGCCTCGATCAGCTGCTCGCTCTGCGCTTCGTCGAGAGGCTGGAGCTCGATCGAGGTTGCGCGCACGCGACCGCCGCCCCAATCGGACCGGACGTCCAGGAGATCCGGCCGCGCGAGGCAGAGGATCAGCAGCGGGCCCCGGACCAATGGAGTCATGTGCTCGATCAGCCCGAGCAGCGGCTCCTCGGCCCAGTGGATGTCCTCGAAGACGAGAACGAGGGGCTGCGTCTGGGACATCAGCTGCGCCCACTCGCGTGCCGCCCAGGCGATCTCCTGCTGGCTGCGCTCGCCGTGGACGGCCTCGAGGACGCCGATCGCAAGCCCGAGCAGGTCGGCGACGGCCTCGGCGGGGCAGGAGTCTCGAAGCTTCTCGATCGCGACCTCGAGCGGGTCGTCGTCCGCGATGTCCGCGGCGCCCTTGACCATCTCGGCCAGCGGCCAGTAGGTGATGCTCTCGCCGTACGGCAGCGAGCGCCCGGTCAGGATCGTGGCGCCCTCGAGGCTGTGCAGGAACTCCTGAGTGAGGCGGCTCTTCCCGACTCCGGGCTCGCCGTAGACGGTGAAGAGGTGGGCGCGCCGGTCCCTGATCACCCGCGCGTACGTGTTCTCGAGCAGTTCGATCTCCGACTCGCGGCCGATGAGTGGCGTGATCGCCACGCGCGCGGGGGGGCGCCCGTCGGCGCTGATTGCCGCCCAGGCCCAGACGGGCTCGGCCTGACCGCGGAGCTCGACGGGCCCCATGTCCTCGACCTCGACGCGGCCGAGGGTCAGCCGGTGCGCTCCGGGACCGATCAGGATCTGGCCCGGCTCGGCGGCCTGCTGGAGGCGTGCGGCCAGGGTCACGGCCTCGCCGGTGGCAAACGTGGAGTCGGTGGACTCGGTGACCACCTCGCCGGACTCGACGCCGATCCTCGCGGGCAGGTCGACGGACTCGATGATCCCCAGCGCCGCCTTCACGGCGCGCTCCGCGTCGTCCTCGTGCGCCTGCGGCACGCCAAAAGCGGCCATGACCGCGTCCCCGGCGAACTTCTCGACGGTGCCGCCGTGCCCCTCGATGCACTTCGAGACCTGGTCGAAGAACAGCGACACGCGGCGGCGCACGACCTCGGGATCGCTGGCTGCGACCAGCCCGCTGGAGTCGACGAGGTCGACGAAAAGGACCGTGGCGAGTTTCCGTTCCATGGGCCTAATAGTAGAAACGAAGGCGGGCGGCTGATCCTTCCGAGCCAAGCCTTGACTGACTGATCAATCAGCTTTTCGAATAGTACGTATCTCTTTTTAATAATCGCTCGTTATAGAAGCGTCCAGTGAGAACCAACAAGGAGGGGAGAGAGGAAATGATTGGACCCCGCACTCTGTGTCTGCTGGCGCTCTGCACCGCCATGCTGGTCATCGGCACAGCTCCTGCCGCGGCGGCGGATCCCGACGACGGGCAGTTCTCGAGCAGAGCCGCCTCGCTCAGTTTCCTGAACACGCTTCCATTCGGCCTCGGCTTCGATCTGAGCACGATCGGGGTGCCGGACAGCGCGTTCGCCACCGTCGGCCCCGCCAGTGTCGCGGCGAGCTCGGGCGACGGCCCCAACATGTACATCGTCGACAACGACCTGGCGCAATGCCCGAACGCCGCGTACACATCGATCCAGGCGGCCGTTGAAGACTCAGGTCCCGGTGACCAAATCCGGGTCTGTCCAGGGCTTTACCAGGAGCAGGTCGACATCGGCGCGGGCCATGACGGATTGACGGTCTTCTCGCAGCAGCCGCTGCAGGCAATCATCAAGGCTCCCCAGCCGGTCATGGCCGAGCCGGGAGACATCGTCCGTATCCACGAGGGCGTACAGGACGTGACGATCCGGCACTTCACGATTACCGGGCCGCTTCCTGACTCAGCCTTCTGCTCGGTCCAGACCAGGACCGGAGTGAAGGTCGAGCAGATGGCGTCGGCCACGATCAAGGCCAACCACATCACAGAGATCCGGTCCACGAGCCCCGCCTTGCGCGGATGCCAGAACGGAATCGGAATCCGGGTGGGCCGGAGATTCGAACCTGGCGGTCCCCAGGCCGGAAGCGCGTGGATCACACACAACCGGATCGACAAGTACCAGAAGGGCGGCATCGTCATCGACGGTGCAAACTCGTCCGCCACCATCGACCACAACGAGATCGTCCACGGCCCGCCAGATGTGATCCCGATCGCGCCGAACGGCATCCAGGTCAGCCGGAACGCGGCCGCCGACGTCGGCCACAACATCGTCACGGAGAACAACGGAGCCGATCTGGGGACAGGCATCCTCCTTTACCGCGAGGTCGACGACCCGCCGGAGCCTCCTCTGATCAACGTCCACCACAACAGGGTGTTCCGCAACGACGACGGCATCTCGCTCTACAACACCCTCGGTGCGTCGATCTCGAACAACCGGTCGTACGAGCAGACGGTCTGGGACGGGATCTTCGCGGACTCCGATTCGGAGGAGAACACCATTGACCACAACGACGCGTACCTGAACTTCGAGCACGACTGCCACGACGACTCAGCCGGAGCCGGCACCGCAGGGACCGCCAACTTCTGGATCCACGACAAGGGGAACACGCAAAACCGTCCGGGTCTCTGTAAGAGCTAGACCATTCGCATCGACGGCAGAGAGGGCGGCTCGGGCCGCCCTTTCGCCGTTCAGGAGCTCTCGCTAGGCCGTCGTCGGAGCGCGTCGAACGAAGACCCGGCGCCGCACCGGCCGGATCAGGCTCGCCGCGATCAGCAGCGCCGCCGCAGCTAGGAGTGCGAAGAGCACCGTTCGCCAGGGGAAGCCGGAGCCTGCGCCGCCGGTAAGTGATTCCCCGGAGCGAACGTCGGCAGCCACATCACCTGGAAGCTTCACGATCTCGATACCGCGCTGGAGCATGCCGTTGGACGGTGAATAGAACAGGCTGGTCTGCTCCAGGGTCCACGGGGTCTTGCCCTTCGCCTGGAAGACGACGGGCTCCCAGTCGGCGAGCCCCTGCGGCACAGCCTCGCCCGCTGACTTGACGGTAAAGAGGCTGAGGTACGAAGCCGGATCGTCGGTGATCTTCCGGGAGCCGATGGTGACCGAGCTGATCTCGGGCCGTGCGAACGGCTTCAGGGTTCTGGCCAGGGCAGCGAGCCTCGGCTCGTCGAGCGGCGCCCAGGCAACTCCCGTTCTCTCGTCGACCGTCGCCAGCCTCTTCGCTGAGGGGACGTACCAGGACGACCACTGGTTGCTTTCGCCCTCGGCGTCGGCCGTGAACCGGATCTCGTAGAAGGGTGCCGGCGCGGGCACTGTGCCGTCTGGCTCTCCGCCTGCTCCGAAGTTATGAAGGTTGGTCTCGCCCGTGATCGCCGCACAGGCGTCCGGGCCGCAGACGGAAACGTTCGTCAGCACCTTCGCCATGGCCGGTGCCGGCACGGCCAGGAGGGCGAGCAGCGCGAACGCGAACACGAGTCTCTTCATGGGAGCTCCTTCTGACGTCGTTTGCGCTTCTACACCGTTCGCGGCCGTAAGGTTCCGGCAGTGATCGACCCGAAGATCTTCAAGGCGTACGACGTCCGCGGCATCTACCCGGCGGAGCTCGACGAGGAGGGCGCCTACGCCGTCGGTCGCGCCTACGTCGAGCAGTTCGAGCCGAAACAGATCGCCGTCGGACGGGACATGCGGCTCTCCTCACCGTCCATGGCGAAGGCGGTCATGGAAGGCGCGGCCGACGGAGGGGCCGACGTGCTCGACATCGGGCTCGTGGGGACCGAGATGGTCTATTTCGCGGTCGGCGAGCTCGGGCTCGACGGCGGCGTCATGGTCACCGCGTCCCACAATCCCAAGGAGTACACCGGGATGAAGATCGTCCGCGCCGGAGCCCTGCCCGTCGGCGGAGACTCGGGCTTGATGGAGATCCGCGACCGCGCGCTGATCGGGTTCGGCAAGCCGCAGCAACATGGTGAGATCCGGGAAGAGGACATCTGGCCCGAGTACGTCCTGCGCGTCCTGTCGTTCGTCGATCTCGACGAGGTCAAGCCGCTGAAGGTCGTCATCGACGCGGCGAACGGCATGGCCGGCGTCATGCTGCCGCCCATCCTCGAGCGGATCCCGATCGAGGCGACCCCCTACTTCTTCGAGCCCGACGGGACCTTCCCGAACCACGAGCCCAACCCGCTGCTCCCCGAGAACCGCGAGTTCATCATCGGGAAGGTGCGCGAGCACGGAGCCGACCTCGGCGTGGCCTTCGACGGCGACGCGGATCGCTGCTTCTTCGTCGACGACACCGGCGAGTTCGTCCCCGGCGACTTCGTTACGACCCTCCTCGCCGAGAGCACCCTCGAGAAGAATCCGGGCGCAAAGATCATCTACGACGTGCGCGCCAGTTGGGCCGTGCCCGAGGCAATCGAGCGCGCCGGCGGCGTCCCGCTGATCAATCGCGTCGGTCACGCGTTCATCAAGCAACGCATGCGGGAGGAAGACGCCGTCTTCGGCGGCGAGGTCTCGGGTCACTACTACTTCAAGGAGTACTCGCAGGCGGACTCGGGCGTCGTTCCGTTCCTGCTCATGCTCGAGCTGATCTCGAAGCGGGGCCGGAAGCTCTCGGAGATCCTGAGGCCTTTGCGTGAGCGCTACTTCCTGACCGGCGAGCTGAACACGCCGGTTCCGGATGTGGCGCAGAAGCTGGAAGAGCTCCAGCAGCGGTTCGCGGCCGAGGGGCGGATCTCGCACCTCGACGGCATCTCGGTCGACGCCGACGAGTGGCACATGAACGTGCGGCCCTCGAACACGGAGCCGCTTCTCCGCCTGAACCTCGAGGCACGCTCTCGCGATCTCATGGAGCGCAAGCGCGACGAGGTGCTGGCTGTGATCCAGGAGTGAACTGGGGCCACGCCACGGGGCGCCGGCCGCCCTTCAAGTACTCGGCGTTCACCCGTGTCGGCTTCTCGGACACGGACGCGCAGGGCATCGTCTACTACGGCCGGTACCTCCCCTACTTCGACCTCGCCCGAGTCGAGTACCACCGGCATCTGGGGCTGCTGAAGCTCGAGACCGACCACGAGTTCGTGATGCGCGCCTCGGACATCGAGTACCTCGCGCCCGCCCGCTTCGACGATCTCCTCGAAGTCTTCATCCGCGTCTCGCGTCTCGGCCGCACGAGCGCGACGTACGAGATGGCGGCCTATCGCGTCGAGGACGACGAGCTGATGGTGACCGCGCACCAGACCCTCGTGCTCGTCGATCTCGATGCCCGAAGGGCCGCGCCGATCACGGATCTGTTTCGCGAGAAGATCCGCGGCTTCGAAGGCGACGACTGCGAGCTGTGATGGGCGACTAACGAGGCCCGGGCGGCTCGATCGTCGAGTCCTCGATCAACGACCGAGCGCCGCAGGCCTCTTGCCCTCTCCCCCGTTATCTCGTTGTAGTCAGGACGGCGCCGGCGTCTATCCCTCGTTCGAGTTACCCCGCGTACTCCGGCCACGATCCCTCGATCGAGGGATTCTCGTTTTGCCTGATTAGCAGGGGTTTTTAGTCGTAACGGTCTCGATGGTCGCTGCCGCCTTCGGAGAGGCCATGACGTCGGGGCCCCTCAATCGAGGGACGGCAGCTTCACCGTTGTGCGGACGAACTCCGCTTGCTCGGCGTAGCGGTTTGTGGCACAAGTCGCTCAGTTGTCCGCAACTCGCTTGATTCTGCTTCCAGGGGCGGTGCTCCCGGCAGAGCCTGCGTACGGTGCTCTCATCGCCGCGCTTGGCCCGGACGTTGACGCGGTCGCGAAGGATCTCGAGGTTTATGCAACGCCCGAGCCGCCGGAGGACTACGGCCTCGAGGTCGAGGTCGCGGGCGTGCTGCGCGAGGCGGACGCGCGCGGCTGGGACCGGTTCCATCTCGTCGGGTACTCGGGCGGGGGAGCCGCCTCGGTCGCCTTCGCCGCGGCCAGACCGGAGCGGCTCGCAAGCCTGGCGCTGCTCGAGCCCGCCTGGGCGGGAGACTGGGATCTAAGTCCCGCGGAGAAGGCGCTCTGGCTCGAGTACGACCGGCTCGAAGGGCTCCCGGTCGAACAGTTCATGGAGACCTTCACGCGGTTGCAGCTCAAGCCGGGTGTCCCGCCGCCGGCGCCGGCGCCCGGCGAACCCCCGCCCTGGATGGCCAAACGTCCGGCAGGGATCCGCGCGTTCGGGCGCGCGTTCAAGCGGGGCGGCATCGACCGGGAGGCCCTCCGCCGCTTCGATCGCCCCGTCTACTTCGCGCTCGGCGGTCTCAGCAACCCCGACCAGTTCGAGGAGGTCGCGAAACGTCTGAACGGAGTGTTCCCAGACTTCGAGCTCCAGGTGTTCGAGGAACGCCACCACTTCGACCCGCCCCACCGGATCGAGCCCGAGCGCCTTGCGAAGTCTCTAAAGACGCTATGGCGGCGCGCCGATGAGCCGTAGCGCTACTTGGACTTCGACTAAGCAGTCCGGCCGCGGAGACGGCCGCGCAACTTCTGGCGAAGGGTGAGCACCGAACCAGGTTTCACATGTTGGTCGAGCCCCATCACGAGGACGCTTCCGGTGGCCCGTCCTCGGACGACGCTTAGGAGCACGCCTTCGACGCGGCCTTTCGGCGCGCGGAAGAAGAACTGGATTCCCGCCGTGTCGCCCGCCCGCCAGTGCAATGGACGCGCCGTCACCCCGCGCGGTGTAAAGCCCGTCTTGGCGAAGTACGCGCCGAGAAAGCGGCGCGTGATGGAGTTGGCTCCGCTCGCCGACGACATGTACTTCTGATTTCGAGCCGCCGCCGGGCCAGTCTCGAATACCTGGGCCATCGTGCGGGCATAGAAGATCCGGGAACCGGCGAGCCGTCCCTCGAGGACGTCGTACTCGCGTAGATATGCACGGAGGCCGGGGCCCTGGAAGTGGCCTTGATGGGCTAGCGCCGTGCCAACTGGGAGGTCCTTGCCCCCGAGGGTGACGGACTTTGGATCGAGTCGCTTTCGCGTCGTCCCCTTCGACGAAGCCGCGCCAGGGATCTTGGCCGAGAAGGCATCCCTCACCCGGTCGTCCATCGCGCCGACCAGCCGGTCGACGTCCCCCGTTACGCCTAGTTCACGACGCAACAGGATGTGACCATGACCGACGACACGCCCGCGCCGGAACGCAGCAAGCGCGCTGTACACGGTGATCCCGCGAGCCCGGTAAACGGCTCGGATCCTGAGACCGTTCGCTTCGTCGCCCGCGTCGACGTCGAACTCCTCGACCCGGGCAAGCTTGATCCCGTCGACGGTCCGGCCGCGGAATCGCATGTAATCGGCGACGTGCTTCTTGAGAGTCGCAGAAGCCGCCTCCTCGGTGCGAAAGAGCTCGATCCCCTGCGAGATGAGGACGACCCCCGACGGAGATGGTCGGCTTGCCGAGTACGTCAAGTCATAACCGTGCAGGCGCCCAGCCCGTGCAAGCCCACGCCCCGTGTCCCGAGGATCGACCGTGTCTTCCGCAGCTTCGTTGTGGCTGATCCTTCCCGACACGCTTCGGTCGAGGTTCAGTCCCCATGCGAGCGCGCCAAGGTCTTGCTTCGGCACGAGCATGCGTGGCAGATCGGCACGCGTCACTATCGGTGCAGCAGCCGGGGTTTCGTCCTTGCTACCGCCGCAGCCGGCGAGTAGCACGGCAAAGACGAGCGCGGCGGCGACTCGGACCTTCGGCACCCACGTGCCATCGACAGCTTGTCGCGGCACCTTGAGGTGGCCACGCCCCTCTACCTAGGACAGTTCTTTCTAGGACGGCGTGACGCGATACGCGTCGAAGACGGCCTCGACGTTCCGTAGCGCCGAAAGCAGAGCCCGCAGTGCCTTCACGTCCCCGAGCTCGGCCGTGTACCAGTTCTTCGCCAGCTGATCCTCGACGGTGCCGCCGTACGAGACGATGTTCGCGCCGTGCTCGGCGAAGGTGCGGGCGACGTCCTCGAGCAGGCGCGGCCGGTCCCAGGCGTCGACGGCGATCTCGACCCGGAAGCTGCGCTTCATCTCCCCGTCCCAGTCGACCTGGGTGAACCGCTCGGGGCTCGACATGAGCGTCTTCACGTTCGGGCAATCGTGGCGGTGGATCGTGATGCCCTTGCCCAGCGAGATGTAGCCGACGATCTCGTCGCTCGGCACCGGCGTGCAGCATTTGGCGAGCCGGACCAGGACGTCGTCGACGCCGTGGACGGTGATGCCGAGCTGGTCGCTGGACGCCGGCTTCGTCTTCGGCTTGAGCGGGACCGTCTCTTCTTCGGCCACCTCGGCCGTCTTCAGGCGCGTGAGCACCTTCTTGACGATCTGCGACACGGGCAGCTTCCCCGAGCCGAGGGCGATGTAGAAGTCCTCCGCCTTCTTGAAGCCGGCCTCGCGGATCACCTGGGCGAGCACCGCCGAGCCGGCGAGCTTGCGGTACGGGAGCTTCTGCGCCTTCAGCGCCTGCTCGAGCGACTCGCGGCCCTTGTGCTCCGTGTCCTCGCGAGTTTCCCGCGAGAACCAGGCGCGGATCTTGTTCCTCGCGCGCGAGGAACGCGCCAGGTTCATCCAGTCGCGCGAGGGCCCGCGGCCGCCCTTCGAGGTGAGGATCTCCACGAAATCGCCGCTCCGCAGCGTGTAGTGCAGCGGGACGATGCGCCCGTTCACCTTCGAGCCGACCGTGCGGTGGCCGACGTCGGTGTGGACCGCGTACGCGAAGTCGATCGGCGTCGAGCCGGCCGGGAGCGTCTTGACCTCGCCCTTCGGCGTGAAGACGTAGACCTCGTCGTCGAAGAGGTCGGTGCGGAAGCTCTTCAGGAACTCGCGCGGGTCGGCTTCGTCCTCGCCCCACTCCAGCAGGCGCTCGACCCAGGCAAGCCACTCCTGGTCGGCGGGCCGCTTGCCGTCGCCGCGCTTGTAGAGCCAGTGCGCCGCGATGCCGAGCTCCGCCTCGCGGTGCATCTCGCGCGTGCGGATCTGGATCTCGAGCGGGCGGCCCTGCGGACCGATCACGGTCGTGTGCAGGGCGCGGTAGCCGTTGAACTTCGCCATCGCGATGTAGTCCTTGAAGCGACCGGGCATCGGCTTCCACAGCGAGTGGATGAGACCCAGCGCGCCGTAGCAGTCGCGCGTACCCTCGTCGGCGCCGCGCTCGCAGATGACGCGCATGGCCGTCAGGTCGTAGATCTCGTTGAACTCGCGGCCCTTCTTGGCCATCTTGTCGTAGATGGAATAGAAGTGCTTCGCGCGGCCCGAGATCTCGGCCGGGATGTCGACCTTGTCGAGCTCGCTCAGCAGCTCCGCGGAGGCCTCGTTGACGTGCTCCTCGCGATCGGCCCGCCGCTCGGCGACCATCGCCTTGATCTCCGCGTACTTCCGCGGGTGGAGCGCCTCGAACGCGATGTCCTCTAGCTCCCACTTCAGCTTGTGGATACCGAGCCGATGTGCGAGCGGCCCGTAGACGTCGAGCGTCTCGCGCGCCTTCTGCACCTGCGTCTGACGGCCCCAGTACTCGAGCGTGCGCATGTTGTGGAGGCGGTCGGCCAGCTTGATGAGGATGACCCGCACGTCGCGGGCCATCGCGAGGATCATCTTGCGGTAGTTCTCCGCCTCCGCGTGCTCCCGGCTCTGGAAGCGGATGCCGGTCAGCTTCGTGACGCCCTCGACGAGCTGGGCGATCTCGTCGCCGAACTCGTCGCGCACCTGCTCGATCGTGACGTCTGTGTCCTCGACGACGTCGTGCATGAGCGCGGCTGCGATCGTCTCGTCGTCGAGCCTCAGCTCGGCGCAGATCTTGGCGGCGCCGAACGGGTGGTGGATGAAATCTTCGCCGGAGCGGCGCTGTTGGCCCTCGTGTGCCTTGGCGGCGAACGCGAACGCCCGGGCCAGAAGCTCCCGGTCGACGTCCGGGTTGTAGGCAGAAACCTCGGCGAGCAGTTCCTCGACGAGATCCTGGTGTCGCTCTGGAGCCTCGAGAACCGCCATACCCAAATTGTACTTCGGCCCCCTGAGGCCACCGTCCCCGTTTAGAGGGGCCGTATCTTCAGGAAAGGACTCTCCGTTCCGATAGAGAACCTATGCCGTCCATGTTCAGACGATTCCGCCGCAAGAAAACCGTTACGGACCTCGCCCGCATGCTGACCGCGCTGGAGCACACGTCCCGTTCCGGCCGCCCCCCGGCGACTCGGCGCGCGCGTGCCTCGCTAGGCCGCGCGTACTAGCGGCTCTTCCAGCAGGTCCCTGAACCGCTCCGACTCGTAGAGCTGGCGACGCGCCGGCCCGGTGCCGTCGAGCTCGAGCTCGGAGAAGATCTCGCGCGCCGCAGCCTCGCGCTGCGCCTCCGAGAGCTTCCACTGCGCCGCGAGCCAGCCGCGGAGCTCCTCGTAGCGGTCTGCGGAGTCGAAGATGCGTCTGACGACGAGCTGTGGCGCGACCGTCCCGTTCCAGTGGTTCGCCTCGAGCCGGAACACGACGTCGTACCGGCCCTCTCGTCGGTAGCGATCCAGCTGCTTTCCGATGCCGAAGGCGATCGCGCTGCCCGCGTCGCGCCCGCGCTCGTTGACACGGAAGCGCAGGTGCTTCCCCTCCCCCACGGCGCCGAGCTCTCGCAGCTCGCAGGCGGGCAGGAGCAAGGTCACGCCGGGGTTGCCGAGGCCGAACGGCGCCAGCCGGTGGAGCTCCTCACACAGGTCCAGCGTCAGCTCGGCACCGGCCACGACTGCGTCGACCCGGGTGACCGGCTGCAGATCCTCGTCGGCCAGGTGCTCGTCGGCGTGCGCAGCGAACGCATCGGCGAACGCCTCGACGTTCTCGGGCTTGATCGAGAGCCCGGCGGCTGCCCGGTGCCCACCGAAGCGATCGAGGTGGCTCGCGCACGCTGCCAGGCCGCCGTGCAGATCGAACGCAGAAGTGGACCGGCCCGAGCCTTTCCACTCGCCGTCAGTGCCGGCGATGAGCACGACGGGCCGATGGAAGCGCTCGACGAGTCGTGACGCCACGATTCCGATCACGCCTTCGTGCCAGTCCTCGTCGGCGAGCACGTAGCCGCGCCGGCGGCGCTTCGCCTCCGGCCACTCCTCCACCTTGGCGACGGCGGAGCGGAGAATTCGATCCTCGACCTGCTGCCGCTCGCGGTTCAGCTCCTCGAGCTCGTGCGCTAGCCGACCGGCGACGTCGGAGTCTTCGGTGAGCAGCAGCTCGAGCGCCGCCTCGGGGCGGCAGAGGCGGCCCGAGGCATTGATCCGAGGGGCAAGCCGGAAGCCGACGGCACCCTCGTCGACGCGCGCGGGATCGACACGGGCGGTCTTCATCAAGGCTCGCAGGCCTGGCTTCTGGGTTCGCGCCAGCGCGCGCAACCCCGCCTGCGCCAGCGCGCGGTTCTCGTCGACGAGCGGCACGACGTCGGAGATCGTCGCCAGGGCGACGAGGTCGAGGTGGCGTGCGAGCACGTCGCTGTCGGGCCCGAGCAGCGCCTGGCCCAGCTTGTAGACGACTCCGGTGCCGCAGAGCTCGGGGAACGGATAGTCCGAGGGACGCGTGGCGACGATCGGGCAGTCGGGCAGCTCCTCGCCGGGCCGGTGGTGGTCGGTGACCACGACGTCGATTCCCAGTGACTTCGCGTGAGCGACCTCTTCGACGGCCGTGATTCCGCAGTCGACGGTGAGCACGAGCCCGCACCCGTCCTCGGCGAGCTTCGTCAGGGTCTCCTTGCGGAGGCCGTAGCCCTCCTCGAAGCGGCTCGGCAGATGCCACGTGACGTCGGCGCCCAGCTCGCGCAGGACGAGGATCGCCAGCGCGGTTGCGCAGATGCCGTCGGCGTCGTAGTCGCCGTGCACACAGATGCCGCGTGCCGTCGGCGACGGCTTGCCGGATCGCCTCGCAGGCCTCGCGCATGCTCCCGAGCAGGAACGGGTCATGACCGGGCAGGGCGCCTTCGAGAAAGGCGCGCGCCTCCTCCGGATTCCCGTACCCGCGCCGGACGAGGACGCGAGCAGTGGTCTCGCTGACCCCGAGCGCTCGAGACAGCTCGCTCGAGTCCCGGTGCAGGCACGGACTTATCGTCCAAATGCCTTCGTACATCGGATGGATGAAGGTACGGAGGGGATCGGACGGAGCCGTACGTATCCTTGGAGCAATGACGGTCGCTCCCAACTACAGCTCCGGCGAGGACTACGTAATCGAGTTCCTTCGTTACAGGTTTGCCTTCAATTCGTCCGACTTCGAGGAGCGCGTGACGGCGGCCGCGGTCAAGCTCGGCCTCGTGGAGGACAACGACCTGGACGAGGACGAGACCGGGGATCTGGTCGAGCTGACGGCCGACGGGGTGATCGACGAGCCGCGGAGCACTCTGGGGCGGTACCTCGTCCGGCACTGGGAGGTGCTGGCCCTCGTCAACGGCGAATCGCTCGTCTACTGGTTGCGGAAGCTCGTTTTTCGCGGGGCCTGGCTCGACCAGCACGTCAAGGAGGGCCTGCTGGACGTGGACTTCGACGACCGTGCGGCCGAGTTCGGCTATCGCGACCCACGCGGCGACCGGCCCTTGCTCGAGCTCGCCCCGGTGCCGTCCTGGCACGAGCTCCAGTTCCGGCGCTAGCTCAAGCCGGTGTCAGACACGTGTCTGACACGTCGGGTGGGATGAGATCCTGGTTTTTGCAGGTCATTTGACACTTGCGACACGTCCTTTTGCCCACTGTGAGACATGTCCCAGTGTCAGACAGGTGTCAGGCACCGGGTCGAGTAGCGGCTCGCTTCTAGGATCTGTGGCCTTGACCGATCGCACGCCCGAGTTCGCTTCTCCTGACGACCTGGCGGCGCCCGCCGGTTACAGCCACGTCGTCAGCATTCCGGCCGGACGGCTGGTCTGGACCTCCGGGCAGGTGCCGATGGACGTCGATCGGAGCATCGCCTCCGGCCAGGGATGGGAACGTCAAACGCGCCTGGCCTTCGAGAACGTCGGGAAGGCTCTGCGAGCGGCCGGCGCCGGCTGGGAGGACGTCGTCAAGCTCACTCTGTACGTCGTGGACGTGTCCGAATTGGCGACGATCCGCGCAGTCCGCGACGAGTTCGTCGACACCGCCCGACCGCCGACGAGCTCGCTCGTCCAGGTCGCCGGCCTCTTCCACCCGGACGTGCTGATCGAGGTCGAAGCCGTGGCCTGGAAACCCGACTGACTAAGGCGTCCTCGTCTGCTACTTTTTCCCCGTTCGAGAGGGGGGCAATGCACGGAAGCGGCCGATGTGACGGCTGCGGCGATGGTGAGCGAGGCGCGTCGCCTCGTGAAGAGCGGCTGGTGCCAGGGCGCGCACGCTCGCGACGGCGCTGGGCTCGAGGTTCCCTCGTGGAGCGAAGAGGCCCGTTCGTGGTCGCTCCTGGGGGCATTGCTTTCGAGCTGGCACCACCAGGACTCGCAGGACCACGCGGACATCGTCGCCCACCTCGTCGACGCGCACGCGCTCGGCGAGGCCACGGAGGTGCTCGGAGAGGTGGTCGGGACGGCCGCCCTCGACCGCTGGAACGATGCCGCCAAGCGGACCAAGAAAGACGTGGTCGCCGCCATGGACGGCGCGTTGAGCGCGCTGAACGGCAGCTCCTCCTAGGAGGGTTTGGCGAAACGGATCTGTGCCGCCGGGCCGCGCTGCTCGCCCGAGGCCGCGTCCTCAGTCGCCCCAATGCTGAAAAGCATTGAGGCTCCCTGCGTCCTTGCCTCGGAACGACCATCGCACCCCGGCGACGAGTCAATTCCGCCAAACCCTCCTAGCGGTCGCGGTACAGGACTCGCTCGAAGGGCCAGGCCTCGTCGATCCATCCGCGCACGGCCTGCTCGAGCAACGGATCGAGGCCCTCGCTCCACGCATCACCGCGCACCCACATGACCACTTCGACGTCGGCTTCCTCGTGCGGATACAGGTAGACGCATCCGAGCACCCTGCTCTCGTCGGGCGCGACGACCGTGTACGTGAACGAGCGCCGTAGCTCGAACTCCTTCTGGTGCCAGCCGAGGTCGACCAGGTTCTCGTCCCGGGTCGTGTCGAGCCAGGGGTCCGGGGTCCCGTCGGGCAGGACGCGCTCACGAATCGCCTCCAGATCCTTGTCGACGTCGTGGATCGTCAGCTTGCGCAGCCGGAAGCGCGGGTGCTCGAAGGTCTCGGGAACCGCGAAGCCCTCAGGAACGAGCTTGTCGTGCCAGCTCAGAACAGCGCGCGTTCCGTCTGCGTCGCGCCGACGTGGGCGCTGCCCAGCTTCGTCACGATGCGACCCCGCGGGGTGCGCTGGATGAAGCCGAGCTGCAACAGGTACGGCTCGTAGACGTCCTCGATCGTGTCGGGCTCCTCGCCCAGGGCCACGGCCAAAGTCGACAGCCCCACCGGCCCTCCGTCGAAGCGCTCGACGATCGCGCGCAGCAGGTCGCGATCCGTCTTCTCCAGGCCCATTCCGTCGACCTCGAGCAGCTCCAGAGCCTCCGCAGCCACCTCCGTCGTCACCACACCCTGATGACGCACCTGCGCCACGTCGCGCACGCGCCGCAGGATGCGGTTGGCGACACGCGGCGTGCCTCGTGAGCGCTCCGAGATGCGATCCGCGGCGTCGTCGGAGATCTCCACGCCGAGAATGCGGCGCCGAGCGACGGACGATGATCCCGAGCTCCTCGGGCGCGTAGTAGTCGAGCCGGAAGGTCATGCCGAAGCGGTCGCGCAATGGAGTCGTCAGGAGCCCCGTGCGCGTGGTGGCTCCGATGAGCGTGAACGGCGGCACGTCGAGGGTCAGCGTTCGCGCGGCCGGCCCCTGCCCGACGATGATGTCGAGGCGGAAGTCCTCCAGAGCCGGGTAGAGGATCTCCTCGACGGCGCGGCTCAACCGGTGGATCTCGTCGATGAAGAGCACGTCTCGCGGCTCCATCGCGGTGAGGATCGCGGCCATGTCGCCTTTGCGCTCCAGCGCCGGGCCGGCCACGCAGCGGATGCCCACGCCGAGCTCCTCGCGCACGATGTACGCGAGGCTCGTCTTCCCGAGACCCGGAGGGCCGACGAGCAGGACGTGGTCGAGCGCCTCACCGCGGGCGCGGGTGGCTTCGAGGGAGATCCCAAGCTGCTCCTTGACGCGCTCCTGGCCGACGAACTCGTCGAGGCTCCGCGGCCGCAGCGAGAGCTCGAGCTCTTCCTCGTCGGGGAGCACAGCGGGCGCGAGGAACTGCTCGGTCATGCCGCCTTCAGCGCCTGCCGGACACGCTCCTCGGGCGAGAGCTCCGGATCGGTCGTGGCCAGCGCGCGCTCGGCCTCGGTCAGCGAGTAGCCCAGCTCGACGAGCGCGTCGCGGGCCATCAGCTCGGGCACGGCGCCCTGGCCGACCTCCTCCAGCACTCCGAGCTTCTCCTTCAGCTCGAGGACGACGCGCTCTGCCGTCTTCTTGCCGACGCCGGGAATCGCGACGAACCTGGTGATGTCCTCGAGAGCGATCGCGCGCCGCAGATCCCTTGGCGTCGAGCCGGAGATGATCGCGAGCGCCACCTTCGGCCCCACGCCGGAGACCGACAGCAGGTGCTCGAAGATCTCACGCTCGGCCGGCTCGGCGAACCCGTACAGCTGCAGCGTGTCCTCGCGGACGTGCAGGTACGTGTCCAGGGTGACCTCCTCGTCACCCTCGATCTTGCGCAGCGCACGAAGCGTCAGGCGCAGTGCGTAGCCGACTCCACCGACGTCGAGAACGGCCCCGTCCAGCGTCCGCGCCACAGGACGGCCGCGCAGGCTCGCGATCACGCCGACGCGACCTTCAGCAGCGGCGGCGCCATCGCGTGGCAGATCGCCACGGCCAGCGCGTCGGCCGCATGGTCCGGCGTGGGCGGCGCGTCGAGCCTGAGGATCGCCTGCACCATCTTCTGCACCTGCACCTTCTCGGCGCGGCCGTAGCCACAGACGGTCTGTTTCACGCGCGAAGGGGCGTACTCAGCGCACTCGACGCCGGCGAGCGCGGCCGCGACGAGGACGGCTCCCCGCGCCTGCCCGACAGAGAGCGCGGTGCGGGCGTCGGCGCCGACGAAGGACTCCTCGAGCGCGACGGCATCGGGCGCCTCCCGTTCGATGAGCGCTACCACGCCCTCGTAGATCGTCTTCAGCCTGAGCTCGGGCCGCGCCGACGCGGGCGTCTTCCACCACCCGAAGTCGAGCGCCCGGAGGCGATTTCCGTTTTCTTGGACGATTCCGTACCCGCACGCAGCCGTCCCCGGATCGATACCCAGGACTTTCACGTCTCGACCTTAGGCGCGGGGTCGGACGTTCCTCCCCTTAAGCAAACCGAAAACCTCCTTTGGGCGTAAAACCGATGGTGAAGTACGCTCCAGGGGGAGGAGGTAGGGCCTGAAGCGTCATGTAAAGACCCTGTTGGTTGCGGCCGCGCTCGTCACGGTCATCGGGCTGCTGCCCGCAGGAGGCGACGCGCGCACGAACGGCATCGATTGGGACTTCGAGGCCCACGTCTCGCTTCGTGACGGCGTCTGGGTGGTCGCGTTCACGTACCCCGGTGGCAACCACGACATCGGGCATCTCAACATCGGGCAGTACCGCGTCCGTTTCATCGACGAGAGCCCCCAGCACAACTTCCACTTGACCGGCCCCGGCGGGACCGATTACTCGACTGGTGTGGCAGAACAAGTGGACGAGGTGCGGCCGTTCACGCTCCCGGCCGAGGGCGTCTACCGGTTCCAGTGCGACGAGCACCCGGACCTCATGTACGGCACGATCACGGTCCACGATCCGAGCGGAGGCCCGCCGCCGCCACCTCCGCCAGGCCCTCCGCCCCCAGGCCCGCCGCCGCCTCCTCCTGCTCCGCCGTCGCAGGCCCAGCCCGATCTGATCGCGACCGTCGGCCCCGGGCAGCGAATCGAGCTCTTCCACTCGGATGGGCGGCCCGTGTTCAACCTCCAGCCCGGGTCATACGACATCCAGGTGCACGACTTCTCGACCGTTCACAACTTCCACCTCACCGGCCCGGGTGTGAACCTCTGGACCGGGGTCGAAGAGATCGTTCACCCGATCTGGACGCTGAACCTCACGAGGGGGACGTACAGGTTCGTCTGCGACCCGCATGCCTTGACGCTCAAGGGCTCCTTCACGGTCGGAACCGTGGCGGCGCCCGTGCGGTGCCGGGTGCCGAAGGTCGTCGGCAGGACGCTTGCCGTGGCCCGGCGGACGATTCGACGCTCGAACTGCGCCGTCGGACGTTTGCGCTACGTGCGCTCGGTGCGACCGAAGGGCCGGGTCGTGAGCCAGAGCCGGCGCGCGGGCCTCACGCTGCGCCGCGGTACGAAGGTGAATCTGGTGCTCAGCAAGGGACGGCCAGTCTTAAGGACACGTGGCACGCCCGACCTGATCGGGCGTGCCCTGGACGACTTCACGATCGATCTGCGGTTTCCGAATGGCACCGAGGTCACGACACTTCCGGCCGGCACGTACACCATCGAGGTTCGAGACCTGTCGATCTTTCACAATTACCGCTTAGACTCCCCGGTGGCGTCGATCTCTTTACCAGCGTACGAGGCTGTCGAAACCGTGGTCTGGCAGGTCAATCTATCCCCGGGTTTGTATCGCTATCTCTGTGATCCGCATGAGGAGCGGCATGTACGGCGAGTTCACGGTTACGCCGGTCGGTCCTCCGCCTCCTCCGCCACCTCCGCCTCCACCCCCACCTCCGCCTCCGCCGCCTCCGCCCCCGCCGCCTCCTCCACCTCCACCGCCGGGCGCTCTGGTCGCGACCGTCCGCGAGAACTACACGATCGACCTCAAGCATCCGGACGGAACCCCGGTCAGCCACCTGCAGCCCGGCACGTACACGGTTCACGTTGACGACCAGTCCGCGTTCCACAACTTCCACCTGACCGGGCCCGGCGTCGACCAGACGACGACCGTCGAATTCTTCGGGACGGTCGACTGGACGGTGACGTTCAGCCCAGGGGACTACGCCTTCATGTGCGACCCGCACACCAGCTTCATGAACGGGCGTTCACCGTTGGAGCAGGCCCAGCCCCGCCGCCACCGCCTCCCCCGCCGCCGCCCCCGCCTCCGCCGCCTCCACCGCAGGCCCTGGTGGCAACGGTCGGCACGAACAACGGGACAGACATCACGCTCACGCGGAACGGCGTCCGCGTGACCCACCTGGTCCCGGGCAGGTACGTGATCGAGGTGCGCGACCGGTCGCGCCTCCACAACTTCCATCTCACCGGCCCGGGCGTCAACCAGACGACGACAGTCGCGTTCGCCGGCACGCAGACCTGGACGGTGACGCTCACCGCCGGCACGTACCTCTTCGTCTGCGATCCGCACGCAACGACGATGCGGGGGACGTTCACCGTCTCGGCCACACCGCCGCCCCCGCCGAAGCCTCAGGCTCGGTGCCGCGTGCCGCGCGTCGTCGGGCGGCCGCTGGCCACCGCGCGCAGGCTGATCCGCCGGGCCGGCTGCCGGGTCGGACGAGTGCGGACTGCGCGCTCGGCAAGGCGCCGCGGGCGGGTCCTCCGCCAGAGCCCGAGGGCCGGAATCCGCGTACGCAGAGGCACGCGCGTGACGCTCGTCGTCAGCCGCGGCCGCCGCTAACCAAGCCTGTCCAAGGCTTTACCGAGGCCTAACCAGGCCGGGGCTACCTTGCCCCGGTCTCGTGAACCCGAACTAGGAGCCTCGCCCACATGACTCTCGTCGCCCGAGCTTTCGCCTTGCTCTTGCTCGTCGCGCTGGTCGCCGTCCTCCCGGCTGCCGTGCGCGCGGAAGGAAGCGCCTCCCAGCCTTCTCTGCCCACGCTCGCCGGCTTCGTCGGCCCCGGCTACGACATCTCGATCAGGGACTCCGAGGGCGATCTGCGAGGTCGCCAGATCCCGGCCGGCACGTACGAAGTCACCATCCACGACTACTCGTCCATTCACAACTTTGAGCTCAAGGGCGACGGAGTTGACGAGGAGACCGAGGAAGAGTTCGTCGGCAGCGTCACGTGGACGGTCACCTTCGAGGCCGGCGGCGAGTACGAGTTCGAGTGCGATCCGCACGACGACTTCATGTACGGCGAGTTCCGCGCCGGCTCTGGGCCTCCGCCGCCTCCCCCGCCCCCGCCGCCTCCTCCGCCTCCACCCGGCGGCACGCTCAATGCGACCGTCACCTCCGCGTACCAGATCAGCCTGCGCCACCCCGACGGGAGTGCGGTCACGTCGCTGCAGGCCGGCCAGTACACGATCCAGGTCAACGACCAGACGGACCAGCACAACTTCCACCTGACCGGCCCCGGGGGAGTGAACAACGCGACCGCGGTCGCATTCGTCGGCACGCAGACCTGGACGGTGTCGTTCGTGCCAGGGACCTACAACTACGTCTGCGATCCGCACTCGGGCGGCATGTTCGGATCGTTCACAGTCACCTCCGGCGGACCGCCGCCGCCTCCTCCGCCTCCGCCTCCACCCCCACCGCCGCCGCCCCAGCCTCCTCCTCCCTCCGCCGGTGGGACGCTGATCGCCACCGTCCGGTCGAACTACACGATCGACATGAAGCACCCCGACGGCCAGGCAGTGACCCAGGTCGTCCCGGGCACGTACACGATCCAGGTCGACGACCAGGCGGCCGAGCACAACTTCCACCTGACAGGCCCGGGCGTCGACCGCGCGACGTCTGTCGCCGGAACGGGCATCGTGAGCTGGACGGTCACGCTCTCGCCGGGCACCTACACCTACGTGTGCGACCCGCACCGCGACGGGATGACCGGATCATTCACCGTCTCCAGCGGCCCTGCTCCTCCGCCGCCTCCTCCTCCAGTGCCGCCTCCCCCGCCCGTACCCGCTCCGCCCGGGGTCCTGATCGCCACCGTCCGCTCGAACTACACGATCGACCTGAAGCTCGCGAACGGATCGAAGGCCGAGCAACTCCAGGCCGGCAAGTACACGATCGAAGTCCGCGACCAGACGAAGGACCACAACTTCCACCTGACCGGGCCCGGGCTGACGAAGACGACCACGGTCGCCTGGGTCGGCACCACGAAGTGGGCCGTCGACCTGAAGCCGGGCACATACCGGTTCGTCTGCGACCCCCACGCGCCGCTGATGAAGGGCTTCTTCACGGTCACGGCCGGTCCGCCTACACAGGTGAAGCTCAAGGTCTCGTCACTCCGCGTGTCCAAGGCCGGCCGACAGGTCGTGGTCAAGATAGCCCTCAACAAGAAGGTCACGGCGCAGATCCGGCTCCTCCGCAAAGCTCGCCCCGTGGTCGCGATGAAGACCGCACTCAAGACGGGCTCGAATGTGAAGCGGCTGCGGCTGCCGGCGCGGGCCAAGCGGGGCCATTACCGCGTGCAGGTCACCGTCATGGACGCGGGCAAGCGGCACACGTTCACGCGCGCAATCCGGCTCTAGCTTCTCCCTCGGAAAAAGGGGGCCGCGTCGTTCCGTTGTCGGCGCGGCCCCTGCGCTACCTTGTAGCCCGATGCGGCGCGCGCTCCTCGTGGGCATTTTCAGCGGGCTCGCCGCCGTGGTGGGAGCTGTTCAGCTCGCCGGGGCGGGAGTCGTCGAACGAATCCCGATCACGGATTCCATTCGCACGGGCCGAGATCTCCCGCCGGGCCTGGTCATCGAGCTCGCGTCGCCGGACGAATACAACCGGGGGTCGTTCACAGGCTCGGAGGGCTCGTGGACCGGGCCGCTCTACCAGGCCAAGAGCGACCCGGCCGTCGGCGGGCCGACGAAGATCGACTGGCGCGTCTCGTTCGACGACTTCGCCACGACCCAGCCGGAGGTGATCGTGGCCCGGCACGTGCGCCAGCCGAGCTGGCGGCGCGACCAGCGAGGTGGGATCTCCATCACACGCGTCGTCGGGAACCGCGTGATCGGCACGATCCTCGCCGAGTACACCCTGCTGAATCCCGGGGGGAACGACGCCCGCTTCGAGGCCGTGCTCGCGTTCCCGCTCGCGCAGAACCTGCACGCCGTCGTCCATCTCGATCTGATCGAGCCGGCGAGCGACGACTACTGGGTCAAGCAGTCGATCGTCGCGTCGACCTGGCACCGCGGCCAGGCGCTGCTCGCGCTCTCGCGCATCCGGCTCCGCGGAAACCTCGCGCCGAAGATCGTGGCCGCCCGCACTGTCGACCGTGGCCGATCCGTGCGCGGCAAGGTCGTCGACCGTTTCCTGGCTCCGGTCGTCGGAGCGCCGATCGCGCTCGAGCGGAAGCAGGGCGGCAGCTGGGTTCGCGTCGCCCGCGCCAAGACGAGCGACCGTGGCTTCTACACGGTGAAACCCGGGCGTCGAGGCGCGTACCGCGTGACGGTCAACATGGCCGGCTTCAAAGCCGAGAGCCGGGCCCTGCTGGCCGGCCGCGGGCGGCGCTAACCCGCGACTGCTTCGAGCACGCGCTCCGGGATATCGAAGTTCGCGTAGACCGACTGCACGTCCTCGTTCTCCTCGAGGACGTCCATCAGGCGCACCACTTTCTTGGCGACCGCCTCGTCCTCCACGGAGACGTTCGTCTTCGGGAGCATCGTCGCCTCGCTCGACTCGATCGCGATCCCGGCCTGCTCGAGCGCGGCGCGAACCGCGTGGAGGTCTTCGGGCGCCGAGGTCACCTCGGAAGCTCGACTCCTCGCGCTCCACGTCCTCGGCACCGGCGTCGGCGGCCGCGAGCATGAGCTCGTCCTCGTCGGCCGATCCGCCGACGAGCAGGACGCCCTTCCGCTCGAAGAGCCACGCGACCGAGCCAGACTCGCCGAGATTGCCGTCGTTCTTCGTGAACGCCTGCCGAACGTCGGCGGCGGTGCGGTTTCGGTTGTCGGTCAGCGCCTCGACGAGCACGGCGACGCCGCCGGGCCCGTAGCCCTCGTAGACGATGGATCTCGAACGCCTGCTCGTCCGCGTCAGCGCCCGAGCCCCGCGCGATCGCGCGCTCGATGTTGTCCTTCGGCACCGAGTACGAGCGCGCCTTGTCGATGGCGTTCTGGAGAGCCAGGTTCGCGCCCGGGTCAGGACCACCCTCGCGCGCGGCGACGATGATCGCCCGCGAGAGCTTCGAGAAGAGCTGGCCGCGCCTCGCGTCGGCGACGCCCTTCTTGTGCTTGATCGATGACCACTTGCTATGCCCGGACATTGGCCTCCTCCCGCACGGCCTCGAGAAAGAGCTCGTGGACGCGAGTGTCGTCGGTCAGCTCCGGATGGAAGGTAGCGGCCAGGAAGCGGCCCTGTCGCACCAGGACGGGCTCACCGTCGTGCTCGGCCAGGACCTCGACGTCAGGGCCGACCGCTTCGACCCGCGGCGCGCGGATGAAGACGCCGCGCAAAGGCTCGTCCTCGCCGGCGAGGTCGAGATCGGTCTCGAAGCTCGCAACCTGCCGGCCGTAGGCGTTGCGCCGCACCGAAAGGTCGAGCAGGCCGAGGTGCTCTCGGTCGAGCATGATCAGCCCCGCGCAGGTGCCGAGGATGGGCCGCTCGAACGCGAGAATCGGCCTCCTCGAGCCCGTAGACCTCGATCAGCCGCGCGATCGCCGTGGACTCGCCGCCCGGAACGACCAGGCCGTCGAGCCCTGTCGAGCTCCTCGGGCATGCGAACCTCGACCACTTCCGCGCCGAGCCGTCGCAGCATCGCCGCGTGCTCGCGGAAGTTGCCCTGAACGGCCAACACCCCGACCCGCACGGGGCTACCAGCCTCGGGCTTCGAGCAGCTCTGCTTCGGGGATGCCTGCGGCGCGGCGAGGCCGCTCATCGCCTCGCCGAGGCCGCGCGAGACCCGCGCAAGCACCTCGGCGTCACGGAAATGCGTCGTCGCCTCGACGATCGCCTTCGCCCGCGACCGACGGGTTGTCCGACTTGTAGATCCCCGAGCCGACGAAGACGCCGTCGGCGCCCAGCTGCATGCAGATCGCCGCGTCGGCCGGAGTCGCGATCCCGCCCGCAGTGAACATGACGACCGGCAGCTTCTCGTTCTCGGCGACCCACTTCACCAGCTCGTACGGCGCGCGCAGATTCTTCGCCTCGACGTACAGCTCGTCCTCGCGCAGCGCCCCCAGGCGGCGGATCCCGCCCATGACCGCGCGCATGTGCCGGACGGCGTTGACGATGTCGCCGGTGCCCGCCTCGCCCTTCGTGCGGATCATCGCCGCGCCCTCGGAGATGCGCCGCAGCGCCTCCCCCAGTTCGCGGCAGCCGCACACGAACGGCACGGTGAAGCCCCACTTGTCGATGTGGTGCTCCTCGTCGGCCGGCGTCAGCACCTCGCTCTCGTCGATGTAGTCGACCTCGAGCGCCTCGAGGATCTGGGCCTCGACGAAGTGGCCGATCCGAGCCTTGGCCATGACCGGGATCGTCACGGCCTCCTGGATCTCGGTCACCTTGTCCGGGTCGGCCATGCGGGCGACGCCGCCCTGCGCCCGGATGTCCGCGGGCACGCGCTCCAGGGCCATGACGGCCACGGCGCCGGCGTCCTCGGCGATGAGCGCCTGCTCGGCGTTCGTGACGTCCATGATCACGCCGCCCTTGAGCATCTCGGCGAGACCGGTCTTGACCCGCATGGAGCCGATTTCGAGCATCGGCACGATTGTAGTGGCCGCGATACTGCCCTTGTGAGGATCGTGGCACGTAAGGGGTGGGGCGCGGCGCCTCCGCGGGGCCGGGACGCCCTGCTGCCCGCCGCGGCGCGAGGAGTCGCCGTGCACTACTCGGGCATGGACTCCGACGAGCAGGCGAACCATGCGCGGTGCGCCGGCCGCGTCCTCGGGATCCAGCGGTACCACATGGAGGAGAAGGGCTGGCTGGACATTGCCTACTCGCATCTCGTTTGTAGGCATGGCTTCATCTTCGTCGGACGCGGCTACGGGATCCGAACCGCCGCGAACGGGACGACGGCTGCGAACGACCACTACTTCGCCGTCTGCTTCCTCGGCGACGACACGCCCGCGGCGTGCGGACGTCACCCGCCAGGCCCGGCACGCACTCGGCGAGCTGATCCGCGACTACCAGCGGCGCTATCCACGCGCCCTGCACGTGCGCCCGCACTGGGCCTTCACGTCCACCGAGTGCCCCGGCCGTGAGCTGCGCGCCTGGATCGACCGGCGGGGCTGGCGCTAGCGGTACTCGGGCAGGACGTGAAGCGGTCGGTCCGCCGGCCGGACATGTTCACCGTCCAGCCGACCATCTGCTTGTCCGTGAAGACGAGGTAGAGCCAGCCCGTGCTCGCGGCGCGCGCGGACTCGGCGCGGATACCCCGGCGGGCAGGCCGTGATCGGGTAGAACGCTCCCGCTCCGCCGCCGTGAACGACGTACGTCACGCCCCGCCTCGGAACGAACCGCTGGTAGTTGTGGTCGTGCCCGGAGAGGGCGAGCCGGACGCCATAGCGCTCGAAGAGCGGCACCCAGCGCCGCACGACGGCGCTGTGCGAGCGGTAGGAGCCGCACGTGAAAGCCGGATGGTGGAAGACCGCCACCTTCCAGAGCGCGTTCGACGACGCCAGCGCTCGTTCGAGCCACGACGTCTGCACGGCGTTGACGTTGTTGGAGTCGAGCACGAAGAGCTCCACGTCGCCGAACTGCCGGCGGTAGTACGGCCCGGGCATCGACAGCGTGGCGAACTGATACCGGCCCCGCTGCACGCGGACGTCGTGGTTCCCCAGCGATCCGGCGACGGCGACGCCCGCAGGCCTCAGCCAGCCGAAGCTCGAGCCCCAGGCCGCCCGAAAGCGTCGCGGGGCTCTCCGTGTAGTCGTTGTCGCCGAGGGTGACGAGCGCGTCCGTGTCGTTTTGCGCCTCGAAGCGGCGCATCGCAGCCCCCAGGTTGCGCTGGCGGCTACCGCCGACGCCGAAGTCGCCGATAGCGAGCAGACCCACAGAGGGCTGCGGCTCGGCGCTGCGCCCGGACTGTGCAAGGGCGAACGCTACGGCGGCGGCGAGCAGAACAAAGGAGAGACGGCGCACCGCTTACGGTGTAGCACGCCGCCTCTCCTCGCAAAGCAAAGACTCAGTTAAACGATGCCGTCGACGCAGTCCGCAACCGAAGTTCCGGAATGCCTGCCTGAGCAGATCCGCAGTCATTAGGGCCGCCTTTCTTCTTACTGCCGCTGTCGGATCGCATCATCGCGCGCGACCGGCCTCGAGCGCGTCCCCCGATTGGAGGGGTTCCGTCACACCCAGTTAGGGGGCTTGTCCCGCGCCCTCCTGAGGCTGCTCCTCGGGAGGCGGCCCACCGAGCCGGAGCATTACGCCCCCGTTGGCTGCCGGCTGGAAGTACGCGGGAAACGTTCTGTGCAGCGTGTGCTGCTCGACCGCGCTCTTGTCGGTCAAGCTGGTGACGGTAAAGGGAGCGCGGCCGGGCAAGGTCATTTGCAACGGCTGCTCCAGCTGCTTCGTCAATGCGCGGCGGCGGAGGTAGACGGCGGGGTTCTGTCCACCGGTCGCCGGAAGTAGGGCGACTACCGCGTCGATGTCATTCATGTACTTGAAGGTGTAGAGAGCGAGCTCCAGCGATTCTCGCTGGAGAAGCGTTATGTGCTCCGGGGTCGCGTTTGGAAGCGCGCAGTCCTGCTGCACGGGAGAGCAGAAGACGTAGAAGAGCGTCCTCGTCGCGGGCTCGAACGACCGGTAGCCCCCGCCCACCGGACGGATGCGGTCTCGCGCGATCGCGATTGCGTCGACGACCCTGTTCTGGACGATCGGAGGCTGGGCCTCGACGAGCGCGATCTGCTCTCCGTCGGCGCGATAGTTCGGAGCTACGTGGTTCGCAATCTGGGCGCCGCGAGCTAGCCCTTCGCCCTCCGGCTTGAACGATCGACCAGGCCTGCGGCGAGTCGTCGCGGACGACGAGGTACGTGAAGAGCGAGGCGACCCCGCCGAAGACGAGCACCAGCAGCAGATAGGCCAGCGTGAAGCGACCGCCGTAGACCACGTTGTGCGTTCGCGGCCGCGTGAGCGGCGGCACGATGGTCTCGAGCTCGCGGCGTTCTTCGGCTTCGGACACGCTGTTCATAGTTTCGGCCATATCGCCTCATCCGTGAGATCGACTTCCGGAAGCGTGAGCTTGGAGTCGTCGAGGAGCCCCACGATCTCGTCTCCGTGCAGCTCTTTTCGCTCGACGAGAACGTCGGCGATCTTCTCGACGGCGTCACGGTTGTGCTCGACCAACAGGTGCGCGGCCACGTAGGCCTGGCCGATCAGCTGACAGGCCATCGAGCGCTTGTCGCGATCCATCATCACGCCGGCGAGCGGGTCGTGCTCCATGGGGCCGCCGCCACCGGCGCGGTTCATGATCTGCGTCCCGATCGTCTCGAAGCGCCTGGCGATCTTCTTGCGCTCCCGATCGGCGTCCTCTTCCTTCTTGAAGCGCCCGTTGATCTCGATGCGCTCGGGCGCCATGGCGCAGGCGCCGACCATCCACGCCGCGCGGGCGGTCGCGCTCTGCACGTCGCCGCCGACACCCGTCGAGTTCTCCCCGTAGAACACGCGCTCGGCGGCCATCGCGCCGAGCGTCCAGATCAGGCGGGCCACCTCCTCGCTCCGCCAGGAGCTGAACCGCTCTTCCTTCTCGAGCGCCTGGTGGTGGCCGAGCGCGTCTCCGCGGCGGCGGATCGACAGACGCGTCGACTCGGCGCCCTTCATGTAGACGTGACCGGCCACTGCGTGGCCCGCCTCGTGGATCGCAACCGCCCGCGTCTCCTCGGGGACGTACTCGATCTTGATCGCCATGCCCGACTCGATCGTGGTCATCGCCTCGACGATGTCCTCCCACGAGAAGCGCTCGCGCCCGTCGGAGTGCGCGTACGTGAGCGCCATCGAGCAGACCTGCTCGATCATGGCCGGGGAGTAGCCGTTGGTGATGCGCGCGATCTCGTCGCGCCGCTTCTCCGAGTCGAGCTCCACGACGTGGTCGACCTTGTTGATGTAGAGGTCGAAGATGTCGAGCCGGTCGCGCTTCGTCGGCGTTCGCAGCCACACGTGCCGGCCCATGCGACCCGGCCTGATGAGGGCGGGATCGAGGACGTTGATGGGCACGTTCGTCGCCCCGATGAAATAGATCTGCAGGTTCCTCGGCTTGGGCGGCTTGATGCGCAGCGAGACCTTGCCGAGCCGGCGCGGCACCACGTAGCAGGCGTCGAGGAACGTGTTGAACCGGTTGGTGAAGAGCCGCTTGAAGAACGGCGGGTTGTCGATCCCGTCCATCACGACCAGCAGCTGGTTGAGCGCCAGCTGCCCCATGCCGCCGCCCATCATCCCGGGCATGAACTGCTTGACGATCGCGCCCATGAAGCCGAGCCCGCGGGGCCGAGGCTCCGGGCGCGCGCGCCTCGAACATCCGGTCGCGCCACGCGCGCGTCTCGAGGATCAGGTCCTGGCTCGGGTTGAGCGCGCCGTGCCGCCCGTAGAAGGCGTGGTCCTCGAAGCGGCCAGTCGACGTACCGCTCATGCCGCCGACCGCGCCTCCGCCGCCGAGGGCCGAGCGCCGCATGCCCACGGCGTCGATCTCGTCGATGAAGACGATGCACTGGCCGCCCCACTTGGAGGCGAGCTTCTTCGCCTTCCACGCCAGGTACCGGACGATGACAGCGTCCATGCCCATGAACGTCTGGGCGAAGCCCGAGCCCGGCATGGAGACGAAGGGGCAGTTGAAGCCTGTGGCGATCGCCTTGGCGAGCATCGTCTTGCCCGTGCCCGGAGGACCGAGGAAGAGCATCCCGCGCTCGCGCTTACCGCCGGCGGCCTCGAAGGCCTCCCCCGACTGCCACAGCGAGACGATGCGGCTGACCTCTTCCTTCGCCTCGTTCTGGCCGCGAACGTCGCCCAGCCGAACCCCCCAGTCCGCGTCTCCCGGCTCGAACCCTCTCATCTGCGTGATGCCGACCAGCATCAACGGGCCGAGCAGGATCAGGAAGTTGAAGAGGAAGAAGACCGGGAAGATGAACGCGTACATCAAGATCTGCGGCTGGCTCAGATAGAACTTGGCCTGCGCGAAGATCCCGGTGATGTTCTCGACCCAGCCGACGGAGCCACCGGGGACGAGCACGCGGACGAGCCAGATCAGCGTGAAGACGCCGAGGACGAAGAAGATCTGCCGGATCCGCCTGCGCCAGTACCACGCCCGCCGCCGGTTGACGACGTCGTCCTCCTTGAGCGTCTTGTCGTCGGTGCCGAACAGGCTCGGCCACGGGATGAAGCGCCGGACGATGATGTCGACCAGGCCGCGGAACAGGATCACGGCCAGGAACGTCGCGACGAGCGCCCAGCCCCACGGCCAGTCGAGCTTCCCGTAGGTCCAGAGGAAGACCACGGGGCTCGTCATGACCGCGATCACGGTCGCGCTGCGTGTTAGCCGTCTCCACTGCTCGCCGAGCTCGAGCGACGTGTTGTCGCTGAAGATGCTGGGCTCGGCGTGGTCGCCGCTGGCCATTCACTGACATTAGACGGGAGATCAGTCGTCTTTGTTGAAAAACTCGGACGCTTAACGGTGCTTAACGCGATCTTCACGGTGGAAGAAGTGGAGCGCGCAAGGCGCTATCACCGGCCGCTCTACCGCGATTCGGCTGGCCGAGATGGCGCTCGGGCTGCTCGTCCCGCTGGCACTCGTCTTCGCGCAGGTGGACGACGAGCTCTCGCCGGCCTGGTGGCTCGAGGTGCTCGTGCTCACGGCGCTCGTCGTCGGGGCGACGGCGCTCGCCCGCCTGCCGCTCGCGGTCTGGCGCTTCAGGCACGAACGCGCCTGGGGATTCTCGACGCAGACGGTCCGCGGCTGGATCGCAGATCGCCTCAAGGGCTCTCGCGATCGGGACCGTCTTCACCGGCGTCGCGTTCATCGGCCTCGTCGGTGCGGCCCGCGCGTTCCCGCGCTGGTGGCCCTTGCTCGCAGCCGTTGGGGCGGCCGTGCTCGTCGCCCTGCTCACGTTCGTGGCTCCGGTGGTGCTGGAGCCGGTCTTCAACCGCTTCCGTCCGCTGGACGACAAGCGGCTCGCAGACGAGCTGCGCGCGCTGGCGGATCGAGCCGGCGTTCCCATCCGCGACGTGCTCGTCGCCGACGCGAGCCGCCGGACGACGAAGAGCAACGCCTACGTGTCGGGCCTGGGACGCACTCGGAGGGTCGTGCTCTGGGACACGCTGCTCGAGCGAGGCGGCGAGCCCGAGCTGAAAGCCGTGATCGCGCACGAGCTTGGACATCGCCGGTTCCACCATGTCGCCTTCGGCACTCTCCTCGCGATGGCAGGCGCGGCCGGTGCCGTTCTGCTGCTGTCGGCTCTCACCGACGATCCCGGAGACCCCGGCATCGTCCCGTTCGCCATCTTCCTCTTCACCGCGCTCGAGATCGCGACGATGCCGTTCCTTGCCGCCCTGTCCCGCCGCTTCGAGCGAGCGGCGGACCGCTTCTCGCTCGATCTGACCGACGACCCCGAGGCCTACGAGCGGCTTCACGCCGAGCTCGCGCGCGAGAATCTCGCCGATCTCGACCCGCCGCGCGCGTTCCACCTCGCGTTCCATAGCCATCCCACGCCCGCCGAGCGCATCGCCGCAGGGCGCGCCTGGAAGAGCGGGGCTGCCGTCCCCGTCTAGTAGGAGGGGCCGGGTCGGCTCCTGCGGCAAAGCCTCCCCGGCCCCATGCTTGCCGCAAGCTGAGACCCCAGACGCCAGGGTAATCACATTATGGGTGCCCCGACCGACCTTTGCCTAATCCGGAAGGGTGGTTTCCGAAGTTAGGCTGCGGTATGGCGTTTCGCGTGATCCGTCCGGACGAGCTCGCGTGGAAGACCCGCCCCCACGAGCCAGACGAGGCGCCACGCCACGTCGCCGAGCTGAGCGACCTGGCGGGGTTCGCCCACACCCGGGCGAACCTCTGGCGCTACGAGCCCGGCGCCAAGGGGCGCCGCCACAGGCACCCGATCCAGGAAGAGACGTTCGTCGTCCTGCAGGGAACGCTGTCGATGTACCTCGGCGACCCTCCGGAACGTCACGACGTTCCCACGGGCGGGCTCATCCACGTCGAGCCGGGCACGACGCTCCAGAACGTGAACCACGGTGACGAGGATCTCGTCGTCTATGCCTACGGCACCCCGCCCGAGAGCGAGCACGCCGAGATCCTCGACTCCGCGCTGTAGCGGAGCGCGCGGCGGACTTCTGTGCCGCCGCGCGCGTTCCGAACGAGTTAGCCGGCGGCCGGGGTCCGGGTCGCGCCGCTCTTGCTGTACGAGTAGCCACCCTTCTGCACCGTGGTGAGGCCGAGGAAGATCGCGGCGAAGCCGACGATGAGATGAGGCACCCACACGTTGGCCGATTCGTCGGCAAAGCCGAAGATCCACGGCGAAGCGGCAAGGACGGTGCCCGCGGCGATGTCGATCAGGTTGTGCACGGCCATCGGCGCCACTTTCCAGACGCCGAGCTCGTAGTTCGTGAACAGGCTGTAGGCGATCAGCCCGATGCCGAGCACGATCGGCACGACCGACGCTGCGGTGTGCTCCGAGAACTGGAAGATCCAGGGCGCGGCGATCAGCGCTGCGCCGACGATGTAGTCGAGCGGCGCATGGAACTTCGTCGGGATGAAGCGCATCGAGACTCCTTTGTCGAGGTATTTGCTTCCCCTCTGATTCGCACCGCACGCCGTTCCGGTTCGGGGTTCTGACAAAGAGGCGATGGGCCCGCCTGGACTCGAACCAGGGACCAACCGATTATGAGTCGGCTGCTCTGACCAACTGAGCTACGGGCCCGTCGGGAGGAGCGTAGCTCCCCTCCGTGACGCCTTCGGCTTCCCTCGCTAGGATTCTTGACGCGTGAAGGTCTTCCAGCACGAACGGCGTCTGAGGACGGCCGGAGGTCTCTCCGTGCGGGACATCACCGATGAAGTTTCCGACGCGGTGCGCGAGAGCGGCATCCGCGACGGGATCGTCTGCGTGTATTCGCCGCACACCACGTGCTGCGTGCGGGTCAACGAGTTCGAGGCCGGGTTCCTCGACGACTTTGCCGGGCTCCTCCGCAAGCTCGTCCCGAGCGACGAGTACTACGCACACGACGACTGGGACCGCCGGACCGAGAATCTCTGCGAGGAGGACATGCAGGCCGGGAACGGCCACGCACACTGCATGTCGATGCTCCTCGGCTCCGCCGGCGAGTCGATTCCGGTGCGCAACGGCGAGCTCTGCCTCGGCACGTGGCAGCGCGTGCTCTTCCTCGAGCTCGATCGCGAGCGCGAGCGCCGCTGGATCGTCCAGGTCGTCGGGACCTAGTAGATCTCAGAACGCTCGCGCGCCTTCCTCGCGAGATCCTCCCTACCTGAAGATCGCCAGCAGGGCGCTGAACACGGTGACGTTCGGCGGGACCTGGGTGGGTGCCCTGGTGACCCGAAACCCGCTGCAGGTCGTGAAGTCGTTGACCGCCGTCTGAGGCCCGTAGATCGTCCGGGGCGCCGAGGCACGGTTGGAGACGTCGTCGATCGTCGCCCACGTCCCCTGGAAAGCGTCGACCGTCACTGCGAGCCCGCAGGCGGAGTAGATGGCGGCGCCAGTGGCGACGTTCTGCGCCGTGCGGACTTGAGCCTGGAGCGCCTTCACCTGCTTTTGCAGAGTCTTGATCTGCCTGGCCAGTTGCTTGTTGGTGGGTGTCGCGGCGGGAGCGGGCGCGGCCGAGACGAGCAGGCCGGTGACGACGAGCACGATCAGAGCGAGGCGCTTCATTTTGAACCTCCTTGTCGAAAGCTGAGCCTGCCGCCATTCTCCCTGAGGAGTAGCATCGGCACGACATGCGGAAGGTCGCCATAGCGCTGAGTGGTGCGCTCCTCGTGGCCGGTGTGTTCGCAGGGCCCGTCGGCGGTGGCTCGACTACGAACAACGCTCCGAGCAAGCCCGTCCGTCTCTGCCAGAAGTTCTAGGGCCTTTTTCGCGGCAGCCCCACTTAGACTCGCACGTTGACGCATGGGGAAACGGCACCTGATTGGCCTGCTCCTCGCGACCGAGGAGGATTGGCCGAGCGCTTTCGAAGCCGTGCTCGGGCGCTTGGGGCCGGTCCGCTACCGCGGTGAGACCCATGAGCTGACGACCGAGCGGATCATGAACGAGCCGTTCGACCTCCGCTACACGCCGAAGTTCCAGCTCGTCATCGACCGGCTCTCGTGGTGGTACGACCTCCCTCGCGAGTGGCTGAAGAAGGTCGCTCTCATGGACGACGTCTACCTCCTGAACAACCCCTTTACGTTCCAGGCGATGGAGAAGCACGCGGCCTACTGCGCGATGCTGCGGCTCGGGATCAAGGTCCCGGACACCTGGCTGATCCCGCATCGCCTGCCGATCGACAACCCTCGCTTCGTCCACATGGCCGAGCGCTACAACCCCGAGTTCGATCTGGAGGAGGTCGGCGACGCGGTCGGCTATCCGCTCTTCATGAAGCCGTTCGACGGTGGGATGTGGGTCGGCGTCACGCGCATCACCAGCCCCGGAGGAGCTCCGCTTCGCCTACGAGCACTCGGGTGAGCGGCTCATGCACGTGCAGGCCTCCGTCGAGGACTTCGACGTGTTCACGCGCAGCCTCTCGATCGGGCCGCAGACCCTTGTCGCCCAGTACGACCCCGCCGCCCACGGGCACTACCGCTACAGCACGGAGACGGACTTTCTCTCGCCCGAGCTCCACCGCGAGGTGGAGACGATCAGCCGGCTCGTCAACGCATTCTTCCGCTGGGAGTTCAACTCGTGCGAGGTGATCGTCAAAGGGGACGTGGCGGCCCCAATCGACTATGCCAACGCGTCGCCTGACATCGCGCTCGTGAGCCTCCACTACCACTTCCCGTGGGCGATCAAGGCCCTCGTCGCCTGGTGCGCCTTTTGCGCGGTCAGCGAGCGGCCGATGCGCATCAACCAGTCGACCGCGGACTACTTCGAGATCGGGGACGACAGCGAGCTCTCGTACGACGACAAGCTCGAGCGCTACCGAGAGCTGGCCGACCGCTACTTCCAGCAGGAGGAGTTCGAGGCGTTCTGCGCCGAGGCGCTGCCGCGCCTGGACGAGGTCGTCGTCGAGTACGTCGAGTCGGCGGAGTTCGACGAGCTCGCCGTCCGGACGATCACCACCGAGGTGCTCGAGCCCGAGAACCACGAGGCGCTCATCGAGCGCTCCCGCTCAAACGTGGCCATGTGGGCCGCCGACCAGAGGGCGGCAGCGACCTCCTGACCGGCCAGTTGGAGCGCATGCGCTACGCGACTCTCTCGGCGGCTCTCTTCGTCGCGTACCTGGTCGCGGCGAAGAATCGGGATCGAGCTCGAGGTCGCGGAGGGCCTGATCACGCCGGTCTGGGCGCCGACCGGCATCGCGCTGGCCGCGCTCGTCCTCTACGGGCGCCGGACTGTGGCCGGCCGTTGCGCTCGCGGCGTTCGTCGCCAACGTAACCAGTGGAGCGTCGATTCCCGAGGCCGGGTTCATCACCGTGGGCAACACCCTGGAGGCCGTGGTCGGCGCAACCCTGCTCCTGCGGATCGACTTCCGGCCGGCCCTCGACCGCGTACGCGACGTCTTCGCGCTGATCGGGCTCGCCGCGATCGTGAGCACGACCATCGCAGCGACGAACGGCGCCACGACGCTCCTCGTCTCAGGGCAACGTCGATTCGATCCGACTACTGGTCCGTCGTGGCTCCTCTGGTGGCTCGGCGACGCCATGGGGAACCTCGTCGTGGCGCCGTTGCTGCTGGTTCTCGCACAGCGCCCATGGCGGGAGCTCGACAGAAATAGATTGGTCGAAGCCGGGCTTTTGCTCGCGCTCCTGCGTGGCGGTCACCTCGATCGTTTTCCTCGGCGGCCTCTGGCGCTATCCGCACCTGGTCTTCCCGCTCCTCGTCTGGGCGACTCTCCGCTTCCACCAGCTCGGCGCCGTCGTCAGCAGCTTCGTCGTCACCGTCTCGCCGTCGCAGGGGCGGTCCGCGGCACCACTCCGATCGGAGAGGGAAGCGCAACGGAAGTCGCACAGATCGTGGAGGGGCTCACCGGCGGATTCGCGATCAGCCTGCTCATCCTCGGCGCGATCCTCGCCGAGCGGAGCACTGCAGGGAGGGAGCTCGCCCGCACCCACGCCGGCCTCGCCGAGGCGCAGCGGCTCGCCCACATCGGCAGCTGGGAATGGGACGTTCCCGCGAACAAGGTGACCTGGTCGGAGGAGCTCTATCGCCTCTGGGGGCTCGAGCCCGGGAGAAAGAGATGACGTACGAGTGGTACCTCGAATCGGTTCATCCGGAGGACCGCGAGCTCGTCAAGAGCATGGTCGAACGTGCGTTCACCGAAGACACGCCCTTCTCGTTCGAGCATCGTGTTTCCCAGCCCGAGAGACGCCCACGCTGGATCCACGGCCGCGGGCGCGTCATCAGAGACGACTCGGGCGCGCCGCTACGCATGCTTGGCACCGCGCAGGACATCACCGATCGCAAGCGCATCGAAGAGCTCCGCGATTCGATCCTGTCCACGGTGTCGCACGAGCTACGAACGCCGCTCACGTCAATCCTCGGCTTCTCCGATCACGCTCGAGGAGAAGGGCGACCGACTCGACGAGGAGACTCGGTCGGCGATGGTCACGAGCCTCTCTCAGCAGGCCGCGCAAGCTCGACCGCCTGCTCTCCGACCTGCTCGACATCGACCGCCTGAGACGCGGCTTCGTGCCGCCGAGCTTCCACGAGACCGACGTCGGCCTCCTGGTCGAGCACGTCGCGACCGCGTTCTCGCCCGGTTCGCACGCGATCGCAGTGCGATGCCGAACATGTGTCACCGCGAGGTCGATGCGCCGAAGGTGGAGCGGATCGTGGACAACCTGATCGCCAATGCCGTCAACCACACGCCGCCAGGCACCGAGATCTCGGTGCGCGTCGAGGCGAGACGACGGCAGCGTGCTGATCAGGGTCGACGACAACGGGCCCGGCGTCGCAGAGATCGGACCGCGACGTCGATCTTCGACCTCTTCACGCGCGGAGCCGGCGATTGAGCACGTTCCTGGAACCGGCATCGGCCTGTCGCTCGTCTCACAGTTCACGACGCTGCACGGCGGCCGGGCGTGGGTCGAAGAAACCCCTAGCGGAGGCGCGTCGTTTCGTGTACTCCTCCCGGCGAGGCACACACGATGAACGAGCCCATCAGTCGACACCCTTGCCCGGCTCACGCTCTTCGCCGACTTCAGCAGAGCCGGAGGTGGAAGCGGTCTCGCATTCGTTCGACGAGCAGGTCTTCGCGGAGGGCGAGCGCGTGCTACGCCTCGGGCTCTCGGGCTCGAGCGTCTACGTGATCCTGGAAGGGGAGGCCGTGGTGCATATCGACGGCGACGAGCGCTCGCGGCTCGGGCGCGGTGATTTCTTCGGAGAGATCTCGGCGCTCACCGGGGACGCGCCGAGTGCGGACGTGGTCGCGACGTCGCTCCTGCGGTGCCTGGTCATCCCCGCCACGGAGCTCGAGGAGTTTCCTGGTCGAGCGCCCGCGCGTGATGCTGCGGATGCTTCAGTCCGAGGCGCGGCGCCTACAGACGGCCGGCCAGGGGCAGCAATAGACGACCGGCCCTTCCCGCCGGGCACGTACGACGTCGTCGTCGTCGGCAGCGGTCCTGGCGGCCTGCAGACGAGCTACTGGCTGACGCGGCTCGGCGTCCAGCACGCCGTGCTCTCCCGCGACGAGGCGCCCGGGGGCATGTTCCAGCACTTCCCGATCTTCCAGCGACTCATCAGCTGGACGAAACCCGATGCTCCGGTTGAGCGAGAGACCCGGGAGTACGAGTGGTACGACCACAACAGCCTGGTTGCCGAGGAGCCCGCCCTGCGAGCGCTCGTTCCGGGCTTCATGAAGCGCGACTTCGACCTGCCCTCACGCCCGGAGATGCTGGCGGGACTGACCGAGTTTGCGAACCGCGCGCAAGTGGAGGTCCGCTACGGGTGCACCTGGGAACGAACTCGGCGAGAGGGAGACGAGACCGTCCTCGAGACCTCTGACGGCGAGTACCGCTGCCGAGCCGCCGTCTTCGCGATCGGGGTCACCGAGCCGTGGGTCGCGCCCGTCCCCGGCCTCGAGCACGCAGCTCACTACGCCGACACGAAGGACGCCGAGGCGTACGAGAACAAGCGGGTCTTCATCGTCGGCAAGCGCAACTCCGGGTTCGAGGTCGCGCAGTCGCTCCTCCCGTGGGCCAGCCAGGTGATCCTTGCCTCCCCCCGACCCGTGGACACGAAGGCGCTTGCGCTCTCGCCGCTGCGGGTTCGCTACCTCCATCCGTACGACGAGTACGCGCGCGGCGGCCCCGGGACCTACGTTCTCGATGCGGCGATCGAGCGCGTCGAACGCGACTCGGACGGCTTTCGAGTCTCGGTCGAGGGAACGAGCCGGCCCTTCACGCGCCGGTTCGAAGTGGACGAGGTGATCGCCGCGACGGGCTTTCGCACGCCGCTGCGCGATCTCCCCGAGCTCGGAGTCGCGACCGTGAACGACGGTCGCATTCCGGCCTTGACGCCGTTCTGGGAGAGCGTCTCCGTGCCGGGGATCTACTTCGCCGGCAACACGACCCAGGGCGCCCGCGGAATCGGCAAGCGTGGTCTCGGCGCAAGCTCCAGCTCCGTCAACGGCTTTCGGTACAACGCGCGAGTCCTGGCGAGCCACCTCGCCCAAGACCTCGGCATGCGTGTCATTCCGGCCGCGACTACCGGTGAACGAGCTCGTGCCTTTCGTCCTCCACGAGCTCTCGCACGCGCCGGAGCTCTGGATCCAGAAGGGCTACCTGGCACGCGTCCTGACCTTTGCGGACGGGGTCAACGACCAGGGCATCCTTCCCGTCAGCCACTTCCTGGACGAGTCGGGCCCGGATGCGCTGGCGGCCGCGATCGAGGTCGACCAGTCGGGAACGATCTTTCCGATCGTCTACCTCCGCCGATCGGGAGAGATCCAAGAGCATCCGCTTCCGACTCATCCGCTGCACGTGTACGAGGACGCGTCGTACACCGAAGAGATCGCGTCGCTGCTGCGGTAGCTACGCAGCGAGGCTGCTGTCGTCGACGACGACGTACCTCGCCGACCGGTCGACCACCGAGTCGGCGGGATGCTCATGACCAGGCGTGACGAGATATCTCCTGTCGCTGGCCGCGATCTCGGCGTGGAGCTGAGCAGTGACCTCGAAGCCTTTGACACAGTCGCGCTCGTCGCATTCGCAGAGCACGACGTAGCTGTCCTGGACGATCCCAAGGGACGTGTTCAGCGAGCGGATTTGCTCGTTGACTTCCCGGAAGAGGCGGCGCTTGTTCATACGAGGTCCGCGCAAGCTACAGTAGACAGACCATTCTGTCTAGTATGATCTACGAGATGAGCCAGGCCACGAGCACTGCACGATCAGGGCCCCGCGAGCGAATCCTCGAGACGGCGTACGACCTCTTCTCGCGCCGCGGCATCCGCGACGTGGGCATCGACGAGGTGATCGAGAAGGCCGACGTGGCCAAGGCCACGCTCTACCGGCACTTCCCTTCGAAGGACGCACTCGTGCTCGCGTTCCTCGCCCGCCGCGAGGAGCAGTGGACGAAGGGCTTCGTCGAGGCGGGCGCGCGGGCGCGAGGCAAGACTCCCGAAGAGCGCCTGCTGGCGATCTTCGACGTCTTCCACGACTGGTTCGCAAGCCCGGGGTTCGACACGTGTTCCTTCATCAACGTGCTGCTCGAGATGGGCCCCCAGCATGAGGTGGGCCACGCGAGCATCGCCTACCTCGAGAACATCCGTTCAATCGTGCGCGCACTGGCCGACGAGGCGGGCCTGCGCGACACCGACTCGTTCGCACGCTCCTGGCACATCCTGATGAAGGGCTCGATCATCTCCGCCGCAGAAGGCGACCTCGCCGCCGCGAAGCGCGCCCAGGCGATGGCCAAGCTGCTCATCGAGCAGCATCGCGGCTAGGCCTACTAAGCGTTCAACTGGCGGGCGCGCTCGCGCTCGGCGTTCTCGTAGAGCATTCGCGCCGTCGAGGCCAGGATCGCCCAGGCGATCTCGCCGTTTCCCTCGACCAGTGAGCGGAAGTCCCACGAGGTCATCGCGTAGCAGCGCAGGTCTGTCTCGGCGGTGATCGTCGCGGCGCGCGGCGTTTCCGCGATCAGCGAGATCTCGCCGAAGAAGTCGCCCGGCCCGAGCTCGCCGACCTGGTCTCCGTGCATGGTCACGACCGCGCTTCCGCGCTCGATGACGTAGAAGCCGACGCTGACCTCGCCCTCTTTGGTGACCTCGTCCCCGAGCGCGAACGTGCGCTCGGTCATCGACTCGGCGACGCGCTTCAGATGCTTGCCTTTCAGTCCCGAGAAGAGCTCCACGCGACCGAGGATGTCCAGGTCGACTCCGCTCATGCGGCGAGTGTACGACGCCGGTCGCGGGCCGGACGCATGCCGGACCGAACGCCTCCGATCGCCGCGCGCACGTTCAGCGTCGTCACGAGGTGCCGCCAGCGGCCCCGCTTCTCGCGACCGGCCTGAAGCTCGGCAATGAGGATCAGTCGCAGCTCGCCGCCGGAGCAAAGAGCGGTCACGTCCGACTTCGAGCGCCGCTTGCCGATACGGAGGTCACGCGCAAAGGCCGAGGCGTCTTGCAGGATCGCGCGGAGCTCCGAACCGGGCAGCACGGCCATCTCCGGCGGCACGTCCTCGTCGGGTGCGAAGACGACGCCTCCCGGGATGAGCTCCTGGAAGGCTCGCCGCGCCTCCTCGACGTCGACCGGCACGATCGCCGTCAGCAGGTGCCCACTCGCCAGGCCGAGCAGCTCGCCGCGTCCTGCTTCGAGCAGCGCCTCCTCCCCGTTCGCACACTCGCGCTCGACGATCTGCGCGACGAGGCCGCCGCTCACCCGCTGCAGCCAGTCGGCGTCGACCCGCCTCGCATCTGGCGGCTCGAACCACACGACGCGGTCCGGCCCCACCCACGCCGCTGCACCGGTGCTTCCCAGCCGCCGAGCGGTTCGCTCGGCGAGCTGCGAGAGACGCCAGCGGTTGCGATCCTCGCGCGTGCGCGTCTCCATCCGTTCGGGCGCACGCCGAGGAGATGATTCGCGCCGAGCCGACGCGGACCGGCTCGCGCAGGTGGCCGAGCCGTTGCAGCCACTCCAGCGTGAGGAGCGCGGTCCCGGGCTCGCCGCGCCTGCGCGCCGTCCCTCTCAGCTGGGAGAGCGCGATCGCGGAGAGGGCGGCGACGATCGCAATGCCGGCGATCCGCTCCGCTTCGCTGTCGGCCAGCGGGCCCACAGCGCCCAGGCCGACGAGGCAGAGGACCCGGTGCCGAGCACGGCTCCGTACGCGCCCTCGGCGAACGCCTGGATCTGCGCGCGAGCCAGGAGCGAGCGCGCGACGAAGAAGGCGAACAGGGCGCCGACGAGCAATCCCGGCCCCGCGGCCGTAGTACGCGGTCACGATCGCCGCCGCGACGGCCCAGAAAGACGACGCCGAGCAGCCAGGCGAGCTGCAAGGTGTGCCGCTCGAAGCGTTTTCGCAGGTTCGTGAACAGCCGCAGCTCGAGACGTTTCAGGTCGAAGTAGAGAAGCCGCGCCCAATCCGCCCCGGCGCGAATCGTCGGCATCGCGAAGAAGAGGACGAGGAGCGCCTGGGAATCGGTCTCCGCCCTGTAGAGAAGCGCGAGCACCGCGAGGGCGTCGAGGGCCATCACGGCATGGGCGAAGCCACCCGCCGAGGTCTCGCGCGCGGCGCCGCGGAGTGCGTCGCGCATCGTCTCCAGCCGCGCTTCCCGGAGCGGCGCAAAGCCGAGGAAGTAGTAGACGCGCCGCGTGTAGAGCAGGCTGAACGCCGTCATCAGCGCTGTGTTGAGCAGCGCGCCGAAGACGAGCGCCCAAACGCCGACGAGCGGCCAGAGGACGAGCATGGCCGCGAGTTGCAGGACCTCCGGCCCGAGGGTCGCCGGCAGCGGCTTGTAGACGCGGCGCAGCGCGTAGACGCCCGAGTGGTAGGTGCGGGTCGGCAGGTCGACTGCGAGGCGGACGAACAGGGCAGCGACGTAGGCCTCGGCCGGCCCGAAGCTCCCGTCGAGCAGGCTCCAGACGATCCAGCCGACGAGGAGGACGAGCAGTCCGCCCGAGATGAGCAACGTCAGGGCGAGCCAGCCGCCGATCGTCCGCGGGATACGGTGCGGGCTCCCTGAGCGGTGCAGGTCGCGCACGCGGGCGCGGAGCCCTTCGAGCGCGCCCCACCAGAACGCCGAAATGAGGTGACGTGACCGCCGTCGCGACGAGGACGAGCAGGAAGTTGTCCCACGCCAGCCCGCGGAAGAGGAAGAGCACGGTGACGCCGTGCGTGATCGACTCGACCACATAGCTGAGGAAGAACCAGCGCAGGCGGTACCACGCGTACTGCCAGAGCCGGTCGCCCAGGAGGCCTTCCTCCAGGATCACACCCCGCCGCTCGCGGGCGGCCTGGCGCTGGAGCCAGCGTTCGAGATCGCTCATCGGCCGTTGCGGGCCGCGACGAGGGAGATCAGACCCCAGTCGTTCCGCAGCTTCCGGTAGGGGATCTCGCGGAATGCGCGTGCGTTCCGGCGGCCGCTGAGCCCCTTGACGACCGTGCGCGCGATCCAGTAGTCGAGTTGCTCGAGCTGCTGCCGGTCGGTCACGACGCGCCGCAGGGCGATCGCCGAGCTCTCTTGCGTGAGAGCGCTCCGCGGGTCGAGCGCCTGGTTGACGACCGAGCAGACGGCACGGCCCGTGCGCTCAGGGTCGGCACCGTTCAACGTGCGCACCGTCGTCTGCACTCGACGGTCGAGCTCGCGGAGGAGGCCGCGCACCTTCCTCTCGTCGAGGCCGATCGTCCCGTCGGCCGAGATGCGGGTGCCGAGGAAAGGCACTCCGGAAGAGCCGGCCGCCTCCGGCCAGTCGAGCGATGGCCGGCCGGGCGGAGTCAGGTAGAGCGTGCGCCGCTTCTTCTCGTTGACCGTGAGACCGAGAGCAGCGAGCTGCGCGTCGCTCACGCGAACCGCCTCGCGTGCGAGCTCGGCCCCGGGGTGCGCAAAGAGAAAGTCGTCGCCGTAGCGCGCGTAGAAGCCGCCCTCCACGCCTTCGAAGGCAGCGTCCATCGGGCCGAGGTAGAGGTTGGCGATGGTCGATGCGATCGGCTGGCCCATCGGCAGCCCTCGGATCCGGCTGACGATGCCGGCACCGGGGAGCTTCATCTCGACCCGAATCACCTCGTAGACGAGCGGATGGAGCGGGGTGCCGAGCTCGGCCTCGAGCATCGGCCAGAGCGGTGAGTCGCGGCCGGTCGGGATCGAGTCCGTGTACGAGTCGACGTCGCGGCGCAAGACGTACACCCCGCGTTTCTTCGGGTCGTCGTGCCGGCGCCGTTCGGCGCGGATGAAGGCAGCGAGCTCGGCGATCGGGGTCAGCCACGAGAGGCCCTTGCGGTACGAGAAGACGCGCTTGGAAAGGCGTTCGGCGGTCGCCTCCTCGACGATCCCCGAGACGACACCGTGCACGATCAGGTCGGTGATCCGACATGCGAAGACCTGGCGCTCCTTCCCCCGGGCGCGGATCGTCTTCAGCTCGCCCGGCTCGAGCTGGTAGGTCCCGTCCGCGACCTCGCGGGAGAGGAGACGCGCGACCTTGCCACGGTTCATGACGATCGACGCCAGCGAGACGTCGCTCTGCCGCAACTCATAGAGGCGGCTTGTCATCAGGTACCGCTGGTGCAGGCGCTCGATCTGGCGCTCGTAGCGCCGCCGATCCGCGAGAAGCGCCTGCACGTCCACTGCGACCTCGGACGCTAACGGAGTACGTCCGATGTGCCTAGATGCGCTCCTGCCCGGAGCCGAGCCGCTGCTACACGCAGGTCAGTGCAGCCGGAGCTCACGGCCGTGTGCTCTTAGTCGCCGAAAGTGCGAATGCACTTTCGGCGAGTCCCTGCCCCGTGGGCAGGGACCAACGGCGCGAAGAGGGCCGGGCGAGTGGTCTGTTTCTTGATTGAGCAAGAAGCGAACAAAGAAGAGCAAAAGCTTTTCTCTGATCCCTAACTCGAATCGGGCGGGCCGAGACCGCGGTCTCCTAACCCACCAGGCACAGCGCTGCACTCGCGTGCAGGAGTCACCCGACCCTCGCGCTTCGCGCCATGGGCTGACGGTAGCGCGTCTGGCCGGCGGTGGCTAGTGGGGATTCCGTTCACCGATTCGTAAGAGTTTTTTACGGTTCCAAAGAGCCATTACGAGGGAGTATTGAGCGCGTAGCGCCCCACCCAGGAGGATCGCCGTGGCCCGCCGCACTAAGTCCGCATTGGCTTTCTCTCTACTCGCTCTGCTCTGTCTTGTGCCGCTTGCCGCCGCCGGCGGCCCCACGGGATTGCCCGCTTGGGGCACCGAGCCCAGCCCCAACACCGGTTTCGAGCGCAACGCATTCGCGGGCGTCGACGCGCTCTCGGCAACGGACGCCTGGGCAGTGGGTCACTACCACCAGGGCGGGTTCAACCATCCTCGCCCTCTCGTGCAGCGCTGGAACGGTTCCACGTGGTCGATCGTGCCCCTGTCCTGGAGCGAGGAAGGCGAGCTCTTCGGCGTCGCGGCGATCGCCCCCGACGACGCGTGGATGGTCGGCGGCTACCAACAGGGCGGCGAGGCGCTCATCGCGCACTGGAACGGGACCGCCACCACGACCGTCCCTCATCCGAACCCGGGGGAATTCAATCGCCTCTATGCGGTTGCGGCAGTGTCGGCAAGCGACGTGTGGGCCGTCGGAGAGTTCACCGATCCGATCTCCAAGACCTTGGCGTTGCACTGGGACGGGTCGGAGTGGACTCGGTTCCCCACGCCAAACGGCGAGGGCTACAACCAGCTCAACGGCGTCGTTGCTATCGCGTCGGACGACGTGTGGGCCGTGGGCGAGGACGAGAACGGCACGCTCGCGCTGCACTGGGACGGCTCCCGGTGGACACGGGTCGCCACGCCCAGCCCGGGCTCGTACGCAATGCTGCGGGCGGTTTCCGCGTCCCCGACCGGGGAGGTTTGGGCAGTCGGGGACAGCGGCCCCAACTCCCTCACGATGCGCTGGGACGGGACAAAATGGAGCGTCGTCCCCAGCCCGAGCCCTGGTGTGAGTTTCCTCGACCTGAAGGGCGTCGCGGCGATCGGCCCGAACGACGTCTGGGCAGTCGGGGTCTACGACTTCGGTGGAAACTGGAAGTCCCTGACGATGCACTGGGACGGCGTGGAATGGACCGTCGTCAGTGCACCCTCCCCCGACCCGACCCTCAACGAGCTGAGCGCCGTCGCCGGAGTGACCGCGACCAGCATCGTCAGCGTCGGGTGGGGCGGGGCCACCGGAAGCCTCGCTCTGGCCTGGGACGGGCAGAGCTGGTCCCGCCAGCCGAGCGCCAATGCGGGCACGGGCAACAACGTCCTGACCGGCATCTCCGTCGGCTCTCCGAACGACATCTGGGCCGTGGGGAATGCGCAGCAGCGCTCCCTCACCATGCACTACGACGGCTCCTCCTGGTCGCTCGTCCCAAGCCCGAACCTCGACTACGGGGTTCGGCTCGAGGGCGTCGTCACGCTTGCGAACGCGGACGCCTGGGCTGTCGGCTGGTCGGGAAGCGCCGGCTCGCTCGACGACAAGAACGTCGCCATGCACTGGAACGGGAAGGCATGGTCGATCGTAGGGACGCCGCAACCTGGCGGGTTGTCCGGGGACCGGTTGCTGGCGATCGACGCCGCCGGCCCCAACGACGTGTGGGCCACCGGCGTTTTCTGGGGCGACCAGCTCCCCGACCGGTCGCTGATCCTGCACTGGAACGGATCGGCCTGGAGCGTCGTGCCGCATGACTGCGACACCTACGGCGGGCTGACCGGGATCAGCGTGATCTCGGCGACGGACATCTGGGCAGTCGGCAACCAGACAACCTGCCACTTCGACGGTGTCAACTGGATCGAGGTGCCGAGCCCGCAGCCGCGGTTGGAGTACAACGAGATCGGCTACCCGCTCGAAGACGTCTCGGCAGCAGCGCCCAATGACGTGTGGGCCGTCGGCGCACGGGTGATCGACGGGCCGTTCGAGATTTCCTACGACGCGCTGGCCGAACATTGGAACGGCGTGGAATGGACACTGGAGCTCAACATTCCCGGGCAGCTCCTGCTCGGGGTCGAAGCAGTCACCCCGAACGACGTCTGGGCCGTTGGCACGAACTCTTACGGCCCTCTGATCGTCCATTACGACGGATCAGCCTGGTCCGAAGTCCCGACTCCTGAGTTCGGGCGAGGGGGTCGCCTCTCCGGGATCGACTCCGAGCCAACCATCCAGGCGGGCCTGCGGGCGGGGCCGTCGAACCAGCTCTGGGCGGCGGGGCACCTGTTCTCAGGCACCAGCCCCAGCTCGACGCTCATTCAACGAGCCCCCTCCCTCACCCAAGGCGCCGTCGTCGGCGGCACCAACGTTTCCCAGGCAACGGTCTCGTGGTTCGGGCCCGAGAACGGCTCGACCGAGACGAACGTCTACGGCGATTACAGCGTCGGCGGGCTGTTGGCCGGCACGTACACGTTCATCGCCACGCATCCCGGATGCACGCCGGACGCCGAGAGCGTGACCGTCGTTGCGGGCCAGACCCTCGAGCGAGACCTCCAGATCGATTGCGGCGGGTCCGTGCCGCGGCAGCGCAGCGGGTGGCGCCCCTGGTAGAACGCGCGGGGTGGCGAAGATTGCAGTCGTCGGCCTCGGGGCGATGGGAAGCCGGATCGCACGGCGGCTCTTGGACGCCGGTCACGACCTCGTCGTCTGGAATCGCAGCGCGGAGAAGACCGAGCCCTTCGTAGCCGTCGACTCGCCGGCGCAGGCGGCGCAAGAAGCCGACGGCGTCTTCGTCATGGTCTCCGATCCGCTGGCCCTGCGCGAGGTCACCGAGGGGGCCGACGGCATCCTGGCCGGAGCGCGGCCGGGCACGGCGGTCATCCAGATGTCCACGGTCGGACCGGCGGACGTCGCCCGGCTCGCCTCGTCGCTTCCGGAAGGAGTCGAGCTCGTGGACGCGCCCGTCCTGGGGAGCCTCTCCGAGGCCGAGGGCGGGACGCTCAGAGTCTTTGCCGGCGGCTCGGTAGAGGTCGTCGAGAAGTGGACGCCGGTGCTCTCCTCGCTGGGGCGGGTGCTGCACGTCGGCCCGGTGGGAGCCGGGACGGCCGCGAAGCTGGTCGCGAACTCGACGCTGCTCGGAGCGCTAGCCGTCCTCGGCGAAGCGTTGGCGCTCGGTCAGAAGCTGGGCCTTGCCTCCGAGGCGACCTTCGAGGTTCTCTCGGCAACGCCCCTCGCCGCACAGGCCGAGCGACGGCGCGAGGCATTCGAGACGAGCGACTATCCGCTTCGCTTTGCGCTCGCGCTCGGCTTGAAGGACGCGGAGCTGATCTCCGCCGCGGCCGCAGGAACGGATCTAAAGGTGGCCGAGGCCGTCAGGGACTGGTTCGCAGAGGCCGTCGAGAAAGGCGCGGGCGAGGACGACTACTCGTCGATCCTCGCCCACATCGCTGCTTCCGGTCAGCCCGACGCCAGCAGCTCGTCGAGCACGTCGTAGCTCTCGGCGACTCCGCGCTCCATGTCGGACTGGAGGGCAACGTCGCGAGCCTCCTGCGACTCGAAGAGGACCGTGGTCGTGAGCGTCGTCTTGCCGTCGTGCTCGACGAGGGTGATCGTGTCGAGCGCCTCACCTGGGTACCACGCGTCGTCGAACTTCTCGGTGGCGACCAGGCGCTCGGGCCGCACGATCTCGCGGTAGACGCCGCCCATCCCCATCTCGTTCCCGTCCGGGCCACGCCAGACCCAGCGATAGGCACCGCCGACCTTCAGGTCGACCTCGCAGACCGCCATCTCCCACCCGTTCCGCACTCCCAACCAACGCTTGAGCAGCTCGGGCTTCGTCCACGCGTCGAAGACCATGGTGGCCGGAGCGTCGAAGACCCGCGTCATGGCGATCTCCCGCTCTGACGGCGTCGCTACCTCCAATGTTCCGGTGTTCGTCATCGGTGATCTCCTTTCTCCCTCGTTGTGTCCTTCATGTCGTCGAGCAGGGCGTCCAGGCGCTCGAAGTTCCCTTCCCAGAGCCGGCGGTGCCTCTCCAGCCATTCGGTTGCTTCCGCGAGCGGCTCGGCCTCGAGCCTGCTGGGCCGCCGCTGCGCGTCGCGCCCGCGTGAAATCAGCCCCGCCCGCTCCAGCACCTTGAGATGCTTGGAGATCGCAGGCTGGCTCATCGCGAAGGGCTCGGCGAGCTCCAGCACAGAAGCCTGACCCGACGAGGCGAGCCGGGCGAGGATCGCCCGCCGGGTTGGGTCCGCGAGCGCCGCGAACGTCGCATCGAGGCGGTCCTGGTTTTCCACTTCATAACTAGTAGGTTCCATAACCGATCGGTAATCTACAACTCGAGGCGCCCGCTGTCAAGGGGACTCCACCGCGATACTCAGCGTCGATGGCGCCACCCCATCCGGCCCGACACCTCCTCCGCGCAAAGGACCTCGTCGACGCCGGCTACCGTGCGCCGCTAGACGTCCCGGGGCTCGCCCGCGCCGCGCACCTCTCCCCCGCCCACTTCAGCCGCGAGTTCCGCCGGGCCTTCGGCGAGACGCCACACCGGTACCTGCTGACGCGCCGGCTGGAGCGGGCGGCCGAACTGCTGCGTAACACGGACCGCAGCGTCGCGGAGATCTGCGTCACGGTCGGGCTACGCAGCGTCGGATCGTTCACCACCAGCTTCGGCCGGGCGTATGGGCTTTCTCCGAATGCGTACCGCGCCGCCCATCCTCCGGCAGAGCGCGCGCGGATTCCGACGTGCGTGCTCCAGGCCTATGCGCGCCCGTACTCCAGCAGTTTTGGAGAAGACAGCCGCGCCCAGCACGGATAACGTCGCCGCCGACCCGTTCACGACTTATCGGAGGTTTGACCATGCTGAAGCAGCTCACATACGCGCAGGTCTGGGTACACGATCAGGACGAGGCTCTGGCCTTCTACACCGAGAAGCTCGGGCTGGAGCTTCGCGAGGATGTCACGGTGCCCGAGATGGGCAACTTCCGCTGGCTCAGCGTCGGCGTCCCCGGCCAAGACGTCGCCATCACGCTGATGGGAGTGCCAGGCCCGCCGGTATTCGACGAGGAAACGCGCGACCAGCTCCTCGAGCTCATCGCCAAGGGCGCAGCGACCGGCCTCTTCTTCTCGACCGACGACTGTCAGGCCAGCTACGAAGAGCTCAAGAGCCGCGGTGTCGAGTTCACGCAGGAGCCGACAGAGCAGCCGTATGGCATCGACGTCGGGTTCCGCGATGTGTCCGGCAACCACTTTCGCATGTCGCAACCGAAGTAGCGCCGTCGCATCGACAACGCCTCGGGCTTGACATAGCTCGATAGTCGTTTGAAGATCTCCCCGGCTCCGTCGTTGGAGAGGGCGGAGTGTGCCTAACGAGAGGGGAACGGAATGAGACTCACGCTTCTGAGGCGTGCTGCCCTCGCAGCCGCCCTAAGCGCTCTTGCTCTGCCCGCCTCGGCGCTCGGGAACGCGAGGATCCAGGATCACTCGGATCGACTCGCGGACTATGACGCCAGAGCGGGGAAGGTCGCGCCCACCCGCACCCAGCGTGCAGCAGTGCGGAAGTTGCGTGCAAACGTGAGGTGGAACCAGTTCGGTACGCCTGCCTCACTTTCGAAGCGGGGCAAGTTCCTCGCCAAGGGCGTCCGCGGAAGAAACGCTGCGGAAGCCGCGCGCAGGTGGATTCATTACAACCGCGTGGTGTTCGGGCTGAGGTCGACCGCTGGTCTGCAGCTGGTCGACGTCACGCGGATGCCTTCCAGCCGCGGCTACGCAATCAACTTCCGGCAGGTGAGCCGGGGCCTCGAGACCGTCGAGGGCGGGCTCATCACCGTCGGGTTGACGGGGACGGCCAAGAAGGGCTGGAACATCGCCAACGTTTCGTCGTCGCTGACGCGGGGAACCGCGCTCAACGGCAGCGCACACCTGTCAGGCGCTGAGGCCTGGTTGCGGGCTGCAGACTCGGTCGGAGTCGACGGCTTCTCGACCGCACACGTCCTCAACGCGAAGGCCAGCAATGGCTGGACACATCTCGCGATCGGCGGCCTCGGTGACCTCCAGCAGGTGCGGGCCGTCGCCTTCCCAACCGTTCGCTCCGGGCTTGTCCCCGCGTACGAGTCGATCGTGCTGAAGGGGCGGGACGCCATCGGTTACAAGATGGTCGTCGATGCTCGTAACGGGAAGGTCCTGACCCGGACGAATCTCGTGCACAACCTCGCCGAGGGGATCGAAGGCATCACCGCGGACGAGTCGTACACCTACAGCGGCGAGCTCCCGGCGACTGACGGCGCCTGCATCACGCATGGCCCGTTTGCGATCGGCGCCGGCAACCGGGCGCTGGACGGCTTCGCGGCCGCCACCGTCCCGTTGAACGACCTCGTGCTCGAGCTCTGGAAGGACGGCGTCCTGCTCGTGCACGCCGACACGCTGTTCTCGCCGGAGCAGTTCCACTACGAGCCGGCCGGCGGCGTCGTTGCAGGCGATTACGAGATCAAGGTGTGCGACTTCGCTGACGGCGTTGCCTGGGCATGCTCCGCGGACGTACTCCGGGACGCTGACGGGCGACTCCTCGCCCCTGCCTCGCGGCGTACCTGGCCCGCTGGAAGACGTTCCCGGCGAACCCGCCGCTGTACACGGTGCAGGGCTACCCGTGGAACTTCCCGGACACGGACACCCGCAGAGACATGGTGCTGGCGGGCAGCCGCAGGCTGCGACCGCGTGATCGGCAACCTGGCCTCTCGCGGCCCGTGGGACCACGACCACAAGCTGAACAACCCGACGCTGACGACTCGCGGCAACAACGCGAAGTCGGCGACGTCGTGGACGAGCGACATCCTGCCGAGCGCGCCGCAGTACATGCCGGTGAGCGCGACGCGGGACTACAGCTACCCGTGGACGAACAGCTGGAACAACCGACGACTGCGAGCCGACCCCGAACGGCCCACCTGGTGCCACCTGGGACGACTCGGCAGCGACGGTCAACCTGTTCGTGGCCCACAACCGGATGCACGACTTCTCGTACTACCTGGGTTCACCGAGCAGAACTGGAACGCCCAGGACTACAACTTCGGCCTGACCCCCCGAAACGGCAGGAGAACGACCCGATCATCGGCGACGTCCAGTCGGGCGCGCTCGACGACTACGCGTGACAACGCGAACATGATCACGCTTCCCGACGGTCTCGTCTTCGATCACGAACATGTACTTCTGGCAGCCGATCGCAGGGCTCGTTCTACGCCCCCTGCGTCGACGGTGACTACGACATGGGCGTCATCGGCCACGAGTACGGCCACATGATCGAGAACCGCATGATCGGCAAGGGCAACGTCCGCACCGGGCCATCACGCGGGCGCGATGGGCGAGTCCTTCGGCGACCTGACGGGATGGAGTACCTGAACGAGAACGGCTTCGTGCCGACCGCCGACGAGAACCGTTACGCGGTCGGCACGTACGACACCGGCAACAAGCTGCGTGCGATCCGCAACTACGGGATGAACTTCCCGATGTCCGGCGGAGTTCCGGAGCCGAGCAAGCAGCTGCAATATCAACGCGCTGAACTTCAGCGACATGGGCTACGACGTCACCGGCCCGCAGGTCCATGCAGACGGCGAGATCTGGAGCGCGACGAACTTCCGGATCCGCACGCTGCTGAACGACAAGTACGACGACGACTTCCCGTCGGACGACGAGGACCTCCAGGACGCGTGCGCCAACGGCGAACTGCCGCCGTACGCGTGCCCGGGGAACCGGCGTTGGATCCAGCTCGTATTCGACGCGATGCTGCTGATGCCGACGAACCCGTCGATGCTCCAGGCTCGTGACGCGCATCCTCGCGGCAGACCTGATGCGGTTCGACGGCGCGAACCAGAAGGAGCTCTGGCTCGGCGTTCGCACGTAGCGGCTACGGCATGGCGCCGCCGAGCACGAACACGACGGCGAACACGGACACCGATCCGACGCCGAGCTTCATGTCGCCGCTCGCACGACAACGCGCACGATCACGTTCGCGGCCAGAGGCGAAGGACGGCAGCGGTGATCCCGAACGCCCGGATCTTCGTCGGTCACTACGAGGCTCGCGTCTCGCCGATCGCCGATACCAGACCCGGCGACGACGGGCGCAGCAACCTCGACGACACGGCGCCGACTTCGCTCCGGAGACGTACGAGCTCGTCGCGACGGCGCCGGGCTACGGCCTTCTTCGCGGCCGCCAGATTCCACTAGGGCGAGACTCAGGTCGCTCGAGTTCGGTTCACGACGAACTACGCGTCGGCGGCCAGCGGTGCCACGGCGACCGGTGATGGCACCGCCCGGGCCAACCTGATCGACGACACCGAGGCGCACGCAGCTGGACCGCCGACGGGCACGACCTCCGCCGGCGGCAACCTCTCGGTGGACGGGAAGAAGGTGACGATCGACCTCGCCGGTACGGCGCCGGTCAGATCCAGTCGCCTGCAGGTCAGCGCGCACGCTCGGGCTGGAACAGAGCCGCTTCACGGCGCTGCGCCAGTTCGAGGTATGGGCGTGCAACAAGCAGGGCGCTCAGGCTCTCGACGACGACCCGCCTGCCGACTGCTCGCTGGACAGCGGGTACACAAGGTGTACACGAGCCCTGCCGACGCCTTCCCAGGCGATCCGCCGCGGCCTGTCGCGCCGCACCTGATCCTGCGGTAGTTCGACATCCCGGACATCACCGCCACGCACCTCCGCTTCGTCGTCAAGACGAACCAGTGCACCGGTGGGCCGCTGTTCCAGGGCGAGCAGGACGCTGATCCGAGGTTCACCACGGACTGCGACTCGAACGTTGGAGCCACGGCGAGTTTCCGCTTCGTGCGGGCGGCCGAGTTCCAGGCGTTCAAGGAGGAAGGGAGCGTCTACCGCTTCTAGGAGACGAGAAGCAACGCTCGCTACGCGAAATGGGGCCGGCACTCGCCGGCCCCATTTCAATTTGGAGATGGGGGGTGGCGTATGGCCGAACATGCGGTGGTGGTCAGCCGGAGGCGGCCCGACGGGGCTGATGTTGGCGGGCGAGTTGGCGTTGGCGGGGGTCGACGTTGCCATTGTCGAGCGGCGCGCCAGCCAGGACCTCCCCGGCTCGCGCGCAGGCGGTCTGCACTCACGCACGATCGAGGTTCTCGATCAGCGCGGAATCGCTGATCGGTTCCTCTCGGAGGGGCAGGTGGCTCAGGTCGCGGGGTTCGCCGGGGTCCCGTTGGACATCAGCGACTTTCCCACCCGGCACCCCTACGGGCTCGGGCTGTGGCAGAACCACATCGAGCGCATCCTGGCCGGCTGGGTCGACGAGCTGGCGGTGACGATCTATCGCGAACGTGAGGTGACTGGCTTCGCGCAGGACGACACCGGCGTCGACGTCGAGCTGTCCGACGGCCCGTCGCTGCGGGCGGAGTATCTCGTCGGGTGCGACGGAGGACGCAGTCTGGTCCGTAAAGCAGCCGGCATCGACTTCCCCGGCTGGGATCCGACGACGAGCGCCCTGATCGCCGAGGTCGAGATGGCCGAGGAGCCGGAATTGGGCATCCGCCGCGATGCCTCTGGCATCCATTCCCTGGGCAAGGTGGAGTACGAGATCCGCGACGGCGAGGTGGTCTACAAGGAAGGCGGGACGGTACGGGTCATGGTGACCGAACCGCACGTCGGAACCACGAGCGAGCCCACCCTGCGCGATCTCAGCGAGGGCCTCATCGCCGTCTACGGGACCGACTACGGGATCCACAGTCCCACCTGGATCACCAGGTTCACCGACATGACCCGGCAGGCCGCGGCCTACCGCGAGGGACGGGTCCTGCTGGCCGGCGACGCGGCGCACGTGCATTCCCCGGTCGGTGGACAGGGCCTCAACACCGGTGTGCAGGATGCGGTGAATCTGGGTTGGAAGCTCGCCCAGGTTGTCAAACAGACATCGCCGGACAGCCTCCTGGATACCTACCATGCCGAGCGCCACCCGGTCGCTGCCCGCGTGCTGCGCAACACGATGGCGCAAGTCGCGCTGTTCGCGTCAAGACGATCGCATCGAGGCATTGCGCGACACCATTTCCGAGCTGCTGAGCATGGACGAGCCGCGCAAGCGGTTCGCCGCGATGATGTCCGGTCTGGACATCCATTACGACCTCGGCGAGGGACACCCGCTGCTCGGACGCCGCATGCCCGATCTCGACCTGGTCACCGCCGATGGCCCGCTGCGGGTCTTCACCCTGCTGCACGATGCCCGGCCGGTGCTACTCGACCTCGGTGAGCCCGGCGGCTTCGACATCACGCCATGGGCGGATCGCGTCCAGCTGATCGACGCCACGTACGCCGGTACGTGGGAGCTTCCGGTCCTGGGCCAGGTAGCGGCCCCCGCTGCCGTGCTGATCAGACCCGATGGGTACGTCGCCTGGGTCGGGGACGGCACAGAGACCGGATTGCGCGACGCGCTGACTACCTGGTTCGGCTCACCGTGACGTGGCGCCCAGTGCTGCCCAGGCTCGAAAAGTCAGGGTGAACGGTGCCTCCGGCAGCTTCTCGCGGCAGAGCTCACGCAGCTGGGCTAGCTGCTCGGGGTCGAGGCCCGCTGCGTAGCCGCCGGCAGGGCCGACGCCCAGCGTGTAGGGCTCCCACCAATCCTCGAAGCTCGGGTGCTCGACGGTGTTCGAAAGAGCAGTCGCCTCGATCTCCTGTAGCCCAGCTTCCTGGAATAGCTCCGCAAGGTGGCCTTCTCGGGCACCCGCCATCTGCGACTCGTCATTCACGTCGGGATCAAGGTCGTGCGCCGCATCCCAGAACACGCTGAGTGGCGCCGCGCCGCCCGCGAGATCCCACACGCACGCTGCCACGACTCCTTGCTCGCGCGTCACGCGCGCCATCTCGCGCAGGCCCGCGACGGGATCTGACATGAAGTGAACGACGAGTTGTGCCAAAGCCGCGTCGTACTCGTCATCTCCGAACGGAAGCTCCTCTGCCGCCGCACGCTGCACGTCGACCCCGGGGTGGCGCTCTCGAGCTGCCGCGACGAAGGGCTCCGAAGGATCGACGGCCGACACGGAATCCGGTCCCAGCCGCCTGACCAGCTCGGTCGTCAGCGCGCCTGGGCCGCAGCCGACATCGAGCACTCGCTGGCCGGCGGCGACCCCCGCGAAATCGGCGAGCTGGGGAGCGAGGGGCACGGAATACCTGCCCATGAACCGGTCGTACGCCTCAGCCGCGACGGTAAAGCTCATCGAGGGAATCTACGCTCTGCCCGTGCCGAGCGTGGAAGAGGTCCGACAGATCGTCGCGAACGCCAACCCGGTCATCCGCAACCTCCAGATCACCCATTGCTACTCGCGTCTCGCAGCGGAGTTCACGACACGAAGCGGCGACGGCGCGAACTGGTGCAGCTACGCGACGTGGGCCTCGCGACAGGCGGGCCGGACCGTCCGCGGCGAGGACCTGCTCGAGAACCTCGGGAACCGGCTCATGGGGCATCGTCGGCTGCTGCATCCGATCAGGACGCTGTGGCGCCGGATGCTGCGCCACGGCCTCTTCCAGCCCGAGACGCGAATCGGGCGCCTGACGGCCGAGCTGCATACGCCGTTCGACGCGTTCGAGCGTGCCAGCGCCGCCGTCGCGCGCGGGAACCTGAGGGTGTTCGAGGAGATTGGGCTCGAGTTCGCGCGCTACCTCGACGAGTGCCCGCCGGACACGCCGGCCGACGCGCCTCAGGTTCGTGAGTTCCTCGACAGCTTGCGTCCCGGCGATCCACCCGAGGGGCAGCGTTACCTGCGGCAGGCGTTCATGCATTACGAGCGCCTGCGGTTCGAGCGCGATCCGAAGGCGCGCGCGGAGCTCGCCGTGCTCGCGAACCTCGAGATCGGCTTCCACGAGCAGACGCGGCTGCAGCCAGAGATCCGCGAGGCGCTCGATGCCGCGCACGCAACGAAAGAGGATCTAGGGCGGCGTGCGCTCGAGGCGCTTTTCCCGTCGGCGGGGCGGTGGTGGATGGTCGTCCGCCGGCCGGTCGGTGCCGCCATCGGCGTCGTCGCGGCAGGCTTCCAGCGAACCTCGAGCAGACTCGCACGCGAAGCGATCACCGACTCGTTCATGGTCATGACGCTGCCGGAGCGGGTGCTGGCGCTCGGAACGCACCTGGACGACGCCTACCCGGAGGTGCTCGAAGAGCCCGCCGACGCGGAGCTGATCGAGCTGCTCGCGCGGTTCGAGCCGGTTGCTCCGGCGCCCGACGACTGCGGCGCTCGCGACTGGTCGGATCTCCAGCAGCGGATGCACTACATCGTGCATCTGTTCCGCGCGTTCCACCTGAGCGAGCAGCTTTCCCGCCCGCCCTTCACGCCGGAGCAGGTGGAGAGACTTCAGCCAGCGGGGTCGTGCCGGACGGGGACCTACGGGAGAGGTAGCCCTCCTCGACCGTCGATGCAGTCCGCGAGATAGAGGGCTGTCCCGAGGTCGCCGGTCCAGAGCGTGTAGCAGCCGCGCCCGTGGTCCGACCGGTTGCGCTCCACCTGACCCGCAGCGTGCATCGCGAACGTGCGCGCTCGGTCGAGCCACCGTTCGTCTCCCGTGCGCTCGAGCAGCGCGAGGAATGCGTACCCGTTCCCCGCTGTGCCGTGACAGAGGCTTGCGCCCTTTCGCAGCGGGCCTGCACGCCACGTCAACTCACCGCCTGCGACCGCGAGCTCCTCGTCGAGGAATGGGGCGAGCGTCGCGACGATCCCCGGCGCGCCATGGCACCACTGCGTGCGGATCTGGCCGTCGCTTGTTTTCGTCGAGCCGCTCCCCTGCGACCGGCGGCCAGTTGACGAGCCCATCCTCCTCGACGGCAAAGCGCTGAAGCGTCTCCGAGACGCCCGCGTCATCGCCGAGCGCGAGGGCACACCCTGCGAACCCGTGTGCCGCACCGAGCACGCGATCACTGTGCCCGGGCAGTTGCTGCGTCCACAGGCCCTCCGCGTCCCGCCGGCTGCGCAGCCACTCGACGCTCGCCGTCACGTCGAGGCCGAGCTCGCGACCGGCGAGAATCGTGCCGGGACTGCCCCACATCAACTCGCAACGTTCGTCCTGCTCGTTCGCCGCGATCAGCTCCGCCAGCCGGTCGAGATTCCCCGGCGAGGGTGCGAGTCTCTGTAACACCAGCCGGATTCCCGTTTCGCCCAAACAAAGGCTGCGCTCGGCGTCCTCGTCAGGAAAATCCGGCGGGGCTTCGAGCGACCGCTCCAGGTAGGGGACATAGTCCCGTCCTAGCTCGACGAAGCCCCGCCGCGCGAGGCGGCTGAGCGCATCCACGACCCCCGCACCTCCGAGATACACCGTCCGGAACCGTCGTCGACGCGTCGTCGGCGTCGATCGACGTCCTGTGGATGCGTCGGCCAGCCGTCGTCGAATGCGCTCTCCGCGTCGGCAACGATCGAAGCGATCGCCGTCCGCACCGTTTCAGCGCTCCACGGTTCCTCCGCGAGCGCCTCGTGCGCTTCCGGCTCAAAGAGCATCGGGCGAGTCTATTGACGCTCCTCGCCCTCCTCTTTGCGCGATCAGTGGTAGTGCGAAGCGCACGACGGCCTCCTCCAGGCTGCCGCACTCGATGATGCCGTCGCTCCTTCTCGTCGTCGGGTCCGGCGTTACGTTTGGAAGACGAACGGGCCGGGCCGAGATCGACACTCAGGAGCGGGCCGCGTCCGTCTCTTCGACGACGTTCGGCCCGTGCTTGTCCTCGAACCGATCGAGAACGCCCGACTCGACAAGCCGTTGTCGGGCCTCTTGAGCATCGTCGGTCGACTCGAACTCAAGAAAGACGAAGACGTGATTCGGGTCGTCGACGTTGCGGAAGACTCGCTCGACGAGTGCCTTCTCGCGGGCCTCGGTCGATCCTGGTCGAACATCGGCCTCCAGGCGTCGTAATCGCCGACCTGGATCCGGGCGATGAATGCGGACACCGCGTCGCTCCTCTCGTTGGCGACGAGCACTCTAGTGCGAGGCAGCGGGAATCGAATTCAAGTGAGGGGACGCTCGCCCAACCGGGCGACCTCTGCCTCCGACGAGCCATGGACCGAGAACGAGCAGCCCCACCGTGTGTCGGGCTAGCCGGCCTCGGCGTTCTTCGCGGCCTCGAGGACGATCGCCGCGACCTGGTCGGGCTTCTGGTTGAGCGCGAAGTGCCCGGTGTCGGCGATCTCGACCAGGGTCACGTTCGGAGCGGCTGTCAGCAGTTCCCGCTCGCCGGGTGCGAGGCCGATGTCGTCCTTCTCACCGAAGACGACCCACGCCCGGACGCTCGTGTCGCAGAAACGCTTCGCGAGCGAGCCGTGGCGGTCGAGATACGCAAGATAGGAGCGGGTTTGGGCATGGACGAAGCGCGGATCGTTCCTCTTCAACTCGTTCACCAGGAACTCACGTCGAGCCGGGGGCAAGCTGCTCCCGAAGGCCGGCCCGATCAGCTTCAGCATGAGCGCGTACGGAAAGTGTCCAAACACGCGGCTCAGGCGATCGAGCGCGCGTGGGAAGATCGACTCGTCCTTGCGTGAGAAGCTCGGGGAGAGCAGGACGACAGGTCCCGAGAACTCACCCGCCGACACCATCTCGAGGGCGACGTTCGCACCCAAGCTGTGCCCGACGACGACGTCGCACGAGACATCGGCAGCGAGGCGAGATGCGGAACTCGAGTAGCTCTCCATACTCAGGTCGTCGGGAGCTGCGGTACCGCCGAATCCGGGCACCGTCGTCGCGATGAAGCGGATCCCGGATTCACGGATGCTCGGCTCCGCGAGGATGTCCTCGTAGAAAGCCCATGTCGCCAGCGCTCCGGGAAGAAGGAGGACCCTGTGCTTTGCGTCCTCAGGCCCTGCTTCGTGCAATTCCCACCCCGGGTGCTCTCGATTCGAAGTCACGTCGCACCCTTGGTCGGCACGCGGGGAGCTTGCCAGTTGTGTCGCGCGCTGCCAAGCCCGTTGTGCATCAAACGACATTCCCGCACGCTCGCGCACTTCGGAGTGGCACTCCTAGACATCACGGCGTCATCGCGTAGCGCGGCTATGAAATCATCAAAGGAGATGCGCGAACGCGAGGTGAAGGGCTGGCTTCGGGTTGATGCCGAGTCGGTCTCCACGAAGCGAGCGCTCGAGCCCCGGGCTACACAGAGCGTCGCTCTCGCCCGCGCGTTGCCGCCGAAGGAGAAGAAGTGAGCTTGAGCGATGCCGATGCCTATGACCGGTTCATGGGCCGCTACTCGAGGCCGCTGGCGGTGCCCTTCGCCGATTTCGCCGGACTCCCGCTCGATGGCCGGGTCCTCGACGTCGGATGCGGCCCCGGTGCGCTGACCGCGGAGCTCGCCCGGAGGGCCAGGCCGGGACGCGTCACGGCGGTCGACCCGTCCGAGGAATTCGTCGCGGCTTTACGCGGCCGCCATCCCGGGGTCCAGGTCATCCGCGCGCCGGCTGAGGATCTGCCGTTTGAAGGAGGCTGCTTCGGTGCGACGCTCGCCCAGCTCGTGGTCAACGTCATGGACGATCCGGTCGCAGGCCTCCGCGAGATGGCGAGGGTGACGCGGGACGGCGGCGTCGTCGCCGCATGCGTGTGGGACTTCACCGACGGCGGCCCGATCGGTCCGTTCTGGTATGCCGCTCAAGCGCTCGATCCTGAGGTCGAGACTGGGTCTGTCTGCCCCGGCAGCAGGGCCGGCCACCTGGCCGATCTCTTTCGCGCGGCTAGAATCGGCGACATCGTCGACGGCGCCGTCGCGGTGGACGTCGCGCACGCCACGTTCGAGGACTGGTGGGAGCCGTTCACGCTCGGCGTCGCCCCGTCGGGTGCGCACGTCGCCGGCCTCGAGCCCGCTCGGCGTACGGCATTGCGCGAGCTCTGCAGGGAGAGGCTGCCGGAGCCACCGTTCGTAGTCTCGGCGAAGGCCTGGGTGGCGCGCGGCGCGGCTTGACGCCTACGAGGCGGCGCTCAAGGGACATTCCCGCACACTGGGGCAGCCGAACGCCGCCTCGTTTGCGCGTAGATTGGTGTTGCCATGTCGAGTTGGTACGACGCCTTGGCGGACCGATTCGGGGACTGGTCGTCCACTAGCGTCGCTGCTGACGTCCCGTTCTACGTCGGGCTTGCCCGTGATGCTGACGGGCCATTGGTCGAGCTTGCAGTTGGCACCGGGCGCGTCGCGATCCCGGTTGCTCACGCAACGAGCAGGCGTGTAATCGGGATTGACTCTTCGCCGGCGATGCTCGCGCATGCTCGAGTGCGCGCAGTTGAGGAGGGAGTCGAGCTCGACCTGCGTGAAGGAGACATACGAGAGCTTGAAATCGAGGAGCCGGCGGCCTTGATCTACTGCCCTGGGCGGTCTCTGCTGCATCTGCCCACGTGGGCCGATCGTCGCCGCTGCTTCGAGCGGGTCGCGGCATCGCTTCGGTCTAACGGCCGCTTCGCCTGGAACGCGTTCGCCTTCGACCATCACGTCGCATCCGCCATAGACGGCCAGCATGCCGACGCGCACGCCGGCGTCCCGCTGCCGCACACCAACCACTACAGCGTCAGCGATAACCGAGTCGACATCACCTTGGACGATGGTGGAACCGGTTCGCTCTGGTGGGCAACCAAGAACGAATGGCTGGGGCTCCTCGACGTCGCGGGCCTGCGCCTCGAAGCTCTCTATGGCGGATTCGCCGGGGAACCGCTCGACGACGACAGCCGTGAGTACATCTTCGTGGCCCGTCGGTAAGCGCTCAGCCTGGCCGTCACGACAGCGCCTGGGGACATTGCCGGACGCTGGCCCACGCGAACGGCCGAGACATACCTCCTAAGGTTCTGAGCTCATGGCGAGTTCGGGGCAATCGCGACTCACGGTCACGCGGCAGCAGATCCTGGCGTTCCGACGACGAGTCGGCGCGCTCGACGAGCGAATGCCAATGGGCTCGCAGTCGCTGCGGCGGGCGGCGTGGGCCGGCCTGCAGGACAGCATGCCCAGAGCCGCGCTGCTCTCCTTGCACGCGCGGGTAGATGGAGTCGAGTCGTCGACGTGGGAGCACCCGTCGCTCGCCCAGCTGTGGGGCCCTCGGTACCAGACCTATGTCGTCGCGAAGCGCGACTTCGCGCTGTTCTCGCTCGGGAGGCTTCCCGAGAACGCCAAGAGCCGCCTTCGGGCCGAGCGCATGGCTGAGGGGTTGCACGCCCATCTCGACGGCACGCGGATGACGGACCGCGAGGTTGCGCGCCCCCTCGGCGTCGGCAACGCGATCAGGTACGCCGCGACGACTGGCACGGTCGCGATCCGCTGGGATGGCGCGCGTGCGCCGACAGTTTGGACGGTCGTCGCCGCGGAGGTCGACCCTGCGGACGCGCGTCGCGAGCTCGCTCGACGCTACATCCACATTTTCGGACCGGCGACCGCCGATGGGTTCGCCCGCTGGGCCGGGATCGCCCGGCGGTCGGCGAGTGACGCATTCGCGTCCCTCGAAGCATCGCTGCTGCCGGTTCGATCGCCACTTGGCGACGAATGGTTGCTCGCAGAAGACGAGTCGGCGATTCTCGCCGGTCAGATGGTCGCCGCGCCCGCGCGCCTGCTGCCGAGCGGCGATGCCTACTTTCTGCTCGACGGGGCGGAGCGGACGCTTCTCGTTCCGCGCGAGGATCAGCGGCAGCGTCTCTGGACGCCCCGCGTGTGGCCGGGCGCGCTCCTCGTCGAAGGCGAGATCCGCGGAACCTGGAGACGGGCGCAGCACACCGTACGGATCGAGGCCTGGGCACGTCTCTCGCGTAGAGCGCGCGAGGCGATCGAGGCCGAGGCCAGCTCCCTGCCGCTTCCAGGCGTCGACCGACCGATCGAGGTGGTTTGGAACACGTGAGCAGCGCCTCCCCTACAACGGGTCAGCTCACAAGCCGGGCCACAAGGAAGGCGAGCATCGTCACCACCAGCAGGAGCACGAAGCAGGCCGCGACCGTGCCGAGGACGATGTAGGCGCCGATCCGCAAGACCTTCTCGCCGCGTGAAAGCGACCCGACCGAGAAAGCACGTGCGTAGTTGTAGATCACGACTGCGCCAGCGAGGTTTCCGATGAAGGCGAGCCATGCCGGCACACCTGCGACGTAGATGAGGAACAACAACGTGGCGACCCAAGCTGCGGTGAGAAGCACACGCACCCTCTCCCTGGTCATCGTCATGCCTCAGGCATCGGCCCGTTGAGGCAGGGGCGTGACTTTTCGTGGCTTGCCCAGGCATGGCAATCGTCGCGCTCACACGGGTCGCGACCGTCTGGATCGGACTTCACGCCTACGAAATCATCCGGTGGCATGAAGCCCGCGCACGAACCCGCGCGCTCCGAGCGAGCTAGCCGCCGACCAGTTCCTCGAAATGGAGACGACAGGCGGCATCTCTGAGACGATCGGACGGTGCCCGACGCCTGGACGGAATTCACGACAGACGACGATGGACCGCTCATCGCCGGCCGCCGCGCCGGCAGCGGGCCGCCCGTTCTCCTGCTGCACGGCGGGCCGGGGCTGGGCTTCGACTACCTCCGCGATCTCGCCGACGAGCTCGCGCAGGAGAACGACGTCGCCTGGTACCAGCAGCGAGGGCTCGCCCCGTCTGCGGTGGAAGGGCCGTACACGGTCGCGACCGACGTGGGAGACACCCGTCGCGTGCTCGACGCGCTCGGTTGGGACAAGGCGTGGGTCGTGGGCCATTCGTGGGGCGGGCATCTGGCTCTGCACGTCGCGGAGGCTTTGCCGGAGCGGCTGTTCGGAGCGCTCGCCGTCGACCCGCTCGGGTCGGTGGGCGACGGACGCTGGCCGGAGTTCGACGAGGAGATCTTCCGTCGAACGCCCGCTGAGCTGCGCGGGCGGGCGCGCGAGCTCGACGCACTGACGACGGAGGGCACCGCCGACGACGAGCTGGCGCTCGAACAGATGCGTCTCGTCTGGCCTGCGTATTTCGCGGATCCGGAGCAAGCCCCACCCATGCCCGAGCTGCAAATGGCGAGCGAGCGCTCGGCGCAGATGGTGCCGTCGATTCTCGCGGAGCTGCCGGTGCTCGAGGCGGGGTTGCCGCGGATCCGGGTGCCTGTCGGCTTCGTCCACGGCTCACGGAGCCCGATGCCTGTCGCCACCTCGACGGACGCGGCAGACCGGATTCCCGGCGCGTGGGTCGAGGTGGTCGACGGTGCAGGCCATTTCGTGTGGGTCGAAGCCCCAGGAGCGGTTCGCGCCTCGCTTCGGCGCCTCACTGCCGCACTACCCGCCCGAGATCAACCTTCGGCCCCTACCCGCCGATAGAAGATCCATGGATCAGTCGCAGTTTCCCTGGCGACCCCTCGGCATGTTGCTCGTCGACGAAGGTCTGATGTCGGTGAGGGACGTCGAGCAGGCACTCAGCGAGCAGCAGCGAACCGGTCGCCTTCTCGGCGCGATCGTAGTCCAGCGTGGTTACGTCAGCGGCGTCGCTCTCGCACGCGCGCTCGCAAAGCAGCACTCCGTCGAGCTACGGCCGGCGAGCGGCGTCGAGCCGCCAGCAGCCCCGCCCGGGCGGGAGCCCGATCGCACTCAGGCCGCCGAGGCGGGAGCGACATGGCAACCCCTCGGCCGGGTCCTGGTCGAGAACGGCTTCGTGTCGGCAAGGACGCTACGAGAAGGGCTGCAGGCCCAGGCCGAAGAGCCCCACCGGCGCCTTGGCGAGGTCCTCGTGGAACGGGGAGCGATCTCAGGCCGGGGGCTCGCGCTCGCACTGGCCCAGCAGCACGGCGTCAGCGTCGACAGCGAGGATCTGGACCGCGACGTTCAAACGGTGATCACAGCGCCCAGGCACGGCGAGCCAAGGTACGAGGTCTGGGACGTGGCCTACGACCCCGCCTACGTGCGGCGCTCGGTGCTCTTCGAGACGACGAACTTCCTCGAGGCTGCCGATTTCGCGTGCGAGCTGGTTGATCGTGCGCAGCCGGAGGCTCTAGAGATCGAACGCCGTGACAACGGCGCGAGCGAGACGGTCTGGACGTACTCGCAGCAGCGAGCGGAGGCTGCCGCCGCGTCTCGTACGAGCCCGACCGACCGCTTCGGGTTTGACCCAGGGCAGTGGGGCAGTAAAAAGTAAGCGGAGCGCGGTGCAGTGACGCAGTCCTGACGACGCGGCCTGCGCTCGACCCGATCGCTCGCATCTGAGTCGGCGACCGTTACGATCCCGTCGTGGATCCGGCGACGAGATAGCGGTCAGACGCGGCAACCGCCGCGCGTGATTGGCGCAGGCGCCGAGGCTGCTTTCGAGGCGGCTCAGATGCCGCGTGCCACCGCTACGACTTGGAGGTACACAGAATGATTCGTCAGAACCTGTTCTCCGACGCATGGGACGGAGACAACGAAGAAGCCCGGACTCGGCATCGAACCTTCTGGCGGCCGGACGACGCCAGGATGGGTGCAACGCTGTACGAACTGGCCCCTGACGCGCCTGAGACGCGGATGCATATGCACTTCGGAGCCGAAGAGATGTTCTTCGTCCTGAGCGGACGTCCCGTCTTCCGGAACCAACACGGCGAAGAGGAGCTGGCTCCGGGCGACTTCGTCTTCTGCCCCGAGGGACGTGCAGGACTACACACGTTCAGCAACCCCACCGAAGAACCCGCTCAGATCCTTGCGATCAGTGCCGGGAGCTTCCCGGACGTCGTCGCCTACCCCGAACACGGATATGCATGGGTGGCGACTCGCGATCCCGATCCCGAGCTGCTCGCGAGAGGCGGCGACCCCGGCATCATCGCTCGCTTCGAGATCCCGATCGAGTAGATCGTTCGGCCGTTTGTCGGCCGGCGCTCGACACGACGAAGAGGCCGCGAGAGCGGCCTCTTCGCTTACCCATATGGGATCCAGGGGACCCTGTCGTCAGGCGACGTGCTCGACGGCGGTTACGATCGACGTTTCGTACCGACGCGCGCTATACGGAGGTGATCGGATGAACGATAAGCCGAAATGGCAAGTCGCGCAGCTCGACGACATCGAGCGGCGCGGCAGAGATATCCCGGTGCGCGAGCACCTCGGGATCCACGCATTCGGAATCAACGCCTACACGCCCGGCGAGGACGGCACGCTCATCAGCGAGCACGACGAGGCCGGGTCGGGCCAGGAGGAGCTGTACATCGTGCTCGACGGGAACGCGACCTTCGAGATCGACGGCGAAGCGGTCGACGCGCCCCCAGGAACGTTCGTGTACGTCGGGCCGGAGTCGCGGCGGAAGGCGACCGGCGAGGGAACCGTTCTCGCCGTCGGCGCCACACCCGGCGAGGCGTACCAGGGAGTCGACTGGGGTGAGGCGTGGCCGTTCCACAGAGACTCCATGACGGCCTACGGCGAACAACGCTACGCGGACGCCCTCGAAGCGGTCCGCCGGGGCCTCGAACACATGCCGGACCACGCGGGCCTCAATTTCAACTACGCGTGCTTCGCAACGCTCGCGGGCGACACCGGCGACGACACGTTCGCCCACCTCCGACGGTCCGTCGAGCTGCGTCCGCAGTTCCGCGAGGACGCGCGCAGAGACGACGACTTCGCCGCCGTACGCGACGACCCGCGGTTCGAGGAGGCTCTTCGCTGAGCGCGGAGCCCTCCGAGTCTGACTTAGCCGATCCGCTCCACTAACTCGATGATGATTCCCTCCGTGCCGCGGACGTAATCTCATGCCATTCATGCAGCTGCGCGGAGTAGTGCTCGTCGAGGGCACGAGCGACCGCCGCGCCGTCGAGACGCTTGCACGTCGCCGTGGCCGCGACCTCGAGGCCGAGGGCGTCGCCATCGTGCCGATGGGCGGCTACGGGAACCTGCCACGCCTTCTCGGGCAGTACCGCGACGTCCGACTCGCAGGGCTCTACGACGTCGGCGAGGAGCGGCATTTCTTGCGCGCGTTGGGGTGCGCCGACCGTGGCGAGCTCGAGCGCGTCGGGTTCTACGCCTGCACGCGCGACCTCGAAGACGAGCTGACGCGGGCGGTGGGGCCGGATGGAATGGAGCGCGTGCTCGCGGAGCATGGCGAGCTGCGCGCGTTCCGGACGTACCAGAAGCAGCCCGCGCACCGCGCCCGGCCGCTCGAGGAACAGCTGCACGGCTTCATGTGGAACCGCAAGCAGAAGTACGCGGTGCTCCTGGTGGAGGCACTCGACCTCGAGCGCGTCCCGCGGCCGCTCGACCGCGTTTTGGCGCACGTCTAGCTCAGGACTTCGGTCGTTTAGTGGAGGCGGCGGGAATCGAACCCGCGAAAGATTCCCCGGCTGTACGACTTCTAGGAGCTCTATCAATCCTCGTCTGTAAACCAGAGAATCCCGACAACCGCGTTATCTACTGCGACGACGCCCGTATCGAATGTCGCCGAAGTCAGCGGCGTCCAAGAACCCGCAATTTCGCCTTGGTTCGTCCAGAACGTGGCGTCGGGACTGAAGCACGCGACAAACGCGTTAGCCACTCGCTTCGCGGCGCGCGGCTCAACCCAGTCGACACCGTACGCGAGTGTCGTCCGCAAAGCTCGCTCGATGGCGGCGCTAGCAGCGACCCGGTCCAGTCCTCGGTCAAGGGCTTCATTCAGACGGCTCGTGGAATCCAGTGTCGACCCGAGAGTCGATGTGACAATTTCATTCATCCGCGCGCGCTGTTCTCTCGGACTGCTGGGTCTGAAACCGGCAAACACGAGCGGATACGCCCGTCGGTCACGCCACCGGGGAACGGCGGCATCGAGTGCAGCCCAGAATTCCTGTTCATTCACAGTAGGAACAGTCTCAAGTCTTTGACACATTCGCCGTCGCGGCGGGCTTTGCCCGTCGCGACCAACCAACGCTCGACCACAAGGGACGACCCGGCCGAAGTCGTCATGGCGCCCGCGCAGCGGGCGCCGGACTTCGGACGGGAATGGAGGCGGCGGGAATCGAACCCGCGTCCGCGGACGCACCGGACAGAGCGTCTACAAGCTTAGGCTGCCCTTGAATTTCGCCCGCCGGCCGGTTGACAGCCGACCTACCGCCGGGCTAGCCATCCTGTGGTGTCGCACCGCGGGCGATTGGCTCTCCCTTGGTGCCGAGCCCGTTTATGACGCCGCTACCCGTGCCACGGGCCGAGCTCGGAGCGACGCGTTACCTAACTAGGTTAGGCAGCGAGTGCGAGGTTGTCTTCCGCACTTACGTTGTGTCCCGGTTGTTTTACGAGGCCGACCGGGGACCTCGGCTTGCAGCTCTACCGGAGAACCGACCACGTCGAAACCTGGTCGCCCCCGTATGTTGCTCTCATTGTAGCCGTGGATGCTCTGCGCCGAATTTCAGAGACATGTCTGGAAGCGAGAATTCGTCCGGCGCCGGCGGCAAGCTGGGTCAGGTGGAAGACGAAAAACGAGACGCGTACAAGCTCGCGTTCGACGAGGCCGTGCGCGGGCTCGCGCTGGAGATCGTCGCGTGGACCTTCGACATCGCAACTCGGGGCTAGACTTTGACCGTGGCTGACAAGCCCCCGCAGAATCCTCGTCCTGAGCCGCAGCGACCTAGCCCTATGGGCACAGAGGGTCGGACCGCGTCGGGCGGGGACAAGAAGTCCTAGCTAGCGCCGCTCCTTCATCGCGCGCTCGATCTGGCGATCCGCGTCGCGCTTCGCGATGTCGCGCCGCTTGTCGCGCACGTCCTTGCCCCGCCCGAGCGCGACCTCGACCTTCGCGCGCCCATCCTTGAAGTAGAGCTTCGTCGGGATGAGCGTCAGGCCCCGCTCGCGCACCTTGCCGTAGAGGGACTCGATCTCGCGCCGCTTCAGCAGCAGCTTGCGGTCACGCACGGGATCGTGGTTTTCCAGGCCCGCTTGGTCGTACGTATCGATGTGCGCCCCGATGAGCCAGGCCTCCCCGTCGCGCACGTCGGCGTAGGCCTGCTGCAGGCTCACGCGCCCTTCGCGGAGAGACTTGACCTCGCTCCCGGTGAGGACGAGGCCGGCTTCGAACCGCTCGACGAGGTTGTAGTCGTGCCTCGCCTTGCGGTTCTCCGCGATGAGCTTTTCACCCTTGGCCACGCATCGATTCTAGATTTGCGACCATTCAGCGCATGAATCGCCGGCTCACCTGGCTTTTGACCGTCCCGTTGATGGTCGGGAGCCTGCTCGCAGGCCACGCGGTCGCGTACTGGCTCGTGGACGCTCCCTCGGGGGGCCACGGCTATTTCCACTACGTGCCGCTAGTTGGCGCGGTGCTGCTCACGCTCGCGCTTTGCGGACTGGTTCTCGAGGCCCTGGCCGCCCTCCGTGGCGATCGCCGGGTCTCCTCTCCCCCGCTCGCGTTTGCCCTTCTGCCCGTTGGCGCATTTGTGATCCAGGAGCATCTCGAGGGGCTCCTGTATTCAGGGACTAGCCCCTTGCTCGAGCCCGCGTTCCTGGTCGGCCTCGCTGTCCAGCTTCCTTTCGGCGTCGCTGCCTTGCTCGTCGCTCGGTTCCTCCAGTCCCTGGCCCGAGCGGTCGGTCTCGCCCTGGCTCTGCGCGAGCCGCCGCCCCATGCGGAGCGCACCGCTCTCACCCCCATCTCCGTCGCGCTCCGCCGGCTCGACGTCCTCGCGCTCGGTTACGGCGAGCGCGCACCGCCGCTCTTCGTGCTGCCCTAGCAAGCGCGACTCGAAAGGAGCGATGACGACAAGGCGATGGTTCGCCGCCGTCTGCGTCGGCGTCCTCGCGGCCCTCGCGGCCGCCCCGGGCGCCTCCGCACACGCGGTGCTGATCGGGACTACTCCGGGGAACGACTCGGTCCTCGAGCGCAGCCCTGAATTGGTTGAGCTCCGGTTCAACGAGCCGGTCGAAACCGCTTTCGGGTCTGTGCGCGTGTACGACTCGACGGCTCGCCGCGTCGACTCGGGAGACGTCGTGCGTCCGAACGACAAGACCGTCGCGGCTCCGCTCGACGAGCGCCTGGCCCGAGGGACCTACACGGTGACGTGGCGGGCGATCTCTGCAGACGCCCATCCGGTCTCGGGTGCCTTCGTCTTCCATGTCGGCGCACCCGGCACTCGTCCCGAGGGGATCGCTTCCGAGGTTCTCGGAGGCGGGACGCCGAGGATCGTGACCGCGCTCTACACCGCTGCTCGGTTCCTCGACTTCGCGCTCCTGCTGCTCGTGGCCGGCGGTACCGCTGCCCTCGTCGCCGTCCTCGGTGCGGCTGCCGGAGACGTGCGGCTCCGTCTGTTCCGGCTCATTGCCTGCTTCGCGGGCGGGCTGATCGTCGTGGCGTTTGCAGGCATCGTCCTGCAAGGAGCAGCGGCGGGCGGCTTCGGGTTGAGAGACGCCCTTCGGTGGGACGTGGTCTCGGCGGTGCTCGACACGCGCTTCGGCAAGGTCTGGCTCGCCCAGGCGGGCCTGGCAGCGCTGGTCGCCGCGCTGGCGCTACTTCGGCGGCGCGAGGCGTTACTCCCGGCCATCGTTCTCGTCGTTACGCCTTCTCTCGCGGGGCACGCGAGCGTCAGCGGCAAGCTGGCGTTCGTGGCCGACGTGGCGCACGTCGCCGCAGCAGCGGCCTGGACGGGAGGCCTCGCGTTCCTCGTCCTCGCGCTCGTCCTCGCTCGGAAGGAGCGATGGTCATTGGCAGCCATTGCTGTGCCCCGCTTCTCGAACGTGGCCGTGGGGGCTGTGGCGGTCTTGCTCGTCGCGGGCGTCGTCAACGGCTACGAGCAGGTCCGGGCATGGCGTGGGCTCTGGGACACGACCTACGGCCTGCTCCTGCTCGGCAAGGTCGCACTCGTCATACCGCTGCTTCTGCTCGGGCTCTACAACAACCGGTACGCCGTCCCGAGATTGCGCCGCCAGATCGCGTCCGTCGCGGAGCAGCGGCGGTTTCTACGGATGGCGGGCGCCGAGCTTGCCCTCGTGGTCGCGATCGTCGGGGTGACTGCGTTTCTGGTCGCTGAGCCGCCGGCCCGCGCCTCGGTGGCGCCGCGCGGCCCCTACGCGACGATCACCCAGCTCGGTTCGCTCGAGGTCAACCTCGTCGTCGATCCGGCCCGAGCAGGCGACAACGACCTCCATCTCTTCCTGCTCGACCGCTCGGGGCAGCCTGCGGACGTCGACGACCTCCGCATGCTCGTGTCGCTGCCCAGCAAGGAAATTGGGCCGCTCCGCTTCACGGCCCGGCGACTGGCCCCAGGTCACTTCGCGGTTCTCGGTGCGCACCTCGCGCTGGCGGGCGACTGGCAACTCCGCCTCGAGGCTCGCCGCGGAGAGTTCGAGTCGCTCACGCAAACCGTTTCCATCCCGATACGAAAGGACTCCTAGATGCGAAAACTCCTTCTGACAATCGTTGTTGCGCTGGTGGCAGCCCCCATGGCTGCAGCGCACGTCACGCTCAACCCGAGCGAGGCCCCTGCGGACAGCTTTTCGAGGTTCGCCGTCAGGGTGCCGACCGAACGCGACAATCCCACTGTGAAGATCACGCTCCAGATTCCGGACGGCCTCACCTTCGTCGGCTTCCAGCCCAAGCCGGGTTGGAAGCGAACCGTGACGATGGTCAAGCTGCCTGCACCGGTGACGGTCGAGGGTGAGCAGGTCACCGAGCGGATCGGAAGCGTCACCTGGTCGGGAGGAAAGATCGGGCCCGGCGAGTTCGACGAGTTCGGAATGAGCGCCCACGTTCCCAACGAGCCTGGAACCGAGCTGGTGTTCCCGGCGATTCAGACCTACTCGAACGGCGAAGTCGTCCGCTGGATCGGTGCCGCCGACGGCGACGACCCGGCTCCTCGCGTCACGCTGGAGGCGGCGCAGGCCGAGCACGGTGCCCCCGCGGCGACCACGGCCTCGTCCGAGACCGAGACCGAGACCGATGAGAGTGGAGAGGACAGCGAGGATCGAGCAAACCTGGCGCTCGGCCTCGGCGCTGCCGGCCTGGTCGCAGGCCTCGCAGGGCTCGTCATGGGCTTCCGCCGGAGGCGCCAGTGACCCGAGCGCTCTTCGCCGCTCTGGCGCTGGCGCTTGCCTTCGTCCCCGCTGCCGCCGGCCACGGCGGCGGCGGGGACAAGGGCTACCGCTCGACGGTGAAGCTCGTTCGACCGGCCGTCCCGGGCTTGCAGCTGGCGATCCTCGACGGCGACGACCGGATCAAGGCCACCAATGAGAGCACGAAGGCCGTCGTCATCGAGGGCTACGGAGGAGAGCCGTACATCCGCCTCTCCCCGGGCGGAGTCTTCGAGAACAAGAACTCGCCGGCCGTCTACCTGAACGAGGACCGGTTCGCCCGGACGCAGGTCCCAGCGAACGCAAAGGAAGATGCCAACCCCAACTGGGTCAAAGTCGCCGACGGCAACGCGTACGAGTGGCACGACCACCGGGCTCACTGGATGAGCCCGCTCGCACCCAAGCCGATCCGCGACGCGCCCGACAGCACGCACCACGTCTTCAACTGGGAGGTTCCCGGCAAGGCCGGCGGGAGGTCGTTCGTGATCGCCGGGAGCCTGGACTACTCGCCGCCGAAGAACGAGGGCGCGCCCTGGCTCTTCGTGGTCGTCATCGCCGTCCTGCTCGTGCTGACCCTCGGCGGGATCTTCGCCTTGCGTCGCCTCCGACGGGCTTGAGCTCGACCTTGCCCTCCGAGCGGCGGATGTCCTCCACGAGCACGTCGAGCTTGTCCCCGAGCCGAAACGAACGGCCGCTCCGCCGGCCGACCAGCGCAGTGCCGAGCTCGTTGACCTCGAAGTAGTCCCCGCCGAGGCGGCGCACCGGCAGGTAGCCCTCGAAGACCCCGCCGAAGCGGATGAAGAGGCCGGACGGGATGACGCCGATGATCTCGCCGTCGTAGGGCTTTTCCCAGCCGCGCTCGTAGAGCTCGGACTCGAGCAGCCAGGCCAGGCAGATCTCGTCGGCCAGGTACTCGATCTGTGTCGCCTCGCGCTCCGTAGTCGACGTGTGCTCGGCAAGGCCTTGGAGGTCTTCGGGCGGTGGATCGTCACCCTGGCCGAGCTCCCGCAGCAACGCACGGTGCACGACGAGATCCGGATAGCGCCGGATCGGTGACGTGAAATGGCAGTACGCGATGCTGGCCAGTCCCGAATGGCCGAGGTTGCGCGGGTCGTAGTGCGCCTGCTTCAGAGCCCGGAGGACGAGCGAAGGGAACGCCTCCGCCCCACGGCCCGACTTCTGGACGTACTCCGTGACCCGTTCGCTCGTCGCGGCGGCGAGCGCTGCCGCGTCGGCGGGGCTCATCGACTCGGCGTCGGGCGCGGGCGGGGTCGGAACGCCCAGGTCGGTGAGCTTCTGGAGCAGGAGCAGCACCGATTGCGGCTCGGGCTGCTCGTGGACTCGGTACAGCGCCGCGCGCCGGCGGTCGGCGAGGAAGGCTGCGACGGCCTCGTTGGCGAAGATCATCAGCTCCTCGACCAGCATGTGCGCGTGGGCCTCGGTCTCGAAGTAGGCGCGCTCCACGCCTCCCTTGCCGTCGAAGACGAACGTGACCTCTTTCGACTCGACGCGCAGCGCGCCGCGATCGAAGCGGCGCCGGCGCAGCTCGGTTGCGAGCCGCTCGGTCAGCCTGAGGTCGGCGACCAGGTCGTGCTGCTCACCTTCGGTGAGGATCCGCTGCACCTGCCCGTAGCTGAAGCGCTCGTTGCTGTTGATCACCGAGCGGTAGAACTTGGGCTCGCCCGGCTGCAGATGCTTGTCGAAGAGGACTTCGACCGTGACCGTGAGACGGTCTTCGTGGGGCCGTAGCGAGCAGGCCTCGTCCGAGAGCTCGTGCGGGAGCATCGGCGCGACGAGACCGGGCACGTACACCGAGTTCGCGCGTGCGGCAGCACCGCGGTCGAGCGGCGACCCGGCCGGCACGAAGTGCGAGACGTCGGCGATGTGCACCCACGCGCGCAGCCGGTCGCCCTCGGCTCGCACCGACAGCGCGTCGTCGAAGTCCTTTGCGGTCTCCGGGTCGATCGTGAACGTCACCAGATCGCGAAGGTCGACCCGCCCGTCGTCCGTCGCCTCTGGGATGTCGAACGGCTCGAAGGCGCCGCGCACCCCTTCGTGGACGAGCAGGGCCTCGAGCACGTTCTCGAGCCGCTTTGCCGAGCCGATGACCTGCCGCACGCGCGCGCGGCCCCGGCCCTTCTCGACGAGCACGAGATCCCCGGGCTCCGCGCTGCCGAGCGTCTTACGGTCGAGCGTGAGCGGCGTGCCCGGCGTGAAATACGGCTCGCCGACGACGAGCTTGCCCCGTCGCTCGATCTCTACGACGAGCTGTTCGATCAGACGTTGAGGAAGCGGCGGAGAGTGATCCCGGAACCAACGGCGCCGAGCAGGAGCCCGACTCCGACGATGATCGCCGCGTTCCACACGAAGGCGAGTGCCTGGACGTTCGACTCGGAACTGTCGCTTCCGGACGTGATCACGGGCAGGACGAGCTCCTTCCCGAGCAGGAGCAGCAGAACGGCGAACAGCGACCCTGCGAGCGCGCAGATCATCCCTTCGAGCACGAAGGGGCCACGCACGAACCAGTTCGACGCGCCGACGAGCTTCATGACCTCGATCTCACGACGCCGCGCGAAGATGGAGAGGCGGATCGTGTTTCCGATCAGGATCGTCGCGGCGATCAGCAGCACCGCGATCCCGAGCACGGACAGCACCGTGAAGACGCGGGCCACCTGTAAGACCTTGTCCGCCGTCTTCTTGGCGTATCTCACCTCGGTCACACCGGGCGGCGCCGGGGCCAGCGAGTTGGAGATCGCCGCCACGTGCTCGCCTTTCGTGGGCTTGACCTCCAACGAGCGCGGCAGCGGATTGCCCGGAAGATTCTCGACGAGTTGCGGGTACTTCTTCTCCATGGCCTTCAGCGCATCTGCCTTCGAGACGAAGGCGACCGAGGCGACACGCTGGTCCGACTCGAGCTGCTCGCGCACGGCGTTCACCTGCTGAGCCGAAGCGGAGTCGCTGAGGTAGACCTTGACCAGGAGCTCCTTCTTCGCGTTGTCGCTCCAGGACATTGCCCACGTGCCGAGAGCGATCAGCAGACCGACCAGGAACATGCCGATCAGCACCGTCATCGTGGCCGCGATCGTGGTCGAGATGCTGGCGGTGATCGAGCGCCAGGCCTCGGCGAGGACAACCTTGAAGCGGTTCATTCGGAGGCGTACCCCCCGCGGCGCTCGTCGCGGGCGAGTCGCCCGTCTTCGAGGGCGATCACGCGCTTCCGCATCTTGTCCACCATCTCGCGGTCGTGGGTGACCATGAGCACGGTCGTCCCGGCACGGTTGATGCGGTAGAGGAGCTGCATGATCCCGACCGACGTGTCGGGGTCGAGGTTTCCGGTCGGCTCGTCGCAGACGAGCAGCGGCGGGTGGTTGACGAACGCGCGCGCGATGGAGACGCGCTGCTGCTCGCCGCCGGAGAGCTCGTCGGGGTAGGAGCTCGTCTTGTGAGCGAGACCGACCATGTTCAGCACATCCGGCACCTTGCGCCGGATCGAGCTTGCGCTCTCGCCTTGCACCTTGAGGGCGTAAGCCACGTTCTCCGAGGTCGTTCGGTTCGGGAGCAGCTTGAAGTCCTGGAAGACGCAGCCGAGGTTGCGCCGTAGCTGGGGCACCTTAGAGCCCTTCAGGCGGCCGAGGTCCCTGCCCGCGACGAAGATCCGGCCCGAGGTCGGCTCGAGCTCCTTCAGCAGCAGGCGGATGACCGTCGACTTGCCCGAGCCCGAGGCGCCGACGACGAAGACGAACTCGCCCTTGTCGATGACGAAGGACACGTCCGAAAGGGCAGCGACGTTCGGCTCGTAGATCTTCGTGACCCCGTCGAACACGATCATCGAGCTCGCACTCGGGACGGCGGCCCCTTCGGGCTGTCCGTTCTGCTCCGCGAGCGCGGCTGGAGTCTCTGGCTGTGTCTGGACGATCTCTTCTGGCACGGGTCTCTTCAGTGCGGTAGCGGGCAACCGCTTCCGGCTGGCCAACGAGGGCGGATTCTAGCTGAAGGTATGGCTGTCCAACAAAGCTGAAGGTGCCGCCAGCAGGGTTTGGCGAAATGGATCTGTGCCTCCGGGCCGCGCTGCTCGCCCCGAGGCGGCGTCCTCAGTCACCCCAATGCAGAAAAGCATTGGGGCTCCCTGCGTCCTTGCCTCGGAACGACCATCGCACCCCGGCGACGAGTCAATTCCGCCAAACCCTGCTATCGAACCTTTCCTGCTGCTTTTGCCAATAAATACGAATGGACAAACCCATCCAGGTCGCCGTCGAGGACTCCCTGGGCGTTTCCCGCCTCGTGATCCGTCCGGTGGTCCTTCACCATCTGGTACGGCTGCAGGACATAGCTGCGGATCTGGCTGCCGAAGTCGGTGTCCTGTACCTCCCCACGCTCCTTGGCGATCTCCGCCTCGCGCTCCTCGATCGCACGCTCGGCCAGCATCGACTTGAGCAGGCGGAGCGCGGTCTGCTTGTTCGAGGACTGCGAGCGCTCGTTCTGGCACTGGACGACCATCCCCGTCGGGAGATGCGTGATCCGGACGGCGGAGTCGGTCTTGTTCACGTGCTGGCCGCCGGCGCCGCTGGCCCGGTACGTGTCGATGCGGAGGTCGTCGTCGTTGATCTCGATGTCGACGTCGTCGGAGAGCAGCGGCGCCGCGATCACCTGTGCGAATGACGTGTGCCGCCTGTGCGCGCTGTCGAACGGCGAGAGACGGACGAGCCGGTGCACTCCGCGCTCGGCCTTGAAGACGCCGTACGCATTTTCACCCGACGCCGTGAAGGTCGCCGATTTCAGGCCCGCCTCCTCTCCGGGGCTCGCCTCGAGCACCTCGGTCTTGAAGCCGCGCCGCTCCGCCCAGCGCAGGTACATGCGGAGGAGGATCTCGGCCCAATCCTGCGCGTCGGTGCCGCCGGTGCCCGCCTGGATCGTGACCACGGCATCACCTGCGTCGTACTCGCCGGAGAAAAGGGCGTCTTCCTGGAGCCGCTCGAGCTCGCGCTGCAGGGGCTCCAGCGACGATTGGATCTCCGCGGCCATGTCCCCGTCCATGGCGAGGAGCTCCTTCGCGTCCTCGTACTCGCGCGTGAGCCGTTCGAAGCGCTCGAGCCGCTTCGCGACGCGCGAGTGCTCGGTGGAGATCCCGGCGGCGCGCTGCTGGTCGTCCCAGAAGCCGGGCGCGCCCATCTGGGCCTCGAGCTCGGCGGCGCGCTGGGTCAGCGAATCCGGGTCAAAGGTACTCACGGACCCAGTCCAGCTGGGCCCCGATCTCCTGCAGTCGTTCCTTCAACGGCGCGGTGTCGGCCATGGATCGATGGTAACTATCCAGCATGAGGCGGTTCTTCTTGGTCGTCGTCCTGCTCGTCGGCGGTTGCGGCGGAGAACAGTCCGGCGAGCCGGTCAGCGACCGGGCCGAGCTCTCCGGCGTCGTGATGGTCGGGCCGACGCCGGGCCCGTGCGTGGCCAACGAGCCCTGCTCCCGCCCGGCCGGCGACGTCGAGCTCGAGTTCGTACGTTCGGGGCAAGTGATCGCCCGCGCCACCACCGACGAGGAGGGTCGGTACGAAGTGCGGCTCGAGCCGAGCACCTACCTCGTCCGCACGCTCGAGTACCCGTTGCCGGCCACGATTCAGCCGGCGACGGTCACCGTCGAGGACGACGCCCGGCTCAACATCGAGATCGACAGCGGCGTGCGTTAGGAGGCGCTCAGGCGCCGTGGCACTTCTTGAACTTCTTGCCGCTTCCGCACCAGCACGGGTCGTTGCGGCCGACCTTCTCCTCCTCGGAGACGACGCGCTGCTGCGTGGCGACTGCGCCTCCGCCACCCCCGATGACCCCAGCGGTCACTCCGGCACCGGCTCCGGCGGCCATGATCGCGTCGGCTCCGGCCAGCGACTCGTGCTCGTAGGCGAGTGGCTGCCCGTTCATGTCGTCGTCGCGCGTTAGCTCGTCGAGATCCCCTTCCTCGATCTGCGCGTGGAAGAGGAGCATCACGACCTCCTCGTGGATGATCAGCCCGAGCTCCTCGAACATCTTGTGGCCTTCTGCGCGGTACTCGACGAGCGGGTCCTTCTGCGCGAAGGCCCTCAGGTGAACGCCTTCGCGGAGATAGTCCATGTTCTCGAGGTGCTCGCGCCAGCGCGTGTCGACGACCTGCAGGACGACGTAGCGCTCGACCTCGCGCATCACGTCCGCCGTGACGTCCTCTTCCTTGAGCTTGTACTCCTCGTGCGCGTCCTCGCGGAAGTAGTTCGTCAGCTCCTCCACTCCGGAGTGCACGCCCTCCTCGCGCAACTCGTCGACGGTGATCTCCGTGCCGTAGAGGTCGGTCATGATCTGGACGAGACTGTCGAGGTCCCACTCCTCACCGATCTCGGTCGGCTCGTGCTGGATGACGATGGCCTCGATCACCTCGTCGATCCAGGTGCCGATCTCGTCGGACAGGTCCTGGCCCTCGAGCACCTTGCGGCGCTGCCCGTAGATGACCTCGCGCTGGACGTTGAGGACGTCGTCGTACTTGAGGATGTTCTTGCGCGAGACGAAGTTCTGCTCCTCGACCTTCTTCTGCGCGTTCTCGACCTGCTTCGAGAGGATGCCCGACTCCATGGGCTGCTCGTCCGGCACGCCGAAGCGCTCCATGATCCCGTGGATCCGGTCGCCGGCGAAGAGGCGGACGAGGTCATCCTGGCCGGAGAGGTAGAAGCGCGACTCGCCGGGGTCGCCCTGCCGGCCTGAACGGCCGCGGAGCTGGTTGTCGATGCGCCGGGCCTCGTGGCGCTCGGTGCCGAGCACGTAGAGCCCACCGAGCTCGCGGACGCCTTCGCCGAGCTTGATGTCGACACCGCGGCCGGCCATGTTCGTCGCGATCGTGACCGCGCCGGGGGCGCCGGCGTCCTTGATGATCTCGGACTCGCGCTCGTGCTCCTTCGCGTTCAGGACGTTGTGCGGGATGCCGGCGCGCAGCAGGCGCTGCGAGAGATGCTCGGAGACCTCGACGGAGATCGATCCGACGAGCACGGGCTGGCCAGCTTCGTGACGCCCCTTGATGTCCTCGAGGACGGCGTCGTACTTGGCTTCCTTCGTCTTGAAGATGTAGTCGTTCTCATCGGCACGGGCGACGTCGACGTTGGTCGGGATCTCCGCCACGCTGAGGTTGTAGATCTCGACGAACTCCTTCTCCTCGGTCTTGGCCGTACCGGTCATGCCGGCGAGCTTCTCGTACAGACGGAAGTAGTTCTGGAGCGTGATCGTCGCCATGGTCACGTTCTCCTCCTGGATGGCCACGCCCTCTTTGGCCTCCACCGCCTGGTGCAATCCCTCAGACCAGCGCCGGCCCTCCATGATGCGGCCCGTGAACTCGTCGACGATCTTCACCTCGCCTTCCTGGATCACGTAGTCGACGTCTCGATGGAAGAGCGCCTGCGCCTTGAGCGCCTGGATCAGGTGGTTGACGAGTTGGCCGTTCCGGGGGTCGTAAAGCTGGTCGATGTTGAGCGCGCGCTCGATCTTGTCGATGGCGCTCTGGCTCGGTGAGACCGTCTTGAACTTCTTGTCGAACGTGTAGTCGGCGCCCGAGCTCTCCGTCTCGTCGATGCCCTTCGTGCCCTTGCCCTTGGTCTCGAAGCCCTCCATCTGCTTCACGATGCGAGCGAAGTCGTAGTAGACCTTGGCAGCGGCCTCGGGCTCGCCCGAGATGATCAGCGGCGTGCGCGCCTCGTCGATGAGGATCGAGTCGACCTCGTCCACGATCGCGTAGGGGTGGCCTCGCTGAACCGTTCCGTCGAGCGAGACGGCCATGTTGTCGCGCAGGTAGTCGAACCCGAACTCGGCGTTGGTGCCGTAGGTGATGTCCCCGGCGTAGGCCTCCTTGCGCTGCGAGAACGGCATCATGTTCTGGATGTAGCCGGTGCGCACTCCGAGCGCGTCGTAGACCGGCTTGACCCACTCGGGGTCGCGCTTTGCCAGGTAGTCGTTGACCGTGACGAGGTGGACGTTGTCGCCGGTCAACGAGTTCAGATAGAGCGGCATCGTGGCGACGAAGGTCTTGCCCTCACCGGTCCTCATCTCGGCGATGTCGCCCTCGTGGAGGACGATCCCGCCCATCATCTGGACGTCGAACAGGCGGACGTCCATGGTGCGTTTGAAGGCTTCTCGGACCGTTGCGTAGGCCTCGAAGAGGATCTGCTCGAGCGGCTCGCCGTTGGCTACACGCTCTCTGAACTCGACGGTCTTGCCGGCGAGCGCCTCGTCGGAGAGCTGCTCGAGCTCGGGCTCGAGCGTGCCGATGTACTCCGCCTGCTCGCGAAGGCGCTTCAAGCGCCGTCCTTCGCCGAAGCGAAGGGCCTTTTCCAGCCGGTCCGTAGCCATCGCCCTAGGGTATCGGCTTAGAGAGCGTTGACCGTGACCTCCCAGAGCTCGCCGTCGAGGCGGGTCGCCTCCAGGACATAGGCCTCGAAATCGGCCTCCGCGTACTGCTCCAGGCTCTGGATTCGATAGCCGTAGTGCTGCTCGCCGACGAGTGTCTCTCGTAGCCCGTCCTGGACGGAGATGCTGACCATGTCGCCGGGAAGCTCCTCCGGGACCTCGACGACATCGACGACGAAGGCTGCGGCGGCCCAGACGTCCTGCTGCCGCCGACGCGCGTAGGCGTGATACGGCGCCTCGATCAATACGTCGAGCGCATCGGCGAGCGGCGACAGCACACCTTCGGGGAGGTCCTCGTCCACGATCAGCGTCCCGTCCTCCAGCACGACGAACTCGAGCTCGTCGCCCGGCACGCCCGGTGCTTCCGCGCTCGCGACCGCATCCCATTCCCGCGGACGCGGAACTCCGTGGATGCCCGCGATCTGCTGTAACGGATGGTCCGGGTCGAGGGGGCCGGCGAGATCGTGCGTGCCGCGCGGGAAGTCGAGCCCTCCCTCCCGGGCGAGCTTCTCGTGCAGCGGCTCGTCGCGCCGCAGGAAACCCACTGCTACTGGGGCTCGATCAGCCCGTAGTTTCCGTCGCGCCGCCGGTAGACGACGTTGATCTCATCGGTCTCGGCGTTCTTGAACACGAAGAAATCGTGGCCGATGAGGTCCATCTGGAGGACGGCTTCCTCCGCGGTCATCGGCTTGATCGCGAACTGCTTCGTCTTGACGATGGTCGGCTCTGTGTCCGAATCAGCCGGGATCATGGGTCCCTCCTCCACGGGCTGTGAATGTCCGAACGGGCGATGGCCGCGCTTGCGCTTGTCCCTGTAGCGCTTGACCTGGCGCTCGAGCTTCTCGACGAGCTGGTCGATCGAGGCCTTCATGTCCGCGGAGGACTCGCGGGCGCGCAAGACGGGGCCCTTCGTCCAGACGGTCGCCTCGGCTACGTGATTGTCCGAGATGGAAGGGTTCTTCTCGACGAGGAGCTCGAGCTCGATGCGTGTCGGGTCTCTGACGAGCTTCTCGAGCTTGCCCAGCTTCCCCTCCGCATAGCTCCGGATTTGGTCGCTGATCTCGAAGTTCCGGCCCTTGACCTGGAGTTGCATGGGGACAGGAATGTAACTGACGGTCGCTAGGCTCGCGGCCGATGGGAGAGGCGGAGGTCCTCGACAGGCTCGTGGCATGGGGCGACGCGCAGCCCGCGGTGCTGGCCATGATCCTCACGAGCTCCCGCGCGAGGCCGGACGGCGCTGTGGACAGCCTGTCGGACTACGACCTGATCCTGGTCGTCACCGATCCGGAGCGTTTCGCGCACGACCGTGCCTGGGAGTCCGACTACGGCGAGCCGATGGTGCGCTGGGGCGACCAGGGTGAGGTGTGCGGGCTGACCACGTATTTCCGCGGACTGGTTTACGCGGACGGGACCAAGGTCGACTACACGATCTGGCCCGAGGCGCTGCTCGATCGCATCGCCGAGGAGCCGGTACTGCCGGACATGCTCGACGTCGGCTACCGGGTCCTCATGGACAAAGACGGGCGCGCGTCGCGCTGGAAGCCGCCCACCTACAACGCCCATATCCCCGCCAAGCCGACGGCGCTGGAGTATCGCGACCTCGTCGAGGAGTTCTGGTGGAGCATGACCTACGTCGCCAAGAGCCTGTGGCGCGACGAGCTCGTCTTCAACAGGTTCATCCTGGAGCAGGACATCAGGGCCGGCACGCTTCGGCAGATGCTCGACTGGAGGATCGAGATCGACCACGACTGGTCCCTGAAGCCGGGCTGGTACGGAAGGGGCCTGAAACAACTGCTGCCGACGGAGACGTGGTCGGAGCTCGAGAGCACCTACGTCGGGCCGGACCTCGAGGCGAACTGGGACGCTCTCTTTCGCCTGACGGCGTTGTTCCGACGAGTGGCTCGAGAAGTTGGCGAGCTGCTTGGCTACGAGTATCCGCAGAAGGTCGACGACCAGGTGGCCGCCTACCTGGAGGGCGTGCAGAAGCTGCCTAGCGCACGGCCCTCGCGAACGTGACCACCTCCACATGCCGTGCGCCTGCTTTGCGCAGCGCTGTGGCGGCGGCGGAGACCGTGGCTCCTGTCGTGTAGACGTCGTCAATCAGCGCGAGCTTCGTGGGCGGACGTTCCGTCGCTCTGAACGCGCCCTGCACGTTGCGGCGGCGCTCTGCGAGCGGAAGGCCTCGCTGGGGCCTGAGCCCGGCCGCGCGTTCGAGCAGCGTCGGTGATGGCAACCCCCAGCGTTCTCCCAGCGCACGCGCGAGATTCTCGGCGGGGTTGTGACCGCGATCGAGTCGCCGATCCGGGTCGGCGGGAACGAAGGTCAGCGTGTAGACCGGAGGTCGAGGCACGGCCTCGCAGACGAGCTCCGCGGCGAGCGCGGCGAGGGCGCGTAAGCCGCGTTCCTTCCAGGCGGCGACGAGCAGGCGGGCACCGTCGTCATAGGCCACGGCTGCGCGAGCGCGCGCAAAGGCCAACCGACGTCCGCTGCATTCCTTGCAACGTGTTACGGGCCAGGCAGTGGGGGCCCCACACCGATCACACCCGGGAGCACGGAGCTTCGTGAGTCGCCCGCGGCACGAATCGCAAAGGTCGTCGCCCGTCACCGCGCAGATCACACAGCGCGTTGGCAGCAGCAGATCGAGCAGTACGGACACCCTGGGCAGAGGGTAGGAGCGAAGGCGTCACGCGAATGTGACGCCTTCGCTCCTTGATGCGCGCCTAAGAGGAGGGGCGCTTGCCGAGCGTTACTTCAATCGTGCGTGAATTGCCGTCGCGCTCGACGGTCAGCTTCACGGTGTCGCCCGGGCGATGGGAGTCGATCACCCGGCGCAGTGCATCGGCGCCGTCAACGGCCTGGCCGTCCACGGCGGAGATCACGTCGCCGCCGGTCGGGTAGCTCTCGCCCTGCACGCTGCGGGTCCCGGTTGCGGCCTTGAAGCTGGCCTTGGCCGCCGGGGTCGCTGGGACCACCTCGGTCACCATCGCGCCGCGCGGGACATCGAGGGCGTCTGCAGCTGCTGAGTCGATTGTCGCGCTCTTGACGCCGAGGTAGGCGTGCTCGACGACGCCGCCGCTGATCAGCCGGCCTGCGATCTCCTTGACCGTGTTCGAGGGAATCGCGAACCCGACGCCGTCGTTGCCGCCGGACTCGCTGCGGATCTGCGCGTTGACGCCGATGACCTCACCCTTGAGGTTGAGAAGCGGCCCACCGGAGTTGCCGTGGTTAATGGCAGCGTCGGTCTGGATCGTGTTGTCGATCGCGAAGTTGTTCGGAGCCTCGACCTCCCGGCCGAGGGCGCTGACGATCCCGGTGGTCACGGTTCCGTCGAGCCCGAACGGACTGCCGATTGCGATCACGGAGTCGCCGACCCGGACCGCGGACGAATCGCCGAGCTCGATCGGCGTCAGCTTCGATGCGGGAGCGTCGACCTTGATCACCGCGAGATCGGTGGACGGATCGCTGCCCACGACGGTGGCGTCATAACGACTGCCGTCCCGCATCGTCACGTTGACCGACTCGGCGTCCGCCACGACGTGCTGGTTCGTGACCACATGGCCCTGTTTGTCGATGACGAATCCCGACCCCTGGCCTCGCTGCTGCTCGCCGCCGCCGAACGGCGTTTCCTGAACGGCGCCCGTGACGGTGATCTCGACCACCGCGTCACGCGCGGCCTGGTAGACGGAATTCACGGAGCTGGTCGTCGTGGTCGCGGCAACGGGCTCTGCAGCCGTCTCACGAATGACCGTCCGCGTGTTGCCGGGGTCGAGCGCTGCGTAAACGCCGGCGCCGAGCCCGCTTCCTGCTGCGACCGCCGCCAGGACGACCGCGATTGGTTTGTATCTCAGCATCAAATTCTCCTTACCCTGATTGTCGTATCGCCATGAGACCAGTTCGACCTAAGGCCGCGCTGAGATTCGGATAAGAAATTCCTAAGAGCGGAGGTCCCGGGCTCCGCCCGGGACTCGAGGAAAGTGCCTACGCACTTTCCTCGACTTGAATCACGAATCGGGCAGGTGCCGGCACCATTGACCATCGTGTCGTTCATGCGCCGCAGTGCACCAGCCACACGAGGGTCAGCGGTGCTGGCCTCCGAGTGGCGTGATCTTAGTCGGCGAAAGTGCATGCACTTTCGCCGAGTCCCGGGCGGTAGCCCGGGGCCATGCTCTTAGCCTTCTCTCACGAAGGATCGCAACAATGGAGTCATGCAGGTTCTCGTTGTCGACGACGAAGCACCGGTCCGTGAGGCGTTGCGCCGCGCGCTCACGCTCGAGGGGTACTCCGTCGAGCTGGCGGCCGACGGCGCAGAGGCGCTGCACCGCCTGGGCGACGAGGCTGCCGCGGACGCGGTCGTCCTCGACGTGCTGATGCCGGGTATCGACGGCCTCGAAGTCTGCCGCCGGATCCGCAGCGTGGGCAACGGCATACCGATCCTGATGCTGACCGCCCGCGACGAGATCGCAGACCGAGTGGCGGGCCTGGACGCCGGCGCCGACGACTATCTCGTCAAGCCGTTCGCCCTGGAAGAGCTCCTCGCTCGCCTACGGGCGCTGCTTCGCCGTTCGTCGGAGGAGGCGAACGACGTCCTGCGGTTCGCCGACCTCGAGCTCGACCCGGCGACGAGGGAGGTCACCCGCGCGGGCGATCCGATCGAGCTCACGCGCACCGAGTTCTCGCTGCTCGAGCTCTTCCTGCGGAACCCGAAGCAGGTGCTGACGCGCTCGGTGATCTTCGAGCGCGTCTGGGGCTACGACTTCGGGTACTCGTCGAACTCACTCGACGTCTACATGGGCTACCTGCGGCGCAAGACCGAGGCCGGCGACAAGCCGCGGCTGCTCCAGACGGTGCGCGGCGTCGGTTACGCGCTGCGCGAGGCATGAGCTTTCGCGCCCGTCTCGCCCTCGTCGCCGCCGCGGCGGTTGCGCTTGCGGTCGTGCTCGCTTCCGTGACGACGTACGTCGTCGTTCGCGACCAGCTTCGCGAAACCGTCGACGAAGCTCTCCAGGAACGCGCCGATGAGATTTCACGGCGGCCAATCGAAGCTGTCTTCGGCGGTCCCGGGCCGTCGCTGGGCGAGGCCGGCGGCTATCCGCAGCTCGTCCGCGAAGACGGATCGACCTTCCGCCCGCGCGGGGCGGACGACCCAATCCCGGTCAACGACGACGTCCGCGACGTGGCGCGGGGTGATCGCGAGGGGTTTGCGATGGACTCGGACGTCGCCGGGACGCATGTCCGCGTGTTGACCTTCCCCTACGTGCCCGGGTATGCGATCCAGGTCGCCCGCCCCATGACCGAGGTCGACCACACGCTCGACCGGATCCGGCTGTTCCTGATCATCATCGCCGCCGGGGGGATCGCTGTCGCCGCGGCGTTGGGGCTGCTCGTCTCCCGTGCCGCCCTTGCTCCCGTGCGCCGCCTGACCACTGCGACCGAGAATGTCACCGAGACCGGCGACCTCTCCGAGCGCATCGAGTCGGGCGGCCAGGACGAGCTCGCCCGCCTGGCCGAGAGCTTCAACTCGATGCTCGGCGCGCTCGAGGAATCAAACCGGCGGCAGCGCCAGCTCGTCTCGGACGCGTCCCACGAGCTCCGCACGCCGCTCACGAGCCTGCGTACGAACATCGAGGTCCTCGCGCGCGACCAGTCGATGAAGCCGAAGGACCGCGAGCAGCTCCTTCACGACGTCGTCGCCGAGCTGACCGAGATGACTTCGCTGATCACCGAGCTCGTCGAGCTCGCCCGCGGCGACGCACAGCCGCCGGAGATGGAGGAGGTGCGGCTCGACCTGCTGGTCGGCGACCTGCTCGACCGCGCTCGCCGAAACGCGCCCCACGTGGAGTTCGACGCGCAGCTCGACGAGACAACCGTGCACGGCGCGGCCCCGACGATCGAGCGTGCGGTCTGGAACCTGCTCGACAACGCCGCCAAGTGGAGCCCGGAGGGCAGCCGCGTCGAGATCAAGGTCGCAGACGGCGAAGTCGTCGTCCGTGACCACGGGCCCGGGATCGACGAAGAGGACTTGCCGAAGGTGTTCGACCGCTTCTACCGAGCGCCGGCCGCGCGGGGTCGTCCGGGCTCGGGGCTCGGGCTGGCGATCGTGCGCCAGGTCGCAGAGGCACACGGGGGGCGAGTCGTCGCCGAGCGCGCCGAAGGCGGCGGCACGCTCATGCGGCTCAGTTTCGCTTCTTAAGGAGTTCTTAGAACCGTCTTAGGACGTTCTCACGCGCGGCTGTTTTCCTGAGATCGTCAACGAGCAAACAAAGGAGCACTGCCGATGAAAGAAATGCCGAAACGAAAGGTGATCGTCGCAGGCGTCGCGGCCCTCGCGGTCGCGGTCACCGGCGGCGCCATCGCGGCGACCAAGGCCACGTCTCCGAAGGCCGAGAGCCAGGCGGTCGTCAACGATGCCGCCAAGCAACTCGGGGTTCAGCCGAGCGAGCTGACAGCAGCGCTGAAGAAGGCGCTGTCGAACCGCGTCGACGCCGCCGTCAAGGCCGGACGGATCACGAAGGCCGAAGGCGACGCGATGAAGGCGCGGATCAACTCCGGTGACGCCCCGCTGTTCGGCGGAGGACACCGCGGGTTCGGCAAGTTCGGCCATGGGCCGCACTTCAGGCTGCACGGTCTCGACGCGGCTGCGTCGTATCTCGGTCTCACCGAGGCTCAGCTCCGCACACAGCTGAACAGCGGCAAGACCCTGGCGCAGGTCGCCAAGGCCCGTGACAAGTCGGTCGACGGCCTCGTCGACGCGCTCGTCAAGGCCGCCAACGAGAAGATCGACCAGGCGGTCAAGGACGGCCGGCTGACGCAGGCTCAGGCCAACGAGATCAAGCAGGGCCAGCGAGAGCGGCTGGCCGACTTCGTCAACAACGGCCGGCTCCAGTTCAGGTTCCGTGATGGGAACCGGGGCGGTCGTTTCTCCCACCCAGAGCCAGGGCTGAGCGAAGGCCCGGCTTCCCTCCCCGCGCCCATCCTTTGACTCCTAGGGCGTGTAGCGAGCGCGTCGGGGCAACCCGGCGCGCTCGCGCATTCTTCTGTCGGCTTCCAGCAGCTGCTCGTGGTCGCCGATGTCGAGCCACTCGCCGCTGAAGCGATAGCCGTAGACGGGCTCCCGCTGATAGAGCCAGGCAACGAAGTTCCCGGGCGCGTCGGGTGAGCTCCCCTCGGCGAGGTAGTCGTCGAGGAGCTCGAGGTGCTTCGGCGTGTAGAGGTAGGCAGCCGTCGCAGCCAGGTCGCTACGCGGCTCCGCGGGCTTCTCCTCGAAAGCCACGATCCTCTGGTCCTCGTCCAGCTCGACGACGCCGTACTGCTTGATCAGCTCCGGGTCGGGACAGTGGTAGAGGGCGACCGCGCCGCCATCCTTCTGGCGCCAAAAGGAAACGAAGTCGGGCACCGAGTAGCCGACCAGGTTGTCGCCGGCCACGACGAACAGCTCGTCGCCGTGCAGGCCGGCCCGCTCGACCGTGAAGCGCATGTCGCCGATCGCGCCCAGGCGATCGTCGTTCGAGCTAGTCCCGTCGTCGTGCACCGTCACGTCCTCCGGGGCCCACTCCTCGAAGATCGGCGCGAACCGGGAGTTCGTGACGACGTGGATCTCGTCGAGCTCGTCCACCTCACGCACGCGATCGAGCAGGTAGTCGAGCATGGGCCGCCCCGCGAGAGGCAGCAGCATCTTCGGAAAGTCGTCCGTGAGTGGGCTGAGGCGGGTGGCGTACCCAGCCGCCAGGACGAGTGCCTTCAGGTTCTAGGTCCCTTCGTTCCAGGACGCCAGGTACGTCACCTGGTCCTCGCTGAGCTTGTCGATGTCGACGCCCATCGTCTCGAGCTTCAGCCTCGCGATCTCGTTGTCGATGTCCTCGGGAACGTCGTACACCTTGCGCTCGAGCGAGGCGGCGTTGCCCACGATGAACTCGGCCGCGAGAGCCTGGTTGGCGAATGACATGTCCATGACCTGCGCCGGATGCCCTTCGGCAACCGCGAGGTTGACCAGGCGGCCGTCGGCGAGCAGGTAGAGCTTGCGACCGTCGGCCAGCGTGAACTCGTCGACGAGGTTCCGTGCCTCGCGCGTCTCCGTCGCCATCGCGCGCAGCGGCGGGATGTCGATTTCGACGTTGAAGTGACCCGTGTTGGCCAGGATTGCGCCGTCCTTCATGCGCTCCATGTGCTCGGCGCGGAGGACGCCCTTGTTGCCGGTGGCGGTCACGAAGATGTCGCCGATCTCGGCGGCACGCTCCATCGTCAGCACCTCGAAGCCGTCCATGACGGCCTCGATCGCCTTCATCGGATCGATCTCGGTGACGATCACGTGAGCGCCCATTCCGCGCGCGCGATTGGCCACACCGCGGCCGCACCAGCCGTATCCGGCGACGACGAACTTGCTGCCCGCGAGCAGCTTGTTCGTGGCGCGGATGATCCCGTCGACCGTCGACTGCCCGGTGCCGTAGCGGTTGTCGAAGAGGTGCTTCGTCTTCGCCTCGTTGACGGCGATGATCGGGAAGCCGAGCGCACCGTCGCGCTCGAGCGCCTTCAGGCGGATGACACCCGTGGTCGTTTCCTCCGTGCCGCCGATGACGTCGCCCAGCTGCTCGCGGCGGTGAGCGTGGAGCACGCCGATGACGTCGGCGCCGTCATCCATCGTGATCTGCGGCTTGTGGTCGACCGCAGCCTCGATGTGCTGGTAGTACGTGTCGTTGTCCTCGCCCTTGATGGCGAAGACGGAGACGTCGTATTCCTCGACGAGGGCGGCTGCGGTCTCGTCCTGGGTGGACAGTGGGTTGGACGCGCAGAGCACGACGTCGGCGCCGCCGGCCTTCAGCGTGCGCGCCAGGTTGGCCGTCTCGGTGGTGACGTGGAGACAGGCTGAGATCCGGAAGCCGGCGAGCGGCTGCTCGCTCTCGAAGCGGTCGCGGATGGCGGCGAGGACCGGCATGTTCTGGTCGGCCCATTCGATGCGCCTCACGCCTTCTTCGGCGAGCGCGAGATCCTTGACGTCGTATCTGCGTGTCGTAGCCATTTCTAAGCCTCTTCTCTCTTGGATCGGGGGAGTGTAGATAGTCATGCGGCGAGCAGCCGCTCGTGCTTTCGCTGCTCCCAGTCGAGCGCTTCGACGCCGCTGCCGTGGAGCCAGGTGTCGATCGCGGCTCGGAGGTCGGGCTCACGGCGAAGTCGCGCTGCAAACGCGAAGTCGCTGATCTCGACGCCGAAGCGCCGCCGCAAGTCGCGCAGCGACCGGAGCTGGTTCAGCTCCCGGATGCCGTACGTGCGGTAGCCGGACTTCGTCCGGGCGGGAACGACTAGCCCGGACGCCTCCAGGTAGCGAAGCATCCTGAGCCGACCACCCGGTTCGTGTTGCTGCCGCTCCGACCGTGATTCCGTCCACGAGCAGAACCTTACCACAGTTATGTCAATGTTGTGGACTAGCCCTTGGGCGCGCGGCCGTACCGGTCCTCGAGCCGCACGACGTCCTCGAGGTGCGGCGTCGAGACCTCGATGATCGTCGTGTCCTCGACCCCGGTGATGCGGTGGACGGTCCCCGGCTTGATCCGGAACGCGGCGCCCGGGCCGACGATCTCCGCCTGCGGGAGCTTCTCCCCCGGGGCGGCCAGCTCGATCCTGGGCCCGGCCCGAGTGCACGAGCCACGACTCGTCCTTCTCGCGGTGGAACTGGAGGCTCAGCGACTCGCCGGCCTTCACGAACAGGATCTTGCCGACGTAGTCGTCGGTCTCGGCCCAGATCAGCTCGTAGCCCCACGGCTTGTCGACCTTCGTCGGCTCGACGGCAAAAGCCTCGAGCAGGCCCAGGTTGGGTGAGTTGAGAGAGTCGCTCATCGCAGCCAGTCGGGGTTCGCGCGAACGTGATCATCTGCGACGCGCAGGTCTTTCGGCGTGTTGACCGTCAGCCAGATCCCCGCGTGGCGATAGGCGAAGAGGCTGCCTTCGGCGGCCAGCTCGGGGAACGTCGTGCGTTCGTGGTCTCCCTTCTCCGGGAACCGCTCGATGATCTCGCCTTCGAGCATGTACACGCCGGCGTTCGCCCAGTACGGGAGCTCCGGCGTCTCGTCGAACCCCTGCACGCGGTCCTCGCCGTCCACGTCCACGACGCCGAAGCTGACCGGAAGCGGCGCGACGACGATCGTCGCGGCACCGCCGTGCCCGCGGTGCGCGTCGGCGAGCGCAACGAGGTCGACGTCGATCAGCTCGTCGCCGTTCAGCACGTAGAGGGCACCTGTCTCTTCACGAGCCTGGGCCGCGAAGCGAACGCCTCCCCCACGCCCGAGCGCCTCGGGCTCCCCCACGACGACCACCTCGGGGCCGAGCCCCGCCAGCTCGCGCTCGAAGACCTCTTCCTGCCCGGCGGCGCAGCTGACGATCACCCTGGTGACGCCGGCAGCCGCGAGCTGCGCGAGCTGGTAGGCGGCCAATGGACGGCCGGCGATCTCGACGAGCGCCTTCGGGCGACCAGCGGCCGCCTCGCCCAGACGCTCCGCCCTCCCGCCGGCGAGCAGAATCGCCTCCATCAGGAGCGCCCGATGCCCTCGTACTCGAAGCCGGCGGCGCGGGTCGCTTTCGGGTCGAGCAGGTTGCGCCCGTCGATGATGAGCGGGTTCCGCATCGCCTCGTGAACCTCCTTGGAGGCGAGTGACGCGAGCTCACCCCACTCGGTGACGATCACGGCCGCGTCGGCGTCGCGAACCGCGTCGAGCACGGTCTCGTGGACGACCACGCCGTCGAGAGCCGGATGGCTCTTGACGAGCGGATCCCACGCGTTCACGGCCGCACCCTCGGCCTGCAGCCGCGAGGCGAGCACGATCGACGGCGCCTCGCGCATGTCGTCGGTGTCCGGCTTGAACGAGAGGCCGAGCAGGGCGATCGTCTTGCCGCGCAGGCCCCCCAGGTGATCCTTGAGCTTCTGGACGACGCGGCGCTTCTGGAGCTCGTTGACCTCGATGACCGCGTTCACGAGCTGGAAGTGGTAGCCGCTGTTGCCGGCCAGGAGCTTCAGGAAGGACACGTCTTTCGGGAAGCAGCGAGCCGCCGAAGCCGATTCCTGCGCGCAGGAAGTGCGGGCCGAGCCGGTGGTCGAGCCCGACGCCCTTCGCCACGTCCTCGACGTCGGCGCCCACGGCCTCGCAGACGTTCGCGATCTCGTTGATGAAGCGAGATCCTCGTGGCGAGGAACGCGTTGGCTGCCAGCTTCACCATCTCGGCCGAGGGCACGCTCGTCCGCACGATCGGCGCATCGAAGTCCTCGTAGAGCGCCGAGACGCGGTCGCCGTGCTCCTCGTCGAAGGCGCCGATCACGACGCGGTCGGGGCTCATGAAGTCCTGCACGGCGCGGCCCTCGGCGAGGAACTCGGGGTTCGAGACGTACCCCACGTGCTGGAGCCCGCGCTCGTCGAGATTGCGGCGGATCCGCTCACCGGTGCCCACCGGCACCGTGCTCTTCATGACGAGGAGCCCGTCGCCCGGGTTGCCGATGTCGTCGATCACCGACCAGACGGACGAGAGGTCGGCGTCGCCCGACGGAGTCGGCGGCGTGTCGACGCAGACGAAGAAGAGATCGGTCGCGCTCGTCAGCTCCTCGGGGTCGAGCGTGAACGTCAGGCGCTCGCGGTTGCGCTCGATCACTTCGGGCAGGTCGGCCTCGTGGAAGGGCAGTCGCCCTGCGTTCAGCATCTCGATCCGGTCCTCGAGGACGTCGCGCACGACGACGCGGTGGCCGAGGTCGGCGAAGCAGGCGCCTGTCACGAGGCCGACCCACCCCGCGCCGAAGATCCCGATCGCGGGCTTCTCAGTCATGGCAGTGACTCTACTTTTTGAAGGGCCGGAGACCCTTGGCGATCTCCAGCATCGTCTCGTTCGAGAGCGTGTCGAGCACCGTGTTGACGACCCAGTACGTCGCGCCGCGCCAGGTGAGGACGACCATGTGCAGGTCCGGCCCGTTGTAGTAGAGGCGGTACTTGCGGCCCTTGAGCACCTGCGTGTCGTTCGCGTCCTTGAGGATCGGGGCGTCTTCCCAGTCGGTCTGCTGGATGCCCCAGTACTCGTTCGTGCCGGTGCGGTAGGTCAGGCGCACGGCGCTTGACGCTTGCCGATCTTGTAGACGCGCTGCGGGACCTGCCGGTCGACGCCTCGACGAGCGCTCGATCACCGTCGGCACCTGGAGCGGGAAGCCCGGCTTCGACTTCGCGGCCTCGCGCACGACGGGCATGGTCTCGGATGTCGCCACACGGACCTCGGGCTCTCTGCGCGGGGGAGTGCGGTCGACGGGCGCCGGCGCCAGAGTGCCCTTGAAGGTCTGCCCGAGCACGACTGTGACCATCGCCCCGTTCGCCAGCGTGACGATCTGGTGGTTCCGGATCGGCAACGCCTTCACGTCGGCGGAGCCGAAGAGATTCCCGACCCGGACGGCCGCCAGCCGGGCCCCCTGCTTGGACGTGAAGTAGACCTGGGTCCTGAAGACGCGCTTCGGAGCGTTCGCCGACAGACCCTCCGGCGGCGCGATGACTCGATAGCCGCGCTGGCCCAGCTGATAGCTCGCGTTGGCAGCGGCTCCCGGAACGCCGTTCCCGTTCAGGGCGACGACGCTCACGTTGCGCGGGCTGAGGCCGCCTTTCAGCCGCGCCCGCCTGCGCAACGCCACCGCTGTTGCCTTCTCGGCCGCGTCCACGTCGGGCTTCACGAACTCGCTCCACCGCGGCCCTGATGTTGGACGGGTCGGTCGTGAGCTCGTTCGGCCCCGGTGAGCCCTCCGATCTTGACCTGGTGGAAGTGGCCGGACTCCAGGCCGTAGACGAAGAGCGCGTACGAGGCCAGCGTCGACACCGAGACCTCGCCGCTCGCCTGGCCGACCTCGACGTTCTTCCGCATGGCCCCCACGATCTTCGGGACGCTCCGCGGCTTGTACGACGCGTTCACGGCCTGCTTGACGGCCTTGACGAACGCCTGCTGGCGCGCGACTCGGTACAGGTCGGAGTCCGTGTGGCGGAAGCGCACGTAGTCGAGCGCCTGCCAGCCCTTCAGTCGCTGGTAGCCGGGCCAGAGGTTGATCTCGGCGTAGTTGTCGCCGCCGTCCTTGTTGTTGTTGAAGTACCGGCGGTCGACGTCGATCCAGACGCCGTTCAGACGGTCGACGACCTTGCGGAAGCCTTCGAAGTTGACCGTGATGATGTAGTGGATCGGCAGGCCTGTCAGCCGCCTTCACGGTCTCGACGGTCCCCTCCACTCCGCAGAACGAGTACGCGGCGTTGATCCTCGCCAGCGAGCGGCCTCCGTTCGGGCAGCGCACCTCGACGATCAGGTCGCGGGGGAACGAGAGCATCGAGATCGTGTCGCCCTGGGGGTCGGCGCGCAGAAGCATCACCGTGTCCGAGCGCGAGGGCGCCGTCCCGTCCTCCGGCCGGTGGTCGTAGCCGATGACGAGCGCGTTGGCCGGCGCGTTCGCGGGGGCGATGTCGAGCTGGTCGAGCGCCAGCTTGACCTGCTCCTTCGGCGCGAGGTCCTCGACCGCGGCGAGCGCCTCGAGGTAGACGCCTCCGGCGGCTCCGAAGACGGCGATCGAGCTGATCGCGACCGTCAGCAGGAAGATCCTGGCGAGCGAGCCCCACGATGCTCCGCGTCGCGCTCCGGCTGGCGGTAGTGCGTGACCGGCGTGAGCACTCCCGGCGGGAGGACGGCGCGGCCGTTGCCGTTGACGGCGGCACCGCGGCCTATTCCTCGCTTGAGCGTTGTTCGCATACGAAAAACGCGAACGCTTAATTGGCGTTCGCCGCGACGGATGGTACCCGACTAAGCGGCTAGTTCCGCTCGGTTCAGCGGGCTCCTGCGTGCGCCCTGTTGAGCGCCTCCTCGGCGAGCCGCGTTCCCTCGACCATGTTCCGCAGCTTCTCGAACGCGACGTCCCAGCTCCGGGTGCGCAGACCGCAGTCCGGGTTCACGTGCACTCGCTCCGGGCCGAGCAGCTCGGCCGCGTAGATCACGCGGTCTCGAACCAGCTCAGGCGTCTCGATGAAGTCGGAGTGGATGTCGAGGACACCGAGGCCCACGTCGGGGCCGCCGTGCTCCTTGAAGTGGTCGAGCGGCTCGTAGCCGGGCCGCTCCTCGCGGCTCGTGCCCGTCTCACGCGAGTCGCGCTGGGCGAACTCGAGCTGCAGCTCGAAGCAGTCGTCGAGCTCGAGGACGTGCGGGTAGAGCAGCGAGTAGTCCGAGAAGCAGACGTGCAGGCTCCGCCGCTGCGACGGGATGCCTTCGACCGACTTGTTGAACGCCTCGACGCCGAACTTGACCTCGTCCGGACGGGTCGTCAGCGCCGGCTCGTCGATCTGGATCCAGTCGCACCCGGCCTCGACGACCGCGGCCGCGTTCGGCCTGATCACGTGCTCGGCGACGTCGAGCAGGAAGCGGCGCCTGGCGTCGGCGCGCTGCTCGGCGGTCGCGCCGAGCGCTCCGGTCCGGTGGTAGTGCTCGTCGTACGACCAGTCGACCATCGTGTACGGGCCGGTGAACGGAATCTTCACGCGCTTGTCGGTGCGCTCCGCGATGAAGCTGTACTCGTCGACGTCGTATGGACTGTCGATGGACGGCTGGTCGACCACGGCCGCCTTCTCGTAGTACTTGTTGTTGAACGAGCGGACCGTGCCGCGCGGCTCGAAGCCCTTCGCGTGCTTGCTGACGTGGTCGTACATCTCGGTGCGGCGCTGCTCGCCGTCGTAGACGACGTCCAGGCCCGACTCCTCCAGGAAGCGGAGGCCGTAGAGGGACGACCAGTCGTCGATCGCGGCGAGCTCGCCGTCGCCGAAATCGCCCTTGCCGAGCAGCTCGACGAGCTCCTCGTGGCCGTCGACGCCGAGCTTCTCGCCCCAGCGCCCGGCTTCGGCGATGTCGCCGTCCTCGAGCGGCCGGCCGGCGAAGGACTTGACGCGCCAGACGGGCTTGGCGAGCGAGCCGATCTCTCGTGTCTCGAAGCGGATCTCCGTCATGCAACTGCCTCCTTCGCCTGCGCGGTCTTGGCGGCTGCCGAGCCGCTGGATCTTCTGCCGGGCGATCTGCTCCGGCACGAACTGAAGGTCGCCGTTCGGGACGAGCGCGATGTCGTCCACCGGGAGCTGGGCGACGAAACCGGCGATCTCCTCCGGATCCTCGAGCGCGGACGAGCGCGCGTCGATCACTCCCGCGAGGAGCTTCCGGCCGAAGCCGTCCGGGATGTCGCTCGCGTGGGTCGCATAGAAGTCGATGCCCACCGCCTGGACGGGCAGGTCGCCCGCGCCGGCCTCGAGGACGAGCTTCGCGTCTCCGAACGTGAACTGGATCGCCAGCTCGGGCCCGCCGGCGAGGACCTCGAGCGCCTCGGCGAGCGTGCCCAGGTCGGGGCGCTCTTCTCGCGCCAGGAACGGCTCCGACAGGACGACGAGCTCGGCGTCGAGAGCGTCGATCTGCGGCTTGAGGACGCCCTCGGCGATCTCCTTCGGCGTGAGCTCGGTGCTCAGCGCGAACGCCCACGGGGACGGCAGCGTCACGAGCCTGGGGCCCGGCAGCGGAGCGATGTAGCGCTCGCCGAGCGGGCTCGAGCTTCGGCGCGCCGCCTGTCTGCTTGGGCGCGAACCAGAAGGTGTTCGTGTCGAGGAAGCGCGTCATCGGGCCGGGCTCGAGCCCCGCGCTCGCCTCGACGAGCGGCCGGAAGAGGTCCTGCCAGCGCAGCATGCCGTCGGCAAGCAGGTCGACCTCGGCCGCCTGCTGGACGGAAATCAGCTCTTGCAGGTCGCGGTCGACCTGCTCGTCGTTCGCCTCGGGCGTGGTGCGCCCGCGATCGAGGTCGCGCGTCGACTGGACGAGCGCCTCTGACCTCGGATAGATCCCTGGTACGAATGCCTGCAAAACCGCCTCCTTAAAACGAAACCGCTCCCGCCCAAAGAGGTCGGAAGCGGAGCGCTCCGGGCTCTTTAGGCGTTTTTTATCCTGGTCGCCAAGCTGCCTTTCAAAGCTTTCCAGGTCCGGAGCCAGCCTACCAGAGCGCACCAGACGCACCCGCGAAGAGACATGTCCGACTGACGGTCAAAAAGCCGCGTCCCGTCCGCCACGGCCATCAACAGCTTTCGCCGTGAAACCGCCAAACCAAGCGGTGCGCCGAGGCCAGCGGAGCCATGTCCGGTGCCAGGCACCTGACATGGCGGGTCTAGACGCGCCCGAGTACCGCTAGCTGGTTCTCGGCGTGCCGGATCCGCTGCTCGAGCTGCCACGGTCGGCGTCCGACTCGCCCGCCCTGGCCTGCTCGAGCTCGGCCTTCGCCTCCTCGAGCTGCTGCGCGGGCCCGCTCCTCGTCGATCTCCCTCGCGTTGACCGCGTCGTCGACGAGCGCGATCGCGCGGTCCTGCTCGACCTTGAAGAAGCCCGGGCCGGTCGCGAACTCGCGGACGTCCTCGTCGCGCCCGCGGCGCACGTGGATGCGCGTCGAGCCCGCCTTGCAGCATCGCGACGAGCGGCGCGTGGCGCGCGAGGACGCCGATCTCGCCGGCGGCGCCCGGCACGATCACCATCTCGACCTCGCCCTCGAACGCCGGCCCTCCGGCGTGACGAGCGAGACGTCGAACGTCCGGATTCGTCAGCCACTAGGCCGGAACGGCCTCAGCCTCGGCATCAGCCTGGCGGGCTCTTCCTCGGCCTTCTCCTCCGGACGCTCGCCGACCCACGCCCCTTCGCGACGGCCTGCTCGATCGTGCCGACCATGTAGAAGGCCTGCTCCGGAAGATCGTCGTGCTTGCCGTCGAGGATCTCCTGGAAGCCCGCGATCGTGTCCTCGAGCTTGACGTACTGGCCGGGCGTGCCCGGTGAACTGCTCGGCCACGAAGTTCGGCTGCGAGAGGAAGCGCTGGATCTTGCGCGCGCGCTGTGACGATGAGCTTGTCCTCGTCGGTGAGCTCGTCCATGCCGAGGATGGCGATGATGTCCTGCAGGTCCTTGTAGCGCTGGAGCACCTCCTGCACGCTGCGTCGCGATCCGGTAGTGCTCCTCGGAGACGATCCCGGGCTGCAGCGCCCGCGAGATCGAGTCGAGCGGGTCGACGGCCGGGTAGATGCCCATCTCGACGATCGCGCGCGAGAGCACGGTGGTCGCGTCGAGGTGGGCGAACGTGTTCGCCGGCGCCGGGTCGGTGAGGTCGTCGGCGGGCACGTAGATCGCCTGCACCGAGGTGACCGAGCCGGTGCGCGTCGAGGTGATGCGCTCCTGGAGCTGGCCCATCTCGGTCGCGAGCGTCGGCTGGTAGCCGACGGCGCTCGGCATGCGGCCGAGCAGCGCCGAGACCTCGGAGCCCGCCTGCACGAAGCGGAAGATGTTGTCGATGAAGAGCAGCACGTCCTGGCCCTGGTCGCGGAAGTACTCCGCCATCGTCAGGCCCGAGAGGCCGACGCGCAGGCGCGCGCCCGGCGGCTCGTTCATCTGCCCGTAGACGAGCGCCACCTTGTCGATCACGCCCGACTCCGTCATCTCGAGCATCAGGTCGTTGCCCTCGCGGGTGCGCTCGCCGACGCCGGCGAAGACCGAGACGCCGCCGTGCTGCTTGCGCGATGTTGTGGATCAGCTCCTGGATCAGCACGGTCTTGCCGACGCCGGCGCCGCCGAAGAGGCCGACCTTGCCGCCCTTGACGTACGGCGCGATCAGGTCGATGACCTTGATCCCGGTCTCGAAGATCTCGATCTTCGGCGAGAGGTCGCGGAACTCGGGCGGATCGCGGTGGATCGGCCAGCGCTCGCCGGCCTCGCCGGCGGCGGCTTGTGGTCGACCGGCTCGCCGAGCACGTTCCAGATCCGGCCGAGCGTCGCGCTCGCCGACCGGCACGCGAGATCGGCGCGCCGGTGTCGACGACGTCGATCGCCGCGGGCGAGGCCGTCGGTCGAGTCCATCGCGACCGCGCGCACCCGGTCGTCGCCCAGGTGCTGCTGCACCTCGGCCAGCGTCAGCTCGCCGCCGTCCGCGGCGGGATCTCGATCTCGAGCGCGTTGTAGATCTCGGGCAGGTCGCCGGGAACACGGCGTCGATGACGACGCCCTTGATCTCGATCACCTTGCCGACGTTCTGCGGCCGTTCGTGCTGGTCTGGTCAGGCATGGGTCTCCTGGAGAGGCGGTTCCGGGTGATGCGCCAGGCGCGAAGGCGCCGGCGGAGCGATCGCCGGAGTCTACCGCAGCTCGCGCGGTCGACTCCGCCTCGCCGAGGCGCTGGTCCGCTCGAGCGCCGGCAGCCACACGGGCGGCATGGTCGAGCGCTCAGACGTACGAGGAGACAGGCGATGCGGATCAGCACCGCAGACCGTACGCGGCTTCGCGCTACGAGCCTGAGATCGTCAGAACGGGCTCGCGGCCGCGATCGGCGGGCCGGTCGCGGACGGCCTGGAGCTCGGACGTCGCGCGGATCCGCGCAGCAGCGCCGTCTCGTCGGCGTCGCGCCGACGCGATTCGGCGCGCGTACCGAGTCGGCGAGGATCGTCGCTCGGAGCTCCCGATGCGCGAGCGAGCCGACGGCTCCCGAGGCCCGCGGCGAGCACGACGAGTGCGGCCGCGGCGCCGACCTGGAGCGCGCACGGAAGCGAGACGCGCTGGCGCGCGGGCAGCTCGATCGGCTGCGGCGAGCGGCTCGAGCGGCGCGGCGCGAAGCTCGCGCGTGATCGCGCCAGCTCGGCCGCGAAGGCGCGGCACTCCGCGCAGCGCTCGAGGTGCGCGTCGAGGAGCGCCGCTCGAACTCGGACAGCTCGGCGTCCAGCGCGCAGGGCCGCCCACTCGCGGGTGCGGTCGCAGCATCGCGCGGTCGTGATGCGTCATCATCGACTCGAACTCGTGACGGAGGTGCCTCGGCAGAGAGTTAGCGACAGTTCGATGCCGGTCTAGACCAGACTCGACTCTGCTATCGGCGAGGACGCCGAGGAGGATGAGCGCCAGCCCGAGCGCGACGAAGATCGCCGAGTTTCGAGCGCCTCCTCCCGCTCCTCCAGCGTCGCCCAGCGCAGCACGCGCGGCCCGATGCCGAGGACAGCATCGTCCGCGCTCCCTCGTCTCGTCACCCGCAGCGCGGCCCGCGGTTCCCGACGAAGAAGCCGGCGACGAGCAGGAAGCAGCCGACGCAGGTAGAAGCCGACGGAGACCGACGCGGCGACGCGACGACCCGAGCAGCAGGCCGCGAGCGCGAGCCGACGAGCGCGGTCGCCGACGGCGTGCCGGCGAGCAGAATGCGCCGAAGCGGCGCAGCGCCGCGCCGCACATCGAGGCTCAGCTCGGACCGGGCCGTCGGCGCGGCCTCGCGGAGGGCGTGCGCATCTCCTCCTCGCTCATCGGCCAGAGCTCGAGCGGGTAGTGGCACGCGGCGACGTGCCCGCTCGCCGAACGGCGTAGAGCGGCGGCTCGTCGACGTTGCAGTGGCCGTCGCGGAAGCGCGGGCAGCGCGGGTGGAACTGGCACGCCGCCGGGCGGGTTGATCGGGTTCGGGACGTCGCCCTCGAGCACGATGTGCTTGCGCTGGCGCCCGAGCTCCGGGTTCGGCACCGGGATCGCCGAGAGCAGCGCGCCCGTGTACGGGTGCTTCGGATGCGCGTAGAGCTCGATCGCGGTCCGCGATCTCCGACCACCTTGCCGAGGTACATGACCATCACGCGGTCGGAGATGTGGCGGACGACGTTGAGGTCGTGCGCGACGAAGACGTACGTGAGCCCGAACTCCTTCTGCAGGTCCTTCAGCAGGTTGAGGATCTGCGCCTGCACGGACACGTCGAGCGCCGAGACGGGCTCGTCGCAGACGATCAGCTTCGGGTTGACGGCGAGCGCGCGCGCGACGCCGATGCGCTGGCGCTGGCCGCCGGAGAACTCGTGCGGGAAGCGGTTGTAGTGCTCCGGGTTGAGGCCGACGACCTCGAGCAGCTCCTGCACGCGGCGCTTGATCTCCGCCGCGCGTGCCGAGCTTGTGCACCTCGAGCGCCTCGGCGACGATGAAGCCGACCCGCTTGCGCGCGTTCAGCGACGCGTACGGGTCCTGGAAGATCATCATCATCTCGCGGCGGATCGGACGCATGTCCGCGCGCGAGAGCTGCGTGATGTCGCGGCCGTGGAAGACGACCGTGCCGCCCGTCGGATCGAGCAGCCGCATGATGCAGCGCGCCATCGTCGACTTGCCGCAGCCCGACTCGCCGACGACGCCGAGCGTCTCGCCCTCGCGGAGCGTGAAGCAGACGCCGTCGACCGCCTTGCACGGCCGCGACCTGCTTCTGGAAGATGATCCCGCGCGTGATCGGGAAGTGCTTCTTCAGGTCCTCGACGACGAGCAGCTCGTCGCCGCTACACCGCCGTTGTCTCGGCAGTGACCTCGCCATGCGAGCTCAGCTCGCCTCCGCCATCGTGCCGGCGAGCAGCTTAGCCGCCTCGCGGTCCTTCGTCTCCTCGTCGAGGAAGCAGCGCTGCAGGTGGTCGACGGTCGCCGGAGACGGGCTGCGAGCGCCGGCTCGTCCTGCCGGCAGACGTCCATCACGTACGGGCAGCGCGGATGGAAGCGGCAGCCGCGCGGCGGGTTCAGCAGCGACGGCGGCTGGCCCGGGATCTGGACGAGCCGCTCGACGTCCGCGTCGAGCCGCGGCAGCGAGCCGAGCAGCCCCCACGTGTACGGATGGTGCGGGCCGCGTGAAGATCTCGTCGACCGGTGCCCTTCTCGACCACCTGCGCCGCGTACATGACGACGACCTCGTCGGCCGTCTCGGCGACGACGCCGAGGTCGTGGGTGATGATGATGATCGCGCTCCCGAACTCCTGCTGGAGCCGGTTCATCAGCTCGAGGATCTGGGCCTGCGTCGTCACGTCGAGCGCGGTCGTCGGCTCGTCGGCGATCAGCAGGTCGGGGTCGTTGACGAGCGCCATCGCGATCATCACGCGCTGGCGCATGCCGCCCGAGAACTGGTGCGGGTAGTCGTCGATCCGCCGCTCGGCGCGCGGGATGCCGACCGCCTTCAGCAGCTCGAGCGCCCGCGCCCGCGCCGGTCTTCTTCGTGACGTCGCGGTGCAGCAGGATCGCCTCGACGAGCTGCTTCCCGATCGTGTGCACCGGGTTCAGCGACGTCATCGGGTCCTGGAAGATCATCGCGATGTCGTTGCCGCGGATGTCGCGCAGGCGCCGGCTGCGGCATCGTCAGCAGGTCCTCGCCCTTCGCAACAGCGCCTGCGCCGCTCGAGATCGTGTTGCGCTTGGCGTTCAGGCCCATGATCGTCAGGCAGGTGACGCTCTTGCCGCAGCCCGACTCGCCGACGATGCCGAGCGTCTGGCCCTTCTCGACCGAGAAGCTGACGCCGTCGACGGCCTTGACGATGCCGTCGTCCGTGCGGAAGTACGTCCGGAGGTCGCTGAACCTCGAGCAGCGCCATTAGGCCAGGCGCCATCAGGCCAGCCTGATGCGCGGATCGATCCAGGCGTAGAGCAGGTCGACGAGCAGGTTGAAGACGATGATCGCAAGCGTGCGCGAAGACGACGATCCCCTGCGTCGATCGGCAGGTCGAAGTCTGAAGATGCTCTCGATCGCCACCTTGCCCGAGCCCGGGCAGGCCGAAGACCGTCTCGGTGAAGATCGCGCCGCCGAGCGCGATGCCGATGTCCATCCCGAGCATCGTCACGACCGGCGAGCATCGCGTTCCGCAGCACGTGCGAGCGCATGACCTGGCACTCGGGCGCGCCCTTGGCGCGCGCGGTGCGCACGTAGTCCTCGTTCATCGTCTCCATCACGTTCGCACGGATCATCCGCACGTAGAGCGCCGCGAAGAGGAGCGCGAACGTCGCCCACGGGAGGATCATGTGAGTGCGCCCACTGCACGGGCCCGCCGCAGTCGGTCGACGGGTTGACGAGTCGCAGTAGCCCGAGATCGGAGTCAGCCCGAGCTTGTAGCCGAAGAAGTACGACGAGGATCAGCCCGATCCAGACCGGGTGCGCGGAGATCCCGATCAGGACGAACATCATCGCCGCCCTGTCTAAGAGCGACGCGGCCTGAGCGCGGAGAGGATCCCGATCGGGACCGCGAGCAGCATCCAGAGCACGGCGCCGCCGAAGACGAGCGAGGCCGTCACGGGCGCCGCGCTCATGACGATCGTCGTTGACGTCCTGGCGCGTCGCGAACGACGTGCCGAGCGACTGCTCGAGCACGAGCCGCTTCATGAAGCGCCAGTACTGGACGTAGACCGGCTGGTCGAGGCCGAGGAACTTCTCGACCTCCTCGATCTGTCGTCGGGCGGCCGCCTGCGGCCGGCGAGCTGGCGCCGGGTTCGGCCGGGATGATGAAGAAGATGACGTAGGTGACGACCGTGACGCGCGAGGAACAGGACGACCGCCCAGAGGAGCCGACGGATCGAGGTAGCGGAGCACCTGCGCGATCTTCCTCATCGCGGGACGTCAGCCTACCGCGGATTGAGACACTGCGTTGACGGTTCGCGACGTCTGCGGTAAGCGCAGTGGGGCGCCGGCTGTGCCGACGCCCCACTCGGTGATCCACGTACTTGCGATTGCTACCTACTGGCGATCGAGCGATTGCCGCCAGGTCGACCTCATAGACCGGCGTGGTAGACGAAGCAGTTGACGCGTTCGGCTCGAGACAGCAGACGAGAGTTGTCGCTGATGTACGGAGCCAGCGGCGCCGGTTCTTCATGATGTCGATGTCCAGGTTGCCGTAGCGCGGTAGCGAGCCTGCCCGACGAGCCGCGGACGCCGCGTCCATCTTCGCGTTGTACGCACGGGATGTTGAAGTACGAGAAGTTCACGTTGTTCGTCGGCCTGGATCCTCGTCCCGTCGAGCAGGAATTGATGAAGTTGTACGGGTCGGAGTAGTCCATGTGCCAACCCTCGAGCGACATGTCGAACGGCTCGCCCCGGGTGCCGGTCTTCGTCGAGCTGGACGGCACGCGGGAACGGCTTGATCTCCATGTCGATGCCGATCTGCTTCAGGTTGTACTGCACGATCTGAGCGATCGGCGAGCACGGGCCGCGTGTTGCAGGTGTAGAAGACGCCTTGCCGCCGCGAGTGTTGCCGTTGGCGAGCGCCTTGGCCTTCGGCCAGCGTTCGGCCGTGCAGCGGGTAGATCTGCAGCGTTCCTTGAACCCGGGCATGCTCGGCGGCAGGATCTGGTCGGTGCAGCCGCCGCGCGAGGCACCGCGCTGGCGGACCATCGGCGGGCCGGTCGATCGCGTTGTTGACGGCCTTCTTAGCCTGACGTTGCCAGCTGGTCACGCTGCCCCTGAAGAGAGCCGCGCTCGTGGTTCATCGCCAGGTACCGGAACGCAGCAGTCGGGTTGACGAAGTACTGGCCCGGAGACTCCTTGTTGATGCCGTACTTCCGGCCGAGCTCAGCATGCGCCGCCGGCGGGACCGGCCGTGGTCGACCTTGTCCGGCTTCGACGTTGAGCCTGATCGTCGCCAGCGGAAGGCCGATGTCGTACGTCGATGCGGTCGACGTTGCGCGGCCGCGGAGCCGTTGTAGAACGCGGTTCCAGCGCGGATGGTCGATCGCGAGCGCTTCGGCGTCCACGCCGCGATGTAGTACGGGCCGGCCGACGACCGGAGCGGAGACGCCGTCCGGGTCGATCGGCATGTTCGTCGGGATCGCGCGCGAAGAACGGCATCGCGAGCCGGGCCAGGATGTCCGGGCAGCTTCGTGAGCTTGATCTGCAGCTGTTGCCCGATGAACCTTGATGCCCGTACGCCGTCGACGCGTTGCCGTCGATGACGGCCTTCGCGCCAACGATGTCGTCGAGGAACGGCTGAGCCGGCGACTGCATCTTCGGGTTGAGGGCGCGGTTCGATCGCGGCACGCGAAGTTCGCCGCGGTGACGTTCGTGCCGTCGCTGAACTTGAAGCCGTGCTGACGGGAAGGTGTACGTCTTGCCGTCCGCCGAGACCGTCGGGATAGCCGGCGCGACCTCCGGGACGAGCCGCGACCGGGGCGCCGGCGCATCCGGGTAGTTCAGCAGCTTCAGCAGGTCGCGTACTCGATCTGCCACGAGTGCGACGTAGTACGCGAGAGCGGGATCGACGTAGTCGATGTCGGTATCGAGAGCTGTACTTGAAGGTGCCGCCCTCTTGCCCGCTCAGCTGCTGCTCGACGCTGGGGCCGGCAAAGCCAGCTGCGACGAGCAGGCCAGCTCCGATCGCCAGCATGGCGATCGAGAACATGAGCCTTCTCTTCATGGGACTCCTTTCGGTGATGACGAGCCAGCCACCCGCCGACTCAGGTCGCACTTGCGTCCTCGAGGGCATGAGACGCCGCCGCGCGAGTTTTGTTAGCGCGCGACGTTGAGTTCGTGTTGAGCGAGCTCAGTGCTGCAGCGCGTGGTTAGTGCGTGCGCCCGGGTCGAACGCGTCGCGAAGGCCGTCGCCGAGGAGGTTGAAGGCGAGCGTCGTCGAGCAGCACGGCGAGCCCGGGCCAGACCATCAGCCACGGCTGCTGGGTGTAGTACTCCGGCGCCGCTCGAGAGGAGGTTGCCCCAGCTCGCGGTCGGCAGCTTGATGCCGAGCCCGAGGAACGAGAGGCCCGCCTCGGCGAGGATGAACTGGGCGACGATCAGCGTCGAGTAGACGATGATCGGCGCGACGAGGTGCGGCAGCAGGTGCGAGCGCATGATGCGCCAGTCGCTCGCCCCGACCATCCGGGCGGCCTCGATGAACTCCTTCTCGCGCAGGGACAGCACCTGCGCGCGGACGATCCGCGCCGGGTAGAACCAGCCGAAGACGCCGAAGCACGAGGACGAGCGTCACCACCCCGGGCGCGAAGATCCCGAAGGTGATGTTGTTCGAGCCGTCTGCCGACCGTGCCGCGAGCGCGATGATGAAGCAGCAGCTGCGGGAACGCCATCGTGATCTCGGTGACGCGCGAGATGAGCGTGTCGATCCAGCCGCGGAAGTAGCCGGCGATCGCGCCGAGCAGGACGCCGATGACCATCAGCTGAGCGTGGCGCCGACCGCGACCTCGAGCGAGACCCGCGCGCCGTAGAGCAGGCGCAGGAACTCGTCGCGGCCGAGCGTGTCCGCGCCGCCGAGCGAGGAAGAAGACTGCTCCTTGCCGTCTCGAGCGTCGGTCACCGTGTGCCATCGGCCCGGCCGGGACGAGCGTCTCGTGTCCACCCCCGTCGATGGGAAGATGTCGTTCGGGCCGTGGCCGAGCCATCTGCTCGGCGAGCGGCGCGCCGGCGAAGGCAGCGGCGAAGAGAGGAAGATGATGAAGATCCCGCTGCCGATCGCGACCTTGTCGCTTGCTGAACCGGCGCCAGACCTGCTCCCAGTACCCGCGGGCCTTGACTGCTGCTGGCTCTCGCCGAGCTCGCCCCCGGTCTCGAGCGCGACCTCGGCAGCCAGCCCTGCGCCGGCCGAGAGAACTTCGCGGTCGGTCTCTGGGTCGTCGCATAGGAACGGTCGAAGCATAGCGGCGCGTCGATACGCGCCGTACGCTCGTGAGACTGCTTAGACGCGCCGCGAGGGCTATTCAGCCAGTCAGCGCGTCCGCGCCGGCGACGACTTCCAGGATCTCCTGGGTGATCTCCGCCTGGCGGGCGCGGTTCATCTGCGAGCGTCAGCTGGTCGATCAGCTCGCCCGCGTTCTTCGAGGCGTTGCGCATCGCCGTCATGCGCGCGCCCTGCTCGGAGGCCGCGGACTCGAGCAGCGCGCGGTAGAGCTCGCGTCTCGACGTAGACCGGCAGCAGGCGCTCGAGGATCTGCTCGGGCTCGGGCTCGTAGATGAAGTCGCCGAGCAGCGCCTCGCGAGCTGCTCGTCCTCGCCGCTCTCCAGGACCTGCTCGGGAATCGGCAGGACCTCCTGCGCGTGACCCGCTGCACGAGCGCCGACTCGAAGGCGTTGTAGATGACGAAGACGCTGGTCGACCTCCTGCTCCGAGTAGAGCTCGGCCAGCCGGTGCGCGATCGCCTGGGCGTCGAAGTACTGCGGGTTGTCGCTGAAGCCCGCCCAGGACTGCACCAGCTCGTAGCGCCGGAAGCGGAGCGAGGACGTGCCCTTCTTGCCGGCGACGAGCCAGCGCACGTCCGTCCCCTCGGCGCGCAGCTCGCGCTCCAGGGCGAACGCCTCGCGGAGGATCTGGGCGTTGAACGCGCCCGCGAGCCCGCGGTCGCCGGTGAGCGGGACGATCGCAGCACGGCTGATCTCGCGCCGCTGCAGGAGCGGCAGGCCGCGGACGGACGAGCTCGCGCGGGCGGTGCCGACCATCAGCTCCTGCATCCGCTCCGCGTACGGCCGCATCGCCTCGATCCGCGTCTGCGCGCGCCGCAGCTTGGCCGCCGCGACGAGCTCCATGGCACGCGTGATCTTCCGCGTGTTGGTGACAGACCGGATCCGCCGGTCGATGTCCTGAACGGTCGCCATGTTCTACGCGGCGGCTTCGTCCGGTCACGTTGAAGCGCTCCTTGAAGCGCTCGATCTCCTTGTTCAGCCGCTCGGCCAGCTCGTCCGGGAGGTCGCCCGTCTCGCGGATCTCCTTGTAGATCGTCCCCTCGGCGCGCAGGTGCTCCCGCAGCTCCTCCTGGAAGCGGGGCACGTCCGACGACCGGGATGTCGTCGAGGAAGCCGTTGATCCCGGCGTAGATCGCGACGACCTGCTCCTCCATCGGCCACGGCTCGTACTGCGGCTGGTTGAGGGTCGCCACCATGCGCTCCCCGCGCGCGAGTGCCTTCTGCGTCTCCGGGTCGAGCTCGGAGCCGAACTGGGAGAACGCCTCCAGCTCGCGGTACTGCGCGAGCTCGAGCCGCAGGCGGCCGGCGACCTTCTTCATCGCCTTCGTCTGGGCGCTCGACCCGACGCGCGACACCGAGGTGCCGACGTTCACGGCCGGGCGCACGCCCGAGAAGAAGAGGTCGGACTGCGAGGAAGATCTGGCCGTCGGTGATCGAGATCACGTTCGTCGGGATGTACGCGGAGATGTCGCCCGCCTGCGTCTCGATGACCGGCAGCGCGGTCAGCGAGCCGCCGCCGAGCTCGTCGGAGAGCTTGCACGCGCGCTCGAGCAGCCGCGAGTGGAGGTAGAAGACGTCGCCCGGGAACGCCTCGCGGCCCGGCGGGCGGCGGAGCAGCAGCGACATCTGCCGGTACGCGTCGGCGTGCTTCGAGAGGTCGTCGTACATGCACAGCGCGTGCTTGCCGTCGAACATGAAGTACTCGCCCATGGCGGCGCCGGCGAACGGCGCCATCCACTTGATCGGCGCGGCCTCGGCCGGCGAGGCGTGAACGATGATCGTGTAGTCCATCGCGCCCGCGTCCTTCAGGCGCTCGTAGACCTGCGCGACGGTCGAGGCCTTCTGGCCGATCGCGACGTAGATGCAGATCATGTCCTGGCCGCGCTGGTTGAGGATCGTGTCGACGAGGATCGCCGTCTTGCCGGTCGAGCGGTCGCCGATGATCAGCTCGCGCTGGCCGCGCCCGACGTTCGTCATCGAGTCGATCGCCTTGATGCCGGTCTGCAGCGGCTCCTTCACCGGCTGGCGGTCGACGACACCCGGCGCCTTGAACTCGAGCGGGCGGCGCTCGCTGCTCTCGATCGGCCCCCCGCCGTCGAGCGGGTTGCCGAGCGGGTCGACGATCCGCCCGATGAGCGCTTCGCCCACCGGGACGTCGCCGACCCGGCCGGTGCGCCGGACGGGCTCGCCCTCCTTGACCTGCTCCCAGTCGCCGAAGAGCGCGGCGCCGACGTTGTCCTCCTCGAGGTTGAACGCGAGGCCGGTGACGCCGTGCTCGAGCTCGATCAGCTCCATGGAGACACAGGACTCGAGGCCGTAGACCCGGGCGATCCCGTCGCCGATCTGCAGGACGGTGCCGACCTCGGCGAGGTCGGTCTCGACGTCGTACTGCTCGATCTGCTTGCGCAGGATCGAGGTGATCTCGTCTGGGCGTAGCTTCATGCAGTCTTTATCTCCCTGTGGCGAGTTCTCGCCGTAGTCGGTTGAGTCGGCCGCGCACGCTCGAGTCGACGCGAAGCGATCCGGCTTTGAGGACGATGCCGCCGATCAGGTCGGGGTCGACCGAGCGCTTGGCCTCGACGGTACGGCCCGAGGCCTTCTCGATCTGGCCGATGATCTCGCGAGCGTCGTCGTCGGAGAGCTCGTACGCCGTCGCGAGCTCGACGTTCAGGACCTGCTCCTCGGCTGCGTAGAGCGCGTCGAACTCGCGGACGATCTCCTCGATCTGGCCGCCGCGGCCCCGGGCGGCAACCACGCGCAGGAAGTTGCGGACGAGCTCGTCGGAATCCGCCGTCAGCTTGTCGAGCACCTCGGACTTGGTGGCCGGATCGAGCTGTGGGTTCCGCAGCAGCGCATCGAGCTCCGGCACCTCGTGCAGGGTCGCGACGAAGTCCGTGAGCTCCTCGCGCACGACATCGAGGCGGTCCTGCTCCTTGGCCAGGTCGAAGAGGGCCTGGGCGTAGGTGCGGGAGACGACAGCCATCGCGCGTTAGCGCTTTCCCTCGAGGACGGAGAAGTCGAGCTCGCTGATCGCCTCGTCGATCAGCCGGCGCTGGTCGGAGTCGTCGAGGACCTTGCCGGTCACCTTCTCGGTCGCGATCACCGTCAGCTCGCCCACCTCGGCGCGGATCTGCTCGAGCGCTCGCGCCGTCTCGGACTGGATCTGCTTCGTGGTCTCTTCGAGGCGGCGTTTCCGGTCCGCCTCCAGCTCGTCGCGCATGCGCTTGCCCTGCGCCTCCGCGATCTGGCGGGTCTCGGCCAGGATCTCCTCCGCCTGGCCGCGTGCCTGTGCCATCAGCTGCTTGTGCTGCTTCGAGGAGCTTTCGCGCCTCCGCACGCGCGTGATCAGCCTCGTCGAGCGCCTCGCGGATGCGCTTGCGCCGCTCGTCGATCAGGTTCTGCACCGGCCCGAACGCGAACTTCCTGAGCACGAAGAACGTGATCCCGAAGCAGAGCAGGGTCCAGATCATCAGACCCGTGGAGACCTCGATGAGCGGGTTTGCTGCTAGAGGCATGCTTAGACCAGAACGAAGGCGAGCAGGCCGCCGATGAGGCCGTAGAAGACGACTGCCTCGGTGAGCGCGAACCCGATCCACATGATTCCCTGCAGCTCACCGCGCAGCTCCGGTTGGCGGGCGACCGACTGGATCATCGAGCCGAAGATGTTCCCGATGCCGATGCCGGCGCCGAGGGAGCCGAGGCCGATGCCGAGTGCGAGGGCGACTGCCTTGCCCGCGTCGGCGGCGGTGTCGGCCTGGGCAAGAATGAGAGCGAGCAACGCGACCTACCTCCTTAGTGTTCCGGCTCGATGGCCGAGCCGATGTAGATGGCTGACAGGGCGGCGAAGATGAACGCCTGGATGCCGACGACGATCACGACCTCGAAGAGGTAGAAGGCCGTCGCGGCGGGGATGACGAGCGGGGCGAGCCACAGCGCCTCGAGCACGAAGATGAGACCGATGAAGGTGAGGATCAGCATGTGGCCGGCGAGCATGTTGGCGTAGAGACGGACTGACAGCGAGACCAGCCGCATGAACTGGCTGAGGATCTCGAGCGGCACCAGCAGCGGCAGCATCACCTTCGGCACGTCCGGGATCCAGCTCTTGAAGTAGCCGACCGGCCCGTTGTTCCGCACGCCCTCGTAATGCGTGAAGACGAAGGTCATGAGCGCGAGGGCCAAGCGTGACCGAGATCGACGACGTCGCTGCGTAGACGCCGAGGGTCGGCAGCTCGACGCCGAAGAGCTCGAACTTCTCGTCGGAGAGGGGCAGCGGGATGAACCCGATCAGGTTGATGACGAGGATGAAGAGGAAGAGCGAGGCGACGTACGGGAACCAGCGGGAAATCGCCTTGTGGGGCAGCCCCTGCTCCGCGATGTTCTGCTGCGCGATGTCGTAGATCCACTCGCCGAGCGTCTGGCGGCGAGCCCGGGGTGAGGGAGAGCTTGACGCGCATGAGGACGATCCCGAGCACCATCGTCAGCAGCGAGCCGAGGATCAGGTAGGCGACCGCCTTCGTGATCGAGAGGTCGATCGGGCCGATGTCGATCGGGACCCAGGGGTGCTGCTCGAACTCGTGCGAGGGGTCGAACTTCTCCTCGCCGTTCGCCTCCGCCGCGAGCGCGACCTGCGGCAGGAGGAGTGCGAGGGTCGTGACTAGGGCGAGCGCGCGCTTCACGACTGCGCCTCTCCCCCGAAGTACGTCACGAGCGAGAGCGCGAGCTCGATCGTGTAGCCGAGCGCATAGACGCCTGCGGCCGCGAGGCCGAGGCTCGCGTCAGACGCGGCCACGGCGATCACGACCACCATCACGGCAATCGCGCGAAACATCATTCCGATCCCTCGTACGCCAGAGCCGGCGAGGTTATCCGCCCCGATGGGCAGGCGCTCGAGCAGGAGCGCGAAGGCCTGCGCTGCGAGCCAGAGCACCGCGCCCAGCACCCAGCCGGACACGCGCCAGCCGGCGGCGAGGAAGACCGGCAGGGCCAGGGCGACGGCGGCGCCTGCCGCGATTGTCGGCAGGCGGGTCGCGGGCAGCGGCCTGGGCGTGGCGAGCGCCTTCACGTGAAGTACCCCCGGTAGCGCCGATAGACCACGAAGATCCCGGCGGGAATCCCGGCGACAGCGCCCACGAGTGCGCCGATGCCCGTCGATCCGAGCGCCCAGCCGATCAAGGCGCCGACTCCGACGCCCGCTGTCGTCGTGCTGATTAGAAGAGCACCCGCCCCGGCGGGTTGGAACTGCGAGCGGGGCTGGGGCTCCATTCGGCGCGAGCATACCAGAGCTTGTGACAGCTGAAAGCCGCATGGCTTTGCGGAAACTGGCCGAGCTTGTACCTACGCGCTTACACGCTCTTCAGCCCGGGCGGCTGCCTCGCGGCGGCGAATGCGCGGGTTCATGAGCTTCACGATCTCGAGCAGGTAGACGATGTAGACCGACGTCGCGATCGCCAGGAGCCCGATCACCGCGTCGACCACCGCGTGCGAAACGTCGAGCTCACCGTGCGGACGGGGTGGGAGGAAGCGCGTGGCGAGCGCCGCCGCGGCGAGCGTCGCGCACCAGCCGTACATGTAGAGCGCTGCGCGACGCTGCGAGAACCCGATGTTCACGAAGCGGTGATGGAGGTGCGTGCGGTCGGCTTCGTGGAGCGGCTGGCGGTACTTGAGCCGTTTCGCAATCACGAAGGCCGTGTCGACGATCGGGATCGCGAGGACGAGCAGCGGGAAGAACAGGGCCACGGTCGCTGCGGTTTTCAGCAGGCCCTGAACGGACAGCGTGGCGAGCGTGAAGCCGAGCAGGAGTGCGCCGGAGTCGCCCATGAAGATTCGCGCCGGATAGAAGTTGTGGTGTAGGAAGCCGAAGCAGGACCCGGCGACAATCGCCGACAGGATCGCGGCCTGCGGGCTCCCCAGCGAGAGCGCGATCACGGCGAACGTGCCGCCCGCGATGCCGCAGATGCCGGCCGCAAGGCCGTCCATCCCGTCGAGGAAGTTGACCATGTTCATGATCGCCACGATCCAGACGAATGTGGCGGCGATCGCCACGCCATCCGGCAGATCGTGGATGCCGATCACCGGGAACGTGAAGCGGTCGACGGTGACGCCGAAGCCGATCGCGATCGCGGCCGCAGTTCCCTGGCCGCCGAGCTTCGCCCACCAGGGCAAGCCACGGAAGTCGTCGACGACGCCGACGCAGGTCGCCACTGCGGCCCCGAGCAGGATCCCCCGGTACGGCCCGTCGAGCTCGAGGAACGCGAGCGCGGGCACGAAGATCCCGAGCAGGATCGCGATGCCGCCGAGCCGCGGGATGGGCCGGACGTGGATGCGCCTCGTCTCGCCGGGCTCGTCGACCACGCCGAGGATCCGCGCGAAGCGGCCGACCGCCGGTGTCAGGACGAGGACGACGCCGAGGGCGAGCAGGAAACCCCAGATGACCTCGGGGTTCGCTCGGAGGGTGTCAACCATCAGTTGCCTAGGCTACTTCGTCCCATATAGCCGGTCGCCTGCGTCGCCGAGCCCCGGGACGATGAACCCGTTGTCGTCGAGGCCACGGTCGATTGCGGCGCACACGATCTCCACGTCGGGATGCTCCGAACGCATGTGCTCGATCCCCTCCGGAGCGGCGACGAGGCAGACGAGGACCACGCTCTTGGCGCCGGCTTCCTTCACCGAGTTCACGGCCGCTGAGCTCGAGCGACCGGTGGCCAGCATCGGGTCGAGCACGATCGCGTCGCGCTCGGCGAGGTCATTCGGGAGCTTCACGAAGTACTCGACCGGCTGGAGCGTCTCCTCGTCGCGGTACATGCCGATGAAGCCGACGCGCGCGCTGGAGACGAGCGAGAGAACGCCGTCGAGCATGCCCACACCGGCACGCAGCACCGGGCAGACGGCGACCTTCTTGCCCGAGATCTTCTGGACGGTCGTCTTCTCGAGCGGAGTCTCGATCTCGACGTCTTCCGTCGGGAAGTCCTTCGTCGCCTCGTAGGTGAGGAGGAGCGTCACCTCGTTGACGAGCTTGCGGAAATGGACGGTCGGCGTCTCCTTGTCCCGCAGGTAGGACAGCTTGTGCTGGACCAGCGGGTGCGTGACGACCGTGACGCCTTCCGGCGTCACGCGACGTACGTGGGGTACCCGCGGAAGCCCGGGTACAGCGGCCGCTTCCGGCAGAGCGCCTCGCTACGGCCGGCCAGTGCTGCGATGTCGGGCGACTCGCCGAGCGCGTCGACGATCACGTTGCCAACCTCGCGGAAGTCCTCGTCGTCGAAGCCGCGCATCGTCGCCGCCGGCGTTCCGATGCGAATGCCGGACGCCACGGTCGGCGGCTGCTCGTCGAAGGGCACCGTGTTGCGGTTGACGGTCAGCTTGACCTCGTCCAGGCGCTCTTCGGCGGCCTTGCCTGTCCAGTCGGTGCTCCGAAGATCGACCTGGAGCAGATGGGTGTCGGTGCCTCCGGTGAGGACGTCGAGGCCCCCGTCCTGCAGTGTGTCGGAGAGGGTGTCCGCGTTCGAGCGCACCTGCTGCTGGTAATCGCGGAAGGCCTCGGTGGCGGCGATCTTGAAGCAGGCCGCCTTGGCGGCGATCGCGTGGCAGAGCGGACCGCCCTGCATGCCGGGGAAGACCGCGCGATCGATTGCCTGCGCGTGCTCCTCCTTGCACAGGATGAAACCCGCGCGCGGGCCCGCGAGAGTCTTGTGCGTCGTCGAGGTGACGAAGTCGCAGTGCGGGACGGGGCTGGGATGCAGTCCCGCCGCCACGAGCCCAGCGAAGTGGGCCATGTCGCAGAGGAGCAGGGCGTCGACCTCGTCGGCGATCTCCCGGAACCGATCGGCCTCGACCGTGCGCGGGTAGGCGGAGCCGCCGCAGATGATCAGCTTCGGCCGATGCTCCTTGGCGAGGTTGAGGACGTCGTCGTAGTCGACCATGTTCGTCTCGCGGCTGACGCCGTAGTGGACGATCGCGTAGAGCCGGCCCGAGAAGTTGACCTTGAGGCCGTGCGTGAGGTGGCCGCCGTGCGAGAGCTCGAGCGAGAGGATCGTGTCGCCGGGCTTGAGCGCGGCGAGATAGACAGCCATGTTCGTCTGCGCGCCGGCGTGTGGCTGGACGTTGGCGTGCTCGGCGCCGAAGAGCGCCTTCGCGCGGTCGATCGCCGTCTGCTCGATCTCGTCGATGACCTCGCAGCCGCCGTAGTAGCGCTTGCCGGGGTACCCCTCGGCGTACTTGTTCGTCGGAACGCTTCCGACCGCCTCGAAGACGCTCGGCCACGTGAAGTTCTCGGAGGCGATGAGCTCGATCTGGCCGCGCTGCCGTTCGAGCTCGCGACCGAGGAGCTCGGCGATCTCCGGGTCGATCTCGGTGAGCCCTGCGGTGCGGAGCTGCTCCAGAGTTTCCTGCGCTACGGCCACGAAGAGATCGTACTTGGCCGGCTAGACGAGGGAGCCGAGGCGGGCGAGAGCCTCCTCGGCCGAAACAGCGCCCTCGCGAACGACGATGGGCTGGGATCCGGTGAGGTCGATCACCGTCGACGGCGTGCCCGGCAGCTCGCCGCCGTCGACGAGCGCGCCGCAGCCCTTGCGGATCTCGGCGGGCACTTCGTCGAGCGTTCGCGGATCGGGCTGCCCGGGCAGGTTCGCGCTCGTGGCGGCTATGACCCCGACGGTGTCGAGTACTGCTCGGCCCGGCCCCGAGAGCTCAGGCACGCGAACGCCGATCGTCTCCGGACGGTCACCGGTCAACCAGCGGAACCGTCTTGCCGGGTTCGGGAAGATCAGCGTGAACGGGCCGGTCGGGACAGCGCGACCCCTCAGCTCGGGAACGCACTCGAACAGCGTCTCGACGTCAGCGGCCACGAGCGCCGACGGCTGCTTTGCCGCCCGGCCCTTTAGCTCGTAGAGCCGCTGTACAGGCTCCGCACGGTGGGGATACGCGCACAGGCCATAGACCGTGTCCGTCGGCAGCACGACCGGTTGACCCGCGCGCAGGGCACTCACCGCCTGATCAACGACGCGTTCGTCCATCGACGATCCGTTCCCGCCCGGCAAGGTCGTTGGTCAGTGTGACTTCCTGGTAGCCGCTCTGGTCGAGCGTCGCTGCGACCTCGGCTGCCTTGCCGTCTGCGACCTCTAGCGCCAGAGCGCCTCCGGCAACGAGCACTTCGGGCGCGCCGGCTGCGATCGCCTCCGAGACGCCGGTCTCGACCAGCGCCTCACGGGGCTCGTGCTCACGCACCTCCGGATCAAGCGTGTCGAGGTCTGCAGGATCGATGTACGGCGGGTTCGACACGACGAGGTCGAAGGGCCCCGCCACGCCGGCGAAGAGCTCTCCCTCGACGAGCTCGACCCTGCCGTCGAGGCCCACCCTCGCGCGGTTCTCCTCGGCCACGGCGAGTGCGTCAGCGGAACGGTCCGTCGCTACGACCCGCGCTCCCGCGTGCTCGTCGGCAATCGACAGCGCGACCGCGCCGGAGCCCACGCCGATGTCGAGCACCCGCGGCCGGTCGATTCCGGCGAGGAGCGCGAGGCTGCGCTCTACCAGCACCTCGGTCTCGGGTCGTGGGATCAGCACGCGGCTGTCGACGCGAAGCTCGAGTCGTCGGAAGCCCCATTCGCCGAGGATGTAGGCGAGCGGCTCGCGGGTCGCTCGCCGCGCGATCGCTCGGCGGAAGGCTTCGGCGATCTCCGGCGAGAGCTCTCGCGTTCCGTCTGCCTGCAGTTCGCTGCGCGTCACGCTCAGCGCTTCGGCCAGCAGCCACTCCGCGTCGACGCGCGGCGAGGGACAGCCGGCTTGAGCCAGCTCGCCGGTTGCAACGTCCAGCGCCTCGCGCGCTGTCAAGCAGAAGCCGTCTCGAGCGCGCGCTGCCGTTCCTCGGCGGCTAGAGCCTCGGTGAAATCGTCGAGCTCGCCTTCGAGGATCGCGTCCAGCCGATGCTGCGTCAGCTTGACCCGGTGGTCGGTGACGCGGCTCTCTGCGTAGTTGTACGTCCGGATCTTCTCCGCGCGCTCGCCGGAGCCGATCTGCGAGCGGCGCGCGGCGTCCTGCTCCTCGCGCTGCTTGGCCCGCTCGAGCTCGTAGAGGCGCGCGCGGAGGACGCGCATCGCCTTCGCCTTGTTCTGGAGCTGGGACTTCTCGTCTTGCATCGCGACGACGACGCCTGTCGGAACGTGCGTGATGCGCACGGCCGAGTCGGTCGTGTTGACGCTCTGGCCGCCCGGGCCGGTGGAGCGGTACACGTCGATCTTGAGCTCGTTCTCGTCGATCTCGACCTCGACCTCCTCCGCCTCGGGCATGACGGCCACCGTGGCCGTCGAGGTATGGACGCGCCCCTGCGACTCCGTCTGCGGCACGCGCTGGACACGATGCGTCCCGCCCTCCCACTTGAACACCGAGTAGGCGCCCTCGCCCTTGACGGCGAACGTGATCTCCTTGAAGCCGCCGCCCTCGCTGTGACTCGCCGACAACGTCTCGGTCTTGAACCCGCGGCGCTCGGCGTAGCGCGTGAGCATCCGGTGCAGGTCGGCGGCCCAGAGGGCGGCCTCGTCGCCGCCCACGCCCTGGCGGATCTCGACGAGCACGTCCTTGCTGTCGGCGGGGTCGGTCTCGACGAGGGCCAGCTTCAGCTCTTCCTCGAGGTGCTCGAGGCGGGCCTCGTACTCCGGAACGAGCTCCCGGAGCTCGCCGTCGGCCTCCGCAGCAGTCAGGTCAGCCCGGACCTCGCGCCACTCCTTCGCGAGCTTGTGCGGCACCTCCAGCTCTTTCAGCCGCCGGCCGACGTCCGCCGCTTCGCGATGGTCGTTGTAGACGGCAGGGTCGGACAGGCGCTCTTTCGTCTCGTTGTACGAGCGCTCGAGGTCGTCGACGAGTGAGTCGATTGCAGCCACCCGGTCAAGCGTACCGCCGTTGTCAGCGGGGTCTTGACACCTATAGCATGTTTGCTATCCTATAGCAGACATGCGATATGGATCACCGCTCGTGGCAGCACTGTTCCTTGCCTTCGTTGCAGGAGGCTGCGGTGGCGAGGCCAACCCAGTTCCCGACGTGGAAGGCAAGCGGCTCGATGCGGCGCAGGAGCTCCTCGACGATGCCGGCCTGGGGTACGAGGTGATCGACGGCGGGGATCTCGGCGTGCTCGTGCGGAGGAATTGGCAAGTCTGCGAGCAGCGTCCACGCCCCGGCAGGAACGCGAAGTCGGTCGAGCTCCACGTCGGGCGCTCGTGCATCGGCAACGTCCCAGACAATTTCGACTACGACGACTACTACGACGAGGACGACGATGACGACTAGCGACCTGGCCTCACGGCTCGACGAGTTCGCCCGGCGCCTGGCGGGGCTCGAACAGGAGCTCCGCGAGCTACGTGAGCTCGCGCGCGCGGAGGGGCAACCTCGACCCGACGCGCCGATGCTGGCGGCGCCGGTCCCGCCGCCGCCTCCGCCTCCACCTCCCCCACGCCCAGGCTCCTCCGGCTGCCAAGCCCCTGGGCCCGGCATGGAACGAGCGGCTCATGAGCTCGACGCGCTTCGACCGCCAGGTGTCCCTCGACGATCTTCTCGGCCCGAAGGCGCTCGCGTGGGCGGGCGGCCTGGTGACGCTGCTGGGAATCGTCTTCTTCTTCGTGCTCGCGGTGAACCGAGGCTGGATCGGCCCCGTCGAGCGCGTCAGCCTCGGCGCGCTCGCTTCGCTCCTCGTCTTCGGTGCCGGCCTCTGGCTGCATCGCGCGTACGGACCGGTGCACTCCGCGCTGGCAGCGGCCGGAGCAGGGATCGCCGGCGGGTACGCAACGCTGCTCGCGGCCACCGCTCTGTACGACCTCGTGCCGCGCGAGATCGCACTCGTTCTGGCAGCCGGCATCGCAGCCGTCGCGACGGTGACGGCACTGGCCTGGGCTTCCGAGCTGCTGGCCGGGCTCGGCCTGATCGGCGCCATGCTCGCGCCCGCGGCGATCGCGCTCCAGGACGGCGAATGGAGCCCGATCGGCACCGCCTTCGCCGCCGTCATGTTTGCCGCGACGGCCTCGGTCGCGATTCTCCGCCGCTGGGAGCCGCTGCTCGCGGCCGCGCTCATCGCGACGATCTGGCAGGCCCTGGGGCTCGTCGCTCGACGCCGAGGTCACCGACGCGGGGCGCCGTTGCCGTCGCCGCAGCCTTCTGGCTCCTCTACCTCGCGTCCGCCGTCGCGCTTCAGATTCGCCTCGAGCGAGGAACGCTCGCGTCGCTCCCCTCGTCGCTCGTCCTGCTCGGCGCGCTGCTGGCCGGGGTCGCGAGCGTCGCGCTCTTCGACGGCACCGACGAAGGGTGGGTCCTGCTCGGCGCCGCGGTCGTCGAGGGCCTGGCCGCCGCCGCTCTGTTCCCGCGTACGCGCCAACGCGATCTCAGCGCGTTCCTCGGCGTCGTCGCCCTCGGGCTCGGAGGGGTCGCAGTCGCGATCATCCTGTCCGGCCCCGCGCTGACCTTCGCCTGGGCCGCGGAGGCAGCCGTCCTCGCCTGGCTGGCGCGGCGGGCCAACGAGCTCAAGTACCAGGTGGTCGCGCTCGCCTACCTGACCGGTGCCTTCGTGCACGCGATCTTCTGGGAGGCGCCGCTCGACCAGCTCTACACGGTCACGGACAGCCCGGCGGACGGCGTCGTGGCCGTCATCTCCCTGGCTCTCGGGGCGGCGATCTTCGCGTTCTACGCCAAGCCGTGGGACTCGGACGAGCGATTCGGCGGCATTTTCGCGCTGGTTGCGCCGCTGCTCGTGGCCTTCCGCAGCGCGCAGCCCCTCTGGCGATCGCTCGCGGGCTGGACGTCGGCCCTGGCCGCGCTGTATGCAGCTTCGCTCGGAATCCTCGAGCTCGCCGAGCGGATCGCTCCCGACGATCCCGCGGCCTTCGACTGGGGCCACGTCGGCGTCACGGGCCTCTGGGGCCTTGCTGCGCTCTTCGTGCTCGTCCTCGGGCACCGGCGCTCGTCGCTCGAGATCCGGTTGGGCGGCATCGCGTGGCTCGGCGCCGTCCTCCTCGAGGCCGTCCTGTTCGACCTCCAGCTGGACGGCGACCCTCGGGGCTACGCCGTCCTGGTCGCCGGCGCGGCCGCTCGGGATCGGAGCATTGCTCGACAGGCTTGCCGTCGCGGAGACACCGGCCTTCCCATTCGTCGCCGGGTTCGTGCTCGCGAGCATCGGGCTCGCGGTCGGTGGCGTGGTCCTGCTCACGACCGGAGATTGGGAGAACTACTGGCTGCTCGGAGTCGCTGCTCTCTACGCGGCCGTCGGCGTGGTCGTCCACCGTCGTGATCGTGACCTCAGCACGGTGCTCTGGTCGCCCGCTCTCGTCGTGGCTGCCTGGGCCGCATCAGAGCTGCTCTCGGGCACCTGGCTCGCTCTCGTGTGGGCAGCTACGGCCGCCGCGCTCGTCGTGCTGGCCGATCGGACCGGCGAGCGCAGGCTCGAGATCGCCTCCCTCGCATTTCTCGGGCTCGCCTTGCTGCACGCACTCGGGATCGACGCGCCGGTCGAGGATCTCTTCGACGCCAACCCGCACCCCGAGGACGGCATCCCCGCGCTCCTCCTCACCATCGGAGCCGCCCTCGCCTTTGGCCGCTTCTCGCGCCATGAGGAGCGCAAGACGTCGTTTGCCGTGTCAGCCGTGCTCGCCATCTATGCGGGCTCGCTCGCGATCCTCGGCCTGGCGGAGAGAATCGGCGGCGCGAGCGTCGCGACCGACTTCCAGCGGGGGCACTCGGGCGTAAGCGCCTTCTGGGGCGTGATCGGCCTCGTCGCCCTCTACGTCGGGCTCCAGCGCGAGCTCCGCTGGCTCCGTCTCTCCGGCCTCGGCCTCTTCGGCCTGGCCCTCGCGAAGCTCTTCCTCTACGACCTCGCGTTCCTGAGCTCGATCACCCGCGCGCTGTCGTTCCTCGCCGTCGGCGCAGTGCTGCTGCTGGGCGGGTTCTTCATGCAGCGAGCTGGTCCGGCGCCACGGGCGCCGGGACTAGCGGAAAGTGCTCCGCACTTTCCGCTACTAAGGGCACGAATCGTTGAGCGCCTACGCAACGACCGGCGTGTTGTTGGTTCTGAGGACTTTGGAGCCTGAGTACCAACAACACGCGAGTCGACACCGCCGGCCTTCAACGTTCTGTGCTCTTAGTCCTGGAAAGTGCGAAAGCACTTCCAGGAGTCCGGCGCCCGTGGCGCCGGACCGCTTAGGCCATTACTTCGATGACGCGCTTGTCCGGCGTCGGCCGGTCCTCGAGGGCGAGCACCTCTTTGAGCGCGCGAATCGAGACCTCGATCTGATCGAGAGTCGGCTCGCGCGTCGTCAGCCGCTGCAGCCAGAGGCCGGGAGCGAGCAGCGTCATCAGGGCTCGATTCCCGGAGTGCTTGCCTGCGAAGCGGATCAGCTCGTAGGCGAGGCCGGCGATCAGCGGCAGCAGCAGGATCCGGCTCGTGATCAGCCAGTACCAGGTCGGCCGGCCGAAGAACGCGAACACGAAGATCGCGATCACCATCACCCACAGTAGGAACGCGGTGCCACAGCGGGGATGGATGAGGCTGAAGCGCTGAACGCGGTCCGGGATCAGCTCCTCCCCGGACTCGTAGGCATTGATCACCTTGTGCTCGGCGGCGTGGTACTGGAACACGCGCCTCAGGTCGGGCAGCAGCGAGATCGCAGCGAGGTAGATGACGAAGACGATGACCTTGATCACGCCCTCGACGAGCACGAACAGCCCCGTGTGCTCGATCGGCAACCAACTCGTCAGCAGCGCGGGCCCGACCTTGAAGAGCAGCAGCGCGAAGCCGATGGCCAGGGCGAAGGCGAAGATGAGCTGGAAGCGTGAGAGCTCGGTCGAGACCTCGCCGTCCTCGCCCTCTTCCTGGGCCGCGTAGTTCGCAGAGATGGCCAGCGCGCGAAACCCGATCGCGAGCGACTCGCCGAGCGCGATGACGCCGCGAATCACCGGTAGCCGCCAGACCCAGTGCCTGGCCATCAGCGACTTGATCGGCCGGTTGACCTCGGCGATCTCCCCGTCGGGCTTGCGAACGGCGAACGCCCAGTTTCCCGGGCTGCGCATCATCACGCCCTCGAGGACGGCCTGGCCGCCAATGTTTGCGCTCATCTAGTCAGGCTAGCCGCGGCCCGAGTCGCCGGCCTTCTCGAGGCGGCGCTGGAAGCGCTCCACCCGGCCGCCCGTGTCGATCAGCTTCTGCTTGCCCGTGTAGAACGGGTGGCAGTTCGAGCAGACCTCGACGTGCAGCTCGGGCTTCGTCGAGCGCGTCTCGAACTCGTTGCCGCAGGAGCAACGAACCGTCGCGAGCATGTAGTCGGGATGGATTTCGGGCTTCATCGCGGGCTAAGGATAGCAGCGGCCGTTTGGGGGGCTACGTTGCCCCCTGAGACAACGACTGCCACGGTCTCGCCTCCAACTGCGACCTTTCCGGCTCTGATAGCTGCCACACCGACCGCTGCAGCGGGCTCACAGGCGAGCTTCGCGCGCGTGTAGAGAAAACGCATCCCGTCGGCGATCTCGTCCTCGCTGACGAGCACGCTCTCTACTCCGAGCGCGCCGCAAATCGCCACCGCGTTGTCACCGGCGAACGGAGCGCTCAGGCCGTCGGCGATCGACTGTGGCTCGACAGGGACGGAGCGGCCCGCGGCTAGACCGTCGTGGAGTGCGGGCGAGAGCTCCGGCTCGACGGCGATCACGCGCCGTCCCTCGGCGGCGACGGCGATACCCGAGACGAGCCCTCCTCCCCCACACGGAACGACGATCACGGCCGTATCGGGGATGTCTTCGAGGATTTCGAGGCCTACGGTGCCTTGACCGACGATGACGAGCGGGTCGTCGAACGGGTGGACGAGCGTGCGCCCGGTCTCCTCGAGCAGCTCGGCCAGCCGCTCGAAGGCCTCGCCGGGCCCGGCGGCTTGCAGGTCGACAGCGGCGCCGTACCCCTTCGTCGCCTCGATCTTCAGCGCACTCGCTCCCTCCCACATGACGACGAGGCAGTCGACGCCCTCCAGCGCAGAGCAGTACGCAAGTGCCTGCGCGTGGTTCCCGGCCGAGATCCCGATTACCCCGGCTCGTCGCTCGTCCTCGGTCAGGGACGCGAGCTTGTTCAGGACTCCGCGCGGCTTGAACGAGCCGGTGCGCTGGAAGAGCTCTGCTTTCAGGTAGACGCGAGGCCCGAGGGACGTCGACGTGAACACGGGCGTTCGGTGCAGGCGGCCGGCGATGGCTTCCCGGCGCGATGCACGTCGTCTGGTGATGGGACCGGCGCGCTCAACTAGGGCTCCGGTTTGCCTGCGACGAGGCCGGGTCGGGAATCGGCCCGCCCGGTAGCGGTTCGGGGGCGTCGATCCTGCGCACGTTCCTGATCCCTGGGACGGCCGCGACCACCGCCGTCGAAAGCGCGCACCAGACGACGCCGATCCAGAGCGTCGTCGAGATCCCGATCTGGTCCGACACGGGGCCGGCCAGGACGAAGCCGAGCGGCATGAACGCGAACGAGCCCATCCAGTCCCAGGCGCTGACGCGCGAGAGGGCCTCCTCGGGCACGTGCTGCTGGAGCGTCGTCTGCCAGAGGGCCACGAAGAAGCCGATGGCCACACCCGCAGCCGCCTGTGCGGCCGCGATCGCCAGGACCGGCGCTCGCAGCGCCAGCAGCGCCGGGCCGGGGACTGCGAGGAAGAACGCGAGCGAGCACGCGAGCATCGGCCGGGAGGGCCGGAGGCGGAGGGCGATGATTCCTCCGGCGACCATGCCGAGGCCGAAGGCGGCGGCGATCGTTCCCCACGCGGCGGCGCCGCCGAGAGACTGCTTGGCGACGATCGGCCCGAGCGTCTGGAACGGCGCGACGACCGCGAAGAGGATCGTCGTCGCCCAGACGATGACCACCCAGATCCAGGTGCGGGAGACGAGCTCACGCCAGCCGCCGGCGAGCTCTGCGAGAAAGCTCTCCCGCGCGTGTTCGCGAACACGCCGGGGAATTCGGAGCAAGGCGAGCGACGCAGCGCTGACGGCGAACGTGGCGGCGTCTACGGCGAAGACGAACCCGGGATTCGCCACTGCCACGACCGCGCCTGCAATCGCCGGGCCGATGACGAACGCACCGCTCCGCGTCAGTCCTAGCATGGCGTTTGCCTGCTGAAGCCGATGCGGGCTCACGGTTGCGGGCACGACCCCCGTTGCGGCCGGTTGGAAGAACGCCTCGGCCGATCCGTAAACCGCGATCAGGGTCACGAGATGCCAGAGCTCGGCGGCGCCCGTGAGGAACAGGATCGCCAGCGTGGCCTGCACCGCGCAGCGAATGAGGTCAGAGGCGAGCATCACGAGCTGCCGCGGCAGCCGGTCGGCCCACACGCCTCCGACGAGCACGAAGGCCACCAAAGGCAAGGTGTGAGCCGCGAACACCAGCCCGAGCTCGGTCGCGTTGCCGTCGAGGCTCTCGATGACCGCGAACGCGAGCGCGACCGGTAGCAACCCGTCGCCGATCGTGGAGGTCGCCTGCCCGAGCCAGAGCAGGCGGAATTGCCGCTCGCGAAGTGCTCCGAATGTGTCGGGGAGGGCCACGGACCGACTCTAGCGAGCCGGCCCGAAGCCCCCGCCGAGCGCTACATGGGTGTGTCTGCCGAGGCCATCGGCGTCGCGGTGCCCTTCTTGACGACGAGCGTTCCGGCGATCATGTCGTGCAGGCCCTGCTTCTTCGCCGTGAACGCGACCATGATGTAACCGATCAGGAGGATCAGGGCTGAGAGGATCTCGGCCAGGTTGCGGCCGAGCGCCCGCCCGAAGCTGATCCGGTTGCCATTCAGGTCGGTGACCTGGATCCCGAGCGCGATCTTGCCGACCGTCGCCTGGTACGACGACGACTCCATGCCCGCGTAGTACCCGTAGGCAGCGACGAACACGAGGATTTGAGCGGTGGCCTCGGCGCCGTCGCTGATCCCCGAGAAGATCGCCGTCACGATCCAGGACACGATGCCGACGAGCAGGCCGTCGATCAGGGCTGCGGCCACCCGTCGCCAGAAACCCGCGTACTCCATGAAGTCCCCTCTCGGTTGACTTGAGCCGCCGCGAGTATGGTCGCGTGGCCGGACGGGTTCTGATAGGAGGGTTTGGCGAAATGGATCTGACGCCGCCGGGCGCGCTCTCGCCCGTCCTCCGGCCCAGTGAAGAGCCTGAGGCTCCCTGCCTCCCTGCCTCGGAACGACCATCGCACCCCGGCGAGTCGACCGTCAATTCCAGCAAACCCTCCTAGGTCAGCGTGTACTCGGGGCCGGAGCCGCCCTCGGGCGGGGTCAGACGCCCGCCCTTCGCGGTGATCGCCCCGCACTGGACGCAGTTCGACGGCGTCACCTCGACGTCCACCTCGCCGTCACCCTCGCCCAGCTCGTAGACCTGCGCGGGGCACATGTGCACCCACGCTTCGCCGAGCTCGCGCGGTACGCGGGGCCGGATGCGGATGTGGTTCGGCGCATCGTCGCGCGTCTTGTTCCCGCTCAGGTAGACGCTCGAGAGCTTGTCGAACGTGAGCTTCCCGTCGGGCGCGGGGTAGCTGTTGGCGCGGCCGGTGCGGAACAGCGGCTGCTCGGCGTCGCGCTCGGTCTTGGCGTTGCCGGGCGGGAACTTCCCGAGGCTGGCGGTCATCGCTCCGGCCATCATCCCGCCGAGGTAGAACCCGCGGCCGAACGCCTGGCGCATGTTTCGCACCTGCTCGAGGTCGTTCCAGATGAAGCTCTCGCGAACGGCCTCGTCGTAGGGCTGGAGGCCGCCCGGCGCCCACGGCGTTCGCCCCGGTTGCAGTGCACCGAACGCAGCCTCGGCGGCCAGGCGGCCGGACTCGACGGCGTAGTGGATGCCCTTCAGCGCCGGGACGTTGACGAGGCCCGCGCCGTCGCCGCAGAAGAGCAGCCCCGGGGCATGCAGTCGCTTCGGCATGGCGACGAACCCGCCCTCGGGGATCGTCTTGGCGCCCCACCCGATGCGCTCGCCACCCTGGAGGATCCGGCGCACGAGGCGATGAGTCTTCAGCTCCTGGAGCAGGTCGTGGACGGAGAGCTCCACGTCGCGGTGGTCGAGCCCCACGACCATGCCGAGCGTGACCATGTCGTCGCCCATCGGGTAGATGAACGAGCCGCCGAACTCGCGGTATTTCGCTCCGGGCCGGAGCGGCCAGCCCATCGTGTGAATCACCCGCCTGAGCGGCCGCGCGACCTTCCAGACCTCCTTCACGCCGAGTGCCCAGACCTGAGGGTTGTCGCTCTGCAGGTTGAACCGGTCGAGCGCGACTCCGGTGAGGTGGCCCTGCGTCCCTTCACAGAGGATGGTCACGCGGGCGGTGATGTCGGATCCCGGCTCGAAGTTGGGCAGCGGCTGCCCGTCGCGACCACGGCCCTTGTCGCCGGTGCGCACGCCGCGAACGCGTCCGTCGGCGACCAGGAGCTTCTCGCCGGCGGTCTCGGGCAGGACCGTCGCGCCTGCTTCCTCGGCACGCTCGCCCAGCCAGCGTGTGAGCTGCGAGAGCGAGGCGACGTAGTTCCCGTGGTTCTTCATGGTCGGCGGAGTCGGGATGCGAATCGCCGACCGCGCGCCGCAGGAAGTAGACGGACTCGGCCTCGACCTCGCCGTAGAACGGCATGTCCTCGATGGCCACTGTGCCCCGGAAGAGCCGCCGCAGGCCACGCGGGTTGACGACCGCCCCCGACACCTCGTGCGATCCGGGCTGCTTGCCCTTCTCCAGCACGGCGACCGGCACGTCGCCCAGGCCCGCAGCCAGCTCCGGCCGCTCCTCGAGGAGCTGGCCGAGGCGGATTGCACAGGCCAGGCCGGCAGGCCCGGCGCCGACGATCAGGACACCGACGTCGATCCGCTCGTCCGGTGGGTCTGTCGGCTCAGCGATGAACTCGGCCGCCCTGAACGGCGGCGGGTAGTCCGAAGGCCTGACGCTCATTTACGCTGCTCGACGAGCTGGGTCAGCTTGGGGACGACCTCGTTCAGGTCGCCGACGACGCCCAGATCGGCGAACTCGAAGATGCGGCGCGTTCGGGTCCTTGTTGATCGCGATCACGACGCCGGATCCCTGCATGCCCACCTTGTGCTGGATCGCTCCGGAGATGCCGCACGCGATGTAGAGCTTGGGCGAGACCGTCTTGCCGGTCTGCCCGACCTGTGTCGCGTACGGGTACCAGCCGGCGTCGACCACCGCACGGGTGGCCGCTACCGCCCCACCGAGCGCCTTGGCCAGCGCCTCGACGAGCGAGAAGTTCTCCGGGCTGCCCAGCCCGCGCCCGCCGGCGACGATCACGTCCGCGTCTTCGATCGACGGGCCCTCGCTCTCGGCATGCGCCTGCTCGAGCATGGTCGCCTGCGTCGAGAAGTCCTCGAACGGCGGGGACAGGTCGCTGACCTCGGCCTCGCCGCCCGTCTCGGCCGGATCGAACGTGCCGGGCCTGAACATGGCGAGACGAGGCTCGCTGGTCCAGCCCACGTCGACGTAGACCGTGTCCTCGAGAGCCGGCCGCTTGCCGACGAGATTCCCGTTGTCTTGCACGAGGTCGACCAGGTCCCAGTTGAGGCCGGCATCGAGCCGCGCCGCCAGACCCGCAGCAACGTCGGCCGAGAGCACGGAGGCGGCGAAGAGCACGGTGTCGACGCCCTCCTCGCGAACCAGGTGGGCGAGGGCATCGACCCGCGGCTGCGGGAGCGGCGCCTCGAGGGCGGGATCGTCCGCGACGAACACCTTCGCTGCCCCGAACCGCCCCGCCTGGGCGGCCAGGTCCTTGACCCCGGAGCCGAGCACGACGCCGGCGACGTCGTCCCCGAGTTGCGCAGCCTTGCCCAGGACGCCGAGAGCGCCCTTTTGCAACTCGCCCTCGTGGTGCTCGAGGAAGACCGCGATCACAGCAGCTTCCGTTCGGCGAGGAACTCGGCGATCTTCTCGGCAGCGCTCCCGTCGTCCTCGATCTTCAGCGCGTCGCCCCGGGCCGGGGGGTCGTTCAGCGCCACGACGGACGTCCGCGACCCGGCTTCCCCGACGTTGTCGGCCTCGAGGCCGAGGTCGCCGGCCGAGACGGTCTCCTGCGGCTTCTTCTTGGCCCCCATGATCCCCTTGAGTGACGGGTAGCGCGGCTCGTTGATCGCATCCGAGACGGCGACGACCGCCGGGAGCGGGGCCTCGATCACGTCGTAGCCGAACTCCGTCTGCCGCTTGCCCTTGACCTTCCCGTCGGCGATCTCGAGCTCCGCGACCTGCGAGATCACCGGCCGGCGAAGGCGGTCGGCCACTGCGGCCCCGAGGACGGCCCCGTCGGAGTCGCCTCCCTGCTGGCCGAAGACGACGAGATCGGCGCCTTCGCGCTCGAGCACGGCCGCCAGCACGCGGGAGGTGGCCACCAGATCCGAGCCCGCCACCTGCTCGTCGCTGACCAGGACGGCGCGGTCCGCGCCCATCGCCAAAGCCTTGCGCAGTGAGTCGAGGGCCCGCTCCGGCCCCATCGAGACGAGAACGACCTCTCCGTCCCCGTTGCGCTCCTTGATCTGCAGGGCCTCCTCGACAGCCTGGGTGTCGAAGTGGTTCAGAGCGCCCTCACCCGAGCGATCGAGCCGCTTCGTCTGCGGGTCGATCCGCTTCGTGACCGTGGCGTCCGGGACGTGTTTCACACAAACGGCGATCTTCATCGGGGAAGGACTCTAACTTCACGATGACGAAGCCTGACCGACGGAATCGTCTGCTAGCCTCCCGCACTTCGGACGGCCCGGCCCTTATGACTCGTTTCCGGACGACAGCCCGAGCTTTTCTCTTGTTCGCCCTTTTCGGCCTCCTGGCGGGGACCGCGGCGGCTAAATCACCCGACCCGGTGGTCCGGCTGCCTGCCAAACCGGTCAAGCCCAGGATCCAGGGCAAGCAGATCGTCTTCCCCGTGCTCGGTCGCACCCAGCTGACGAACAGCTTCGGCGACCCGCGAGGCCAGGGCGCCCACGAGGGTGAAGACATCATGGCGCCGCGCAAGGCGCCGGCGCTCGCCGCCGAGGCGGGCCGCGTCAAGTTCCACACGGGCTCGGGCCGCGCCGGCTGCATGCTCTATCTGTACGGCGACAGCGGCACGAAGTACATGTACATCCACCTGAACAACGACCTCACGATGACGAACGACAATCGTGGGACGTGCGTCCAGGGCGTGGCGTTCGCCAGGGGCCTCAAGGACGGGCAGCGCGTGCTCGCGGGTCAGCCGGTCGGATTCGTCGGCGACTCGGGCGACGCGGACGGGATCAGTCCGCACCTTCATTTCGAGATGCACCCGGGCGGCGGCGCGGCGATCGCGCCGTATCCGCACCTCAGGGTGGCCAAGCGTCTCCTCTTCTACGCCGCCCAGGGCACGATCTTCACGCTCGCCATGACCGGCAAGGTCGTAGCCGTGGCGGGCGGGCAGCTGAGGGTGAACGTCGGGACGCTGCGTGGCTCCCCGATGGGCATCACGCTGCGAAACCTCGGGCGCGGGCTGACGATCACCGTGCCGGTGGGCGCCCTCATCGAGCGCTCGCGGCCGGATGGCACAGCGGTCCCGGTCGGCCTCGCCACAGCGAAGGCCGGCGAGACGGTGTCGCTCTGGACCGAAGCCGCGCTTGCCACGGCCGACGCGCAGGCCGGCAAGGCCGGCGCCCTGATCGCCGAACGCATCCTGCTCACCTCCGCCTAGAGAAGCTGCCGCTCGGTCGGCCGCCCCTTGAGGCGTGCACGGGACAGGCGTACTCTTTTCAGTGAGAAACCAGCCCGTCTGCGGCCCGGGCCTCGAAGGGGAGGTCAGGGTGGACACAACGAGGGTCGATGCTCCGTCTGTAGGGACCGAGCAGGTAACGGACGGCATGCCGGACGCCGAAACGTGGACGACGGCACAGTCGGGGTCGATCTCGTTCGCCGAGCTCGTCCGCGCCCACCACGCCTGGTACCGGGACAAAGGCGCCAACGAGGAGATCGAAAGACGCTACCGGGAAGCGCTCCGGGAATTCCAGGCCAAGGAAGGCGAAGTCATGCACGCCTACTGGGCCAAGAGTCGCGCCTCAGCGGTTGCGCTGACGGAGAAGCGCAAGCCTCCCCGGAACTGGCTGGTCACGTTCATGACCAACCAGGACTCGATCATCCGCCTGCACAGGGTCACGGACTGGCTCGCGCGTGAGTCGAAGGTCGCGGACATCCTCCACCACGCGGACACGCTGGCGATCAAGGTCTCGGAGGTGCTGCAAGGCACGACCGAGCGGATCGCGATGCAGTGGCTCTACGCGGTCCAGAGCCACCTGCTCGGTTTCATCGAACGGAGAGGCGACAAGGCAGACGCCAAGGAGGTCGCCGCCGTTTGCAGGTCGCAGGCGAAGGAACTGGTTCAAATCGAGCGCTACTACATGCGCGCCGGCGAGAAGGAAGCGAGGATCGTCTATTTCTGGGGGATGGTCGTAGGCGCGCTCGTCTCGGGCGCGGTTGCCGTGTTGCTCGCACTCGTGGTCTGGGCGACCGGGTGGTTCAACCCCCCGCACACAACCAGCACTGAGACGTTCTTCGTCTGCTACGCCGCCGGCGGTCTGGGCGCGATCGTCAGTGTTCTGATGCGCATGAGCTCGAACCGTTTCAACGTCGACTTCGAGGTGGGCAGGGCGACCGTCAGGGTTCTCGGGAGCTTCCGGCCGTTCATCGGCGCCGTGTTCGGAATCGCCCTCTATTTCCTCGTTCTCAGCACGCTCCTCCGGATGGAGTTGCCTGATAGCGACGGCGAGGCGTTCTTCTTCCTCGGCACCCTCGCTTTCCTCTCCGGCTTCAACGAGCGCTGGACGAACGTGCTCTTCGGCAAGGTGGAGAAGACGATTGCCGCAAGCCTCGGCGGGGAGACGGCGACAGAGGACGACGAGGACGAGTGAACGTCAGCGGCCGGTGAAGCGCGGCTCGCGCTTCTCGGCGAACGCCGTCAGCCCCTCTTTCGCGTCCTCGCTGGAGAAGAGCTCGCCGAAGTAGTCGGCCTCGCGCTCGAGGTTGTCGCCGTGGTCGCCGGAGAGGGCGCGGTTGACCGCCTCCTTCGCAGCAGCGAGTGCGAGCGGCGCCTTCGAAGCCAGCCCCTGGGCGACCTCCAGCGTCTTCTGCATCAGCTCGCCCGGCTCGTAGACCGCGTTGACGAGCTCGATCCGCAGCGCTTCGTCGGCGTCGATCACGCGGCCGGTCAGGATGAGCTCCTTCGCGAGCCCGATGCCGACTGCACGCGCCAGCCGCTGCGTGCCCCCCCACCCCGGGATGATCCCGAGATTGACCTCCGGCTGGCCGAGCTTCGCGCTCGAGGACGCGTACCGGAAGTCGCAGGCGAGCGCGACCTCGCAGCCGCCGCCGAGCGCAAACCCGTTGATCGCCGCGATCGTCGGCTTGGGCATCGTCTCGAGCAGGTGCCCGACCTCGTGGCCGAGGTTGCCCCACTCCTTTGCGCCGTCGACGTCGAGGCCGCTCATGTACTTGATGTCGGCCCCCGCGGCGAAGGCGCGGTCGCCCGCCCCGGTCACGACGACGACTCGTGCCTCCGAGTCCTCCGCGAGCTCACGCAGGTGGTCGCGGAGCTCGGTCAGCGTCGCGACGTCGAAGGCGTTCAGAGCGTCGGGGCGGTTGACAGTGAGGACGGCCACGCCGCCCTCGCGCGACAGGTCGACGCTCAAACCGTGACCTTCTCTTTGAGGAAGTCGACGATCTCGCCGGTGTGGGAGCCCGGCGTGAAGACCTGGGCGACGCCGAGCCGCAGCAGCTCCTCGGAGTCCTCGCTCGGAATCGTGCCGCCCACGAGGACCAGCACGTCCTCCGCCCCGTTCTCCTTCAGCCCGTCGAGGATTCGGGGAACCAGCGTCATGTGGGCGCCGGAGAGGATCGAGATGCCGACGGCGTCGGCGTCTTCCTGGACGGCGGTCTCGACGATCTGCTCCGGAGTCTGATGGAGGCCGGTGTAGATCACTTCCATCCCGGCATCCCGGAGCGCGCGTGCGATGATCTTGGCACCCCGGTCGTGGCCGTCGAGACCGGGCTTCGCGATTACGACTCGAATCTTTCCTGCCACGGCGCGGAGTATAGGAATCGTCAAAGCAGGGAAGATTTCAGGCAGGGTGAACGTCTGGTAGTCAGGACGATGTGCGTATGAAGCTGACCGTGGTCGGATGCTCGCCGGCCTGGCCGAATCCCGGCGGGGCGCAGTCTGGGTACCTCCTGGAGGGGCCCGGACGGCTTCTGCTCGACTGCGGGCCGGGTGTGCTCGCCCGTCTGCGAGAGAGTTACAGCACCAACGGGTGGCCCGAGGTCGATGCCATCGCCATCACGCACTTCCACCTCGACCACTGGGGCGACCTCGTCCCGTGGGTCTGGGGAACCATGTGGGGCCTGGGACAGGACAAGAAGCGCCCCGAGCTCTGGCTGCCGCCCGGAGGGCGCGAGGAACTGGCGGCGTTCGGAACGCGTTTCGGGACGCCGGACATGTTCGTTCGCGTCTTCGAGCCGAAGGAGTACGTCGAGGGTGAGCCCTTCACGGCGGCGGGGCTCGAGGTCACCGCGGTGCGGCTTCCGCACTACACGGTGCAGACCTACGGGTTCCGCGTCTCGAATTCGACGCGGACGCTCGCCTACTCGGGTGATTCGGGCCCGAGCGAGAAGCTGGCCGACCTCGCCGAGAAGGTCGATCTCTTCCTGTGCGAGGCGACGCTCAAGGACGGCGCGTCGGACGGCCAGCCCAGGGGTCATCTCTCCGCCGACGAGGCGGTCTCGGCGTTCGAGGCCTCGGGCGCCAAGAGGCTCGTCCTCACGCACCGCCCCCACGAGCTCGGAAACGTCGACGGCCTCGAGCAGGCCAAAGACGGCCTGGAGCTAGACGTCTAGGTCCCCGCCCACGGGGCGGGGACTCGCCGAAAATGCTTCGCACTTTCGGCGACTGAAAGCACACGGCGGTGGGTTGCCCACTGCAACGACCTACGTGTTGTAGAGGCGCCTCGGCTAGAGGCCTGAAGACCGCATGGCTTCATAGTCCCGCATTGCTTTGCGGTTCTCGCGCCAGCTGCGGATACCGACGGCGATCGGCACGAGCAGCACCGCGCCGAGGAGCGCGATCGGCGCGATGATCCAGACCGCGCCGATGGGCGAGTCCAGGCCCTCCGCGTTCTCCGGAGCGAGGTTCGTGCCGCCGAGGACCCCGCCTCCGCCGCCGCCTCCACCGCCGACGGTCGCTGCAGCGGGGGCGCCGCTCGGCGTCCAGGAACTGACCAGCCAGTGCCGTTCGAGCCCGGTGCCACTCGCAGTCATGTCCATGTTGAAGGACATCGGATTCAGCTTCGAAGCAGGCGTCGGCACCAGCAACAGGGTGAGGCCGAGCTCGTTGCGGAACGAGTAGTCGACGCGGACGCGCGCCTCGGTGGCCGGGTACGGGATCACCGGGATCTCGCCGCGCGCCCATTGCGAACGGGTCAGCCCTCCTCGGAGGTCCGGGGCCGCCAGTGCGTACGAGTCCTCGACATGTTTGCGGGCGACCGCGGTGTTCACGAATTTGAGCGCAGTGTCGAGCGCCAGTGCCCGGTCGGTCTTGCTGAGCTTCGCCGGGACCGGCTCCTTGTAGACCTGGATGGGCTCGTCGCGCAGCGTCTCCTTCTCGGGATGCGCGGTGTTCCGGAAGACGATCCCGAGCGTCACGGCGCTGCCGAGGACGAGCATGATCCCGCCGACCCAGAACGTTCGGCGCCGTCGTCGCGGAGACGAAAACCAGCCCCTCACCCTTCGAAGGATAGAGAGAGTCGTGGCGCGGGCGAAGTCGACGCCCGCAGCAGGATCAGCGGCTGAAGGTGTCGGGTACCGCGGCCGGCGAGTAGGGGGCCCAGTAGTCGACGAGCCACTTCTTGCCGAATTTCATCACGGTGATGTTGAACGTCTGCGGCTTCTCGTTCGATCCATCTTTCGGAAGCAGCGAGACGGTGAAGCCGACTTCTTTCGGATGCGACCAGTCGAGGCGCACGGGCGCCCGCCCGACGGAGCTGATGTCGTAGGGAATGACCGGGATCTCGCCGCTCAGCCACTGCTTGTAGGTCAAGCCCTCCTTGAGGCTCGGGCCCGAGATCTTCCAGGCCTGCGCGAGGTTCTTCCGCGCGACCGCGGTGTTGATGAACTGCGCTACGACCTTCCGCGCCTCGGGAGACGGGGGAACCGTCCGCGGCTCGTTGATGAGCTGCGCCGGGCCGCCGCTGTCCGGCGTCGGATCGTCGTTCTTCGGTGAGTTCAGCACCTGGAGGAACGTGATCACGCCGAGCGCAAGGATGGCGCCGGCTGCCCAGGGGAGCGCCTTCTGGAACCTTTTCGATGCAAGAAGAGTTTGAAGCCGATTCATCGCGCTATCAGGTTAGACGTCGAACTCCTCGTGAGGTTAGGTCAGAAGACGGGCGTCTCGCGCCAGACGCCCCAGACCTCACGTAGCGAGTCACACATCTCCCCCATGGTCACGTACGCGCGCGAGGCTTCGACGATCGGCGGCATCAGGTTCCGGTCCTCGACCGAGGCGGCCTCTTTCAACTGCGCCAGCGCCCTCTCGACGACACCTGAGTCGCGCCGTGCTCGAACGGCCTGCACCCGCGCGATCTGCTCGTCCTCGAGCGCCGGATCGACGCGCAAGAGCTCGATCGGAGGCTCCTCGTCGGCCTGGTACCGGTTGACGCCGACGATGATGCGCTGCTTCGCCTCCACTTCGGACTGGTAGCGGAACGACGCATCGGCGATCTCGCGCTGGAAGAAGTTCTCCTTGATCGCCGGGATCACGCCCCCGAGCTTGTCGATCCGGTCGAAGTACTCGTACGCCTCCTTCTCGAGGCGATTCGTCAGGTCCTCGACGTACCAGGAGCCGCCCAGCGGATCGATCGTGTTGACGACGCCGGTCTCGTGCGCGATCACCTGCTGCGTGCGGAGCGCTATCCGCACCGCGTGCTCGGTCGGGAGCGCGAGCGCCTCGTCGAACGAGTTCGTGTGCAGCGACTGGGTGCCCCCGAGCACGGCCGACATCGCTTCGAGCGCCGTGCGGACGATGTTCACCTCGGGCTGCTGCGCGGTCAGCGAGACGCCGGCGGTCTGCGTGTGGAAGCGCATCAGCCAGGAGCGCGGGTTGCGCGCGCCGTACCGCTCCCGCATCTCACGAGCCCAGATCCTGCGGGCCGCTCTGTACTTGGCGATCTCCTCGAAGAAGTCGAGGTGCGCGTTGAAGAAGAACGACAGCCGCGGCGCGAAGTCGTCGACGTCGAGCCCACGCTCCACGGCAGCCTCGACGTACGCGAACCCGTTGGCGAGAGTGAACGCGAGCTCCTGCGGCGCGTTCGAGCCCGCCTCGCGGATGTGGTACCCGGAGATCGACACCGGGTGCCAGCGCGGCATCTCCTCGGCGCAGAACTCGATCATGTCCACGACGAGGCGCATCGACGGCTCGGGCGGGAAGATCCACTCCTTCTGCGCGATGTACTCCTTGAGGATGTCCGTCTGGATCGTCCCGCGGAGCTCGGCGCGCGGCACGCCCTGCTGCTCGGCGACGCAGACGTAGAACGCGAGCGCCATCGCCGCCGTCGAGTTGATCGTCATCGACGTCGAGACCTCGCCGAGCGGGATCCCCGAGAAGAGCGTCTCCATGTCGTCGAGGGAGTCCACCGCCACGCCCTCGCGGCCGACCTCGCCGAGCGAGCGCGGGTGGTCCGAGTCGTACCCCATCAACGAGGGCATGTCGAAGGCGGTCGAGAGCCCGGTCTGGCCGTGCTCGAGGAGGTACCGGAAACGCTCGTTCGTCTCGGCCGCGGTGCCGAAGCCGGCGAACTGGCGCATCGTCCACAGCTTCCCTCGGTACATCGAGGGATAGACGCCGCGCGTGAAGGGATAGACGCCCGGGTAGCCGAGGTCGTTCTCGTAGTCGATCTCGACGTTCTCGGGGCTGTAGAGCGGGTCGTTCGGCAGGCTCGAGATGGTCGAGTTGAGCTCGCCTTCCCGCTCCGGGGTCGCGTCGTAGAGCTCTCGCCGCCAGTCGTCCAAGCCCGTCAGGCCGCGCCGATCCTCGGTCAGAGCCATATGACCCATTCTACGGCCCGCTCTATCCCTCATTCGGAGGCCTCTTCTTGCCGATGGGAGCCTTGGATGTCCAGCAACCCTCAGAGACTGACGCTGCGCATCGCGGCCTACACGGGCGTAGCCCTGCTGTTTGCCGCGGGCGCGATCCTGTGGTTCGTCAATTCTCGCGCGACGTCACAGGCCGAGAACCAGGCGGTCAACCGCGCACAGTTCATCGCCGACGCGTTGCTGCACGACGAGCTGACTGAGGCCGATTTCGTGCGCCCCGTGACGGGTCAGCGCCGTGCCCAGCTCGACGCGATCTTTCAGCGGGTCGTCCACACCGAAGGGATGCTGCGCATGAACCTGATCGCCCCGAGCGGTCAGATCACCTACTCGACGAGCCCGGCCCTGATCGGAAGCAGGCCTCCCAACGAACAACGGACGCTCGAACCGGTTCTGGACGGGAGGGGCGTAAGCCATGTCGATGAGATCGACCTGCAAGGACGCGAGATCAAGGTTCTCGAGACGTATCTCCCGGTACAACCTCTGGGCGGAGGCCCGGTCGGCGTCTTCGAGCTCTACCAGGACTACGACGCCGGTGTCACCGCCCAGGCCCGGAAGACGCTCTATCCGGTCGCAGGCTTTCTCGCGATTGCGATCTTCGTTCTCTGCGCAGCGCTCGTCCCGATTCTCCGCCGTGTCACCGCTGCGGTCGAGATCCGCAACCGGCAACTGGTCCAGCAGGCCGCACGCCTCGAGCAGTCGCTGGCGGCCGCCCAGGACGCGCAGATGGAAGCCGAGAGCGCACGCCGCACATTGAGTGACCAGAACAGGCGGCTGCTGGAGCTCGACCGCCTGAAGGACGAGTTCCTGTCCCTCGTCTCGCACGAGCTCCGCACCCCGCTGACCTCCATCCGCGGCTACCTCGACCTCGTCCTCGACGAGGAGGCCGGCGAGCTCAACCCCGAGCAGCGCCGATTCCTCAAGGCCGTGGAGAGGAACTCCGGGCGGCTCCTTCGCCTCGTCGGCGATCTCCTGTTCGTCGCGCAAGCCGACGCCGGCCGACTCACTCTGGAGCGCGCGAAGGTCGACGTCGCCGCGCTCGCGGCCGATTGCGTCGAAGCTGCGCGGCCTGTCGCCGACCAAAGGTCGATCGAGCTTCATCTGGACGCCGTGCCCGTCCCCGCGCTCGTGGGCGATCGCGGCCGCCTGGCCCAGGTGCTCGACAACCTGGTTTCGAACGCACTCAAGTTCACGCCCGAGGGCGGCAGCGTCGAGGTTCGAACGTCCACGACCGACGACTACGTCCGAATCGAGGTCGAGGACTCGGGTATCGGTATTCCTGCGGAAGAGCAGCCGCGCCTCTTCGAGCGCTTCTTCCGGGCAGCCTCGGCAACCGAGCAGGCGATTCCGGGGACGGGGCTCGGGCTCGCGATCGTGAAGGCGATCGTCGAGGCCCACGCGGGCCGGATCGAGGTCGTGAGCGCTCCCGGCGAGGGGACGACGTTCCGTGGTCGAGCTTCCGCTCCGCGAAGCCCAGTCCGGCGAGCCCGTGGAGGTGGCCGCATGATCGAGCCGGTTCCGAACAACCGCCCGCTGGTCCTCGTCGCCGACGACGACGAAGACATCCTGACCCTCGTCACGTTTCGCCTCGAGCGAGCAGGCTGCGACGTCGTCAAGGCCCGCTCCGGCGACGAGGCGCTTCGCGTCGCGCTCGAGCAGGTCCCGGCCCTGGCCGTGCTCGACGTGACGATGCCGGGCCTCGACGGCTACCAGGTGACGCGCGAGCTCCGCCGGGCTGAGGCGACGAGCACGATGCCGATCATCCTGCTGACCGCGCGGGCGCAGGAGTCCGACGTGGCCCGGGTCTGGCGGCAGGCGCCGACGAGTACGTCAAGAAGCCGTTCGACGCCCGCGATCTGCGCGAGCGGGTAGAGCGCCTTCTGAGCCGCGATCTCGCCAAACCCGCCTAGCGGGTCAGAGACCCTCCGAGGGTCGCGCTACGCTCGGCGAGCGTTGGCCAAGATCCTGATCGTCGAAGACGACGCGGACACGCGGGAGCTGCTCAAGGTGCGTCTGCGGGCCTGGGGCTACGAGACCGCCTTTGCCTTTGACGCAGTCTCGGCGATCTCGGTGACACGCGAGGAGAAGCCGGACCTGATCCTGCTCGACATGGGGCTGCCGGGCGGCGACGGCGTCGTCGTCATGGACCGGCTGCAATCCTTCCCCGCCCTCGCGCACATCCCGGTGATCGTCGTCAGCGCGCGCGACGCAGGCACGACCTCAGCCCGAGCCGCGGCAGCGGGAGCCAGCGCCTACGTGCAGAAGCCGATCGACAACGAGGAGCTCATAGCCGCCGTGCGCAAAGCGCTCGGCGAGGACGAGGATTAACGCCGGACCGGCCGGTACCGGTACCCGAAACCGCGGACGGTCTCGATCACGTCGCCCTCGACGCCCAGCTTCTTCCGCAGGTACCCGACGTAGAGCTTCACCTGGTCGCGGGAAGCCTCGCCGCTTCCACCCCAGGCCAGCTCGAGGAGCTGGTCGTGCCCGAGAACGTTGTTGGGGTGCCTCACGAAGGCGGCGAGCAGGTTGTACTCGAGCGGCGTCAGCGCTGCCTCGCGTCCCTGGACGCTGACCGTCCGCTGGACGAAATCGACTTCTAGGAGCCCGTCGCTGTACGCGTCGGCCTTCTCGGTCCTGGAAGTGGCCCGCCGGAGCAGGGCATCGACCCGCGCCAGGAGCTCCTCGCGCGCGAACGGCTTCGTCACGTAGTCGTCCGCGCCCGCTCGTAGCCCGCGCACTCGGTCCGTCTCGGCGTCCTTCGCGGTCAACATCAGCACGGGCACGTCGCTCAGCTCGCGGATGCGCTCGAGGGTCTGCCACCCGTCCATCTCCGGCATCGCCACATCCAGAAGTACGAGGTCGGGGCGCAGCGAGTGGAACGTGCGGAGGGCCGCGAGCCCATTGGCTTCCTCGTTGACCTCGAAACCGGCCCGTGTCAGCAGCTCGCGCAGGAGCAGACGGATGTCCTCGTCGTCGTCGACGACGAGCACGGAACCACGGATTGAGGCCGGATCAGACAGAAAACCGTCCCTCGTATGAGGGATTCTCGACGCCTCATACCATTTTCATACCGGACGCCGCCTTCCTTCCTACGTGGCCAGACGAAAACGAGATCAAGGAATGGCGAGCATCGATCTCACGCGGCCCAAGCGGCGCCCGGCACACACCGGGCGCCTCCCCCTGTTCTCGGCGAAGCCCCCTATGCGGTGGGCGGCGGCGCTCGGAGTGCTCGCCTGTGCCCTCGTCGCCGGCTTGGCGGTCCACGGCGGCGGCGAGGGCCCGTCCTCCTCTGACAAGTTCCTGACCCAGGCGCTCGGCGAGAAGCGGCCCGGGGCTCCTCTCGTGAGGCGTCCCGCTCCGGGCGTCCGGGTCAGGCTCGACTCTTCCGGCTTCCGCGTCTCGCACAAGCGAGACGCAGGTCGGGATCTCGCTGGCCGGCACGACGCGCACCAAGTGGGAGCGCTTCGCGGACGGCGTGTCGCGCCCCACGACGTACGGCCGAGAGACGATCCTCGTCGACTCGACCGGCACCGAGCAGTTCCTCACCGTCGAGCGCCGCCAGGGCAAGCACGACTGGCAGTGGCAGCTCGACACCGACGCGCAGCCGCGGCTTCAGCCCGACGGCTCGATCCTCTACGGCTCCGGCCCCACGCGCACCCCCGCCGTCGCCATCCTCGATGCCGGCGGCAAGGACGTCACCCCGAACGGCCTTCGCTGGTCACTCCGCAAGCAGGACGGCTCATGGCGCCTCGGCCTGCGGCTCGATGACTCGAAGCTTCCGCTCCCGTACCTCGTCGACCCGGCCGTCGACTACCCGTCACCTCTCTACCTTTCGAGCCAGGCTTCGACCGAGACGGGCTCCTGGAAGCTGATCACCGCGGCGCCTAGCGCCGCCAACGTCGCAACGAACACGACGCCGGCCCGGAACGTGACCGGCTACTACCTCTGGATCCCCGGCGCGGGGAACACGACTCCCGTCGCGCCCCCGGCCACTCCCACCGGCACGGGCTGGGTGCTGGACACGGCGGGCGGGACGGGCTTCCCGACCGGCAACTGGACCTTCACGGTCACGACCGACATCCCCGACACCACCCTCGTCGCCGGCAGCGCGATTCTGAACGTCGGCATCTGGAAAGGGACGATCGCCGGCGGCGTCTTCACGTCCACCGGCACCGTTCTCGCCCCGACGAACGACCCCGCGGCTCAGAACCTCCGCACGGGCGTGAACCCCATCACGACGAACGTGACCATCTCCGTGCCCCGGTTCGCGTTGGCCGCGAACGAACGGCTCTTCGTCGAGTTTCGCCGGAACCAGGTTGCCAACATCAACACGAACACGGCTACCCAGCGCCGCTTGACCTTCGAGGTCAACGCCGGCGCCAACGACCAGATCGCGCACCCGGCCGCCGACGACGTCGCGCCGACGAACGCGATGTCGATCACGAGCGCGACGGGCGCCTACTTCAACGCCGGGACGCTCTACTACAAGAGCGACGCGGCGGGCAGCTTCTCGTTCTCGAACGCGCTCACGGACGGCGGCTCCGGGCCCTACAGCACGACGTTCCCGGCGATCGGCACAGCCGGCTGGACGCACGCACTGGAGACGGACCTGACCGGCCCGCCCTACGTCTCGTCGGCCTACAGCTGGACGCCGAGCCCGACGAACCCGGCCAACCAGACACTCGTCGGCACGGACGCCGCGCTGCAGACGCGCCAATCAGGTCGTCTCGTTCGTCAGCGACACGAGTCTCCCGACGGGCATGTCCGCCTCGGTCACGGCGGGCTACTTCACCTCGCTCTCCGTCCCCGTCACGCTCGCCAACGGCAGCGACACCGGCTCGGGCGTCAACGCCGGGTCCGGCATCGTCGAGCGCGACGAAGCGCCGCTCGACAATAGCGACGGAACCTGTGACGCCTTCCCGGGCTCGTGGGCGACCGTCACCCTCTCGGGCGGCAACGACACGACGGTCGTCAGCGGCAAGTGCTACCGGTACCGCCTCAAGATCTCGGACAACGTCGGCAACCAGGGCACCCAGGCCGGCACGAGCGCGACCGCGAAGGTCGAGACCTCGCCGCCGAGCGACCCCACTCTCTCGTACGGCTCCTTCACGAACGCGGCATTCAACGGCGGCGTCGTCTACTACCGGCCGGGCGCGGCCAACGGCCAGTTCCAGGTCACCGCCGCCGGGTCGACCGACTCGGAGTCTGGCCTCGCGAGCTACTCGTTCCCGGCGCCCGCCTCTGGCTGGAGCATCTCCGGCGCCGGCGCCTCGCGCACGTACAGCCACACTGGCGCGCCGACCGATCCGGCCGAGCCGAACAACGTCTTCGCGACGAACGGCGCCGGCCTCAACTCGAACAACGACTCCTTCACGGTCACGCCGGACTCGACGGCGCCGAGCGTCACTGCTCCCACTGTCACTGCCGGCTTCTACAGCTCGACCTCGGTCGGCGTCACGCTGAACGGCGGCACCGACGGCGGCTCGGGCGTCGCGGCCGGCTCGAGCGTGGTCGAGCGCGACGAAGCTCCTCTCGACAACAGCGACGGCACCTGTGACGCCTTCCCGGGCTCGTGGACGACGGTCACCCTCTCGGGCGGCAACGACACCACAGTGGTCAGCGGCAAGTGCTACCGCTATCGCGAGCTGCTCTCGGACAACGTCGGCAACCAGGGCCCCTCCGGTGCCAGCAACACGGCGAAGATCGACACGAGCGCGCCCAGCGACCCCTCGCTCTCCTACGGTTCCTTCACGAACGCGGCGCTGAACGGTGGCGTCGTCTGGTACAGGCCGAGCGCGGCCAACGGCCAGTTCCAGGTGACCGCGACCGGATCGACCGACGTGCAGTCGGGCGTTGCGAGCCACACCTTCCCGGCAGCGGCCTCGGGCTGGAGCGTCTCCGGATCCGGGAACGCGCGCACCTACAGCCACACCGGTAGCCCGACCAACCCCGGCGAGCCGAACAACGTGCATGCAACGAACGGCGCCGGCCTCAACTCGAACGACGTCTCCTTCACGGTCACCCCGGACTCGACGCCGCCTGCGGTCACGGCGCCGAGCGTCACGGCGGGCTACTACACCTCACTCTCCGTTCCGGTCTCGTCGAACGGCGGCTCCGACTCCGAGTCAGGCCTCGCGGCCGGCTCGAGCGTCGTCGAGCGCGACGAAGCCCCGCTCGACAACGGCGACGGCAGCTGCGACGCCTTCCCGGGCTCGTGGGCGACGGTCACCCTCTCGGGCGGCAACGACACCACCGTCGTCAGCGGCAAGTGCTACCGCTACCGCGAGCTCCTCGCCGACAACGTCGGCAACCAGGGTCTCTCGAGCGCGAGCAACACGGCCAAGGTGGACACTTCCGCGCCGGCCGACCCTGCGCTCTCGTACGGCTCGTTCACCAACGCCGCCGTCAACGGAGGCGTCGTCTGGTACCGCCCTTCGGCGGCCGGCGGACAGTTCCAGGTGACCTCGAGCTCGAGCGATGTGCAGTCGGGCGTTGCGAGCCACAGCTTCCCGGCAGCGGCCTCGGGCTGGAGCCTCTCCGGATCCGGGAACGCGCGCACCTACAGCCACACCGGCAGCCCCTCCGATCCGGGCGAGCCGAACAACGTGCGCTCCACGAACGGCGCCGGGCTCAATTCGAACAACACTTCTTTCACGGTCACCCCGGACTCGACAGCGCCTGCGGTCACGGCGCCGAGCGTCACGGCGGGCTACTACACCTCACTCTCCGTTCCGGTCTCGTTGAACGGCGGCTCCGACTCCGAGTCAGGCCTCGCGGCCGGCTCGAGCGTCGTCGAGCGCGACGAAGCGCCGCTCGACAACAGCGACGGCACCTGTGACGCCTTCCCGGGCTCCTGGTCGACGGTCACTCTCTCGGGCGGCAACGACACGACGGTCGTCAGCGGCAAGTGCTACCGCTACCGCGAGCTGCTCTCCGACAGCGTCGGCAACGAGGGCCCTTCGAGCGCGAGCAACACGGCCAAGGTCGACACTTCCGCGCCCAGCGATCCTTCACTCTCGTACGGCTCCTTCACGAACGCGGCGGTCAACGGCGGAGTTGTCTGGTACCGGCCGAGCGCGGCCAGCGGCCAGTTCCAGGTCACCGCGAGCTCGAGCGACACCCACTCGGGGGTCGTGAGCTACGGCTTCCCGGCGGCAGCGTCGGGCTGGAGCGTCTCCGGGTCCGGCGCCTCGCGCACATACAGCCACTCGGGCGCACCGGCCAATCCGGCCGAGCCGAACAACGTCTTTGCCACGAATGGCGCGGGGCTCAACTCGAACAACACTTCTTTCACGGTCACGCCGGACTCGACGGCGCCTGCGGTCACGGCGCCGAGCGTCACGGCGGGCTACTACACCTCACTTTCCGTTCCGGTCTCGTTGAACGGCGGCTCCGACTCCGAGTCGGGCCTCGCGGCCGGCTCGAGCGTCGTCGAGCGCGACGAAGCGCCGCTCGACAACGGCGACGGCAGCTGCGACGCCTTCCCGGGCTCGTGGGCAACCGTCACCCTCTCCGGCGGCAACGACACCACGGTCGTCAGCGGCAAGTGCTACCGCTACCGCGAGCTGCTCTCCGACAACGTCGGCAACCAAGGTGCCTCGGGCGCGAGCAACACGGCCAAGGTCGACACATCGGCCCCGGCCGCACCCTCGCTGAGCTACGGGTCACTCTCGGCCGCTGCGGTCACGGGCGACACCGTCTACTACCGGCCGAGCGCCGGCAGCGGCCAGTTCCAGGTCACCGCGAGCTCGAACGACGTTCAGTCCGGCGTCGCCTCCTACGGCTTCCCGGCCGCCGCCTCCGGCTGGAGCGTCTCCGGCTCGGGCGCGGCGCGCACCTACAGCCACTCCGGCTCGCCGAGCGACCCGGCCGAGCCGCTGGAGGTGAGCGCGGTCAACGGCGCCGGCCTCTCTTCGGCCGCCTCCGCCTTCACCGTCACTCCTGACGCCAGCGCTCCGAGCGGGATCTCCGCCTCGATCACCGGCGGCTACTACGCCTCGGCTTCGGTGGCCGTCACACTCGACAACGGCTCCGACACAGGCTCGGGCATCGACGGTTCGAGCGGCATCGTCGAGCGCGACGAGGCTCCGCTCGACAACGGCGACGGCTCCTGCGACGCCTTCCCGGGCTCGTGGTCGACGGTCACCCTCGCGGGCGGTAACGACACCACCGTTCAGAGTGGAAAGTGCTACCGCTACCGCTACCTCCTATCCGACCGGGTCGGCAACCAGGCGACCTCGGGCGCCAGCGCCACCGCCAAGGTCGACACCTCTGCACCCGGCGCGCCGAGCCTCAGCTACGGCTCGCTGTCGAACGCCATCCTCAACCTCGGCGTCGTCTACTACCTCCCGGGCGCGGCCAGCGGCCAGTTCGCGGTCACCGGCGCCTCGAGCGACGGGCAGTCCGGCATTGCCTCCTACGGCTTCCCGGCCCCGGCTTCAGGCTGGAGCGTCTCCGGGTCGGGCGACACGCGCACCTACAGCCACTCCGGCGCGCCGACCGATCCGGCCGAGCCCAACGACGTCACCGCCACGAACGACGCGGGCCTGACCTCGGGCGCGACGAGCTTCACTGTCACCCCGGACGCGACTCCGCCGACGACTTCGATCCAGTGCGACGGCGGTTCCTGTGCCGGCGGCTGGTACACGACCGACGTGTCGGTCGCGCTCTCGGCCGTGGACGGCGGCTCGGGCCTCAACGAGATTCGCTACACGACCGACGGCTCCGACCCCAGCCCGATCAACGGGACCGTCTACGCCTCGGCCTTCACCATCTCCAGCGCGACCACGATTCGCTTCCGCGCCTACGACCGGCTCGGCAACGAGGAGGCCGTCGGCCAGCAAGTGATCCAGATCGACCCGAGCGCGCCGTCCACGTCGGCCGCCGTGGCAAACCTGTCGGGCTCCGTGCACTGGAACGGGTCGGGCACGGTCTTCTACCGTCCGGGCGGCTCCGGCTCCTTCGACCTGACGGCAACGGTCACGGACGCGCAGTCCGGCCCGCAGAAGGCGAACTTCCCGAACGTCGCAGGCTTCGGCGCCGGCGGCGACGACAGCACGCCTTCCTTTCAGCAAGGCCTACAGCTACACGGGCTCGCCCGCCGAGCCGGGCTCGCAGACGATCACCGGTTACAACAACGCCAACGCCAACTCGACGGATTCGGTGACGATCACCGCCGACTCGAGCGCGCCCACCGGTATCTCCGCTTCGGTCACAAGCGGCTATTACACGGCGCTGTCGATCGCAGTCACGCTCGACAACGGCTCCGACACCGGCTCCGGGATCGACGCCGCCAGCGGCATCGTCGAGCGCGACGAAGCGCCGCTCGACAACGGCGACGGCTCCTGCGACGCCTTCCCGGGCTCCTGGAGCAGCGTCACGCTGAGCAGCGGCAACGACACCACCGTGGTGAGCGGCAACTGCTACCGCTACCGCTACCTCCTCTCCGACCGCGTCGGCAACCAGGCCACCTCGGGCGCCAGCGCGACCGCGAAGGTCGACACCTCGGCCCCGAGCGCGCCCAGCCTTAGCTACGGCTCGCTGACCAGCGCCGCGGTCACCGGCGACACGGTCTACTACCGGCCAAGCGCAGCGAGCGGCCAGTTCCAGGTCACGGCGGCCGCCAGCGACACACAGTCCGGCATCGCCTCGCACAGCTTCCCGGCTGCGGCCTCGGGCTGGAGCGTCTCCGGCTCGGGCAACGCCCGCACCTACAGCCACACCGGCTCACCGAGCGACCCGGCCGAGCCGAACAATGTCTCGGTCACGAACGGCGCCGGCCTCGCCTCGGCCGCCTCCGGCTTCACGGTCACGCCAGACGCCGGCGCACCGAGCGGGAGCTCCGCTTCGGTCACCGGCGGCTACTACACGGCACTCTCGATCGCGGTCACGCTCGACAACGGCTCCGACGCCGGCTCCGGCATCGACGCTTCGAGCGGCCTCGTCGAGCGCGACGAGGCTCCGCTCGACAACGGCGACGGCAGCTGCGACACCTTCCCAGGCTCCTGGAGCAGCGTCACGCTGAGCAGCGGCAACGACACCACCGTCACCAGCGGCACCTGCTACCGCTACCGCTACCTCCTCTCCGACCGCGTCGGCAACCAGGCCACCTCCGGCGCCAGCGCGACCGCCAAGGTCGACCTGAGCGCCCCGACCACGCCCACGCTCTCCTTCGGCTCGCTCCAGGCTGCTTTCGCCATCGGCTCGACGGTCTACTACCGCCCGAGCGCGGCCAGCGGACAGTTCGCAGTCACGGCAGCCTCGACCGACGACCAGTCCGGCGTCGCCTCCTTCGGCTTCCCCGCTACCTCCTCCGGCTGGAGCGTCTCCGGCTCGGGCGACGCGCGCACCTACAGCCACTCCGGCTCGCCCACCGATCCGGCCGAGCCCAACGACGTCACCGCGCAGAACGGCGCCGGCCTCGTCTCCGGCGCAGCCGGCTACACGGTCACTCCGGACGCGAGCGCGCCGACGAGCTCGATTCTCTGTGACGGCGGCGCCTGCTCAGGCTGGCATCCAGCGGCCGTCTCGGTGACGCTCGCCTCGAGCGACACGGGCTCGGGCCTGAACGAGATTCGCTTCACGACCGACGGCTCCGACCCGACGGCGACGACCGGAACGGTGTACAGCGGCGCCTTCCCCGTCTCGGTCACCACCGAGATCCGCTACGCCGGCTTCGACCGCGTCGGCAACGCCGAGGCCGTCCAGTCCGAGACGATCGTCTTCGACACGACCGCTCCGTCCGTCCCGGCTCTGACCCTCGCCGAGAGCCCGGCCGACCCCGACCAGCACGTCTCGGGCGCGACCGCCTACTACCGCCCAGGCGGCGGACGCTCAGGATCGTTCACGGTGGACGCCGCGACGAGTGACCCGCAGTCCGGAATCGAGAAGGTCACCTTCCCGGCAGTCGGCGGCATGACCGGCGGCGGCGACGACTTCGCCAGCCCGTTCCAGACCTCCTACGACTGGACGACCGGCACCGGCTCGTCGGGCTCGCAGACAGTCACCTCGCGGAACAACGCGGGCATGACCAGCACCGGCTCCTTCACGGTCACACCCGATGCGGCTCCGCCGACCGGCCAGTCCGCCGACCTCGTCGGCGGCCCCTACTTCACGGCCCTGTCCGTCCCGCTCTCGATCGGCGACGGCTCCGATACGGGTTCCGGCGTGGACGCCGGATCCGGTCTCGTCGAGCGCGAGGCCGCGACGCTCTCGAACAACACGTGCGTCGGCTGGTCAGGCACCTGGACATCGGTCACTCTGACCGGCGGCGCCGACACAAGCGTTCTCACCAACCGCTGCTACCACTACCGCTACCAGATCGCTGACAACGTCGGCAACCAGTCGGCCCCGTCCGCGAGCAGCGTGATCGCCAAGGTCGACGCCACCAACCCGGTGACGAACGACGACGCGCCCGCCGGCTGGCGCAACTCGGCAGTCACGGTGAACCTCGGCGTGACAGAGACCGGCTCCGGCATCGCCTCGACTCAGTACCGCGTCGACGGCGGCTCCTTCCAGAGCGGCTCGACCGTCTCGATCCCGGCTCCGGCCGACCACTCGAACGACGGCGCGCACACGGTCGAGTACCGCTCGACCGACAACGCAGGCAATGTGGAGACCCTCCGCTCCACCACCGTGCGCATCGACACCACGTTGCCGCTCACCACTGACGACGCGCCTGCAGGCTGGCGCACGTCGGACGTGACGGTGACACTCACCGCCAACGACGCCCTTTCCGGCATCGCCTCCACCGAGTACCGAGTGGACGGCGGCTCCTTCCAGAACGGCACGTCCGTCCTGATCCCGGCTCCGGCCGACGGCTCGAACGACGGTGCTCACACGATCGAGTACCGCTCGGCCGACAACGCCGGCAACACCGAGCCTCTGCTCACGGCCACCGTGCGCATCGACCGGACGCTGCCGACCGGCTCCGTCAGCGCCCCGACCGAGGGCCTCCGGGTCAACGGCGTCGTGCCCGTGACGGCAGCCGCGAACGACGTCCCGTCGGGCGTCACCTCGGTGGAGTTCTTCGTCCGCCCGAGCGGTGCACCCGGCTTCACGTCGATCTCGACAGACACGACGGCTCCGTACCAGGCGAGCTGGGACTCCTCGAGCGCGGCCGAGGGCAACGCCGAGCTCAAGGTCGTCGTCGTCGACGCTGCGTCCAACTCACTCACCTCCGCGATCCGCAACGTGATCGTCGACAACCCGCCGGCCGTCTCGCTCGCCGATCCGGGCGCGAACGTTGCCGGCTTGATCAACCTCACCGCCTCGTCGGCTCCCGACACTGCCCAGGTCGTCTTCGAGCGAAGCCTCGAGGGCGCCGGGTCATGGACGGCGATCGCGACCGACCTCACCGCTCCGTACGCGGCCAGCTTCGACACCTCGACCGTGACCGATGACCGGTACGACTTCCGTGCAGTCGCGACTGACGCAGGCGGCTTCGGCGGCACGAGCCCGCTGCGCACCGCGCGGGTCGACAACACCGTGCCCTCGGTCTCCATCAGCGACCCCCCGAACGGAGCCATCGTCGGTGGCCCGAACGTGCACCTCGGCTCTCTCGCGTCGGATCTCGGGTCTGGGGTCGCCTCGGTGACATTCGAGGGCCGGCCGGCCGGCGGCGGAGCGTTCAGCGTCATCGCCACGGACACTGCACCCCCGTACGAAGGCTTCTGGAACGCGAGCGCGCTGTCCGGCATTCACGAGCTGCGCGCCGTCGCCACCGACTCGGCGGGCAACCCGGCAACGTCGGTCTCGGTGCTCGTTGCCGTCGACTCGACGGTCCCGAGCGTGACGCTCGGCGACCCCGGCTCGCTGGTGCGAGGCGTCGTCATCCTCTCCGCCTCGACCCAGGGCGCCGCGGTCACACAGGTCGTCTTCAAGCGCAGGCCTTCGGGCGTCGCCTCGTGGACGGCACTCGACACCGACACTGCCGCGCCCTGGAACGCAGCTTTCGACACCAACGCGGTCTCGGACGGGACGTACGACGTCCGCGCCGAGGCCCTCGACGCGATCGGCACCGTCCTGGCCGGCCACACCCGCGAAAACGTGCGGGTCGACAACACCGCGCCGGTAGTTCAGTCCGCCAGCCCGGCCGACGGCTCGTCCGTCTCGTCGGCCACGTCCATCGTCCTCGTTGCCAACGAGGCGATTGCGGCGGTACGCGGTGCGACTCTCGACGGAGCGGTGACGACACCCGAGATCGCCGGCACCCGCGTCACCTTCGCCACCGGCTCGCTCGCCCTCGGCGACCACACGCTGGTCGGTTCGATCGAGGACGCGGCGGGCAACGCTTCGGGCTTCCGTGTCAAGTTCAGTGTCCGCGCACCGGCCCCCACAGCCCTCGCGATGAAGATCGGCAAGCCGACGGGCATCAAGCGCGGCCGGAACCAGATCTTCTCGCTCCGCGTCACGCTGTCGGCACCGGCGCGCGTGCAGCTCACCCTGCTCAGCCCGACCGGCCGCCGCCTCCGGACGACGAAGCTCCAGCTCCCCGCCGGTGACCGGGTCGTCAGCCTGAGCGTTCCGCGCGCATCGTTGCCGCCCGGGCGCTACACGATGCTCGTCACCGCTACGACTCCCGACGGGAGCCAGGTCCTGCGGCGAGCCCAGGTTGTGATCAAGAAAGCGAAGCCCCAGAAGAAGCCCAAGCGGCCCGGGAACAAGCAGCTGCAGCCGAGGGACGTGGCGGCGCCGCCCGTTGGCGCTCCCGAGCCCCCGGCCCCCACGACCCCTGCAGATACCAGCAACGACGGCCTCGAGCCGTCGCCGCACGTGACGGACGAGACGGACGTGGCGGACGAGAAGCCTTCCTTGCGCTCGAAGCCGCTGGCGACCGCCACGAAGTTCGTGGGCGAGAAGCAGCGCCGGACCGTCGGCCTCGGCCTGGTGATCATGTCGATGGGCGGCGCGATCGCCTTCCTCATCAAGATCGAGCTCGGCCGGCTCCTACGCTGGCCCAAGCGCCTAGCCAGCAGCTAGAGCGCAGCCTCGATCGCGAAGACCACTGCGATCGCAACAAGGGCGACGCCGATGGCGCGGCGCAGGCCCTCCTCGCTGAAGCGTCCCGTTGCGCGAGCGCCGAGCCACGCGCCCGGCAACGCCCCGGCGAGACCCGCGCCGAGGAGGTCCCACTCGATCTCGAGCCGCAGCGCATGAGCAGCGAACCCGGCAACACCGAGCAGGAACCCGACGACGAGGTTGGTTCCCACCGCACGGTGGGCGCTGAGCCCGACCGCACGGAGGAGGGCCGGCATGCGCAGCGTGCCGAGAATGACTCCGACGGCGCCGCCGACGAGACCGATGACCACGCCGAAGAGCGCCGCCGGCCCGACCTTCGGTTCGGCGCGCTCCCGCGACTTGACCGGCGAGAAGAGCAGGTCGAGCCCGTTCCAGCCCAACACTGCTGCGATGCCGGCGAACAGCAGATCGGTCGGGAGGTGATGCCCGTAGAGCCCGCCGACGATCGCGCCCGCGACCGAAGGCGGCGCCATCCACGCGACGATCCGCCAGTCCACTCTTCCCGCGCGCGCGTGTACATATCCACCCGATGCGGCAGCGGCGGCGCTGATCGCGATGTTCGTCCCCGCGGCGGCGGCGGGATTTCCGGCGAGCAGGACGAGAGCCGGCAGGCGAAGCGTCCCGAGCACGAGCCCGACAGCCGCGCCGAGGTACCCCGCGGCGAACGACGCGGCAAACGCTAGGAGGAGGTGCCCGGCTTCCAGAGAGGTTCGTCCCCGGCGTTCGCTGTGCGCGCGAGGATGAAGAGGAGATCCGAGAGGCGGTTCAGGTAGACGAGCGCGAGCGGGTTCAGGTCGACCTCTTCGGCGGCCTCCAGCGCATCTCGCTCTGCGCGACGGCACACCGCCCGGGCGACGTGCAGCCGCGCTGCGAGCTCGCTGCCCCCCGGCAGGACGAAGCTCTTCAGCTCCGGCAACTCGGCGTTGAAGCGGTCGCAATCCCTTTCGAGCGCGTCGATCTGCGCCTCCGAGATGCGCAGCCGGTCGGCGATCCCGAACGGCACCGAGAAGTCGGCGCCGAGGTCGAAGAGCTCGTTCTGCACGCGCGAGAGAACCTCGAGCAGCTCCGCCGGCGCCTCCGCGGCCGCGGCCAGGCCGATGTGCGAGTTCAGCTCGTCCACGGTGCCGAAAGCGGCGATTCTGCAGTCGAGCTTCGGCACGCGCGAGCCGTCGCCGAGGCTGGTCTCGCCCCGGTCGCCGCCGCGCGTGTAGATGCGCGTCAGCCGGACGGGCTCGTCGGCCTTGCGAGGCATGGTCATAGATTACGGCGCGTGGAGGTGAGACCGGCCCGCATCGACGAGATGGATGCACTTGCGCGCCTCTTGGCGCGGTCTCGAGGCGGCATGCCCTACGTGCCGCCCGTTCCCGAGGAGCACGTCGGCCTGATCGCCGACGACCTCTCGCGGCACGAGGACGTCTGGCTCGCGGAGGAAGACGGCTCGCCGGTCGGCTTCCTCGCCATCCGCCGCTCGCGAACGGAGGGCTGGGAAGTCCTCGAGAAGCTCTACGTCGACCCCGAGGCGCAGAGTCGTGGCATCGGCACCGTTCTCCTCGATCAGGCGAAGAAGCTCCGGCCCGACGGCTTCTACCTGTGGGTCTTCCAGAAGAACATCGGGGCGATCCGCTTCTACGAGCGCCACGGCTTCCGCCTCGTCAAGCTCACCGACGGCGAAGACAACATGGAGCACGAGCCGGACGCGCTCTACGCCTGGACGCCCTAGCCCTGGGCGAGGGCGCGCTGCTTCAGGCCGAGGATGGAGCGCGCGATGACGAGCCGCTGGATCTCGCTCGTGCCCTCGTAGATCTCGGTGATCTTCGCGTCCCGGTAGTACCGCTCGACCGGGAACTCCTTCGTGTAGCCGTAGCCGCCGAAGATCTGGATCGCCTCGGCGGTCTGGCGCCGCGCCGTCTCCGACGCGAACAGCTTCGCCTTCGCGCCCTCCTCCGTGTGCGGCCGGCCCTGCTCCTTCAGCCACGCTGCCCGGTAGACGAGCAGGCGGGCGGCGTCGATCTCCGTCGCCATGTCTGCGAGCTTCCACTGGATGGCCTGGAACTCGGCGATCCGCTTGCCGAACTGCTTCCGCTCCAGCGCATAGGCCCGCGCTGCCTCGTAGGCGGCCTGCGCGATCCCGAGCGCCTGGGCGGCGATGCCGATGCGACCCCCGTCGAGCGTGGCCATCGCCACCTCGAAGCCCTTGCCCTCTGCGTGCAGCAGCCGCTCCGGCCCGACCTCGGCGCCTTCGACGACGATGTCGTTCGTGACCGACGAGTTGAGCCCGAGCTTCTCCTCGTCACGGGTCACCTTGACGTGGTCCGCGTCGAGGATGAACGCCGAGACGCCCTTCGCGCCGGGCGTGTCCTGATCGGTGCGGGCGAAGAGCAGGAAGGTTCCGGCGTAGCGCCCGTTGGTGATCCACTGCTTCGCGCCCGAGATCGACCAGCCGTCGCCGTTCGCGGTTGCTGCGGTGCGAAGAGCCCCCGCATCCGATCCGGCTTCGGGCTCGGTGAGCGCGAAGGCGCCGAGAGCCTCCCCGCGGGCCAGCGGGGGCACGAAGCGGCTCTTCTGCTCGTCGGTCCCGAACGTGAGGATCGGCAATGTCACGGCGCTCGTGTGCACCGCAACCGTGACGCCCACACCTGCGTCCCCCCGTGAGAGCTCTTCCAGCACGAGGATGTAGGACAGGAAGTCCGCGCCGGCCCCGCCGTACTCCTCCGGGATGCACACACCCATCAGGCCGAGCTCTGCGAGCTTCCCGAACAGCTCCTGCGGGAACCGGTGCTCGCGGTCCCACTCGGCGGCGTGCGGCTCGATCTCGGCGGCCGCGAACTCGCGCGTGAGCGCCTGGATCTCCCGCTGGTCAGAGGTCAGCTCGAAGTCCACGCGGGCGAGTATATGGCTGTCTCATTATTACATGTCTGTCATAGATAATAGAACTTATATGTTATGCTCTGGTCGTGAGCAGCGCAGAAGTGCTTCGAGCCGCCCGCCTTCGCGCCGGACTGACGCAGGCCCAACTCGGCCGCGCGGCTGGACGCTCTCAGTCCGCCATTGCCCGCTGGGAAGGCGGCCGTGTTCAACCGAGCCTCGAGACCCTGCGTGAGCTGGTTCGCGCTTGCCGCCTCGAGCTGACGTTCGGACTCGCAAACTTCGACGACTCGTACGTGCCCGAGATCAACCGGCTTCTCGACCTCGAGCCTGTGGAGCGGATCAAGGACGCGTTGCGGCGAGACCATGCGGTCGCAGGGCTCCGCAACGCCGCCCTTGGCAACGTTGCCTGAGTTCGATCCTGAGCCGATCCTGGTCGCGCTCAACGAGCACGGTGTCCGCTATGTCGTCGTGGGTGCGATCGCCGCGATTGCTCAGGGCTACCCGTTGAACACGGGCGATCTCGACCTGACGCCGTCGCGAGACCCCGACAACCTCGACCGGCTGGCAGCGGTGCTGCGCGAGCTCGATGCGCGTCTGCGCACACCTGCCGATCCGGAGGGCGTCGAATTTCCGATCGATGCGAAGTACCTCGGCAGCGTGGACAGCTGGACGCTCACCACCCGTCACGGCAGCCTCGGCCTCCTTTTCAGGCCGTCCGGGACACAGGGATACGAAGACCTCCGCCGCGACTCGGTCGTCGTCCACCTTGCAGGGAAAGAGACACGAATGGCCGCCCTCGTGGACATCATCCGCATGAAGGAGGCGGCCGGCCGGCCGAAGGATCTTGCCCAGCTGCCGGCGCTGCACCAGACGCTCGAGATCGTCCGCGGGCGCGAGCGGCCCGCTCAGTCGTAGCGGTAGAAGCCTTCGCCCGACTTGCGGCCGAGCCGGCCCGCGTCGACGTGCTCCCGCAACAGCGGGCACGGCGCGTAGCGGTCGTCGCCGAGCCCTTCCTGGAGCACCTCCATGATCGCGACGCAAGTGTCGAGGCCGATCAGGTCGGCGAGCGCAAGCGGTCCCAGCGGGTGGTTGAAGCCGAGCTTCGCGATCGTGTCGATCGCCTCGGGCTCGGCGACGCCGTCGTGCAGCGCCCAGACAGCCTCGTTGATGAACGGCATCAGGATCCGGTTCGAGACGAAGCCGGGGAAGTCGTTCGCCACGGCCGGTGTCTTGCCCAGCTCGCGCGCCAGCTCGGTGATCGCCTCGGCAGTCTCGTCAGAGGTGTCGCGGCCCCGCACGACCTCGACCAGCGCCATCACGGGCACCGGGTTGAAGAAGTGCATCCCGATCACGCGGTCGGGACGACCGGTCGCGGCGGCGAGGGACGCGATCGGTATCGAGGACGTGTTCGAAGCGAAGACCGCGCCTTCCGGGAGCGTCGAGTCGGCGCGCCGAAAGACGTCCTCTTTCACATCCGCGTCCTCGACGACGGCCTCGATCATCAAGTCCGCCGGCACGAGGCCCTCGACGGCCTGTACCCGCCCCAGCACCTCGTCCGGGTCGGACCCGCCCTTCTCCGCCAGCTTGCCGAGGCTCTTGCCCATCGCCTCGAGCCCGCGATCGACGGCGCCGGGCTGCTCGTCGTAGAGCGAGACGCGACGGCCCGAGGTCGCCACGACCTGTGCAATCCCTCCGCCCATCTGCCCCGCGCCGACTACGAGAACGTGCTCGAAGCTCACCCGCGGGAGGCTACTCGTCGTCCGGGCCCGTTCGCTTCTTGTAGTTGAGTCGGGATCAGCAGGACGCCGAAGAGCCCGGCCACGAAGATCGCGAGCGAAAGCAGGTTCGGCTCTGCACGCTCCGCCGGCTTCGGTTGCTCCAGCCGGTGGCAGTCTTCCCCCTGGTTCATGGCGACTCCACGCTCCGGAGCGGACGGAGAAGCGCCGCAGGGATAGGCCTCTGCACGCCCGGTGCCGAACGAGAGCATCAGACAGGCGATGCAGGAAGCGGCCGCGATTCGCGATGCGAACCGCCGGCGCGGCGGCGTGCGCATGAGCGAACCGGATGTCATTACTCCTAGTAGGACCGATTTTTCGTTTACTGGTTGTTAATCGTCGAAAGATCACCCTTTCGGGCTAGGTCCTCACAAAGCCGCTCTGGCTGGCGGCTCAGACCTCGATGAGCAGCGCGTCGCCCTGCCCGCCGCCGGAGCAGATCGCCGCGAGCCCGAGCCCGCCGCCGTTGCGGCGCAGGTCATGCACGATCGTCCCGAGGATCCGCGCGCCCGAGGCGCCGATCGGATGCCCCAGCGCAACCGCGCCGCCGTTCACGTTCACGGTCTCCTCGTCGGCGCCGAGCATCTTGGCCGAGTTGAGCACGACCGAAGCGAACGCCTCGTTCAGCTCGACCCGCTCGACGTCGTCGATCTTCTTGCCGGCCTTCTCGAGCGCGATCGCACCCGCCTTCGCCGGGGTGCGCGCGAGATAGGCGAAGTCGTCGGCGACGTAGCCCTGCGACACGATCGTCGCCAGGACCTCGAGCCCGCGCTCGCGAGCGAACTCCTCGCTCGTCACGATCACGGCCCCGGCTCCGTCGTTGACCCCGGGCGCGTTGCCGGCCGTCGTCGTTCCTTCCGGGTCGAAGACGGGCTTGAGCTTGGCCAGCTTCTCGAGCGACGTGTCGCGCCGCGGCCCCTCGTCGACCTCGAGGTCTCCGACCGGGACGATCTCGTCCTTGAAGCGCCCCTCGTCGATGGCCTCGATCGCCCGCTCGTGTGACCGGAGAGCCCAGCGGTCCTGCTCCTCGCGGGAGATGCCGAGCTCGCGCGAGACGAAGGAGGCCTGCTCGACCATGTGGCGCTGGTCGAACGACGACGTGAGCCCGTCGTGGGTCATCGAGTCGATGAGCGTGCCGTCGCCGAGCTTGTAGCCGAAGCGCGCCTTGCCGAGGAGGTAGGGCGCGTTCGACATCGACTCCATCCCCCCGGTGACGATCACCTGGTGGTCACCGGCGCGGATCATCGAGTCGGCGATCTCGACCGCTCGTATCGACGACGCGCACACCTTGTTGATCGTGTCGGCGCCGACCTCCTTCGGAATGCCTGCGCCGATCGCAGCCTGACGCGCGGGAGCCTGGCCCGCGCCCGCCTGCAGCACCTGGCCCATGATCACGTACTCGACCTCGCCCGGCTCGAGGCCCGCGCGCTCGAGCGCAGCCTTGATCACGATCGAGCCGAGCTCGGTCGCGGGCTTGTCGGCGAGCCCGCCGCCGAGCTTGCCGAACGGCGTGCGCGCGGTCGAAACGATCACTGAGCGGGCCACGCCCTGAGCGTAACAATGCCCCCGTGCCCTACCGAGCGATCGCCCGGCGCGTGCAGGTCCTCGGACCGACGCTGATCGTCGGCCTGCTGGTCCTGGCGGCCGGCGGATGGGTCTTTGGCATGCTGGCCGAGGAGGTCGCCGAGGACGACACGGGGCTCGACAACCGCGTCGCGAACGAGCTGCACGAGCACGCGACGCGCCCGCTGACCGAGTTCTTCGAGGCCGTCACGACACTCGGGAACGGCATCGTCCTCGCCGGCGTCGCCGCGATCGCCGCTTACCTGCTCGCACGGAGGCGCTACTACGCAGAGGCGGTGCTGATGGTGCTCGCCTACGTCGGCGCGCGAGGTCCTCAGCTACTCGCTCAAACTGGCGTTCCGGCGCGACCGGCCGTTCTTCACCGACCCGCTGGCTACCGTGTCGACGTACTCGTTCCCGAGCGGCCACGCGACGGTCTCGGTCGCGGTCTACGGCGCCCTCAGCCTCGTCCTGCTCCGCCGGCTGACAGGCCCGGCGCGGCTCGTGTGCCTCGCTGCCGCGGTCCTGCTGGTCTCCCTGATCGGCTTCAGTCGCCTCTACCTCGGCGTGCACTTCCTCTCAGACGTGCTCGCGGGCTTCAGCGTCGGACTGGCCTGGCTGGCGCTGTGCGTCGTCGTGCTCGACCTGCACCACAGACGACGATCGCGCCTTCAGACCTCGCGGTAGCGGGCCTGAACGATGCAGAAGAGCGCGTAGGCGACGAGACCCGCAGCGGTGCAACCGAGCAGGAGGTCCCCATGCTCGGCCTGCGCGACCTTCCGCAACGCTCCGTCGAGGCCGATCGCCTCCTTGGGATCGTACTCCCAGGCCGCCTTCACGAAGAACCAGCCGACCAGCGAGAAGAGCACACCGCGGGCCAGGTGGCCGAGCACGCCCAGGACCGCGTACGGCTTGCGCTCCTCTCGCTCCATCTGCCCCTCCTTCAGGTCCTTGCGGAAACGCTGCGAGACGGCGCGGTAGAAGTTGAACAGCCCGGCCCCGATGATCCCGAGGCCGACCAGGGCGACGAGCCACCGGCCCAGCGGTTGCTCGAGCGCGATTGACGTCGCTCGATCCTCCTCCTGGCCGCCGCTGCCACCGCGCTCCGGAGACCGGCTCGTCGGCGTTGAGGACGAGCGAGAGGCACATGACGAAAAGCCACGTGTAGAGGAACCCGCGCGCGATGAGCCCAATCCGCTTCAGCCAGCCCGCGTCCTTGCCGCTCTCGAGCTTCTCGCCCAGATAGGCCTGGGCGAAGCACCACAGCGCATATCCGCCGAGCCCGACCGCGAGCGCGCCGAGCAAGAACCGTCCGAGCGTGCTCTCGGCGACGGCTTGGAGGGCGCCGGGCCGGTCCTCGAGCTTGCCGCCGGCGTCGACTGCGACCTTGGACGCGAGCGCGGCGACGATCCCGTAGGTGATCCCCTTGGCGACGAGGCCGGCACGGGCGAGCCCCTGCGTCCAGTCGCTCCGCGCGGCCCGTTTGGTCTTTTGCTTGGCCTCCCCCACCCTCAGGGGCCGATCTTGGCACCCTTGGCGACGGGCTGGTCCTGGAGCCCGAGCTCGTTGGTCAGCCAGGACAGCGTGTCGCTGTAGACGGCCGCCGTGGGCTCGTGCGTCGCGTTGAACCAGCGGATCTCCTTCGGCTTGCTGGCAGCGCGGTACAGGGCGAGGAGCGCCGCCCGCGGGACGACCTCGTCCCTCCGGCCGTCCTGAAAACGGAGCTTCGCCGGCGCCGCCTCGCGGATGTGCCGCAAGGGATCGACCTCCGTGAGGATCGCCGCGACCTCGGAGCGCACGTCCGGTGGAGCGGCTTTCGTGACCTCGGACACCGGAGCGGAGCCACCCGAGATGAAGACGTAGGCGTCGATTCGATCCTCGTTGCCCGCCAGGATCGCGCCCGTGCGCGCCCCAGCGCTGTACCCGATGTAGCCGATCTTCTCGTCCTCCACTCCCGCGTGCTCCTCAAGGACATCGATCGCCCTCCGCAGCTCCTGGACGTTCTTGATGATCAGGTCACGCTCGACCCGAAGGCCGGGTAGGCCCTCCGGGAACTGGAGCCCGGGGTTGCGGGCGAACGGTGAGTCGACGACCAGCGCCGCCGCACCGCGCCCGGCCAGCCAGGTCGCCTGCACGACGAGCTGTTGGCGATTCCCGCCCGCTCCGTGCGCGAGGATCACTCCCGGGAACGGGCCCTTGCCCGGAGGCTTGACGAGGTAGGCGGTCACTCGGTCGTCGCCGCCGGGGCTCGCGTAGGAGACGTCGCGGATCTCGATCGGATAGTTGCGATTCACCCGCCCCTTGTCCTGGAACTCGACCGAAGCGTCGCGGTCGTAGTCGAAGGGGCCGCGCGCCTCGGGCTTGGAGTCGCCCCCGCACCCGGCGAGGAGGACGAGGACCAGCATGAGGACGAAGGCGATACGTTTGATCATCACGGGAGTATGAGCGAAGCAATCCAGATTGCCGGCGCCCTCGCGATCCTCGTCGCCTACGCCCTCGCCCAGTTCGGGGTCATCGACCAGCGGTCGTACGCGTACCTGATCCCGAACCTGCTCGGCGCAGTCGTGCTGGGCGTCATCGCCTGGGTCGAAGCCCTGTGGGGGTTCTTCCTGCTCGAGCTCGCCTGGACGCTCGTCTCCGCCTGGGGGCTCGTCGCGCGCCGGCGTACGAAGGCTTAACCGAACCGAATCCCGGGCTTTAAGCGCGTCTTCCTAGGGTGGAGACAACCCCAAGGAGGATTCGAATGCGAAAGATCACGCTCATCTCACTCTCAGTCCTGGCGCTCGCCCTGCTCGCCGTCGCCCCGGGTGCCTTTGCCGGCAGCGACAAGGGCCGCGAGGTCATCAAGCGCGGCAAGTGCTCGGCGTCCAGCACCTGGAAGCTGAAGGCCCATCTGGACGACGGACGCCTCGAGACCGAGTTCGAGGTCGACCAGAACCGAGTCGGCCGCCGGTGGCAGGTCACGCTCGTCCAGAACGGGCGGACCGTCTTCAGCGGCGTCAGGCGGACGATCGCCCCGAGCGGCTCGTTCGAGGCCCGCAAGCTGCTCTCGAACGCTCCCGGCGCCGACCGGATCGTCGGCAAGGCCCGCGCGCTCGCGGGCGGCGAGACCTGCACGGGCTCGCTCTCCTTCTAGCTCGTACCCACCCGCCCAGAAAGGCCCGCCTAGCGCGGGCCTTTCCCTTTACAACAGGTCCTGGGGCCTGTCCCCAGGACCTGTCCGTCCTGACCGAGGCACTGGCCTCCGGCTCGCCGGATTACGAGTCCTGCTACCCGGTGTGACCTTCGAGACAGGTCCCGGGGCCTGTCCCCTGGACACGGCCCCTTTGGGCTGGGACTACTTTGCGACGCGTTGCGTGACGAACGCGGCTACGTCACGGATCTGCTGATCCGTCAGCGTGCCGGAGAAGGCCGGCATGCCACCGCCGCCGTTCGTGACCTGGGTGATGACGGCCTGCACGTTGGTCACGCCCGAGAGATCGGGACCGCCGTTGCCGCCGTGCCCGTCGGTGCCGTGGCAGCCGCTGCAGTTATCCGAGAACACCGGCGCGCCCGCGGTCGCATTCCCGGCCGAGTTGCTCGGCGCCGGCGGTTGCTCCCCTGCGTGCCCGGCGCCTGTGCCGGGACCGGCCGCCTTCGCCGGCCCAATCTTCCCGTCGAGGCCGAACAGCCACAGGTTGTCGCCGTGCGGGCTCGCCGCGAGCGAGTTCCCGCCCGCGTAGAAGACGACGTACTGCTTGTCGTTCCGCTCGAAGAAACTCGCCGTCGTGTTTGCGCCGGCACCGGTCTGGAAGCTCCACAGCTGGTCACCGTTCTCCGCGTCGTAGGCCTGCAGCTCGCCTCCGCTGCGACCGACGAAGACGAGCCCCCCGGCCGTCGTCGTCGTCCCCGAGTAGCACGCCTCGGGCCAGCGCTTCTCCCAGACGATGTGCCCGCTACGGGCGTCAATCGCCACGAAGTGCCCTGGCTGCTTGCCGAACCCCGTGAGCGTGAACACGCTGCCCACGTCGGCGACCCTGCCCTGCTTCGATTCCTCCAGGAAGCGTCCGCTACGCGTGAAGCCGGATGTCCCCGACTCGGCGCAGACATAGAGCATCTGCGTCTCCGGGTTGTAGCTCATCGGCTGCCAGTTGTTCCCACCCTGGGGGCCCGGCGTGATGACGACCACGTCGTTGCCGAACGGCGTGAAGATCTGCTTTGCGCGCGTGATCTTCGGAACATCCTTGCCCTTGGCGTTCTTCTTCGTCAACGCAACGATCTCATCGAACGCCTTCTTCGACGGCGTATGCGAGATGTAGGACGGGTAGCTCGGGATCGGCTGCGTCTTCGCGGTTTTCTGGGCGGCCAGCTGCGGGACTGGCTTTTCCTCGATGGGATAGAGCGGCTCACCTGTCTTGCGGTCGAGGATGTAGACCCAGCCGGTCTTGCTCGATTCCGCAAGCGCCTGGCGCCGCTCGCCGTCGACGTCGACGTCGAAGAGGACGACCGGGCTCGGAGCGTCGTAGTCCCAGATGTCGTGGTGCACCTGCTGGTAGTGCCAGCGGTACTTCCCGGTCTTGACGTCCACGGCGACGATCGAGGCGGCGAACAGGTTGTCCCCCGCGCGCCGGCTCCCGTCCAGGTCGGGCGACGCGTTGCCCGTCGAGAAATACATGAGCCCGAGCTTGCGGGTCGACGGCCGGCGTCTGCCACATCGGTGCCCCGCCGTGCCGCCACGCTTCGCTCGCTCGCAGGCCAGGTGTCGTGGCCAACTTCGCCCGGGCCGGGAACCGTGTAGAAGCGCCACACGAGCTTGCCCGTCTTCGCATCGTAGGCCTGGACGCGCCCGCGGATCGAGTACTCACCGCCGGAAACTCCGGTGATCACGAGCCCGTCGTAGTAGAGGGGCGCAGCCGTGATCGTGTAGCCCTTTCGCCACGAGCCGACCTCGGTCGACCAGACCTTCTTCCCCGTCTTCTGGTCGAGCGCGACCAGGAGGCCGTCGAGCTGCCCGAGGTAGACCTTGCCATCACCGAGCGCGACGCCGCGGCTCAGCCAGCCGCAGCAGACCGTGTTGATCTTCTGGTTTAGCTTGGCGTCGTACTGCCAGAGGATCTTGCCGGTGTCCACGCTCACCGCGAAGACGTGATCCTCGCCGGTCGGGACGTAGATGACGCCGTCGTAGACGATCGGCTGCGCCTCTGCCGAGTACTTCGCAGCGATCGCCGATCCCTTGAGGTCCGTCATCCACACGCCCTTGAGGTTCTCGACGTTTTCCGTGTCGATCTCGTCGAGCGGCGAGTAGCGCTGGTTGTACGTCGTGCCGCCGTTCGTCAGCCAGGCGTTGGTCGGAGCAGCTGTGAGGTGCTTGGGCTCGAACGCAGGCGCCGTCGCCGGCCAGGAGAAAGCCCGCCTTCTTCGTCCCGAGCAGTCCGCGTTTCCCGTCGTGCCGATAGGCCATGGCCGCGGCCGCCACGATCGCAGCGACCACCAGCATCAGGAGCACGATCGCTGCCACCACGGCACGACGCTGCGGTCGCCCTCTCGCTCAGCGCGCGTCTCGGTCACAGCCCGATCATTCCCAACACCAAGCTTGCTGAATCGTTAAGGCTGGCGTTTAGGCGGCTGCGAGTCGACGCGCACGAGCGGCTGGAAGAAGCGAGCCAGACGTCGAAGCGGTGGGTACCGCCGGAGCCACAACGCCTCCTCTCCCTCTCTCGGTGCATCGGGCTGTGCGTCGAAGGCCGACCCGGGGCTCCCCGTGAGCACCCAGGACGCGAGCACCCACCCCAGCTCACCGACGAACCCGATGCCGGCGACCACGAGTGCAAGCAGTCGACCTGCTCCGACCTCACCCGGCGGGACGAGCGCCAGGACCAGCCCGCCGAGCAGCAGGAGGATCGCGACCTTGTACCACCGATTGAGGCGTCTCACCCAGATTCGGAAGCCCTGGCTGTGCAAGCGCTGGAGGGCAATCTTGCGCTCGAGCGGATAGTTCGGTCGCCAGGCCTCGATGTCCTGAGGGGTGATCGCGTACTGGCGGGCCCAGAAGGAGCACTGGACTGCGGTGATGAAGCAGACGCCCGCCCCCAGGAACAGCGTCAGAACGAGGCTCGGCCAGCGGAAGTGCTCCGGGGCGGGCAGAACGAGACCCACCAGGGCGAAGCTGAACCCGGCTAGCAGCGGGGCCGCGACCGAGCCTGTGGCGTCAGCGGCAGACGCAAAGCCGAACGGAAACGGCGCATCCCACTCCTCCGGCAAGGCCCGGCGCCGACCGTTCTAGGGCCAGCGAGGCTCTTGGTCGGGCTCCGGTGGACTTCCCGGAGTCGGTGGCTCCCACGCCGGCTCAGGCGTCTCGTCTGGAGGCGAGGGTGCCGGGTCGGGCTCCCAATCTGGCTCAGGAGGAGACTCTGCTTGTACGACGACCTCCACGTGTCGATCGTAATCCTCTCGACACAGCGAGACAACCGCCACAATTTCCGGCATGAGCACGACGCTTGCTCCAGCGGAGGTCGAGGTCGAGCAGCCGGACTCCGCCGACGAGCGCGAGTACGACCGGCCCTGGGTCGTGATCGTCTGGAACGACCCGATCAACCTCATGTCCTACGTGACGCTCGTCCTCCAGAAGCTCTTCGGCTACAGCCTCGCTCGGGCGACAAAGCTCATGCTCCAGGTGCACAACGAGGGCAAGGCCGTCGTCTCGAGCGGCAACCGCGAGAAGTCGGAGCACGACGTCGCCCGTCTGCACGCCCACGGCCTCTGGGCGACGATGCGACAGGATTGACGATGTTCTTCTCGCAGCAAATCGTGAAGAGACGCGACGGCCGGCTTCGGGCTACGCCTCGGCGAGGGCGAGACGCATGCTCCTGCGCTCGCTGTACGACGACCTGGCTGACCTGCTCGCCGACCCGGATGATCCCGCCGTTCGCCGGCTCTTTCCCCCGGCGCACGCCGATCCGGAGAGCGAGGAGCAGTATCGGCAGCTCGTGCGCGACCAGCTCGTCGCGGACCGCGCGGAAGCTCTAGACATCGTGCGCGCCACGCTCTCCGAGAAGACCCTGACCGCGGAGGAAGCCGACGCGTGGCTCCGGGGCCTGAACGACCTGCGGCTCGTGCTCGGCACCCGACTCGACGTCACCGAGGAAACCGACTTCGAGCTCGAGCTCGACTCCAGCGAGCGCGGGCATGAGCTCGCCGTCTACGCGTACCTGACGTGGCTGCAGGAGCAGTTCGTCGAGGCGCTCTCGCCCTGAGAAAAGAGGACGGTGCCGTTGCGACTACGGCACCGCCCTCCCTTCGGCCGTCAGCGAATGTAGAGCCCGACGTCGTCGAACTTGACCGTGCCGCCGGTCGCGAGATCGGTGGGCGAAAAGCCCCGCAGAACGACGCGGAGCTGGGCCACGCCGGCCGGGATGGTCACGCCCTGCTCGAAGGCGGTAAACCCCGTGGTACCGAGCGGGACGGTTACGAGCGTCGCGCTGCCGATCACGTCGCCGAGCGGTCCGAGGTAGACGAGGCCTGCCGAAGCCGGTGAAGACGTGCCGGTCGCGAGGGCCGACACCTCCAAGTCCATCAGCGTTCCGGATGTGACGGGGATCGGCGAGCTCGTCCACGTGGGCGAGCCGAAGGCGGCCACGTTCCCGCCGTTTCCGGTCGCCGACGCGCTTTTCGCCCCGTCGCTTCCACCCTCGCTCCAGGAGGACGACCCGGCTCCGGTACTGCTGCCGGACCACCAGTCGGGCGATCCGCTGCCGCTCTCGAAGGAACCGTTCCTCACGTGGTTGCCCTGGATGGTGGCGGTGACCGTCCTCGAGTTATTGGTCTCGAAGCGCTCCGCGACCTGGCTGTTCCGATCGGCCGTGACCGTGATCTGGTGCGGGCCATGGGCCACGTGCTTCGTGTCCCAGACGGCGGACACGCTTCGTGCCGCGCCCGGCGCGAGCGGGCCGGTGTCCACGAGCGCGACCACCCGTGTGCCGTCGACCAGGAACTCGGTCTTCGACGCACCGGCCGCCATGGCGCCGGTGTTGGCCACCGTGGCCGTGATCGTGGCGCGGTGCTCCCGCGGCCGGTTGTTGACGACTTCGATGCGCGTCACCTGCAGGTCGGGCCGCTCGGCGACGGCCTGCTGGACGGCGGCCAGAGCGTCGATGCGGCCCCAGCCGTAGGTGTTGTTGGGGACCTGCGTCGGCGTATCGAGCCCGCACATCTCGGTCGTCGTCTTGCGGACCGCGGTCTGCTCGATGATGTCCTCGATCCGGTCGACGTTGCCGGCGAGTGCCGGGTTCGCGGAAATGACCAGCGCGACGAGGCCGGCGACGTGCGGCCCGGCCATGCTCGTCCCGCTCAGGTTGCCGTAGGCCGAGTCGTTGGCCCGCAGGGCCGAACGGATGGTCGACGCCCGGGGCCGAGATGTTCGGCTTGGTGAGGAGCACCTGGTTCGGCGGGTCGCCGAGGACCGTCGGGCCGCGGCTCGAGAACTCTGCGATCGAGTCCGTCGTCCACGTCGTCGCGCCGACGGAGAACAGCCTCGGGGTACCGGGCGAGCGGGTGGTAGATCGAGCTGCATACGTACGCGCCACCCTCGCCGCCGTCGTTCCCCGCCGAGACCGCGTAGAAGATCCCGGCCGCGCGGCTCGCTTGCAGCGCGTCGCGCAACAGCGGGGGCGGGCAGCCCTCGACACAGCCCCAGGAGTTGTTGACGACATGCGGCGCCTTGGAGGGGTCGGGGTTCTGGCCGGTCCCGTCCGTGGGCGCGATGAACCACTGCATGCATTCGAGATACGTGGGGACGACGCCGACGCCGTGGGTCATGTTGCGGCAGGCGATCCACTTCGCGTCGGGCGCCATGCCGATCTCGTTCTTCTCGCCCGCACGCTCGGGCCCGGTGCCGACCATCGTGCCGACGGTGTGCGTGCCGTGGCCGCCGCCCAGAAGGTTGTCGTCGTCACAGGGAGTCGGCGACGAGGCTCCGCAGAGATTGGCCGGGTCCGGGTTGTGGATCGCGTCGTGCCAGTTGTAGTTGTGGTTTGCCGTCGCTCCGTTCCAGCCGCGGTACTTGCTCTGGAGGGCCTCGTGCGTCCAGCGCACACCCGTGTCCGCTCCGGCCACGACGGTGCCTTGGCCGCGGAAGCCGAGTCCCCAGGCCTGGTCGGCCTTCACGAGCGCGATGCTGTCGAAGACGGCCTCCAAGGCGTCGCCGCCACCCTTGACGCCGCCGGGCGCGCTGACGGGCACCGGCGGCTCGAGCCGGCCCTTGCCCACCGCGTAGACATGGTCGACGTCGGCGCGCCCGGCCACTGCCTGCAGCGCGTCGAGATTGCCGGAGGCCACGACCACGTTGGACACCCAGAATCGCTGAGAGCTGGCTCCGTGCTCGCGCAGCGCCGCGACCACGGCGGGCTGCGTCTGGTCTGCGACCGCCGTCAACTGCTTGTAGACGTAGCGACCCTTCGCCTCTTTGCTCGTGAGCGAGGCGGCGCCGCTCAGATCGGCCCGAGGGCCGAGGTCGATCACGAAGTCGGCCTGGCCGTCGCCGGCAGCGGCGAGAACCGCGCCGTCGACTTTTTGCACCCAGGCCTCCCGGCCCGAGGCCGAGGCCATCGTGACCGTCACTGCGGCGAGGAGCGCGAAGACGATCCACGTCATGAGCGCCCACCGCGTCCAGCGGATTGAATGACTCAACTCTCAGCCCTCCCGATTCAGTGCCCGAGGTAGTCGCCCACTGGGCGTGGGCGAAGAAGACGCGGAATTATTTACCCTCGCTTGGCCTAATTCAAACGGGAAAAGTTAGCGGTAGATTGCCGCCCGCTTTCTACCGATTTATCACCTACCAACGTCTGAAATTGACTGACGAATCAGTCGAGCGATTTGTTGACTGATGCGTCAGTCGCCTCGGGGCGGCGCTTCGGTACCGTCTCCAGCGTGATCTTCGCGATCCTCTCGGACCGTTACGACAAACTGCTGTGGTGCGTCGCAGCCATCGTGGCGCCGCTCGTCGTGACACGCATCCTGCGATTCGTCGTCGGCCGGCTGGCTGCCCGGCACCCGAAGGAAGAGCGCGAGCTCGCCAGGCTGCGCCGAGGCGAGACTGCACTCGCGCTGGCTCGCGACGGCGACGCCGTACATCGCCGCGATCGCGGTCATCATCCTCGTCGCCAGCGCGTTTCTGCCGGACACCGTGACCGCGATCGGCGGGTCGGCACTCGTCCTCATCATCGTCGGCTTCGGCGCACAACGCTTCCTGATGGATGTGATCGCCGGAACTCTCATCGGGTTCGAGCGCTGGTACAGCGTCGGCGACTTCGTGCGGATCGAGCCGGCCCAGGTAGCCGGGATCGTCGAGCAGTTCGGGCTGCGCACGACGGTCATCCGCTCGCTGAACGGCGACCGCGCCTACATCCCGAACTCGCAGATCATCGCCGCGGTCCGGAGCCCCGGCGGCTATCGGCGCTACACGATCGAGATCCTGACCACCGACGCAGAGGCGGCGCGGAACGCGATCGACACCGTCTGGCGGCGCTCGCCCGTCGGCGAGGCGCGGTTCCTGCGGGCGCCCCATGTCGTCGAGGAGCGCGAGCTCGGCGAAGGCACGTGGCTCGTGCGCGGCCGCGCCGATGTCGCTCCGACCATGGAGTGGCTGGCCGAGGAGCTACTCGTGGCGAGGCTGAAGGCCCATCTGCCGGAAGACGTCCTCCTCGCCGACCCGATCGTCTACACGCTCGACGAGGGGACGTTGTCCCGGTACGAGCGGCGCGTCCTCGTCCGCTAGCCTCAGTCGCCGTGCCAGGAGTCCCAGAGCGCGGCGTAGGAGCCCTCGTGCTCCACGAGCTCGTCGTGCGTTCCAAGCTCCGAGAGCAGGCCCGCCTCGACGACGGCCACGCGGTCCGCGTCGTGCGCGGTGTGCAGACGGTGGGCGATCGCGACCACCGTCCTGCCCCGTAGGACGGAGGCGAGCGAGCGCTCGAGGTGCCGCGCCGCGCGCGGGTCGAGGAGCGAGGTCGCCTCGTCCAGCACGAGCGTGTGCGGGTCGGCGAGCACGAGCCGCGCGAGCGCGACCTGCTGCGCCTGCGCCGGAGTGAGCGGGTAGCCGCCCGCGCCGACCATGGTCTCCATCCCCTCGGGGAGCGCCTCCGTCCAATCCAGGGCATCGACCGCGACCAGTGCCTGTACCAGCTGCTCGTCGGACGAGCCCGGCCGGGCCAGCCGGAGATTCTCGGCGACCGTCCCGACGAACACGTGCTGCTCCTGCGTGACGAGCGCAACCTCCCTGCGCAGCGTGTCCAGCGGGAGGTCGACGAGGCGGACGCCGCCGACCTCGACGCGCCCCTCCCGCGGAGGATGGATGCCCGCGAGCAAGCGGCCCAGGGTCGACTTCCCGGCGCCCGAGGGCCCGACGACCGCCACACGCTCACCCGGCTCCAGGTCGAGGTCGATCCCGTGGAGCACGTCGCGGTCGGCCACGTACGCGTAGCGCACGTCCTGGGCGGCCAGGCGCTCGTCCTCGGGCTCGTCGTCGGTAGCGGTCCGGTCGGGAGGAACGCGGGCGATCCCAACCAGACGGGCGAACGAGGTCGCGCCGACCTGGATCTCGTCGAGCCAGGAGACGAGCCGGTCGACGGGGTCGGCCAGCTGCACGACGTAGAGGGCGATCGCCGTCACCTCGCCGATCGACGCATGCCCGGTGGAGACGAGCCAGCCGCCCCACGCCAGCGAGGTCGCCACCGGCAGCACGTAGGAGAACTCCGCGGTCGGGAACCAGATCGTGCGCAGGCGCAGCGTGCGCCGCTCCGCGCGAAAGGCCTCCTCCAGGTCCTCGTCGATGCGCCGCACGCGCTCCTCGCGCAGGCCGAGCGCCTCGATCGTGCGGCCGCCCTCGACCGTCTCCCCGACGGTGCCGGCGAGGGTCGCGTACGACGCGCGCTCCCAGAGGTATGCGGACGGAGCATGCCGCAGGTACCAGCGCGTCCCGATGTAGAGGGCCGGGGCACCGGCGATGCAGGGCAGCGCGGCCAGCGGATTGACCAAGACGGCCGCAGCCACGGTCAGGATCGTCGTCACGGCCGCGATCAGCGTCTCCGGAATCGCGAAGCGAATCGTGCGGGCGAGGGAGTCGACATCAGCGGTCGTGCGCGACACGAGGTCGCCGGTGCCCGCGCGCTCGACGGTCGAGAGCGGCAGGGCGAGCACGCGGCGCATGAAGTCCTCGCGCAGCTCGGCGAAGATCTGTTCCGAGAGGACGAACGAGGCGCGGCGCGCCAGCCAGGTGAGGATCGTCTGCGCGATCAGGAAGACGGCCAGCACGAGCACGAGCTTGTCGACGTACCCACGTGGTGGTTCCTTGCCGGACCGCGTCGACCAGGCGGCCGAGGAGCGGCGGCCCGGCGAGGCCGGCTGTGGCCGCCATGGCGTGCAGGCCGACGACGCCCAGGAGCGCCCGCTTGTGCCGGGCGCCGAGGATCCGTGCCTGCCGGCGCAGCTCCGGCCCGTCGGCGATCGGCAGCAGCTCGCTCACAGGTCCACCCCGCGCGTGACCGTGTCGCGGTAGATCGGGTTCGTGCTCAGGAGCTCCCGGTGGCTGCCCTCGGTGACGACGCGCCCTCCTTCGACCAGGACGACCCGGTCGGCCTGGTCGAGCATGAGCGGGCTCGTGGTCACGATCACCGTCGTCCGTCCCGCACGCGCGTAGTGGAGACGCCGCGCGATGCGGGCCTCGGTGTGTGCGTCGACTGCGCTCGTCGGCTCGACGAGGACGAGGATCTCTGCATCCGACAGCAGCGCGCGTGTCAGGACGAGCCGCTGTCGCTGGCCTCCCGAGAAGGAACGGGCGCGCTCGTCGACCGCGGTATCGAGGCCGTCCGGAAGCGCCTCGAGGACGTCGTCGGCGTCCGCGACGCCGACCGCGGCGAGGATCTCGTCGTCGTCGGCGGCCCGGCCCCACGGGTCGAGCTCCGAACGCAACTTCCCGGAGAAGAGCACCGGATCGGCCTCGCTGACCACGATCCGTCGCCGAACGGCATCCGTGTGCAGGTCGGCGAGCTTCGACGTCCCCGAGCACGACGCTGTCGCCGTCGCCGAAGCGGCCGAGCCGGTCGGCGATGGCAGCCGCCTCGTCGGGATCCGCTGAGACCAGGCACGTGAACGAGCCGGGCTCGACGACGAGACCTGAGCGCGAATCCGTCAACGGCACTCCGGGCGGCGGCTCCTCGGCCGGGGCCTCCGGCTCCACGACGTCGCGCTCGACGGACAGGACCTCCAGCATCCGGCCGGCACCGACGTACGCCCGCGTCACCTTGTCGACGGCCTCAGCCGCGGTTCGGAGGGGGATCACGAGGAAAGCTGCGTAGCCGTAGAAGGCGATCAACTCGCCCGGCTCGATCTTCCCCGAGACCGCGAAGCGCGCCCCGATCCACGTGACCGCGACGACGAAGAGCCCGGGCACGAAGACCTGCGCCGCATCGAGAGTCGACTGCGGCAGGGCGACGCGGACCCCGGCGAGCCGTCACCTCCTGAGAGCGGCGCCGGTAGCGGTCGAGGAACTCCGGCTCGCCGCCGATCCCCCGTAGCACGCGGAGACCGGCAGCCGTGTCGGCGCCGAGGGCGGTGAGCTTCCCGACCTCCTCGCGCTGCTCCGCCTGCCGGGCCTGGAGCGGCTTGATCACCGTGCCGACCAGGAGCACGAGCACCGGCACGCCGATCAGCACGACGAGGCCGAGCACGACTGACGACGACAGCAGGATGAACGCGACGACGACGTAGGAGACGACCGCGCCGGCGAGCCGGGCCGTGATGTCGAACGCGCCGCCGGCGCGCATCGCATCGTTCGACACCGTGGCGACGACCTCGCCGGTCGACAGCCGGCCACGAACCGCCGGGCCTGCGCGCGAAGCGTGGTGACCGACGACCTGGGCCATGCGGAACGAGGCCTGGAGCCAATTGAAGACCGCGAACCGGTGCCGCATGATCCCGGCGAACGCCTGCGTCGCACCGAGGCCGAGCAGCACGAGCGTCCAGAGTCCGAGTGCGCGGTTGTCGTGCTCGATGATCCCGACCTGAATCGCCCGGCCGATCGTGTACGGCACCAGCGCCTGGGCGACCATCCAGACGATCCCGAAGAAGATCCCGGCGGCGATCGTGAGGAGCTGATGGCGTCCGACCCAGAGGAGCAAGCGGGCCGGCGATCGCGTGTCCGGCACGCCTGGGTCGTCAGCGGGCAGGCGGATTCGACCGCGGTTGAGCCAGCGGCGAGGGGCGTTCACAGCTAGGGAATCGCTCTGGTCCATGGATTCAAACGGGACGGCGTCCCGCTGTGATCGTAGAGATAGCGACGCGTCTACCTGAGGACGCGGTACTTCAGGTGCGTCACGGCGGGCGAGTCGACCACGCGCATGCGCTCCAGCTCGATCTCCTTGCCGAGCTGGTCGAACACGTCGACTTTGACCTGGCCCACCGGCGCACCGTAAGCGAGAGGGAAACGCGAAGGGAGGGCCCCGGTCCTGCGAGCCCTCCCCAGCGAATCAGTTCTGTGGTGCTACTAGACGGTGATGCCGTTGCTGTGCGTTACAACCGTGCCGCTCGTGATCTTGGGCGGATTCGGGAACGCGGTCTGAAGGTCCTCGTCGCGGATCCAGCTCGCGGCGACCTTCGTCGACTCGTCAGCCTGCTCGGAGGTCTCGTAGATCCCGAGTGAGCTCCAGATGCCGTTGCCGGCCTCGATCAGGTAGTAGCCCTTGAAGCCCTCGAGCTCGCTCAGCTTGGGGACGAGGGTCTCGTTGACCTTGTCGGTCAGCTCGACGACGCGATTCTGGTCGACACCGTCGTAGCGGCGAATGGTCGCATGCATGTGATGCTCCTTCTGTTCATCTCACAGGGCAGGGAGCCCAAAGCGAGCTCCTGCTGCGCTCAGGCAACGTGTGACAGACGAAGAGGAAGGGTGCAGTGCCTCGGCGGCTACAACGCAGAGCCAAACGCGATGGACTCAACGTAGCAGCGATCCGTCCAACCTGTCGAAACGCCTCTGGTGTGAGTCGGAGAGGGTCTTGGCGCCCGGCCGAGAACTTGTAAAAACTGTTACAATTGTCGACTCAGGCGAGGCGTCCTCAGGTAGTTCCGCTCTGCGCCCGTTCTCGTTGCCCCCACCTATTAAGGAAGGCACGCATGGACGGAACCCATCACCTTCGCGTTTTGATTGCGAATCAACGCTCGGATCGGCTCGAGCTGCTGGCCAAGGTAGTGACGGAGCTCGGCCACGAGGTCATCGCGCGCGAGATCCACGTCAAGGACGTGGCGGCAGTGACGGCACGGGAGCGCCCCGACGTGGCTTTCGTCGGCCTCGGTGAGAGCGCCAAGCACGCGCTCGACCTGATCACGGAGATCGTGGCAGGTTCGTTCTGCCCGGTGATCGCGCTGCTCGAGGCCTACGACGGCGCCTGGGTCAACGAGGCGGCGTCACGCGGCGTCTTCGCCTACATCGTCGACAGCAGGCCGGAAGAGCTGCAGAGCGCGATCGACATCACCTTGCGCCGCTTCGCCGAGGTCCACGAGCTGCAGGGGGCATTCGATCGTCGCGACGCCGAGACGTTGCGCGAGACCGAGCGCCAGAAGGCCCAGCAGCGGCACGTGCTCGAGCTCCACGACGGCGTTGTGCAGTCCCTCTCCGTCGCCCATCTCGCTCTCGAGCTCGACCGGCGCGACGAATCACGAGACGCCTTGATCGAGGCGCTCGAGAACACTCGCGCGATTGTCAGCAGGACCCTCGACGAGCTTGGAAAACAAGGAGTGCCGCTTCGCGAATTGATTCGCGACTCGGCCCCCACGACGCCATGACCAACGGAGCGGCTGCGGATGGGGACACGCCTGCAGGCGTGCTCATCTGCGACGACAACGAGGCGATCCGCAAGCTGCTCAGCACGATCGTGGACAACGACCCTGGCCTGCGAGTCGTCGGGGAAGCCGCCGACGGCAACGAAGCCATCGTCGAGGCAATCGCGCTCCAGCCAGACGTGATCCTGCTCGACCTTGCGATGCCAAGACGGAGCGGTCTCGAGGCGCTACCCGAGCTCCGCCGTGTCGCACCCGACGCCCGGCTCGTCGTCCTATCCGGTTTCACGAGCGCCAACGTCGCCGAAGAGGTCATCGCGCTCGGAGCAGCGAGCTACCTCGAAAAGGGTGCAGACCCCGCTGCGATTGTCGCGGCGATCGCAGAAGCGCTCGCGCCGCCAGTCGGGACCACGCCGAGCTAGCGGTCCGGGATGACAAGAGGGCCCGGTCGCCCGGGCCCCCTTGCGTTTCCAGTCGTTCCTTCTCTACGGGACGCGCGTGATCCGGTTCTGCGGGCCCGGGGCGATGCCGCCCGGGTTCGCGCGGAGGTAGTTCTCGAACGCGTCCGTGTCGACGTTGCCCGCTATGCGGGAGGTGCCCTGCGTCAGAACCCCGTAGTTGTCGCCGCCGTCAGCGAGGAAGCTGTTGACGGTGACGCGGTACGGGAGCACGGGGCTGATCGGCATGCCGTTCAGGGTGATCGCGCCCACCTTCTCGTTGACCGGGGCGGATGCGCTGTAGGTGTAAGCAAACCCGTCCGAGATCTGAAGGATCCCGATGCCGCCGGTGAACTGCCGCTCGAGCAGCGCGTCGATCTGCGTCCCGGTGAGCGACATCGTCACCAGGCTGTTGCCGAACGGCTGGACGGTGAACGCCTCTCCGTACGTGACGTTGCCGTCGCCCTCGCCCACTGGGCTGCTCGCGAAGGTGAGGTCGCCGCGGATGCCGCCCGCGTTCATGAACGCGATCTGCGAGCCCGTGCCCGCCTGCTGCGCGTCGTAGTTCTGGGCGTCGGCGATCACGTCGCCGAGAGCCGACTCGCCGGCAAGGTTCGCCGCGCGGGTGATGTTCGCCGTGATCCTGCCGATGACCCGGTTGGCGAACGGAGCAGACAGCGTCACGTACTTCGCCAGCAGCGCTGTCATATCGGCCGCCCTCGGAACGGTCCGCCTGACGATGGTGTTGTTCACCGTCGCCGAGACGACGTCCTTCGTCGCACGGCTGACGGTCAGGTCGATGTCGGTGACCAGGCGACCGAACGCGGCCGCACCCGTCACGATCTTGCCGTCCATGATGCAGTTGACGGCCCAGTTCGTGTGACCGGTGACGACGACGTCGATCTCGTCGTCCATCCGCTCGACGATCGGCGGGATCGCGCCGGTGGGACTGACGCAACTGTTGATCGTCTCCGGATTCAGCGGAGCGGGCGTAAATCCGCCCTCGTGGAGCAGGACGATGATCGTCTCGACATTCTGCTGCTTCAGCCTCGGCACGAGAGCATTGACGCTGTCGGCCTCGTCGAAGAAGTCCACGTGCGAGATGCCGGCGGGAGAGACGATCGAAGGCGTGCCCTCGAGCGTCATGCCGACGATGGCCACCTTTACGCCCTGAAAGTGATGGATGGCGTAGGGCGGGAAGATCGTCTCGCCCGTGTCCTTGTACGCGACGTTCGCGGCCAGGAACTCGAATGTCGAGCCGCCGAACGGATCCCCGTCCCGGCAGCCGTCCACCGGGTGACAGCCTCCGTACCGCATGCGGAGCAGCTCGGTCACGCCCTCGTCGAACTCGTGGTTTCCGACGCCGTTGTAGTCGAGCCCCATCGCGTTGAAGGCCTCGATCGTCGGCTCGTCGTGGAACAGCGCCGACACGAGCGGCGTCGCCCCGATCAGGTCGCCGGCCGAGACGAACAATGTGTTCGGGTTCGTCGCCCGGAGCGCACGGACATGGGTCGCTAGGTACTCGACGCCGCCCGCGTTGCCCCCGGCCTCGGTGCCGCCGATGCGACCGCTCGAGCCGATCGGAGGCTCGAGGTTGCCGTGGAAGTCGTTGAGACCCAGGATCTGGATCTTGGTCGTCTGCGCGTGTTCGGCACCGGACGGCGACGCGGCATTTGCGGCGGCCGGAACAATCGCGACCAGTAGCCCCACGAGCAGGGCAACCAGCTTCGGTCTTTTCATTCTCCCCATCCCTTTCGAATCGCTTGCTCGGTCAACGGGTCGGCGAGCCAAGCGAGATCGGAACGCACACGGCCAGGCTCTCCTCTCCACCCTGGTCCCGCCGCACGGACGGGACGCCACACGGTATCGCTGATCAGGCGAACTGCAAAGTGCCGCCGAGCGAGCGGTCAACAGGCGACTACGAGCCGTGCCCTTCCAGCTACAAGTAAGCGAAAGGCGCCGTTTCCAGCGCCTTTCGCAGTAGCGGGGGCAGGATTTGAACCTGCGACCTCCGGGTTATGAGACGTCTATTGCCAGATCAGCTGACGCGAGAACGGGGTTGTTCAAGCGGGGGCGATTAGCTGAGTTGGTCTGAGATCAGCTCAGGCGGGCAAAAGTTTAGGCAAAAGTTCTGGTGCCACGCGATCACCCGTTGGGGCCGACGAGGCGCCTAATGCAAACGGAGCTCAAGCGCCACCACGCTCGAGTAACGATCTATCCGCGGCTTAGGGCGAAGTACGATTGACCGCCCGCCTCTAGGAGTCGCGATGAGCCCACCCGGGATTCACAGCCAGGTCTTCCTTTGCTCCAATCTCGCTCGCACGAGCGCATTCCTGACGTCGGTTCTCGGCCTTCGAGTCGTCAAGCGCACCGTGCACCCGCATAACGAGCGCCTGCTGCTGAGCTACTTCGGATTCGGCCCTGGAGCGGGACTCGAAGGCGACCCCCATGCCGTCGCCGGCTACGTCGAATGGGACCCGATCTTCTATGCCGTTCCGCCCGAAGGCATGGTCGATCCGGCGATTGTTGCGCGGGCTGTGACCGAGCCCATCCTCGGTGACGGTCGCGGCCGCTGGGGCACCGGCACTACTCACCACCTTGCCTTTCACGTGCGATCTCGCAACGCTCTTGTGCGCTGGAAGCGGCGGCTGACGGATTTTGGGCTGAACGTCACCGGCCCGTACGACCGGAACTACTTCCATGCGATCTACTTCCGCGGCCCCGACGGCGAGCTGCTCGAGATCGCAACCACCGAGCCGGGGTTTGCCCACGACGAGGAGACTTTGGGGGCTTCGCACCTGTCGGCGCCTGAGCACACGATGGTCGGCGCTAGGACGGAGGTTGCGGTAGCCGAGGAATCCTGGCCGCGCCCCGCTCCCGAGATCGATCCGGACATGGAGCTGAGCGGCTTCCACCATGTGACTGCAATCTCGTCCGACAACGACCGAACCGCTGCCTTCTTCGTGGACACGATCGGATTGACCTTGATCAAGAAGACCGACTACATGGACGCGGAGGGCGCAACGCACTACTACTTCTCCGCCGGGGACGATCCCGTGCCCGGCGCGATCCTCACCTTCTTCGGCTTCCCCGATCACGAACGCGGGCGCCTCGGGATTGGCCTGACACACCACTACGCGATCTCGGCCGACGAGCAGAGGCTTGAGCCCTGGCGCTCGGAGATCGAGCACGCCGGCGGCGATGTGGGGCCGGTGCAGGACTATTTCTATTTCCACTGCTTCTTCTTCCGCGACCCGGACGGACACATCTGCGCTGTCGCAACTCCGCCGCAGTTCACGATCGACGAGGACGCTCGGTCGCTCGGCACGAGCCTCTGTCTTCCTCCGTGGTTCGAGGAGCGACGTTCCCAGATCGAGCGATTGGCTGCGCTCAAGCCGGCTCCCTCCGCAGTGCAGGCCGCGGCGCCCGAGCCTAAGGAGGTCATCGCCTAGTTCAGCGAGCCGAACGGCGCGTGGAACAGCAATTGGCGGTAGGACGAGACCTCAAGGTCGGAGACTCCGGCCCGGTCGGCAAGCTGTCGCAGGGGGCTCGCGCTGCCTACAAGCCGGCGCGCACTCTGCTCGTCCGCGACCTGCGCGAGAAGGAACGCCGAGGGACGAGCCCCTATCCACGCGACGGACTCGTGAGTCGCGGGGCGCAGGCGCGAGACCGCTACGACGTCGGGGTCGTCGGCGAGCACGGGCAGGAGCTCATCGTCGCAGTAGTCGATCACCGCGTTTCCGTCGCGTCCGTGCGTGTCGAAACGTGCCTGCACGAGCGGGTGGTTTCCGGCGAGGACCGGCCGATCGGTGGAGTGCGCCGTCTCCCAGACGTTGAAGTCCGAGTGACTCATGTACGGGACCAGATCGCTGTCCCACGAAGGTAGGTCGACAAGCGTCAGCTCGTGACGCCTGTCCGTGTCTTCACCGAGCAGGGAAGCCAGGCGCGACGCGTCCGGAATCTCATAGAGGGCCGCGTATCGCGGGCCGCCGTCGAGAGCCAGGTAGCGCCGTCCGGTTGCATAGCCGGGCACCTGCATTAGGTGCGGAACGTGGCGCGCGTACCACTCGTTCAGGTGCTTCTCCCGCTCGAAAGCAATCTCGACCCGAACGTCCAGGAAGTGCAAGGAGCTCCCGGCTTACCGCATCGTCGAGCCGGCTGAGGGGAGAGCCGACAGGGCGTCTCGAAGGATCACGGTCACGGCCCGAGCAACATCGTCGGTCGGGTTGACATACCGATGCGGAATGGACGAAGGAAAGGCGATGCTGTCGCCCGCCTCTAGCTCATAGAGCTCGAACCCGACGAAGATGTGGAGTCGGCCTTCGAGCAGGCGGACGAGCTCGATTCCCGGGTGACGGTAGAGCTCGGGATCCGATTCGGCGCGAGGGGCGTAGACGAGCTCCAGGAAGTCGAGCCCGTCGAGCGCGGTCGGCGTCAAGCGCTCCCAACGGACTCCTCCTTTGATCTCGAGAGTGGCCCGGTCGCCGCAGCGAACGAAATAGGGATGAAGCCTTTCAGGATCTTGGGGAGGAGGGACAGTGCGGAGAGCAGTGGAGGCCGCCTCGAACTCCGGGCGCGCTTTCAGCTCATCGTCATCGAAGAACGCATCGACGGGCACATTGAGCGCCTTCGCGAGCGCAAAGAGCGTCGCCACCGACGGCCGCGAGGTGCCGCGCTCGATCTGGCTGATCGCACTCGCTGATACACCAACCAGCCGGGCGATCTCCGAAACCGTCAAACCCCGCTCGCCTCGGACGACCGCCAGCCGGTCGCCGATCCGATCTGTCGCCGCCCGTCGAGAGCTTGCGTTGACGCCTTCTGCGGGGGAGGCATCCATGAAGTAACAGTACAACAGAGATCGAACCCGATCCGCAAGAAGATCGGCGTTCTCCCACATGTCGTCTAAGTAACTCTTCGTACGTTTAAGTGTCAGTTGAAGTCTTGTCGAAGAGTCACTAACGTACTCGCGACTTTGGCTGCGCCGACAACCCAGGACAAGAAGAACGGGTGAGCGAGACCCCCTGGTCAGTCGAGGGGCGCTGGTTCACGAGCCCGTGGAACTGGCTGGAACAGTCGAGGGCCGGGCTGCAGTTTTCGGAGCGGGTGCGATTTCACGACATCACGCTGCGCGACGGCGAGCAGCAGGCGGGCATTGCGTTCACCCGCGAGGACAAGGTTGCGATCGCGCGTCGGCTCGCCGCGGCAGGTGTCGACCGAATCGAGGCCGGCATGCCGATCGTGTCGGCACAGGACGAGGCCGCGATCAAGGAGATCGTTGAGGCGGATCTCGGGCCGCAGATCTTCGCCTTCGCGCGCTGCATGGTCGAGGACATCGAGCTGGCGAAGGGCTGCGGTGTCCACGGCGTTGTGGTCGAGATCCCCTCTTCGGGCCACATCATCGAGAAGGCTTACGGCTGGCCGCTCGAGCGCGCGATCGAGCTGTCGATCGAGGCGACGCTCGCCGCCAAAGAGGCAGGGCTGTACACCGTCTTCTTCACCATCGACTCCTCACGAGCCGAGTTCGACTGGTACCTCGATCTCGTCGAGCGTGTCGCGACCGAAGGCCACATGGATGCCTTGGCGCTCGTCGACACGTTTGGAGGCGTCTCGACCCAAGCGATCCCGGTTTGGGTCGAGAAGGTGCGCGCGCCGGCTTCCTCACGTTGAGCTCGAAGCGCACTTCCATGACGACTTCGGGCTCGGCGTCGCCAACTCGATCGCCGCCCTGGCAGCCGGAGTCGAGGTGGTTCACACGACGGTGACGGGCATCGGCGAGCGCGCCGGCAACGTGCCGATGGAAGACCTCGCGCTCGCCCTGCGGATGCTGTACGGCGTCGAGCACGGCCTTAAGACAGACGAGTTCTACTCGCTGTCCCGTCTCGTCCGTGAGCGTTCGGGACATCAGATCCCATCGAATCGAGCGATCGTGGGAGAGCAAGCGTTCGAGATCGAGTCGGGGATCATCGCGGGCTGGTACCAGCGCTGCATCGAGGACGATCCGCTTGAGCTTTTCCCGTTCCACTGGAGCGAGGTCGGTCAATCTCGAGCACGGGTTGTCTACGGGAAGGGGAGCGGTCTCCCATCGGTGATGCTCGCATGCGAGGCCCTTGGAATCGACGCGGACGAGGAGTCGCTGCGCGCGCTCCTCGACCTGCTCAAGCAGCGCGGGCTGAAGACGAAAGCGCTGATACCGCTAGAAGAGGTCGAGGCACTAGCGAAACAGGTGTTCGAACCGGCGGAAGCGACCAAGCCGTGACGGACCGAACGGAGTGGAAAGGAGCGTGGAAATGGAGCTGACGAACGTCCAGAAAATCGATCGTAACGCTGTCGACGATCCAGGCTTGGAGGCGCTGCTCGTGCACGCCGAGCGAACGACGAGTCCGCCGGTTTCCTGGTACCTGACGATGGGACACAACCCGGAAGTCGCGCAAGCGTTTGCCGCCTACTGGGAGATCCTGCATCGCGGCGGCAGCGTCGAGCACGAGATCAAAGAGCTGTGCCGCATCCAGATCGCCCAAATGATCGGGTGTGACTTCTGCGCCCGGCAGCGCTCGCCGCTGGCCGCTTCACTCACCGACGAGGAGATACAAAGCTGCGCTCTGGCGAATTGGGAGCACCCGGACGCTAGGACGCGCGCGGCGCTGCACTATGCCCGCACTCTGACCCTGGACGATGGTCGCGACGAAGCCGTCTACGAAGAGTTACGGGGGCATTACAGCGAGGCCGAGATCATCGAGCTCGCCGCCTTCTTCACGCTGACCGCGGGCGGTAATCGCATGGCCAAGAGTTGGGGCATCGACCCGCAAGAGGGCTCATCGATCCCCGAGGGCGTCATGAGCATCCACCAACACGGCGTAGGTGCGGGCACATGACCGGGACAGCAGTGAACGAGAAACGAGAGAGGACTCGAGCGTCGACGAGACGCGCGCTAATCGATGTTGCGCTGGGAAACGCACCCGCCGACGTCGTCGTCATGAACGGGCGAGTCGTCAATGTTCTGACCCAAGAGGTGTACGAGGGGGGCGTCGCGGTCAAGGAAGACCGGATCGCGGCCGTCGGAGACATCGAGTACGCGCGTGGCAAAGACACCGACGTGATCGACGCCTCGGGGCAGTACGTCACGCCCGGGCTCGTCGACGGACACCTCCACATGTACCACAGCTACCTCGGCGTCAACGAGTTCGTCGAGGCGATGCTGACGCACGGGATCACGACATCGGCCGACGGGTTTTACGGCCAAGGCATCGTGGGCGGCAAGGAGGCCGTGCGCTTCTTCAAGGAGGCGTTCGACGAGCGCCCCCTGCGCCTGATCTTCCTCGTCCCCACCCTTTCGTATCTCCAGAACCGCGAGCTCGGGTTGGAGCCCGCCCCGGGGATCGACGTCGACGACATGTTCGAGATGCTCAACTGGGACGGCTGTCTCGGCCTCGAGGAGCCACCCTTCATGCCGATCGTCGACAAATGGGACGAGTTCCTCGACTTGTTCGACGAGACCCTTCGGCAGCGCAAGATCATCACCGGCCACGCCGCGGGCATCAACTGGCGCCAGACCCAGGCCTACGCCGCGATGGGAGTGAGCACCGACCACGAGACCGTTGCCGTCGACGAAGCGGTGTACAAGACACGCGCGGGCATCAAGCTGCTGATGCGCCAAGGCTCGGGCGCCTTTGACGTTCCCACCCTGGTCAGGGCGTACACGGAGCACAAGATCGACCCTCGCCGGCTCGCCTTCTGTGCCGATTTGGCTTCGCCGGAGAAGCTGCTGAACGAAGGCGGTCTCGACGAGAACATCCGTGTCGCGATCGCAAACGGTGTTCCACCTGTGATCGCAGTCCAGATGGCCACGATCAACGTCGCCGAAGCCTTTGGCCTTGAGCGTGACGTTGGCGTCCTGGCCCCCGGCCGCTACGCAGACCTGCTGCTTGTCAACGATCTGGCGCAGTTCTCCATCGACCAGGTGATGGTCGGCGGGGAGATCGTGCTCAGAGATGGGCAATTCATCGGAACGCTCCCGCCGATTACGTATCCGAGCAGTTTTCAAGACACCGTCCAACTCGACCAGCCAATCAGCTCCGATGAGCTCGAGGTTCCGGCACCAAAGGGAGCAGAGGAGGTCGAAGTTCGCGTCATCGGGGTCACCGACGGCAGCCTCGAGACGGACGAAAGGCGCGCCCACCTCCGAGTCGAGAACGGTTTCGTCCAGCCTGACTTCGAGAACGATGTGCTCCCGATCGCGATGGTTGACCGATTCGGAAAGGGTCACGGCGCCGGTGCGGGATTCGTCCAGGGCTTCAAGCTCGAGAAGGGTGCAATCGCCTCCACCGTCAACGCCGTGTGCGAGAACCTCGTTGCGGTCGGGGCCAGCACGTCCGACATGGCAATCGCGATGAACCACCTCGCCGAGATCGGCGGCGGGAAGATCGTCGTCGTCGACGGCGAGATCGTCTCGCTCGTCGAGCTGCCCTTGCTCGGCCTCCTTTCCCAAGAGCCGATCGACATCGTCGCCGCCAAGTTCGACAAGGCATTCGAGGTCATCGCAGGCCTCGGCTGTCCGCTTCGAAACCCGTTCTCGCAGCTCGAGTTCTGCTTCGCCTGCGGCGAGATCGGCGACATCCGGCTCTCAGACGAGGGCCTCCTGCGCGTGAACCCACCGGAACGGCTCGAAGTCGTCGTCTCCTGACGATTTGAGAACACCTGCAAGCAAGGAGGGCTACGGAGTGGAGAATGGGAAGCTAGCGGGGCGGGTTGCGATCGTGACCGGCGGCTCGCGCGGCCTGGGGCAGGCAATCGCCTGGGCATTCGCCAACGAAGGAGCCGACGTCGCCGTCGTCGGACGCGACGAAGAGGCGCTCGGCGAGACCGTCACCGGAATCGAAGAGCGCGGAAGGAAGGCGCGGTCGGTTGCGGCCGACTTGACGGACGTGAAACAGATCCCGGCCGTCTTCGACGGGATCGAGGAAGCGCTCGGCGAGTCGACGATCCTCGTCAACAGCGCGGGTGTGCAGGGCGACCGCCCCGCGCTCACGGTCACCGAGGAGCAGTACGACGAGGTCGTCGACATCAACCTCAAGTCGCTCTTTTTCTGCTGCCAAGAAATGGGGCGGCGGATGATCGATCGCGGCGGCGGAAACATCATCAACCTCGGGTCGACGTTCAGCCTCGTCGGCAAGGAGAACTTCTCCGTCTATTGCGCGACCAAGGGTGGCGTGCTCCAGCTCACGAAGACGCTCGCCATCGAGTGGGCCAAGCACGGCGTGAACGTGAACGCGATCGGGCCTACGGCGACGCTCACCGACATGGTCAGGCCGCTGTTCGACGATCCCGAGTTCACGGCGGCGTTCATGCCCATGATCGCCCCCGGGCACCTTCCTGAGCCCGACGACATCGGGCGGGCGGCCGTGTTCCTGGCAAGCCCTGATTCCAGGATGGTGCACGGCCACTTGCTGATGGTCGACTGCGGCTACACGATCAATTGACCGAGCGGGGCCGCCGAGATGCAGGCGTGAGCGCTGAGCCCCACCTAGCCGCGCCCGCTGAGCCTCGCGGGCCCTCCCGTTTCTCCTTGGCGCCGTTGTGGCGGGTAATCCGCAACCTGCCCCGGCTCGAAGTGCAACTCCTGATCGGGCTGCTGCTCATATACCTGGCGTTTTCCATTGCCAGCCCGGAGATCTTCACTTCCGACCGGACGCTTGAGAACCTCGCGCGGCAGTGGGGAATCCTGCTCGCGGTCGGTGTGGGCCAGATGTTCGTCCTCGTGGTGGGAGGCTTCGACATCTCGGTCGGGGCGAATGTCGGCTTCACGTCGACTGCGCTCGCTCTTCTCATCGACGATTTCGGCGTAGCGGGCGCTGCAGCCGCCGCGATTGCACTGGGCGGAGCGGTAGGCATGGCCAACGGTCTGATCGTCGCCCGGCTCGGCGTCAATCCCTTCGTCACCACCCTTGCCATGCTCACGTTTCTCACCGGTCTCTCCAACGAGCTCAGCAACGGAGCGTCCGTCCCGATCTCCGATCCGGGAATCCGTCCGCTCGGCGCGACGGACTGGGGCCCGATTCCGGCGACGGCCGGGATCTCCCTGATCGTCATTGCGCTCGCCTACGTCCTTCTCACGCGCCTCCGGCCCGGCCTCTACATCTACGCAATCGGAGGCAGCCGGGAGACCGCGCGTTTAGCCGGCATTGCGGTGGTCCGCTACGAGGTACTCGCGTACACAGTCTGCGGCGTCTTCGCCGGTGTCGCCGGCGTGATGCTCGCGTCACGTGTCTCGGTTGGACAAGCCAGCCTCGGGGCGGGGCTCGAGCTGCAGTCCATCGCGGCCGCAGTGATCGGCGGAGCTGCGATCGGAGGCGGCCAGGGTCGGCTGCTCGGTGTCGCGATCGGCGTAGCGATCCTGACGGTCCTGACCAGCGGCCTCGAGATCGTCGGCATCTCCGAGTTCACCCGGAACATGGTCACCGGAGCAGTCCTGGTCGCGGCGGTCGTGTTCAACCAACGACGTCGAGTCGGGCTTCGTGGCCTGTGGAGCGGCGTCGTCTCACAGCTCCAACGAGTTCGTGGCCCGGACTCCCCCTCACGCAAGAGCCCACCAGGGGCTCAGAGCGAGTGAGGTGATGCGAAGGACTCGAGCGGATCAGGTCGACGGCAATTGACTACGCAGCACGAGAGGAGAGGTATGAGCAAGAAATTTCCCTGGATCGTCATTTGGCTCGTCGTGATCGGAATGGCAGCTTCGGTTGCTGCCTGCGGCGGCGACGACAACGGTGGCGGCTCCAGCGCCGACGTCAAGCTGAAGCCTGACGACCAGGCCTACATCGACTATCAGAAGTTGTCGACGGAGGACAAGCTTCACAAGGGCCTTCCGTGCACAGGCTCGTCGGACTCAGCGGTAGCGCCGGATCCTGACCAGGCGGCGGCCTACAAGGCTCCAAAGGCCGACGAGGAGTACACGATCGGGTTCATGGAGCCGACCCTGGCCGGGCACTACTACCAGGCGGGTTCGAGCGGTGCGTACAAGGCAGCCGCGGACGCCGGCGTCAAGCTGGAATTCGTTTCCGCGGGCACAGGCTACGCCTCGCCGGAACAGCAGCTACGACAGGCGGATCAGCTGGTACAGAAAGGCGTGGATGCGGCTGTGATCATCCCGACCGACATCCAAGGTGGAGTCGCAGTTGCAAACCGATTCCTCGATGAAGACATCCCCGTCGTCATCGTCGCCACGGAAGCGGGCTCACCCGACGCGTACATGGTCATGCAGGACGACTACCAGATGGGTAGGGATTCGGCAGACCTTCTTGTCGACGCGCTCGGCGAGACCGCCGGCCCCGGAATCGTGATCGCCGGCCCCGCGAACGCGACGTGGTCAGCGAAGCGAGCCGCGGGCTTCGCGGATCAGGTCGAGGAGAAGTATCCCGGCGTCAAGATCGTCGCCTCGCCGACCCAGAACGTCGATCCGGCACTCGGGCTGAAGTCGTTCGAGAACGCGGTTCAGGGCAACCCGGACATCAAGTGGGTGTACACGGTGTTCAACCTGCTCTTGGACCCTGACTCGCTGCCGCCGCAGTACAAGAACACGAAGTTCATAACCAACGGCTTCGATCCCGCGACCATCGAGGACCTCGGCGAAGGTCAGGTCGCGAAGGTGATCGGAATTACCCCGACGCCGATGGGCTACCAGGGCGTAGGCGAGGCCGTCGCGATCCTCAACGGCGACCAGGATGTGCCCGCGCTGGTCTGCATCCCGCTCACCGTCTACGAGGCGGACGACCTGCCGCCAAACGAGACGGCGAAGACCCTCGAGTTGATCCAGGAAGGCTACGCACCCAAATGATCCCAGCGGTCTGCCGGCGGTGACGCCGACCAGCTCCAACCCGGGGCCCGAGCATGCAGATGCTCGGGCCCCCTCTCCCGAGGGGTTGACCGCCGACGCGCCCGCGATCGAGCTCGTCGACATCGTGAAGACCTATCCCGGAGTGCGGGCGCTCGACGGTGTCAGCTTCGACGCAGCGCGCGGCGAGATTCACGCAGTGGTCGGCGAAAACGGGGCCGGCAAGTCGACGCTCATGAAGATCATGATGGGAGTCACCGCACCAGATTCCGGGGAGATGTTGATCGAAGGCGAGGAGGCGCGGCCGCGCTCGCCGCGAGAAGCCCGCAAGAAGTACGGGATCAAGATGATCCCGCAGGAGCTGGAGCTGTGTAAGCAGATGCCGGTCGGCCGCAACGTCCTGCTCGGGCTCGAGGGCCCGCTGGTCAGGAGGAACAAACTTTCCGAGAAGGAGAGGGCGCGGATCGACGATGCATTCCGCCTGATCGACGCGCGTGTCGATCCACGTCGCCCGAGCCACGAGCTGAGCGTCCCTGAAGCGCGACTTGCTCAGATTGCCCACGCGCTCGTCGCGCGCGGCAACGTCGTCCTGTGTGATGAGCCGACCGCCGTGCTGTCCGAGGTGGACGCCGAGGCGCTCCTCGACTGCCTCGTCAGGATGCGCACCGAGGCGGGCATGACCATCATCTACGTGACCCATCGCTTGAGCGAGGTCTTGCGTATCGCCGACCGCATCACCGTGCTCCGCGAAGGTCGCCTGGTCGGGACGTTTGCCCGTGGCGATGTTGATCGCCGGCAGATCATCGAGTTGATGACGAAGTCAAGGAACGGCGCGCCCAAGCTCCGCTCCGAACAACTGCTCGAAAGGCGGCGACGGGCAGGCACGCTCGAGGTGAGTGGCCTCAGCTTCGGACGCAGCTTCCAAGACGTCTCGATCTCCGTCGAGTCGGGGCAGCTCGTGGGCATTGCGGGCGTCCAGGGCGCCGGTTTTGGGCCTCTGCTCGCTGCAATAGCCGGCTGGCAAGCATACGAGGAAGGTGGCATTGCAATCGATGGCAAACCCGTGCCTCCCAGCTCGACTCCAAAGGCCTGCCGCCTCGGGATCGAACTCGTCCCAGGCGATCGCCGTCGCGGAGGAATCGCACCGAACCTCCGGGTGCGCGAAAACGTCGCGCTGCCGGTTACGGGATCTCTCAGCCGCTTCGGCATCCGCATGCGCAAGGCCGAACGGGAATCGACGGCCACCTATACCCAGGCACTGGACATTCGCGGTGCCGGGCCTGAGACCGCAGCAAGGAACCTGAGCGGCGGTAACCAGCAGAAGCTCGCCCTTGCCAGAGCGCTACAAGGAGCACCGAGGTTTCTACTCCTGGAAGAGCCCACCCAAGGCATCGATCTCCAGGCGAAGGCCGAGATCCGAGCGCTCGTCGAGCGGCTTGTGCAACAAGAAGGGCTGGGAGTCCTGCTTGCGAGCTCGGAGTTTGAAGACCTGCTCGGGTTCGCCGACGTCATTCACGTCATGCGCTTGGGGCGCATCGTCAGCACTCTCGACGGGCAAACCGCGACCTACGCCGACTTGCTCCAGGAAGCCCTGCCATAACGCCTCGAGACGCTGTATCCGAGGTCGTGCCTGTGCCCTTCTTCGGGCTGCCGGAACACGTCCGCGAGCTACAAGCGGAGGCGCGGCGTTTCGCGCTCGAGACGCTCCGCCCGCGTGCAGCCGAGCAAGAGTGGCGAGAGGATCCGCGTGAGCGCGTCGCCTGGGATCTCGTCGAGGAGGCGTCCAAGCGCGGGTGGCGCACGCTCGGCCTCGCTGAGGACTCCAGCGCGCTGGCGCTCTGCGTCCTGATCGAGGAGCTCGCCTACGGAGACATGGGTTTCGCGGTCATCATCGATCAAACGCTGAAGGTGCAGCGCATCCTCAACCGACTGGCGTCGGGCACCTCGCGCCAGCTTTTCCTCGACCGCTTCCTCGCAGACCCGCGGATGGTCCTAGCAATCTGTTTCACCGAGCCGGAGACGAGCTCCGACTACATCATCGGGACGGACTTCCGCTTCCGCACCCACGCCGAGAAGCAACCGGACGGGACGTGGCTCCTGAACGGCTACAAGCACTACATCTCGAACGGCGCTGACGCCGGCGTGTACCTCGTCTTCGCCTGCACCGATTCCGATCAGCCTGCGGAGCGCGGTACGAGCGCGTTCCTGCTCGAGCCCAAGATGCCCGGGTTCGAAGTCGTCGAAGTGCACGACAAGATCGCGCAGCGGACGATCAACAACGCGGCGATGCGTTTCACAGACGTCGTCGTCCACCCGGATCGCCTCGTCGGCGAAGCGCATACCGGTTACGCAGGCGCCCGCGAGATCCTGAAGGAGAGCGCCATCGAGGCCGGCGCAACAACCCTCGGAACAGCACGTGCGGCCTACGAGATGGCCGTTGAGCACGCTGCGGAGCGCGTGCAAGGCGGCCGGCCGATCATCGAGCACGGAAACGTCGGCTGCCGCCTTGCCGAGATGTACTCGGAGCTCGAGGCTGCTCGAAGCCTGATCTGGCGAGCCGCATGGGCTGTCGAGCACGATCCGGAGTACGACTACCGGCTCGGTAGTGCGGCCAAGACGTTCGCAGCCGAGGTTGCCGTTCGCGTGTGCCTCTCCGCGATTGAGATTCACGGAGGCCTAGCGATCATGTACAGGGACTCGGGAGTGGAGAAGTGCATGCGGGACTGTCTCTCCTTCCTCCACTCCGACGGGGCTCAGGACTCTCACCGCCTCCGCATCGCCGAGATGATCCGGCTGGGTGGAGCGTGACGATCGACGTGCACAACCACGTCATTCCCCCCGCGGCGCTCGAGCTCTTCGAGCGGGATCCGCGTTATGAAGTTCGGATCGAGGGCGGTCGCTGGAAAGGCGGCGTCCACGTAGATTTCGAGCTCGGCAAATCGTTCCTCGAACCGGCCGAGAAGCTCCGTGAGCTCAACGAGAACGGCATCGGCACAGCCGTCGTGTCGGCGGCTCCGCCTCTCTTCTACTACCACCTGAACGACGAGCTCGGTGATGCGATGGCGGAGGCCGTCAATCGCGGCCTCGCAGAGTTCGCGGCCGCCGGTGATGGCAGGCTCCGCTGGCTCGCGGTCGTCCCTCTTCAGAACGCTGCCCGCGCTGCCGAGGTCCTTGCGCAGGCGGCAGGTGCCGGAGCGGTGGGCGTCGAGATCGGGACCTCTGTTGCGGGACTACCTCTGGATGGGCCGCAGTTCGATGCCTTCTGGGCGGCAGCGAACGAGCTTCGAAGCCCGGTCTTCATTCATCCCGCCTACAACGCTGCACACCCGAGGCTGGACCAGTTCTATCTCGACAACGTGATCGGGAACATGCTCGAAACGACGATCGCGGTTGAGCGCCTGATCTGCGCAGGCATTCTCGATCGGCACCCGGAGCTCCGGATCCTCCTCGCCCACTCCGGGGGGTACTTTCCGTACCAGGCCGGACGCCTGCGTCATGCCCGCGGAGTACGGCCGGAGCTCTCCGTCGCTCCGGCCGATCCGTGGGTTTATCTCGATCGCCTCTGGTTCGACACGATCACGCACGACGCGGTCGGGCTGCGGTTCCTCGTCGACCGGGTCGGCGCCGACCGCGTCGTCTTCGGCACGGACCTCCCCTTCGATATGGCTCCTTCCACCCCCGTCGACGAGGTTCGCGAAGCGTTGTCGGACGGAGCGTTCAGCGCGGCAACCGAAACCAACCCCGCGAGTCTTTTCAACCTCAATTGAGAGCCATGCGCATCCACGAGTGGGACGGGCCGCTGCGCCTCGAGGAAGTGTCCGAGCCACGCCCGGGTGACGACGATGTCCTGGTCCGGGTCGAGGCCTGCTCGATCGGCCTGACCGTCCTGAACTCGATCCGCGGCGATCTGGGCAACAACCTGGAAGATCTTCCGCGGATCCCGGGCCACGAGCTCGTCGGCCGAATTGTCGAGGTGGGAGCCAACGTCGCACCCGACCGCCTCGGCGAGCGCGTGATGGCCTACTTCTATCTCTTCTGCGGCAGGTGTCGCAGCTGCTTCGCAGGCGAGGAGCCGCTCTGCGAAGCGCTGGCCGGCTACGTCGGCGTCCATCAGGACGGCGGCTACGGCGAGGTATGCGTCCTGCCGACCCGCAATGCCGTTCCTCTGCCCGAGCACTTCGACGCAGCCCTCGCGACAGCGATACCCGACGCCGTGGCCACACCGCTCCACGTCGCCCGCCGTGCCGGAATCGGACCGGGTGACCGGGTAGCCGTCATCGCCGCCGCCGGAGGAGTAGGCGTGCACATGGTCCAAGTAGCGGCTGTCTTCGGCGCTGAAGTCGCCGGCCTCGAGGCGGCCGACGAGAAGCTCTCGTACCTCGAGCGCGAGCTCGGCATCGTCGCGGTCGACTCGTCGTCGTTTGCGACCGTGGACCTTCCCCCCGATTGGGGAGGGAAGGCGCACGTGATCATCGACCTCCTCGGCACCCCTGACAGCCTCGAGTGGTCGGCGCAACATCTTGCGACGCGCGGCCGGCTCGTCCTGTTGACCACATTTCGGAACGTCCACGTCCCCGTCGCGCCGCGCGACCTTGTCTTTGCGGAGGCCAGCGTGCTCGGGTCCCGCTACGCGAGCAGACGTGAGCTGGAGGAGGCCGCCGACCTCGTCACGTCCGGGCGCGTGCGGGCAATCGTGACCCGTCGCGTCCCGATCGAAGAAGTGGAGGACGTGCATGAGGAGCTTCGCAGGGGCGAGGTGCTCGGCCGCGGCGCCCTCGTCTGGAGCCGATCATGAGCGACCTCGTCGAGGCGACGAAGATCATGATCGGAAGCGAGTGGCTCGATTCCGCCTCAGGCCACACGTTCGAGGATCGCGATCCCTCGACGGGAGCTGTCATCGCCGAGTTGCCTGCCTCGGGCGACGAGGATGTGGACAAGGCCGTTGCGCGAGCACGTGAAGCGTTCCCCGATTGGAGCGGGATGGCTGCCGCCGAGCGCGGACGGCTCCTGATGCGCCTGGCCGATCGCCTGGAGCAAAGCCAGGAGCGAATCGCGCGGATCGAAACCTCGGACAACGGCCGGCCCTATCGCGAGACCGCTGCCCAGGCCCGCATCGTCGCGAAGTGGTACCGCTACTTCGGCGGGATGGCCGACAAGATCGAAGGGGCGACGATCCCCGTGGAAGGGCCGTACCTCAACTACACCAAGCGCGTCCCGCTCGGAGTCTGCGCCGCGATCACGCCCTGGAATCACCCCATGCTGATCGCGACGAAGAAGATCGCGCCTGCGCTCGCGTGCGGCAACACAGTCGTCCTCAAACCTTCGGAGCTCGCCCCGCTCTCCGTCCTGGAGCTGGGGCGTCTCGCGCTCGACGTCGGGCTGCCGCCGGGCGTTCTCAACATCGTGCCGGGCGAACGGGCGACCGGTGAAGCCCTCGTGTCCCATCCCGACGTTGATCGCATCGACGTCACCGGCTCGACCGCGACCGGCAAGGCGATCTCGGCGCGAGCCGCCGAAGGTCTCAAGCGCGTGGGACTGGAGCTGGGTGGCAATGCCGCGAACATCGTCTTCGCGGATGCGACTCCCGAACGCGCGGTGCGCGGCGCCGTTTTTGCGGCCTATATCGCACAGGGCCAGTCCTGCGTGGCCGGCGGGCGCGTCCTCGTCGAGCGCTCGATCGCCGGGGCTTTCGCCGAGCAGATGGCCGGCCACGTACGGTCAATTCGCCTCGGCGACCCTCATGAGCTCGCAACTCAGATGGGCCCGGTCATCACGACGGCGGCCGCGGAGCGGATTCGTGGCCACATAGACGGGGCGGTCGCGGAGGGCGGAGAAGTTCTCGCCGGAGGCAGTGGTATTCCGGAAGACCTCGAGGCGCCGCTCAGGGCCGAGGGCTTCGTCACGCCGACCCTCATCTGGACCGAAGACCCTCACATCGAGGCAGCCTCGGAGGAGATTTTCGGCCCCGTGGTCACCCTGATTCCTTTCGACGACGAAAGCCACGCGGTCCAGATCGCCAACGACACGCCCTTTGGGCTCGGCGCCGGGATTTGGACGACGAACGTCAGCCGAGCCCATCGCGTCGCCGAGCAGCTCCGAGCCGGCGTCATCTGGATCAACGACTACCACCGAATCGACCCCGCCTCGCCCTGGGGTGGATTCGCGCTGTCGGGCTACGGGCGAGAGAACGGTTTTGAGGCCGTTCAGATGTTCACGGAAGCGAAAAGCATCTGGGTCACGACCGAAGAGCAGCCGATCGACTGGTACGAGTCGCCGGATCCCGGGAGGTTGAACTAGCCGTGTCGGCGGATGCATTGACACACAAGACGACCAAAGGAGGTCAGCAGTGACCGAGCACGCCGCCACAGGCCCGGCAACGACGCCGGGCAACGGCTATCAGCTCACGCCGACGGGGAAGGGGCTCGACCTCTCCTTCATCCAGCGGCCGCACGAGCACGATCCACGCCGCGTGTACAGCACCACGTCGACCGACTGGCAGCTGCGCGTCGATTTCGACCGGCTGCGCAAGGACCGTCTCGCGCGGGCGAAGCTGATGATGGAGAAGCACGATCTGGGTGCTGTCGTCTGTTTCGTCGGCGAGAACGTCCGCTACCTGACCGGCGTCTGGCAGGGCAACTGGAAGAACAACATCTTCATCCGCTACTGCGTCCTCCCGCGAGACGGCGATCCGATCCTCTTTGAGACCGCGGGCTCGGATCTCGAGAACGCCAAGATCGACGCCCCGTGGTTGAACGGGAACATCCGACCCGCCATCACCTGGAAGTGGTCGGAGACGGCCGAGCAGATGATGTCCGACCGCATGGTCAACTCCATCGTCGACGCGCTGCGCGAGCACGGCGTCGAGAAGGAGAAAATCGGAATCGACATCTATGACCCCTCGGCGGCCGCGGCCTTCGAGCGCGCGGGCTTGAACACCGTCAGCGCCTGGCCGGCGATGTCGGGGGCGCGGGTCGTCAAGACACCCGACGAGATCGAGTGCCTGAAGATCTCGAGCGCGATCGGCGACACGTCGTTCTGGCGGATCGAGCACGAGTGGCTGAAGCCGGGTGTCAAAGAGACCTACATCGTTGCGAAGGTCAACGAGTACCTCTACGAGTGGGGCTTCGACTTCGTCTACGACATCATCGTCGCCTCCGGCGGCAATACGAGCCCCTACCGGCGCTGGCACACGGACAAGCCGATCCGTGAGGGCGACCTGGTCATCGTCGACCAAAACGCGATCGGGCCGGGCGGCTACTTCGTCGACTTCGTCCGCTGCTTCAACGTCGGCGGTCGCTGGACCGAGAAGCAGAAGGATCTCTACCGCGAGACCTACGACTCCATGTACGCCGCCATCGAGCAGCTGAAGGCGGGCAACACGACGCGCGACGTGGCGGAGAAGCTCCCCGTCTACGCGGACGACGAGTACGGCACCGTGACCTTGCAACAGTTCGCCCACTCGATCGGGCTCTCCCTCTACGAGGGCATGTGGATCTCTCGCGCGTACTCGCTCGAGTACCCAGTCGAACTGGAAGAGAACATGTACTTCGCCTGCGAAACGTTTGCCGGCCACCCGGGCCTCGAGCAGACGGTGCGCCTGGAGGAGAACGTGCTCGTAACGAAGGACGGTCCCGTTCTCTTCACGCACCACCCGCATCCGGACTTCGTCGACGTTCCCGATTGGGCGCGACCGGAGTGAGTAACCGGGTCGTCGTCACGGATCATCCGTTCCCGAGCCTCGACATCGAGCGGCGCGTCCTCGAGCCGGTCGATGTCGACCTCGTCGCCGCGCCTTCGGCCGACGAAGAGACGCTCGTGGAGCTTGCCCGCGACGCGACCGCGCTTCTTGTCTGCTACGCGCAGGTAACGCCGGGTGTCGTGGCTGCAGCGGCGGAAGGAGGGTGCCGAGTCTTCGCCCGGTACGGGATCGGCGTCGACAACATCGACGTCGATGCCGCGACGAAGGCGGGGATCGTCGTCACCAACGTCCCCGACTACTGCCTCGACGAAGTCGCCGACCATGCGATCGCTCTGTTGCTTGCCTCGGCGCGAGGTGTCTTAGCAGCGGGGGTCGGCGTTCGAGAAGGAGGCTGGCTGCCGCCGCTCGACGAGCTCCACATTCGGCGCATCCAGGGGCGCCGGCTCGCGCTCGTCGGCGTGGGACGGATCGGGCGAAAGGTGCTCGAACGCGCCCTTGCGTTCGGGCTCGAGGTGGTCGGCTACGACCCATACCTACAAGAAGACATCGTCGGGCTCGAGCGCGCTGAGTCCCTGGAAGCTGCCATCGCGGAAGCCGATTTCATCTCGCTGCACGCGCCGCTCACGCCCGAGACGACGCACCTGATCGGAGAGCAGGCGTTCGGCGTCCTGCGGCGCCGGCCCGTGATCGTCAACACGTCGCGCGGAGGGCTCGTCGACACAGAGGCGCTCGTGCGGGCGCTGGACGAGGGTCTCGTCGCCGGGGCAGCGCTCGATGTCACCGACCCGGAGCCGCTTCCGCGCGAGCATCGACTGCGCCGCCACCCCCAGACGGTTCTGACCGCACACATCGCTTACTACTCGGAGGAGGCGCAAGAGGACCTGCAACGCAGTGCAGCCGACGAGGTCGCGCGGGCGATTCGAGGGGAACCCGCGCGGTGCCCAGTGAATGCCGTGCCAGGTCATGGGGTTCCGTCAGCACCCAGCTGAGCGCTCGCACCAGCCTTTCGAGCGCCGGAGCCGAGGGTAGGTAGACCCGTGGGTAATCATCGGCCGCACCCCGCGCGCAGACTCGCGCGTCAAAGATCCAAAATTGGACGGTTCGCAGCGCTGGCGCTACGGGTCACCTACCGCGCCGCCGGTTCCACACGCGTCCTTCGTGGCACGAACGTCGCCGGTAGACGGTCCCTAGATTTTTGAGTGAGGTACGAGCCGAAGGTCCGACGCAACGTGCCCAGGCTTGATGGATGACCGTTTTCGCCGCTCGATGTACGCGGACAACCGCACTCGTCGGGTCCGAAGCGCGAGCCACACAAGCACGCGTGAACTGATATGGGCGCGCTCTCGAGCGCGCTTCACTAACCGCCAGACGAACGTCGTCCCGGTGCAGCCCGGTGGTGCCTGCGAGTCGGACCGGGGTAAGCGCGCTAGCTCGTAGGCACCTCGAGGCTCAATAGGTCGTTGATCGACTCGCGCTTGCGAATAAGCCGGACGTTTTCTCTGGAAACGAGGACCGCCGCTGGGCGAGCCACTGCGTTGTAGTTGGAGGACATGGCCAATGTGTAGGCGCCGGTGGCCGGAACCGCGAGGATGTCTCCGCGACTGGGCGCCGAAAGCGGGATTTCCTCGAATCAGGACGTCACCGGATTCGCAGTGCTTCCCACACACCGACTAGACGCCGGTGGGTGGGTCGTCGACACGCCCGGCCACGATCGCGCCGTAGGACGCGTCGTACAGTTGTGGCCGCAGGAGGAAGCCCGAACTTTGCGCCGTGATGGCCGGTGCTGATCGCTTCATGGGTGTCTGCCTCGACACCTGGTGTTACCCGGACGAGCACGCGCACGATCCCGGCTGCCGCAGCGCGAGGAGCCTCGTCCAAAGCATCGAGGACGACGTAGCGGACGTCGGCGTCGGCGGCACCCGAAGCTCCTCGTCGCGCCGCCGGCGCGCCGGGCACCCTGCGCGTGGAGCTGTTCGGGGCAGCAACGCTCCGTTTCGACCGCGTTCCCTGGTGGTGGACAGGATTTGAACCTGCGACCTCCGGGTGATGCGCCCGGCGAGCTACGTCGACAGGTGCCGACTCCGCGAGCGATCGTCGCGGCGATCGGACAGGGTCTTGCTTAGATTGCGAGCAGCCGATCGACGACGTCGAGGAACTGCGGGACCTCGATCGGCTTGGTGAGGTAGGCATCGGCGCCTGTCTGAAGTAGCCGGGTGACGTTTCGCGAGGTCGAGTCTGCGCTGAGGATGAGGATCGGCACATCGGCGGTTTCGACGCGCGCCCGTAGGCGGCGGAGGACTTCCTCGCCGGTCATGTCGGGCAGGTTGAGGTCGAGCAAGAGCAGGTCGGGCGGCTCTCCTCCGCCAACTCAGCCCCGGCGGTCCCATCCAGTGCGGTCCGCAGCTCCAGTCCCGGGCGCAACTCCGCGAGGACGCTCTCGACGAGTTGAAGATTCGCGAGCTTGTCGTCGATATAGGAGGACATTCCCGACTGTCGCATTGCCGGCGGCGGGAGCTGGAACCTGAGCGAGCTCCTCCCGGTCGGCTGCGCTGGCCTCGGTCGGCAACTCGAATCCAAACGTCGTTCCCGTTCCGACGACGCTCTCGACGTGGAGACGGCCGTCCATGGCTTCGGCGCGAGACGGGCAAGTCCGTCGAGCTGAAGACCGGCAAGGGCACGCTCCTCGATCCGAAGTTCTCGCCCGACGGCAAGAACGTCGCCTACGTCCGCGACCACGACGTCTACGTCTTCGACCTCGCGACGCAGCAAGGAGACGCCGCGTCACCGACCGGCGGCACCGCGAAGAAGACGCACGGCCTGGCCGAGTTCGTCGCCCAGGAGGAGATGGGCCGCTTCACCGGCTACTGGTGGTCGCCCGACTGCGAAGCGCATCGCCTACCAGGAGACCGACGCCGACGGCGTCGAGGTCTGGTACGTCGCCGACCCGATCCACCCGGAGCAGCCGCCGCACCCGTCGTTCTACCCGCGGCCGGGCAAGACCAACGTCAAGGTCCGGCTCGGCGTCGTCCCCGTCGACGGGCGGCGAGACGATCTGGATCGAGTGGGACCGCGAAGAAGTACCCGTACCTGGCCACGGTCCGCTGGGCAGAAGGACGGCCCGCTGACGCTGGCCGTGCAGACGCGCGACCAGCAGGAGCTGGTGCTGCTCGAGGCCGACCCGACGACCGGCAAGACGACGCCGCTGCTCGACCGAGAAGCGACCCGGCCTGGGTGAACCTGCACCACGACATGCCGCGCTGGCTGCGACGACGGCGTCGCTTCCTGTGGGTCAGCGAGGGCGACGGCGGGCCCGCAGCTGGAGCTCCGCGACGCCGACGGCGAGCTGCAGCCGCGTCCTGGTGCCGGCGCCGGCACGGCTTCCAGGGCATCGTCGACGTCGATGCCGAAGGCGGGCAGGTCGTCTACCGCGCCAGCGCCGACCCGACGCAGTCGCACCTGTTCCGCATGCCGCTCGACGGGCGGCGAGCCGGTCGCCGCTGACGCAAGGAGCCGGGCCTGCACTCGGCCGTCGTTCGCGCAAGACCAGGCGCGTCTACGTCCATCACGCGCCAGCCTGCTCGACGCGCATGCCGCGGCAGCACCGTCCACGCGGCCGACGGCACGCTGGTCGGCGAGCTGCCGTCGGTCGCGGAGGAGCCGCCGTTCGCGCCGAGCGTCGAGCTCGTCAAGGTCGGCGAAGGCGCCGGGCTTCTACGCCGCCGTCGTCCGGCCGCGCGACTTCGACGCCGAAGAAGAAGTACCCGGTGATCGTCGACGTCTACGGCGGGCCGCACCACCTGCACGTCGCTGGCAGGCAGATGCGCAGCTGGCTGCTCGACCAGTGGCTCGCCGACCAGGGCTTCATCGTCGTCGCCATCGACAACCGCGGCACGCCGGGCCGCGGCCGCGACTGGGAGCGGGCCATCTACCAGAAGTTCGGCACGCGTGCCGCTCGACGACCAGGTCGCCGGGCTGCAAGGCGCTCGGCGAGAAGTTCCCCGAGATGGACCTGGACCGCGTCGGCATCGTACGGCTGGTCGTTCGGCGGCTACATGGCGGCCCTGGCGGTGCTGCGGCGGCCGGACGTCTTCAAGGCCGCCGTCGCCGGCGCCCCGGTCACCGACTGGCTCGACTACGACACGCACTACACCGAGCGCTACCTCGGCCTGCCCGACAAGGACGACGGCGGCCTACAAGGAGGCGTCGCTGCTGACCTACGCGAAGGACCTGAAGCGGCCGCTGCTGCTCGTCCACGGCACGGCCGACGACAACGTCTACTTCCGCCACTCGCTGCAAGCTGGCCGACGCGCTGTTCCGCGCCGGCAAGGACTTCGAGGTGCTGCCGCTGTCGGGCCTGACGCACATGGTGCCCGACCCGGTGGTGACGGAGCGGCTGTACGGCGCGGTTCGCCGGCTTCTTCCAGAAGCACCTGGGCCGGCCTGCGGCGATGAAGGCGTCTGAGTGATTGGCGGAAAGTTTAGCCGCGACGCGATAGCGGTAGCGCGTGCCGCCGACTGCCCGGTGAAGTGCTCTGCTATCGCATCGTGGTTCTGTCTCATCGCAAGTGGTGTTACTTCGCGTTCAGGCTTTCCACCAGCGTCCGGTATTCCTTCAGGGCGGTCGCCAGTGAGGTCGCCTTCTCCTTGCTCTGCGCCTTCAGTTTGTCCGCCAGAGCATCGGCCGTCTGGAACTTCTTCAAGTACGTCTGGTGCGCCTTGGAGCCAGCCGGCAACTTACCCAGGGTCACTGTGATTCGCTCCAGTTCCAACTTCGTCTTGTGCCAGGACTCATCGATTTTCATCGCCTCCGCAGTCATGCCGTTCAACTTCTTCGCCGACGTGAGTGCCTTCCCCGATGCTTCCTTGACCGCGGCACTGGCCTTTGGCTCGGCCGTCAATTTCTGCAATGTCTCCTCATTCATATCGAACAGGCGTTTCTGAGCGTTGGAAGGCCGAGTCTCCTTCACCTGCTTCCGCTCGGTTTTGCCCTCATTGATCTTCCACTCGAAACGATACTGTTGACGGCCCTTCTCCACCGGCTGTCGACTCTCCTTCGTCAATGTCCATGCCGACACCGGATGCTCGACCAGAACGGTTCTCTCCTCGCCTCCAGCGATTGAGGATCTGATACGTTGTCGTCCGATTCTCGACGAAGCTGACAATGACAACGCCCTGCTCAATCTTGATCGACGTGACTCCCTCGTACTGTTCTTTCTGCTCCTGGCTGAATCTCGACGCCCAGGTCCATCGCGTAGCTCAGCAGCCGCTCCTGATCGGCTGCATGTCGGGCAGCCGGCAGTCGCCGACGTACTCGCCCTCGTCGTACACCGCGACCGGGCCCTGCTTCAGGTGCTTGCCGGTGTGTTCTTCAACTTGACCGCCCGCAGCGGGAAGCGCAGGGTGGACGGTGGGGCTGTAGATGCTCTGCCGCGTCATGGTCGACCGCCCCTTCCGAGACGGACAGCAGGCCGGACTTCTGCCGCGGCAGGTTGACGCGCGGCTCGATGGAGTAGCGGAAGCCCTCGCCGATGCGGTCGGCGTTGGTGAACAGGTCGTCGATGCCGTCGCCCAGGTCGGCAGGACGCTGCCGACGTCCTTGGCTGGCGGCGCCTCCTGCCTGCCGCTTCGCCATGATCTCGGCGGCGCTGCTGCAATTCCTCGTAGGTGAGGCGCGGCGGGACGGCCGCGCCGGCGACTGGTAGCGGTTGAACTGGCCGCCGGGGCCGAACACGGCTGGCCGTGCCGCTGACGAAGCCCACAGGCTCACCAGCCGGGCCGCTTGCCGCCATCGCCGAGGTTGCGCCGAGGTTGTCCCGCGAAGCCGCCGAACCGAATCACGGCAGGTTCAGCTGATTCCACGTTGCCGCGCTTTGCTGCATGTCGGCGTCCCGCGGTTCCGCTGCCCCGGAGCGCCGGCGCAAAGGTCGGCGGCCGCAGCGAGGCGTACACCTCCGGATCGACCTTCGGCCGCGGCATGAACGATTGCTGAGCGAGATCCATCTGGAACGTGATCGGCCGGCCGCTCACCAGCACCACGCGGACATCCTTCCAGTCCTCCTCGCTGGTGTTCTCGACGATGGCCCAGCCCTGCAGCACGGCTTTTTGTCCTTGCCGTCGAGCACGAGGCGGTAAGTCGCCTTCCACATCGGCGTCTCGGCGACGTAGCCGATCTTCACCTTGCCCTTGCCGTCGCCCTTCAGCTGCACGCTGACCAGCCGCCGCTGATCGGCCCGGCCGGCGGACAGGACGCACAAGGCGCGCGGAACTCCTCCTCCATGACCGGGTCGAGGAAACGCACGGCTGGACGCGCTCCAGGGCGACGCGCCGGACGCCGTCGGTGCACAGGAGGTTCAGGTGATGCACCTCGCGAGTCTGGTTCTCGAAGTGCCTCCATGCCGACGATGGTGCCGGTCATCGGCGTCGCCGCGCCGCCGCCGGTGCCCTCGAGGGTCAGCTCGACCTTCTCGCCGCGGGCCTGGTTGAGCAGTTGGCCGAGCGTCGGGTTTGTGGCCAGATCGACGGCGAACGAACGCAGTTTGCTGTCGATGGGTTCGG
>CAVYUO010000005.1:0-274948 GCA_963771725.1 uncultured Actinomycetes bacterium | reverse complement strand
TGCGGTTGTGGGGATCCCCTGTCCCCGGCAGCCCGCCCGTCGGGCGGTCGAGACTTCCTGGTGCATGGCTGTCCGACGACATGACGCTGTCGTCGGATTTAGCCGGTGGTGCCAGTACGAGAACACAAAGTACGACCATCGCCACTAGCCACGATGTCACCGCCGCGCGCGAAATCAGCGCGCGGTCCAGCCCGCGTTCAGTCATCCCCCTCATTGCCGCAAACCCCTTTTCCCCTCTAATTACCGATTAAGGACGACCTGAAAGCGACGCCCCCCCTCGTACTCACATTAAGAAGATCTTTGATTTCCGCAACCCCGGGCACCGCCCGTGGTTGCACCGCGGGCTTTCGTTCGTCAGTCCAGTCCGTGAGCGACGCCGGGGAGCCGGCCGGAGCCGACTCCCCACGTGCGCGCCAGGCCTGGCTTCAAAAGTCGCAGAACGGGCCGGGAGCGTTGAGCTCGCCGCGGAAGGCGCCGCCCACGGGTGCAACGATCACGCTAACGTCCTGCGCGGGCTGCCCGGACTCGTTCCGCACGGCGTGTCCCCTCCCGTCGTCGACGAATCCTTGACCCGTCGACACCACGTGCGGGGAGCAGCTCCGATCGTCGTAGTCGTAGTAGGTGAGCTGGCCCTGGGTGACGGTGATGAACACGGGACCGGGGTGGCTGTGCCATCCGGTCGTGGCTCCCACGACGTAATCGTGCCTCCGCACGACTAGGTCGATGGGCGACCGCGCCTTGGCCTTGAAGTTCACCGGCGAGTGTGGCGCTGACTTCGCCGTGAACGCGCCGTAGGATCCGCGCGCGAGGATGGTCGGCGTCACACCCGAAGGTGGTGAGGCCTTCGTGACGGCGACGGCCCCAACAAGCGCGAGCACCGCGATTACTGCGACTAGAACGACGCTTTGCTTCATTACTCCGCCTTTCTTGACGAGACGGCCTCGACGACGCGGATCGGCTCGAGCTCCGCGCGCTCCGCGACGAGCGCGGCTTCCCGGCCGAGGGAGCATCGAAGACGAAGAAGCACGTCTCGTCCTCGGGAACGTGGATCGAGCGTTCGAAGCGGACGCGTGCGCCCCGCTTCGTCAGCTCGTTCGGCGGTCGAGCGTGCTCGTCGCTCACGCGCGGCGCGCTCTCCTGCTTGTCCGCGAGCGAGATACGTTTCGACGAGGTAGCTCGGCACGCCCTCGACGCTACGGCGAGCGCGACGTCGTGAAAACGTCAGAACGTCTGAACTTTCGCGCCGGCGGTCAGGCGGCGCGCCAGCTCGGTGCGCGAGCGCACGCCGAGCTTGGCGTAGATGTGGGTCAGGTGGCTCGCCACGGTGCGCTCGGCGAGGAATAGCGCAGCCGCCACTTCGCGGTTCGTCCGACCTTCTGCCACAAGCGTGGCGACGCGACGCTCCGCCGGCGTCAGCCCCTCCTCCCGCGTGCGGCCGCCGATTCGGCCGAGCTCGTCACGCGCCTTCTCGACCCAGGTCGCCGCCCCGAGGTGCTCGAAGCCGTCGAGTGCCGCCTGGATCGCCTCGCGGGCGGCGCGCTTCTGCCGTGCGCGCCTGAGGATGATGCCGAGCGCGAGCAGCGCGCGCGCCCGGCCGAAGTCGTCGCCGACCTGCGCTCGTGCCGCTCGACCGCCTGCTCGAGGAGTGACGCCGGCCTCGTCGACAGCCCCCTGGGCCGCGGCCACGAGGCCGCGGCAGCGCGTCACCTGCGCCAGCACCCGGTCCCGGCCGAGGCGCGTCGCATCCTCTTCCCAGAGGTCAATCACGCTCACGGCATCGTCGATCCTGCCGAGCTCGAGCAGCGCCTCGGCGTAGTCCGCCGTCCAAGGACGCGCATCCGGCGACCCCCAACCGAGTTCCCGGGCCTGCCGGTCGGCCCTGCCGAGGCATGTGGCGGCCGTCGCCGCGTCTCTGCGCCAGAGCGCGACGAATCCCGGCACCGCTTGGAGGAGGGGAGGATGGAACCCGATCTGCTCCTCGCAGAGCTTCAGGGCGCGTTCCGACTCGTCCACGGCGAGCTCGAGCAGACCACGATGGGCGGCGATCCATGCGATCGGGATGTAGTCCTGATTCTTCTCGACTCCGTACTGGACTCTGAGGTCGCGGGCGCGGTCGGCGTAGTCCGCGGCTTGCTGCCCAGCGCCCGGCCCAGAGCTCAACCCACGAGAGCTTCCAGAGCACGTCCGCGGCGAACAACTCGTCGCGCTCGTGCCATTCTCGATACTCACTTTCGAGCGCCGCCCGTTGCTGGTCGATGCTGCCGGAGACCACGAATCCCCCGTCGGCGAGGACGTTTGCCTCCCGCAACAGCCGCGGGTCGGCGACGGCGGTTGCCAGAGCGCGTGCGCGTGCGGCGTATTCGGGCGTCTGGGGGTCGCCCACGATTCCGCCGAGCATGTTGAGGCTCACGAGCGCCTCGAAGCGGAGGACATCGTCGTCGAGGTCGTCGGCAACTTCCAGTACGGCACGCGTACGATCGAGGGCGGCTGGGAAGCCTTTCCTGAAGCGCTCTGCCCAGCCGAGGCGGACCTGGATGAGCGCTTGGAGCGGAGGGTGTGTCGCGGCATTGCACAGGGCTTCCTCGAGGACCGGGACGGCAAGATCGTCATGCTCGAACTCGGCGAGGAGGAGGAGCGCCTCGGCGCGGAGCGTGCCGGCCTCAGTCTCGGCCAGCAGGTCGGTCGCGATCGTTCGCGCACGGGTCCACTCCCCGGCAACGAGATGGGCACGGGCAGCGGCGAGCGCGCGCCGGCGGCGCTCGTCACTCTGGACCGCCGGCGTCAGGCGAAGCGCCTGCTCGGCGAGCTCGGCCACTACCGCCGACTCGCCGCGATCCGTTGCCAGCGCGGCGGCGTCATCGAGCAAACGCGCAACGTCGGCATCAGGGCCGTCAGTCGCGAGCGCGAGGTGACGGGCGCTCAGGACCGGGCTGTCGACGATCTCCGCGATGCGCCGGTGAACGCTGCGCCGCTCCTCGCCGAGATCGCGGTAGAGAACCGAGGACAACAGGGGATGGGCGAAGCGGATCGTCCCGTTCGCGCGCTCGATGACATGCGCGGCGACTGCCGGTTCGAGCGCGTCTGACACAAAGCCGGCTCTTTCGAGCAGAGACTCCGAAGCCGTCCCCAAAGCCGAAACGAGGGCGAGCGCCCTGCGAGTGAACGGGGGCAGGTCGGCGATCCGCGCGCGCACCAGCTCCTCGAGTGTCTCGGGAACCGGGAGCGGCTCGAGGGGATCGACGTTCTCGTCGAGAACGCGGGCGAGCTCGAGCGCGAAGAAAGGATTACCGCCGGACCGCTCGTGGATGCGCAGCAACGTCTGGCGCGCGAAAGACCTTCCCAGCCGGTCGCGCAGAAAGCGATGAAGCGCGCCGACGCTGAGCGGTCCTACCGGCAGCCTCTGGACGCGCTCGGCACCGAGCGCCATCTCGAGGCCCGGTGGCTGCACTCCGTCGGCGAGCCGCTGGGCGATCAACAGCAGCACGAGGTTCGAGTCGAGTCTTCGTAGGGCGAACGAAAGGGCACGCGACGAGGACGGGTCGAGCCACTGGGCGTCGTCGACGGCAACCAGAGTCGGCCCCCGTTCGCTCACAAGCTCGAGTGCGTCGCGTACGGCTACCGCAACCGCGCGCCGATCGACGGGATCACCTGACGCCTCCTCTCGGAGCAGCGCGACTTCGAGCGCGCGTCGCCTCGGAGTCGAGAGCACGGGCAGTACGTCGTCGAGGACCTCCTCGAGCAGATCGCCCAGCCCCGCATGGGCGAGGCCGTGCTCGGCCTCGGCCGGCCGTGACCAAAGGACGGTGAATCCCCGCGCGCGCCCATGCTCGACGGCCGCTTCCCACAGGGTCGATTTTCCGATCCCGGCCTCGCCCTCGAGCACCAGCGCGGCGGGCCCACCCTCCGCTTTGCCGATGAAGGCATCTACGGAGGCGAGTTCCGCGTCCCTGCCGACGACTTCGAACACGATGGGCCTCGCAACGATGGTGACAGAGGCCGCGACAAAAGCAATCTTGACAACCGCGTGAAGTTCACCCGGTCCATGACCAAGGGCGTGCAGGCCGAGCTGGAAGACCTGGCCTCGTGGCTCGGGCTCGATGCGGTTGAGATACTTATGCACGAGTGAAAATTGACCGGTTAAGGCGCGACTGGGACGAACTTGCTGAGCAGGATGCGCTCTTTGTCGTTCTTGCGGAGCCAGGTCGGGAGGGCGGCAAGTGGAAGCTGGAAGAGTTCTTTGCGACCGGCGAACGGGAAATCGCACAGCTGCTCACTCACGCCGAACCCTTGGGCCGGCCGGCCGAACGTGGCCAAGCGCTGGACTTCGGCGCCGGTGTTGGGAGGCTGACGCGCGCTCTGTCCGCCCATTTTCAAGAGTGCGTGGGGCTGGATGTCTCAGCGGAGATGGTGCGTCGTGCGCGTGAGCTCAACGCTGATCGCGAGAACTGCCGTTTTGTCCACAGTGTTTCGCCTGATCTCTCCCAGTTCGAGAGCGGAACGTTCGACCTCGTCTACTCGAGCAAGGTCCTTCAGCACCTACCGAACCAACAGCTTGCGTGTGCATACGTCGAGGAGTTCCTTCGTGTAACGAAGCCCGGCGGCCTGGTCGCCTTTCAGCTTTGGACGCGGCTTCCGTTTCGCAACCGTCTGCAGCCACGCCGACGTGCGTACGCGGCGCTTCGAGCGTTGCGAGTGCCACGGCCGCTTCTGCAACGCCTTGGCCTGAGCGCGCGGGGCCGCGGCCTAGCGGTGCCGGAGAGGCGGATTCGCCGTACGGTCACGGACCGGGGCGGGGTTGTGCTCCAGACCGAGCCCGACGGCGAATGGGGGCTCTGGTACTTCGTGGCGCCGGACTCGGGCTAAAGTCGACTTTGTCTACGCGGAGTAAGCGTTCGTAGCGGCCGACGAGCAAGCGTACGGGCGCGCCGATTTCTGTGTCTCAAGCGGCCGCCAAGCCGGCCCGACGTGCCAACGGCCGAAGCCCCGCGTGAAGGCCGCTGAAAGGTGCTGGTTGGAGGAGCTTTCGAGAGGCGGGAGCGACGGGACTCGAACCCGCGACCTCCGGCGTGACAGTTGGGCGTCGCGGTTTGCCGTTGATTGTCGCTGGTCGCCGTTGCTCGGTGGATTGCGACCTTCGAGCTCGCCGCAGTCCTCGTTAGTCGCCGTTGGTCGCCACCGCTGCGTTCCAGAAGCGTTCCAGGCGCTAGGGTCGCCGAGGCGTGAGCGTTCTCGTTGATTGCGTTCGTGGATGGCTTGGCCGCGAGGCGAGGTGACATGAAGACGGAGCGAGGGCTGGAGGGGGTCGGGGCAACCGCCCTTCTGACGGCGGCGGCTCGAGCTCTCGAAACCGAGAGGAGCGACGGCCTACTTTCCGATCCCTTCGCGCGGGCGCTGGCTGGGAGCGAGGGCTTCGAGCTGCTTGCCCGTGGCGCCATGGGACCGGTCGCGTCCAATGGCTCGCCGCTGTACGTGGTGCGCCACCGGTTCTTCGACGACATCCTCATGGAGCTCGTCGAGGGCTCGAGCATTCGTCAGGTCGTGCTCGTTGCTGCGGGCCTTGACACCCGCGCCTTCCGCCTCGACTGGCCGGACGGGACCCGCGTGTTCGAGATCGATCAGCCGAGTGTATTCGCGCATAAAGAGGCGATCCTCGAAGCCGAGGGTGCCGTATCCCGCGCCGACCGCATCGTGGTGCCGGCGGATCTTCGCGAGGACTGGCCGGAAGCGCTTCGCTCAAGCGGGTTCGATCCCGAGCATCCGACAGCGTGGGTGGCGGAAGGGCTTCTCTTCTACCTGCCGGAGACGGCTGTGCACCAGCTCCTCGACGCGACTTATCGCCTTTCCACCCCAGGGTCCGCCTTGGCCACCGACATGATGAGCGCGTCACCTGGTCCGCCTCAGGAGTTCAAGGACCTCTTCGCGGGCCTTGGAGCGCCCTTCGTGTTTACGACCGACGACCTAGGCGGGCTCCTGCGCAGCCACGGCTGGGAAACTGAAGAGATCCGCATGGACGAAGTTGCCCACCGCGTCGGTACGGAGCTACCCGCCCAGGGCCAACTTGCGATTGCTCGGCGACCATAGAGCCCTGAGGGAAAGACGGGAGCGACGGGACTCGAACCCGCGACCTCCGGCGTGACAGGCCTCGTAAGCGCCGCCACGATCCTTCACGGAGCGACCCGAAAGAGGTTGAATAGCTGGGGGTTCGACTCAGCGTCGAGCGTCAGCTTCAACGACTTGGCACGCGCTTCCCCGGCGGTTCCGCCCCATCCTGGCCCCATCGCGGCGTTTTCGCGTAAGACTTTTCGCGTTAGACATCTGCAGTGGATCTTCGTGATGAACGCCGACGGGAGCGGCCAGATCAATCTCACCAACAACCGGCGTTCAACTCGCGCCCGCCTGGTCGCACAACGGGGCGGAAGATCGCGTACCTCATGTCAATCGGCGGGCCGGCCACTCGAGCATGCTCAACAGGACGCGGACATGCTACGCCCTGTGCTCGTGGAAGATCACTCCAAGTTCATGCCCTTCAGAAGGATCCGGGCGAACGACTTCAACAAGGAACTGCCTGTTCGGGAAGAGGTCATGAAGGCGAGCCTTCCACATTGCGGTAAGTCGCTCGGCTAGCCATTCGTCGTCTTCCTCACTCGTGCCCTGGAGCCCAAAGAGAAGGTCGAGTTCCTGAAAGTTGAAAGATTCTTCGACCTTGTCATGGTCGCCGCTGTATCGCTCAATGGCCTCCCGTAGACGCTGCATGTCGGCCTCATCCTCGAAGGTTCCCTCCAGGAAGACCATGCCTTCGATCTCCACGAAGTTCGGCCAAAAAATCCGGCTGTAAAGAAGCGCACGCTCACCGACAGAGGCATTCACCAGCCGTGCTGGGATCATGTCGAAGTCGACATTCAAGGGGTGATCTTTGTTAGACGCGTCTGCCATCTCAGTAACCGTTTGGCAACTCCCAGGGCTCGGGTGGCCTCGGGACCTTCGGCTGACCCCCGATCTTGCCGGGCTTCGGCTCGTAGATGACGGGTGGGCCAATACCCCCATGTCCTGGACGCCCCGTGCCCCGAAAGCGCTTTACCGCTCTCCCCCGCTCGTCATACGTCGTATAGCCCGTTACCCTTCCCGTCGCGGGATCGCGCTTAAAGGCAGTGTGTGGGCCCAAGGCGCGAGGATCAGGCCTCACTCGCTTAACCCGCCCTCCCGAGCTCGCAACCCTTGCGGCTGCACCGGCGCGCACGGCTCTTCCCGGCGGCGTCAAGGACGCGATTCCGAACACGATTGAGCCGGCCGCCTTCATCTTGTCCCACCCGCTTGCGCACGGATCCCAGAGCGTTTCCGTACCGCTCTGGATCTCTGCGAATGGCGAGAGCATCCACTCAGCCCCGCCGGCGGCGAAGTACTGCGCAAAGCCGGCGACCCCACCCCGCTCGACACCGCGCTGCGCTTGGTCTTGCCAGAACTCGATGTGACTCCGGTAGTCCCCGATGACCCCGACCGCGCCGCCGATCGCCTTTGCGCCGCCGGTGGCATCCTTCTTGAAGTCCTTCCAGCCGTATAGCCCGAGCGGGTCGACCAGCACCGTCGGCCGCCCGTCCACGTAGACGTAAGCGCTGCCGTAGGCGCTGGCGAGCGGGTTTTCGAGGGGGTCGAGCGCCCCGAACTGGCCCGTCGCCGGGTCGTACTGCCGTGCGCGCAGGTGGTACTGGCTCGTCTCCGGGTCGAGGTACTGCCCGTTGAAGCGAAGGCGGTTCTCGGGCGCGGTGCCGGAGACGTTGGTCGCGCTCAGCGCGGCGCCGTAGGCCTCGTAGCTGTAGCGCCACTGCGGATCGCCGCTCTCGTCGGTCAGATCGGTGACGGTACCGAGCGGGTCGGAGTGGTAGAAGAAGGTCTCGGAGGGGTTCTCCATCGAGACGGGGCCGAGCGGGCCGCCGATGTAGCGGCGGACGAGGTCGCCGTCGGTTTCGCGCTCTAGGGCGAGCTCGGGGAGGCCGCTCTCGGCGAGCGGGTCCCAGACATGGCGCAGGTCGGTGCCGCCGCCGACCGAGGAGGAGACGCGGCGGCCGTCGCCGTCGTAGCCGTAAGTGGTGGTGATGCTGGATGCGGTCGTGGAGGCGAGCTGGCCGGCGAGGTCGTAGCTGAAGCTGCGGCCGCCGGAGGTTGCCTGGTTGCCGTTGTCGTCGTACGTGTATGTGGTCGTGTTGGTGCCGTCGTCCGTCTCGGTCAGCTGGTCGGCGGCGTTGTAGGTCGAGTCGATCGTGCCCGTGTTGCCGACCGAACCGGTGCGCACCTCTTGTGTGCGGTTGGAGACCTTGTCGTAGGCGTAGCTGATCTTGTTGGAGGCGCCGGAGCAGTTGCTGGCCCCGGAGGAGACGCCGAAGCAGGAGGCGGTGAGCCGCTTGCGGGTGTCGTACTCGTGGGCGTCGTAGCTGTCGCTTACGCCGCGCGTCGTCTGTACCTTGGTCGGGTTGCCGGCGGCGTCGAGCGTCCGGAGGAACTTGGAGAGGACGGTCGAGCCTTGTTTGTTCTCGACCGTCGTCAGCCGCCCGGCGCGGTCGAAGGTGCGGGTTGCGACATGGCCGTTGCCGGACGGGAGCGTGGCCACGGTCAGGTTGCCGTCCTCGTCGTAGTCAAAAGTCGTTGCCAGTCCGCTCGAGGTCAGGCTCTCGAGGCGCCCGTCGTCGTCGAAGGTGCTCTCGGCGAGCGTCGCGTCGGGGTAGGTGCGATCGGTGATGTTGCCGGCTTCGTCGTAGGCGTAGGCGAACGTCCCGTTCAGGCCAGAGCCGCCGCCGGTGCGGGTCACGCCGGTGAGCCGATCGGCATCGTCGTAGCCGTAGCTGACGACGCCGGAACCGTCTGTCAGCTCTTCGAGACGTCCGGCGAGGTCGTACTCGCGGTCGACGTCGGCGGTCGAGTCGGAGTAGTCGACCTCGGTCTGCCGGCTCATGCGGTCGTAGCCGTAGCTGATCGTCCCGTCGCCGACCGTGCCGGTCGAGCTTCCGGCCGGCGTCTCTAGCGACTCGAGGTTGCCGTTCGGGTCGTAGCCGTAGTTCCAGGTCCCGACTTCGGTCGTGCGCTGTGTGAGCAGCCGGTCGAGGTCGTAGGCCCAGCTCGTCTCGTGCTCGTTCGGGTCGGTGCGCAGGGCGAGGTTACCGGCCGCGTCGTAGCCGTAGGTCGTCTCCAGGTTCCCGGTTCCCCCGGCGGCGGGTGGGGTGACCTCGGCGAGTCGGTTCAGGGCGTCGAATGTGAAGCCGGTCGCGTTCCCGCGCTCGTCGGTGACCTCGGTGACGTTGCCGACCTCGTCGTGGGCGTAGGCGACGTCGTTGCCGAGCGGGTCGGTGACGAGCGTGCGGTTGCCGTCTGCGTCGTATTCGTACTCCCAGGTGTAATCGGCAGGCGTCCCGCCAGCGGCATTCCCGCGCGCCTCGACCATTGTTGCCGTGCGCCCGTCATCGTCGAGCGCGTAACTGGTCTCGTTTCCGAGCGGGGTCGTCGCGCTCGCGCGCTCACCGGTCGCGAAGTAGCTGTACGACCAGTCCATCCCGCGCTCGTCGCTCTCGGTCTCGAGCCGGTCGAGGTTGTCGTAGGCGTACGTCCGCTCATTGGTGAGCGCATCAGTGCGGGTGGTGACGTTGCCGTTCTCGTCGTAGAGAACGCTGGTCTCGTGCTCGAGTGCGTCCGTCCACTCGTGCGGGCGGTTGAGCGCGTCATAGGCGGTCTCGCGCGTGCCGCCGTCGGCGTGCGTCTCGCTCGTCCGGTTGCCGGCGTCGTCGTAGCCGTACGTTGACGTCCAGTCGGAGGCGGTGGCGCCGGTTTCGTTTCCGTTCGGCTCCACGAGCTCGTCGAGCTGGCCGGCCGGGTCGTAGTCGTAGGTCGTCTCACGGCCCTCGGCCGATTCGAGCGACTGCAGCTGCCCGTCGGGCCAGTAGAGGCGTGTTTCAACACCGGCACGGGGGTCGGTCGTCTTCCAGAGCCGGTTCGCGGCGTCGTACTCGAAGCTGGTGACGCGATCGGTCAGGTCGTCCTCGGTGCGGGTGACGGACTCGAGCAGGCCGTTCGCGTAGTAGGTGTAGTCCGTCACCTTCCCGCGCGCGTCCGTGAACTGCTCGACCTCGTCGCCGTCCTCGTACGTCCATTCGCTCAGGTAGCCGGTCGCCGGAACAGGGACGTTGCCGCGCGGGCTGCGCCTGCTCGTCAGGCGCCCGGAGGAGTCGTAGCCCATCGTCGTCTTGAAGCCGAGCGGGCTCGTGCTCTTGGTCAGGTTGCCGGAGGAGTCGTAGTCGTAGCTCGTTGTCTTCAGGCGCGGGTTCTGGACGCTCTTCAGCAGGCCGACGTTCGAGCTCGGCGGCGTCGGCGAGGAGGTCGTCGTCCAGTACTTGAAGGTCGTGAAGCCGCCCTCGCGGTCGGTGATTTTCTTCAGCTGCCCGACCTGGTAGTCGGCGCCCGCCGCGCTCGCGTACTCGTGGGCGGTCGTATGCCCGCGCCCGTCCTCCTCGCTCAGGAGATCATTGCTTGCGTTGAAGGTGCGCTCGATCGTGTAGTTGAGCGGCGCGGGCGCGATTTCCTTGACGAGGTTTCCGAAGGCGTCGTACTTGAAGCGGCGCGTGTTCCCGCGCGCGTCGGTGACGGTCGCGCGCCGCGCCTGGCCGTCATAGGTGTAGGCGGTCGTCCGATCGAGCGGGTCTGTGACCTCGAGCAGGAGGTAACTTCGGTGCTTGTAGACCCAGTCGCCGCGGCCGGGAATCGTCACCGTCGTCAGGTCGTAGCCACCGCTCGTCGTGTACGCGTACTCGGTTGCGTCGCCGGTGCCGTTTTCCTCGCTCGTGACGCGCGCCTGCCCGTCGTAGACGACGTCTTGGAGCTGGAAGTGTCCGCTGGGGTCCTCGATGTCGGTGAGGAGGCCGCTGCCGTCGTAGGAGAGCGTCCACGTCTCCCCGCGCACGTCGAGCACGCTCGTCAGTCGCCCGCTCGTGTAGCCGTACTCGACGTAGCGGGAATCGGGGAGCGTCACGCGCTCGATCAGCGACCCCGTATAGGTGATCGCAATCGATCGGCCCGCCGAGTCTGTGATCGAGGTCAGCTTGCCGCTCGTGTAGGCGAGGCTCGTCGCCGGCCCGAAGCGGGGCTTGATCTGCGTCAGCTTGCCGTCAGCGTCGAAGGTGAAGCTGCGCTGGTCGCGCGTCTTCAGCTCGTAGGAGATCGGGCTCGTCGAGGGGCGCTTCAGCGTCCCGTCGAAGCCCTTGCCGAGGTAGCTCGCCGCGCCGCTCCCGCCGCCGGAGGCCCTCGTGAAGCGCGTCCGCTGCCCCGAGCCCGCTCGGTACTCGAGTTCGCCGGTTGTGGGGTTGACGACCGTGATCGAGGCCTCGTAGGGATGCGCCCAGCCTGTCCCGAGGGTGCCCGAGCTCGCGTCGCGCGAGTTGTAGGCGCGCGTCCACGTAAACGGAATCCCGGGGCCGGCCAGGCGCAGGTCGGTGGCCGATTCCGTCAGCGAGCCGGAGGCGGTGCTGACCGGGTTGCCTGTGTAGGCCAGCGGTCCGCCGGTCGATCCGCCTTCGAAGCTGAGCGCGAGTTGCGGATCGACGCATTGGCAGTCCATCGCCCCAAAGGTCTGTTCGAGCGCGAGTCCGCCCATGATCGGCGGTGCCGGCGGCGGGAAGTGGAGATTGGGGATCTCCTCGCCGGCCGGGTTGACGAGCACGTAGTCGTTCCCGCACCAAACGATGCCCGAGACATCGAGCTTGTGCGTCACCGGCCCGCGCGGGACAGGGAGGGCCGTCGCCGGGTTCGTGTCCGGCGCGCCGTAGCTCAGGTGGCCGTTCTGCGAACCGACCGAGCAGGGAACGAAGCCGACGGAACCCCAGTACGTTCCCCGCCAGTCAACGTCGAGCGACTCGCGGGTCACGCGTAGCTGGCGCCAGGTCTCGGTCGCCGTGAACCCGAACGTGCCGTTGTCGTAGATCGCGTTCGCGGTCTCGCCCGAGATGTTGCCGTCGGGACCAAGCGCCTGCGCGCTCGCGCCCTGGTCGATGTAGACGCCGAAGCCACCGTTGTACAGAAACGAGCTGCCGCTCACCGTCGAGGTGCTCGGCGTATAGGCGCTTGTCACTCCGACCTCGAGGCCGTCGTTCTTGTTCGACCAGAAGGCGGAGTCCTCGATCACGACCCGGGCGTTGAAGTCGTTCAGTCCGTCGCCGCTCGAGGAGGCGAAGAAGCCGTTGCTCTCGAACTTCGACCGGCGAATCGTCGCCGAGGACGCCGTCCCGTTCGTCCCTCCGTGGATCGCCACGCCCGACACCGAGCTCTGCGAGAAGGTCGAGTCCTCGATCGTGATCGTGCCACCGTTGATCTTCAGCATCGCCGAGGTGCCGCCACCGGCCCCGCCGCCGCCGTAACGCGCGTTCACATAGGTGAAGGTCCCCGTCCCGGCGCTAGTGCCGAACGTGATCCCCAGCCACTGGCCGGCCGCCGAGTCAGTCGACGAGGTGAAGGTGACCGGCGCGGACGAGGTGCCGGCGGCGGAGAGCGAGCCGTTCACGGTCAGACTGCGCGTGCTCGCATTCCCTTTCACCGTCACGCCGGCCTGGATCGTCAGCGTCACGCCGGAGTTGACCGTGACGTTGCCAGTCATGATGTAGGGGCTGTTCGCCGCCGTCCAGATTGTGTCCGAGGAGATCGTCCCGGAGACGTTCGTCGAGGCGGCGGCTGGAGGGGCCAGCACGAACACGAGCAAAAAGATTGCGAGGGCAGCGAGTTGCTGCGCCTGCGACCGGCAGGCATGCGCACAGCTCACGGCGGCGCGATAAACGGTAGGCACGCGGCCTTCTCCAATCACGCCGCAGTTCGGGTTTCGCGGGCGGCATCCGCAACCGGAGCCCGAGGTTGCTGCCTCATGGCATCACGCACCGGCGATGAAGGCAAGGGCCCGGAGCACAAGATTTCCGCAGTTTGCGGGAGCGTCCGACCGGATAGCTTGCGCCGAGCGTCGACGTCGAGCGCGCCGCGGTCGGCTGACCCGGATTACCACGATTCGCCTCGCGCCGTCCGCGGTCGCTCACGATCGTACGGGTTGCTTATGGGTCGCAAGACAAAGGCGGCCCTCTCGGGCCGCCAAAGAAATTCCCTGCAAATCGACGATGGAGCTAGCCGGGCTCGAACCGGCGACCTCCTGGGTGCGATCCAGGATCGGCGGCATATGGCGCGGACCCGGGTTTCCCCGGAAAGTGTTCTTTTGCAGGTCTTTCGTCGAGCGCCTCTGCCGTATCAGGCCTCGGCCGTCAGCCCTCTGCATGCAGGGCGGGGTTGCACATGGGTTGCAGCCCTAAGGTCGCCGTTGTCGCATTGCGAGCGGCATGGAATGCGGCGTCCCATGGCGTGACAGGCCGGTCAAGCGGCGCCACTATCCTCCACGGGGCGACTTCGAAAAGGCGGTCCTGCCTGACACGTTTGGTCACAGTCGATCCGAGGTCGCGACTCAGCGTTCGAGTTAGAGATCGTGCCCTCGGTCGCGCTCGATCTCCTCTCGGTGACGAGTGAGTTCGACCGCGCGCTCGCCGTCGGGTCCGTACACCGCGTGACGAAACCGACCCTTTAGTCCTCCGAGTGAAGGCGAATAATCTGCGCGTAGAAGCTCTCGGTAGGACGGTCAGCAAATGGCGCCAAGGCCCAATACTTTAGAGGTAATCCCTCCAGTGATGATCTGAACGAGAGTTGCTGTTTCCGTCGGGGTCGCCAGCCGCTTCGGCTTCGGCGCGCTCCTTTCGCCGAACGCTCCAGAACGAGCGACTCCGGATCGACGGACAGGTATTCGCCTTCCTCCGGCTCGACGGTTCCGTCTCATCGTGAGTGTCGGATCGAAGCGCCCCTCGTCGAAATCCTCCGGTGGTGTGGGAACCTGGAAGGTGGTTCGGCTTGCTGCTCGAGGGTCTCCCTGTATCGCCGCTTGACATCAGCCCAGTCGGGCGGATGATCGGGAACGTTCAAGGTCGTCCCTCTGCGGCCGGGGTAACCCGTCAGCAAGGAGGGAGGTTCTTTATGACCCCGCACAAAGAAGCGGTGCCGGATCGGGTGGGACTCAGACGACGCCGGGCAGTCCGAGCCGTCAGGGCGATCGTGGCAGTTGCAGCCGTTGCGGTGGCGCTCGCTCTGCCGACCGCTGCCAGCGCGACGCACGACGGGAGCGGCTACTGGTTCTGGAACGGGTATCTACCGAAGGCGAACGGAACCAACTACGTGTACCACGCAGGCGGAGGCCCTATTTGCTGCTCGTGGGTCATCGTGCGGATGAGCTGGGAGCCGTGGACGCACGATATGCGGTTCATCTGGATCAAGTACGACGGTGGCTGGCTCAGCTACTGGGCGCAATCGAGCGGTCACCAGAATGAGTGGGACATCACTCAGGTCCTGCACGCGAGCAACTACGGCGGTATTCGATACGGCGGATGTCAGAACCACGTCGACTGGGCCTGGTGGGCCGTCTGGACGAACTGTCACGTCAGAAACTACATTTGAGGGGATGAGCCCTATGGCGAGAATGGTTCACAGAAAGTTGCAGGTTGGCCTCGGACTTACGGGTATCACGGCGCTCGTCGTCCTCTCAATTGCCTGGACGGTTCAGGCGAGCACCGCGGGCAGCAACGCTTCGGGAGCAGCCGCAACGTGGACACCGGGAGGAGAGCTTCCCGGCGTACCCCTGCCCGGCTCGACGACTCTTTCGGCTCGGGGCCAGTTAGGTGTCCAAGCGGCGGTCGCGATCTCACCTGGTATAGATGCGCAGAGCATCCGCGAGGTCGTTTCAGGCGGCGCATTTGGGCTCGGTATGAGGCTCGTCACGGCGAGAGGCCCAGGTGGAGCGGCCTGCGTCTCATTCATCACCGAGTCTGGCGGCGCTCGACAGTTCTCTTGCTTCGACTCGCCGAGTGGCGACGGAGCGCTCGTTCGTTTCGCAGCAAGTGGCGGTTCGATCGTCAACAAGACTGATTGGACAACGCTGGTCGGGCTTGCACGCAGCGACGTCTCGCGAGTCACGATGCTGACCCAGAACGGGACCGAGCGATCCCTCGCGCTCAACCGCTGGCGCGGCTTCACATACTCAGCCGCGTCCCCCGGAGACTTTCCCGCCACCCTGCGCGCCTATGACGCGGGCGGGTCGGTCATCGACGAAGTGCAGACGCTGCCTTAGCGAGCTTTATAGGGCTTCTGGAGGGGGCGAGGCGGACATTCGCGCCCTCCAGAAGCCGGCGGAGGCGCCGCGAGGCGAGGGCTTGCGGTCGATCCACGCGAAGCGCTCGAGTTCATCGACCGGGACGAGGCGCGTGCCCCAATCCATCTCCAACGTTTCGATGAACGGAAGGACCCGACGGTTGAACGTTGAGGCGCTGATGCCGAGCGGCTCGGCGGCTTGGCGCCGGGTGTAAGCGAGCCGCTCGACGCGGGTCGCCTCGCGAACGACCGGCGGTGACATGAAGGCAGCTCTTGACGAGCCTCCTGGCCCCTCAGAGTGTGATCGACGAACGAGCGGCCCTCAGCGCGGCGGCAGCACTGGCTGTCTGTAAATCTCTTTGCCGTCCGCGTCAAAGGCGACTAGCGCGGTGAACTTGCCAGCCGGGATCGAGGCAAAGGAATACGTGTTGTTGGCGACACGCGCCTCATCGGCAATTTCGCCAGCCGCGTCTTCGAGAGCAACTTTCACAACTCCGTCCGCGGCGATTCCTTCGCTCCGCCAGACGGTTACATCCCGACGAGTTGGATCGCCGTGGAAGACCGTAAAGTCGAGTATCGGCCGGTTGGTCGAGGGGAAGTCATTTACGCAGATGATCTGTCCCAAGCTGTACTCGGCTGGTGGACCGGCAGGCCCGGCGGCGTAGCAGTTGGAGCCGATGCGGTAATAGGAACGCCCTGCACTCGTCCCCAAGCGGTTGACTTGCTTCCCGGTTGTCCCATGCATCCTCCCGAGCGCGTTCCGATCCCGAGGAAGCAGCGAGGTAACTGCGGTGCCCTGCGTACCTATACGGTCGAAGGGCAGAGAAGGAGTTTCACCGCCCGCCATACTCGTCGCAGCGACCACGCTCCCACCAATGGCTGCGACGACAGCGACCGCGACGAGTGGCCCTCGGATCTTCAAGCGTGGCGGTCGAATCATGTTGAGGAATCCACAAGAAGGTAGGACTGACCGCCGACGTAATAATTGACGAAGTTGTAGAGGTATCCGCCACACCCCAATTCGGATGGCGTGTGGTAGTGCTCGGTCCAATCCCCCTGCATAAAGTCCCAGCAAGTCCCTCCGGCGCTGGAAAATCCGTGCGTGATGTAACCCCCGCTGTGCTTATGGAGGTACTGATCCGCCCAGTAGTTGTAACCGGACGAGACGCTCGGATTGACTGTAGGGCTCATGACGTTGTGGCCCCACTGCCAGTAGCCAGCCCCAGCCGTTGCCGGACAAGCTAGAGCGAGCATCACAGCAACCATCACGAACGCTCGCCTCATCGCGCGCGAACCTAACACGGGCGATGCCCAGAGTCAAGACCGGCAGGCTAAGGGCCAAGCCGCTACCGATGCTCCTCGACTCGGTAAGGGACGCTGAGGTCGTACAGATGAACGGCGTGGGGTAAGCCCGCGCCCGGTTTGGGGTAGCCGCCCGGCCAGCTAGCCTGAGTACCGCATGGACAAGCGGCTACCGCGTTTCGCTAGACCCTCCTAGTACACGATGGTTGTCAAATGTCTAATCGCCTGACTCGACCCGTGCGTTAGACCGGACTGCTGAAGCTCTTCGTCCCCGCCGAGCCGCCGCCGCAGGAGTCAGCGGGGATTGGATACGCGCCTCTGGCGAGATCGTGGGTCCGAGATTCCAGACGCTCCTGCCGTTTCGGCGTCGGTGAGAATCAGCAGCGAGCCTTGGTGCCATCCCCCGCCGCCGGCGAGGCGAACGTCGATCGTGTCGCCGTCGACGGGCGCTGCGTGGAGCGCCGAAGGTGACCAGCACGAGGACAAGGATGTGATGTATCTGAGCTCCGTCCAGATCCCGGGCGACTCGCCCCAGTCGGCGTAGTAGTCGTCGACGCCTCTCGGTACCGATCGCTCGTAGTAGCACTCCTGGCCGGCGTGAGCTTCACGACGGTGAAGCACACGACTACCAAAGCAGACTGAAAGCCATTTTGCATCGGGATGCATCTGTGTGTCGCGTGCTATTGCGGCGGGTAGTTGCTGTACGCGTGAGCCTCCGCCCGAAGCGTCAGCGTTCGAGCCCGCGGCTGAGTTCGCGGTCGAGTTCGATCACGCGGCGTAGACGGAGCAGGGTGGGGATCTCGTGCTCGCGTTCGAGCGCGCCGAGCATGCGGGCAAGGTCGCCGGGGGAGGCGACCTGGGGACGCACGCCCTGCCCGAGCGGCTCGCGGCTTGCGTGGCGGCGGAGGTCGTCGTAGCCGTGGCTGCCGGCGGGCTCGGGGACGAGCTTGAGCTCGCCGGCGCGGGTGTCGAGCTCGATCACCGGGTCGCGCAGGTCCAGGCGGTCGAGCTGCTTGCGGTCGCGGCGGCGGGCGTCGAGGTCGTCGAGCGCCTTGGCGAGCCGGGAGAGGTTCTCCTCGCGCATCGAGGGCGTGACGTCGAGGCCGTCGGTGAGCTCGCCGGTGCCGTGGATCACACGGGCGAAGGCGCCGATCACGACGAAACTGACGCCGCGTGCCTGAAGCGCGGCGAGCAGCGCGTAGGGGTCGAACGCGGATGCCCGATTCGCCACGATCCTCCCCTCAGCGTCCCTTCCCGGCTCGATGCTTCCCGAGCTGCTCGAGCATCTGCGCGACCCGCTCGCTCGGGGTCGCCATCAAGGAGCCGCGCAGCTCCTTGTCGGCGCTCTCGTCGAGCGGCACGAGCACGAGGGGGATGTCGTAGCCGCAGGCGTGCACGCAGGCGAGCAGGCTCTCGACCGGCGGCGAGATCACGCCTTGCTCCCAGCGGGCGATCACGGAGCGGTCGCGACCGGTTCGCTCCGAGAGCTCGCTCTGGGTGAGGCCCGCCCTGGTGCGTGCCTCCCGGATCAGCTCGCCGCCGCGCACACCCGAAGTCTACCGCGCTCATGCGTCATGAGCTATAACCACAGTAGGACTCATTTATGCTATCCTCCCGCTCGATCGAGAAGGAGCAGCCATGGAGTCGATGATGACCGCCCGCCAAGTCGCCGAGCTGCTCGGGGTGCACGAGAACTGGGTCTACGACCAAGCCGCAAACGGCGCGCTGCCGAGCTACAAGATCGGCGGCACCCGCCGCTTCGATGCCGAGGAGCTGCGCGCATGGATCACGGAGCACCGCGAGCGCGACAAGCCCAAGCGGCGAGAGCGGAAGCCTCAGCACCACCGCCCGAAAGCGACGAGCCGATCGGATGAAGGACCGCCTAGGCTGTTCGAGTAGGGATGGCGCACCTCGAGTCGTACCGGCTGCGCGACGGAAGCAAGCGCTACCGCGCGCGCTGGGTCGCGGCTGACGGCCGCGCGCGCTCGCGTTCGTTCGTGCTCAAGAAGGACGCCGACCGGTTCGTGCTGGAACAGCAACGCCGGGCTTCGCTCGGCGCGCTCTACCAAGCGCCGCCGGAGACGCTCGCTGAGTTCGCCGCCGGCTGGCTCGAGCGCTACGCCCTGCGCGTTCGTCCCTCGACGCTCGCGCGCGTTCGCGACGTTCTGCCGCACCTCGACCTCTTCCGCTCGGTCGCGCTCGACGAGATCCGTCCCGCCGCGGTCGAGGACCACATTGCGGCGCTCGCCCGTCGCACACCCCGCCAGGCTGAGCTCGCGCTCCGTGTACTCAAGCAGGTGCTCGCGAACGCGAAGGAGCGCGGCCACCTGGTCGACGAGGGGGTATTCCGTGTGAAGGCGCCGCGGCAAGACCAACCGGAGATGCGGTTCCTCGACTGGGACGAAGTCGAGGAGCTCGCCGCCAACACCGTCGTCCCCTATGGCAACCTTGTCCTGCTCGCGGCGCTCACAGGCATGCGACAGGGAGAGCTGTTCGCGATGCGCGACCGTAACGTCGATCTCGATGCGCTGACTGTCCAGGTGCAGCACGGCGCCTACCGAGGCGAGCTCGTACCTGTGAAGACGCGCGCGTCGCGCCGGAGCGTCGACCTCTCGAGCACCGCCGCACGTGTCCTGCGTCGACAACTACTCGCCAGGAAGCCGAACGACCTCGGCCTGGTCTTTACGTCACCGCGCGGTGAGCTCTTGAACGACGACAACTTCCGCCACCGCATCTTCCGGCCGGCCGTCCGCCGCACCAGGCTGACCGGCCTGCGTTTCCACGACCTGCGCCACACCTACGCCGCGCTCATGGTCGCCGCCGGCGCCCACCCAAAGTACCTCCAGGCTCAGATGGGCCACTCCTCGATCCGCGTCACGCTTGACCTCTACGGCCACCTGTTCCCGGACGCAAACCGGGGCGTACTCGACAGCCTCGACGCGCTCACGGCCCCATCCATGCCCCATCGCGCGAATGCTTCGAAGACCGCGCCGAAAGAGAAAGTCCCTGTTACCAGGGACTTCGAAGACGGGAGCGACGGGACTCGAACCCGCGACCTCCGGCGTGACAGGCCGGCGTTCTAACCAACTGAACTACGCCCCCGCGGGACGGACAGTCTAGCCGCGCTCCAGCTCCGGTCGAAGTCGATTACGCATGGGCGTACGCTTCGCGGGTGACCGCGCGAAGGCAGAAGCACCTCGTGCTCATTCTCGCCCGCGAGTTCGCGTCGAACCTCGCTACACCGATGCTGATCGTCGACGACCAGGGCATGCTCATCTTCTTCAACGAAGCGGCTGAGGAGATCTTCGAGCAGACGTTCACCGAGACGGGTGAGGTCCCGTTCGCGGAATGGTCGACGAAGTTCGACCCCCGGACGCTCGACGCGGAGCCGCTGCCGCACGAGCGCAGGCCCACCGGGATCGCGCTCTACGAGCGGCGTGCGGCGCACGAGCGGATGCGTATCACGGGTGTGGACGGCGTCGAGCGCGAGGTCGCGGCGACCGCGTTCCCTCTCTTCGCGCGTGCCGACGAGTTCGTCGGCATCGTGGCGATCTTCTGGCGGGAGTAGTGGCGTCGTGCGCGTGACGATCTGGGGTAGCCGTGGCTCGGTTCCGACACCGGGGCCGGAAACCGTCGAGTACGGCGGCAACACCTCGTGCGTGGAGGTCACGCTCGAGGACGGCACCGCCCTCGTCTTCGACGCCGGCACCGGGATCAGGGGCCTTGGCGCGCAGCTCGCGGAGCGCGGAACGCACCAGATCCATCTGCTGCTCACGCACCTGCACCTCGACCACCTCGAAGGGCTCCGGTTCTTCGCGCCGCTCTGGGACCCGGACGTGAAGGTGGACGTCTGGGGGCCGCCGTCGCCGGTGTTGAGCCTTCAGGAGCGAATCGCGCGGTCATTCTCACCACCGCTGTTTCCGATCGATCTACGCGACGTCCCGGCCGAGGTGTCGTTCCACGATGTTCCGCGTCAGCCCTGGGCCATCGGCGGGGCGACTCTGACTGCGCACTTCGTCGTCCATCCCGGACCGACGGTCGGGTATCGAGTGGACGCCGCGGAGGCGAGCTTCGCGTACGTGCCGGACCACGAACCGTCCCTCACGGGAATCGAAGGCAGGTCTACCGACTGGATCTCGGGGGCGGCGATCGCGACCGATGCCGACCTGCTCCTGCACGACGCGCAGTACTCGGAGGACGAGTACGAGGACCGGATCGGGTGGGGTCATTCGAGCGTCGTGGACGCGGTCGAGTTCAGCCGGGCCGTCGGCGCCAGGCGCCTGCTGCTCTTTCATCACGAGCCTCTGCACGGCGACGACTTCCTGTCACGGCTGGAGGACGAGAATCAAGTGACGCTCGCCCGCGAAGGCATGGTCGTCCAGCTGCCCTAGGTCAGGACGTCGAGGATCCCCAAGGGGCGCCGGAACGGTGCGACGAGGTAGGCGCCGTGCGCCTTGTCTCGCGAGACTCCTCGAGCAGCCGCCGGCCGAGCTCCATGCCGACCTCGTTCGCGCTCGGGCCCGCGTCCCGAAGCTCGTTCGAAATCCGGTCCGGGACGATGATGCCCGGCACCTCGTTGTGCAGCCGCAGGGCCAGCTGGTGGCTCCAGACCGGGAAGATCCCGACGATCACGGGGATGGGCCACTCACCGCCGAGGCGTTCCACGAAGCGATCCATGTACTCGAGATCGAAGACGATCTGCGTCATCGCAAAGTGCGCGCCCGGCGTCGACCTTGCGGCGGAAGCGCTCGACCTCGGCGTCGAGATCGTCGGCCGACGGGTTGACGGCGACCCCGATGTAGAACGAGGTCTCGCGCGTCGATCGAGCGGCCGTTGTAGTCCTCGCCGCGGTTCATGCGCGCCATCAGGTGCGCGAGCCCGACCGAGTCGATCTCGTACACGCCGCGCGAGCCCGGGTAGTCGCCGACCTCAGGCGGGTCGCCGGTCACCGAGAGCACGTTGCGGATTCCGCACGCGTGCGCGCCGAGGAGTTGCGACTCGAGGCCCATGATCGTCGCGTCGCGGGTCGTCAGGTGGGGAATCGTCTCGAGCCCGATGGCGCGCTCGATCTCGATCGACGAGCATCAGCGCGCTCGCGGCGCCCGGGCGGTCGCGTTGTCGTTGATGTCGACGAGATGGGCGTTGCCCGAAGCCTTCAGTGTCCGCGCCACGTCGAGCATGCCCGTCGTAGCTGCCTCCGAGCGGAGGATCGATCTGGACGGAGACGACGAACTCGCCCTCCCGGAACATGCGCGCCAGCTCGGTCTCCTCCTTCTCCTCGGCCAGGCGAACGACCACCTCGTGCTCGGCGAAGACGAGCGGCGCGGTCGGCGCTCGTTCCTCCGCCACCGCCTCGGCGATGGCGGCGATCTCGGTCGGGGTCGTGCCACAGCATCCGCCGATAACTCGCGCGCCGAGGCTGCGTGCGTGCGCGGCGAACTCGGCGAAGTAGTCCGGCGTTGCATGCGGGATAGACGATTCGGTTGCCGGCCATGCTCGCGAGGCCGATGTTCGGCATGGCGGCCAGCGGGAGGCCGTTCGCCGCTCATCGCGTTCAACGCCCGGAGGGCCGCCTGGATCCCGGCGCCGTGGTTCGCGCCGACGGCGGCGACGCCGAGCTCCTCGAGCCGGGCGACCGCGTCGCGCGCCGTCACGCCCGCGAGCGTCTCGGCCTGCTCGTCGAACGTGAGCATGGCGAGGATGGGGAGCGACGAGACGCTCCGGACGGCGGCGATCGCGCTCTCCAGCTCGGCCAGGTCGAAGAAGGTCTCGACGGAGAAGAGGTCTACGCCTCGCCCCTCGAGGATCTCCGCCTGCTCGGCGAAGATCTGCGTGCGCTCCTCGTCCGAGACCGCCTCCAGCTCGCCGAGGGGGCCGATCGAGCCGGCGATGAACACGTCCCGGCCGGCCATCTCTCGCGCTTCGCGGGCGAGCTTGACGGCGGTCGAGTTGATTGCGTGCAGGTCATCCTCGAGGTAGTTCGCGGCGAGCTTCCGGCGGTTGGCGCCGAAGGTGTTCGTCTCGATCAGGTCGGCGCCGGCGGCGATGAAGCCGGCGTGCAGCTTGACGACGGTCTCGGGCGCGCGCAGGTTGGCCTCCTCGGGCACGCGTAGACGGGGCGCGGCGCTCGAGACGAGCGACGCCCATGCCTCCGTCGGCCACGATCACGGGGCCGGTTGCGAGGCGTTCGACGAAGCGGTTGGCCATGCGGCCACTCTACTGACCGAAAAAAGCCGTACGCCCCACCCTGGGTGGGGTTGTGGCCACCCTCCACCCGCTGGGAGGCTAGCCCGCTCCGACGCACCCATGTGTGTCGAAAACGCGCCGGTTGAGCCAAAGCTCATCCACACGTGGGGAATCAAGTAGGCCCGTCAACCCACAAAAGGGGATGGATCAAGCGACCCATCGTCGCCCATGCTCCAACTACCGATCAGGCCCCGATGCGGCGGGGGCTAGATCGGAAGGAGGGACGGGCCCCGATGCGGCGTGGGCCATCTCTTCGAAACTTACTGCGGCTCTCTTCGGAGACGTTGAGCGGGGCCGGGCGGCGGCCCCGCTCGGCGATTTGCCAGAGGCGACAAGTTCAAGTCGCCGGGGCAAATTGCCGACAACGGAGTCGGACTCCTTTCAGTGCCTGCGGGACTGACGGCAAGCTTTCCTGCGGCAGGAAGGGTTAGGAGAAGCGGCGGGGATGACCCGCCGCTTTTCATTTCTCTGACGAGGGCGACCGCGCTGGACGCGTGGGCCGCGGACGCTCGCGGCCCGGCGGCAGCCCCGGTGCGTTCGGCCGCCCTGGGAAGTATTCGACGCCGGTCTGGCGGCCCCGAGGCTGCGGGTATAGCTCCATCAGCTTGCGCTCCTCGGCGGGCACTCCGATCCTGATCGGGAACCCGAGCGGCTCGAGGTCGGTCGGCATCAGCGGGTGGTCGTGCGTCCACACGCCGCTCGACATCAGCTTTGCGACGTCCGCGGGCGCGCTCTGGGCTCATCCGACGCTCGAGCAGGCGCACGGCGAGTGCCTCGACCTGGCGGAGCGCCTTGCGCGACATGTCGCCGAGGATGAGCGAACTCGTCCGTGTGGCCCCCCGGTGCCTCCAGCGCCGCGAGAATCGAGGCGGCCGGGTACTGGCCGAGCTGCGGGTCGATTGGGCCTAGGGCCGCGTGCCTGTCGAGTTGACGATCTCGTCGGCGGCCAGGGCGATCATCGTGCCGCCGCTCATCGCGTAGTGCGGGACGACCGCCGTCGACCGGCCCGTCGTGGTCGGCGAGCGCGATCGCGATCTGGCTCGCGGCGAGCACGAGACCGCCCGGGGTGTGGAGGATGATCTCGATCGGGCGACCTGCCGGCGTCTCGCGAATCGCCTGCAGCACGCTCTCCGCGTCGTCGAGGTCGATGTGCCGCATGAGCGGAAGGCCGAGCAGCGAGATCGTCTCCTGCCGGTGAATGAGCGTGATCACCGTTGCCTCGCGTTGCTTGGAGAGCTTCTCCAGCGCGCGTCTCCTCTGCGCGGCGAGCGTCGCCCGCTGCAGCGCCGGCAGGAGCGTCGACGATGATGATGAAGAGGAAGAGGAGGTTCGTAGATGTTCAAGGCGGCCGACTCTACTCGCGCGTGAAGCACTCGGCCCTCCATGCCGCCTGCGACCGTCACGACCTGTCCGGTGACATGCCCGGAGAGCTCGTCTGAAGCGAGGACGACGACTTGGCGGGCGACGTCCTCGGGCCGCCCGACCTTCCTGAGCGGCATCGTTCGAGTAGCGCGACGCACGAGGTCGGGATCGGTCAGCGTGTCCCGGGTCATGGGCGACTCGGTCCACCCGGGAGCGACGCAGTTCACCCGTCCTAGCGGGGCAATTCGGGCGATCTCGTTCTTGAGGCTGAGCAACAGGCCATGGGCGATCGCCGACTTGGCCGCGGCGTAGTCCGCGTGGCCGGCCTCACCGAAGAGGCCCGCGGTCGACCCGACGAGGACGAGGCTGCCGTGCCCGTTCCGCTCGACCTCGCGCAGGAAAGCTCGTGCCGTGAGAAAGGTCACCGTGAGGTTCCCGCGGACCGTCTCCTCCCAGCGATCCAGCGGCAGCCGCCACGCCGGTACGTCCTCCTCCGGCCAGCTCCCGGCGACCGCGGCGCAGACGTCCAGTCCGCCGAGCTCCTCGACCGCCCGCTCGAACAGTGCGTCGACCTCGTCCTCACGTGTGAGGTCCGCGCCGAAGAAGGGCGCGCCACCCAGCTCCTCCGCCACCGATTCGACCCGCTCGCGGCCCTCGTTGTAGTGCAGGAACACATGGGCCCCTTCCGCTGCGAATGCCCGGGCACAAGCCGATCCGATGCCGCCCGAAGCCCCGGTGACGAGCACCCGCTTTCCGCCAAGCCCAGTGTCCATCCGCAGGAGGCTACTTTCCTCGCGGCGCCGTCTGCGCTTTGATTCCATTCATGGCCGTCTTGGAGACCGACGCCCAGCTGGTCGCACGTTGCCGTGCGGGAGATGAGAATGCCTGGCGCGAGCTCGTCGACCGCTTCTCGCGTTACGTCTACGCGATCATCGTCCAGGGGTTTCGGCTGCCCGAGCACGACGCCGAGGACGTCTTCCAGGAGGTTTTCTCGCGAGCGTACGAGCAGCTCCACAAGCTGCGCGACGACGACGCGATCCGCCCATGGCTCGCCCAGCTGACGAGGCGTCTCTGCATCGACACGCTGCGCGCGGGCGCGCGCGAGGGGCCCGGCGAGGAGGCGGTCGTGGAGCCGGCGGGAGTCGACGACACCATCGCGCAGCTCGACGAGGCACTCTCGGTCCACGAGGCGCTCGCCACGCTTCCGGACAACTGTCAGGAGATTCTCGATCGCTTTTTCGCACGGGATGAGAGCTATCGGTTGATCGGAGAAGCCCTCGATCTGCCCTCTGGCACCATTGCCAGCCGGATTTCCCGCTGTTTGGTGAAACTCAAGACGGAACTCGAGGGAAGAGATTCGGCCTCTGCGCCGTCTGGTGGTTGACGCTTTATGACCTACTACAACGAGGAAACCCTGGCAGAGCTCCTTCGCACGCTGCCCGCGCCGCCACAGGCGTGGGTCCGCGCCGCGCAGGAGATCCCGCTCGCGCGACGCGGTCTCGACGAGATCGTGGAGCGTGCCCGCGCCGACCGCGCCTTCCGCGACGCGCTGATCGCCGACCTGGAATCGGCGCTCGAGGCGGAGGGCTACGAGCCCGATCCCCTGCTCGTCGAGGCGCTGCGCGAACGCTTTCCGTCCTAGCCTAGACTCGGTCCATTGGCCGACCTGCTGGACGCTCCGCTTCGCGACTTCCTCGACACGCTCGCGGGTGATGGCCCCGCGCCCGGCGGCGGATCGGCGGCTGCGGTCGTCGTCGCGATGTCGGCCGGTCTCGTCGGGATGGTCGCCCGCGCGTCGAAGGGCCAGTGGGACGAGGCCGGCGGAGCGATCGGGCAGGCAGAGACCCTGCGGGCCCGGGTCTCACCGCTCGCGCAAGCCGACGCGGACGCGTACATGGACGCGCTGACCGCCCTACGAGGAAAGGGCGACGTCGAGCCGCGCTACCGAGACATCAAGCTCCGCGAGGCGCTCGAGCTTGCCGCCGACATCCCGCTGCAGATCGCCGAAGCGGGATGCGACCTGGCCACGCTCGCCGCGCTGCTCGTGGAGAACGGCAACCCCGAGGTGCGCGCGGACGCGGCCGTGGCGGCAGTGCTCGCCGAAGGCGGGACACGTGCGGCAGCCAAGCTGGTCGCCGTCAACCTCGCCGCCAGCGACGACGACGACCGCGTCCGGCAAGCCCAGGCACTCGTCAAACGCGCCGCCGAGGCGACTCAACGCGCACTGGCGGCAGCGGAGTAGAGTCAAGGCGATGTCGCAGGACCTTCGGCCAGCCTGGAGTCTCCCGGCCGGAAAGGCCGCCGACAGGATCGTTCTTCCCGTCGAATGGCCGGTCCAGGTCACGCGGGACTGGGCGTGGGGAGAGTCGACGGGCAAGGGCGTGACCGTCTGCATTCTCGACAGTGGCGTCGACGCCGGTCACGAGCTCGTCGGCGACGTGAGCAGAGCCGTGGCCGTCTCGCTGGACGCCGACGGGCAGGCTGTCGTCGAAGAGGACACGGAGGGCGATCTCTGCGGGCACGGAACGGCCTGCGCGGGTGTCGTGCGCTCCCTCGCCCCGGAGTGCGACATCGTCAGCGTTCGCGTGCTCGGCGCAGGGTTCACCGGATCGGGCGACATCCTGCTCGGCGGGCTGAAGTGGGCGGTCGAGCAGGGCTTCGACGTCATCAACATGAGCCTCTCGACGACGAAGCGCCAGTTCGCCGGCATCCTGCACGAGCTCACGGATACCGCCTACTTCCGGCGCACGGTGCTCGTCGCCTCCGCGCACAACATGCCCGTCGAGAGCTATCCGTGGAAGTTTTCCTCGGTGATCTCGGTCGCCAGTCACGAGGAGCGCGATCCGTTCACGTTCTTCTACAACCCCGATCCGCCGGTCGAGTTCTTCGCGCGCGGGGTCGACGTCGAGGTCGCCTGGGTCGGCGGCAGCAAGATCCGCTGCACCGGCAACAGCTTCGCGACCCCGCACATGTCCGGTATCTGCGCGCTCATCCTCGGCAAGCATCCGGAGCTGACGCCGTTCCAGCTGAAGAGCGTCCTCCACCTGACGTCCACGAACGTGGCAGGTGGCGCGTGAGCGACGAGCTGAGGGCGGCTGTCGCCGCGGGGGTCGCCGGCTCCGAGGCGGGCTACCGCTCGCTCCTGCAGTCGACGGTCGAGGTCGCGCGCGCGATCTTCGGGGCCAAGGCGTCGTCGGTCTTCCTGCTCGACGAGGAGACGGACGAGCTCGTCTTCGAGGCCGTCGCAGGCGAGGGCGCGGAGACGCTCGTCGGCCAGCGCTTCCCGTCGAGCCAGGGTGTTGCCGGCTGGGTGCTCGTCACCCGGCAGCCGCTCGTGATCGAGAACGTGAGCGAGGATCCCCGCTTCGCCAAGGAAGTGGCCGAGAGCACCGGTTACGTGCCGCAGGGCCTGATGGCGGTGCCGCTCCTCCACGAGGAGCAGGCGCTCGGTGTGCTCGAGGTGCTCGACCGGCCCCAGCGCACGCAGTTCTCGCTCGTCGAGATGGACCTGCTCGGGCTGTTCGCGAACCAGGCGGCGATTGCGCTCGACCTGCTACGGCGCGCCCGGAAGGCGCGAGGCCGTTCTAGGGTCGACCGTGGAGGGCGCGGGGATCGTCGCCCAGCTCGCGGCGACGGTCGAGTCGCTGGAGGACGAGCGGCGCGCGGCCGGCTTGAAGCTGCTCGCCGCGCTCGAGGAAGTGCTCAGAAACGACGAGGGCGGCTACGAGCCGCCCTCGCTACGAAGCTTCTTCGACGCGATCAGTCAGTGCTTGGGCTGTCGCTCATGTTGTCAGCGCTGGGGCTGTCGGTGCTCGGGCTGTCGCCCAGGTAGTGAGCCTCGACGTCGTCGCCCTCGTCTGTCCGGTCTTGTGACGGGCTGTCCGTGCTCGGCCGATCTGTGATGCCGTGGGCCTCGACGTCTTCGCTGACGCCTTCGCTGACGCCCTCGCGCTCTTCGCTCCTGCCCTCTTGCTCGTCTGACCTTGCCACGTGAATCCTCCTTTTCAGTCCGCCACCCTCGGGCGGAACGTTACGCCCCACCAGACGGTGGTCGGGGCTGAAATCTTCCCTCGTTCGCTTTGAAAACTCAATAGCGGCTGCAATCCTGCTCTCGTGCGGGAGCGGCTGAGGGAGTCGAAAGAGGCGTTCTCCGCCGTCTTCTCGAACCCTGCGCTGCGGCTCGTGGAGCTGAGCTGGGCGCTCACGACCACGGCGTACTGGGTCTTCATCGTCGCCCTCTCGCTCTTCGCCTACGAAGAAGGCGGCGTGGCAGCGGTCGGCCTGGTCGGTCTCATCCGGGTCCTGCCCTCGGTGGTCGCTGCGCCGTTTGCGGCCGTGCTCGGCGACCGCTACCCGCGTCATCGCGTGCTCTTCCTCGTCAACGTCGCGCGGACGGCGCTGATCCTCGGGGCGGCCGCGGTCGCGCTTGCTCGACGTCCATGTCGCCGTGATCTACGTCCTGACCGCGCTCGTCGGCCTCATGCAATCGCTCTTCCGCCCGACCCAGGCTGCGCTCCTGCCCTCTGCTGGCGCGCTCTCCGGAGGAATTGACCGCCGCGAACCTCGTGCTGACGACGATCGAGAGCGTCGGCATCTTCATGGGGCCGGCGATCGGCGGGATCATGCTCGCCCTGACGGGAACCGACGCTGTGTTCGCCGCCTCCGCGGTCGCGTTCCTGCTCTCGGCGCTGCTGCTGGCGCGGCGTGAGGCCGGAGCGCGAGGCCCCCCGCGCGACCACTGAAGACCGGGCTCCTCCGTGAGAGCTTCGCCGGGTTCTCGACCATCGCTCGCGACTCGCGCCTGCGCCTGATCGTCGGGCTCTACGGGGCACAGACCCTCGTCGCGGGCGCGCTGAACGTGCTCATCGTCGTCATGGCACTGGAGCTGCTCGACATGGGCGAGGCCGGTATCGGCTTCCTGAACTCGGCCGTCGGGATCGGCGGCCTCCTCGGTGGCTTCGCCGCACTCGCGCTTCTGAGCCGGAACAAGCTCGCGTCAGACTTCGCGGTCGGCCTCGTGCTCTGGGGTGCTGCCGATCGTGCTGATCGGGATCTTCCCGGACCCGCCGCTGGCCCTGGTCTTGCTCGGGATCGTGGGCATCGGGGTCACGCTCGTCGACGTTGCGGGCCTGACGCTGCTGCAGCGCGCCGTCCCCGACGAGGTGATGACGCGGGTGTTCGGTGTCGTGCAGAGCGTCTTCGTCGGGACTCTCGGCCTCGGGGCGATCATCGCCCCGCTACTGATCGAGCTCTTCGACGTTCGCGGCGCGCTGATCGCCTCGGGATCGCTGCTGCCCGTCTTAGCAATCGTCTTCTGGCGACGACTCCAGGCCGTGGACGGCGACACCCTCGCACCGGCCGAGCTCGCTCTCCTCCGCAGCCTCGCCCTCTTCCGGCCGCTGCCGCCGGCCACGCTCGACCAGCTCGCCTCGGCCCTGATCGCGTGTCACGGCGACAGACGGAGACGAGATCATCCGCGAGGGAGACAGCGGCGACCGCTTCTACGTGATCGCCAAGGGTGAGGTCGACGTGACGTCGGAGGGCCAGCCGGTGGCCACGCTCGGCGAGGGCGACTATTTCGGCGAGATCGCGCTCCTCCGCGACGTCCCGCGCACGGCGACGGTCACGGCCAAGGGCGATGTCGAGCTGTATGCGCTGGAGCGCGACGAGTTCCTCGGCGCCGTCACGGGCCACGCAGAAAGCGTCAAGGCGGCCGACGCGGTGATCGCAAACCGGCTCGGCGGCCTGCGGTCGGGTGTCGCCTCCGTCTAGGCGAAGCGCGATAAGTTGCCCACGTGGCGCCCGTGAACATCTACGACGTCGAGCTGGCCCACGACGACGACGATCCGAAAGGGTACGAAGCGGGTTACGCCCGCCTGGGCCCACTGCTCGGCTCAGAGAAGCTCGGCGCGACGATCTACGAGCTCGAACAAGGGAACAGCAACTGTCCCTACCACTACGAGTACGGCAACGAGGAGTGGGTGCTCGTGCTCTCAGGAAAGCTGACCGTCCGGCACCCCGGCGGCGAGACGGAGCTCGGCCCGGGCGACGTCGCATCCTTTCCGAACGGCCCGGATGGTGCGCACAAGCTGACAAACAAAGGTGCGGACACAGTGCGGCTCGTCATGTTCTCCACCAAGGTCGAGCCGAGCATGGCCGTCTATCCCGACAGCGACAAGATCGGCGCGTGGCCGCAGCCGGGCGGAGGCGACGACAAGCTCATGGTGAGGCGCGAGAGCAACGTCGACTACTGGGACCGCGAGCTCGACTGAAGACGTCGTTCAGTGCTCTGACGGCTCCAGCGCGCCCGAGCGGGCGAATGAGTAGAAGACGAGGTAGGTCGCACCGAGGAAGGCTGTGAAGAGGATCGTGACCGCAGCCGTGCGTGGCTCGGCAAGCGTCCAGATGTCGGTGAGCAGCTCGTTGGGGCGTGTGACGAGATCCCAGGAGTTCCACCTCTGGAAACGGCCGAGATAGATCCCGAACGAGCTCAACGCCAGGACTGCGAGCGCGAAGAACCACGCGTTGAGGGCGCCGAACGTGCGTCGGACGACCGACTGCATCAGGTAGAGCGAGATGAAGCCGAGGGCCAGGCCGGCCACGCGGCGGAGCACGCGAGGACGGCGTCGAACCACACCGGCGCGGCGTCGAGGTCCGCAGGTGCTTGAGGTCGGTGACGATGTACGGTGCGTTCGGAAAGAAGAGGAGCCAGACGGCGCCGCCGCCGATCACGGTGAGAGTCGAAGCTCCACGTCGAAACGCGTCGTACACCCCCAGTGCGACCAGGGCCGGGATCCAGGCCAGGATCAGGTTCCAGTACAGCCACGCCCAGCCGTAGCCGCCGGTGTACACGATCCGCACCGCGACCATCGCGTAGACGAGGAGCGTGAGCCCGAGCAGCGACGCGAGTGTGCCGAGGCGTCTGTCGCTCATCCGACGCAGGGTAGCGGAGGCTCCAGGAAATCCCGCGGACACCAGCCAGCCTTGACTGCCCCCTGCAGGTAGTAGAGGATCGGATCGAGCAAAGGCAACGAAGGGAGCACCCTGAGTAACCTCGGGAGCTCGAGATCGTTGCTGCGGCGGTGTCCGCCCTCGAAGCGAGAACTCCGGGCGCTCCACTCACCCTTTGTTTCGTTTGCACGGCTGACCGGACGGCCGCGAGCTCCGCCTGAGCGGCTGCAACGGACTCAGCCAGCTGCCAAGGGAGGCGCATGGGAAACAACGCGATCGCCGAGGTGAAGACCCGCCACGAGGCGGACTTGCTCGTGCTGCCCAACGTGACCGGAGTCGGGATCGGGGAGCGCAGCGGGCAGCCCGTGATCAAGGTGTTCGTGACCGTGAAGGTGCCGGAAACTGACCTCGCCCCCGAGGAGCGAGTGCCGGCGTCGCTCGACGGCTACGCGGTAGATGTCGAAGCGATCGGCGACCCCGAAGACGATAGGGAAGGAAGTACGCCAGATGGCAACAGCGAAGACAAGGATTCTCGACGCTGCTGACGCCGCGAAGATCGAGGGCGCTCAGCGTCTCGCGTCGCGCAGCTCCTGGACCCGGAGCAGCCGCTGGCGAACGTCGTCGGCGTCGGCTCGGCGTCAAGTGGACAGACGGCGAGCCGACCGGAGAGCCGGCCGTCGTCGTTCTCGTCAGTCACAAGATCGGACAAGGCCGAGCTCACGGGGACGACCTCGTGTCGGCGAAGTCCGACGGTCAAGACGGACGTCGTCGAGATCGGCTACCCGGTCGCGGAGCAGTTCCTACGGCGCCACCTCGTGCGCCTCGGGCAGCACGCTCGGCCGGTCATGGACGGTACCGACTATGCACCGATGCCGGTCCGGCGCTCGAGGAGGAGGAGTACACGGCGTTCGCCGAGGCGCTCATGCTCGCCCGCCGTGCGCACCTGCCGAGGGCGGCTACTCGGTCGGCCACTACGGGATCACCGCCGGCACGATCGGCACATGCGCCTACGACATCCTTCCCGGCGGCTCGACCAATCCTCGCCGGCCCACGGAATGGGGAGCCCGCCCCAGACCTACATCCTCTCGAACAACCACGTGCTCGCGAACACAAACGCCGCGCAGCCCGGCGATCCGATTCTCCAGCCCGGCCCGTACGACGGGGGTACCGACCCTGCCGACCGGATCGCAACACTGACCCGGTTCGTGCCGATCACGCTGGAGCCGCCGATCCCGCGCAACCTGCACAGCAACGTCGTCGACGCGGCGATCGCGCAGGGCCAGTTCCACGATCTCGACCGTGAGATCTATTGGATCGGGTACGTCCGCGGCTGGCGGCGCAAGGCGAATGTCGCGGTGGGCTCGATCGTCCAGAAGACAGGGCGAACGACGAGTTACACGACGGGCAGAATCACCGCGATCAACGCCACGATCGACGTCGGCTACGGCGGCGGCCGGGTCGCTCGGTTCCTCGATCAGATCGTCACGACCAACATCTCGGCCGGCGGGGACTCCGGCTCGCTCGTCCTGAGCCTGGACAACGTTGCCGTGGGACTCCTGTTCGCCGGCTCTTCGGTGGCCACGATCGTCAACCAGATCGAGAACGTTCGGTCCTTCCTCCGCGTGGAGGTCGCCCAGAAGATCCTCAGCCCCCACCGTTCTCGACTCGAGTCCGAGGCGGCCGCGCCCGATCGCCGGCGGTCGGGCGCGTCGTCTTGTGCACCCCTAGTCGATAACGGTCGCCGTTGTGCCCGGCCGTCTGAGCCGCCAGTCGGCGAGGCGGAAGTCGAGCTCGAACCGTGCTGCGTCGTACGGAAGCGCGTGCAGGAGCGAGACTGCGACCACGTTCGTGCTCGTCTGGACTACGTCGCAATTCTCACGCCGCAGGTAATCGACGAGATCGTTGATCAGGCCGGGATCGCTAACTCGGATTCTCATAGCCCCAGATGAGTCCTTTCGGGCCGTGTGTTAGGCCCTCTCTCACCTTGTTCGAGACCGAGGTTGCCGTCAAGGCATTTCGTCCGCCGTACAGATCGTTGAATGGGCGGTGACGGGCTCGAACCGCCGACCCCCTGCTTGTAAGGCAGGTGCTCTCCCAGCTGAGCTAACCGCCCATGCCCCCAGCGGGATTCGAACCCGCGCTACGGCCTTGAAAGGGCCGTGACCTGGACCGCTAGTCGATGGGGGCCTGGCGCGACCAGTGTATCCGCGAAGGGCGGCGATACACTCGAAACGCGGGCCGGTAGCTCAGTTGGTAGAGCAGGGGACTTTTAATCCCAAGGTCACAGGTTCGATCCCTGTCCGGCCCACTGCTAGCCACGGTCCTATCCCTCGATCGAGGGATGCCGATGCGTATGGGCACCGTGGGATGCCGACCCCATAGGTAGGCCGGAGTCCCGCAAGTTCGACTTCTGCCCTCGGGGAGCCACAAAAATTAGGAGCTCTGCGAACGATCCGCCCGAGCAACGCAGGACGGAGAAGGTCGTCGACCGCACGTCCTGTCGGCGTTAACCGCACGCAGAGGGAAGGTTCCAATGAAGCTTTTCAAGCACAAGCGGGCAACACGCTCGCGCTTCGCCGCGCCGCCGGCCATCGGGCTGTTCCTGCTCGCGATCCTGGCGACGCTCTCGTTCGCCGGCAGCGCTCTATCGGCGCAGCCCACTGTCATCCTCGGAAACGCCGATTCGTTCGGCGCCCTTTCGTTCGCCGCCATGACCAACGCCGGCGCCCCCACTGTGGTGCACGGCGACATCGGTTCGTCGACCTCGATCGATGCCGGCGTGACCCATCCCGGGTTCGGCGCCTACGGTCCCGGAACCCCTGAGCTGGCGAATGCACAGGCCAGCCTCCTTACCGCCTACAACTTCGCCGAGGCGCAGGCACCGACCCAGTCGATCACCGGTGCGAATCTGGGTGGCGACACGCTCCTTCCGGGTGTCTACAACTCCACCGGGGGCATCCTGATCGACGATCCGCTCCCGCTGACACTCGACGGGAACGGCGACTCGAGCTCGGTCTTCATCTTCCAGGCTGCAAGCTCCGGAAACCTGATCGTCGAGTCGACGTCCTCGATCGTCTACACGAACGGCGCTCAGCCGTGCAACGTCTTCTGGAAGGTCAACTCGGCGTTCCTGAGGAACACGAACTTCACGTTCATCGGGACGATTCTCGCCCTGACGCAGATCACGCTGACCGAGAACATCACCGTTGAAGGAAGGGTCCTGGCTCGTAACGCCGACGTGACCTTCATTCACGACACCATCAACAAGCCGACCTGCGTGACGCCGTCGCCGACGCCCGGTGGCGGTGGTAGTGGACCCGGCGGGACCGAGGGGTCGCAGCAGCGTTCCGACTGGCAGCAGACCATCGTTGCACCCAACGGGACGCCGCTGCCTCCGAGGGTGACGCCGGCGGTGCCGCCGACCCCGCCGAGGCCGAGGCCGAGGCCGCCCGTGAACACGTTTGGTCTAACCGGTTGAACATCGCCGGCCGGATCACTAACTTCGCATCACTCTCCTTGCGGCGATCGTGATGCTCTCTGCGACGTGGACCGGAGGAGCGCCGGCGACGGCCCTCCGGCCGACGGCCGTGAAGCCAAGCCAGGAGTTGGCGGCTCTGCGCTTTTCGCACAAGGTGTTCTCGAAGCCCTCCAAGGGTGCGGCGCGACTCGCGCTGGTGTCGTCGCGACGGCCGATTACCGAGGAGCGAACCGTGCTTCCCGTGCTCGGGCACCGGACCAGCCGCGACGGGCTCCGGTGGCTACAGGTCAGGCTCCCCGGGCGCCCGAACGGACGAACGGGTTGGATCAGCCGGCGAGGGACGGTTGCTTGGCGGACGAAATGGCACCTCGTTGTCAGCACGTCTTCCCGGCGGGTCACCGTGTACGAGCGGGGCCGCCGAGCTCGGGTCTTCAGCGCCATCGTGGGCCACGTTTCGACACCGACTCCGGCAGGCGCGTTCTTCGTCGAGGAATCGATCCAGATGCCGCGCAGTGCGCCAGGTGCGCCTTTTGCGCTTGCCTTGAGCGGCCGATCGAACGTGCTGCAAGAGTTCGCCGGCGGCCCGGGCCAAATTGCGCTCCACGGTCTGAGCAACGTCGGTGGCACGCTTGGGACGGCGGTCTCCCATGGCTGCGTGCGCCTGGGCAACGGTGCGATGCGGTGGCTGGTAGCGCGTATCGGCCCCGGCACGCCGGTGACGATCACGCGGTAAATCCGTCGGACTGCTAGCGCGGATCAGCACAAGGAATCGACCCTTCTGAGGGTCGACCGCTCATGTTTTCCGGCTAGCATCCGACACTTACGAACAGGCCAGGGTTGTGCCGTCTCTTCGTTCCGCAGCCCGCTGACCGTTCTCTCCTATGCCTTCCCGTCTCCGCAGCCAACTGCTGGCGTGCGCAATTGCCGCGCTGGTCTTCGCGTGCGCCGCAGTCTTCGCGGTCGCGTACTCGGGGGTGACGAACGCAGATGCCGGATCCCGCCCGGTCGACCGTCCAGCGTCGAGAGGTCCGCAGCCAAAGCCGACGCGCCGCGCTCCGAAGCGTGCCGTTGTGAAGCCGACTCTGGGCTCACGTGCTGCGAAGATCGCGGTCAAAGCAGTCGGGGTGCCGTATCGATGGGGAGGCGCTTCCCCCGCGAGCGGGTTCGACTGCTCAGGGCTCGTCTACTGGGCCTACGGCAAGCTCGGCGTCGAGCTCCCCCACAGCTCGTACGCGCTCTACGACCTGGGACGGAACATCGGCCGCTCCCGGTTGAAGGCGGGCGACCTCCTGTTCTTCTACGGGCTCGGCCATGTCGGCATGTACATCGGGCACGGGCGCATGGTGCACGCGCCGTCCTCCGGCCAGCTCGTCGAGATCGTCAAGCTCGGCAGCTCGAACTACGGGGACCGACTAATCGGCGCCCGGCGCATCGTTCGCTAGACGTCTCCTGAAAACGTGTCGCAGGCGCTCGGATCGCCGTTGTCGAAGCCCTTTCTGAACCAGGTCGTCCGTTGCTCCGACGAACCGTGCGTCCAGCTTTCTCGGTCGATTCGACCCGTCGCTTGCTCCTGGAGGCGGTCGTCGCCGACCGCGGCAGCGGCCGCGAGGCCCTCCTCCAGGTCGCCGCTTTCGAGCAACTCCTCCTCGTAGGCCGAGTGGGCCCAGACGCCCGCGAGGCAGTCGGCTTGCAGCTCGAGCCGGATCGAGAGCTCGTTGGCGTCTGCCGAGCCCGCAGACTGCTTGCGCTGGACGTCGTCCATGACGCCGAGCAGGTTCTGCACGTGGTGCCCGAACTCGTGCGCGATCACATAGGCCTGAGCGAAGTCGCCGGGCGCAGCGAACCGAGAGCGGAGGTCGCGGAAGAACCCGAGATCGAGATAGACCTTGCGGTCGAGCGGGCAGTAGAACGGTCCCGTCTGCGAGGAGCCGACGCCGCAGCCGGTCCGTGTAGCCCCCTCGAAGAGCACGAGCTTCGTCGGCTCGTACGGCTTGTTCGAGTTGGCGAAGGCGGTCGTCCACGAGCCCTGCACGTCCTGGACGACGAACGAGACGAAGTCCTTGAGCTGCGCGTCCGGGTCGGGGCCGGTCTGGCCTTGAGCGGCCGGAAGCTCCGGTAGGCCTTCGAGTGGGCCACCACCACCGCCGTCGCCACCGCCCCCGAGGAGATAGAAGAGGAGCAGCACGACGAGCCCGATTCCGCCGACTCCTCCGCCCATTGCGACGGGCGACGCACCGCGCCGATCCTCGACCTGGCCCCCGCCTGTACCTCGTCTCCATCTCACGGACAGACACCTACCCGCCTGTCCACCTGGATAATCTCCGCGCGTTGGCTCCGCTTGAAGGTAAGAGCGCGATCGTCACCGGCGCCTCGAGCGGGATCGGCGCGGCGATTGCGCGCGCGCTGAGCGGCGCGGGCGCCAAGGTCGCCGCCGGTGCCAGGCGCACCGAGCGGCTGGATGCCGATGTCGCACTCGAGCTGGACGTGCGCAGCGAGACGTCGTCCCTGCAGTTCGTCTCACGCGCGTTGAAAGAACTCGGCGGCCTCGACATCTTGGTCAACAACGCGGGACTAGGGCTCGGCCGGGATCCTTTCGACGAGTCGAGCGAAGAAGACGAGGCCACGGTCGTCGAGACGAACGTCCTTGGACTGATGCGCATGACCCGCCTCTGCCTTCACCAGCTCCGCGACGGCGGGCACATCGTCAACGTGGGCTCGATCGCGGGCCGCCAGGCCTACGAGAACGCGGCGGTCTACGTCGCGTCCAAGTTCGCGGTGCGCGGCTTCACGTACGCGCTCCGGGAGGACCTGCTCGGCCGGCCGATCCGGCTGACGCTCGTCGATCCGGGGCTCGTCGAGTCGGAGTTCTCCATCGTTCGCTTCCGCGGCGACCGCGAGGAAGCGAAGAAGCCCTACGAAGGAGTCGAGCCGCTGACCCCGGACGACATCGCCGAGTGCGTCGTCTTTGCGCTCACGCGGCCGCTGCACGTAAACGTGGACGAGATCGTCATCAAGGCGCTCAGACAGTCCAGCCCCACTCGCATCCTGCGCGACGAAGCCTGATGGCGATCACGATCCTTGAAGGCTCGAACTTCTGCATCTGCGATGCGAACGGCGACTTCAGCTGGCCGACGAGCGGGCTCTTCGCCCACGACACGCGCTTCCTCTCTCTGCTCGCCATGACCGTGAACGGAGAGCGCCCGCTGCTCCTCTCGGCCGGGAAGGTCGAGTACTACTCGGCAGCCTTCTTCCTACGGAACCCGCCGGCCGGGGAGCTGGAGCAGGACTCGATTTCGATCGCGCGACACCGCTTCGTCGGGGAAGGGATGCAGGACCGGCTGATCCTCCACAACCACTCCATGGAGCCCATCGGGTTCGAGCTCGCGCTCGAGTTCGCCAACGATTTCGCAGACATCTTCACGGTCAAGAACCACGACTTCGCCCTCGGCGACCCGTCCCGCGCGCAGCTGCCCCCTCCGCGCCGAAGTGCGCTTCGAGCAAGCCGAGAACCAGTTCGTGATCGAAGACGACGCCGGGGACGCGAAGACGCAGGTGATCCTGTCGCAGGCGGGCCACACCGAGGAGGCGGGAAAGATCCGCTACTGGATCGAGCTCGAGCCGCGTGCCGCCTGGGATGTGAACGTCGAGGTCGTCCCGAGCCTCGACGGGGAAGTGGTCATGCCGCGTGTCGCCAAGCGGCGGTTCGGCGAGGAGCGGGAACGCGTCGAGGCCTCGCTCTCCGCGTGGCAGCTCCGGGTGCCCCAGCTCCGAGCGTCGTGGGACGACCTTTCTCACTCGTTCACGCGCTCGGTCGCCGATCTCGCGTCGCTGCGCATCCACGGCGGCCAGGGGCTAGGCAATCTGCCCGCGGCGGGCATGCCCTGGTTCATGACCGTCTTCGGTCGCGACACGATCATCACGTGCCTGCAGACGTTGATGTTCGGCCCCGAGCTGGCGCGGAGCGCACTCGAGGTTCTGGCCGAGCTGCAGGCCACCGAGGACAACCCCGGGATCGACGCGGAGCCGGGCAAGATCGTCCACGAGGTGCGGCGCGGCAAAGCTGCGAAGCACTGGTTCGAGACCTACTACGGGACGATCGATGCCACGCCGCTCTACCTGATCCTGCTCTCCGAGGTGTGGCGCTGGACGGACGATGCGGCGCTCGTCCGGCACTTCCGGGAGCCGGCGATGCGCGCTCTCGCCTGGATCGACGAGTACGGCGACGTCGACGGGGACGGGTTCATCGAATACCGGAAGCGCAGCGGGACCGGGCTCGACAACCAGTCGTGGAAGGACTCGTGGGACTCGCAGCGCTTCGCCGACGGCCGCATTGCGGAGTCGCCGATCGCGCCGGTCGAGGCGCAGGGCTACGTCTACGACGCGAAGCGGCGCATGGCGGAGCTTGCGCGAGAGGTATGGCGCGACCGTGAGCTCTCGGAGCGGCTCGACCGCGAGGCCGAGGAGCTGCGGGCCAGGTTCAACGAGGCCTTCTGGAACGAGGGCCGCGGCGGCTACTTCGTGCTCGCGCTCGACGGCGAGAAACGGCAGGTCGACTCACTCTGCTCGAACATCGGGCACCTGCTGTGGACCGGAATCGTCACGCCCGACCGGGTCGACCAGGTCGTCGATGCGCTGATGGGGCCGGACCTGTGGTCGGGCTGGGGAGTGCGCACCATGTCCACCGCCGACGCCGGTTACAACCCGCTCTCGTACCACAACGGCACCGTCTGGCCGCATGACAATTCGCTGATCGCCTGGGGCCTCGCGCGCTACGCGCGCTGGCAGGAGGCACACAGGATCTGCAGGCGCATGCTGAACGCGTCCGGGCACTTCGACCACCAGCTCCCGGAGGTCTTCGCAGGGCTTCCACGGGCGGAGACGCCGTTCCCGATCGCGTATCCCACGGCGGCCCGGCCGCAGGCATGGGCGGCGGGCACGCCCGTGCTCCTGCTCCAGCACCTGCTCGGGCTTCAGCCGGATCGCCGTCAGCACCAGTTGCGGTCGGTCTTCCCGCTCGAGCTTCCATCGTGGGCGGGTACGCTGAAGCTCTCCGGGATCAGAGCTTTCGATCGGGTCTGGGACGTGCGTATCGACGACGCGCTCGTAAAGGTGGAGGAACGTGGCTGACCCGCTGCGCGTTGCCGTTCTCTCGCCGGTCTGGTTCGCGGTCCCGCCGACCGGTTACGGGGGCATCGAGCTCGTCGTCTCGCTGCTCGCGGACGGGCTCGCCGAGGCCGGGCACGACATCACGCTCTTCGCCTCGGGCGACTCGCTGACGAAGGGGAAGCTCTCGTCGGTGTACCCGACGGCTCCGAGCGAGCTCATCGGGCGAACGATGCCGGATCTACGGCACGTGCTCGCTTGCTACGACCGGGCTGACGAGTTCGACGTGATCAACGACCACACGGGGATGCTCGGCGCCGCCCTCGGCGGGCTCGTCGACACTCCAGTTCTCCATACCGTCCATGGGCCGCTCGACATCCGCGAGCCGCAGGAGGTCTACGGCCGCATCGCCAAGGTGGCACCCGACGTCGGGCTGATCTCGATCTCCGAGAACCAGCGGCGCCCGATGCCGGATCTGCCGTGGGCGGCGACGATCCCGAACGCGATCGACCTCTCCATCTACCCCTGCAAGCCGCACCCCGGTGAGTACCTGCTCTTCCTCGGGCGGATGAGCCCGGACAAGGGCGCACACCGTGCGATTGCGGTCGCGATGGAGCTCGGCATCCCGCTGAAGATGGCCGGCAAGCGGGCCGAGCTGAAGGAGCGGCAGTACTTCGCGGAATTCGTCGAGCCGCACATCGGCCACGGCGTCGAGTACCTGGGCGAGGTGCCGCACGGGGAGAAGGTCGAGCTCCTGCAGGACGCGCGGGCGACGCTGTTCCCGATCGAGTGGGAGGAGCCGTTCGGCCTGGTGATGATCGAGTCGATGGCGTGTGGGACGCCGGTGATCGCGACCCGACACGGCGCGGTGCCCGAGGTGATCGAAGACGGGGTCAGCGGCATCATCGTCGACAGCTACCGGAAGATGGGGGCGGCGCTCGAAGCTGCAGACGCCCTCGACCCGATGGAGTGCCGCCGGTACGTCGAGGAGCGCTTCGCGCCGGAACGCATGGTCGAGGACTATGTGCGCGCCTACCGCGAGGCGATCGCGCGCGCTGGAACCGGATAGTCCCGTGCGGCTTATATAGCTGCAGTGAAGGTTCTGGTGCTCGTCGCGACGATCGCTGTCGCCGTTTCCATCAACGCGGACAGCGCCGTCACGCCGCAAGGCGGCTACCGTCTTGCGCTCGTCTCGAGATCGCTGCCGGGCGTGACCGGTGTGACGGCGGTTCCCGCCGACGCGAGCCGTCTCTACGTGATTCAGCGTCGCGGGCTCGTTCGTGTGCTCGAGCGCGGCAAGTTGCTGCGCACGCCGTTCCTCGACATTCGAAGCAAGACGTCTCTGACCGGGGAGCAGGGCCTCCTCGGCCTGGTTTTCCACCCAGACTTTGCGAGCACCCGGCGGGTGTACGTCTTCTATACGGGCCGAGACCAGGGTGAGCTGAATATCGTCGAATACGCGGGGACCGCTCTGCGCGCGGATCCGGCGACAGCGCGTGTGCTCCTCACAGCCGAGCACCCCGACAGCCCGTACCACAACGGCGGCCAGCTCCAGTTCGGGCCCGACGGACGGTTGTACGCAGGAGCCGGCGACGGCGGCTACCTACTCGACCAGCCGCGGCAGACTCCGGACCCGCACGGCAACTCCCAGAATCTCGGCACGCTGCTCGGCAAGGTGTTCGCGCTCGACGTGGGATCGCCGGCCCCACGTCCGGAGATCGTCGCCTATGGACTCCGTAACCCGTGGCGTTTCTCGTTCCAGCCGTCGAGCGGCGACCTGATCATCGGCGACGTCGGCTTCAACCTCCTCGAGGAGATCGATGTCTTGCCGGCTGCCGGTCCTCGTCCTGTCAACTTCGGATGGAGCGTGTACGAGGGGCGGAGCCGTCGGCGTCAGACCGACGTGGTGCTCAATCCGACCGGGCCGCTCGTTTGGCCGGCGCTCACGTACGGCCATGCTCGCGGCAACTGCTCGCTCACAGGCGGCTTCGTCTATCGAGGCTCCGTGCGGCGGCTTCGGGGCCGCTACGTCTTCGGGGACTATTGCTCCGGCCGGATCTGGAGCGTCGTGATCCGGGCGGGCCGCGCTTCGGCACTTCGCCTCGAGCCGGTCCGGGTGCGCGGCCTCACGACATTCGGCGAGGACGCGCGGGGCGAGCTCTATGCAGGGACGCTCTCCGGCCGCGTCTACCGTTTCACGCGCCGCGGCTAGGCCCGACTGCTCAGTCGAGCCACTCGTGCCAGCGCTCGGGCTCCATCCAGGCACTGACGCGCTTGTGTTCACGCGTTCCGAAGGGCTTCCCGGTGTAGCGGAGGGCGAGCCGGTCGATGTCGGCGAGCTCCGGGTCGTCTTCGATTCTCACGACCCGCCCGAGCAGGCTCACGTGGCTGTACCAGCTCTCGTCGTCGAGGACGGTCAGCGAAACGCGGGCGTCCCGGCGCATGAAGCCGAGACGGAGGCGGCTCTCGTCCATGTTGAGCAGGACGAGACCGTCCTCCCAGTCGTACCAGGTCGGCACGGTGTGTGGCGATCCGTCCGGCCTGAGAGAGCCGACGACCGCAGGGTTCGGCTTCCGCAAGAACTCGTCGACGTGCGCGGGAACCGGGGTCGGCGGCACGCGGGCGAGCCTAGCTCGACACGGGCTCTAGCTGCTTGTCCCAGTAGCGCTTGAGGCCGGCGTACGACTGCCAGAACGGCGCGGCTCGCTCGTAGTACGGGACGCTCTCGTCGCCGTCCGCCTCGAGGATGTCGGCGCGCGCGGCGTCCGTGAACTCTTCCTCGCTCATCCCCTGGCGGACCCGTTGCGCCCAGATCCGCAGCTCTCGCCGTAGGCGGCGCAGGTGGTCGCGTGGGCTCTCCACGACGCCGAAGTGGATCAGCGCGAGCCGCTCGGCCGCGTGGCGCTCGATCTCGTCGATCGTTCGCTCCCAGGCCTCGAGGTCGATGTCCGGCGGCGGAGTCGGGGGAAGACGTAGCGCCCGGGAACGATTCGCACACCGGCTGCGTCGCCCGCGTAGAGCGTTCCCGCGCCGTCGACATAGCTGACGTGGTGCGACGCATGGCCAGGAGTGGGAAAGCAGTCGAGCCCGACCACGCGCTGCCCCACGACGTTGACGTTCTGCTCCGGAACGGGCGCCAGCTCGCCCCAGAGCGTGTCGAACGTGTCGCCGTAGAGGCGCCGCGCGCTCCGCTCGAGGCGCGCGGGGTCGATCAGGTGCGGCGCTCCGATCTCCGACACGTGCACCTGCAGATCGGGATGCTCACGGACGAGCACCCCCGCGGCACCCGCATGGTCGAGATGAATGTGCGACAGGAGCAGGTGGCGCAGGTCGGTGAGGGCCAGCCCCTGCTCGGCGAGACGGTCCTTCAGCGCCGGCACACAGGATGTCGGCCCGCAGTCGAACAGCGCGGGCCCGTCCGCCGTCTCCACCAGGTAGACGCCGATGACGCGCTCGGCGCCCTGGTGGTGGAGGTCGAGAGGCGCGGGCTGACCCACGCCCCCGATCCTATGTAGCCGTCAGGCCGCCGCGGCGGGCCGTGTGCGGCGGCGCACTACGAGAGCCGTCGCCGCCATGATCAACAAGGCCGCTGCGAGCAAGCTCACCAACCCGGTCGACACGAAGCTGTCGTCGGACGAAGAGGCGCTGGGCGCTGTGCTCGGAAGTCCTGCGTCCACGAGAGTCTTCTTGAGTGCCGGGCTCGCGACGTACCAGCCGCCACGCGTCTGCATGTCGTCGAAGAACTTCAGTCCAGGCTCGACGTACGTGACGGGCGGGTCCGCATACGGGTAGACGTCCTGCTTGATGCGATCGTCTTTGCCGGACGGGCCGGGCAGAGTCCAGGTGATCGTGTACCTGGAGCCGAGCTCGCCCTGGGGCCGGTTCGGGTGCATCGGGTTCGGCTGCGTCGGGAACAAGGCGTCCGGGAGGCCCGCCTGCATCGAGAGGTTGCCGAGCTGGGTGCCGGGAGATTCCCCGTCCCCGGAGATGCTGATGCCGCCCCCCGTGCCGGGCCCGTCGATCGAGGCTGCCGACGGGCCCTTCCCGAGCGCGGCCGTCGGCAGCGCCAGGGCTGCGACTGCGAGCAAGATCAGGATGCGCTTCATCTCAGTTCCTTTCGTTGCGGGTCACACAGCCGTCCGCGGGCGGCGGCGAAGGAGAAAGGCGGTGGCGAGGAGCAGCAGTGCCATCGCAGGGATGAGAGCGAGCACGGCGCCGGACGAGACGAGCCCGCCGTCGTCGTCAGACGAGACGCTGCTCGGAGGCTTCGCCGGCAGGAGGCCCGCCTGGATGAGCCTCACCCTGAGGACGGGGATCCCCGTGGTGTACCAGCCACCACGCGTCACCGTGTCCTCGTAAATCTTCTGTCCGGGCTTGGTGTACGTCACCGGCGGGTTCGCATACGGGTACATGTCCTGCCGGATCTCCAGTGCTTTCTCGCCCATCGGCAACGAGTAGGTGATCGTGTACTTCGGCCCCAGGTCGCCTTTCGGGCGGTCCCCGCTCATCGGGTTCGGCGTTTGGCCGAGCACAGCGGGGAAGAAGCCGGCGTAGTGCGTGAGATCTCCTAGCGGAGTTCCGACGTTCTCGCCCGCGCCTGGCACGTTGACGCCGCCGTCCGTGCCCGGTCCGTCGATCGTGGCACTGGCGGGACCTTTCGCGAGAGCCGTCGCCGGCAAGGCGAGACTGGCGATCGCAAGCAGAACGAGCAGGCGTTTCATTCTGCCCCTCCTACACCGGGGCAGGAGAAAAGGTTCCTACGCGCCGGCGGTTGCTGCCGAGCGGACGAGCGCGGCCTCGAGATCGGCGATCAGATCGTCAACCGACTCGATGCCGACCGAGAGCCGTATGAGGTTCTTCGGGACGGGGAACGGCGAGTCCGCCGTCGACGCGTGCGTCATCTGCGCCGGGTGCTCGATCAGGCTCTCGACGCCGCCGAGCGACTCGGCCAGCGTCCAGATCTTCGTGCGCCCAACGAGCTCGACGGCTTCCTCCTCGGAGCCGGCGAGGAACGAGATCATGCCGCCGAAGTCCTTCATCTGGCGCTTCGCGATCTCGTGCCCCGGGTGACTCGGCAGCCCGGGGTAGAACACCTTCTCGACCGACTGATGCGACTCGAGATACTCCGCAACCCGCCGCGCGTTCTGGGAATGCCGCTCCATGCGCAGGGCCAGCGTCTTCAGGCCGCGCAACGCGAGCCACGAGTCGAATGGTCCCGGCACGGCGCCCAGCGACTTCTGCAGGAAGTACAGGCGCTCGGCGATCGTCGGGTCGTTCGTGGCCACGAAGCCGCCGATCAGATCGGAGTGGCCGCCGATGTACTTCGTCGTCGAGTGCAGGACGATGTCGGCGCCCGAGCTCGAGCGGTCGCTGGAGGTAGGGCGAAGCGAACGTGTTGTCGACGACCACGATCGCGCCGACCTCGTGCGCGGCCTTGGCTGCGGCCTCGATGTCGATCAGGTTCAGGAGCGGGTTCGTCGGCGACTCGAGCCAGACGATCCGCGTCTTCTCGTCGAGGTGCTCGCCGAGCCCGGCGTTGATCTGATCGGACGACAGGAACGTGACGTCGTAGCCCTTCGGCTCGTAGACCTGCGAAAGCAGCCGGTAGACGCCGCCGTAGACGTCGTTCACCGAGACGATGCGCTCGCTCGGGTGCACGAGGTGCAGGACGGTCGTGACCGCGGCCATCCCCGAGGCGAACGCGACGCCGTGCTCTGCGCTTTCGAGCGAAGCCAGGCAGATCTGCAGGGCCGTGCGCGTGGGGTTTGCGCTGCGCGCGTAGTCGTAACCCTTGTTCTGCCCGACCGCCTCCTGGGCGAACGTCGAGGTCTGGTAGATCGGCACGGTGACCGCGCCGGTTGCCGGATCCGGCTCCTGTCCTTCGTGAATCGCGCGCGTCTCGAAATCCATCTCGCCGATTCTAGTTGCGGAGGCTCTCTCGCCAGAGGGCGGGTACGCGCTTCGAGTAGTCGATCTCCCCAGCACCGAGCCACTTGCCGAGCCTGCCGATCGCCTTCGCCACGGCCGGGCCGGCGCTCTCCGGTGCGCCTTCCTCGGCGAACGCGGCGTTCACGCGATAGATGCTGCCTTGCGGTCCATGGTCGAGTCCACGCGGCCGATCAGCTGATCTCGATGCAGAATCGGCAGCACGAAGAACCCGAACTCGCGCTTGTCCTTCGGCACGTAGATCTCGAGTCGGAAGCGGAAGCCGAAGAGCGCCTCTGTGCGCTCGCGGTTCCGGATCAGCGGGTCGAAGGGGGAGAGAAGGATCGTCGAGCTCGAACGGCGCGGCTGGGCCTCCGGGTGGACCAGCCGCCGCCCGAGGCCCTTGACCTCCGCGACTCGGCCAATTTGCTCCGCAGCTTCTCGGATCCCGGGGTAGGGGCCGCCCACGAACGGCTCGAGGCGCACCTCTTGCGGCGTCGCCACCCCGAGCCCGCGCAGTGAGCGGTCGGCGGTCAGTCGGACGGCTTCTCGGACCGAAAGCGGCTTGCTCGTCCTGACGTGCTCAGGCACGACCCGGGCGGGCAGGTCCCAGAGCCGCTGACCGCCCTGGCGACCTGAGACGAGCACCTTGCCCTGCAGGGACAGGAGCTCGAGCAGTCTCGAGAGGTTGCGGTCGTTCGTCCAGCCGGTCGACTCCCAGGTGCGCACGGGGACATCGACGAAGTCGCGTGACCCGAGTGGTCCCTTGCGCCGCAACTCGGCGAGGATCTTGCGCCGAGCGGTCGAGTTGTCGGCGAGCCACTGTCTGATCTGCTCGTTCCAGTCCCCCGAGCCCTCGAAGGCGGGGAAACGACGCATCGTGACCTGATGGAGCCGATAGTCCTCCGTCGGGACGAGCGCGGCGGAGTACTCGTAGAGCGCACGCTCGTCGCGCAGCCGCTGCAGCTCGTCGAGCTCGAACGCTCCGAGCCGGCTCCACAGAACGAGCAGATGGTTCCGCTCGACGGCCCGGGTCGGGTCGAGCTGCAGGTACCCGATGTGCTTTGCGACATCTACGATCGACGTGCCCTTCGGAGCTGGTAGCAGCTGGGCGGCGATCGCCATGCGGCGCGCGTCTGCGAGGCTTAGTTGCACGAGGCTCGCCACATCGCAGGCACCCGGCGGGAGTACACGATCTCGTCGGCACCGAGCCATTTCGACAGCCTTCGCACCGCCCCGGCGATACCTGGCCCAGCGCTCGCCGGCGCGCCGGGCTCGGCGAAGATGCCGTTCACCCGCAGAACTCCAGTCTTGCGGTCGAAAATCGGCTCGATGCGCCCGATCAGCCGGTCGCCGCGCAGGATCGGTAGGACGTAGTAGCCGTGGACGCGCTTCGCCTTCGGCACGTACATCTCGAGCCGGTAGAAGAAGTCCCAGAGCGCCTCGGCGCGGTCGCGGTCGTGGACGAGGCGGTCGAAAGGGGAGAGGAACGTGACGCGTGAGCCCACGCGCCCGTCCTGGGCCTCGGGATGCACGACGAGCCGGCCCCGCTCGAGCTTCACGCCGAGTGCTCGAAAGCGCTTCTCCTCCAGGAGCTGCTTCGCTTCGCGCAGCGGAACTGTCTCTGTCTTCGGATACCAGCGCTCCGCCAGGTCCCAGAGCCGCTGGCCTTGCCGGCGGCCGGCCACGGCGATCTGCCCCCGGAGGTTGAGCAGCTCCAGCATCCACGTCAGCTGCGCGCGGGTGCCCCACCAGACGTAGCGTTCGCTTGCGCGCGCGGCGTGGTGCTCGAGCTCCCTCGACAGGAGCGGGCCGCGCCGCTCGAGCTCCCGAAGCACGTACCGCTTGAGCCCCGCCTGCTTCTGCATGAACTGCTTCGCCCACTGGTCTCGCTTCAGAGGGCCCCATGGCGTGCGCATCCTTGCCTGGAGGAGAGGCAGGTCTTCGATCGGGTAGATGAAGGCGTCCCACTGAAAGAGCTTCTTCTCCTCCCAGAGCAGGCGGTCGAGCTGGACTCGGTCGTACGGGCCGAGCCGGCTCCAAAGGACGAGGTACTGCGGCGGCGCGACCGTCGAGATCGGGTCGATCTGGAGGAAGCCGAGGCGGCGAACCGTGTCGAGGACGTTGTTCGCCGACCCGTCCAGGAGTTGTGCGCGCACCGCGATGCGGCGTGCCTCTTTCAAGCTGCTGTCCATGCTCACCACGCGGTGAACTCATATCGTTTCCGGACTGTGCGTGTTCTAGCGGGCCTGCTCGCTGTGGGTTACCTGGTTGGCACGGTCCTGCTCGGGGTGATAGCGGCCCTCAGCGGCGAGTTCGCCTGTTCGGAGCTTGAATGCTCGAGTGAGGCGCCGTGGTTCGACGACGTCGACGCCTGGCAGTGGGATGCGATGATCGTGCTCGGGCTTGCGAGCATCCCCGTCGGATTCGCAGCTCTGGCGGCGGCTTTCGTTGCTCGCCGCGCCTCGGTACCTGTTGTGCTGCTCGCGCTGCATGCCTCGGTCATCGGCTCGGCGGTCGCCTTCATGCTCGTGGCGAGCGTGGTCAGCCGAGCTCAACTCGCGCTGGGGTTGCTGGCGACGATCGGCGCAGATGGGGGTCTGATCTACATCAGGAGCAGACTGCCCTAGCGGCGTGCCGTTGAGCTTCACGGCCTTCGTACTCTCACAGCTGCAGCCGCCTCCCCGACGGGTCCTCGAAGTGGGCTGCGGCCGCGGCGAGCTGGCCCTCGCGCTGGCTGGGGCCGGCTACGACGTGGTCGCGGTCGATCCCGAGGCCCCGGAAGGGCCGATATTCCGGCAGACGACGATCGAGGAGCTGGACGAGCCCGGGCCGTTCGACGCGGTGGTCGCGAGCTTCTCCCTGCACCACGTCCACGATCTCGACCCCGTCCTCGATCAGTTGCGCGGGCTGCTCGCGCCCGGGGGCTTGGTGATCCTGGACGAGTTCGGCTGGGACCTGCTCGACGAGCAGACGGCCAAGCAGTACGACCTGGACCCAGCCGAGTGGCGAGCGGAGCATGACGATCTCCACGGCCTCGAACGACTCCGCGGCGCGCTCGACGCCCGCTTTGCACGAGCAGCACTTCAGCCCCGGGCCGTACTTCTCGCGCCATCTCGGCGCCGACGCGGACGAGGAGCACGAGTTGATCGCTTCAGGGAAGATTCGTCCGCTCGGGTTTCGCTACGTGGGAAGGAATTGAATGGCAAAGGTAGGCATCGGAATGCCGAGTAGCCGCTCCTAGAAAGGCAACGCCAGCGACCGGAGATTGTGCGGTCCGATCCGTCCGGAACGCAACTCGACATACAGTCGCCGACCGTTTGAAGCTCGCGTCGAGGCGATGATCCTGGGCCCTTCGCTCCAGATCCCGATCTGTCCCACTGGAAGCACCTGACGTCGGCCATTGAGCGCGACGACCCGGGCCGGGAACGTCCGCGCGATCGACGCTGCCGAGGGATTTACCCCGCTCGTGCGGATAGCGCCACGGATTCGCCGCATGGCCGCCGAGTGGACGAAGAGCGCGAGATCGCGCGCGGCTGCCTGCTCGGCGAAGAATCGGCGCCCCAGGGGCGAGAAGGCGACCTCGACGGCCTCGTGCACCCCGCGCGAGTCGTTCCAGCGTCGGCCGTACGTCCCGCGCAGCATGCAGAGGTCGAACGGCGGACGAGGTCCTCCACCGGGGCTCGTCAGCAGCGCTCGCATGTCGCGGCCGAAAGGAGTGGTGACGCCGAGCCCGAGCGTCTCCCAGCTGCCGGCGCCGTAGGCGACGTCGAGGCACGTGATCGGAAGGCGAGGGTAGTCAGGCCCGGGACGAAGGACTCGATACGCGCGGCCGGTCGTCGATTTGAAGCGCACGGCGACGAAGCCCGAGCGAAAGACGTCGATCGTCGCGTCCGCCGTCTCGCCGTGCTGGATCGGCGCCGATTTTGGAAGGGCGGGCAGCTGAACCGGTCGCGAAGGCGGTGCCTTCGTCCGAGGAAGCGCCCGCGGACCCCGGAGGTGGAGCGGTTCGCGGTAGACCTCGGCGTCGGAGTCGTCAAAGGCGGCGATCGCCACCCACGGGCGGTTCGGCGGGCGCCCAAAGTCGTAGGTGCGGTCCTCCACCGGAACCTTGTGAACGTCCCCGTCTTGCTCGACGAGGCCGACCTGCTCGACGCCGGCACCAGCCAGTCCGGACGCGCCCAGGAGCGTCGCGCGGGCTGCGCCAAGCTCGAGCTGCAGCGAAGCGTCGACCGTGATCGGGCGCATCGGTGAGGGGACGATCCCTTGACTGCAGCCGATCATTCCGACGTGGCTGCGCCCCCGACCGAAGGTGTCTTCGCGTCCCCGGGACGACCCCGAGGCCAGACACGTCGGACCGCCGGGAAAGGTCAGCTTCCAGTACAGACGTCCCTTCGCCCGCGCGATCTCCTCGATCGAAGGCTCACCGTCGAGGCAGCGCGTCCGAGGACGCCCGCCTCGGGGTGTAACGAGATCGACTCGCCGACAGAAGGAATCCACGAGCATCTCGCGATCGAGCTCCGTCAGGCTCGAGACGGGGACGGGCTTCCCCTTGTCTTCGAAGAGCCCGACGACTCGGCCCGCGAGCCCGATCGGCGGAGCGAGGACGACGATCGCCGTCAGGATCGCTCCGACGAGGATCAGAGATCTCCGCAGCCGTCGGCGAGGGGGCAATCCGGCCCGCTGCAAGACGTCCTCCCACTCGTGGGGGGCGTCCTCGAAGGGCGCGACCTGGCGGGCGAGAGCCTCGGTCAGCGTCGGCGCTTTCATTGCGGAACCTCCTCCAGCAGGCGGCGGAGCTTCGTGTGCACCGTGTTCAACGTGACCCCGACGGTCCCGGGCGCGATGTCGAGGGCTCCCGCGATTGTCCGGTAGTCGAGGTCGGCGTAGTAGCGAAGAAAGAGGACGAGCCGCTGTCGCTCGGAGAGCAGCGAGAGCGCAACGTGGACGCGCGCGTCAGTCTCCAACTCAGCGGAGCCCGAGCCGTTGACGGCTTGCTCGATGGGCGCGACCTCCGTCGAGATACCTGATCGTCGGCGCGCGTGCTCGCGGGACGAATTGACGACGATGCGCCAGATCCAGGCCTCGAGCGGTCCTTCGCGACGAAACGACGCCCGCTTCTTGACGGCCCTGGCGAACCCATCCTGGACGGCATCGCGGGCCGCGTCTCGGTCGCCGAGGATCGCCGCAGCGACCCGCCGAAACTCGGGCAGGCGATTCCTATAGACGCGTTCGATCTCCGCGAGATGAGCACCCTCGTCGTCGGCGGATTTCGCCATCCAACCAATATGACGAGTGAGAAGGCCTGTTTTCTTCAGTACTACCCGGTCGAGTTTCCGCGGTTGTGCGCCAGGTACTCGAGCAGGTCGGTGCGCGTCAGGACGCCGATCGGCTTGCCGCCCCGCGCGACGACGACGGCGTTCGTCCGGCCCGTCAGCGTCGAGTAGACCTCGTCCAGCTTCTCGTCGGTGTCGACGGCGGCCAGCGGGGGCTGCATCGCCGCAGCGACGTCCTCGTTCAGCGCGTCCGGGTTCTTGAAGACGCGGTCGAGCAAGTCGCGGTCATGCAGCGAGCCGATCACGTCGGCGAGCGAGTCGACCTCGCCGTTCCGCACCACCGGCAGCTGTGAGATCGAGTAGCGCTGCATCAGGTCGATCGCGTCTCCGACCTTCTGGTTGGAGAGGATCGTGACGAGGTCGGGAATGTCGGGCTCCTCCGTTCTCTTCGCGCTCAGCACCTGCTCGACCGTCGGTGACGGCGTATCACGCTCGAGGAAGCCGAGCTCGAGCATGTAGTTGTCGTCGAAGAACTTGGACAGGTAGGCGCGGCCGCCGTCGGGGATCAGCGTCACGACCGTCTTGCCCGGCCCGAGCTGCTTCGCGACCTCGATCGCCGCCCAGACAGCCGTGCCGCCGGAGCCGCCGATCAACAGGCCCTCCTCGCGCGCCATTCGCCTCGCAGTGACAAACGAGTCCTTGTCGGACACGGTGACCCACTGGTCGACGACCGACTTGTCGAACGTCTCGGGATAGAAGTCCTCGCCCACGCCCTCGACGAGGTAGGGGTGCATGTCTTCGCCGGAGGTGTAGATCGAGCCCTCGGGGTCGGCACCGACGATGAGCACGCTCGGGGTTCTGCTCCTTGAGGTAGCGCGCAGTGCCGGAGATCGTCCCGCCCGTGCCGACGGCGATGACGAGCGCGTCGATCTCGCCGCCCGGTCTGCTCCCAGATCTCCGGCCCGGTGGTCTCGTAGTGCGCCTGCGGGTTGAACTCGTTCGTGTACTGGTCGGGCTTGTACGCACCCGGGATCTCCTCGGCGAGCCGGTCGGACACCGAGTAGTAGCTCTCCGGCGACTCGGGCGCGACCGCGTACGGGCAGACGACGACCTCGGCCCCGTAGGCGCGAAGCAGCGAGATCTTCTCGCTGGCTCATCTTGTCGGGCATGACGAAGATGCAGCGGTAGCCCTTGAGCGCGGCGGCGATCGCGAGGCCGGTGCCGGTGTTGCCGGAGGTCGGCTCGACGATCGTGCCGCCCGGCTTCAGCTTGCCCTCGCGCTCGGCGGCCTCGATCATCGTGATCCCGATCCGGTCCTTCATGGAGCCGCCGGGATTGAGGTACTCGAGCTTGGCGACGACGGTGCCCGCGTCCTCGGGAACCAGCCGCTGGAGGCGGACGAGCGGAGTGTCGCCGACGAGGTCGAGGACGGTCGGATACTCGCGCGCCATTGCGCAAAAAGCGTACTCCACTAAAGATTCCTCGCGTCTCCCGGGATCAATGGACTGGATGAGGATTAGCCGCGGAGCTTCGCTCGCCGACCTGGAGGGGATCTACCGGGCCCGCTTCGGCGCTTTCGTGCGGGTGGCGACGGCCGTCACGGGCGAGGAGGGCCTCGGCGCCGATGCCGTTCACGACGCGTTCGTTCAGGCGGTTCGGCACCGAGGCTCGTTCCGCGGCGAGGGGCCGCTCGAGGCCTGGGTCTGGCGCATGGTCGTCAACGCGGCGAAGAAACGGGTGCCGCAGCCCGAGCAGCTCGAGGCCGAGCCGGTCTCGCACAGTGAGAACGGCAGCGGCGACCCCGTGCGGGCCGCGGTGGCGGCTCTACCCGAGCGTCAGAGGCTCACCCTCTTCCTCCGGTACTACGCCGACCTCGACTACGAGGCGATCGCCGGCACGCTCGGCGTCACTTCGGGAACCGTCGGCGCCACTCTCAACGCCGCTCATGCGGCGCTTCGCAGCTCACTCAGGGAGGCAGATCAATGGACATGAAGCAGACACTCGAGCGACTGACGCCGGACACGGAGCGGCTCCCGGACTGGGACGGCGTCCTTCAGGACGCGCGCCCGTCGCGCGCCCGCTGGGCTGCGCCGCGGTTGGCAATCGTCGCTGCCGTGCTCGGTGTGGCCGCCGTCATTGCCGTTGCGCCCTGGAAGACGGGCGAAAGCACCGGAGTACTCGATCGCGCCCTCGCGGCCGTCGGGGAGGGCCCGGTCTTGCACGCGGTCATCCGCGAGGGGTGGGGAGGGGACGTCATCGACCTCAGGACAGGTGAGCGCACGCGGTTCAACGGCGAGCGCGAGGTCTGGTACGACGCGGATCGCGGACTGCACTCCGTGTCCCGCTTCGGCGGCGTCAAGCAGGGAGAGGAGCTCTGGCCGCCCGGAGAGGTTCCGCGCTTCCTCGCCCAAACATTCGGCCTGCTCGCGGAGGGCTATCCCGAGGCGCTCGAGGCCGGACACGCCAGGTTGCTGGGTCCCGGAGAGGTGTTTGGCATCCCCGTGTACTGGATCCGCGTCTTTTCAGATTTCCTTCCGGAGGGACCGGGGCAGCATCGAGTGGGCGCACGATGTCGCCGTCTCACGCGAGACCTACGAGCCCGTCGCGACGCGCGAGACGGTGGACGGCGAAGCCGGCCCGGATCGCGAGTCGCGCGTTCTCGAGCTCGAGCTGTTGGCCGAAGGTGAAGGGGACTTCAGCGTAGGGGCTCCCAACCCGTTCGACGTAGGCGCATTTCGTGAAGGCGGTACGCCGATCGAGCTCTCGGAGGCGGCGAGCGCCTTGGGACGCCAGCCTCTCTGGCTAGGCCCTGAACATTCAGGCCTACGCCTCGCGCAGGTCGGCCTGAGGACGACCACCGTGGGTCGAACGCAGGAAACAGAGCTCCAGGGAGCAGCAGCCGCAGAAGCGAAGGCTTGCGTTGCCGAGGCGGCGCGGATGACGCGTCCGCGTCGCCCGGCCTGCCTACGGAAGTTCGGCTCGTTCGGAATACGAGAGGGCAGGGTCTTCGTCCATGCCGGGCCTCCCATCTGGGGTGCGGAGCACGAGGCGATTCAACTCGTCTACGCGAACAATGCGGTTTCACGAAGGCCCGTCTCGATCCTCCCGAACTACGAGGGGCCCCATGTCGTCGTGCAAGAAACCACTGATCCGCATCCCGGGTTCTTCCGCGGAGCGACCGGCTTTACGCCGCCGGAAGGAAGCATGATCATCTTCGGTCGCTTCGCGAACCTGAAGCGGGACGGGATCTACGTCGCAATTCATGCGTCGAGCAAGGAACTGTTGCTCTCGGCCGCCCGGGCTTTGCGGCTGCTCAGTGCCGGAAGTGGCGCCGGTGGGTGAACACCATCGTCGCGCCCGCGCTCTCGACAGCGTCGATCACGTCCCGGTCGCGCTTCGAGCCGCCGGGCTGGATGATCGCCTTCACGCCGGCCTCGAGCGCGGCGCGCGGGCCGTCGGGGAACGGGAAGAACGCATCTGAGGCGAGCGCGGCCCCGGTGAGGTCGTGGCCGTGCTCGCGCGCCTTCTCGAGGGCGATCTTGACCGCGTCCACGCGGCTCATCTGCCCCGCTCCGATCCCGATCGTCTGCAGGTCCCTCGCGATCACGATCGCATTCGACGTCGTGTGCTTGCAGACCCGCCACGCAAAGAGCAGGTCGCCCCAGTCCGACTCGCCCGGCTTTCCGCACACCATGTCCATGCCCTCCCGCTCGGTCGTGCCCCAGTCCCGGTCCTGCACGAGTAGTCCGCCCAGAACGCGTCTGAAGTCCTTCTCGCTCGGGTCGAACCGCCGCCGCTCGTGGTCGACGAGGATTCGAGTCGCCGGCTTCTGCTGCAGCGCCTCGAGCCCTTTCTCGCCGAACTCCGGAGCCAGGAGCACTTCGACGAACTGCTCGGCGATCTTCGCCCCGAGCTCGTCGCCGACCGGGCGGTTGAGCACGATGACGGCTCCGTAAGCCGAGAGTGGATCCGCGGCCAGCGCGCGCTCGTAAGCCTCCTCGATCGAGCCCGCCACGGCCACGCCGGCCGGGTTCGCGTGCTTGACGATGACGCAGCACGGCACCGTGAACTCCATCGAGAGCAACCGCGCCGCGGAGAGGTCGCCGAGGTTGTTGAACGAGAGCTCGCGCCCGTGCAGCTGGCCGACACGGGAGAGCAGGTGCCGCCGGGCACCCGACTGGGCGTAGTACGCCGCGCGCTGGTGCGGGTTCTCGCCGTAGACGAGGTCGGTCACCTTGACGAAGCTCGGGGTGTAGGACTCCGGGAACGCGTCGATGTCGCTGAACCAGCGCGCGATCGCCGCCTCGTAGGCCGCCGTGGTCGAGAAGGCTTCGGCCGCGAGAATGCGGCGGGTCTCGCCGGAGATACCGCGCGACTGACGCAGCTCGGCGAGGATCGGGCCGTAGCGCTCCGGCTTGCACACGGGCGCGACGTGCGCGAAGTTCTTGGCCGCCGCGCGGAGCATGGACGGGCCGCCGATGTCGATCATCTCGACCGCGTCCTCCTCCTGGACACCCCGCCGTGAGATGACCTGCGTGAAGGGGTAGAGGTTGACGCAGACGAGGTCGAACGGGCGGATGCCGTGCTCGTCGAGCGCCGCGAGGTCGTCCGGGTGGTCTCGCCGGGCCAGGATCGCGGCGTGAATCCGTGGGTGCAGGGTCTTCACGCGGCCGCCGAGGAGCTCGGGGATCTCCGTCAGGTCCTCGACCCGCGCGGTCTCGATTCCGTGCTCCTCGAGGTGGTCGGCGGTGCCGCCGCTGGCGACCAGCTCGACGCCGAGCTCTTCGAGCCCATGCGCGAACTCGACGAGACCTTCCTTGTCGAACGTGGACAGGAGGGCACGCTTGATCACGTGATCAGCTCGCGGACGGCCTGCGGCAAGAGGCGGTGCTCGACGGCCTGGACGCGCGCGCGCAGTGTTTCGACCGTGTCGTCCTCGTGGATCGGGACTCGCTCGGCCACGATGACCGGGCCGGTGTCCATGCCCTCGTCGACGTAGTGCACGGTCGCGGCCGTCTCTTTCACGCCCGCCGCGAGGACGTCCTCGATCGGGTGGGCGCCGGGGAAGTCGGGTAGCGGCGCCGAGTGCGTATTGACGATCCGGCCCGCGAAGCGCTCGAGGAACGGAGCGCGGAGAAGGTGCATGAAGCCGGCGCAGACGACGAGCTGGACGCCCTGCGCGGCGAGCCAGTCCGCCATGGCAGCGTCACGCTCCTCTCGGGTCGGGAAGCCCTCCTGCTCGAAGACTGCGTTCGGTATGCCGGCCGCCTCGGCCCGCGCTAAGGCGCGCACTCCGGTCGTGTTCGACGCGACGGCCGCGATCGGGAGCCCGTCGTCGATCAGCGCCTGCAGGTTCGAGCCCTCCCCGCTGACGAGGACGCCGATCAAGCCAGCCGCCCGATCGGCAGCCATTCGCCGACGCTCGCCCGGCTCCGGCACGACCGCGCACATGCCGATGCCCATGTTGAAGACACGGCGCTGCTCCTCTTCGGGCACGTCCTGCTCGGCGAGCCAGTCGAACACCGGCGGCCGCGGCCACGAGCCCCAGTCGATCTCGGCCGTGACGCCGACGGGCAGGACCCGGCTCAGGTTTCCGAGGATCCCGCCGCCGGTCACGTGCGCCAGTGCCTTCACTTCCGTCGCGGCGCGCAAGGCGCGCACCTCTTGGACGTAGAGGCGGTGCGGCGCGAGCAGCAGGTCGGCGTCGAAGTCGCCGTCGCCGATCAGCTTGCGCACGAGCGAGTACCCGTTCGTGTGCAGGCCGGAGGAGGCGATGCCGAGGACGACGTCGCCGGCCTCGCACCGTGAGCCGTCGATCACCCGGTCAGCCTCGACGAGCCCGACGCAGGTGCCCACGAAGTCGAGCTCGCCTTCCTGGTAGATCCCCGGCAGCTCCGCGGTCTCCCCGCCGAGGATCGCGCAGCCCGCCGAGCGACAGACCTCGGCCAGGCCGTCGACGAGCTCGGCGACTTCGTCCAGCGAGAGACTGTTGGCGGCGACGTAGTCGAGGAGGAAGAGCGGGTCAGCGCCCACGCAGATGACGTCGTTCGCGCAGTGTGCGGCGAGGTCCATGCCGGCGCCGTGCAGCCGCCCGGCGCGGCGCGCCAGCATGAGCTTGGTGCCGACGCTGTCGGTCGTCGCGGCCAGGAAACGGTTCTCGTCGAGGGGGTAGAGGCCCGCGAAGCCGCCGAAGCCCTTGGTGCCGGTCGACTCCACTGCCGCCCGCAGGCGCTCGACGACGGACTCGGCCAGGTCGAGCGAAACGCCTGCCGCTGCGTAGGTCTTGTCGGTCACGGGCCGAGTCTAAGCGGAGAGGCGGAGACCTAGACTCGATCTGTGGACCCGTTGCAACTGCTGCCTATAGCGATCGGTGCGGTTCTCTATGGGCTCCGCGTGCGCGGGCTGCGCCGGCGCGGGACGCCGCTGCCCGCCTGGAAGCCGGTCCTCTTCGGGCTCGGCGTCCTCCTGCTCGTCGTCTCCCTCTCCTGGCCGCTCGAAGAGCTCGCCCTGGAGTCGTTCGCCTTTCACATGGTTCAGCACCTGCTGCTCGGCGACCTCGCGGCGCTCTGCATCGTCGCCGGTCTCACCGGTCCCGTCCTGCGGCCGCTGCTCTCCGTGCGGGCGGTGCGGAGCCTGCGCGTGCTCTCGCACCCGCTCGTTGCCCTCCCTCTGTGGGCCGCGAACCTCTACGTCTGGCACCTGCCCTTCCTCTACGAGGCGGCCCTGCGCCATGACGCCGTGCACGCGCTCGAGCACGTGTCGTTCTTCGCTGCGGGCGCCATCATGTGGTCGCCCGTTCTCGAAGTGCTGCCTGCGCCGGAATGGTTCGGGACGGCCTGGAAGATGGGCTACATGGTCGCCGTGCGTGCGCTCTCGACGGTGCTCGGCAACGTGCTCGTGTGGTCCGGCGACCCCTTCTACTCGTTCTACGAGCACGCCGACCGGCCGTTTGGCCTCTCGGCCGCAGGCGACCAGGGGATTGCGGGCGCCGTGATGATGGTCGAGGGCTCACTGGTCACTCTGGGCGCCCTCGCGTGGCTCTTCCTGCGCCTGGCCGCGGAGGGCGAGCTCCGTCAGGAGTTGCTCGAGCGGGGGCTCGACCCACGCGCCGTTCGCCGAGCGGTCCGTTACGGCCGCGCGGAGGACATGGCCAAGTAGCGCGGAAGGTCAATCGTTGCCGTGCGCTCCACGGGGATCCACCACATAGACCTCGTCGTCTCGTCGATCGAGCGCAGCCTGCCCTTCTACCGAGATCTCCTCGGGCCACTCGGCTGGCACGGGCTCACCGAGGTCCAGGGCGAGCGTAACGAGACGATCTGGTACCTCTGGGGCCCCGGCTCGTCACTCGGGGTGCGCGAGGCACTGAGCCCCCGCGCGGCCCCGTTCGACCGCTACGAGGTCGGCGTCCACCACGTTGCGTTCGAGGCCTCCTCACGCGCCGCGGTGGACGAGCGCGCCGCCTGGGTGGAGGCGCAGGGAGGCGAGATCGAGAGCGGTCCGGAGGAGTACTGGTACTCGCCCGGCTACTACGCGGTTTTCTTCTACGACCCCGATGGCATGAAACTAGAGATAGTTCACGTTCCAGGCCACGCCGCGTGACCGAAAGGAGTCAACTGGATGAGTCAGCCTGAAGGGCCCCGACCGACTTACGGGTACTCGCCGGGGGCGTCGTTCGACGTTGCCCGCCTGCCGATCCCCGGCAACGCCGAATTCCTGGTCTACCTGATCGCGTTGATCGTGCTCGCGCTGGTGGCCAAGTTCGACGACCACGTAAGTGGCGGGGACTTCGTCCACGCAACCACGTGGATTACCGCCGCTTACTTGATCTCGCGCGGGCTCGCAAAAGCGAGCCGCGTGCTCGAGCAGTAGCTGTAGCGCGTGACCAAAAGGCCCTGGCGGGCCTGAACCCGCCAGGGCCCGGCTGCGCGTTGATGAACGGCGGCGCGATCAGCCGAGCGACGGGTGTAAGCGAGCCGATCGGAGGCGGCGGGAGTGTGCTGCCCATCTGCGTCTGGGCGTTCAGGTGGTTCCAGATGACGCCTGCCGGGACCGGACTGAACTGGAAGGCGTCGACCCCGCGCACGATGTCGTTGGCGTAGATCTTGCCGTTGTACCAGTACGAGGACCAGGTGTCCGCGGGCCCGCGCCCCTCGACCGCGTCGTAATAGCCGATCTCGACAGGGGCACTGGGGTTCGTGAAGTCGATGACGCTCGTTCCACCGCCGTACCACGCTGCGACGAGGAGATAGCGATCGGACACGGGGATGATGTTCCCGTTGTGCACCGAGCAGTAGACACTCCCCTGCGGCCGCGGGATCATGTACGAGCTCATGAGCGCCCCATCGCTCACCCGGTAGATCCGGATCTTGCCGTCGCTGCTTGGACCTGAGCAGCGACCCGTGAAGCTCTCGTCGTTGAACACCACGTATTGGCCGTCCCAGGTGAACGAGGACGAGTGCCAGTAGTTCAGGGTCGGATCGTCGATGTGCCTCACCGTTGGACCCGTCGTGACCGGAGCCGCTGGGTTTGTGATGTCCCAGATCTGGCCCTCGCTCTGGCAGGCTCCGGCGGCCTTGTTGATCGCCGGAAAGACGGTGATGTCGTGGCAGCCGCGAACCGAGCCGTACGGCTGACCCTCGATCACGGGCTGTGCGATCACACTCGCGTTCTCAGGCGCGTCCAGCGGCACCTCGACGATCGAAATCTTGTTGTGCGGGGCCTGGCAATTCGGGCCCGAGCTGCCGGGAGCCGACGAGATATAGAGCAGCACGCGGTTGTCGTCGAGATCGGGGACGAGCGTATGCGTGTGTGACCCGCAGTCCGTGTACACGCCCTTGATGTAGTAGGGGTGGCTCACGGGCTGGGGCTCCGTCGCCGGCGTGATGTCGAAGATGCGGATCCCTTCGAAGCAGGTGGGACCGCACGCGGTCGTGTCGCTCGTGCGGACCGGGCTGCAGTACAGCCGGCCGTTCGTCTGCGGCGTGTCGACCGACTGGAAGAGGAGGAGGCGGCCGTTGTGCTCCCAGAGCGACACATCGTTCTGTGGCCCACGGCACGGGAAGTTGACCTTCAGGGCGCCGGTCGCGACGTCGAAGATGCGGAAGCCGTCGTAGTTCCCGGCGACACCGATGTTGCCCCAGATGGCAATGTCTGAATGCGTTCGCGTCGGCCCTTCCGGCAGGCTCCACAGCAGGTCCATGTTCAGGCTGTGCTGGTCTTGGTTGTGATTCGCAGCGGCGGTTCCAGGCAAGGCCAGAAGCGCCAGGCAGGCGGCAACGAAGAGATATCGGAAGCGCGACATGCGGCGGTGCCGCGATCTTAGAAGGTTTTCGCTACGCGCGGCTAGTCCACCGCCCGGCGACACCAGCGTGGCCTCTCGCGGCTGCAAAGGCGGCGCCAGGCGTCGTCCTCGGTCGCACCCGTACGTCCGGTACGGGTGCTCCCTGCGTCCTATCCTGGCTTGCTTTTCGCGCGCGAGAGACCGCGCGCTGTCACCGGGCGGTGGACGGCTCGAAGCGGAACTTGGCGAGCCGGAGCTCGTCGGGCACGTTCGTCGGGTAGCGGCGGGTGAAGCACGCGTTGCAGAACTCCGACTCCGGCCGGGTCGTCGCCTCCTGAGCGCCTTCGAGCGAGAGGTAGGCGAGGCTGGTCGCTCCGATGTGCTCGCGCACGGCCTCGACTGACCGGTCAGAGGCCACGAGCTGCTCCTCGTCGGCGAAGTCGATCCCGTAGAAGCAGGGCGACACGATCGGCGGGGAGGAGACGCGAACGTGCACCTCCTGCGCGCCGGCCTCGAAGAGCATGGCGACGATCTTGCGCATCGTGGAGCCGCGAACGATCGAGTCGTCCACGACCACCATCCGCTTTCCCGCCACCTCGGCCAGCGGGTTGAACTTGAGCTTGATGCCCTGCTCGCGCAGACCCTGGTCGGGCTGGATGAACGTCCGGCCCACGTAGCGGTTCTTGATCAGCCCCTCGGAGAACGGGATCCCGGTCGCGCGGGCGAACCCGATCGCAGCGGGGGTGCCCGAATCGGGCACGGGCATGACGAGATCGGCCTCGACCGGTGCCTCAGCGGCGAGGCGCTCACCCATGCGGACGCGAACCGCGTGCACCTCGATTCCGCCGAGAGTCGTGTCGGGCCGGGCGAGATAGATGAACTCGAAGAGGCAGAGCGCGCCGCCGTTCGCCAGCGGCAGTGCCTGGCGCGAGCGCAGCCCACCCTCGTCGATCGCAACCAGCTCGCCGGGCGCAAGCTCGCGCTCCAGCTCGGCGCCGACGAGGTCGAGCGCGCACGTTTCCGACGCGAGCACGTAGTCGCCGCCGATGACCCCCAGCGACAGCGGGCGGAAGCCGTACGGGTCACGGAAGCCGACCAGCGTCCCATCGGCGAGCACGACGACGGTGTACGCACCCTCCAAACGGCTCATCGTGTTGGCGATAGCGTCTTCGAGCGGAGCGGGGTCGTTCGCGAGCAGTGCGGCGATCACCTCGGTGTCAGAGCTCGTCCTCAGGCGGATCCCGTCCGCGGCCAGCTCGTCGCGAAGCGTCGCAGCATTCGTGAGGTTGCCGTTGTGCCCGAGCGTGACCGTGCGCGCGCGCCCGTGCTGCACGATCGGCTGCGCGTTCGTCCAGTCCGTCGAGCCCGTGGTCGAGTAGCGCGTGTGGCCGATCGCCGTGTCCCCCTGCAGGCCGCTCAACTTCTGTTCGGTGAACACCTGGGCGACGAGGCCCATGTCTCGCAACACAGTGAGACGACCCTCGTCGGAGACGGCGATTCCCGCCGACTCCTGCCCGCGATGCTGCAGCGCGAACAGGCCGAAGTACGTGACGCGCGCTACGTCACGGTCTGGTGCACGAATGCCGAAGACGCCGCACACTTAGAAGATCACCTCATAGGACTGCCGCAGGTCGTCGAACGGGACTCCTAGGAGAGTAGCGCCGGTGGCGGACCCGATGACCCTTGCGGGCATGCCCAGGTCGGAAATTGCGTCCGCTGGGCAGGCGACGACCGCCTGGCCGCCTCCTTCACCGAAGAGGACGAGCGGGTCGTCGGGCAGGTCGAGCTCGGCGCCGATCCCGCTCGCGATCGCCGCCTCTGCCAGGCAGACGGCGAGGCCCCCCTCCGCCACGTCGTGCGCGAGCGTGCAGAGGGGCGCCGACTCGTACAGCGCGCGCACGAGCGCCGCCTCCGCAGCGAGGTCGAGCGACGCCGGCCGCCCGGCGGGCTCGGCGTAGAGCGACTGGTACTCCGAGCCGTCGAAGGAGAGCTCCGGCTCGCCGACCAGCAGGATCGCGTCGCCTTCGCTCCAGGTCGCCGGAAGTCGACGAACGTCGGGGACGAGTCCGACACAGCCGACGACCGGTGTGGGGTGGATGGCGCGTCCGTCCGTCTCGTTGTAGAGCGATACGTTGCCGGAGACGACCGGGATGCCGAGCGCCTCGCAGGCGGCCGACATGCCTTCGATCGCCTCTGCGAGCTCCCAGGCGATCTCCGGCTTCTCGGGATTCCCGAAGTTGAGGCAGTCGGTCACGGCCAGCGGCTCGCCGCCGGCGCACGCGACGTTGCGCGCCGCTTCGAGCACGGCCAGGGCGCCACCCGTGTGCGGGTCGAGACGCGCCATGCGGCCCGTGCCGTCGAGCGAGACGGCCAGACCGCGAAACGAGGGCAGGAGTCGCAGGACGGCGGCGTCGAGGCCGGGCCGCTTGACGGTGCGCGAGCCGACGAGCTGGTCGTAGCGCGTGTAGATCCAGGAGCGGCTGCGGATGTTCGGCGAGGCGAGGAGATCGAGCAGCGCCTGCTTCGTGTCCGGCCCTTCGGGTCGCGGGGCGGGGGCGGCCGGCTGCCGCGGCTGCCTCGGCACTTCGTAGCGCGGCGCCTCGTCCGTGAGCAGCTCCGCGGGGATCGCGCCGACGACCTCGCCGTCGAACAGCGCGCGCAGCTCGCCGGTGTCGGTCACCTCGCCCACGGCCGTAGACGGCAGCTCCCAGCGGGCGCACACCTCCTGCGACCGCGGCCAGCTGCTCCGGCCGGACGACGGCGACCATCCGCTCCTGGCTCTCGGAGATCATGATCTCCCACGCCTCCATGTCGTCCTCGCGGAGCGGGACGCGGTCGAGGTGGACGTCGATTCCCTGGCCTCCTCTTGCCATCTCCGACAGAGAAGAGGCGAGCCCGGCTGCGCCGCAGTCCTGCAACGAGACGACCAGGTCGCGCTCGACGAGCTCGGCCGAGACCTCGATCAGCTTCTTGCCGTTGAACGGGTCGCCGATCTGGACCGAAGGCCGCTTCTCGGCGTCGTCCTCGCCGAGCTCCTGGCTGGCGAGCACGCTCGCGCCGCCGATCCCGTCGCGGCCCGTCGCGGCGCCGTAGAGGACGACGACGTTCCCCGTCCCTTGCGCGCGCGCCGACTTGACGCGGTCGGCCGGGAGGAGCCCGACGCACATAGCGTTGACGAGGCAGTTGTCGCGGTAGGCCTCGTCGAAGACGGTTTCGCCGCCGACCGTGGGGACGCCGACCGAGTTTCCGTACATGCCGATTCCGGCCACCGCCCGTTCGAATTGGTGACCGGGCTCACCGAAGCGCAGCCCGTCGAGCAGCGCGATCGGCCGCGCGCCCATGGCGACGATGTCGCGGAGGATGCCGCCGACCCCGGTCGCAGCGCCCTGAAACGGCTCGACCGCGCTCGGGTGGTTGTGGCTCTCGACCTTGAACGCGACCGCCTCGCCGTCGCCGAGGTCGACCACGCCCGCGTTCTCGCCGGGCCCCTGCAGCACGCGCGCGCCTTCCGTGGGAAAGCGGCCCAGCAGCGGCGCCGAGTGCTTGTACGCGCAGTGCTCCGACCAGAGCAGCGAGAACACTGCGAGCTCGAAATGGTTCGGCTCCCGGCCCAGGAGCTCCTGGATACGGTCGAACTCGCCGTCGGTCAGCCCGAGGGCACGGTGAAGCGGCTGTTCCGCGACCGGCGTCAGGTACTCGAGTCTAGCCACACCCCTTGACGGGCACCGTCTCGGCAAGGGACCCTCCCGCCGTGGCAGTCGAGACTCGCTACGCGAAGACGGGTGACATTCACATCGCCTACCAGGTCGTCGGTGACGGGCCCGTCGACATCGTGCTCGCCGCCGAGTTCTGGCACTCGATCGAGGTGCAGTGGGATCAGCCCGACCTCGCCGCATTCCTCGAACGGCTTGCTTCGTTCGGGCGCCTGATCTGCTTCGATCAGCGGGGTAGCGGCGTCTCGGACCCCGTCTCCCTGACCGAGGTGACCTCCCTCGACCTGTGGATGGACGACATCCGTGCCGTCATGGACGAGGTGCGGTCGGAGAGCGCCGTCCTGTACGGCATCGGCGGAGGCGGGACGATGAGCATGCTGTTCGCGGCAACGCATCCGGACCGAGTGTCCGGGCTGATCCTCATCAACAGCTTCGCGCGCATCGCCCGGGCGCCGGATTACCCGTGGGGAAGGGGGCCCGAGCTCGAGGAGGAGGTCCTCGACGTGATGCGCTCCGGGTGGGGCCGTGGCGTATTTCTCGATCTGGTCGCCCCGAGCCGTGTCGGCGATGAGGAGTTCCGGCAGTGGTGGGCGCGGTACCAGCGTGTCGGCGCAAGCCCCGGAACGGTCCTCTCGATGCGAAAGATGCTGGCCGAAATCGACGTTCGCGACGTGCTGCAGAGCATTCGGGCGCCAACGCTCATCCTTCATCGAGGCGAGACCCATTGGAACCGCGTCGAGCACGGGCGGTATCTCGCCGAGCACATCCCCGGGGCCAAGTACGTCGAGCTGCCGGGCGTCGACCACTTCTCCTTCCTCGGCGATTCGGAAGCCGTGCTCCGAGAGATCGAGGAGTTCGTCACCGGGACGGCCGGGCCGCCGGAATCCGGGCGCGTGCTCGCGACGATGGTCTTCCTTGACATTGTCGGCTCGACTGACCGCGCCGCCGAGCTCGGCGACAGAGGCTGGAGTGAACTGCTCGAGTCGCACCGTGTGATCGTCCGGCGCGAGCTCGAGCGCTACCGGGGTGTCGAGATCGACACCGCGGGTGACGGCTTCTTCGCCACCTTCGACGGGCCGGCACGAGCCGTGCAGTGTGCAGACGTGATCCGCGAGGCAGTGGAGCCTCTCGGCATCGAGGTGCGGGCCGGTGTGCACACGGGCGAGGTCGAAGACCGAAGGAGGGCCCCGCCGGGATCGCGGTGCACATCGGCTCGCGCGTCCTGGCGGAAGCGGCGCCGGGCGAGGTACTCGTCTCGAGCACGGTCAAGGACCTGGCGGTCGGCTCCGGCCTCGAGTTCGAGGACCGGGGCCTGCATGCGCTCAAAGGCGTGCCCGACGAGTGGCGCCTCTTCGCCGTGCGGTAGACCTCGTCGGCATCGGTAGCCTCTGAAGGTGCGCGGCTACGTCCCACTGTTGCTCGTCCTCGCAGCGCTCTGGGGCTCCTCCTTCATGTTCATCAAGGTCGCGGTCGACGAGCTCGAGCCGACGACGACGATGGGCTTCCGGCTCGCCCTGTCCGCGATCCCGCTCATCGGCTTGCTCGTCGCGCGCCATGGGTGGGACAAGGCCTGGAGCGAGATGCGGAAGATCGCGAAGCCGGCGATCATCCTCGGCGCCGTCAACACCGCAGTGCCGTTCACGCTCATCGCCTGGGGCGAGACGAAGGTCGACTCAGGAGTCGCAGCGATTGCGAACGCGACGGTGCCGATCTTCGTCGCAGCCCTCGCCATCCATTTCCGGCCGGCCGAGAAGTCCACGGGCTTGCGCCTGTTCGGGATCCTGCTCGGCATCGCCGGCGTGGCCATCCTCGCCGGCGTGCGGCCCGAAGGCGGCTGGTGGGGATTCGCGGGGACGATGGCAGTGGTCGTCGCCTCCTTTGCGTATGCCATCGGGACGATGTACACGCAGACCCTGCTCGTCGAGACCGAGAACCTCGTGCTCGCTGCGGCCTCGATCATGTGGGGCGCGATCCTGCTCCTGCCGATCGGCCTCGCTCAGGCTCCGAGCCACTTTCCGAGCTGGAAAGTCGTCGGCTCGGTGGCGGCGCTTGCCTTCCTGGGCACCGTGATCGGACAGCTGCTCTTCTTCCGGCTGATCTTCAGCTACGGCTCGGCCCGCGCGGCGCTCGTCGTCTATCTGTTGCCCGTGACCGCGCTCTTCTACGGCGCGCTGTTGCTCGACGAGCCGATCACCGTCCAGGCGGTCGCAGGTCTCGTGCTGATCCTCATCGGGACGGCGCTCGGCTCCGGCGTATCGCTGCGGCGGCGGCAGGCCGCGGCGGTGCCGGCCTCACCGTGAGTGAGATCGTCCCGGGCGACGGCTTCCGGCTGCGGCGGGCGACGCCTGACGACGCGGAGTTCTACGCAGAGCTGGCCTCGCACGAAGACGTCGAGCCCTACCTCGCGGTCGTCCGCGCGCACACGCGCGAGGACGTTCAGTCCGAAATAGAGCAGTCGCTGGCGGAGCCGAAGGAAACGGGTCGGTTCGTGATCGAGGTCGACCAGAGCGGCGAGTGGCAGCGTGCCGGGGTGCTGGGTTATGACGTCGCGAACCGCCGCAGCCGCATCGCACATCTCGGCGGACTGGCAGTGCACCCGGACTTCCGCGGCCGCCACCTCTCCGACGAGGCGGCACGCGTTCTCCAGCGCTACCTGCTCGTCGACCTGGAGTATCACCGGCTGCAGCTCGAGGTCTACGGGTTCAACGAGCGGGCGATCAAGCACGCCGAGCGGGCCGGCTTCGTGCGCGAGGGCGTCAAGCGCAAGGCGTACTGGCGCCACGGCGAATGGGTCGACGGCGTCATGTTCGGGCTGTTGCGCGAGGATCTCGAATGATGAAGTGGTCGCTCCTGGCCGCGTGCGCAGGGCTCGCGTTGCTCGTGGCTGCCTGGATCGTGGGTCGCGACTCGGCGGAGCCCCTCCAGACGTATCGCACCGGGGGCCTCTCGTTCGAGCACCCGGCAAGTTGGCATGTCCTGGCGCCAGCGGCACGTTCCGCGAGGTCCGAGGTCCTCGCATATGCGAGTACCGACCGGCTCGAGGACCCGTGCCGTCTTTCGTTCGAGACGGTGAGTTGTGACTGGCCGCTCGCTCGGCTGAGCCGTTCGGGCGCGCTCATAACTGTGTCGCGTTCAACCGACGACTTCGGAGAAATGCGAGGGGTGCGAACGACTATCGGCGGTCGGCGAGCCCGGGTCCAGATTCGACGACCCGGGGTCTGCAGTGCGGTCGGCGGTGACTACACCATGCTCACGCAGATCGAGAGCGACAGAGCCAACCACTACCTGGTCATCAGCTGCCTGCAAGATTCGAACGGCTCAGGCGAACGTGACGCGCGTCGCCTGGTTTCATCCATTCACTTCGACCGAGAGGCGTGAGCCCATGGAGCTGATCCACACCTGCTACCGGATTACCGACATCGACCGTTCGGTCGCGTTCTACGAGGCGCTCGGCTTCGAGGAGCGGGGCCGCATGCCGATCCGCGACGAGGCGACCAACGTCTTCATGGGCCTACCCGGCGACGACGACCGGCTCGAGCTGACGTACAACCACGGCGTCGACTCGTACGAGCTCGGCACGGGCTACGGCCACATTGCCGTCACGGTCGACGACCTCGACGGGACTCTCCAGCGGCTGGCCGACAAGGGCATCGAGCCCGAGAAGCCGCCCTACCAGGTGCGCGAGGGCGGCTCGCGGCTGTGCTTCGTCCGCGACCCGGACCAGTACAGGATTGAACTGATCGAGCGATCGGCGACGTAGGCGCCGGCACCGCCCTAGTCCGTGAGGCGGCCGATGGCCTCCCGCAGCGCCCGGCGCTCGGCGGCCAGGCTTCGGAACGCCTCTGTCAACCGGCGCTCACCTTCCTTCGTGATCGCGAGCTTGGCCACGCGTCCGTCATCGGGCGAGCCTCTCGCGCTGCACGAGACCCGCCTTCTCGGCGCGCCCGACGAGCTCGGTAACCGTGCTCTGCGCCAGGCTCATGCGCGCGGCGAGCTCGGTCACGGTCGAGCGCTCGCTGCGGTCGGCGGCACCCTTGATCAGGAGCAGGATGAGGTAGCGGCGCGGGGTCAGGCCCGACGCGCGGGCGATGCGGTCTGACTGCCGGTTGAACCGGCGGAGCGCGGCGCGGAACTCAGCCGCGCGTAGCACCTCCGCTGCTCGGCGCTGTCGGCTCAGCCATCGCCGAATCGTAAAGCGAGAGACAAAATCTGGGCGAACCTGAGCAAAGCCTACGCGCAGCCGTATGGGTTGTGTAAGCAACGGCAACTTTGCGATCGACGCTGCGTCGGACGGGTAAAGAAGATCGTGTCCCGATCTAAAAATCTAGGGGGTTCCAAGCGCATGAAAAAGTTACTGGTCCTACTCGCAGGCACGCTGGCGATCGCCGGCGCCGCGCCTGCAGTCTCGCAGTCCGAACCGACTGCGACCGTGAACGTGGCGATCCTCGCGACCGGCTTCCAGCCGAGCAGTGTCATCGTTCGACCCGGCGACACGGTCACATGGAGAAACGCCGATACCAAGCCGCACCGCGTCGTCTCCGACACCGGCGCGTTTCCATCGTCGCCCTTGCTCGAAGGCGGTAAGACGTACTCGCACCGCTTTAGCATCCCGTCCGCGTACTCCTACCGCGACGGGACGGACAGCTCGGAAAAAGTGGCGTCGTGCACGTCCGCGGCAGCGGGATAGCGATCGCCCTCAGCCGGCTGTTCGTCGTCTACCGCAACCCGGTACAGGTCATCGGCAGCATCGGCGATGCCCGCCCCGGGCAGCAAGTGACGATCAATATCACGCGGTATGGCGGCCAGCAGTCGACCCGCGTTGTGACAACCGATGCCGACGGCACGTTCTCGCTGGGCGACCGACCGCCCATCCGGACCGAGTACAAGGCGTCCTGGCAGGGCGGCGAGAGCACGCGGGCGCCGTTCGTCAACGTCCGGCCGCTCGTCATCTTCCGCGTCCTCAGCCACGAGGCGAATCGGTTCTACGTCAAGGTCGCTGCGCAGCGGTCGTACCGAGGACGGTTCGTGCTGCTTCAGCGCCGCACGAACTCGGGCTCCTGGATCAACGACCAAGCGCGTCCGGCTGAACCAGCGCGGTGAGGCCCGCTTCCGCGGCAACTTCCCGCGTGGCAGCACGCAGGCGCGCATGTGGGTCAACAAGGCGCCCGGCTACATCCCGGGCTTCAGCGTCACCAAGACGGTCAACCGCTAACGACGAACACATCGAAGCGCCGGGGGCACATTAGTCCCCGGCGCCTTCCTGGACGCAGTTCGGCGTCAACCTTGGCGGTATGAACGATGGCCGACGTCCTGCAGCTTCACGCTCGCCTCGCTAGAGACTGTCCTGGCGCTCGTCGTACTTGCGTCATCTCGCCCGTTTCGGACGGGCTTTCCCGTGGCTTGCCGCACTGATGGCTTTCTTCCTCGTGCGGGCGGCCGACCGCTACTACGTCGCGTTCAGGGGCGATGAGCCGCTTGCCTTTTCCCTCCTTGTGGACGGCCTGGCCGTCTTGCTGCTCACCCTGCTCATCTTCGGCATTCGCAGAATGGTGTGCGGCCTCCTAGCCGTGGAAAATGAGGCCACGATCAAGGAGGCCGACTACGAGCGCGCGCTTGTGGACTACCGACGGCTCATGCGGCATCGCATCGCAAATCCCCTCACCGCCCTTCGCGGCAGCATCCAGTCGCTAAAAGACCTGCCTGACCTCAGTCACGAGGAACGGGCGATCCTGATCGACTCCGTGCACGAAGCCGTAGAGCGACTCGAGCACGTCGCACTGAATCCGAGCCCGCTCGGCAAGGAAGAAGCCTCCCTCGAAGGGCGTCCTCGGCTGAGGAAGTCGCCGTCGCGGCGTCAGGGCTGTCTGACGAGGTAGGCCACTCGGCCCTGCTCGCCCGAGGCCCAGCATACCCAGCCGCCCGCACAGTCCACGGTGTCGAAGCTACCGCCGTCGAATTGTCCCAGGACCGTCCGGCATCGGCGGTCGCGTCGCTGCCGGTGGGCCCGACGATGATCGCGACCTGCCCGTTCACCCAGTGCGCACCTGAGCGGTACTCGTTCGGCGCGTCGGCGACGAGTTGCCAGGTCACGCCGCCGTCGTCGGTCAGCGCGAGGGCGTCCGGCGACGCGGCGGGCAGGAGGAAGTCGCCGCCCGCAGGCGAGACCATGGCGTGCATCGCGGAACGCGAGCGCGAAGATCCCTGCGCTCGGGCCGCTGCGAATCGGAGTCGTGCTCACCTGCCATGTCTGGCCGCGGTCGCCGGAGTGGAAGACACGAGCCTCGACGTCGCCGCCGGTTCCGAAGAAGGCATCGCGTCCACCGGTGGTCGTTATGCACTGCCCGCTGGCCGCGAAGGCGAACTCACCGGGGAGCGCAGGCGGCATCTCCGTGTCGAGCACGCGCCAGCTCCGGCCGCCGTTGCTCGTGGCGAGGATCCGGAACCGTCCCTGGACGGGGTCGGACAGGGCCAGCCCACGGTGGCGGTCGAAGAACGCCATGCAGTCGTAGAACGCGTTGGGGTCCTCGTTGACGAACGCGAGTGTCCAGCTCTGGCCCCCGTTCGAGGTCACGTACACGCGGGATTCCTCGCCGGGACCGATCGAGAGGATCACAGCGTTGTCGGCGTCGAAGGCTTCGATGTCGCGGAACTGCAGGGTCGCGGTACCCGGAGGGCCGACGTTCTGCCAGGTGGCCCCGCCGTTGACCGTCCGCAGGACGGTGCCCCCACTGCCGCTGGCCCAGACCACGGACGAGCTGACCACGGACAGCCCGCGGAGGCGAGCGCTCGAGCCGGTCGGCGACAGCTGCCAGCTGAAATCGGTCTTGCCGCCCGGCGCGAAAGCCAGCGACGTCGCTGCGAGAGCCAGAACCACCGCGATCAGCGAGATCCGTCTCAACACAGTGCGGAAACCTAACGGCCCGGAGTGCTGTTGCAACGAGCCTCGGTACGAGCGCGGCGGGCTCGGGCAGCGTCGAAATCTCCTGGGCGACCCCTCGCGCGGACTCTCTGTGCACATCGTCCTCGAGAAGGGAGACGACCGCCTCCCGTGCGGCCTGCGCACTCAGCTCGTGCGGAAGCAAGAGCCTGGCGACCCCGATCGCAACACATTGCTGCGCGTTCTCGAACTGGTCGGCGCCCTGCGGCACGACGAGCATCGGCAACCCATGCGCCAGGGCGGCCAGCGTCGAGCCGGAGCCGCCGTGGGCTATCGCCACCGAGGCCAGAGGGAGGACGAGCGACTGCGAGATGTACCGCTCTACGTGCGCGTTCTCTGGGATCGGCCCCAGCTCGGCCGGGTCGCTCCTCGGGCCGACCGTCGCGATCACGTTGCACTCGACGTCGGCGAGCGCGTCGAGCAGCACCCGGAACACCGAGAGATCGTTGAAGACCGTTCCGAGCGTGACGTAGACGGTCGGCCGGTCAGCAAGCCGGTCGAGCCACTCGGGCGCTCGTTCCGTTGCCGGCGGCTCGACCGGGACCGGCCGCAGGCGCTCGACCCGCGCTCCGGCGGGAAGCGCCTCCGTCTGGAAGCTCGGCGGCGCGATGTCCACGTAGATCCCTCGGAACATTCCGCCTAGCGGATCCGCTGACAGCCCTGCCGCGGAGGCCGCTGCCGCGACGACGTCGACGCGGGACGAGCCGGCCGAAGCTGTGGTTGACGGACGGGACTCCGGCCTCCGCGGCGGCAACCGGCGCTGCGAGGTCGGCGGAGTCGTGGACGATCAGGTCTGGTTGCCAGGCGCGCACGAGCTCGCGGAGCTCGTCGATCTTCGCCGGCGCTTCGATCGTCCCGAACATGTGTGGGAACAGGAAGGCCCGTCGTTCCTCCAGCGGCAGCGCCAGGTGCTCGGCCTGAAACGGCTCGAACCTTGCCCACGCGCTCGGCGTGGTCGATGCCGGCAGGGAGAAAGGAGAACCCGGCCGCTTCGACGTGCTCCTCGAAATAGGGCGACGTGGTGAAGGCGACCTCGTGGCCAGCCTGGGCGAATGCGCGCGCGAGCGGCACCAGCGGGTGGAAATGGCCCGAAGCCGGGGACGCAGCTAAAGAGGACTCGGTGTGCCAGCGCTAGGACCGCCGGCGGCGGCGCACCCAGCAGCCAGGACGTTCGGACCTCGCGAGCACGACTCTCCAGCGCGGACAGGAGCCCGCCGAGCTCGTCGAGGTGCGCGCGAAAGTCGTGGACGCGGCGAAAGGTGCCTGCGATTGCCCCCAGGGAGCTGCCGGGATCACGATCGAGCTCGGCCAGCCGCTGCTCGAGGCGCTGTAGCTCTCCGCCGAGGATGAGCGTGCAGGCTCGACCTTCCTCGGAGAGCTTCCGTAGCTCCGCCTCGGTGACCGGGCGCTGTGGGTCGTCGAGCACGTCGTGCAGCCGCTCCTTCAGAGCGGTGTCGAGCTCCAGCCAGGCCTCGGGCATCGTGGCCTCGCAGCGTAACGAGGCTTCGTCAGGAGGGTCTTACCTACGCGGCGTCGCGGTGCGCCTGGGCCCGCGCGACGGGCAGCAGGCCGGCATAGAGAGCGACCTCGTCGAGGTCCCCCTTGTAGTACGGGTGCGTGGCCGCCTTTCCGATCTCGACCTGGCCGGTGTTGCTGACGTCGGGTGTTATCGCCAGCGGTATGAAGTTCGTCACCCCGTCGACCCAGAGCGTCACACCCGCGTCGCGGTCGAACCAGGCGATGACGTGGTGCCACGCGCCGCCGAGCACTCCGGTGGTCGAGTACGCGGTGCGCGTGTTCGTCCCGTCGAAGTAGATAGCCCGGATCTTGCCGTTGTGGTCGGGGTCGTCCGTGACCGTGAGCTCCCAGTAGGGCTCGCCTGCGGTGGCGGAACGCTTCGAGACGATCGTGCGCTCGTCGCTCGCGAGCGGCCTCGTCCACACCTCGACCGTGAAGTCGTCGACCCCGAAGTCGAGGCTGCCGTTCGCGGGATCGGGCACTGCGACCTTGTCGTTGCCGCCGTCGAAGCGCGCGGCCGTGTCCGCGTCATGGGTCGCCGGTGCGACGCCGAGCACGACACCGCCGCTGTACGTCCCGTTCGTTCGCTCCTGGTCCTCGTGCGCGACGGTTCCCGCCAGCTCGCCGAGGCGCCAGTACGCGCGCGGGTTATCGGCGCGGACGGCCTCTGCGTATGCCTGCCCACCAGGCGGTGGTGGTGGCGGTGGCGGTGGCGGTGGCGGTGGCGGCGGTGGAGGCGGTGGCGGAGGCGGCGGCGGAGGCGGTGGAGGCGGTGGCGGAGGCGGAGGCGGTGGAGGCGGCGGCGGTGGCGGAGGAGGAGGCGGAGGTGGCGGCGGAGGAGGTGGGCGGCAGGAGGCGGCGGAGGCGGGAGGCGGCGGCGGTGGCGGCGGCGGAGGCGGCGCGCCGCCGGTAACCGCATTCGTGAGCACGGTGCCCAGGCCCTCGAAGCTCGCGACGTCGGTGCAGGTTCCACCGGGAGTCACCGCTGCCGCGCTGTTCAGGCTGCCGTAGGCGGGGCCGTTCGGGTTGGAGGCGCAGCTCACCTCCGGTCCGACCGCAAAGGCGCGAACGACCGTGTTGGCGTCGAAGTGCCCCGCCATCGCCCACATCTCCATCGGCGGGTATCCGGTCGGCTGCCCGCTCGAGGTGAACCCCGTGGAGCGGAACGTGTTGGGCCGCTCGGACACGAGCACGATCACCTTCTCCGACTCGGGCCGTGCCGTCGCCAGCTCTCTCTCCGCTGCCTGCAGGGCGCACGTAAAGCATGTTCCGCCGCCCAGAGAGACTCTGTTCAGCGAGTCGATGACGTCCGGCCTGCCGTTGTGGTTCGGATCGGCGTCCGGAGCGATGAGGTGCTGCTTGCCGCTGAGCGCCAGGTTCACGTCCTGATCGGGCTCGGCGACGTTGATGATGACGAGCCCGGCGTTCTCGACGAACGGCGTCGTATCCGTGTTCGCCTGCGTGATCCCGTTCTTGAAGCACTGGAGCCGGTTGCCGCACGTGCCTCCCGAGACGCCCGCGCTTCCGGACCGCGAGAGGCCCCAGACCACGGTCTTGCCGGTGCCGGTCGCGGCGGCGTCGATCGTCACGCCCTCTCCCATGGAGACTGCGGACGACGCAGCTGCGGGCAGCGCCACCGCAATGAGCACAAGCGCAGCCACGGCTGCCGCCAAGCCTCCGGCAGAGACCGTAGGCCGGCCAACCCGCGAAGCCGCCGCCTTTTTGACCCTCATTCGCATTGACAAATCTCTCCAGTCCAGCATCGCAGTGGGGCGAGGGTGCCCACAATGGGCCGCTGGACCCATATTTGGGCCCGAAACGACCGAAAAACTTCCCGGCGAAGCCTCCAGGGACCGAAGGTCCTAGTGGGCGTTGTGCCCGCATGATCGAATAGCGCCGTGGCCAACGAGCTCGCGGAGCGTCTGCTCGAGCGCGAGCTCGAGCGTTTTCAGCGCGAGCATCCGCGGTCCGCTCAGCTCGCCGAGCGCGCGCACTCCTCGCTGCTCGCGGGAGTGCCCATGCACTGGATGGTTCGGTGGCCCGGCGGCTTTCCGATCTTCGCCAGCGAGGCGTCAGGGGCGCACTTTCGGGACGTCGACGGGGTCGACTACGTCGATTTCTGCCTCGGCGACACGGGAGCCATGACAGGGCACTCGCCGGAGCCGGTCGCTCGCGCGGTCGCGGAGCAGGCCGCCCGCGGGATCACGCTCATGCTTCCGAGCGAGGACGCCCTCAGGGTGGGCGAGGAGCTCTCGCGCCGCTTCGGACTTCCCCGGTGGCAGTTCGCGCTGACCGCGACCGACGCCAACCGGTTCGCGATCCGGCTCGCCCGCCTGGTCACGGGCCGCCCGAAGGTGCTCGTCTTCAACTGGTGCTACCACGGCACGGTCGACGAGACATTCGCCACGCTTCAGGACGGCCGGGTCGTCGAGCGGCACGGCAATCTCGGCCCGCCGGTGCCCCTGGACGAGACGACGCGGGTCGTCGAGTGGAACGATGTCGACGCGCTCGAGCGTGAGCTGGCGCACGGCGACGTCGCCTGCGTCCTCACCGAGCCGGTCTTGACGAACGTCGGGATCGTCCATCCCGAGCCGGGCTTCCACGAGGCACTGCGCGACCTGACGCGCCGTACGCAGAGCCCTGCTGATCGTCGACGAGACGCACACGCTCTGCGCCGGCCCGGGCGGATACACGAGGAAGCACGGGCTCGAACCGGACCTGCTCACCGTTGGGAAGGCGATCGGGAGCGGGATTCCCGCAGCGGCTTACGGATTCTCCGCCGAGGTCGCGGAGCGCGTCGGAGCGGCCATCGGCCGGGACGAGTCGGATATCGGCGGAGTCGGAGGAACGCTCGCGGGCAACGTCCTCTCGCTCGCTGCGATGCGGGCCACGCTCGAGCACGTCCTCACCGACGACGCGTTCGCGCACATGATCGAGCTCGGCGAGCGGTTCGAGCAGGGAGTCCAGGCTGCAATCGACGGCGCTTCCCTGCCCTGGCACGTGACGCGCCTCGGCGCCCGGGTCGAGTACCTGTTCCGCGCCGAGCGCCCGGCGAACGGCAGCGAGGCGGCCGCCGGCAGCGATCACCTGCTCGACCGCCTGATTCACCTCTACGCCCTCAATCGCGGCATCCTCTTGACGCCGTTCCACAACATGGCCCTGATGTCGCCGGCGACCACCGAAGCGGATGTCGACCTGCACACGGAGGTCTTCGGCGAGGCAGTCCGCGAGCTGGTCCAGTAGCCCGGCCTACCCGAGCCGTCGCACGATCTCCTCTCCGTCGAGCCCGACGACCTCGACGATCTTGCGGCGCCCCGTCTGTCCTCCGACTACCGACACCCGGCTCCGCGGCACGTCGAGCGCGTCAGCCAGGAGCTCCACGAGCGCCTCGTTGGCGCGCCCCCGCTCGGGCGCCGCGGCCACTCGAGCGCGCCAGCCGTCGCCATGGCGCCCGACCAGCTCGGTGCGAGACGCGCCCGGAGAGACGGTGACGGTGATCCGGGTCAGGCGGTCAGGTCGCGCGCCATCTCGTCGAAGCAAGTGACGTAGTCATCCGCGGCTTCCTCGGTATGCGCGATCGACAGCGTCCACTCCTCCTCGCGTCCAGGCGTCATGAAGATCCCGCGGTTCAGGTTGTAGAGCCATGCGAGCTCCGCCAGGTCAGCGTCCTGGTGCTTCTTGAAGGTCGCGAAGTCGGTGATCTTCTCGTCCGCGAAGGTGACGCAGCCCTTGCTCCCGATCCCGACGCTGTAGCCGGGCAGTCCATGGCGGTCGATGACGTCCTGACAGCCGGCCAGGAGGCGCTCGTTGATCCGGTCGAGGTGCTGATAGGCATCAGGCGTCAGCACTTCGAGCAGGCTCGCCTTCGCGGCGGCCATGGTCAGCGGGTTGCCGTTGAACGTGCCGACCTGGTACACGGAGCCGTCCTCGACGACGGACATGACCTCCTCCGTGCCGCCGATCGCGCCCGACGGGAGGCCGCCGCCGAGGGTCTTCGCCAGGGTGATCATGTCCGGCTGCACGCCGAAACGCTCGGTGGCGCCGCCGGCGGCGATTGCGAGGCCCGTCTTGACCTCGTCGAAGATGAGGACGACCTCGTGGCGGCGGGTGATGTCCCTGACGGCCTCGAGGTAGCCCTCCTCGGGCATGACGACGCCGATGTTCATCAGGGCCGCCTCCATGATCAGACAGGCCGGCTTGCGGCCTTCGGCGTCGAGACGCTCGATGCGGCGCTCGAGCGCTCCCGCATCGTTGAACGGCACCGCCACCGTGAGGTCGGCGACGGCCTGAGGCACGCCTGCGCCGTAGGGAGTCGAGGGGATGTCGTCGGGATCGACCTCGGTGTCGACGTCGCCGACCGCGACCATGACCCCGTCGTGGTGGCCGTGATACGAGCCGAAGATCTTGAGGAACGTGTCGCGCCCCGTCAGGGCGCGGGCGATCCGGATCGCGTCCATCGTCGCCTCGGAGCCCGAGTTGTTGTAGCGCCATTTCGGCAGACCGAAGCGGCGCGCAAGCTCCTCTGCGACCTCGATCCCATCCTCTGTCGGCGCCGCGAAATGCGTTCCGAGCCGTACCCGCTCCTCGACGGCCTTGACGATGGCCGGGTGCGCATGCCCCTGGGGCATCGAGCCGAAGCCGTTGTGGAAATCCCAGAGGTGGCGTCCGTCGGCGTCCCAGACGGAGGCGCCCTCCCCGCGCTCGAGGTAGATCGGCCAGGGGTCGCGCACCTGATACGAGGACGGCACGCCTCCCGGCAGAACCTTTCGAGCGCGCTCGAACATCCGCTTCGAGCCCTGCGTCTGCTCGTCGAGACGCTTGCTCTCGCGCTGCGTCAGCTCGCGGATGCGGTCACGGTCGATCTCGATGTGGGTGCGGATTGCGGTCATGCGGGCCGGGCCTCCCGTCGCCGCTGCAGCAGGATGTTGAGCGCCATCAGGCTGAGTGCGACGATGAAGATGATCGTCCCCATCACGTTAACCTGCGGCGGCGCTCCCACGCGGGCCGCTCCCCAGACGAAGAGCGGGAACGTGATCTCGGAGCCGGAGTTGAAGTACGTGATCACGAAGTCGTCCACCGAGAGAGCGAACGACAGGAGCGCGCCCGCCAGGATCGCCGGCGCGATCAGCGGCAGAGTCACCTTCCGGAAGGTCGTCCACTCGTTGGCGCCGAGGTCCATCGCCGCCTCCTCGAGGCTGCGGTCGAAGCCGATCAGCCGCGCTTTCACGGTCACGACGACGTAGCTGATGCAGAACATGACGTGGGCGATGAGGATCGTGGTGAAGCCGAGGAAGACGTTGAGGTTGATGAAGAGCGTCAGCAGGGAGGCGCCGAGGACGATCTCCGGCGTGGACATCGGGAGGAAGATGAGCAGGTTCGTCGCGCCGCGGCCGCGGAACCCGTAACGCACGAGCGCGAGCGCGATCAGCGTGCCCAGAACCGTTGCGAGGATGCTCGCGACGAGCGCGATCTCGAGCGAGAGCACCATCGCTTCGCGCAGCCCCGGCACCCCGTCCCAGTTACGCCAATGGTCGAGCGTGAACCCCTGCCACGTGTAGTTGAAGCGGCCGGCCGGGTCGTTGAACGAGAAGAGGATCACGATCCCGATCGGCACGAGCAGATACGCGAACGCGAGCATCGCGTACACCGTGAGCAGGTGCCGGCGAATGAATCTCATCCGGTCAGCTTCTCCGTCCCGACCGCCCGCGCGTAGATCGCGATCAGCACGAGAATGACCGCCATCAACGTGAACGAGAGCGAGGCGGCGGCCGGATAGTCCGCCAGCTCCAGGAACTTCGACTGGATGACGTTCCCGATCATCGCCTGCTGGGGCGTGCCGAGCAGCTCGGCGTTGATGAAGTCACCGGCCGCCGGGATGAACGTCAGCAGAGTTCCCGCCACGACTCCTGGGAGCGAGAGCGGCAGCGTCACACGCAGGAACGCCTGGATGCGGCTCGCGTACAGATCCTCGGCTGCTTCGATCAGCCGCTCGTCGATCTGCTCCAGGGAGACGTACAGCGGCAGCACCATGAAGGGCAGGAAGTTGTAGGTGATCCCTGCCACGACGGCCGTCGAGGTCGCGAGTAGGCGGCCGCTGTCGCCGAGGATCCCAACGTCGCGAAACAACTCGACGACGGGGCCCTGGTCGGCAAGGATCGTCTGCCACGCGAGCGTCCGGATCAGATACGTGACGAAGAACGGCGCGATGATGAGGATCAGGAGCAGGCTCTTCCAGCGGCCGCCGCGAAAAGCGATCCAGTAGGCGAGGGGGTACCCGATGCCGAGCGCGAACGCCGTCGCGAACCCGGCGTAGACGAGCGACCGGATCAGCTGTTCGCGGTACCGGTCGATGCCGTCCCAGTAGTTGCCCCACGCCCAGTCGAAGGCGTACCCGACGTCGAACGTGCCCGCCTCGAGCGACTGGTAGGCCAGAAACCCGAGCGGCACGAGAAAGAACAGCGCCAGCCAGGCCAGCCCGGGGGCGAGCAGAAGGTATGGAGTGAGCCAGGGGTGGCGGTGGAGAAACCCCAATGGTCTTCCCTACGCGCCGAGCACGGCCTGCCACTCCTCCTGCAGCTTGGCGTTCGTGAGGAAGGCCGGGTCGATCAGGTGCACCTGGGACAGCGTTTCCTCCGTCGGGAAGATGAGTTGGTTGTTCGCCGTCTCCGGGTCGGTCTTGGCCAGCTCTTCCTTGGCGCCTTTCACCGGAGTCACATAGTTGATGTAGGCCGCGAGCTTGGCCGCTACCTTGGGGTCGTAGACGTAGTTCATGTAGACGGAGGCGGTGTAGGCGTCGCCGCCTTTCGGGATCAGCATGTTGTCCGTCCAGATCATCCCGCCCTGCTTCGGGATGCCCCACTTCAGGTTCGGGTTGTCGGCCTGAAGCTGGACGATGTCGCCCGACCACGAAAGGGCGGCCTTGAGATCGCCGTTCGAGAGCGGCCCGGTGTAGTCGTTGCCGGTGAAACGGCGGATGTGCCCCGAGTCGGACGCGGCCTTCACGCGCTGCAGGGCACGGTTGAACGATTCATCGGTGACCTTGCTCGGGTCGTCGCCGTTGGCGAGCATCACGATGCCGAGCGAGTCCGAGGAGTTGTCGAGCATCGTCACGCGGCCCTTGAGCTCGGGGTCCTCGAGGAGCTGGTCGATCGAGGTGATCGGCTTGGTCTGCTTCGCGTCGTAGGCGATGCCCGTCATGCCGGACTGCCACGGAAGGCTGAACTCGCGGTCGGGGTCGAAGCCCGGGCTCTCCTGCACGGCCACGAGGTTGGAGATGTTCGGGATCGCGTCCTTGTCGAGCTTCTCCACCCAGTCTCTGTCGATCATCGTCGAGAGGAACCGCTCGTTGTCGGTGAGGACGACCAGGTCGCGGTCGATTGACTGCCCGCGGGAGAGCGGGCCCTGGATCTTTCCGAAGTACTCGGAGTTGGAGTTGATGTCCTCCGTGTAGACGACGTTCACTCCGAACTTCTGCTTGAACTCCTCGAGCGTGGGCCGCTTCTTGGTCTTGTCGTCGATGTCGATGTAGAGCGTCCAGTTCGAGAAGCGGAGCGTCTTCGCGAGCTCCTTCTTGCCGGAGCTGCCCCCGCCGCTGTCGCCGCCGCACGCGGCCGCAAAGCCGGGAATCGAGACGAGTGCGGCGCCGAACGTGGCGCGGCGGATCAGCTCTTGCCGGGTGAGTCGAGGGTTCACTGTGCCTCCTCCGAAATGTCGACGACGAAGGTCGCTTCGGGGTCGAAGCCGACCGTGATGGGATCGCCCGGCGCCGCAAGGCCTGCAGCCGGCTCCGAGTTCTGTACGTACACCGTGAGGCGCCCCGCGGAGGTATCGACGACGTACTGCGTCGACACGCCGACGTATGCGCGCTCGAACACCTTGCCCGCGAGCGTGTTGACCTCGCTCCCGATCCGGATCTTCTCCGGCCGGATGCCGACTGCGACCCGGCCCGTGCGTCCCTGCAGCGCCGTGGGGAGCACACGCACCTCGGTGCCGCCGTCGAGGCGGATCGTGTCGGCGCCGGACGCCACGCCGGGGAGCAGGTTGGAGACTCCGAGGAAGCTCGCCACGAAGTCAGTCCGGGGCTGCTCGTAGAGCTCGCTGGGCGGCCCGAGCTGTTCGACCTGGCCGCGGTTCATGACGGCGATCGTGTCCGCCATGGTCATGGCCTCCTCCTGGTCGTGCGTTACGTGGACGAAGGTCACGCCGAGCTCGCTCTGGATCAGCTTGAGCTCGAGCTGCATCTGCCGGCGCAGCTTGAGGTCGAGCGCTCCAAGCGGCTCGTCGAGCAGCAGCACGCGCGGCCGGTTCACGAGCGCGCGGGCGAGTGCGACCCGCTGCTGCTGGCCGCCCGAGAGCTGGCGCGGCTTGCGGGACTCGAGGCCGGCGAGATCGACCAGCTTGAGGATCTCCCGCACGCGTCCTCCGATGTGGTTCCTGAGGACCCCCGAGCGGCGCAGCCCGAACGCGATGTTCTCGAAGACGGAGAGGTGGGGGAAGAGCGCGTAGCTCTGGAAGACCGTGTTCACGTCGCGTTTGTAGGGCGGAAGCCCGAGCACGCTTTGGCCGCCGAGGAAGATGGATCCCGAGGTGGGCTCCTCGAAGCCGCCGATCATGCGCAGCGTCGTCGTCTTGCCGCAGCCGGAGGGCCCGAGGAGCGCGAAGAAGCTGCCCGCAGGGATGGTGATCGAGATGTCGTTCACCGCGAGGACGTCGTCGAACGCCTTCGTGAGGCTCTCGAGCCGTACGTCGGCAGGCTCGGGGGTGACCTCGGCCGCTCTCTCGACCTGCGCGCCGACAGCCACTCGAGTCAGTCCAGTTTGACCATGACGTGCTTGATCTGCGTGTAGTCCTCGAGCGAGTACGCCGACAAGTCCTTGCCGTAGCCGGACTGCTTGTAGCCGCCGTGGGGCATCTCGGAGACGAGCGGGATGTGGTCGTTGATCCAGACCGTTCCGAACTCGAGCTTCCGAGCCGCGTTGAGCGCTCGGGCGACGTCGCGCGTGAAGACCGATGCGGCGAGCCCGTAGGGCACGTCGTTTGCCCATTCGAGCGCCTGGTCGTCGTCCGCGAAGCGCTGGACGGTGACGACGGGCCCGAAGACCTCCTTCTGCACGATCTCGTCTGTCTGGTCGACGTCGACGACCACCGTCGGTTTCACGAAGAAGCCACGGTCGCCGTTCGTCCCACCGCCGGTCAGCACCTTGGCGCCCTTTGCGCGGTCGAGGAAGCCGAGCACGCGGTCCTGCTGCGCCTTGGAGATGACAGGGCCCATCTCGATGTCGTCGCCCGAGGCCGGATCTCCGACCTTCATCGACTCGACCGCGGGCACGAGCTCCTCGAGGAGCTTGTCGTAGATCTTCGGGCCGGCCATCACGCGCGATGCTGCCGTGCAGTCCTGCCCCGAGTTCCAGTAGCCGCCGATCTTGATCGCCTCGGCCACCTGCGCGGGGTCGGCGTCGTCGAAGACGATCACGGGGGCCTTGCCACCGAGCTCGAGGTGCACGCGTTTCAGGGTCTCGGCTGCCGCGCGAGCGACCTCCTTCCCGGTCGCCACGTCGCCGGTCAGCGAGACCATGCGCACGTCCGGGTGCCGCACGATTCCGGCGCCGACCGGCTCGCCGTCGCCGGTGATGACGTTCAGCACTCCCGCCGGGAGGATGTCGGCGGCCAGCTGCGCAAAGCGGAGCGTCGAGAGCGGCGTTTGCTCGGACGGCTTGAGGACCGAGGTGTTGCCGGCGGCCAGCGCCGGCGCGAACTTCCAGACGGCCATCATGAGCGGGTAGTTCCAGGGAGCGATCTGACCGACGACGCCGATGGGCTCACGCCGGATCATGGACGTGTAGCCGCTCATGTACTCGCCGGCCGAGCGTCCTTCCAGGAGACGTGCGGCGCCGGCGAAGAAGCGGATGTTGTCGGAGCAGACGGGCATCTCGTCCGCGGCGGCCTCCAGGGGCTTGCCGACGTTCTGCGACTCGATCTGCGCCAGCTCCTCGGTGTGCTCGTCGATCGCGTCGGCCAGCTTGAGCAGGACTTCCGCCCGCTCGCCGGGAGTTTTGTCGCGCCACTCCGGGTAGGCCTGCTTGGCCGCCTGAACCGCGCGATCGACGTCCGGTTCGGTGCCCTTCGGGACCTCGGCGATGTCGTCGCCGGTCGCGGGGTTGACGATCTGCTCGACGCCGCCTTCCGCGGCATCGACCCACTCGCCTCCGACGAAGTTCTTGTAGGACGCCACTGTCACGCTCATCGAAACCTCCTCGTCTCTGCGGCAACCTATCTCATTGCTTCGCGCCGGCTGCCGCTGCAGCAGGCGCCCCGACGCCGACCGGTTCGCGGGTCAGCCGCTGCGCAATCCAGACTGGGATCACCGAGAGGAGGATCACGAAGACTGCGACGACGTTGATGACCGGCAGCTGCTGCGGGCGGGCGAGATTCGTGAAGATCCAGATCGGGAGCGTCTGCTCGGCGCCGGATGTAAACGTCGTGACGATGACTTCGTCGAAGGAGAGCGCGAAGGCGAGTAGGCCACCGGCCAGGAGCGCGGTCCTGAGCTGCGGGAAGGTGACGTAGCGAAACGTCTGCCACGCGTCGGCGCCGAGATCCGACGAGGCCTCCTCGAGGAACGGTGAGGCGCGTCGAAGCCGGGCGATCACGTTGTTGTAGACGACGACGATGCAGAACGTTGCGTGCCCGATCACGATCGTCAGCAGCCCGAAGTCGATCCCGAACCGAACGTACGAGGCGTTCAGCGCCATCCCGGTCACGATCCCTGGCAGTGCGATCGGGAGGATGACGAGGAACGACACCGTCTCTCGGCCGAAGAAGCTGTGCCGGGCCACGGCGAGCGATGCGAGCGTCCCGAGCACGAGTGCGATCGCCGTCGCCAGGAACCCGCACTTGACCGAGAGCCAGAGCGCGCTTCGCACGTCGTCGTCCCGCCAGGCATCTCCGAACCAATCGGTCGTGTAGCCGGTGATCGGCCAGCCCTGCGTGGTGTTCTCGTTAAACGCGTAGAGCCCGATCACGAGCAGCGGCAGGTAGATGAACGCCAGGGTCGCAGCCGTGGCAAGCCTGAGCAGGACGCCGCCGACGGTCATAGGCTCTCGAAGGCGCCGGCCCGCCTTGCGAGCGCCAGGTAGACGATCATGATCAGGACCGGGATCGTGGCGAAAGCGGCGGCGAACGGCAGGTTGTTCGCAACGCCGACGTTCGTGTAGACGACGTTCCCGATGAAGTTCGTGTTTCCGACGACTTGCGGCGTGATGTAGTCGCCGAGGGTCAGGGAGAACGTGAAGATCGAGCCGGCGGCGATCGCAGGGAAGGCGAGCGGGAAGACGACGCGCCTGAACGTCCCGAGCCCGCGCGAGCCGAGGTCGGACGAGGCCTCGAGCAGCGAGTTCGGGATGCGCTCGAGCCCCGCGTAGATCGGCAGGATCATGAATGGGAGCCAGAGGTAGCTGAACACGAGCCACGTGCCGGAGATCGTGTAGCCGGGCCCTTCGAGGCCGAACGGCTCGAGCGCCCAGTTCAACGGACCCTGGCCTGACAGGACGATCCGCCACGCGTAGACCTTGACGAGGTAGCTCGCCCACAACGGCGTCAGGATCGCGACGACGAGGATGCCCCGTGTCCTCGGCGACGCTACTCGCGCCATGTAGTAGGCGATCGGGATCGCGAGGACAGCGTCCGTGACGGTCACGGCCGCCGCCAACCCGACCGTTCGCAAGGTGATTCGCCGGTAGACGTCCTGCTCCCAGAGGGTCCGGAAGTTGTCGAGGGTGAACTCGCGGACGATGTCGCCGGTGAACGGGTCCACCTTCCAGACCGCCGTGATGAAGAGCACGGCCAGGGAGCCGAGGTATGCGACACCGAGCCACGCGAGCGGCGACGCGAGGAGGAGCGTTACCCGGGCGCGCGGGTGGCGGAAGAGGAAGGACGAGAGGCGCCGTCCCGGGCCTTCGCGGGGCGGCGCCTCTCCGTAAGAGGCCGAGCTCAGGGGGCTAACCCTTGATCTCGGTCCAGGCCGCGGTCCATTCGGAGTAGTCCTTGCACACCTCGCCCCGGTCGTCGCCGCAGTCCTTGATCGGCGTCTTCCAGTACGCGACCTTCGAGAAGTACTCCTCGTCCTGCGCGTGGAACGTGTCGCAATGGTTCTTGTCCTTCGTCAGGCTGCAGGCCTCCGCGTTGACCGGCGCCTCCCCGAAGTACTCCGTCGCCTTGGCGTTCGCCTCCGGCGAGATGATGTAGTTCATCCAGAGGTACATGCAGTTCGGGTTCTTGGACTTGGACGCGATCATCCACGTGTCCGACCAGCCCGTCGAGCCCTCCTTCGGGAGGATTCCCTGCACCGGCGCCTTCGCCCCGGTCAGCTGATTCACCTGGTACTGCCACGTCGTGCCGACGACGGTGTCCTTGTTGGTGAACGCCTGGATCTCCTTGGCCGCGTCCGACCAGTACTCACCGATGTTCGCGTTCTGCTGCTTGAGCAGGTCGACGGCGGCCTTGAACTGTGCGTCGTCCAACTCGTAGGGATCGGTGATGTTGAGGTCGGGCTGGGTCGCCTTCAGGTAGACGGCGGCGTCCGCGATGTAGATCGGGCTGTCGTACGCCGTGATCTTGCCCTTGTACGGCGAGGTCGCCTCCCAGACGACGCTCCAGCTGTCGGGTGCGGGCTTGACGACATCCGTCCGGAACATCAGGAGATTGGCCCCGCGCCCGTGGGGCACGCCGTAAGGCACGTCGTCCACCGTGTTGTGCGGCTGGTCCTTGAGGCCCTCGAAGACGATGTCGTAGTTCTCGATCATGTCCAGGTCGACCTCAGCCACGTCGCCGCCGGCGATCAGGCGCAGCGTTGCGTCGCCGGACGCCGAGACGCCGTCGTAACTGCCCGTCTTCATCAAGGTCACCATCTCGTCCGAAGTCGCTCCGACCTTCGAGTTGACCTTGCAGCCCGTCTCCTGCTCGTACGGGGTCACCCAGTCCTTCTCGACGTAACCGGCCCAGTTGATCAGGTTCACCTGGCCCTCTTCGCGGGCTTTCGTCTTGATGTCGTCGATGTCGCTGCCTAGCCCCTCGACGCTCGCGGCCCCGTTGCCGTCGCCGTCGTCGTCGCTGCCGCAGCTGGCCGCGGCGAAGGCGAAGAAGATGAGCAGGCCGGTCAGCGCAAGCGCGCCGAGAGCCCGCCTTCTCCATGTGGTCATTCGTCCTTCCTTTCCGACCCCGGGTCGATTGCGTACGTGTGCTCGGGCCGCCATTGCAGGCGGACCTGCCTACCGCGATCCTCGAGCGCTTCGGCTGACGAAACTTCAAGGTTTTGTCGGACGACCATTAGTTGCCCGCCCGCGTCCAGGTCGACGATGTACCGAGTGACCATGCCGACGTAGACGACTTCGCTGATCTGGCCCGACTCCACGTGGGCGCCGGCCTCGGCCTGATCCTCCGCGCCGAGGATCCGGATCTTCTCCGGGCGCACGGTGAAGCGGCTCAGGCGGCCGTTCAGCGTCCGCTCGAGCACGTTCGAGACGCCTACGAAGCCAGCCACGAACTCGCTCTGCGGCCGCTCGTACACCTCAGCCGGACTCCCGATCTGCTCGATGTGCCCCTCGTTGAAGACCGCCAGGCGGTCGCTCATCGTCAGCGCCTCCTCCTGGTCGTGCGTGACGTAGATGAACGTGATGCCGACGTCGCGCTGGATCCGCTGGAGCTCGATCTGCATCTCCTGGCGAAGCTTGAGGTCGAGCGCGCCCAGGGGCTCGTCGAGGAGGAGCACCTGGGGCTCGTTGACGATCGCTCTTGCGAGCGCGACCCGCTGTCGCTGGCCTCCCGACAGCTGCGAGGGGCGTCGTGGGCCGAGCCCCGCGAGCCGCACGACCTCCAGAGCCTCCTCGACCCGTTTGCTCCTGATGCCCCGGCGAACGCCCTTCACCCGCAGGCCGTAGCCGACGTTCTCCGCGACCGACATGTGCGGGAAGAGCGCGTAGTCCTGGAAGACCGTGTTGACGTCGCGCTCGTACGGCGGCTGCGCCGTGACGTCGGTTCCGCTGAGCAAGACGCGACCCTCGTCGGGCTGCTCGAAGCCGGCGATGAGCCGGAGCGTGGTCGTCTTCCCCGAGCCGGAGGGCCCCAGCATCGTGAAGAACTCACCGGGCTGGATCTCGAGGTCGACTCCGTCGACGGCCGCAACGTCACCGTACGACTTGCGCAGCGACTGCAGGGTGACGTCAGGCGCCGGCGTCGCCAAGGGCTTGCTCCAGGATGTCGAGACCCTGAGTCAGATCCTCGTCGGAGATGACGAGCGGGACGAGGATGCGGATCACATTGCCGTAGGTCCCGCACGAGAGCAGGAGGAGCCCGCGCTCGCGAGCCGCCGCCGTGGTCGCCTTCGCGAGACCGGGAGCCGGGTCTTTCGACTCTCGGTCTTGAACGAGCTCGACCGCCTGCATGGGGCCGAGCCCGCGCACCTCGCCGCAATGGTCGTTCCTGCCCTGGATCTCCGTGAGCCGGCCACCGATGAGACCGGTCAGTTCCTCCGCGCGCGCACGCCATCCGGCGGAGGAGACCTCGTCCAGGACCGCCAGGGCTGCGGCGCACGCGACCGGGTTGCCGCCGAAGGTCCCGCCGAGGCCCCCGGGCTCGACGGCGTCCATGATCTCGGCCGGGCCGGTCACCCCGGCGAGCGGAAGCCCGCCGCCGAGCGACTTGCCGGACACGAGGAGGTCCGGCTCGACCCCGTAGTGCTCGATGGCCCAGACTGGACCGGTGCGGCCCGTGCCCGACTGCACCTCGTCGTCGACGTAGAGCGCGCCGTGCTCGTGGCACAGCTCGAGCAGGCGGGCCGGGAAGTCGTCGGGGAGCGGGATGAACCCGCCCTCACCCTGCACCGGCTCGACGACGACGCAGCCGATCTCGTGTTCGGCGAGGAGCGACTCGACTTCCCCGAGCGAGTCGTCCGAGGAGACGTCGCGGTACGGGTACGGGCCGGGCGCGCGGTAGACCCCGGGCGCGAACGGGCCGAAGCCGCGCTTGTAGTCCTCCTTGTGCGTCATCGTCATCGTGAGCAGCGTGCGGCCGTGGAACGCGTTCTCGAAGACGACGACGCCGGGCTTCCCTGTCGACGCGCGCGCGATCTTGACGGCGTTCTCGACGGCCTCGGCGCCCGAGTTCATGAGCAGGCTCTTCTGGTCTCCGCTCGCGCACGGCGAGAGCTCTCCCAGGCGGCGGCAAACGTCGATGTATGGCTCGTACAGCCCGACCATGAAGCACTGGTGGAGGTAGCGGTCGACTTGCTCGTGGATCGCGGCCACCGCGGGCGGGAACCCGTGGCCGGTGTTCTGGCAGCCGAGGCCGCCGGCGAAGTCGATGTAGACCTTGCCGTCGACGTCCTCGACCTTGGCCCCTTCGGCACGGGCGACGACGATCGGCGTCGTGGCGATCCCGCGCGCCACGTGGCGCTCGCGCGCAGCGATCACGCGCTCCGAGGACGTGCCCTGCTCGATCGCCATCGCGCCGATTCTCGCACGAAGTCCTCAGCGAACCTTGGTGATCCTGCTTCAATCGCACCGTGATCGCGGTCATCGGCGCCGCCGGGACGATCGGACGGATCGTCGTCGACTTCCTCGAGGAGTGGGGAGTGGACGTCGCGCCGCGCGACGCCCGGCTCGAGGGCAAGGAGCACGTCGATGTCCGCGACCCGGTCTCACTGCAACTTGCGCTCGATGGTGCGGCCGTCTGCATCAACAGCGTGGACTACCGGATGAACCTGGAAGTCATGCGTGCCTGCCTCGCAGGAGGCGCGCACTACGTCGACCTCGGCGGCCTCTTCCACGTCACGCGCCTGCAACTCGAGCTCGATCACGATTTTCGGGAGGCGGGGCTGACCGCGATCCTCGGCATGGGCTCGGCGCCCGGAAAGTCGAATCTGCTCGCCAGGGCGGCCGTGGAGCGGCTCGACGCCGAGCCGTCGTCGATGGAGATCTGGGCGGCCTCGCGCGACCCGGCGGCTGCGGATCACCCGTTTCCCGCGCCCTACTCGGTGCGGACGCTGCTCGACGAGCTACAGATGAAGCCGATGGTCGTTCGCGACGGTGAGGTCGTGGAGACCGAACCGCTGTCGGGTGAGGCCGAACGTGAGTTCCCGGAGCCCATCGGGCGGGCGAAGGGCATCTACACGCTGCACTCCGAGCTGGCGACCCTGCCCGCCGCCTACCCGAGCCTGCGCGAGGCCAGCTTCCGGCTCTGTCTCGCGCCCGGGTTGCTCGACAAGCTGCTCGCGCTCGGGGAAGGCGAGGAACCGGAGCCGTACGTGCAGTCGGAGCAGGCGGCTGCCGCGCACGTCGTGGACGTCGCCGCGAACGGCTCACGCGTCGTGGGGATGACCTGGACGCGCGGAGGAAGCGCTCGCTCGACGGCCGAGCCGGCGGCTCGCGCCGCGGTCGAGATCGCCGAGGGGCGGCTCTCGGCGCAGGGCGTGCACGCACCGGAGGCGGCGGTCTCCGACCCGGAGGCGTTCCTCGGCCTGCTCGACACCGAAGTCAGCTGGACGCCGTGACACTTCCGGCTCGAAGCCGGCACTGACGTGTGACATTTGCCTGACTAGCGTTGCCGGCATGGCAGCGAAAGCAGCAACACCGTGGGGTCAGGCGACCCTCCTCGAGGAGTTGACGGTTCAACAGCGCGCCGGCGACAAGCGCTTCGCGTCGGTCGTGCAGCTGCTCGAGAGCCCCTCGGGTGAGCGGCTGGTCAGGTTCGCGTATTCGACCGACGGGACGGCTCGCCGCGGGCCGGTGACGCTCCGCGCGCGCGACATCCAGAAGCTGCGCGAGGCGCTCGGCAAGCACCCCGGATTGGAGGAGACCTTGCGCCTTTAGACCGAAACAGCCATGCGCTCGCGGACGGCGTCCACTACCGAGCCCAGGACGAGCGCCCCGTCTGTGGAGCCGACCAGCGGATCGACGGCGTGCTCAGGGTGGGGCATGAGGCCCATGACGTTGCCCTCGGCGTTGATCACGGCCGCGATGTCGGCCACCGAGCCGTTCGGATTCGCCGCGTAGCGGAGGACGATCTGTCCATTGGCCTCGAGCTCGTCGAGCAGCTCGGCGTCCGCGAAGTAGCAGCCTTCACCGTGCTTGATGGGAATCGTCACGTCCTGGCCGGGCTCGCAGCGGGATGTGTAGGGCGTATCGGTGCGCTCGACGCGCATGGTCACGTCACGGCAGACGAACGAGAGCGACGCGTTCGGGCGCAGCGCGCCTGGGAGGAGGCCGGCCTCACAGAGGATCTGAAATCCGTTGCAGATGCCCAGGACGAGCCCGCCCTCCGCGGCGAAGTCGGCAACGGCCTGCATGGCCGGCGAGAACCGGGCGATCGCGCCGCAGCGCAGGTAGTCGCCGTACGAGAAGCCGCCCGGCAGGATGACGGCACCGACGTCGGGTAGGTCAGCCTCCCCGTGCCAGATCATCACCGCTTCTGCGCCGAGGCCCTCCAGGGCCAACGCCGCGTCGCGGTCGTCATTCGAGCCCGGGAAGACGAGGACGCCGATGCGAGGCTTCACTGCAGCTCGATCTCGTAGCTCTCGATCAACGGGTTGGCGAGCAGCTCGGCGCACATCTTCTCGACCTGCTCGCGCACCTCGGCCTCGTTCGTCGCCTCGACCTCGAGGTCGACGAGCCGGCCGACGCGCGCAGCTTCGACCGAGAAGCCCAGATGCCGGAGCGAGTTCTCGACCGCCTCGCCCTGCGGATCGAGGATCCCCGGCTTCGGCCTGACGAGCACGGAGACCTTCATCGAGAGACCACTCCCGGGTCGGCGGCATAGTCGTCGAAGGAGATCCCGGTCAAACGCTCGAACGCCTCGAGGTAGCGCGCCCGAGTTCCGGTGACGACGGCGTCCGGCAGCTCGGGGCCGGGGGCCGTCTTGTCCCAGCCGAGCGACTGGGCGTAGTCGCGCACGAACTGCTTGTCGAAGGACGCCTGGCCCTTGCCCGGCTCGTACTCGTCGGCCGGCCAGAAGCGAGACGAGTCGGGGGTGAAGGCCTCGTCGGCGAGCATGAGCGTGCCGGTCTCGTCGAGCCCCAGCTCGAACTTCGTGTCGGCGATGATGATCCCGCGACCTGCCGCGTGCTCGGCCGCGAACCGGTAGAGCTCGATCGCAACGCGCTCCACGTCGGCGAGCTGCTCGGCCCCGACGAGCTCGGCGGCCTGGTCGCGCGTGATGTTCTCGTCGTGCCCCTCTGTCGCCTTGGTCGACGGCGTGAAGATCGGCGCCGGCAGCTGCTCGGACTCGCGGAGCCCTTCGGGGAGGCGGTGACCGGACACTTCGCCGGTCGCCTGGTAGTCCTTCCAGCCCGAGCCCGTGATGTAGCCGCGGACGACGACCTCGATCGGCAGCATCTCGAGCCGCCGGCACTCCGTCGACCGCCCGTCTTCGCGAATGCCGAGCAGATGGTTGGGGCAGATGTCCCTCGTGCGGGCAAACCAGAAGGCCGAGAGGCCGGTCAGCACGCGGCCCTTGTCGGGGATCTCCGTCGGCAGGACGACGTCGAACACCGAGATGCGGTCGCTGGCAACGAGCAGCAGCCGTTCGTCGTCGAGTGCGTAGAGCTCGCGCACCTTTCCGCTTCCTACGTGGACGGCCTCAGGCATGAACGGGCTCCTCCTTTCGGGTCAGCACGCTGAGCCGCTCGAACACGGCATCCACGTGGCGGGTGTACGAATCCAGATCGAAGACTGCCTCCAGTGCGCCGGCGTCGAGGTGCTTGGCGATCCCCTGGTCCTCGCGCGCGAGCACGGTGAAGTCGCGCTCCTCCTCCCAGGCCCGCATCGCGTGCGCCTGGACGAGCCGGTACGCCTCGTCCCGGGCCAGGCCGGCATCGACGAGCGCGAGCAGCAGGCGCTGGCTGAAGAAGAGCCCGTGGCTCGAATCGAGGTTGCGGCGCATGCGCTCAGGGTTGACGACGAGCCCTTCGACGAGCCAGGCGAGCTTGTCCAGCATGTAGTCGAGCGCGAGGAAGGAATCCGGGATGACGACGCGCTCAGCCGACGAGTGCGAGATGTCGCGCTCGTGCCAGAGGGCGACGTTCTCGAGCCCCACGAGCGCGTTGGCGCGCACGACCCGGGCCAGCCCGCAGATCCGCTCGGCCACCACAGGGTTCTTCTTGTGCGGCATCGACGACGACCCCTTCTGCCCTTTGCCGAACGGCTCCTGCACCTCGGCGACCTCGGTCCGGGCGAGGTGTCGGATCTCGAGCGCGAACTTCTCCAGAGAGGCGGCACAGAGAGCTAGCGCGGACAGCAGCTCTGCGTGCCGGTCGCGCTGGATGATCTGCGTCGAAGCCGGCGCCGGCTCGAGGCCGAGCTGCTCGCAGGCCAGTCGTTCGACCTCAGGGTCAGTCACCGAGTACGTGCCGACGGCGCCGGAGAGCTTGCCGACGCGGATCCCCTCGAGTGCTCGGGCCAGCCGCTTTCGGGCACGGTCGAGCTCGAAGGCCCAGACGGCGAGCTTGAGGCCGAAGGTCGTCGGCTCGGCGTGCACCCCGTGCGTGCGGCCGATCATCAGGGTGTTCCGGTGCTCCTCAGCCCGCGCGACGACGGCGTCGAGGGCGCGCTCGATCCCGGAGAGGATCAGCCCGCCGGCCTCGCGGATCTGCAGGGCGAGCGCGGTGTCTACGACATCGGAGGACGTCAGCCCGTAGTGGAACCAGCGGCCCTCCGGACCGAGCCCTTCTGCGACGGCGTCGACGAACGCGGCCAGGTCGTGGTGCGTCTTCTCCTCGAGCTCGGCGACGCGGGCCGGGGAGGGCGGGTGGGCTGCGGCGCGGATCTCGCGGGCGGCGTCGGCCGGGACGACCCCGACCTCGGCCCACGCATCGAGCGCGGCCAGCTCGACCTCGAGCCAGCGCACGAGCTTGCCCTCCTCCGACCAGATCCTCGACATGGCCGGGCGGGAGTAGCGGGAAATCACTGTCTGGAGTGTAGAGGGGGCTGCTGCGGTTACCAGGAGGGCTTGGCGAAAAGGACTGAGCCGCCGGGCCGCGCTGCTCGCCCCGAGGCCGCGTCCTCAGTCACCCCAATGCTGAAAAGCATTGGGGCTCCCTGCGTCCTTGCCTCGGAACGACCATCGCACCCCGGCGACGAGTCAATTCCACCAAGCCCTCCTAGTCCAGCAGCGCGAGGATCCGTGCAGCCAGGATCGCCGCGTTCCGTCCGCCGTCGACCGACACGCAGGCCACGGGCACGCCCGGCGGCATCTGCGCGATGGCCAGGAGCGCGTCGAGCCCGTCCGCGACCGACTTGCTCGAGCGCAAGGGCACGCCGATCACCGGCAGCTCGCTGTAGGCGGCGACTACGCCTGGTAGCGCCGCCGCCATCCCTGCGCCTGCGATGAGGACGCGGATCCCACGGCCCTGTGCGTTCGTCGCGTATTCCGCGACGCCGTGTGGGTCGCGGTGCGCCGAGAGGACGCTCAACTCGTTCGCGATTCCACGCTCGTCGAGCTCCTTGACCGCAGCCGAGATCGCTTCCCGATCAGACTCGGAGCCGATCAGGATCCCGACGAGCGGCCCGTCAGGAGCCAACCCTCACCGCCCCCTCGGCGATGTCGCGCCGGTAGCGCGCGCCGTCGAACGTGATCAGCTCGCAGGCCGTGTACGCGCGGGCGCGCGCCTCCTCGAGCGTGTCCGCAGTCGCGGTCACGTTGAGGATCCGACCGCCGTTCGTGACCAGCCGGCCGTCTCGCACAGCCGTCCCCGCGTGGAAGACGACAGCACCGCCGGCCTCCGCTGCCTCGACGCCTTTGATGGGCGTTCCGGAGTCGCTCGATGCGGGGTAGTTCTCGGCGGCCACGGCGACCGTCACCGCAGCGCGGTCACTGACCGCCAGCTCGATCTCGCTCAGATCACCCTGGGCGGCCGCAAGCAGCGCGCCGAGGAGATCACCCTCGATGCGCGGCAGGATCACCTGGGTCTCGGGATCGCCGAAGCGGCAGTTGAACTCCAGGACGCGGGGGCCGTCGGGGGTGAGCATCAGCCCGGCGTAGAGGAGCCCGGTGAAGGGCGAGCCGCGCTTCGCCAGCTCCGCGAGCACCGGCAGGTGGACGGTCTCGAGCAGCTCGTCGAGCTCGGCCGGGCCGACCTCGGGGACCGGCGAATACGCGCCCATCCCGCCCGTGTTGGGGCCCTCGTCGCCGTCCCCCACCCGCTTGTAGTCGCGCGCCGCCGCGAGCGCCAGCCCGCCGGCGCCGTCGCAGATCGCGAAGATCGACACCTCGTCGCCCTCGAGAAGCTCCTCGATGACCCAGCTTTCGCCGTGCGCGCGTACCGCATGGAGAGCCGCGTCGAGCTCCGCCTGCGTGCGGCAGATGAAGACGCCCTTGCCGGCCGTCAGGCCGTCCGCCTTGACCACACAGGGCGGGCGGGCAACAGACATCGTCTCGGCTGCGGGCACGCCGGCGTCGCGCATGATCTCCTTCGCAAACGCCTTGGAGCCCTCGATTCGCGCCGCGGCCGCACTCGGGCCGAAGACGGAGATGCCCGCCATCCGCAGCTCGTCGGCGACTCCCGCGACGAGCGGGGCCTCGGGGCCGACGACCACGAGGTCGGCCGGGAGGTTTCGCGCCAGCTCGATCAACGACTCGCCGTCCTCCGCGTGAATCGGGTGGCAGGTGCCGAGCTGGGCGATGCCCGGGTTCCCAGGGGCTGTGTGGAGCTCTTCGAGCTCCGGGCTCTGCGCGAGCTTCCACGCCAGTGCGTGCTCGCGTCCTCCCGATCCAACTAGGAGCACCTTCACCGGCGCGACCCTAACCGAGGACGGCTTCGACGCCGCGCCGTGAGAGCACGTGCTCGCGGGAAGCACCGGTGCCGATCAGGCAGACCTCGACGCCGAGCTCCCGCTCGACGAACTGAACGTACCCCCGCGCGCGCGCGGGGAGCTGTGACACATCGTCGAGACCGTTGAGCTCCTCCTCCCAGCCGGGCAGCACTTCGTAGACCGGCTCGCAATGGTGGAAGTCGCTCTGGTGCGCCGGGAACTCGGACGTCTCCGTTCCGTCGCGGAGGCGGTACCGGACGCAGACGGGGAGCTCCGCGAAGGACGACAGCACGTCGAGCTTCGTCAGCGCAAGCGACGTGAGGCCGTTCAGGCGAGCGGCGTAACGAAGGCCGACGATGTCGAGCCACCCACAGCGCCGCTCCCGGCCGGTGACCGTGCCGTACTCGCCGCCGAGCTCGCGAAGCCGCTCCTGGTCGGGTCCCTCGATCTCGGTGGGGAAGGGGCCCTCGCCGACGCGTGTGACGTACGCCTTCGCGACGCCGATCACACGGTCGATCCGGGTCGGTCCGATGCCGAGGCCGGTCGCGGCAGCGCCTGCGATCGGGTTCGACGAGGTCACGAACGGATACGTGCCGTGATCGAGGTCGAGCAGCGTGGCCTGCGCGCCTTCGCAGAGCACTCCCTTGCCGTCGCGCAGCGCGTGGTCGACCAGCAGTGAGGTGTCCGCAATGTATGGACGGAGGCGCTTTGCGTAGCTCTCGGTGCCGGTGACGATCTCCTCCAGGTCGAGGGGGGCAGCGCCGTAGACGCGCTCGAGCCAGACGTTCTTCTCGGCGAGCGCGACCTCGATCTTCTGGTGCAGGATCTTGGGGTCGAACAGGTCCTGCACTCGGATGCCGAGCCGCGCCGACTTGTCCGCATAGGCTGGGCCGATCCCGCGGCGGGTCGTGCCGATCTGCAGGTTCCCGAGCCGTCGCTCGCTCGCACCGTCGAGCGCGACGTGCCACGGCATGACGAGGTGCGCGTTCCCGGAGACCCGCACGGTGTCGGTCGAGATGCCGCGCGCTTCGAGGTCGTCGAGCTCCTCGATGAAGACTCCCGGGTCGATCACGCAGCCGGCGCCGAGGATGCACTCCTTGCCCCAGAGGATCCCCGACGGCATGTGCTTGAACTTGTACGTCTCGCCGTTCGCGATGATCGTGTGCCCGGCGTTCGGCCCGCCCTGGTAGCGGCAGACGAGATCCGAATGCTGCGCCAGCAGGTCGACGATCTTCCCCTTGCCCTCGTCCCCCCACTGGGCACCCACGATGACGGTGGCCGGCACGGGGCTTGAGTCTGCCAGAAGGGGCAGCGGGCGCCGCGTTTCCCTGCCCCTTGTAGGGTCGCGCCATGCGTTTTCCGCTTGCGATCCTCGTGACTCGTGCTCGCCCTCGCGGCCTCCGGTTGCGGAGGCGACGGCGGTGGTGAACAAGGTCGAGGGCGCGAGCCCGGATCAATGGAGCGGCGACATCTGCTCGGCCGTCTCCGACTGGGCGCGCGACCTCCAGACCCGCGCCGGGGAGCCGCCCAAGAGCACGCGAACGGTCGCGGACATCCGTGCGCAGCTCGTCGACTTCATCAGCGACGTGGTCACGCGAACGGACGAGATGCTGGCCGACGTCAGAGCGGCGGGCCAGCCGTCGGTGGAGGACGGCGACAAGATTGCCCGCGACCTCCTGGCCAGGCTGCAGAGCCTGAGGACGACGCTCGTCCGGGCGCGAGGCACGGTGCAGCAGCTGCCCGACGACCCCTCCAAGTTCGGGCCGGCCGCCCAGGACCTCGGCGCGTCGATCCAGAAGGCCGGCAGCGACATCGGCGACCAGATCGACCAGCTCGACGAGAAGTACGACGCGGAGGATCTCTCGAAGTCGTTCAACGACAACCCGCGTTGCAGTGACCTCGCTAGGGAGGGCTCAAGCTAGGCGGCGAGGTCCGCGAACTTCGCGTAGCGCTTGAGAAACGAGAGCTTCTCGGAGCCGGTCGGGCCGTTGCGGTGCTTGGCCAGGATGACCTCGGCCAGCCCCTGCTGGTCCGACTCCTCGTTGTAGTACTCGTCGCGGTAGATGAAGAAGACGAGGTCGGCGTCCTGCTCGATCGAGCCCGACTCGCGCAGGTCGGACAGGATCGGCCGCTTGTCGTGCCGCTGCTCGACGGCGCGGGACAGCTGTGACATCGCCAGCACCGGGGTGTCGAGATCGCGGGCGAGCACCTTCAGTTGCCGCGAGATTTGCGAGACCTCCTGCACACGGTTCTCGGCGCTCGCGCCCGAGGTCATCAGCTGCAGGTAGTCGACGATGATCAGGCTCAGGTTGGGCTCCTGGGTCTTCAGGCGCCGAGCCTTCGAGCGGATCTCCATCATGGTGATCGACCCGGTGTCGTCGACGTAGATCGGCGCCTTCGCCAGCTTGTCGCAGGCCGCGGTGAGGCGGGGCCAGTCGTCGACCGCGAGCTTGCCGCTTCGCAGCCGCTGCGACTCGACCTTCGCCTCGCTGCACATCAGCCGCTGCGTGACCTCGGCCTTCGACATCTCGAGCGTGAACAGCGCGACCGGGTGCTGGTGCTTGACGGCGATGTTCGCCGCCATGCAGAGGCCGAGCGCCGACTTCCCCATGCTCGGCCGAGCGGCGACGATGATCAGGTTGCCGGGCTGGAACCCCGACGTCAGCCGGTCGATGTCGCGGAAGCCCGACGGCACGCCGCTGAGCTCCTCGCCCGCCTCGTACAGCTGCGTGATTCGCTCGAAGCTCTCCTTCAAGAGCGCCTCGATGTGACTGAACTCGGTCGAGGTGCGGTTCTGCGAGAGCTCGAAGACGATCTGCTCGGCCTGGTCGACGAGCTCCCGCGCATCGCCGGGGCGCTCCCAGCCGAGTCGCGCGACCTCGCCGCCCGCGCGGATCAGTCCGCGGAGCGTGGCCATCTCGCGGACGATGCGGGCGTAGTGCCCGGCGTTTGCGGTCGCCGGGACCAGTGCCGCGAGCTCGTGGACCCGCCCGCGGTCGCCAGCGGCCTCCAGGTCGCCCCGCTCGCCGAGCTCGTCGACGAGCGTGATCGCATCGACGGGCTCGCCGCGGGCGTAGAGGCCGAGGGCGGCTCGGTAGATCTTCGCGTGACTCTCGCGGTAGAAGTCGCCCGCGTCGAGGACTTCGCTGACCGCCCCGATCGCGCCGGGGGAGAGCATCATCGCGCCGAGGACTGACTCCTCCGCGTCGAGATTCTGCGGCGGGACCGGGGCGGTGTCAACGGACTGGGCGACGGTGGCCACGTCACCATTAGTGGGGGCTGGAAGGTCAGATTTCAACGCTGTTGAAACCGTTCATCAGCAGCCGGGCCGCTGGACCGAAAACCGCCGATATGCAGGTATAGGGAACACACGTTCCCGCCATTGTCCACATCGATGCGGACATCGTCCCCACGACGCCTCACAGCTTGGTCAGGACGAAAAGCGCCCACTTTGCGGAACGTTCGTGATGTTGTCCACAGCCCGGTGCACGGCTCTGTGGATAACTAGTTTTGCTCTTGTGACTCCTCGTCCGGGCCGGCGTCGACGACGGCGTCGACAGCCCGGTCGAAAGCGTCCTCGGGCACGTCCTCCTCGCCCTCGACCGGCTCCTCGACAGGGGCCGGGGTCTCCGGCTGCTCGGCCGCCGCGATCGCCGCCTCCAGCTCCTCGTCCGAGAGCTCGGCAACGTCCTCGACCTCCGTCTCAGCCTCGACCTCCGCGACGGGCTCGGCCTCTTCGGGTGCGATCGGCTCCTCCTCGACCTCGGGCGGCAGCTCGCCGCCTTCCGGGATGACCAGCGTCCGCACCGGGACGACGACGTCGGCAAAGAGCTCGATCGGGATCTCGTAGCGGCCGATCCGCTTGATCGGGTCCGCAAGCTCGATCTTCTTGCGGTCGACGCGGATCTTGTGCTTCTCCCACAACGTGTCGGCGACGTCCGTTGCCGTCACCGATCCGAAGAGCACGCCGGTGTCCCCGGCCTTGACGTCGAAGCGGAGCTCGGTCTGGCCGAGCCGCTGCGAGATCTCCTGTGCTTGCTCGAAGCTCTGCGCCTCGTGCAGTGCGCGGTGGGCGTTGACCTTCTCGAGCTCGGCTACGCGTGACGGCGTCGCGGGCTCGGCGAGCTGCCGGGGAGCAAGAAGTTGCGCGCGAACCCGCGCGCGACTTCGACGACCTCGCCGCGCAGGCCGATCTTCTCGACGTCTTGCCGGAGGATGACCTTCATCAGTTCGTGACGTAGGGCAGCAGCGCCATCTCGCGGGCGCGCTTGACGGCGACCGCGACCTGCTTCTGGTGCCGACGGCAGGTTCCCGTGATCCGCCGCGAGCGGATCTTGCCCTTCTCGGAGACGTACCGGCGAAGCTGGTTGTAGTTCTTCCAGTCGACCTCGTCGACCTTGTCCTTGCAGAAGTAACAGCTCTTCCGCCGTCCGGGAGCTGCGGGCCGTTCGCGCCGCCCGCCGCTCCGGCCGCCGCTCGAGCCGCCCTGCTGCCTCTCTCTGTCCTTTTGGGCCATGGCTAGAAGGGGATGTCGTCGTCAGGGGCCGCGCCGCCGCCGCCGCCGAAGTCGGCGTTCGGATCCGCGGTCGCGCCGGCGGGTACGAACTGCGGCTGGCCGCCGCCCTCGGCGTCGCCGCGCGAGCCGAGAAACTGAACGGTGCTCGGCAATGACCTGAACGGCCTGGCGCTTCGTCCCGTCCTGGGCGTCCCACTCGCGCCAGTCGAGTCGTCCGTCGACGGCGACCGGGCGGCCCTTGCTAAGGTACTGCGCGCAGTTCTCACCCTGCTTGTCCCAGACGGTGATGTCGAAGTAGTTCGGCTTCTCGACCCACTCGCCGGACGAAGCATCCTTCTGACGCGAGTTGACCGCCAGGCGGAGGCTGCAGACGGCGGTCCCGCTCGGCGTGTGGCGCAGCTCGGGATCCTTGGTCAGGTTGCCGACGAGAACGACGCGATTGATATTGGCCATGGTGTTACTCCCTTTCCTCTGATTCGATCGCCGGAGCAGCGTACTCCGGCTCGCGGTCGGTATTGCTCGGCGCCATGTCGCGCGGCGGACCGGAGGTCGCCGTCGTCGTGCGCCCGGGCTTCGGGCGGCGGACGGCCAGGTGGCGCATGACGCCGTCGGTGATCTTGAGGATGCGCGAGACCTCGTCGAGCGCATCGGGTGCGGCCGCGAACGTCAGCAGGTGGTACGCGCCGTCCGGCTTGTGGTCGATCTCGTAGGCCAGCTTGCGCCGCCCCCAGACTTCGTGCTTCTCGAAGTTCCCGCCGCCGCGTTCGATGAGCTCGCGCGTGCGCGTCACGATCTCTTGCTGGCGCTCGTCCGGGGTCTCCGGATCCAGCATGAGCAGAATCTCGTAGTCGATCATGTTCCCTCGTGCCTCCCTTCGGTCTGGAGCGGCCTCACCGGATGCGGCCGCCCGGGAACGGGACGACGGCTGGCGAGGCAGGTGGCGGGCGACACGATAGCATCGCGGCCGTGAGAGCTCGCCTCGCGCTCGTGCTCGGCGGCGCCTCAGTCGCGGGCGCTGCTGCTTTCCGGCGGCTGCGGAGGAAACCGGCTCCGGGGGTTACCGTTGCCGACGGGCACGCCGAGGAGCTCCGCGCCAAGCTCGCCGAATCCCGCGTCGTCGTGGACGACCGGGAGGAGTTCGAGTCGGCCGAGACACCGGTCGACCTCGCCGAGGATGTGGCGCCAGACCTCGGAGATCGACGCCGCGCCGTGCATGACCGTGGCCGGCACGTCGCCGAGGAGATGCGCCGGGGCGCCTCCGACTGAACCTCGGTGGCCGCCCGGCGGCCGTTTCCGAGTTGCAACGATTCCCGGGCTGACTCGCGGCCTGTGGGAATTACCTGCCCGAGACTAGTCAAAACTCCAAAAGAGTGTCACTATGTGGCGCGTGGGGGAAGGTGCGTTTGCGGCGCACAGCTAGACCGTCCACTGCGGTCACGCTCGGGCTCTTAGGGGCAGCCAGCTTTTGCCTGCTCGTTTCGGCCCCGGCGCTTGCGGCGCCGAAGCCCGATCCGCTGCCGGTCCCGAAACCGCAGCCCAAGACGCCGCCGCCACCGCCGGCCCGACAGCCTGCGCCGCCGCCACCACCGACCTTCCGGCCTCCGCCTCCGCCGGCAGTCGTCTCGCCGCAGCCGAGCGCGGCCGAGAGCGCAGCAGCGCTCGCCGCGCAGCGCCGCGAGGCCAAGCTCGAGGCTGCACGCCGCCAGGCGGCGAAGCTCGCAGCCAGGCGCCGCGCCGCCGCGGCCCGCGCCAGGTCCCGGCCGATTCAGATCCTGCCGCCGCCGAGCGCAGCCGCCGAGGAGCAGCCCGCTCCGGCAAGCGGCTCCGAGATCAGCCTGGTGCCGGCAACCGCGAGCTCCAAGACGACGAGCCCGGCCGTCCCCATCATCCTCGTCTGCCTCGGGGCTCTCGCGATCGGACTGCTCGCCATGGCTCTGATCCCCGCCCACCTGGCTCCGTGGTACTGGGTCGAGAACCTGCTCGCGGGCCGCCGTCAACAGTTTGCAATCAGCGGGGTGATGTCTCTGGTCGCCGCGGGGATCTTCTTCGCCTTCATCTTCTTGAGCGGATAACGGATCGATGCTGCGGCGCTCACTTATACCCGTCCTGATTGCCATCTTCGTGGCAGCCCTGGTCTCGGCCGCGTCACGCGCCGAGCCGCTGTCGAACGTCTCGATCGACGACGTCGCGGTCACCGAGGGCACTGACTCCGAGGCAACGTTCGCGGTCACGCTCGACGTGGCGAGTGGTGTTGACGTCACCTTCGACTACGCGACGAGTGATTTCACCGCGTCCGCGGGCGAGGACTACGCCGACACGAGCGGACAGGGCACGATCCTCGCCGGGCAACTCACGACTCAGATCTCGGTGCCGGTTCATGAAGACACGCTCGACGAAGAGCCGGAGACCTTCAACGTGACGTTGACGAACGTCGTCGGCGGCGACCCTCTCGATGACGTCGGCGAGGCGACGATCACCGACAACGACGAGGCGCCAGAGCTCTCGATCAGCAACGCCACGGTCACGGAGGGCGCCGACTTCGAAACCACCGAGGTCACGTTCGACGTCACGCTGGACGCGCCGAGCGGCCAGACCGTCTTCGTCGACTACTCGACGTCCGACGGTACTGCGACGCAGCCGGACGACTACACCGCGGTGCCGGCGACCCAGCTGGTGTTCGCGCCGGGACAGACCTCGCAGACGGCGACGGTCGTCGTCAACGGCGACTCGGTCGACGAGGGCAACGAGACGTTCTCGGTCGACCTTTCAGGTGAGATCAGCGCGACACTCGATGACGCGCAGGCCGTAGGGACGATCACCGACGACGACGGGCCGGATATCGCCATCGACGATGTGTCCGTCATCGAGGGCAACAGCGGAACGGTCACCGCCGGCTTCGACGTCACGCTGAGCGCGCCGAGCCCGACAGCAGGTGACCGTCCAGTACGAGACGCTCGAGGAGACCGCCGTCGCGGGCGACGACTTCGTGTTCGCATCGGGAACGCTGACCTTCGCGCCCGGAGTGACCTCGCAGCCGGTGGACGTGACCGTCAACGCTGACCTGAACGACGAGCCGAACGAGACGTTCCTAATCGTCTTGAGCGGTGGGTTCAACGCGGGCGGCGTCGAGGAGATGGGCCTGGGCACGATCATGAACGACGACACGCCGCCGACGATCTCGATCACGGACGCGACCGTGACCGAGGGGAACTCAGGGACGAGCAACGCGACGTTCACGGTCGGCCTCAGCGGGACCAGCGCACAGACGGTCACCGTCAACTTCGCCAGCGTCGCCGGGACAGGCACCTCGCCGGCCGACTACGGCGCCGTCAGCGGAGGCCTCACGTTCACTCCGGGCGACACTTCGGAGACGATCACCGTCCCGGTCGTCGGCGACCTCCTCGACGAGGACGACGAGAACTACACGATTGCGCTCTCGAGCCCGGTCAACGCGACGTTCGGGGACAACCTCGGACTGGGCACGATCACCGACAACGACGCGGAGCCGACGGTGTCTGTCGGCGACGTTTCGGTGACCGAGGGCAACAGCGGCACCGTCGATGCAACCTTCAACGTCACGCTCTCCGCGCCGTCAGGCCGCGCTGCCAGTGTCTTCTACGAGACGGGCGAGAACACCGCGAGCGGAACGCTCGATTTCGTGACCGAGGCGTTCTTCCTCGACTTCGCCGCCGGCGAGACTTCGAAGACGGTCACCGTGCAGGTGATCGGAGACGTGCTCGACGAGGCGAACGAGACGTTCTTCCTCAGGCTGCTCGACCCGACGAACGCCACCCTCGGCGATGCAGAGGGCGTCGGGACGATCAACGACGACGACGCCGAGCCGACGCTGTCGGTCGGAGACGTCACCGTCACCGAGGGGAATGCCGGCACGACTGCTGCGACCTTCACCGTGGGCCTCAGCGCCGTCAGCGGCCGCGACGTCTCGGTCGCCTTCGCGACGGCAAACGACTCCGCAGTCGCGCCGGGCGACTACGCGGGGGCGGGCGGGTCGCTGACCTTCGTGACCGGCGAGACGTCGAAGACCGTCACGGTCGACGTCAACGGCGACGTCCTGGACGAGGCGAACGAAAGCTTCCTCCTCAATCTGACCGGCCCCGACCATGCGACGCTCGCCGACGGCCAGGCGTCCGGCACGATCACGGACGACGATCCGGCGCCGGCACTGTCGATCGACGACGTCACCGAGCTCGAGAGCGGCACCGAACGCGACCTTCACGGTCACGCTGAGCGCGGCGAGCGGCCAGCCCGTGACCGTCGACTTCGCCACTGTCGACGGCTCGGCGATCGCGCCCGGCGACTACACGGCAACGAGCGGCTTGCTGACCTTCGCCCCCGGCGAAATTTCGAAGTCCGTGAACGTCGCTCTTATAGGTGACGCGCGTGATCGAGATAAACGAGACCTTCACGGTCAGCCTCTCGAACCCGTCCAACGCGACGCTCGCCGACGATTTCGGCCTCGGCACGATCACCGACGACGACCCCGAGCCGTCGCTCTCGGTCACCGACGTCACCGTCACCGAGGGGAACACCGGCACCGTCAACGCGACCTTCACGCGCCACGCTTTCCGCCGCCAGCGGCCGCGCGGTGTCGGTCAACTACGCGACTGCCAACGACACGGCGGTGGCCCCGGGCGACTTCGCCGCGACGGCCGGCACGCTAACTTCGCCGCCGGCGAGACGACGCAGACCGTCACCGTACACGTGAACGGCGACCTGCTCGACGAGCCGAACGAGACGTTCTTCGTCAACCTGAGCGACGCCCTCGAACGCGACGCTCGCCGACGCGCCAGGGCGTCGGGACGATCACGGACGACGACACGCGCACCGACCGTGTCGATCGGCGACGCGACGGTCACCGAGGGCGACGCCGGCACGACCGACGCGGTCTTCACGGCCAGCCTGAGCTCGCCGAGCGGCCTGCCGGTGACCGTCGACTTCGCGAGCGCCGACGGCACCGCGACTTCGCCGGCCGACTACGCAGCGGCAAGCGGGGCGCCTCAGCTTCGCGCCGGGCGAGACGTCGAAGACGATCACGGTCGCGGTCGCCGGCGACCTCGCTCGACGAGGATCGGACGAGACGTTCACGATCGATCTCTCGAACCCGTCGAATGCGACGCATCGGCGACGACCTCGGCCTCGGGACGATCACCGACAACGACGCGCTGCCGGCTCTCTCCGATCGACGACGTGACGGTCACCGAGGGCAACGCCGGCACGGTCAACGCCGTCTTCACGGTCACGCTTTCGCCGCTCTGCGGGCACGCGCGGTCGCGGTCAACTACGCAACGGCGAACGACTCGGCAACGCGCCGGTCCCGACTACGTCTCGACGAGCGGCACGCTCAACTTCGCCGCCGGCGAGACGACGGAGACCGTTGCCGTCACGGTCAACGGCGACCTGCTCGACGAGATCGACGAGACGTTCTTCGTCGACCTGAGCGGCCCCGACGAACGCGACGATCTCCGATGCTCAGTGGCGTCGGGACGATCACCGATGACGACCCGCAGCCGATCGCTCTCGGTCGATGACGTGACCGTGACGAGGAGGCGGCACGGGACGGCGACGTTCACCGTCACGCTTTCCGCGGCGAGCGGCCAGGACGTGACGGTCGACTACGCGACCGCCGACGGGACCGCCTGGGCGGACCCGCCTTCGACTGAAGAACAGGACTACGTGGCGGCGAGCGGATCGCTCACGTTCCTGCCGGGACAGACCTCGAAGACCGTCGTCATCACAATCTTCGACCCGGGCTGGTACGACGAGCTCGACGAGACCTTCTTCCTGAATCTGACCAATGCGGCGGGCGCCTCGATCGCCGACGCGCAGGGCGTCGCGCACGATGCTCGACAACGACCCGCAGCCGAACCTCTCGATCGAGGACGCCGTGTCGCAGGACGAAGCGTGCTGCGAGCTGACTCTCGACATCTCGAGAGAGGGGCAGAGCCAGCTCGCCGGCACGGTCGACTACGCGGTCGTACCGGGCTCGGCGACATCGCCGGACGACTTCACGGCCAGCAGCGGGACGATGAGCGTCAGCGGGACCGACGCCTCGATCGTGTTTCACGTGCCGATCTCGGCGATGCGCTCGATGAGGACGACGAGACGTTCAGCGTCGTCCTTTCGAACCCCGTCAACTTCACGATCGTCGATGACACGGGCGTCGGCACGATCACGGACGACGACCCGCCGCCGGCACTTTCGGTCAACGACGTCACCGTCACCGAGGGCGACTCGGGCACGGCGAGCGCGACCTTCACGGCCACGCTCTCCGCCGCCAGCGGCCTACCGGTGTCGGTCAACTACGCGACTGCCAACGACTCGGCGGTCGCCCCGGGCGACTTCACCACAGCCGGTGGCACGCTCGACTTCGCGGCCGGCGTCACCTCGCAGACCGTCACCGTCAACGTGAACGGTGACCTGCTCGACGAGGCGAACGAGACCTTCTTCCTCGACCTGAGCGGCGCCTCGAACGCGACGATCAGCGACAGCCGCGGCGTTGGCACGATCACCGACGACGACGCGTCGCCGACGCTGTCGGTCAATGACGTGACCGTGACCGAGGGGAATGCCGGCACCGTCGACGCGACCTTCACCGTGACGCTTTCCGCGGCGAGCGGGCGCGACGTCTCGGTTGATTACGCGACGGAGGACGACACCGCCAGGTCGAGCGCGAGCGGTTCTCCGCCGCCGGAAGTCGACTACGCCTCCGCCAGCGGCACGCTCGCCTTCCTCGCCGCGCAGACCTCGAGGACCGTGACGGTGACCGTCAACGGCGGCGACGTCGACGAGCTCGACGAAACGTTCTTCCTGAACCTGAGCAACCCGGTCGCGGCCTCGATCGCCGACGGCCAGGGTGTCGGCACGATCCTCGACGACGATCCTCCGTCGACGGTCGAGATCGACGATGTCGTCTCCATGGACGAGGACGGCGAGAACCTTGGGTTCACCGTCAGCCGAAGCGGGCACAGCGAGCTGCCGTTTACGGCGACCTATACGACGAGCGACGGGACGGCCACCGCGGGTGACGACTACACCGCGGTCACCGGCACGGTCTATATCGCCGGGGGCGATGGAACCGGACATTTCGACGTACCTGTCCTGGACGACCTGTTCGACGAGGACGCCGAGACGCTCACGGTCACGCTCTCGAATCCGATCAACGGCACGATCGTCGACGGCGAAGGGCTCGGCACGATCACCGACGACGACCCCACGCCGACGCTCTCGGTCGACGACGTCACCGTCACGGAGGGCAACTCCGGCACGACGAGCGCGACGTTCACGGCTGCGCTCTCCGCCGCGAGCGGTCAGGCGGTCTCGGTGAACTACGCGACCGCGAACGACTCGGCGGTTGCGCCCGGCGACTTCACCGCTGTCGGTGGCACGCTCAACTTCGCCGCCGGTGTAACGACGCAGACCGTCACCGTGGCGGTCAACGGCGACCTGCTCGACGAGGCGAACGAGACCTTCTTCCTGAACCTGAGCGGCGCATCGAATGCGACGATTGCCGATGGCCAGGGCGTCGGCACGATCACGGACGACGACCCCGAGCCTTCGCTCTCGGTCGACAACGTGACCGTCGCCGAGGGGAACAGCGGAACGGTCGCAGCCACCTTCAACGTTTCGCTCTCGCCGGTCAGCGGGCGCACGGTCACCGTCGACTACGCGACTGCAGACGACAGCGCGTCGGCCGGCCTCGACTACGAGGCAGCGGCCGGCACGCTCAGCTTCGCCCCCGGAGATACCAACAAGACCGTCACCGTGCTCGTCAACGGGGACGCGCTCGACGAGATCGACGAGAACTTCTTCATCAACCTGTCCAACGCTTTGAACGCGTCGATCGTTGACGCGCAAGGACTCGGGACGATCACTGACGACGATTCGCTGCCTTCGGTGGCGATCGGCGACGTGACCGTGACCGAGGGGGACACGGGCACGGTCACCGCTAGCTTCAACGTCACGCTGGCACCGGCCTCTGGCCGTCAAGTCAGCGTCTCGTACGCGACGGCCGATGGCACCGCGACGGCGCCAGCGGACTACTCAGCGACCAGCGGCGGACTCACGTTCGCCGCCGGTGAGACGACGAAGCAGGTGACCGTGCCTGTGCACAACGACGTGCTCGACGAGATCGACGAGAGCTTCACCGTCGGCCTCTCCAGCGCGGTGGACGCGACGATCTCCGACGACCTCGGTCTCGGAACGATCACCGACAACGATCCGCTCCCGGCTCTCTCGATCAATGACGTGACCGTGACCGAGGGCGACGGCGCCAACGTCAACGCGAACTTCACGGTCAACCTCGGCGCGCCGAGCGGCCGCCAGGTAACCGTCGACTTTTCGACAGCCAACGGCACCGCGACAGCGCCCGCTGACTACCAGACGGGCAACGGCACCGTCTCCTTCCCGGCGGGCCAGACCGCCCAGCAGGTGAGCATCCAGGTCAACGGCGACCTCGCTCGACGAGATCGACGAGAACTTCCTCGTCAACCTCACCAACCCCTCGAACGGCGTCATCACCGACCCGCAGGGCCTCGGGACGATCACCGACAACGATCCGCTCCCGGCGATCTCCATCGACGACGTGGCGGTGACCGAGGGCGACGCCGGCACGGTCATCGCGAACTTCACTGTCAGCCTGAACGCGCCGAGCGGGCGCCCGGTCTCCGTCGACTACGCGACTGCGAGCGGCGTCCGCGACCGCGCCGGCCGACTACACGACGGCCGCCGGAACCCTCAGCTTCGCCGCGGGACAAACCACGCGGCAGGTCGACCGTCCAGGTCAATGCCGACCTGCTCGACGAGGACGACGAGACCTTCACGGTCAACCTGTCTGGTGCCGTCGACGCGTCCATCGCCGACCGCAAGGCGTCGGCACGATCACCGACAACGACCCGCTGCCGGCGCTGTCGGTCAACGACGTGACGGTCACCGAGGGCAACTCTGGCACGACCAATGCGATCTTCACGGTGACTCTGGGGGCAGTCAGCGGCCGGCCCGTCACCGTCGACTACGCAACCGCGGACTCGAGCGCGACCTCGCCGACCGACTACACGGCAACGACCGGCCAGCGTGACGTTTGCCCCGGGCCAGACGACGCAGACGGTCACCGTGCTCGTCAACGGCGACCTCTTCGACGAGGGCACCGAGACCTACTTCGCTCAACCTCACCAACCCGGGCAACGCGACGATCCCCGACAGCCAGGGCGGCGGCACGATCATCGACGACGACGGCGCAGCCGCAGCTCTCGATCAACGACGTCACCGTGACCGGAGGCCAACACGGGCTCCGTCGACGCGACGTTCACCGTCTCGCTGTCGCCGGCCAGCGGCCAGACGGTCAGCGTCGGCTACGCGACACAGCGACGGCTCGGCGACCGCCCCGGCGGACTTCACACGGCACCGGCGGCAGCCTCGTCTTCACTCCCGGCCAGACGACGCGCACGTTCACCGTCCAGGTCAACGGCGACCTGCTCGACGAGATCGACGAGAGCTTCACCGTCACACTCTCAGCAGCCCGGTCAACGCGACGATCGCCGACGACAGCGGCCTCGGGACGATCACCGACAACGACGTGATGCCGACCCTGGCGATCGACGACGTCACCGTCCCCGTCGAGGGCAACTCCGGCACGGTCAACGCGACGTTCTCGGTCAGCCTGAACACGCCCAGCGGGCGCGCGGTCTCGGTCGACTTCGCGACGGCAGACAGCATCGGCGACTGCGCCCGCCGATTACGCGGCGGCCGCCGGAACGCTGACCTTCGCCGCCGGGGAGACCACCAAGACATTCACGGCCACGGTCAACGGCGACCTGCTCGACGAGATCAACGAGACGTTCGTCGTCAACCTCTCCAACCCGTTCAACGCCACCTTCAGCGACTCCGTCGGGCGTCGGCGACGATCAACGACGACGATCCGCTGCCTGCACTCTCGATCGGCGATGCCACGGTCACCGAGGGCGACTCGGGCACCGTCAATGCGACCTTCACCGTCACGCTCGCGCCCGTCAGCGGCCGGGACGTTTCCGTCCAGTACGCCACTGCCGACGGCAGCGCGACGGCAGCGAGCGCGACTACGCGGCAATCGCCTCGACGACGCTCACCTTCCTGGCCGGCGAGACGACAAAGACGATCACCGTGCCGGTCAACGGAGACCTGCTCGACGAGTTCGACGAGACCTTCACGGTCAATCTCTCGGGCGCTTCTTTCGCAACGATCACAGACGGCATCGGAGCGATCGGCACGATCACCGACGACGACGCGCTCCCGCAGCTCGCGGTCGACGACGTGACGGTGACCGAGGGTAACTCCGGCAGCCGTCGACGCGAACTTCACGGTCTCTCTCACTCCGGTCAGCGGCCGCCCCGTGACCGTCCAGTACGCGACCGCTAACGGCTCGGCGACGGCGCCCGCGCGACTACACCGCCGCGAGCGGGTCGCTCACCTTCACCGCGGGCCAGACGACGAAGACCGTCACGGTGCCCGTGCACGGCGACCTGCTCGACGAGATCGACGAGCGTCTTCAACCGTCAACCTTTCGGCGCCGACCAACGCGACGATCTCCGACGGCCCGGGCTCGGCACGATCACCGACGACGATGCGCTCCCAGCGCTGGCCGATCAACGACATGACTGTCAGCGAGGTCGACTCCGGCTCGGCCAACGCGACCTTCACGGTCACGCTCTCGGCCCCGAGCGGGCAGGCCGGTGCTGGTCGACTACGCAACTGCCGACGACACGGCGACCGCACCGGCCGACTACGTCGCCATGGGTCGGCACGCTGACCTTCACGCCGGGCGCAGATCGCCAAGACGGTCACCGTGCCGGTCGAACGGCGACCTGCTCGACGAGGCGAACGAGACGTTCTTCCGTCAACCTCTCGGGCGCGGTCAACGCGACGATCACCGACGCCCAGGGCCTCGGCACGATCACCGACGACGACCCGCTGCCCGCTCTCGCCGATCGACAACGTCGACGGTGACCGAGGGTGACGCCGGCACGGTCGACGCCACCTTCACGGTCAGCCTCAACGCTCCGAGCGGCCGCGCCGTCACGTCGACTACGCCACGGCCGAACGGGACCGCAACCGCCGGCGCCGACTACACCGCCGCAGCGGGCACGCTCGTCTTCGCCCCCGGCGAGACGACCAAGACGGTCACCGTGACCGTCAGCCGCGACCTCGCTCGACGAGGCCGACGAGACGTTCACGCGTCGGCCTCGCGAACGCCGTCAACGCGACGATCGCCGACGCGAGCGGCGTCGGCACGATCATCGACAACGACCCGCTGCCGTCGCTCTCGATCGACGACGTGACCGTGACCGAGGGTGACTCGGGCACCGTCAACGCGACGTTCACGGTCGCTCTGACGCCGGTCAGCGGCCGGAGGTGACCGTCCAGTACGCGACGGCCGACGGCACCGCGCACGCGCCCGGTGACTACGCGGCGGCGACTGGAACCCTCACCTTCGCCGCCGGCGAGACGACGAAGACAGTCAGCGTTGCGGTCAACGGCGACCTGCTCGACGAGGTCGACGAGACGCTTCACGCTCAACCTCTCGAGCGCGGGCAACGCGACGATCGCCGATCCGCAGGGCGTCGGCACGATCACCGACGACGACGGCACTGCCGACGCTGTCGATCAACGACGTCACCGTCACGGAGGGGAACGGCAGCTCCGTGAACGCGGTCTTCACCGTGAGCCTGAGCTCGGCCAGTGGACAGGCGGTCAGGTCGACTACGCGACTGCCGACGGCTCGGCGATCGCCGGCGCGGACTACCTCGCCGCTTCAGGACAACCTCGTCTTCAACCCGGGACAGACGACGCGGACGATCACCGTCACGGTCAGCGGCGACGCGCTCGACGAGATCGACGAGACCTTCACGCTCGCACTGACGAACGCGTCGAACGCGACGATCGCGGACAACCTCGGCCTCGGCACGATCACTCGACAACGACCCGCTGCCCGACGGTGAGCGTCAACGACGTGACCGTGACCGAAGGCGACGCCGGCACTGTCGTCGCGACCTTCACCGTCAGCCTCAATGCGCCGAGCGGCCGCGCTGTCTCGGTCGACTACGCGACCGCAAACAACACGGCGACGACGCCGGCCGACTACGCGGCGGCGCTCGGAACGTCTCAGCTTCGCCGCCGGCGAGACGACGAAGACGGTCGCCGTGACCGTCAACGGCGACACCCTCGACGAGATCAACGAGACCTACTTCCGTCAACCTCACCGAACCCGTCGAACGCGACGATCGGCAACGGCAGCGGACTCGGGACGATCACCGACGACGACCCACTGCCCGCGCTCTCGATCAACGACGTCACGGTCACCGAGGGCGATGCCGGCACCGTCGACGCGACGTTCACCGGCGACCTTGTCCCAGGTCAGCGGGCGAACGGTCACGGTCAACTACGCGACTGCGAACGGCTCCGCGACTAGCCCGGCCGACTATCCGGCAGCGAGCGGGACGCTCAGCTTCGCCGCCGGCGAGACGACGAAGACGATCACGGTGACCGTCAACGGCGACATTCTCGACGAGGGTGACGACACGTTCGCGGTGAACCTCTCCAACGCCGTCGGCGCCCTCGTCACCGACGCCCAGGGCATCGGCACGATCACGGACGACGACGCGACTCCTTCGCTCTCGATCAACGACGTGACTGTCACCGAGGGCAACACCGGCACGGTCAACGCCACGTTCACGATCAGCCTGAGCGCCGCGAGCGGACGCACGGTGACCGTGGACTACGCCACTGCGAACGGCACGGCGACCTCCCCGGCCGACTACCAGGCGCGCAGCGGCGTCGCTCACCTTCACGCCTGGCCAGACGACGCAGCAGCTGACCGTGCTCGTCAACGGCGACCTGCTCGACGAGGCCAGCGAGACGTACGTCCTCAACCTCACGGATCCGACAAACGCGACCCTCGCCGACGACCAGGGTGGCGGCACGATCATCGACGACGACACGGCGCCGACCCTCTCGGTCAACGACGTCACTGTCGCCGAGGGCAACTCGGGCTCGGTCAACGCGATCTTCACCGTCACGCTCTCGGCCCCGAGCGGCCAGACGGTCAGCGTCGGCCATGCGACCGCGGACGGGACGGCGACGGCAGGCCTCGACTACACGGCCATCGGCGGCAACCTCGATCTTCAACCCGGGAGTCACCACCCGGACGCTGACGGTGCAGACGATCGGCGACGCCCTCGACGAGATCGACGAGACCTTCATCGTCGAACCTGGCCGATCCGGTCAACGCGACGATTGCGGACGGCGAGGGCCTCGGCACGATCACCGACGACGACGCTCCGCCGACGATCTCGGTGGGCGACGTCACGGTCACCGAGGGGAACTCGGGCACTGTCAACGCGACGTACACGGTCAGCCTCAATGTCCCGAGCGGGCGCGGCGTGACCGTCGACTACGCGACGGCGAACGGGACGGCGACGGCGCCGGCCGACTACCAGGCAGTCGCCGGCACGCTGAGCTTTGCGACGGGCCAGACGACGCGCACCGTGACCGTGCCGGTCAACGGCGACGTGCTCGACGAGGCCAACGAGACGTACACACTCGAGCTTTCGAACGCCTCCAACGCGACGATCGCGGACGCACAGGCGCTCGGGACGATCACCGACGACGATGCCATGCCGATGCTGTCGGTCAACGACGTGACGGTGACCGAAGGTGACGCCGGCAGCGTGACAGCGACGTTCACGGTCAGCCTCAACACGCCGAGCGGTCGCGGCGTCACGGTCGACGTCGCCAGCGCAAACGGAACGGCGACGAGCCCGGCCGACTACACAGCGCTGCCGCTGACGACGCTCGCGTTCGCGGCCGGCGAGACGACGAAGACGGTCACCGTCGACGTGCACGGCGACGTCCTCGACGAGTTCGACGAGACGTTTACGCTCGCTCTCACGAACGCGACGAACGCGACGATCGCGGACAACCTCGGTCTCGGGACGATCACCGACGACGACGCGCTGCCGACGCTCTCGATCGACGACGTCACGGTCACCGAGGGCAACTCGGGCACGGTCGCGGCGACCTTCACGGTCGGCTTGAGCGCTCCGAGCGGCCGCAGCGCCTCGGCTGACTTCGCGACAGCGAACGGCACGGCGACGGCGCCCGGCGACTACACCGCGACGAGCGGTGCACTGACCTTCGCCGCCGGCGAGACGACCAAGACGATCACGGTGCTCGTGAACGGCGACCTGTTCGACGAGCTCGACGAGACCTATGCGGTCAACCTGACGAACGTCGTCAACGCGGCGGCCCCCGATCCGCAGGGCGTCGGGACGATCAATGACGACGACGGTCTGCCGTCGGTCTCCGTCAGCGACGTCACGGTCACCGAGGGCAGCGGCAGCACCAACGCAGTCTTCACCCTCAGCCTGAATGCCCCCAGCGGGCAGCCCGTCGAGGTGGACTACGTGACGGCCGACGGATCGGCCACGGCGCCGGCCGACTACACGGCGTTGCCGCTGACGACGATCACCTTCGCTCCGGGTCAGGTGACGCGCACGGTCTCGGTGCCGATCGCGGCCGACCTGCTCGACGAGATCGACGAGACCTTCACGCTCAACCTCTCGAACGCGGTCAACGCGACGATCTCCGACCCCCTGGGACTCGGCACGATCACCGACAACGACCCACTCCCGACCCTCGCCGTCGACGACGTCACAGTCCTTGAGGGGAACTCGGGCACGGTCGCAGCGACCTTCACGATCACGCTGAACACGGTCAGCGGCCGATCCGTCTCGGTCGACTATGCGACGGCGAACAACAGTGCCGTCTCGCCGGCCGACTACGTCGCGGCGGGCGGGACGCTCACCTTCGCCGCCGGCCAGGTCTCGAAGCAGGTGACGGTCATGGTCAACGGGGACGCGCTGGACGAAGCCAACGAGACGTACTTCCTCAATCTCACGAACCCGATCAACGCGACCTTCGCCGACGGTCAGAGCGTGGGCACGATCACGGACGACGATCCGGTGCCGGCGCTCTCGATCGGCGACGTCACCGTCACCGAGGGCAACGCCGGCACGACGGACGCGACCTTCACGGTCAGCCTCGATGCTCCGAGCGGCCGAGCCGTGAGCGCCGGCTACGCAACCGCCGAGGGCACGGCGACCTCGCCGGCCGACTTCGCGGCTTCGAGCGGAACCGTCAACTTCGCGGCCGGCGAGGTCGCCAGGACGATCACCGTTGCCGTCAACGGCGACCTGACCGACGAGATCGACGAGACGTTCGCGGTCAACCTCTCCGCCCCGGTCAACGCGACGATCACCGACGCCGAAGGCGCGGGCACGATCACGGATGACGACGCGCCTCCGAGCCTGTCGGTGAGCGACGTGAGCGTCACCGAGGGCAACGGCAGCGCCGTGAGCGCGGTCTTCACCGTCAGCCTCAGCTCCGCGAGCGGCAAGACCGTCAACGTCGACCATGCGACCGCCGACGGGACGGCGACGGCGCCCGCCGACTATGCGGCAGGGACGGGATCACTGACCTTTACGCCGGGGCAGACGAGCAAGACGGTGACCGTGATCGTCGCCGGCGACTCCCTGGACGAGATCGACGAGACGTTCACCCTCAACCTCTCGAACGCGGTCAACGCGACGATCGCGGACGGGAGCGGGCTCGGCACGATCCTGGACAACGACGCCCTGCCGATCGCCAGCGTCAACGACGTGACGGTGACCGAGGGTGACACGGGCACCGTCGACGCGACCTTCACGGTCAGCCTCAACACGCCGAGCGGGCGGGCGCTCTCGGTCGACTACGCGACTGCGAACAACACGGCCACCGCACCGGCGGACTACACGGCGGTGAGCGGCAACCTCAGCTTCGCAGCCGGCGAGACGACCAAGACCGTCACCGTGGCGGTCAACGGGGATCTCCTCGACGAGGTCAACGAGACGTACTCCCTCGGCCTGTCCAACCCGACGAATGTGACCATCGGCGGGAGCGGGCTCGGGACGATCACCGACAACGATCCTCTGCCGGCGCTCGCGATCGGCGACGTCTCGGTCACGGAGGGCGACTCGGGCACCGCCAACGCGACCTTCACGGTCACCCTGAGCACGGTCAGCGGCCGCACGGTCACGGTCGACTACGCGACAGCGAACGGGACGGCGATCGCCCCGGCTGACTACACAGCTCTGCCTCTGACGGCGCTGTCCTTCAGCCCCGGCCAGACCACGCGCACGGTCACCGTCGTCGTCAACGCCGACGTCCTGGACGAGAGCGACGAGACCTTCAACGTCAACCTCTCGGGTGCGGCCGGAGCGACGATCGGCGACGGGATCGGCGTGGGCACCATCACCGACGACGACCCGCTGCCTGCGCTGACCATCAACGACGTGACCGTCACGGAGGGCGACACCGGCACCGTCGCAGCCACCTTCACAATCGGCCTCAGCGCCGTCAGCGGCCGGACGGTCTCCGTCGACTACGCGACCGCCAACGGCTCCGCCGTCGCGCCCGGCGACTACGTGGCGCGTAGCGGCGTCCTGACCTTCCTCGCGGGGCAGACGACGCAGCAGCTCACCGTCACCGTCAACGGCGACACGCTGGACGAGTTCAGCGAGACCTACTCCCTCAACCTCACCGATCCGGTCAGCGCGACGATCGCGGACGGCAGCGGCGTCGGCACGATCATCGACGACGACAACTTGCCCAGCCTCTCGGTCAACGACGTCACGGTCACCGAGGGCCAGAGCGGCACGGTCAACGCGAACTTCACCGTCTCGCTGTCCGCGGCCAGCGGCCAGACGGTCAGCGTCGGCTACGCAACCGCCGACGGGACGGCGACCGCCGGCGCCGACTACGTGGCAACGGGTGGCAGCCTCGTCTTCAGCCCGGGAACGACGACGCGCACGCTGACCGTGCAAACGACGAGCGACACCCTCGACGAGATCGACGAGACCTTCTTCGCGAACCTGTCCGACCCGGTCAACGCGACGATCGCGGACGGCCAGGGGATCGGCACGATCACCGACGACGACAACGCACCGAGCATCACGATCGGGGACATCTCGGTCGCGGAGGGGAACAGCGGAACGGCGAACGCGATCTTCACGGCCACCCTCTCCGCGGCGAGCGGTCGCACGATCACGGTCGATTACGCGACGGCGAACGGCACGGCGCTGGCGCCGGCCGACTACGTGGCCGCGGCGCTGTCGACGGTGACGTTCAACCCGGGCCAGGTCTCGCGGACGATCACGATCCAGGTGAACGGCGACGTCCTCGACGAGATCAACGAGACGTTCTTCGTGAACCTCTCGAACGCTTCGAACGCGACGATTGCCGACCCGCAGGCGCTCGGCACGATCAACGACGACGACGCGTTCCCGACCGTGTCGGTCGGCGACGCGGCGGTGGTCGAGGGCGATTCGGGCACCGCGACCGCCAGCTTCACGGTCTCGCTGAACGCGCCCAGTGGCCGCGCGCTCTTCGTCGACTACGCAACGGCGGACGGCACTGCGATCTCCCCGGCCGACTACGTGGCAACGAGCGGGACGCTCAACTTCGCGGCCGGCGAGACCTCGAAGACGGTCACCGTCCTCGTCAACGGCGACCAGCTGGACGAGATCGACGAGACGTTCACGCTCAGCCTCTCGAACGGCGTCAACGTCACCATCGGTGACGGCAGTGGCCTCGGGACGATCACCGACGACGACGCGCTGCCGGCGCTCACGATCGACGACGTCACCGTCGCCGAAGGCGACAGCGGCGCGATCGCGGCGAACTTCACGGTCACGCTCAGCGCCGCGAGCGGGCGACTGGTCACGGTCAACTACGCATCGGCCGACGGCACCGCGACCGCGCCGGGCGACTACGCGCCGGCCAGCGGCTCGCTGAGCTTCGCAGCCGGGCAGACGACGAAGACGGTCACCGTCAACGTGAACGGTGACGTGACCGACGAGATGGACGAGATCTTCACGGTCACGCTCTCGACCCCCGTCAACGCCACGCTGCTCGACGGTCAGGGCCTCGGCACGATCACCGACGACGACGGCTTCCCGTCGCTCTCGATCAACGACGTGACGGTGACCGAGGCGAACGGCGGCACCGTGAACGCGGTCTTCAACGTCAACCTGAGCAACGCCAGCGGCCAGACCGTGAGCGTCGCCTACGCGACTGCCGACGGGTCTGCGGTCGCAGGCGCCGATTACACCTCCGCGAGCGGCACGCTCGAGTTCACGCCGGGGCAGTTGACGCGGACGATCACCGTGCCCGTCACCGGCGATCTCCTCGACGAGATCGACGAGAGCTTCACGGTCACGCTCACCAGCCCGACGAATGCGTCGATCACCGACGGCATCGGCCTGGGGACGATCGCGGACAACGATCCGACCCCGACGCTGGTCGTCAACGACGTCACCGTCGCCGAGGGTGACTCTGGCACCACCGCCGCCACCTTCACCGTCACCCTCAGTGCCCCGAGCGGTCGGGCCGCCTCGGTCGACTACTCGACCCTGAACGGCTCGGCGACCGCGCCCGCCGACTACGCGGGTGCGACCGGGAGCCTCAACTTCGCAGCTGGGGAGACCACGAAGCAGGTGACCGTGCTCGTCAACGGCGACACCCTCGACGAGTCGAACGAGACGTACACCCTGAATCTTTCGAACCCGACGAACGCGACGATCCTCGATGCGAGCGGTACGGGCACGATCAACGACGACGACCCGCTGCCCTCGCTTTCGATCGACGACGTCACGACGACCGAGGGCGACAGCGGCTCCGTGGCCGCCAACTTCACGGTCACGCTCAGCACGATCAGCGGGCGAACCGTCGCGGTCGACTTCGCCGCGGCCAACGGGACCGCGACAGCGCCGGGCGACTACACCGGCACGGGCGGAACGCTGATCTTCGCGGCCGGCGAGACGACGAAGACCGTCACCGTCCAGGTCAACGGCGACACTCTCGACGAGGCGAACGAGAGCTACTTCGTCAACCTCTCGAACCCGTCGAACGCCACGGTCACCGACGGCCAGGGTCTCGGCACGATCAACGACGACGACGTCATGCCTTCGCTCGTGATCGACGACGTGTCAGTGACCGAAGGCGACACCGGCACGACGAACGCAAACTTCACCGTCAGCCTGAGCTCGCCGAGCGGCCAGACCGTGACGGCCGGCTTCGCGACCGCGAACGGCACGGCGGTCGCACCGGGCGACTACACGGCCCGCACCGGGCAAATCGTGACGTTCACCGCCGGCCAGCTGACGAGGACGATCACCATCGCGGTCAACCCCGACACGATCGACGAGGCCAACGAGACCTACTTCGTCAACCTCTCGAACCCGACGAACGCGACCATCGTGGATAGCCAGGGTGTCGGCACGATCATCGACGACGACGGCGTGCCCAGTCTCTCGGTCAACGACGTCACGGTCACCGAGGGCCAGAGCGGCACGGTCAACGCGAACCTCACGGTCTCGCTGTCGGCCCCGAGCGGGCAGTCGGTCAGCGTCGGCTGGTCGAGTGCCGACGGCACGGCGGTCTCGCCCGCCGACTACCTGGGGGGCGGCGGCAGCATCGTCTTCGCCCCGGGCGTCACGTCGCGGACCCTCACCGTGGTGGTGAACAGCGACACGATGGACGAGATCGACGAGACGTTCACCGTTCACCTGGCCGATCCCAACAACGCGACGATCGCTGACGACATCGGCCTCGTCACGATCACCGACGACGACGCACCGCCTGGGCTCTCGGTCAACGACGTCACGGTCACCGAAGGCGATGCCGGCACCGTCAACGCGGTCTTCACTGTCACTCTCGCGCCGGTCTCGGGCCGTGCGGTGTCCGTCGACTGGGCGACCGCCAGCGGCACGGCTAGCTCGCCCGCCGACTACGAGACCATCGGTGGCCACCTTTCATTCGCCGCCGGCGAGACCACCAAGCAGGTCGCCGTGACGGTCAACGCCGATCTCTTGGACGAGGCGAACGAGACGTTCTTCGTGAACCTCTCGAGCCCGACGAATGCGACGCTGACCGACGGTCAGGGTCTCGGCACGATCACCGACAACGACCCGATCCCGACGCTCGCCGTCGACGACGTGACGGTGAACGAGCTCGATGCCGGCGACATCAGCGCGACCTTCACGGTCAGCCTCAGCGCGGCGAGCGGCCGCGACGTCAGCGTCAACTACGCGACAGCAAACGGGTCGGCGTCCACTCCGAGTGATTACGACTCGGCGATCGGCGCGCTCGCGTTCTCGCCGGGACAGACGACGAAGACGGTCACCGTCGTCGTCCACAGCGATGTGCTGGACGAGGCGAACGAGACCTTCTTCCTCAACCTCGCCGGCCCCTCGAACGCAACGCTGGCCGATAGTCAGGGCCTCGGGACGATCAACGACAACGACCCGACGCCCACGCTCTCGGTCGGCGACGTAACGGTGCTCGAGGGCAACACCGGGACGATCAACGCCGTGTTCACGGTCACGCTCAGCGCACAGAGCGGCCGCACCGTGACGGTCGACTACGCGACGGCCAACGACACAGCCGTCGCGCCGGGCGACTACCTGGCACACAGCGGCTTGCTCACCTTCAACGCGGGGGAGACGACGAAGACGGTCACCGTCACGGTGAACGGCGACCTGCTCAACGAGCTCACGGAGACCTTCTTCCTGAACCTGACGAACGCGACGAACGCCGGCCTTGCCGACGGCCAGGCGGTCGGGACGATCACCGACGACGACGGCACGCCCGAGATCACCATCGCCGACACGCTCGTCTCCGAAGGGAACGCGTCGGGCGCGAACTTCACGGTCAGCCTGAGCTCGCCGAGCGGCCAGAGCGTCAGTGTCGACTACGCGACCGCGAACGACAGCGCGACCTCTCCGGCGGACTACACCGGCGGCACCGGAACGCTCATCTTCAACCCGGGTCAGACCTCGAAGCAGATCAACGTGCCGATCTTCAACGACGCGCTCGACGAGATCGACGAGACGTTCTTCGTCAACCTCACGAACGGCCAGCACGCGGTGATCGTCGACGCCCAGGCCGTGGGCACGATCACCGACAACGACGCCCTGCCGGCGCTCTCGATCGACGACATCACGGTCAACGAGGGCAACGCTTCCCCGACGGTCGCCGCGACCTTCACGGTCAGCCTGAGCGCGCCGAGCGGCCGGGACGTGAGCGTCGACTTTGCGACTGCTAACGGGTCGGCGTCGGCGCCTTCCGACTATATCGCGGCGTCCGGTCCGCTCGCCTTCACGCCCGGCCAGACGACGAGGACGATCACGGTGACGGTGAACGCCGACCTCCTCGACGAGGCGAACGAGACCTACTTGGTCAACCTCTCGGCCGTGATCAACGCAACGATCGCCGACGGTCAAGGCCTCGGCACGATCACCGACGACGACCCGCTGCCGACGCTGTCCGTCGACGACGTGACGGTGCTCGAGGGCGACCCCGGGAGCCAGGCGCAGACGGTCCCCGCAGTCTTCACCGTCACGCTCAGCGCACCCAGCGGCCGAACCGTCTCGGTCGACTTCGCCACGGCGAACAACACCGCGGTTGCTCCGGCGGACTTCTCCGCCACGAGCGGACCGCTGAACTTTGCGGCCGGCGAGACGACAAAGACCGTCACCGTCCAGGTCAACGGCGACGAGCTCAACGAGATAAACGAGACCTACTTCCTCAATCTCGCAGCGCCGACGAACGCGACGCTCGCGGACAGCCAGGGCATCGGCACGATCACCGACGACGACGACATCCCGGAGCTCTCGATCATCGACCACGTCGTCACGGAGCAGGTCTCGACCGGCCTTGCGACCTTCACGGTCAACCTGACCGCGGTCAGCGGGCAGACCGTCACCGTCAACTACGCAACCGAGAACGGCACCGCGACTGCCCCTGCCGACTACCAGGCGAGCAACGGGACGGTCATTTTCAGTCCGGGCCAGATTTCCAGGACGTTCACGGTGCCGATCGTGAACGACCTCCTCGACGAGAGCGACGAGACGTTCTTCGTCAACCTCACGGCTCCGCAGAACGCGACGATCCTGGACGGGCAGGCCCTGGGCACGATCACCGACAACGACCCGTTCCCGACGCTCGCGGTCGACGATTTGACGGTGCTCGAGGGCGACGGCGGGACCGTCGACGCCACGTTCACTGTCCGCCTCAACGTTCCGAGCGGCCGCGACGTGACCGTCAACTACGCCACCGCCAACGGCAGCGCGGTTGCTCCGGGCGACTACGCCCCGGCGAGCGGCCAGCTCGCGTTTGCGCCCGGCGAGACGACGAAGTCGGTCACCGTGACCGTCAACGGCGACCTGCTCGACGAGGCGAACGAGACGTTCTTCGTCAACCTCTCGAGCCCGACGAACGCCACGTTCCTCGACAACCAGGGGATCGGCACGATCACGGACGACGACGGCACGCCGGCGCTCTCGATCAACGACGCGACTGTCACTGAAGGCAACTCGGGGACGATCAACGCGATCTTCACGGTCACGCTGGCACCGACGAGCGGCCAGACCGTGACCGTTCAGTACGCCACCGCCGACGGGACGGCCGTCGCATCCTCGGACTACACGGCGGTCGGGAACACACTCACCTTCGCGCCCGGCGACACAACGAAGACGATCGCAGTGCAGGTGCGCGGCGACACGGCGATCGAGGCGAACGAGACCTTCCTGGTCAACCTCTCGAACGCCACGAATGCGGCACTCACCGACGGTCAGGGCCTGGGCACGATCACGAACGACGACGCGGCCGCTCCGCCGCCACCACCACCACCACCGCCTCCTCCGCCTCCGCCGCCGCCACCTCCGCCACCTCCTCCGGCACCTCCGACGACAGGAGCAAAGCTGTACGCGCCGGTCAAGGGCGCTCGGCTGAAGTCGGCACCGATGCTCAGGTGGCGTCCAGTGGCCCGTGCTCGTCACTACAACGTCCAGCTCTTCCGCAGCGGGCGCAAGATCTACACCGCGTGGCCCACGAAGCCGCAGCTCAAGCTCAAGGCGCGCTGGAGGTACCAGGGCCGCACGTATCGGCTGAAGCCCGGCACCTACACGTGGATCGTCTGGCCGAACGTGGGCGGGCGGTACGTGAAGATGCTCGGGCAGAGCAGCTTCAAGATCGTCAAATAGGTCCGGGGCCACGGGCCCCGGACTCGCGGAAAGTGCTTCGCACTTTCCGCGACGAAGAGCACTGTTTTCCACGTGCCGACGCCGCTGATTGCGTGTAGTTGATGGCTTGGAACGCTGGCGGCGTTTCGGCCCTTAGCGACCGTCTTTGAACGCCGCCACGCCGGCGGTCAGGCCTCGGGCGACGCGCTGCTGGTACGCCGCCGAGCGCAGAAGCCGCCCTTCGCGCGGATTAGACATGAAGCCCGTCTCGACCAGCACCACCGGCACGTTCGCCCAGTTGAAGCCGGTCAGGTCGCTGCGCCGGACGAGCCCGAGGTCGCGGGCACCTGTGGAGCCGACGAGCGCCTTCTGGATCGACCGGGCCGCCCGCAGGCTCGGGCCGTAGACGTCGTCGGTCCAGCCGCGGCGCAGGGCGGGGTAGAGGGTGGAGGCTCCGCGGCGAGAGGAGTCGGTCGAGCCGTCGGCGTGGATCCGCAGCATCAGCGCGGCTCCGTGCCGGTTGCAGAACTCGGCCCGGGCAACGTTCCCGCCGGTTCCGTAGCGGAAGGTCGAGCCCGTGCGCGTCATCGCCACGCGGTATCCCCGCTGAAGAAGCAGCGTTCGCGTCCGCTGGGCGATCTGCAGCACGACTTCGGTCTCCCCGGCGGCGCCGCCCGCGTCCTTCACCTTGTACACGCGAGAGCCCGGGCCGATCGGCTCGCGCTGCCGACCCACCGCAGGCGGCGTCCCGTGCCCCGGGTCCAGGCAGATGAGCGCGGCCGCTACAGCCTCGACGAGCATGTCTCAAACGTAGCCAGATCGGACAAATCAGTGGCATCATGCTGATGATGGGGTCAAGGGGAGTACGCGCATGCGCGCTCTGCTTGCTCGCGGCGCTCATCGTCGCCGGCCCCGCTTGGACTGCTCCCAGGCCGGATCCACCGCCGGTTCCGCCGCCCGCTCCCGCCCCTCAGCCTCCGCCTCCCGCTCCCGAGCCGCCTCCGCCAGTGACCCCGGCCGTGGTTGCGCCTTCGGGGCCCACGGCCGCTCAACTCGCGGCCCGGAAACGCGCAGCGGCGAAGCTCGCGGCGAGGAAGAGGCCGCGAGAGGCGAAACGGGTGGCGGTCGCTCCGCGGGCACAGGCCCGCGCGACCAAGAGCGCCGGCTTCTCCGACCCGGAATCAGGGACGTCGAAGGCGCTGCCGTTCCTTCTCGCCGGGCTCCTCGCGGGAGCACTGCTGCTGGGCGTGGCGCTCACTCCGGCGCGCGTCGTCCCCTCGCGCGTCTCGCGTGCGCTCGACGATCGCCGGCAGGAGCTCGCTCTCCTCGGAGCATTGGGGCTGGTGGCGACCGGGTTCTTCTTCCTGCTGGCGATGGTGTCCTCCGCGTGACTCGATGAAGCGTCGCGTCCTCATCCTGTGCGCTGTCGCGGGCTTCGCCGCGCCCGTCGCCATCGCCGCTGAACCGCCGGTCGTGACGGTTCCCGCGGACATGAGCGTCGAGGCTCAGAGCTTCGCGGGCGCGGCCGTGACGTACACGGCGTCGGCGGTCGACGACAAGAACCGGCCGATCCCGGTCACGTGCAACCCGCCTTCGGGGTCGACGTTTTCGATCGGCCCCACGACTGTGACGTGCACGGCGACCGACGGTGGGGAGACGACGACCCGGCGCTTCACGATCACCGTCGCCGACCGAACCCCGCCGACGCTCACCGTCCCCAAATCCAGGGTCGTGAGGGCGACACGGGCGGGAGTGATCGTCACGTTCAGCGCCACGGCGACCGATGTCGTCGACGGCCCTGTCGGCACGGCCTGCACTCCGGCCTCCGGTGCTCGCTTCCCGTTCGGAGTCACGAAGGTGACGTGCTCCGCCAACGACCGGCGCGGCAACGCCACGACCGCCGGCTTCGACATCACCGTCACGCGCATCCGGACGGCGAAGCGGTCCTCGCTGCTCGCGCCGCTCGCGGGCGCCAGGGTCTCCGCTCCGCCGATGCTTCGCTGGCGTGCCGTGCCGAAGGCGAAGTTCTACAACGTCCAGCTCTATCGGAAGGGCCGCAAGATCCTGAGCCTTTGGCCGCAGCGCTCGCGCCTGAAGATGTCCCGTAGCTGGCAGCACGGAGGTCGCACGTTCCGCCTCAAGGCGGGCGTCTACACGTGGTACGTCTGGCCAGGCTTCGGCACGCTGACCACGCCTCGCTTCGGGAAGCTGCTCGGCCAGAGCGCCTTCCGAGTCACTTAGGCTCCGGCGCGCTCGGCCGAGCGCAGGCCCCGCAGCGCCCAGGCCGCGAGCGCGACCGCAAGGCCGGCCGCGATCAGGAACGCGAGGCCCACGTCGGCGGGCGAGCCCGCGATCAGGCTCCGGCCCGCCTCCAGGAGGTGGGTCACCGGATTGACCGACGCGACAGCCTCGAGCCAGCCGCTCAGCAGATCGAGGGGCACGTAGACGGGGGCGAAGAAGAGCGCCAGGAACACCGGGAGCTGCATCACCGGGCCGGCCTGCACCGTACGGAGCCGCATCGCGACGCCGGTCGCCCAGAGCGTTCCGGCGAGGCTGACGATCAGCGCGAGGGCATAGAGCGCGACCACGTCCACTCCGTTCCCGCCGACGTTCATTCCGGCGACGAGCGCGACGATCGTGAGCAGTGCCGCCGTCACCGACCACCTCCCGACGGCGGCGATCGCGTAGCCGGCGATGATCCCGCTTCTGCGCGGCGCCGCCAGCATGAGCCGCCGCGCGAACCCGTACTCGAAGTCGCGCGCCACGCCGAAGCCCGTGAACACGCCGCCGAACGCCGCCGATTGCAGGAGCACGAACACGAACTGGAACGCCGTGTACCCGGGCGGGAAGTCGAAGCCCGGGATGTTGTCGACGCGCGAGAGCCCGCCGGCGAAGGCGGTGAAGAAGAAGAGCGGGAAGATCAGCCCCGGCAAGAGGAGCGACGGCGTGGTGAACACGTTGTGCAAGACGCGCCAGGCGACTGCGAGCGCGACAGACCAGAAGCTCCCGCCCCTCATGTCCTCGTCAGCCTCAGTCCGCAGGGCCCACGAGGCGCGCCGCGATCGAGAGCACGCCCATCGTGGCGGCGATGCCGAAACCGAGGAGCAGCGCCTGCGCGTCCCAGCCCGTGATGATCAGGCTCCGGACGCCCTCGATCAGGTACGAGACCGGGTTGAGCGTCGCCACGGTCCGGAACCAGTCGGTCTCGATCAGGTTCCGAGGCAGGTTCATCGAGGAGAGGAAGAGCAGGACGAAGAGCAGCGGGAAGAGCCCCTGCACGGACTCGCTAGAGCCGGTTCGCAGCGCGAAGAACGCTCCCAGTGCGCCGAATGCGATCGCGATCAGCGTCGCCAGCGCCAGCAGCACGAACGCGCCCGGGATGCCCGATTCGAGCCTCACACCGGCCGCGAGCCCGATCCCCAGGTAGAAGATCGCCTGCACCAAGCCCATCAGCGCGATCCCGCCCAGCTGGCCGGCGACGAGCGCGGATCCGCGCATCGGCGTCAGCGCGAGGCGGTTGAGGAACCCGGTCTGGATGTCCCGCGCCAGATCGGTCCCCGCGTTCATCGTCGCGAAGAGCGCGCCCTGGATGAACGGAAAGGCGAGGAAGAAGGCGAGGAACGAGTCGGACGGGAAGCCCGGGAGCTCGCGTCGCCGCGCTGAGTCCCGCCGAGGTGACCGCGAGCAGCGCGGTCGGGAAGACGAACGGGAAGACGACGTTCGCCGGCTGGCGCATGGTGCGGATGACCGCCCGCCACGCGATGTGACCGACCTGGGCCGCGAGGCTCACTTTCCTCGTTCTTCCTGGTCGGCCTCCTCGGCTGCGCCCTCGAGCGAGCGGCCGGTCTTCGCGAGGAAGACGTCGTCGAGACTCGGCGCGTGCAGCTGGAGGTGCTCCACCTCGAGGCCTGCGGAGTCGAGCGCGCGGACGACCTCGGCGAGCTCCTGCGCGCCGCGCTCGAGCCGGACGGCAACGCCCTTCGGCGAGCCGCCGGTCGGCTCGCCGAAGCGCTCGAGGATGCGGGCGATCGCGGCGGGGTCGGCGCCGTCGCGCGGGAATCGCCTCGACGGTCGGGCGGCCGATCTCGCGCCTTAGCGCGCTCGGTGTGCCCTCGGCGACGATCTTGCCGTGGTCGATGATCCCGACGCGATCGGCGAGGACGTCGGCCTCCTCGAGGTACTGCGTGGTCAGGAAGACGGTCACGCCGTCGTCCTTGCGCGAGGCGGGCGACCTCCTGCCAGAGCGCGGTCCGGCTCTGCGGGTCGAGGCCGGTCGTCGGCTCGTCGAGAAAGAGGATCGACGGCCGGTGGGCCAGCGCGAGCGCGAGGTCGAGCCGGCGCTTCATGCCGCCCGAGTAGCCGTTCGACCTTGCGGTCGGCGGCCTGGGTGAGACCGACCCGGCTGAGCAGCTCGTCCGCGCGGGCCGGGCGGTCGCGGCGCGGGAATGCCGTGCAGCGCGCGTCTGTAGCCGGATGTGCTCGCGTCCGGTCAGGAGCCCGTCGAGAGCGGCTTCCTGCAGGGCTGCGCCGATCGCGGAGCGGACGCTCGGCCCCTCCTTGACGATGTCGTAGCCGGCCACACGCGCCGTGCCGGAGGTCGGTGGCAGCAGCGTCGTCAGCATGTGCACCGTGGTCGACTTCCCCGCGCCGTTCGGGCCGAGGAAGCCGTAGATCTCGCCGGGCGCGACCGTGAGGTCGATGCCGTCGACCGCGCGGATGTCGCCCTTGAATGTGCGAACGAGGCCCTCGGCCTCGATTCCGTGCTCCTCCCTCACGCCTCCACTATGCCGCTTGCGTGGCAGCTCCGCGTGCGGGCGAGGTCGGCGAGGCCGCCGAGCAGGCTCTCGAGGGCGGCCTGCGTCTCCTCGTTGGTGAGGCGGCCGTCGGCGTCGAAGTGCTCCCAGGCAAGGGGAATCGCCACTTCCGGATCGTCGAGCACGTGGGCGCCCGGGAAGAGCAGCGCATCTCGAACCTGCTGCTGCGCGCGCCGCGTGCCGCCGCGGCCGGACGAGGCGCCGACGACGCCGACCGGCTTCCAGCGGAGCACGGAGGCGAGCGCCGGCCTCGACAGCCAGTCGAGAGCGTTCTTGAGGACTCCTGAGGTTCCGCGGTTGTACTCGGGGGTGGCCAGGAGCACCGCATCGGACTCGCGCACGGCGCGCCGCAAGTCCGCGACCGCATCGGGATCACCGGCTGCCTCCACGTCACCGTCGTAGAACGGGATCGGGGAGAGGTCGAGCTCCGTGAGCTCGATCCCGTTCGACGGTGCGAGCTCGCCCGCCGCGCGCAAGAGCGCACGGTTGTACGAGCCTGCGCGGAGGCTGCCGGAGATCCCGAGGATGCGGACCGGTGTCATTACTGGCGGATCGCCGTGATCTCGGCTGTGATCTCGACGCGCGTCGGGCCCCACTCGATGTCGCCGCTGACGCGGAAGAGGACGCGGTCGGTCCCGTCGGCCGTGCCGACGCCGTGGAGCTTCGCGTCGAGCTCGACCTCGACCGGGATCTCCTTGATCGTCAGCTCGCCGCGGAGCTTGTAGCGATCGCCCTCGACGTGCTCGACGGCGGTCGACTCGAAGCGGATCTCGGGATAGCGGGTCGTGTCGAGCAGGTCGGCGGTGCGCAGGTGTGCGTCGCGCTGCTCGTTGTCGCTGTTGACGCTGTCGGTGTGGACGACGCCGGCCAGGCGCTGCTCGTCGCCCTCGAGGGTGCCCTCGAAGGCGGTAAAGCGGCCGCTGACCGACTTGGCCAGGCTCTCGACGTCGATGACGTCGAAGCGAATCGCCGAGTGGACGGCGTCGACGCTCCAGGTCCCGGTGGGGACGAGCGTGGACTGCTCGGTCTGGACTGCGGACATTTGCTGTGCTCCTTCTGGTTGGGATATACTTGAGCAGTCAACAATCTAGCAGGAGAAGCTTGAGTAGTCAAGTAATCTCAGACAACGCGGCGTGGAGCTCGATGCCTGGGTGAATTTCCTCCGGGCTCATGCAGCGATGACCAGGCAGCTCAGCGCTGAGCTGAGCGAGACGCATTGCCTGACGCTGAACGACTTCGACGTCCTGGCCCAGCTTGCGCGGGGGCCGGAGCACGGGCTGATGCGGTCCGAGCTGGCCGAGCGTGTCCTGCTGACGCCCTCGGGCATCACGCGTCTTCTCGACGGCCTCGAGCGTGCCGGCTACGTCGGCAAGGGCAAGTGTCCGACCGATGCGCGGGTCACCTACGCAGTGCTCACGGACGAGGGTCGGGCCAAGCTGCGCGCCGCTTCGAAGACGCATCTTGCAAGCGTGCGCGCGCTTCTGACGGAACGCTTCAGCAAGCAGGAGCTGGGTCAGCTTGCCGAGCTCCTCGGCCGCCTGCCGATGCGCGGCGACGCCGACTGCGCCGATTGATCGAGCTCCGCCCGATGACGCCCGAGTTTCTCGAGGCGCTGCTGGACGGGCGCAGCGAAGAAGCGGCGCAGCTGCTGGACGTCGAGCTGCCGGAGGAGTTCCCTCGCAAGGAAGCGGCAGGCGGTTCTTCGCCATGCGCCTGAGGCAGATGCGCGAGGACCCGAGGGTCCGGCAATGGTGCCCACACGTGGTCGTCTTGGAGGGGCGGATGATCGGCCACGCCGGCTACCACGGCCCTCCGGGTGCCAACGCAACCGAGGATCCGGAGACCGCGTCGAGATCGGCTACGTCATCGAACCGCCGTTTCGTGGCCGCGGCCATGCCACGGCCGCAGTGGTCGAGCTACTTCGACGCGCCGAAGAGCGCGGCGTCAAGCGCTACATCGCGTCCGTCTCGCCGAGCAACGAGCCGTCGCTGGCCATCGTCCGCAAGCTCGGCTTCGTCCAGACGGGCGAGCGGATGGACGACGAGGACGGCCTCGAGCTCGTCTTCGAGCTAGAGCGCCCGGTACCAAGCTAGACCAGGAAGTACAGGGCCAGGCCGATCGCCACGATCACCGCGACGAATGCGGCGATCAGGAGGGTCATCCCCGAGATGAGGATGAGCGGCGTCGCCTCGTCCTGCCCGCGGTCAGCCTTGCGGGCGAGTCGGCGTGGGGTCTCAGTCGGTTCGGTCACCGACTGAGACCTTCCCGTTTCAGCCTGGTCTAATCAGGCGTCGCGATCGCGCTCTGACGGGCCCAGAGCCCCGAGCGGCAGGCTGTCAACGATGAACGACGCTGCGAAAACTGCGAGCCCCCAGAAGAGGAGGTCCTGCTGCTTATCTTCGCTCAGCGCTCCGACGATGAAGAGCACCATCGCGAGGAGGAGCAGGAGACCTTTGAACCCTAGATTCATCATGGGCCTCCGTTCGCCGTCGCGGCAACAGCTCCTGCTCCCCGGCGGAGCGCGTAGGCCACCAGGAACGAACCCGCCAGCGGCACGCGCCCCCAGAACCGCGTAGCCCCACGCCTCGGCGACGAGGCCGGCGACGGCCGGCCCGACCAGATATCCGATCGCCCAGAGCTGCGACCAGATCACCCACGCCGTGACGATCCGCTCGCGATCGACGGTCGCGAGCAGGAAACCGAGCGCGCCGGCCTCGCCGATGCCGAAGCCCGCCCCGGCGACGCTCATGCCGAGCGCCCAAGGCGGCACGCTCTCCGTCAATCCCACGACGCCGATCCCGACCGGGATCAGCAGCGCTGCTCCCCAGAGCGCAGTCGCCGGGCTCACCCGTCCCGCGGCCGCCGAGCCGACCGCGACCAGGATCGCCGTCACCACGTAGAGCGCGGCGATCTCCGGCTGCTCGAGCTCCGAGGCGAGGTGGAGGGGGAGCGGCCCGTCGATCGTCCCGATGGCCAGCGAGATGAGGACGATGCCTGCCGCGGAGACCGCGAACGCCCGCGACCTGAGCACGGAGCGGTCGGTCCCCAGGCGCGCCCGCGCGTGCGGAGCCCGCAGCGCCAGCAACGGGAGGAACGCGACCAGCGTGACCAGCCCGTGCAGAGCGAACGGCGCGCGGATGCCCTCGACCGCGCCGATCGCCGGCCCGAAGATCGACCCGACCGCGTACGCAGCGAGCACGCCGGTCAGCCGCTGGTACGCGGTTCCCGGCCAGAGCTCCAGGATCGCGAAGGTGACGCCGATCCAGAGGCCCGCCGCGCCCAGGCCCTGCACGCCGCGCGCGGGGAACCAGGCACCCAGCCCGTCGCCCAGCACGAAGCCCGCGTCCCCGGCCAGCAGCAGCACGAGCGATCCGACGAGAACCGGCGCCGCGCCCCAGCGAGCGGCGGAGAGCCCCGCCAGCGGATAGCCGATGAGCTGGCCGAGCGCGAAGCAGGCCACGAGCGCGCCGGCAACTCCCGGGCCGGTGCCGGTCCGCTCGCCGATCTCCGGCAGCACCGGCGCGAGCATCCCGTAGCCGGCCGCGTCGAGCACGGCCAGCGCCAAGAGCGCCGCGTACTTCAGTCGAGCCCGCCGACGTCGAGCACGGCCGTCTTCAGGTCGGTCATGTCGAGCATCGTGTAGCGCCCGCCGATCCGGCCCCACCCGCTGCGCGTTCCGGAGGCCCCGCCGAAGGGCTCGTGCGCCTCCCAGTAGTCGGTCGAGTCGTTCACGACGACGTTGCCGACCTGCAGGTTGTCGAGGTAGCGGAAGGCCCGCTTGAGGCTCTTCGTGTACACGGCGGCCTGCAGGCCGAGGTGCGAGTCGTTCGCGACCGCGAGCGCCTCGTCGTCGCCGGAGACGGTGATCACGGGCACGATCGGCCCGAACGTCTCGTCGCGGTTGATCAGCGTGTCCACGCCGACCCCGTCGACGACCGTCGGCTGGTAGTAGAGGTTCGTCGGCCGGTCGCTGTCGCGCGCTCCGCCGGCGACGATCGTCGCCCCCTTCTCGAGAGCGTCCTCGAGGTGCCGATCCATCTTCTGCGCCGTGGGCTCGTTGTTCATCGGCCCGACGAGCGTGTCGTCGTCGTAGGGATCGCCGAGCTTCCAGGCCTCGTGCCTCCTTCATGACCGCGGCCAGAAAGTCGTCGTGCACGTTGCGGTCGACGAGCACGCGCTCGGTCGCGCAGCAGACCTGGCCGGCGCAGAAGAACCCGCCGAAGACGGCGCCCTTCGCCGCGGCCTCGAGATCGGCGTCGTCGCAGACGATCACCGGCCCGTTGCCGCTGGCCTCGATCAGCGACCGCTTCAGGCCGGCCGCGCGCACGATCTTCTCCGCAGTCGTGTGCGAACCGACGAAGCCGATGCAGTCGATGTTCTCGTCGGTGATCAGCCGCTCGCCGACCTCGCCGCCGCCGTAGACGACGTTGACGACGCCTTCGGGCAGGCCCGCGTCGGCCATCGCCTGCATGAAGGTCGCCATCGCGATCGGCGTCCACTCGGAGGGCTTCATCACGATCGTGTTGCCGGCCGCGATCCCCGGCGCGATCAGCTCGACCGGGATCAGCGTCGGGAAGTTCCAGGGCGTGATCGCGGCGTAGACGCCGTTCGGCTTGCGGAAGGTGAGGATCCGCTTGTTGACGTCCTGCGACGGGATGATCGCGGACTCCATCCGTTTCACGTCCTCGGCCGCGATGCGGAAGTTCTCGGCGGTCTCCTCGATGTCGCCCAGCGCTTCGGCCGTGTACGGCTTGCCCTGCTCGAGCGTGAGCTCGCGGGCCATGTCCTCGCGCCGCTCGTCGATCAGGTCGGCGATCGCGTGGCAGACCGTCGCGCGGTCCCAGGCCGAGAGCGCCGCCCACTTCGGCTGCGCCTCACGCGCGGCCCGCGCCGCGCGCGCGATGTCCTCCGGCCCCGCGTCGGGGACCTCGGCCAGCGTCTCGCCCGTCACCGGAGAGACGATCTGCCTCACGTTCTCACCGGTCGACTCGGCCCACTCGCCGCCGATGAAGTTCTGGAGGGTGCGAACGGTCGTGGCCACTGGTTGCTCCTTTCGGGTCAGACCCCGGGCACGACCGGCGCCTGCCGGCGAGCGTGCTCGGTGCCTCTGAGGACGAGGTAGGCGATGACGATCGCGGCGAGCGTGAGCCCGAGGATCATCACAGCGGTCGCATTCACGATCGGAGAGACACCGAAGCGAAGCGACGAGAAGATGCGCAGCGGCAAGGTCGTCGTCCCCGCCCCGGAGACGAAGAACGACGTGATGAAGTCGTCGAACGAGAACGTGAAAGCGAGCAGGCCGCCCGCGAGGATCGCCGGCGCGAGCCGCGGCAGGGTCACCTGGCGGAAGGTCGCGATCGGCCCCGCACCGAGGTCGTAGGAGGCCTCCTCGAACGACTGGCCCATCCCGACGAAGCGGGCGCGCACGATCGAGCGCCACCACCGAGGCGTTGAAGACGACGTGCGCGATGAGGATCGTCTTCAGCCCGAGCGGGATGCCGATCTGGACGAAGAAGATCAGCGCCGAGATGCCGAACACGATCTCGGGCGTGACGAGGGTCATGTAGACGAGCGCGTCGAGTGGGATCCGCAGGAGCCCCGGCAGGCGCGGCAGCGCCAGGGCCAGCATCGTGCCGAGCACGCAGGCGACGATCGCGTTGCCGGCCGCGATCACCAGGCTGTTGCGGAAGGGCTCGGTGATCGTCGGGTCGTTGAGCGCCTCCCCGAACCACTTGGTCGAGAAGCCCTCCCAGTTCAGCACCTGCCGCCCGCCGTTGAAAGCAAAGATGACGACGACCGCGATCGGCGCGTAGAGGAACAGGTAGACGAGGGCCGCCCAGCCGCCGAGGAGCCTCCTACCCACCGTACTGCGCCTCCCTCGCGGTCAGCTTCGCGTAGGCGAGGATCGCGACCGTCATCGCTGCGATCACGACCATCGCGATCGCCGCTCCGAACGGCCAGTCGCGCGCCGTCACGAACTGCTGCGCGATCAGGTTGCCGGCGAAGACGGTCAGGTCGCCGCCGAGGATCACCGGGATCAGGTACTCACCGGTCAGCGGAATGAACACGAGGAGCGAGCCCGCGACGACCCCGGGCAGGACGAGCGGCAGGGTCACGCGCCGGAACGCTCGCAACGGCCGGTCGCCGAGATCCATCGCCGCGTCGACGAGCGACCAGTCCATCCGCTCGAGCGCCGCGTACAGCGGCAGGATCATGAGCGGCAGGTAGTTGTAGACCACCCCGATGTAGATCGCCTCGCGCGTGTACAGGAGGCTGAAGTCGTCGGAGGTGATCCCAGCGTGACGGAGCCAGCGAAAGAGCGGGAAGTCCGGGCTGAGGATGATCAGCCAGGAGTACGTGCGAATGAGGAAGCTCGTCCAGAACGGGATGATCACGAGCAGCAGCAGCAGCGTCTTGTGCCGCGCGTAGCGGGCGAGGTAGTACGCGAACGGGAAGCCGACGACGAGCGTGGCGACGGTTCCGAAGAGCGCCAGGCCGAACGTGCGCAGGAAGACATCGCCGTACAGCGGGTCCCAGAGGTAGCGGAAGTTCTCGAGCGAGAAGTCGTAGACGACGTCGGTGAACCCCTCGCGCCGCGAGACGCTGAAGACGGCCATGATCCCGAGTGGGCCGAGGAAGAAGAGCGCGTACCAGGCGGCTGCAGGTAGGGCGAGCCACCCCGGATACCGGGGACCGCCCGCGCCGGCGGCGATGCGAGCCGCCGGCGCGGGGAGGGCGTCGATGTCTCGACGGCCATCCGCTAGGCGGCCTTGAACTCCGTCCAGATCCTGTTCCGGATCCTCTCGCCCTCCGGAGACGGGTCCGCGACCGTCAGCTTCTCGACCTTGGCCGGCGGCGGGAACACGGTCTCGTTCTCGAGCACTGCCTTGTCCAGCACGCCCTCGAGCAGCTCACGCTTGAGCGGCGAGCCGTAGTACGTGTACTCCGTCTCGGTCGCGTTGTTCTTCGGCGCGTAACAGAAGTTGATCCAGGCGTGGGCGGCGTCTGGGTTCTTCGCGTCCTTCGGGATGCAGTAGGCGTCGATCCAGAACTCGGCGCCCTCGTCGGGGATCACGTACTGCGCCGGCTTCTTCGCGATCACGGCCTGGCCGTCGCCGTTCCAGCCGATCGCCATCACAGAGCGGCCGGAGATCAGCATCTGCCGGTACTCGGTGGACGTGATCGCGAGGAGGTGCGGCTTGAGCTCGAGCATCGCCTCCTTGACCTTGTCGAGCTCGCCCTCGTCGTCCGTGTTGTACGAGTAGCCGAGCATCATCGCCATCGAGCCGATGACCTCCAGCACGCTGTCGAGAACGGTCACCTTCTTCGAGTACGGGCCCGTGGCCAGCTCGTGGAACTCCTTCCAGGTCGTCGGCCGCTCCTTGACCAGATCGGTCCGGTAGATGAAGCCGGTCGTCCCCCAGTCCTTCGGTGTCGACCACTTGTCGTCGGGGTCGAACGGGAGCCCCTGGAACTTGGGGTCGATGTTCGCCGTCACATTCGGCAGCTTCGACCGGTCGAGCTCCTGCAGGAGGCCGTCGTCGGCCATGATCTTCACGAACGGATTGGCGGTCGGGACGATGAGGTCGTAGCCCTTGGCCCCGGCCTTCAGCTTGGCCAGCATGTCCTCGTTCGAGACGTAGAAGTCCTTCTCGACCTTGACGCCGGTCGCCTTCGTGAACGCCGGGTACGTCTTCGGGTTCACGTAGTCGGCCCAGTTGTAGTAGAGGAGCGTTCCGCTCGAGCTTCTGCGGTGCGCTGCCGGCTCGTCGTCTCACCGCTCTGTCGCTACCGCCGCAGGCAGCAAGGAAGGCGGTCATCGCGCCGATCGCGACGAAGCCCTCGACGATCGTAGGAGCGCTCCCAGATCTGTCTGCTGTCGTCGGGCATGAGCCGCCTTCCTTTCTTCCGCTGCCTACGCGGCCTTGAACTCCGTCCAGATGCGGTCGCGAAGCCGTGTCGCCCTTAGGTGAGACCTCGTTCGCGCTCGTAGCTTCTCGAGCGTTGACTCTGCGCGGGAAGACGGTCCGTCGTTCTTGAACACCTCCGGGTCGATCACGCCGGCTCGAGCAGGTCCCGCTTGACGCGGTGAGCCGTAGTACGTGAACTCGGTCTCCAACGCGTTGTGCGTCAGGAGTCGTAGACGTAGTCGATCCATGCGTGGCCGCATCCGGGTTCTTCGCACCCGTCGGGATCACGTACGAGTCGACCCAGAACTCGCCGCCTTCCTCCGCGACGATGTAGTCGGCCGGCTTCTTCGCGGCGACGGCGGCACCGTCCCCGTTCCAGCCCAGTGCCATCACGGCGCGGCCGGCAATCACCATCTGCTTGTACTCGGTGGAGGTGATGGCGAGGATGTGCGGCTTCAGCTTCAGCAGCTCCTCCTTCGACCTGGTTCCAGCTCGCCCTCATCCTCCGAGTTGTACGAGTGACCGAGCATGATCGACGTCGACCCGACCACCTCGGGCGCGCCGTCGAGAACGGTCACTTTCTTCGAGTACTGCCCCTTGGTCAGCTCGTAGAACTCGCTTCCACGTCGTCGGCTTCTCCTTCACCAGATCGGTCGGTAGACGAAGCCGGTCGTGCCCCAGTCCTTCGGCGACCGACCACTCGTCGTTCTGGTCGAACGGCAGGCTCTTGAACTTGGGGTCGATGTTCGCCGTCGACTGTCGGCAGCTTCGTCCGGTCGAGCTTTTGCAGGAGCCCGTCGTCGGCCAGGATCTTCACCATCGGCTAGCCGGTCGGGACGACCAGGTCGTAGCCCGTGGCCCCGCCCTTCGAGCTTGGCCTGCAGGTCTTCGTTCGAGACGTAGAAGTCCTTCTCGACCTTGACGCTGGTCGCCTTCGTGAACGCCGGGTACGTCTTCGGGTTCACGTAGTCGGCCCAGTTGTAGTAGAGGAGCGTCCCGCTCGGCTTCGCGGCGCTCCCGCCGGTCGTCGTCCCGGACGAGCTCTCGTCGTCACCGCCGCAGGCGGCGAGGAAGGCCGTCATCGCGCTGATCGCGACGAAGCCCTTGCGGTCGAACGAGCGCTCCCAGATCGGTCTCTCAGGCATGCGCTGTCTCCTCCTTCTCAGTCGGGTCGAGGCTCAACGCCGCCTCCTCGTCCCAGGTCAGAAACACGCGCTCCCCCTCTCGGAGCGCCTCACCGTCCCCGTTGGCGCCGCTTCTCTGCTGTCGAACGAGCACCTCCTGTCCGTTGTCGGTCTTGACGAGGCATTGGATCGTCGGGCCGATGATCATCGCCGCAACGACTTCGCCGGCAAGCCCGTCGCCGCCCCGGGCGACGCGGATCCGCTCGGGGCGCACGGCGACGTCGGGGCCGTGTCCTTTGATGAAGTTCGTCTCGCCGATGAAGTCGGCGACGAAGCGTGTCGCCGGCGAGTCGTAGATCTCACGCGGCGTCGCGAGCTGGTCGATCCGGCCCTGGTTCATGACGGCGACGCGGTCGGACATGGCCAGCGCTTCTTCCTGGTCGTGCGTCACGTAGACGAACGTGAGGCCGATCTCGCGGTGCAGGCGCTTCAGGAATACCTGCATCTCCTTCCGCAGCTTCAGGTCGAGCGCGCCCAGCGGCTCGTCCAGCAGGAGGACGGTCGGCCCCTTCGCCAGCGCTCGCGCCAGGGCGACGCGCTGCTGCTGGCCACCCGAGAGCTGCCGGGGCTTCCGCGCCTCCACGTGCTCGAGGTGGACGAGCTTCAGCAGCTCTCGCGCCCGCGCCTGGCGCACGCCTTTGTTGGTCCCGACCTGTTTCAGCCCGTAGGCGACGTTGTCCAGGACGCTCAGGTGCGGGAACAGCGCGTACGACTGGAAAACGGTGTTCACATCGCGCTTGTAGGGCGGCAGGTGCGCCACATCCGTGTCGCCGATCCGGACCTCTCCTTCGTCCGGGCGCTCGAAGCCGGCAATCAGCCGGAGCGTCGTCGTCTTGCCGCAGCCCGAGGGCCCGAGCAGGGACAGGAACTCGCCGTGCCGCACTCCGAGGTCGAGACGGTCGACTGCGGTGACCTCGTCGAAACGCTTGGTCACACCGCGCAGCTCGACGTCTAGCTCGGCCGCCATCGCGTAAACGTACGGCCATAGCCGTACCAATTTCAAGCGGGATCGAGGAGGCTTGCCTAGGTTTGCCCGGCGGGCTCGGAGACGGACGTGCTGCGCGATGCCTCGAGCACGGCGACCGGCAGGTCGACGACGAAGGTCGAGCCACGGCCCTCGGACGAGGTGACCGTGAGGCGGCCCTCCATGCGGCGAACGAGCTCACGGCAGATGTAGAGCCCGAGACCCGTCCCGCCGACCCCCCGCGTGAGCCGAGGATCCAGGCGGTAGAACTTGCCGAAGATCCGCTGCTGCTCGCCGTGCGGGATTCCCGAGGCCCTCGTCGGCGATGACGAAGCGCACGGAGCTGCCGTGAGGCTCGACGCGAACCTCGATCCGCCCTCCGTCCGGCGAGTACTTGACCGCGTTGTCGAGCAGGTTGATCAGCACCTGTCGCAGCTTGTCGCCGTCCGCTGCCACCGTCGAGAGCTCGCCGTTCGCGACGAGCTCGATGACGATGTCCTCGCGGGAGGCGAACAACACTGCGCATCTCGTCGACCACCTCGTTCACCAGCTCCTCGACGTCCAGTTGCTGCCTCTCGACGGAGAACCGCCCGGAGTCGAGGTTGCTCGCCAGCAGGATCTCGCCGGCGATCCGGCTGAGGCGCTCGGACTCGGTCGCGATCACCTCCAGCAGCCGCTCGCGCATCTCTTCGCCGAGCTGCACGTCTGTGCGCCGCAGCGTCTGAGCCGCTCCGTAGATCGCCGCCAGCGGCGTGCGCAGCTCGTGCGAGACCGTGGCCACGAACTCGCCCTTCAGCTCCTCGAGCGCACGCTCCTCGGTCAGGTTGCGGAAGGCGTAGACGATCCCGTCCTCGAACTGGACGCCCGAGATGGAGATCCAGAGCTCGCGGCCGTCGATGTCGATGGGCAGCGTCTTGGCCTCCATGCTTCCCGGCCCGGGTACGGCAGCGACCGGCACTTCCGGGCCCGAGCGCGCCCCAGCCGGGAAGAGCCTCGTCAGCCCGACGGCCGACCAGCCGGTCGGCCTCGAGGCCCGTGATCGACTCGCGCCGCCGGGTTCCAGTAGCGGATGACGCCTCCATCGTCGACCAGGAAGACGCCGCGGTCCACGTGCTGGAGAACCCGGGCATGCCGCTCCAGCTCCACCCGTTGCTGCTCTACGGGCGGTCGAGCCCACGGACGTGGATCGCGCGCTCCAGCGAGGCGACGAAGTAGTCCCGGTCGATCGGCTTCTGGACGAAGTCGTAGGCGCCGCCGCGCAGCGCCCGAACGGCCAGGTCGTGCTCGCCGTGGCCGGTGATCAGCAGGGTCGGCGTGCCGGGACGGAGCTTCTTGATCTCGTCCAGCAGCGTCGAGGCCGTCCATGCCCGGCATCTTGATGTCGGTGACGATGGCGTCGTAGTCGGTCTGCTGCGATCCGCTCGAGCGCCCCGGGCGCCGAGTCCGCAGGTGTCGATCGTCGATGCCGTCCATCCGCAGCGCGAGCGCCTCCGGAAGCGCCTCGAGCAGGGCCGCGGTCGTCGTCGACGATCAGGATCCGCGCGGCTCATCAGCGCCGGCTCCTCGTCGGGCAGCGTCGCCGCGGCCAGCGGCAGCTCGATCACGAAGCGTCGCGCCCTCGCCGGGGCCGCTCGTCGACCGCGATCGAGCCGCCGTGCTCCTTGACGATGCCGTAGGTGATCGAGAGGCCGAGGCCGGTGCCCGTCCCGACCTCCTTGGTCGTGAAGAACGGGTCGAAGATGCGCTGCTCGAGCCCCGGCGGGATGCCCGGGCCGGTGTCGCGAAACGGCGATCTCACGACCGTTCTCCGTCAGCGCCGAACGCGATGTCGGATCGTCCTCTGCGCGCGGCGTCGGCGAGCGCATCGCGGGCGTTCGTCAGCAGGTTGATGAACACCTGCTCCAGCTGGATCGGCGTTGCCGAGCACGACCGGGCTCGTCCGGGCGGAGCTCGAGCTCGACCTCGATCTCGCGCAGCCGCAGCTGCTCCTGCATCAGCGAGAGCGCGCGCTCGATGACCTCGCTCGACCGCGACCGGCTCGCGGCTGACCGGCGCCGCGCGTCCGAACGTCCGCAGGTGCGTGATGATCTCCGTCGCCTTGCGGACCTGCTGCATCGCCTTGCTCGAGATCGCGCGACGACGCGCTCCTCGTCGACCTCGCCGAGCTCGATCCGGTCGATCGACGTTGCCGACGAACAGCCCGATGTTGTTCAGCGGGTTGTTGAGCTCGTGCGCGACGCCGGTGGTCAGCTCGCCGAGCGTCGCCAGCTTGCCGGCCTGCACGAGCTGCTCCTGCTTCTCGCGCAGCTCCTGCTCGCGCCGCTGCATCTCCGCGCGTCGTCTCGCGCAGGTCGCCCATGATGTGGATCATCGCCTTGCGGCTGTCGCTCGAGCCGCAGGTTGGACTCGTGCGAGTCCTGGAGGATGTGCAGCAGGGCCCGCCGCGAGTTGTCGCAGCCGCTCGGTCTGGCGGGCCAGGCTGCCGCGGTCCTGCTCGTAGTCGGCGAGGATGTGGAGCATCGCCTTGCGCTGGTCGCCGAGCCGCTGGTTGGACTCGTTCAGGTCGCCCATGATGTGGAGCAGCGCGCGGCGGCGCTCCTCGCGCCTGGCGAACGCGGATGCTCGCAGCGTCTCGACCTGCTGCGCGAGGCGCTCCGGCTCCGGCGCTCGGCCGGCGCGACGCCTCGCCGGTCCCGAGCGGCGGCAGCGCCTCGCGGCTCGGCAGCCATCAGTCCGTGGAGCTCCGGCCTTGGTCTGGCCGACCTCGGCCTGCAGGCTCTCCAGCTCCTTCTCGAGCGCGATCATCTTCAGCTCGCGGCCGACGACCACCTCTTCGAACTTCTCGAGGTCGAGGATCTTCTCCTGCAGCTCGGCCTTGGACTGCTCGAGGTCGCGCACGACCTTCTCGTACTCGCGCATGTCGCGCAGGATGCCGATCGCGCCGATCACCTTGCCGTCCGGGTCGCGCAGCGCCGAGGCGTTCAGCGTCGTCGGGATGACCTCGCCGGAGGCGCTGCGCGGGTTGAGCCGCGCGTTGCGGGTCACGCCGCGCTCGACGACCTCGCGCAGGGCGGCGGTGAACTCGCGCGTCTCCTCCGGGCTGATGAAGCGCGACAGCGACTGCTCGACGCACCTCGTCCGGGCGGAAGCCCAGCAGCTGCGGAGACGGCGTCGTTGGCCTGGAGGATCTTGCCCTCGAGGTCGGAGACGAACACCGGGTCGGGCGCGTTCTTGATCAGGCTCTCGGCGTAGGCGCGCGCCTTGTCCAGCTCGCGCATGTCGCGGAGGATGCCGATGGCGCCGATCACCTTCCCGTCGGGGTCGCGCAGGGCCGAGGCGTTCAGCGTCGTCGGGATGACCTCGCCGGAGGCGCTGCGCGGGTTGAGGCGGGCGTTGCGGGTCACGCCGCGCTCGACCACCTCGCGCAGCGCCGCGGTGAACTCGCGCGTCTCCTCCGGGCTGATGAAGCGCGAGAGCGACTGCTCGAGCACCTCGTCCGGGCGGAAGCCGAGCAGCTCGGAGACGGCGTCGTTCGCCTGGAGGATCTTGCCCTCGAGGTCGGAGACGAACACCGGGTCGGGCGCGTTCTTGATCAGGCTCTCGGCGTAGGCGCGCGCCTTGTCCAGCTCGCGCATGTCGCGGAGGATGCCGATGGCGCCGATCACGTTGCCCGTCCGGGTCGCGCAGGGCGGAGGCGTTGAGGCGTCGTCGGGATCACCTCGCCGCGAGGCGCTAGCGCGGGTTGAGGACGGCGTTGCGGGTCACGCCGTGCTCGACGACCTCGCGCAGGGCCGCGGTGAACTCGCGGGTCTCCTCCGGCGCTGATGAAGCGCGAGAGCGACTGCTCGATGCACCTCGTCCTGGCGGAAGCCGAGGAGCTGCGAGACGGCGTCGTTGGCCTGGAGGATCTTGCCTTCGAGGTCGGAGACGAACACCGGGTCGGGGGCGTTCGCGATGATGATGTCCGCGTCGAGCGCGCCGCGTTCGGGAGCGCCGTTCGCGGCCAAGTCCTTCGCCTTCTCAGAACGCGGAGTCAGAACCTTCCTGGCCACGTTTTTCCTCCAGAGTCAACCGCAGGGCGATACGTCGGTCGAATTGTGCCGCCTGTTACCGCAAGACGCAATCCTTGGTCCCGCGATCTTGCTCAAACACCTACGGTGTGCGATACCTCCGCAGGGGCCAAAGCCGACCAAAGGAGACCCGAGACATGCGCAAGTTGATCCTCGCCGCCCTTCCTACCGCCTTGTTCGCGTTGCTCGCGTTCGGGCTCGCCGATCGGGGCGGCGCCACGCCGGAGACGGGCTTGCTCCCCGACCTGCGAACCGTCGTCCCGCTTCACCTGCAGCTCGTCCACCAGCAGCAGCGCGACAAATTGCGCTTCTCGAACGGAGTTGCCAACACAGGCCCCGGCCCCATGGCGCTTCGCCCGGAGCCACCGCCCGGCGAGGCCACTACCCAGACGACTGCGGTGCAGGAGATCCGTGACTCGAACGCGGCGGACAGGTGCGGTGAAGAGCGCCCAGGAGACCCTTGCTACAACGTCGCCAGTGAGCGCGTGGCGGGCACATTCGTGTTCCACCCGGAGCACAACCACTGGCACATCGGGAGCGTCGCCCTGTTCGAGATTCGCCGCGGGAGCCCGACGGGGCCGATCGTCGGCAACAACACCATCAAGACGACCTTCTGCCTGATCGACTGGTATGCCCTCGAGGGCAACTCGTCGACGTCGGACAGAACCTTCTGGGAGTGCCAGACGAGCTTCCAAGGAATCCAGTCCGGCTGGGTCGATCAGTACCACCAGTCGCTTCCGGGTCAGGAGCTCGACCTGACAGGAGTCCCGAACCGCAACGACTACTACCTCGTCAGCACGGCGAACCCCGACGGGATCTTCACGGAGACGACCAGGACGAACAACACCGCCTGGGTGAAGTTCCGCTTGTTCGCACAGGGCAACGGCCGCGCGGTCGAGGTGACGGCTCATTCGCCGTGCGAAACCCCCGGACTTTGCGGGATCGGCGCGCCGGGTCGGTAGCTGCAGCCTCGAGTGGGCGTCTTCGCTCGCCTTAGCAAGCGCGGCGAAAACGCCCACTCGGCAGCGTCGTCTGCGGCCGCCAGGCGGGGTCGCCCGCGTTCCGAACTGCAATTCGCTCGGTGCCTCCTGCGCTCGGTGCGACGACGATCGCGCCTCCGCGCGTGAATGCGAGCTGCCGGCCTCCCGGTGACCACGCCGGCTGCGACTCGGGCTCCTGAATCGCTGTCAGGCGCCGCGCGCCGGTGCCGTCGGCGCTCGCAACGGTGACGTACCCACTGTCGGTGAGCCGGGACGCGTACGCGACGTAGGCGAGCTTGGAGCCGTCGGGCGACCAGGTCGGCTCGGCAGCGTCTCTGACGAGCAGTTGGCGGCCCGTTCCGTCCGCGTTGACGACGTAGATCCCGCGCACGACGCCCGGTCCTGATCTCCCGGACCTCGGCGAACGCAATGCGCCGCGAGTCCGGCGACCAGGCCGGCCCACCCACGAGTGTCCGAGGCGAAATCGCAGCCGTCGTCAGCCCCGCCCTCGTCGCGACGATGATCCGGCCGTCAGACGCGTACGCGATCCGTTGGCCGTTCGGGGACCAGGCCGGCTCGTTGCTGAGGCCAGTCCCAAATCGCCTCAGGATGCGCCCGCGCGTATCCGCGACCACGATCTGCGACCGGCCTGGCCCGGTCTGGTGTGCAAAGGCGACGTAGTACCCGCGGGGCGACCACGAAGGGCTGCTGTCATTCCCGCGGGTGAGCCGGAAACGCCGCGAGCCGTCCGCTCGGGCGATGCAGAGGCCGGTGGGCTGCGAAGCGCGCGAGTAGGTGAGGAGGGCGGGCGGCCGCGCCGAGCTCGTCGTGCCGGCGGCGGCGAGAGACACCGCGATCGAGCCGAGGAGAAGGAGTCGCTTCACCTCGGCCCGGAGGATAACGCCTACCGCCGCAGCCGCAGCTCGCGCCCACCGGTCAAGCCAGACGGCCGCACGATCAGCACGAGCGCCATGATCGAGCCGAGGATGATCAGCCGCGTGCCCGAGGGCAGATCGAGGGTCGCACCGACCTTGACTCCCTGCTCCGCCTCGGACAGGAAGGAGCTCAACCCGCTCACCGTGAGCGCGCCGAGCACGGCTCCCCAGAGGCTGGACACGCCGCCGACGACGAGCATTGCGAGCGTAAGAAAGGTCAGCTCGAGGTAGACCTGCTCGGTCGTGATCGATCCCAGCTCGTGCACGAGGAGCGCGCCCGCAAACCCGGCGAGCGCGCCCGAGACCGTGAACGCAAGGAGACGCTCCCGGTGCACGCTCACGCCGACGCCTCTCGCCGCCGCAGCGTCCTCGCGCGTCGCGCGGAGCATCCGACCAAAACGGCTCCGCTGGTAGGCGAACGCGACCCCGATCGCCACGAGCGCGCCGACGGTCGCCTGCAGAGCGCGAGTCGTCTCCGGGACGAGCGCCAGCGTCGTCGCGCCGGGACCGATCTTGGTCCACTCGCGGAGCACGTTGTGCGTGATCTCCAGCACGGCGAACGTCGCGATGCCCGCCGCCAGCCCCGAGAGTCGCATCAGCGGCAGCCCGACGAGAAAGGCGAAAACGCCGCCGGCGGCAGCGGCGAGCAGCAGTGAAGCGACGTTTCCGATCGTGTGGTCGCGCAGGATCGGGAAGAGCTGCGGCAGCACACCGCTCTTCGAGTCGAGTGGGATCGTCATCACTCCCGCCGCGAACGCGCCAACAGCTACGAAGCTGATCTGGCCGAACGAGAGCACTCCCGAGTTGCCCATGAACACGTAGAGCGCGACGACGATCGCGACCGAGACGAGTGCGTCGAGGAAGTAGATCTCGTTCGCGCTGCTGACCAGCGTGGAGCCGATGCCGACCGCGACCACGAGCGCCGCGGGGACGAGCACCTGGGCGGCCGTGTCGAGTGACCGCTTCACATCCGCTCCACCGCGGTTTGCCGGCCCCAGGCGAAGAGCCCTCCCGGCCGCAGCAGCAGCACGAGGATCACGAGCGCGAACACCGCCGAGGGCAGGTAGACGCTCTTGTCGGTCGGGAGCACGCCGTTGATGACGCCGGTCGTGAAGCCGATCGCGAAGCCGCCGAGAGTTGCCGTCCAGAGCCGGTCGATTCCGCCGACGACGACGCCGACGAGGACGACGATCGTCTCCCGGAGAGCGAAGTCGGGCCCCACGAACGGGTTCTGCACGGTGAGGATCACCGCCACGGTCGCGGCGATCAGCCCGGAGAGCAGAACCGCGAATCCGATCACCCGGTCGGCGTTGACTCCGAGCAGCCGCGCGGTCCTGAAGTCCGTCGCCGCGGCGCGCATGTGCAGGCCGATGGTCGTCCGGGTCAAAAGCCCCGCGAGCAGTGCGAGGGCAAGCGCAGTGACGATCACGGCCAGGATCGTGATCTTGCGGACATCGAGGCTGCCGATCTCGATCGGCTGGTTGAAGGACGCGATCGAGGTCGCGATCTCGCCGATCGTGTCGTCGCGGATGTCGACGAGCAACGCCGCGGCTTGCAGGACGAACGCGATCGCGAACGTGGTCACGAGCATCACCGCGGGTGACTCGCCACGGAGCGGGCGGAAGACGACGCGGTCCATCACAGTCGACAGTGCGACCACGACGACGAAGCAGGCAGCGATACTCGCAGCCACCGGCCAGGACGCCGTGAAAGCGAGCGTGTAGGCGCCGACCATGATCAGCTGGCCGTACGCGAAGTTGACGAGCCGGAGCACGCCGAACACGAGGCCGATGCCCACGGCCATCAATGCGTAGACCGCGCCGAGGCCGGTTGCGTCGATCAGGGTCTGGGCGTCGACGGCAGCGACGATCATCCGGCGAGGTAGGCCTTCACGAGCTTGTCGGTGTCGTCTGCGTCTGCCGGCCCGAGCGTCGTTCGCAGCTCGCCGTTCGCGAGCACGTAGGTGCGATCGGCGAGTGCCACCGTGCGCTGCGCGCGCTGCTCGACGAGGAGGATCGTCACGCCCTGCTCCCGGATGCGGGTGAGCGTCTCGAAGACCTCGGCCACGAGGGTGGGCGCCAGTCCGAGCGAGGGCTCGTCGAGCAGCAGAAGCCGTGGCTTCGCGACCAGCGCCCGGGCGATCGCGAGCTGCTGCTGTTGCCCGCCGGAAAGAGCGCCCGCCGACCGGCGCCGGAACTCCTGCAGCATCGGGAACAGCTCGTAGGCCTCGGCGAGCGCACCCCGGCCTCGGCGGGCCGCGAGGCCGAGCCGCAGGTTCTCCTCGACGGTGAAGTCGGCGTAGATCCGGCGGCCCTCCGGCACGAGCGACACGCCTGACTGCGCGATCCGCTCAGGCGGGCGGCCGACGATCGATTCTCCTTCGACCCGGATCTGCCCGGCATGTATCGGGACGAGGCCCGTGATCGCGTGCAGCGTCGTCGACTTCCCTGCGCCGTTCGGCCCGATCAGCCCGACGATCTCGCCCTCGGCGACCCGGAAGCTCAAGCCGCGCACGGCCGGCACGGCTCCGTAGCGAACCTCGACCGAGACGAGCTCGAGCATCGGCTCAGGCATCGGCGTCCTCGGCCAGAGCGCTCTCGCCCAGGTAAGCGCCTGCGACGTCGAGGTTCGCGCGGATCTCGTCGGGCGCCCCCTCCGCGAGGGTGCGGCCCTGGTCGAGAACGTGGATCCGGTCGCACACGTCCATGACGAGCGCCATGTTGTGGTCGATCAGGAGCACCCCGGCCGCGTGCTCGTCCCGCACCGAGCGAATCACAGCCGCGAACTCGGGCACTTCGGCTTCGGGCAGACCGGCGGCGGGCTCGTCCAGCAGCACGAAGCTCGGCCCGGTCGCAAGGGCGCGCGCCACGCCGAGCCGCCGCTCGTCGCCGTGCGCGAGGGCATCGGCGGGAAGCTCCGCCTGCGGGCCCAGCGCCATCAGCTCGAGCAGCTCGTCTGCTCTCGCGCGCGCTCCCCGAGCGCCGAGGCCCGAGCCGAGCGCGGCCACCTCGACGTTCTCGCGCACCGTCAGTCGCCTGAAGGAGCGGCTGTGCTGGAAGGTGCGCGTCAGCCCGGCCGCGCGCCCGGCGGCTCGGGCTCCAGCGGGTGATCTCCCTGCCCTCGAGCTCGACCGCCCCCTCGCTCGGAACGTCGAACCCGCTGAGGACGTTCACCAGCGTCGACTTGCCGGCGCCGTTCGGGCCGATCAGCCCCACCACTTCGTGCCGGTGGAGCTCGAGCGTCACGTCCTGCAGCGCGCGGACGCCTTCGAACGACCGCGAAACGGAGGAGGCCCGGAGCGTTCCTCCGGGCCTCTCCTTCGATTCCGAGCTAGTTGTCAGATCTTCGGGACGACCTTGGCCGTCACGAATCCGACGCGGCTTCCCTTGTTGTCGTGGACTCTGATCACGCGGTATTGCCGTCCGAACACGCTGTGCAGGTTCCGCGAGAAGCTGATCTTCCCGTTCGTCGTCTGCACCTTCTTGAACTTCTCCAGCGTGCGCGAGAGGACGCGTGCCGTTCGTCGAGCCGTTCGCCCGCTTGATCGCTTCCACGATCCCGTCGATCGTCCCGATGCCCTGGACGAAGCCGCCGGTGCCGGCCTTGACCTGCTTCCCGAGGCGGTTGATCTTCGGGTTCGGGTCGTCGCCGAAGATGGAGGCGTAGGTGACGGCGTAGTAGTTGGTCACTTTCGGGGTATTCGTGACCCAGTACGTCCCGTCGCCGGCCCACGAGTTGAGGATCGGCGTCTGGTTGCCGAGCGTGCGGAAGCCCGAGACGAAAGCTGGGAGCTCACCGAACGCGGTCGACGTCACGTACACGTCGGCCTTCTTCGCATTGAGCTTCGTCACGGCGAGCTGCACGTTGTTCGCGCCCGTGGCGTAGCTCTCCCGGGCGACGACCTTCCCGCCGAGCTGCGTATAGCGCTTGTCGAACGCCTGGATGACGTTCTTGAAGTAGACGAGCAGCGTGTTCGTCGCCAGCCCGGCCTCCTTCCAGCCGCGCCGGATCGCGTACTCGGCCATCGCCGAGCCCTCGTCCTGCGCCACGTTGCCGAAGCTGAACGCAAGGCGTCCCTTGACTCGGCCGAAGCGCTTGGGCCCCATCTGGTCGGTCCCGATGCAGGTCGAGATCGCCAGCTTGCCGCGGTTGATCGCCTCCTGGACGACCGGCGTGGCGAAGTCGACGTCGCAGGTCGTGAAGATGATGTGCGCGCCCTTGGCGAGGAGCTGCCGCGCGCACGACTTCGCGCGGGCCGGGGCGTTGTTCTGCGTGTCGCACGTGTCGAGCCGCAGCTTGCGGCCGTTGACGCCGTTCTTCGCGTTCAGCTCACGGATTCGGATCCTGGCGGTGGCGAGCGCCGGATTGTCGAACGGGGCCATCTGGCCCTTCGCGTCGTAGGCCCAGCCGATCACGATGGGCCCTCTGGTCGCGGCCGTAGCACTGCCGCCCATGCTCGCCGCGAGCGCAGCAACCGCCGCGACTCCGGTGAGAAGCGTCACAGCGACGCCCCACTTGCGCGTGCTTCTCATGCCAAGCCTCCTTGCCCGGGTATTGCGTTATTGAAATCCATATGCCGCGTGCCAGTCAATCGGATTTCAGGCGCGCGAGTGCATCCAGCCCGCGGCGCGCCAGCTCGCGAGGATCCTCGCGCCAGAGCGAGTCGGGCAGCTCGGTGTCGGAGAAGATCTCCAGGTCGTAGAGGCCGTCCCAGCGCAGCGCCTCCAGGATCGGCTCGAAGTCGATGACGCCGTCGCCCGGGGAGGACGCGGTCGTTGGTGTTGCGCGTCGGGTCCCGCCAGTCGGCGATGTGGACGGCCGCGATGCGGTCCCGGTACCGCTCGATGTGCTCGAGCGGCTGGTTCCAGAGGTGCCAGGTGTCGTACATCAGGCCGACGTCCGGCGTTCCCGCCTCGTCGAGCAGGCTCGCGGCTTCCTCGAGCGAGGTGGGGATCGTCCAGAAGTGGGCGAACTCGCTCTGGATCGGCTCGAGGGCGACGCGTACGCCGGCCCGCTCGCCCTCGTCGGCGATCGCGCGGATCCCGTCGAGCACTGTCTCGCGGTCGTCGCCGGGGCCGGTCAGGAACATGACGCAGGCGGGATCGAAGGGGATGAGCCTTCGGATTCCGGCACAGATCGCCTCGATCCGCTCCGCCGGGTCGCCGGGCCCTTCCATCAGCGGCAGCGGCAGGATCGACGGCACCGCCGGTATCGCGGCGGCGGCCTCGAGCGGGCTCGCGCGGAACCGTTCCAGCGAGTCGTCCTCGAGCTTCATCTCCCAGATCCCGATCCCGTCGGCCCCCGCGGCCCGGTACGCGTCGAGGTCGTCGGCAAACGACTGGGTCACCGTCGTGATCTGCGAGATCGAGCGCCTCATGCCCCTCCTACGGTGTCAGACACGTGTCAGGCACTGGGCCATGGCCGAAACGTCGTTTGGTTGCACAGCGGAGCCATCTTGCGGTTCACGGTGTCAGACACGTGTCAGACACCGGCTGGCGCTTCATCGCCGGATCAGGCGGCGCAGAGCGGTCGCGCGATCAACTGCTGCGCGACGAGTGTGCCCGACCCGGCGCCGAGGCCCGGGCCCGGGATGCGTGCTCGCGCCGATGTGCCAGAGGCCCTTGACCGCAGTCGCGTGCCCGGGGCTCTGCGGAAAGGGGCGCCAGAGGAAGTTCTGGTCGAGCGCCAGCGAGCCGCTGTAGGGGTCGCCGCGCTCGAGGTTGATGTTGGCGGCGAAGAGATCCGCGGGGGAGAGGACGACGCGCTTGCGGATCGCGCCGTCGAGGTTCGTCACGTGCTTCGCGATGCGCGCCTGGATGCGGTCGGCGTAGCGCTCGCGGAGCGCCTCGGTCCAGGTGCCGTCGCCGATGTCGAGCTCTCCGGCGGCGTCGCCTTTCACGTGCCAGGGCAGCTCCTGGAGCTGGATCCAGAGCAGGCCGGCGCCATCCGGGGCGCGAGATGGATCCATGGTGAGCGGCTGGCCGACCACGACCGTCGCTTCGGCGGGCAGGAGCCCTCGCTCGGCCTCGTTGACCGCGCGGGAGACGCCGTCGAGCCCGGGCGTCAGGTGGACGATCGCCGTGTCGCCGAGCCGCTCGTCGCCGGCCCAGCGCGGTGGCTCCGAGAGCGCGAAGTGGATCTGCATCTCGGCGCGGCCGAACCGGAACCGCCGGCCCCGGCGCGCGATCTCCGCCGGCACCGCAGCGTCGTCGAGCAGCCGTCCGTAGAGCTGGGTCGGCGTCACGTTCGCGATCACCGTGCTCGCGGTGATCGCCTCGCCGTCGGCGAGCCGCACGCCTCGCGTCACGCCACCGTCGACGAGCACCTGGTCGACGTCCCGCCCTGTCTCGACCTCGCCGCCGTGATCGCGGATCAGCCGGACGAGCGCCTCGACGAGCTTCGCCCCGCCTCCGCGCGGGATCGGCATGCCGCCCTCCTGGACGGCGACCGCGATCACCTGCGTCATGTAGCCGGAGGCGGCCGCGTCGGGGCCGAGGCCGGTGTGCAGCACCCAGGGCGCGAGCAGGCCGTGGGTGCGCTCGGACTCGAAGGTGTCCGTCAGCCAGTCGCGGCTCGAGATCGCCAGGTCGCCGGCGAAGGCGGCCAGCCCGCGGCGCCCGAGCCGACGGTAGGCCTTGAGCCCGAGGGAGAGGCCGGGCCGCGACCAGAGCTCCGTGCCGAGGATCCCGAAGGCGAGGTCGGCGTTCGGGAAGAACGACTCGAGCATCTCGCCCCAGGCCGCGCCGTGCTCGGCGACGTTCGCCTCGGCGGTGCGGTGCAGGAACGCGCTCTCGCCGTCCGGGTAAGCGGTCGCGGTCGGCAGCTCCGTGTTCAGGTACTCGAGCCCGCGGGCGGCGAGCTCGTCGCCCGAGCTCCGCGTGTGCCGCGCCGCCGACCCAGAGCGGGTGCCAGGCGCTGAAGACGTCGTGCAGGTAGCCGGGCTCGGTCAGCTCGGCTGTCTGGACGGCGCCGCCGATGACGTCCTCGCGCTCGAGGACGCGTACGTCCCAGCCGGCGCGCGCAAGCAGCGCAGCGCAGGCCAGCGAGTTGATCCCGCTCCCGACGATGACCGCGTCAGGCAACGGGCAAGACTGTCACACGGAACTAGGAGTCGGCTTCGTCCTCGACGACCGTCTCGTTGGTCTGGAGCGAGTTGGCGTGCGCCTCGACGTCGGGCTCGTCCTCGACGACTGACTCGTTGATGTTGCCTTCGAGCCCGTGTGCCTCGACCTCGTCGTTGTCCTCGGCGACCGATTCGTTCACGTTCGACTCCAGGCCGTGCGCCTCGACGTCGTCGTCCTCGACGACCGTCTCGTTGGATTGGAGCGTGCCACCGTGGGCCTCGACCTCGGTGTCGTCCTCGACGACTGACTCGTTGATGTTCTGTTCGAGCCCGTGCGTCTCGACGTCCTCGGCGCTTTCGTCCGTGGCCTCGTTGACGTTCAGGTTGTGGCCGTGCGCCTCGACGTCACTCATCTTCGACCACTGTCTCGTTCGACTGCATACCGCCGCCGTGTGCCTCGACCTCGTCGTCCTCGACGACCGTCTCGTTGGACTGGATTCCGCCGCCGTGCGCTTCGACCTCGTCCGCGTCGTCGACCACGGACTCGTTCACGTTGAAGGGGCTGCCGTGTGCCTCGACGTCCTCGTCGTCTTCGGCCGTTGTCTCGTTGACGTTCAGGTGCTCACCCATGGTTCTCTCCTTTCGATTTGGCTCGTCCGCCACTAGACGGGTCTCTCAGCCGTTTTCTTCCGCTCGGGCACGTACGAGCGCGCCGTGGTTCCGACGCGTTTTCGCGAGGGTCGGATGGTCTGGCTCGACGCCCGCCTCGAGGATCTGGAGCGCCCTCGCGTAGAGCTGCTCTGCCTCGTCGTAGCGCTCCTGCCGGCGGCAGATGACGGCGAGGTTGTTGAGCGTGTTGGCGACGACAGGATGCTCCGGGCCGACGAGCTTCTCCTTCATGGCCAGCGAGCGCCGGTAGAGCGCCTCCGCCTCGTCGTCCGCGCCCTTCCGCTGGAGAATCGCAGCGAGGTTGTTCAGGTGCACCGACACCTCGTAGTGCTCTTCGCCGAAAACGCGTTCGTACACGGGTAGCGCTGCCCGCAGCAGCTCCTCGGCCTCTTCGTCTCGTCGCAGCGCGTAGAGGATCGATGCCAGAGCCGCCTCATCCGCCGCAGTTGCCGGATGGTCGCGGCCGAACAGGCGCCGGCGGATCTCGACGGAACGGCGGGCGTGCGGCTCGGCCTGCTCGTAGTTCCCGCGCGCGTGCTCGAGCCCGCCGAGGTTGTGGTACAGGCTCGCGACGTTGTAGTGATCTTCGCCGACCGCTCGCTCGTTGATCGCCAGGGCTCGGCGGTAGAGCGGCTCCGCCTCGTCGAACCGCCCCGAGTACTTGAAGACGATGCCGAGATCGTTCAGGGCATTCGCGGTCTCGAGCGACTCCGGGCCGAATACTTCCTCGGAGGCTCCGAGTACATCGCGAAGGACCGGCTGGGCCTCGTCGTAGTGGCCTCGGGCGCGGTGGACACTTCCGACCCCGGCCTGAGCGCGAATGCACACTCGCTCTCGCTCCAACCCGTCGAGGCCGCTTTCGCACAGGAGGAGCGCACGGCGATAGCCGTCCTCGGCCTCGGCGTACTCGCCGATATCGAATTTGGCGTCGGCAACCGCAACGAGCGCATCCGCGCCCTCGAGCGAGTCCTGCTCGCCTGCCAGTGACAGCGCTTCGTGGGCCTTGGCATCGGCGTCTTTCGCCCGGCCCTGGTCGCGATACACGCCGACGAGCCGGGCGCAGGCCCGGGAGCGCTGCAGGTCGCTGCCGGCAAGCTCTGCCGCGCGCTCGAACGTGGCCTCGGCTTCGTCCTCCCGGCCGAGGTCGTGTTGCAGCCGGCCGAGCTCGAGGAGCAGCTCGAAGGTCGGCGAGTCCATTCCGGTCAGCGCCTCCTTGCGGGCGGCTTCGTAGTTCGCGCGTGCCCGGAGCTCGAGCACGCGTTCGAGGAGCTCAGTCATGAGCGGGACCTCCGACGACGTCGAGCTCCTGCGGGATGCTCCGCCGCAGACGCACTGCCACCAGCGCACCTAGTCCACACGCAACGATCAGCCCCACGAAGAGTGCGGTCGCCTGCCCGGCGCCGAGCGCGATCCCGGCAATGAGCGGCGCGAGGATGAAACCTGTCGTCCAAGCCAAGGTGTACAGCGCGTTGTATCGCCCTCGGAGGCGATCCGGGGCCAGATCGTTCACCAGCGGGGGGACGGCGGGGGACATGAGCGTCTCACCGACCGCGAAGATCACGGCAGCAGTGGCGAACAGGGACACGGCTGCCTTCCCGTCCAACTCGCCGGCGAGAAGTGTCACCACCCAGGTCAGCGCCCAGAGTGAGAAAACGAGCACGACCGCCGCGGTCCGGCGATGGCCGTGAGCGAGCCTGAGAACGGGAAGCTGCAGCACCGAGACGGCGATCGTGTTGACGGCGAACGCGACGCCCAGTGCGGCGGCGGTGAGACCTCCGGGCCCCGTGGCGAAGGCAGGGAAGGCGGCGTTGAAGCTGCCGTAGCCGACGAGGCAGAGAAGGACGGTGAGGAGGAGGACCCGCCGGAAGACCGGGTCGCGGAGCACGGTCCAGTAGCGTGCCGCTTCCACCGCCTGCCCGGGTTCCGGCTGAGCGCGCCCGCCGACCCCTCTGAGCGGGATGAGAAGCGCTACGAAGATGAGGAACGAGGCCGCATCGAGCAGGTAGAGGACCTGAAAGCTCGCTGCTGAGTCGAAGTCGACGACCGAGGCGGCGATGAGCGCCCCGATTCCGAAGCCCGTGTTGAGGGTCCCGTGCCTGACGGCGAAGACGCTCGAGCGCTGCTCGGAAGTGACCGTGACCGCGAGGAGCGAGTCTTGCGCCGGCCAGATGGTCGCCAGGCCGAAGCCGGTCGTCGCCGCAGCGGCGAACGCGTGCCAGGGCGCCGTCACGAAAGCGATCGCGACCGTGCCGGCCGCCGCGACCAGGAGCCCGAAGATCAGGGTCAGGCGAGAACCGATCCGATCGACGAGGACTCCGGCGATCGGGTTCCCGGGAAGGGCGGCGAGCGCGATCGTGGCCAGAGCCGCTCCCGCCAGCTCGAGGTCCAGCCCCCGCACCCGGTGCAGGTAGACGACCAGGAACGGAAGCGTCATCCCGCTCCCGATCGCGGACAGGAGGTCGCCGCCGAGCACGATCCAGGCCCGCCGCGGCAACCTGGGGAGCAGACGAGGTGTGCTATTCATAACTTGACAGGCATATAACTCTATGGCAATATACGAGCCATGACAGCGACCACGTTCGAGCTCGTCGCCGAGCCCACCCGCAGGCGCATCCTCGATCTTCTAAGAGAGCGCGCACGGCCGGTAGGGGAGCTGGTCAGGCTCCTCGGTCTAAGCCAGCCGGGCGTCTCGAAGCATCTGCGACTGCTTCGTGAGGCCGGCCTGGTACGAGTGCGACGCGACGGGCAGCGCCGCTGGTATGAGTTGGAACCGAAGCCTCTGGCCGAGCTCGACGAATGGCTGGAGCCCTACCGGGAGCTCTGGGAAGACCGGTTGGACCGTCTCGAGCGACATCTGGAAGAAACCCGAAAGGAGAGTTCGTGAATCAGAGCGACACCCAGCAAACGACCGAGCTAGTGATCACCCGCGTCTTCGACGCCCCACGCGAGCGAGTTTGGGAGGCCTGGACGGATCCCGAGCAGATGAAGAAGTGGTGGGGGCCGAAGGACTTCACGGCTCCGGCGGTCGAAATGGACCTGAAGGAAGGCGGGAAGTACCTCAACTGCATGCGCAGCCCGGACGGACAGGAGTTCTGGAGCACGGGCGTCTATCGCGAGATCGTCCCCATGGAGAGGCTCGTCGTCACCGATTCCTTTGCTGACGAACAGGGCAACGTCGTGCCGGGCGCCCACTATGGGATGCCGGACGTCCCCTTGGAGACCGAGATCACGGTGACCTTCGAAGACCAGGACGGCAAGACGAAGCTGACCCTGCGCCACGCCGGCCTGCCGGTCGGCGAGCACGGCAGCCAGGCCGAGGCCGGCTGGAACGAGTCCCTCGACAAGCTCGCCGCGAGCCTCTAGCGGCCTTCCGGGAATACAAACGACAGAAAGGCGTTGACGACCCTATGAGCCCAAGTACGGACCGGCGCTGGCTAGCGCTCATCATTCTCAACCTCGGCACCCTGATGATCGTCCTCGACGCGACGATCGTGAACGTCGCGTTGCCGTCGATCCGCGACGACCTGGGGTTCACCGGGGAGTCCTTGGCGTGGGTCGTCAACGCCTACTTGCTCACCTTCGGCGGCTTCCTGCTGCTCGGCGGACGGCTGGGTGACCTCTTCGGCCACCGCCGGCTCTTCCTGATCGGAATCGTCCTCTTTACCCTCGCCTCGCTGGCCTGCGGGATCGCGAACTCGCAGGAGACGCTCATCGCGGCCAGGGCGGTTCAGGGCCTCGGGGGCGCTGTCGTCTCGGCGGTTGCGCTCTCGCTGGTCATGATGCTGTTCACCGAGACCGGCGACCGAGCCAAGGCGATGGGCGTGTACGGCTTCGTCGCGTCGGGCGGCGGCACGATCGGCGTTCTTGCCGGCGGCGTGCTGACCGACACGCTCAACTGGCACTGGATCTTCCTGGTCAACATCCCGATCGGGGTCGCTGTCTACGCCCTGAGCCTGCGGCTGCTTCCGGCCGACAACGTGACTGCCGGCGACCGGCGCGTCGACATCGCCGGCGCGGTCACGGTCACGGCCTCGCTCATGCTGGCCGTCTACGCGATCGTCAACGGGAACGAGGTCGGTTGGGGGACGGGACAAACGCTCGGGCTGCTCGCGGCGTCGGTCGTGCTCCTGGGAGCCTTCCTTGCGATCGAGTCGCGGGTCTCGCACCCATTGATGCCGCTCGGACTGTTCAAGCACCGAACTCTTGCGACCGCGAACGGGGTCGCCGTCCTCTTGGCCGGCTCGATGTTCGCGTGGTTCTTCCTCACCGCGCTCTATCTCCAGCTCGTGCTCGGGTACAGCCCGCTGAAGGTCGGGCTTGCGTTCCTGCCTTCCAGCTTGATCATGGGCGCGTTCTCGCTCGGTCTCTCGGCCAAGCTCGTCATGAAGTTCGGGCTCAAGCCGCCGATGGTGGCGGGGATGCTGTTCATGGCGGCGGGGTTGCTGCTGTACGCACGGCTTCCGGTCGACGGGAGCTTTGTCCTCGACGTCCTGCCGGGCTCGGTGCTGCTCGGAATCGGCGCCGGGATGGGGTTCAACCCGCTCCTGCTGGCCGCGATGGGAGACGTCGAGCCGACCGAGGCGGGTCTTGCCTCCGGCGTGGTGAACACCGCGTTCATGATGGGCGGTGCCCTGGGGCTAGCCGTCCTGGCCAGCCTTTCGACCTCACGCAGCGACAAGCTGCTCGCCTCCGGCGACGATCTGCCGACGGCGCTCACCAGCGGCTATCACGCCGCGTTCCTCGTCGGGTCCCTGTTCGCAATCGCCGGGGCTGTCATCGGCGGCCTGTTGATCCGTGCGGAGAAGCCGGCCGTGATGCACGCCGAGGCGGAGCCGGCGCACTCGTAGCGCTACCGTTCCCCATGTGAAAGAGATCGCCGCCGATCTCAGGCGCTGGCGCGCGCGTGGTGACGACAAGGTGGCAATCGCCACGGTCGTCGCCACGCGCGGCTCCGCGCCGCGGCCGATCGGCTCCAAGCTCGCCATCTCGACCCAGGGTGAGCTCGCCGGCTCGGTGTCCGGCGGTTGCGTCGAGAACGAGGTCTACGAGGAGGCGCGCGCGGTGCTGGGCGGCGCGGCGCCGAAGCTCCTCTCGTACGGCATCTCGGACGAGCAGGCGTGGTCGGTCGGCCTCCCCTGTGGCGGCGAGATCGACGTCTTCGTCGAGGACCTGCCGATGGGCGAGGCCGAGGAGCTCGCTGCCCGTATCGAGAGCGGCGAGCGGTTCACGCGCACGACGGTCCTGGGTGAGGGCGGCAGGGAGTTCGTCGAGGAGTTCGGCCCGCCGCCGCTGCTGCTCGTCTTCGGCGCCGTCGACACGGCCGAGGCGCTCTGCCAGGCCGCGAAGCAGCTCGGCTGGCGCACCGTGGTCGCCGACGCGCGGGCCAAGTTTGCGACCCGCGAGCGGATCCCGAGCGCCGACGAGCTGATCGTCGAGTGGCCGCACGAGGTGCTGGCGCAGGTGGAGCCGGATGCGAGCACCGCCGTCGTCGTCCTCACGCACGAGAACCGCTTCGACATCCCGGCCCTGATCGGCGCCTTGCGCAGCGAGGCCTTCTACGTCGGCGCCCTGGGCGCGCGGCGTAACCAGGAGCGCCGCCGCGGGCGGTTGCTCGAGGAGGGTCTGAGCGAGGAGGAGATCGACCGCATCGCGGGCCCGACCGGCCTCGACATCGGCGCGGAGAGCCCGGCCGAAACGGCCGTGTCGATCCTGGGTGAGATCCTCGCTGTTCGCGCCGGCCGTGACGGCGGCCGCCTCAAAGCCTCGAAGGGCCGCATCCACGTCGAGGCGCTGTAGTGCGCACGGCGGTTGCGCTCATCCTGTCGATAGCAGCAGTCACAGCCGGGTGCGCCTCCGACGACGAAGACGAGGCATCCCTTCCCACGGGCAGCGAGACCGTGCAGCTGGACGCGGCCGATTTCACTACTGAGATCGACAACCCCTATTGGCCGATGAAGCCGGGGACGAAATGGGTCTACCGCGAGGGTCCGCAGCGTGTCGAGATCACCGTCACCGGTGAGACGAAACAGATCGAGGGCATCCAGGCGCGGGTCGTTCACGACCTCGTCACCGAGAACGGCGAGCCCGTGGAGGACACCTTCGACTGGTATGCGCAGGACAACGCCGGCAACATCTGGTACCTCGGAGAGGACACGAAGGAGTACGAGAACGGCAAGGTCGTCAGCACCGAGGGGTCATGGGAAGCCGGAATCGACGGCGCGCAGGCCGGAATTGTCGTCCCGGGCGAGCCCCGTGTGGGAATGGAGTACCGTCAGGAGTACCTGAAGGGCGAGGCCGAGGATGCCGCTGAGGTGTTGAGCCTCGACGAACGCGTTGCCGTGCCTTACCGATCGTTCGAGAAGGTCTTGATGACCAAAGACTTCACGCCCCTCGACCCCAAGATCCTCGAGCACAAGTTCTACGCCCGGGGGGTCGGCCCCGTGCTCGTTCTGGAGTTGTCACCTGGAGCAGGGAGGGAGGAGCTTCTGACATGGACCAGCGGCTGAGCCTCGTCACGCTCGGAGTGTCCGATCTCTCGCGCGCCCGAGCGTTCTACGAAGCGATGGGCTGGACGACCGGCGCCGACGCGGACGACGACGTCGTCTTCTTCCAGGCGGGCGGGGCAATCGTGGCGCTCTGGGGCCGCGACCAGCTGGCCGAGGACAGCGCGATCGCCGACAGCGGAGGCTGGGGCGGGGTCACGTTCGCCTACAACACGCGCTCGCCGGCCGAAGTCGACGCGGTCATGGCCGAGGCCGAGGCGGCGGGCGCGACGATCGCCAAGCCGGCCGGGGACACGTTCTGGGGCGGCTATTCAGGGGTCTTCCACGATCCCGACGGCCACCCGTGGGAGATCGCACACAACCCGCACTGGACCCTCGATGACGACGGGTCTGTGAAGCTTGGGTCGTGAAGGTCCTGTGCGTCCTGTACGACGACCCGGTTAGCGGGTACCCGCCGACCTACGCGCGCGACGGTATCCCGACGATCGAGGGCTACCACGGCGGGCAGACCACGCCCACGCCGGAGGCCATCGACTTCACGCCGGGCGAGCTGCTCGGCAGCGTCTCGGGCGAGCTCGGGCTGCGGAAGTTCCTCGAGGAGGCCGGGCACGAGCTCGTCGTCACGTCCGACAAGGACGGGCCCGACTCGGCTTTCGAACGCGAGCTCGAGGACGCGGACGTGGTCATCTCCCAGCCGTTCTGGCCGGCGTACCTGACGGCGGAGCGCTTCGCGAAGGCGCCGAACCTGAAGCTGGCGGTGACCGCCGGGATCGGCTCGGATCACGTCGACCTCCAGGCGGCGATCGACCGGGGGGTGACTGTCGCCGAAGTCACGTACTGCAACTCGATCAGTGTCGCCGAGCACGTCGTGATGGCGATCCTCGCGCTGGTCCGGAACTACATCCCGTCGCACCAGATCGTCCTCGACGGGGGCTGGAACATCGCCGACGCGGTGTCGCGTTCCTACGACCTCGAGGGCATGCAGGTCGGCACGGTGGCCGCGGGCCGCATCGGGTCTGCGGTACTGCGCCGGTTGAAGCCGTTCGACGTAGGCCTGCACTACACGGATCGGCATCGGCTCCCGCCCGAAGTGGAGAAGGAGCTCGGCGTCACGTACCACCCCGACGCGGAGTCGCTCGTCGCCGTCTGCGACGTGGTGACGATCAACGCGCCGCTGCATCCCGAGACTGAGCACCTCTTCGACGAGGAGTTGATCTCGAAGATGAAGCGGGGCGCGTATCTGATCAACACTGCGCGCGGGAAGATCTGCGACCGCGACGCGGTTGCTCGTGCGTGCGAAAGCGGGCAGCTCGCCGCTTACGCAGGCGACGTGTGGTTCCCGCAGCCGGCGCCGCGCGATCACCCGTGGCGCTCGATGCCGAACCAGGGCATGACGCCGCACATCTCGGGCTCGAGCCTCTCGGCCCAGACTCGCTACGCCGCCGGAGTGCGCGAGATCCTCGAGTGCTTCTTCGACGGCAAGCCGATCCGCGAGGAGTACCTGATCGTCGACGGCGGCCAACTGGCGGGAGCCGGCGCGCACTCGTACAGCGCGGGTGACGCCACCGGTGGCTCGGAAGAAGCCGCCCGCTTCAAGTGACAGGTCCGGTGCCAGGCACCGGACAGGGCTAGTTGGCCGCTCGTAAACTCGCGGCGTGAGTGCTTCGCATGCTCTGTTCGGGCTGCTGATCGACCACGCCCCGACCTTCCCCCCGGCTCAGCTGCCGGTGGACGAGGCAATCGAGGAGGACCGGCGCGCGCGGAGGAGCGACGAGAGCTGGATGCTTGGCCGGCTTGCCTGGTCGGCATCGAAGCTCGCCGAGCTCGGTGACGAGCAGCGCGAGCTGACGGTGATCCTCGACGGGCCGGCGCCCAACGGCGACCCGCGCGTGAAGGCGGTCGAAGGTCGCGGCGATCCCGCGGAGCTCGCCGGCGCTGCAGAGGAGGTTTACGTCGAGGGCGGCGACCTCGACCAGCTGGCAGAGCTTGGCCTGCGCGCGAAGATCCGCTGTGGCGGCGAGCACCTGCCGTCCGTGGACGAGCTGGCAGCGTTCATGCAGGGCTGTCGCGAGCGCAAGCTGCCCTTCAAGGCAACCGCCGGGCTCCACCACGCCGTCCGCCAGGGCAACGCTCACGGTTTCGTGAACCTGCTCGCCGCCGCCGTGTTCGACGAGGAGGCACTTGCCGAGGAGGACGCCGCCGCGTTCCGTCTCAACGAGACCCACTTCAGGTGGCGGGATCGAGACGCGGCCCCGATCGAGATCCTGAACGCGCGCGAGCTCTTCGTCGGCTTCGGCAGCTGCAGCTTCTTCGAGCCCGTCGACGAGCTGAAGACGCTCGGGCTTCTTTGACCGGGTACGGGGTCTTCAGCCGGCCGGGGGCGGAGCCGCGAGTCGGCTACCGGGTCGAGGAGTCCGTCCTCGACATCTCAGAGCTCGTCCCCGGCAGGACGCTGAACGACTTCCTCGCGCTCGGCCGCGAAGCCTGGGAAGAGACACACGCGCGCGTGCGCGAGCTCGATTCCGAGGCCATCCCGCTCGAGGAGGTGGAGCTGCATCTGCCGTTCGAGGTTGCCGACTACGTCGACTTCTACTCGTCCGAAGAGCACGCCACGAACCTCGGCAAGATCCTCCGGCCCGGCCAGGAGCCGCTCCTTCCCAACTGGCGCCACCTGCCGATCGGCTACCACGGCCGCGCAGGCACGGTGGTCGTCAGCGGCACCGACATCGCCCGCCCGAGCGGCCAGCGCAAGCCGCCCGACGCCGACGCGCCGACCTTCGGCCCGACGCAGAAGCTCGACATCGAGCTGGAGCTCGGCTTCGTCGTCGGCACGCCCAGCACGCACGGTGAACCGGTGCCGATCGCCGACGCACTCGACCACGTCTTCGGCGCCGTCCTCGTCAACGACTGGAGCGCGCGCGACATCCAGGCCTGGGAGTACCAGCCCCTCGGCCCGTTCCTCGGCAAGTCCTTCGCAACGTCGATCTCGCCGTGGGTCGTGCCGCTCTCCGAGCTACCCCGAGTCCCGAGGCCGCCGCAGGAGCCCGAGCCGCTCGACTACCTGCGCACCGCGCCGTGGGCCGTACGACATCGACCTCGCGGTCGTCCTCAACGGCGAGACGATCTCCAGCACGAACACACGGCACCTGTACTGGAACGTCGAGCAGCAGGTCGCGCACCTGACCTCGAACGGCGCGAGCCTGCGCACCGGCGACCTCCTGGCCAGCGGCACGATCTCGGGGTCAGACCCCGGCTCGTTCGGCAGCCTGATCGAAATGACGTGGAACGGCGAGCGCCCGCTCGAGCTCGCCGACGGCTCCACCCGCACCTTTCTCGAGGACGGCGACGAGGTCACCGCTGCGCGCAGACCGGCTCGGCGAGGTGACCGGCAGAATCGTTTAGCCCCACCCGCGATGGGTAGGTAACAGGGTGAGAGAGCGAACCAACAACGAGGAAAAGGGGTCATTAACTTGTCGACAATCAAAGAGTCGATCGACGTCAACGTGCCGATTACCACTGCGTACAACCAGTGGACGCAGTTCGAGGAGTTCCCGCAGTTCATGGACGGTGTCGAGTCGGTCAAGCAGGCCGATGACGCGCACCTGCTGTGGAAGGCCGAGATCGGCGGCGAGAGCCGCGAGTGGAAGGCCGAGATCGTCGACCAGCAGCCAGACCGGAAGATCGCCTGGCGGGCAGTCGACGGGAACGGCCCTGACGGCATCGTCGAGTTCGAGCCGGCCGGCGCGGACCAGACGCGCGTCACGGTCGAGATGGACTACGAGCCCGAGGGCATGAAGGAGCAGCTCGGGTCGAAGGTCGGTCTCGACTCGCGCAAGGTCAAGGGCGACCTCGATCGCTTCAAGGAGATGATCGAGAGCCGCGGCGTCGAGAGCGGCGCGTACCGCGAGGAGATTCGCGCGGGCGAGCCACAGCGCTAGGTAGTAATACCGGGGTCGGCTTCGCGACTTGCGGGGCCGGCCCCGCTAACTGCGGCGGGAGGTGTGTCCAGACCGTTTGGGTCCCGGAGATCTCTGCACCGTCGAGTTTGATGCGCACGAGTATCGCGTCGTCAAGATCCTCGCCATGAGCGACGGCATCGTCCATGTCCGGCTCTATGCGGACAGGTTCGGTGAGCGTCCCTTCCAGGTCGACCCGTCTCAGCTCGACCGGGGCCCGACCGACAGGTACTTCGGGATCCCGCACCTGCCGGTCAGTGCCGACAACTTCGCCACCTGGCGGCCCGGCGCCGTCGGGTACGAGGATGTGCGGGCGGACGAGCTCGAGGGCTACGAGATCTGGCGCGACGCGTACGAACGGTCTCTGTCGCGGTTAGGTCGCTGACCCTTCGACTGCGAACAGACGCCATTCGCCCGGCACGCCCTTCAGCTCGACCGCACCTCGTTCCCGGAACTCGATTCCGGATCCTGCGACGAGATCCTTGACGGTGCTCGAGACGACGACTTCGCCGGGCGCCGCCTCGGCAGCGACTCGCGCGCCGATGTGCACCGCGATCCCGCCCACCTTCTTGTTCATCACCTCGCACTCGCCGGTGTGAAGCCCGGCGCGAACCTCTAACCCGAGCTCGCCTACGCCCTCGGTGATCGCGGAGGCACAACGAATCGCGCGGGCCGGACCGTCGAACGTCGCGAAGAAACCGTCGCCCGCGGTATCGAGCTCCTTGCCGCGAAAACGGACGAGCTGGCGCCGGATGATGGTGTGATGGGCCTCGAGCAGCTCGCGCCAGCGCGCATCGCCGAGCGTTACCGCTTTCGCCGTCGAGCCCACGATGTCCGTGAACAGCACGGTCGCGAGGACGCGGTCAGGCTCGGCTTCTTCCCAGGCCCGCTCCTCCCACGCTTCCGTCAGGAAGCCTTCGACCTTTCTCAGGGATGTGTCCACGTCGCCGGCGAAGAGCGCGTGATCTGCGCCGGGAACTTCGACGTGCCTCGCCCCGGGAATGTGCTCGGCGAGATAGCGAGAGGCCTGGACAGTGAACGGATGCTCGCCGGCACGATTCATGACCAACGTCGGGACCCGGATCGCCGAGAGCACGTGGCGCACGTCGATCTCGTTGTTCATGCGGGCCAAGGCAGCGGCCGCGCCAGGGCTGGCGCTCTGGCGGATCAGGGTGGCGAACGCTCGCCCGCTCTCTTCGTCGGTACTGGCCGCGAGCGACTGCGAGATTGCTTCCGCATGCTCGGGCGTTCCCCATGTTCGCTCCTCCTCTTCTCGCTCACGCCGGAGCTCCTCGTCCGGAATGCCCCACGGGTAATCGGGAGCCCAGCGGACGCGGGCGAAGCCGCCGGAAAGGATGAGCGCCCAGGTCCGCTCAGGGTAAGTGGCAGCGAACAAGATGCTCATCGGGAACGCCCTCCGAACTACCCAGCAGCGCCGCCCGCTCCGAGCCGACGGCGTCCATCACCGCCCGTACGTCGTCCATCCGAGTCTCGAGCGATGGGGCACCGCTCACCCGGTCGGACATCCCGGTGCCGCGCTTGTCGAAGCGGATGTACCGGCAAAACGAAGCAAGACGGCGCTGAAGGTCCGCCAACGCTGGCACTTGCCAGGACAGCTCGACGTGAGAGACGAAGCCCTGCACGTGCACGACGTCGAAAGGTCCCTCGCCCAGCACCTGGTAGGCGACGTTGACGTCGCCGCTGCGGGCGTAGCGCGTTTCCGGCTCCACGGGCCTATTGTCGCTCGCCACGGGGGGCGAATAAAACGGTTAGATACGCGGCATGCTCCTGGCGGCGGTCGAGTACGCGCGTCCCTCAACGCTCGCTGACGCGCTCACCGCGCTTGGCCAGAGCGAGAACGCGCGGCGCGCTCGCCGGGGGGCAGACGCTGATCAACGTCATGAAGGCGCGGGCGGCTCAGCCCGACCTGCTCGTCGACCTCGCCGACCTCGCCGAGCTGCGCGGGATCTCGCGAGTCGGGCGGCGCGCTCGAGATCGGCGCGATGACGACCTACGCGCGAGCTGATGGACTCGACGCGACGTCTCGGCGACGCGGCCGATGCTCGTCGCGCGTCGCCGGCGAGATCGCCGACGTCCAGGTGCGGAACCGCGGCACGATCGGCGGCAACGTCTGCCTCAACGACCCGACGAACCACTTCCCGCCGCTGATGGTCGCGCTGGACGCGACGATTACGATCGTCGGCCCGGGCGGCGAGCGCGCGGTGAGCGGCCGAGGAGTTCTTCCTCGGCGTCTACATGACCGCCGTCCAGCCGGGCGAGCTGCTGACGAAGATCACGATCCCGCCCGGCGCAGGGCGACGGCTTCGCCGCCGTGACGATCGGCAAGGACGGCACCTGCATCGTCAACGCGGCCGCGACGAGGAACGGCGAGACCCGCGTCGCGATCGGCTGCGTCGCCGCGGTGCCCGGTCACGAGCACTCGACGACCTCGACCCGCCCTCGGACGTCCACGGCTCGGCCGACTACCGGCGGCACCTGGCGAAGATCCTCGCCGCCCGCGCGATCGCGGAGGCATCGGCGGATGAACATCACCGTCGACGATCAACGGCGAGACCTACGAGCGCGACGTCGACGCGCGCCGCCTGCTCGTCCACTTCATCCGCGACGACCTCGACCTGACCGGCACGCACGTCGGCTGCGACACGGGCAACTGCGGCGCCTGCACGATCCTCTACGACGGCGACGCGCGTGAAGAGCTGCATGCTGCTCGCCGTCCAGGCCGACGGCGCGACGATCGAGACCGTCGAGGGCCTGTCCGCCAACGGCGAGCTCGACGCGCTCCAGCAGGCGTTCTCCGACCACCACGCGCTCCAGTGCGGCTACTGCACGCCGGGGATGCTGATGAGCGCGAAGCACCTGCTCGACCACAACCCGAGCCCGACCGAGGGCGAGATCCGCAAGGCGATCCAGGGCAACATCTGCCGCTGCACCGGCTACGTGAACATCGTCGAGGCGATCAAGGCGGCGTCGCAAGTGAGCGAGACGACGCACGCCCGAGCCGCTCGTCGTCGAGGAGACCGAGACCAAGCCCGGCTTCATCGGCGTCTCGACCCCGCGCAAGGAGGACAAGCGGCTCGTCCAGGGCGAGGGCGTCTTCTTCGACGACGTCAAGCGCCACGGCATGGGCTACGTCCACTTCGTCCGCTCGCCGTACGCGCACGCGAACGATCACGGCGATCGACGTCTCGAAGGCGGCCGAGCTCGACGGCGTCTACGGGACGCTGATCGGCGAGGAGGTCGCGGCGCTGACCGACCCGTTCTTCGAGCTCTCGACGCCGCCCGGCGCGGACATGAAGGACTACGCGCTCGCGGTCGGCAAGGTGCGGCACGTCGGCGAGCCGGTCGCGGCCGTCGTCGCGTCGACCCGCGAGCTGGCGCGCGACGCCGCCGACCTCGTCGAGGTCGAGTACGAGCCGCTGCCGACGCTGGTCGACGCCGAGGCAGGCGCAGGCCGACGACGCGCCGATCCTCCACGAGGAGGCGGGCTCGAACGTCGTCTGGCAGGGCCTCTTCGACTGGGGCGACTACGACGCGGCGCTCGCCGAGGCCGACCACGTCGTCCGCATCGAGCGCCTGCACTTCGACCGCTTCTCGTCGACGCCGCTCGAGTGCGCCGGCTGCGTCGTCGAGTACGACCGCGGCACGCAGCAGTGGACGATCTTCGGCAACCACCAGATGCCCGGCATCGGGATCATCTGGATGGCGCCGGCGCTGCGCACCGGGATCGACAAGCTGCGCTTCGTCTCGCAGGACATCGGCGGCGGCTTCGGCAACAAGATCTGCCTGCACCCGCAGTTCACGGCGTGCTGCCTGCTCGCGCGCAAGCTGAACCGGCCCGTGCAGTGGACGGAGTGGCGCACCGACCAGCACATGGCGAACGCGCACGGCAACGAGCGCGACTTCCTCGACGTCGAGGTGCCGGTCAAGGCCGACGGGACGATGCTCGGCTTCAAGGTGAAGGCGATCGACGACTGCGGCGCGTTCCCGCGCTACGAGCCGCTCGGCTGCATCATCTGGGCGCAGGTCACGCCCGGGCTCTACCGCTGGCGCAACGTCCGCGTCGACTTCACGCAGGTCGTGACGAACAAGTCGCCGGTCGGCGCCGAACCGCGGCTACTCGCGCATGCAGCACCTCTGGCTGACCGAGCGGATCATGGACATCGTCGCCACCGAGCTCGGCCTCGACCCGGTCGAGGTGCGCAAGAAGAACTACATCAAGCGCGAGGAGATGCCGTACGAGACGCCGAACGGCTGCGTCTACGACTCGGGCGACTACGCGCGGTGCCTCGACATCGCGCTCGACCTGATCGACTACGAGGGGATCGAGGAGCGGCGGGCCGACGCGGAGCCGCGCGGCAAGCTGCTCGGGGTCGGCATCGGCTCGACGCTCGACTCCGGGCACGAACAACTTCGGCCAGTCGCAGCTCGTGAACCCCGAGCTGCAGTTCTCGGGCAACAACGAGGTCGCGACGGTGAGGCTCGACATCTTCGGCGAGATCGTCGTCACGCTCGGGACGACGCCGCAGGGCCAGAGCCACGAGACGGTCACGGCGCAGGTCGTCGCCGACATCCTCGGCGTCACGCCCGACGACGTGCACGTGCGGGCCGGGCACGACTCGTACTGGAACTCGCATGCCGGCTTCTCGGGGACGTACGCGTCGCAGTTCGCGGTCACCGGCCTCGGCGCGGTCAAGGGCGCGACGGACATGCTCGCCGACCAGATCAAGCGGCTCGCGGGCGTGATCCTGGGCGGCGTGCCGCCGGACCAGATCGAGCTCGCCGAGGGCTTCGCGCGCATCAAGGGCACCCCCGAGGCGGCGCTGCCGTTCATGGCCTGCGGCGCGATCATCAACGCGAACAACGCCGGCCTGCCGCCCGAGCTCGACGACGTCACGCTGAACTGCCGCTACGTCTACCGGCCGCCGTTCGAGGTGCCCGACAAGGAGCGCAAGTTCGGGAACCTGACGCTGACGTACGCGACGCAGATCCACGCGTGCGTGGTCGAGATCGACAAGGAGACGGGGACGTACGAGATCGTCGACTACGCGGCCGTGGACGACTGCGGCAAGCGGATCCACCCGCAGATCGTCGAGGGCCAGGTGCACGGCGCGACGGCGCAGGCGCTGGGCGCGGCGATGCACGAGACGTTCCCCTACGACGAGGACGGGCACGCTTGCTGACCGCCAACTTCTACGACTACCACGTGCCGCATGCGCTCGACATGCCGCCGATGAAGACGGGCTACATCGAGTCGCCGTCGCCGTTCACGTCGCTGGGAACGAAGGGCATGGGCGAGGGCGGCGGCGCCGGGATCCATGCCGTGTGCGCGGCGGTCCAGGACGCGCTTGCGGCAGGACGGCGGCGCGATCGTGACCGACTCGCACAACCCGTACCACCGGGTCTGGGAGCTGCTGCAGAACCCGGAGGCGAGTCGCGCGCGGCGTGCAGGTCGAGACGCCGAGCATGAAGGTCGAGGGCACGAAGCACTTCGACGCCCCGCAGGCGAAGGTCTGGGAGGTGCTGAACGACCCGTCCCGGATGGCGAAGACGATGCCGGGCGTGAAGGACTTCTCGATCGAGGACGACCGCCACTGGACGGCGAAGGTCGTCATCCCGCTGGGCCTGGGCGGCCTGAAGATGAGCATCAACTTCGAGAAGGTCGAGGAGCGAGCGCCGGACTACGCGCGCCTGAACGCGAAGGGCACGGGCGTGGGCGCGATGCTGAACATGGACACGCAGTTCGAGCTGAGCGAGTCAGGCGGCGGCACGGAGATGAAGTGGGAGGCCGACGTGCGGCTCATGGGGCAGGTCGGCTCGATGGGGCAGCGGGTGCTGCAGCCGATCGTGAACCAGCAGGTGCAGAACGTGCTGGCGGCGCTCGAGAGGCAGGTCGAGGAAGCGAACGTTGGCGGAGGGTCAGTCGCTGATCCCGAGGTGCCATCAGCTGGCTCCGGGCCACAAATTGGAGGCGGTTAAGTCGACTTCGACAGGGACATCCTCTTCCGAACGGGATCGCTGAACAGACCGCCGGAGCTCAGCAGGTGGGCAGGCCCTCAAGCGACGTCGATCGCGACATTATGGCTGGCGCCGCCCGCTGTTCGAGTTGCGTGAATCCGTCTAAGGACCTTCTTGATCTGCTCTTTCTTCTTCCTCCTCCTCACCCTCGTGCATCGCTTGCCAGTCCCAGTCGTGGATCGTGACGATCCCCTCGACAATCAAGCCCGCCATCGCAAGGAGCTCTCCCTCGCGATCTTTTGTCTCGTCGAGCCCGTCTACGTAAAACGCCAGGGTCAACGCCCAGAGATCCCAGGGGGGAACGCTGTGCTGCGCGCGACGCGCGTACCGTCGTAGGTCTCTGACGAGGGCTTCATCGGTGTCGAAGTCATCATCTGCTTGCAAGGCGCGCACGAAGCTACCTCCGAGCCGCTTGAGCTCGCCTATGAGTTCCTGACCCTGCTCGTACGTCGGCTGGCCCCCCACGATGCGCAGAACTTCCTGGTTCACTCGTCCGACCTCATCCCGCAGAGCAGCGGTTACTCGGAACTTCCGGGTGGTCGGGCGCTGCTTCGATCAGGTCTCGCGCGAAGTTCTCGCGAATTTCGCGGATCGCGTTGCGAATACCGCGAAAGCCGAAACTACTTGCCGAGCCTCGCTCGGCTTCGGCCTCCTCGAGCTCGCGGAAGTCGAGGTGTTCGATCGCGTCGGCGCGGAACCAGCCCCCAATGGTCTTGCCGTCCGCTGGTCGGACGAAGTCATCGCCCTTGGCTTCCCACATCTCCTCGAGGTAGAGGTCGTGCGGACGAGGACTAAAGCCAAAATACGAACTGTCTCCGTACACGCCGGCGAAGCGGTCGCCGTCGCGACCATGGACGACAACGATAAATTGTTCGCCCTGACGCTTCCGACGAAGGAAGATGTAGTCGAATCCGTCGCGTACGTCCTGTCCACCGATCGCGTGAAACAGCAGACGGGCCCACCAGTCGGTCCGGGGCGCCAACCAGTCGAATGCCCAGTACAGAAGTTGCCCGAGGACAACCGCCAAGCCGAGCACGGTGAAAGCGAACAGCGCAAGCTCGTCCACATGGTCGTCCCAATTCTTCCCGCCGTCGAGTTTACGAACGAGACACGGAGTCCACGTCGTCGCGGCGACCGCGAGGTGGATAACAAGGCTGTAGCCCAGAGCGCGAAGGATTAGTTCGAGATCCGTTAGCGTCGCGGGTGCTGGTCGATCGCGGGCGGCGACGGCTGAAGCAATAAAGCCAGGCAGAACGAACACGAGGAGTCCGACAAGGACGGCAACCGGCGCCATGATGTTTGGACGCTACTCGAAGCGCCGATGCTCAAGAAAAGGGCTTTGTGTGGCCGTTGCGACGTACTCTTCCTTCATGGTTCGCCAGCGACGTCGAAACGGAATTGGCTCTGAGAAGTAGGAACCCGAGCGAGCCACATGCAGCAAATCGATATGCGACCCGAGTGGGACCGGACATCGGCGCGTGTTCTGCGCTCGATTGAGTCCGCGGTTAACTCAGGGGTCCCGCCGGCATCCGTTGCGTTCTACGCAAGGTGGTGGCAGGTGGAGACATGGCTCCGCCAACTCGCGTACATGGAGTTGCGGGCTAAGTATGGCGCTGCGTGGCTCGACCACCTCGCAGGGGCTGCCGCGCTCCGTGCCGTACGTGACGAGATCAATGCCTACATGGCTACACCCGACGCAACCGACCTCCTCGCTTACCTCGACGTAACCCATCTCTTCGATCTCATCGACAGCAAAGAGCATTGGATCCTCTTCGAGCAGTCGCTTCTTCCCCGCCGTCGATGGCGCGGAACAGTGGACGAGTTAAAGGTTCTTCGCCACAGGAGCGCTCATTGTCGACGCCCACATGCGGATGATCTGAACAAAGTCGAACAGGTGCTTCGCAACCTCGAGGCCGGAGCCCGCATTGCACTTGAGGCCCATAACGTCCAATGGCAATTTGAAGAACGGAACGAAGCCGATCCGATCGTGACTGGGTGGTTGCTAAAAGAGCACCCGGACGCTTTGCGACTCGTCGACCACGCGCTGACGAACTACGACGTTGAGCTTCAGCTCCGTTGGTCGAAGCGGCCATGGGCCAAGCTCGGACGACGTCGGAACCTCGCCGGGCTCCGAGGCATCTATATCCACGCAACCTTCGTTCTGCGAAGAAGCTTTGTGGACCCAGCCTGGTTTTGGCAAGAGCTGATCGCACCGAACCGGTCGCTACAAAGACTTCTGGTCTATCTCGTAGTAGACGACCCCTACACCTTGTCGTTCACTTTTGCCGCTGTTGATGGCGCTGACCTGGTAAACGGAGCGATCGGGAATGCGTTCGACGCCGTGTTGATGGGAGGACGCCCGGGGACGATCCCCTTCGACGCGCTCAAAGACAAGGACTGGGCGCGAGGCGCGGAGAAACTTGACCCGCGAATCCAGATCAACGCTCCGCTTAACGTCGCGCATCCGGAGCAGCCCTTCAGCGTTTTTGGGGCTGCCTCGTTCTAGTCTGTGAGACCTCGCATCGACGGTTAATCCCGCATCGGCCAGTCGCTTGGAATCAGTGCGCGACCGCCGCGCCAGTTTTCGACCACCGCATCCTGGAACCACGGCTCCTCAAGGTTGGCATGGTCGGTAACGATCACCTGTAGACGGCCCTGAAGGGCTACCGCGACTCTGTTGATTAGCTCGAACAAAGCGTGGACTGCAGCACTGTCGGTGTCGGAGAGTTCCTCGTCGGCAGCGTCTCGAACCTCTGGCGGATAGAACGCCTGAGTTGGCTGATCGAGCATAAGAAAACGTGGGACGGGCCGACTGTGCTCAACGAACCATTTGTGTAGACCGAGATGGCTGACGACGTGGTATCCAATCCAGTTCGCAGCACTTCCCATCCGCTGGAGCGGAACTGGTCCAGTTTCCGTGTCCGCCACAACAGTAAGAGCCTGGAGATCAATTCGGACTCGTCCTTCGCTGTGCTCCAACGCAAGAGTGCGAGCCCAAAGCGTCATGTCGTCGGAAATCAGGTTCAGGCGAGACGTGGTCCTGTCGCGTTCGCTCGCCGGATCGAGCACAGCTTCAAGCTCGGCTACTAGCGTCTGTAGGCGATCCACTTGCTCCTCCAACTCAGCTATCGCGGCCTCATCAGCCGATTCTGCAGACTCGATGAACTGCCGGAGCCTGCCCTGTACGTAAGCCCGGCGCTCGAGATCCTCTCTGTAGATCTCGACCTCACGGGCGGTTCCTGCGATTCCTCGGATAGCAGCACCCAACTCGCGAAGGCGCTCTCTCAGCACGGTTGCACGTTCAGCGCGCTCAGCAACGAGACGCTCCCTGCGGGGCCGCAGGGCTACCACACCTTCTAGCTCGTCTGTGAAGCGTTCTACTGAAGCACGCAAGTCCTCGATTCCAGGATCCGAGTCCACAAGAGTCTGGCGGCAAAGAGGACACAGGTTGGCATCGTGTCCTTGTGGGAAGAGATCGAGGGTTCGAAGACGAGCATGCTGTTCGAGCAGTTCGCCGCTGAACTCGCTCTGCTCAGTGCCTAAGTCCTCGAGAAGTCCGATCTCTTCCTCGATCGAGCGGAGTTCGTCACGCACTAAGACCCGCTCGGCTGCGAGCCGACGATACTCACCTCCGGCCTCACTGTCGGACTCATGGTCTGTGCTTGGGATCACTGCGGCGACTCGGAGAAGTTCGAGTGGGGCATCAGACTCGAGAGCGTCTGTCTCGAGCAAACCGACTTCGACAGCAGCAGCAGTCAACCCGGTCAGCCGCGCATCGCTTTCGAGCTGGTCACGCCTAGCCTGGGCAAGTTCTCTCTCCGCCCTTCGCAGGTCGCGCCTGGCCTCGACGAGGCGCCGCCGGACCAAAACCTCCTCTGGTTCAACGGCACCAAGAAAGTACGGAAGCGTGTCTCGAATCGCCTGGGCGACGCCCTCTTCGTTTTGACGATGGAAGAGTTGCTGTCGATTGGCGATTTCGCTCTGCCGCTGAAATGAATAGAACAGTGCGTGAGACGAAGTCGCTTCAAGAGGCTGGCGAAGCGCCCATTCGCCGGGCACGTGCTCGTTGTCCTCTATGGCGAGAAGTCGCGTCAACGTGTCACGGACAGACTCGTTATCAGCGTTCACGACTAGCTCCTGTTGGGGGGGTACGCCCAGCCCTCGTCCTCCGATTGACACCATGGCTCGCGCCTGAGACACAACCCCAGGCCGTGGAGCTGGCCGTCCAATGAAGGCCCGTGTTGAGCCTTCCTCGGCCAATCAGGCCGTACCAAGCGGCCGACTTTGTGATCACTCCCTCAGGAATGCTGGGTCGCGAGCGGCCTAGGCAAAACTCAACGATGTCCAGAAGGGCAGATTTCCCGGTACCGGATTCGCCTGTGAGGATGTTCAAACCCTCCGGCCGAAGATTGACCACCCTCTGGCGACCGTCGTGGCTGTAGACAACGATCGCCAGCAGTCGCATCAGGGCGCGACTCCGAACTGCTGAAACACGGACGCGGTGGAACCGCTTACAGCGAACCAGCGACCAACAAAGCGGGCGCGGCTCAGGCAGGCCCTTACCTCATCAGTGGACTCCGGTGCGCTGCCGAGCGTGCTTTCGATGGCGCCATCGATCAGCTGCAAACCTCCTGTGCGTATGCCAAATCGAAGAGCTTCTCGCACGAAGGGAACGAATGAGGCGGCGCGCCGGGGGAAGCCGGCCCTTAGAACGGGATGGTCAGAAACCCAGGTTGCTAGGTGAGTGCGAATGTCGCGCGGCAGCGCGTCTCGGGTCTGGCGATGAAGTACGAGCGCCGGTATGAGAAAGGCGAACGCCCAAGGCAGCTGGCCTTCTGAGCGCTCTCTGAAGCCCTGTGCCGCTTCGGATATGAGCGCGGCAATGAAAGCTGGATTGAAGAGTGCCGCCTCCTCACGCGGTCGGGTCCTCAGCTCAACTACCACCGTTCGCCCTCCCTGCAAGAAGCTCTTCTAGTCGCCTCTCGTAATCAGGATGCCACCCGACTCTTAGCTGATCTGCGAGCTCATGGAACGTGCCACGGCTAAGGAACCTCTCGTCGAAGCGGGTCCGGATTCGCGCTGTCGAATTGACGCCAAGCTCGTATAGGAGCTCTCGACCCGCTCGTTCTAGATCCGTTTCGGCAGCGCCCTCCTCGATCTCGCCACGCATGTGTTGAAAGGCGTATTCCCACTCGTCGACAAGCTTTCGCTCGAAGCGATCCAACTCGCCAGGTTCGAGAAGCCCGTCCCGACTCCAACGCGAGCGCTGTGTGTACGCTCGAAAGTAGTCTCGGAGGTGCAGTTGCAAAGCCTGATTCGTGACAGCGATCAGATTCAACTGCCGCACAAAGGGCCGTGAGACGTAGCCCGTCGTCGTCGCTTCATCAGGATCGTCAAGTGCAGTGTCGCTTGGCAAGTTGTCGGCACGGAACTCGTCTGTTAGATCCTCAATCTGCGCGACGAGATCACGACTAGCAACCGCCGCAATACGATCCTGAAGGAGAGCGACAGCGCCGCCGTACCACCACCCCTTCAGTCGCTCAAGGAATGCAAGACGATGCTGTTGCGGATAAGCGTAGTAGAGCTCCCGACCAAGAAGATCGTCGAGTGCTTCGAGACGCGGCTCGTTGTCGATGACCGTGATCGCACTTACAAACTGGGTGCGGTCGGAGGTATCGAGAGCGATGAACCTCGCTCGCGCATTTCGGGTGGCTTGAGACGCAGATGATCGCGCGGCTTCGAGCAGTAGCTCGGTCGCGCGAGCCACATCGCGAGATTCGGGTCGCAAATAGCTGGCGGCGGAACCATCGGGAGCGGCGGAGGTGGTGATAAGCGTGAGTGATGGGCGTTCACCGTGCGAGAGCTCAGGCAAGACGTCTAACCAGACCTCGATCGTGCTCCACAAGTCAGTACTCATGTCAGTCAGGTCGCCACTTCGATCGACGTGATGTTTTGCGGCAGGGTTCGACCGGCTGACCTGCCTAGGGCCATCGTCAAGCTGTGAGGAACTTCATCTCCGCGAGTCCGCTCCGCCTAGGTCCAAGATCGCGGTCCAAAAGAGGCCCGGAGCCGCATAGCCTCCGGGCGTTGTTCTCTCGGCCAGCTTTCGAAAGGACCATCCTCGGCCGGTGGCGAGTCATGTGGATCGCAATCGCACACGAATTTACGATTGCGCAGCAACATCCGGAGCGGCGACGAGCCCGCTTTCGATGGCTAGGCACCTGGGCGCGCAGCATGTGTACCCTCACGCCGTGCGCCGCGGCCTCCTCCTGCTCCTCCTGCTCCTCGCGCTCGGAGCGATCGCCGCCGGCTGCGGCGGGGACGACGACGACGAGCGGCAACGCCGTCCGCGCAAGCGAGCTGCGACAAGGGCGACCTCGCGCTCGTCGAGCCGGGCAAGCTCACGATCGGCACCGACAACCCGGCCTTCCCGCCCTGGTTCGGCGGCACGCCGGCGAAGGGCTCGGCCTGGGAGATCAGCGACCCCGCCAGCGGCGAGGGCTTCGAGAGCGCCGTCGCCTACGCGGTCGCCGACGAGCTGGGCTTCGCCAAGGACGAGGTGACCTGGGTCGTCGTCCCGTTCAACCAGTCGTTCAAGCCGGGCCCGAAGGACTTCGACTTCGACATCAACCAGATCTCGTACTCGGCCGCGCGCGACAAGGCCGTCGACTTCAGCGACTCCTACTACGACGTCAACCAGGCGCTCGTCGCGCTCAACGGCACGCCGATCACGAACGCGAAGACCCTCGACGACCTCAAGCCCTACAAGCTCGGCGCGCAGATCGGGACGACGAGCTACAGCTACATCACCGACACGATCCAGCCCGACCAGGACCCCTCCGTCTACGACACGAGCAACGACGCCATCTCGGCGCTCAAGGCGAAGCAGATCGACGGGATCGTCGTCGACCTGCCGACCGCCTTCTACGTCACCGCCGCGCAGCTCGAGGGCAGCAAGATCGTCGGCCAGTTCCCCGCCGCGGGCGAGCAGGAGCGCTTCGGGATGGTCTTCGAGGAGGGCAGCTCGCTCACGGACTGCGTGAACGAGGCGCTGCAGAGGGTCAAGGACGACGGCAAGCTGGAGGAGATCCAGACGGAGTGGCTGTCGACCAAGGCCGAAGCGCCCGTCATCGAGTAGCGGCGCGCTAGGCGGTGGGCATGCCGGAGCCCGTCGGCGATCGGCACTCGAGGATCCTCGGCGGCGACCGCGAGGAGGGCGCCCGCAACGTCGCGATCGCGATCGCCAGCACGGTTGCGTTCGTCGCGCTCGTCGTCGTGCTCGTCGTCACCTCGAAGGGGTGGGACGCGGTCAAGCGCTCGTTCTTCGACCGCGACGTCTTCGACGCGTCCTTCCCCGAGATCGCCGAGGCCTTCCTCCTCAACGTCCGCATCTTCCTGATCGCCGAGGTCGTGATCCTCGTCGCCGCGCTGGCGATCGCGGCGCTGCGGAGCCTGCCGGGCCCGGTCTTCTTCCCGATCCGCACGCTGGCGATCATCTACACCGACCTCTTCCGCGGCGTGCCGACGATCCTCGTCATCTACATCCTCGGCTTCGGCGCGCCGGCGCTCGAGATCCCCGGCGTGCCCCGCTCGCCGCTCTTCTGGGGGATCGTCGCGCTCGTCCTCGTCTACTCCGCCTACGTGGCCGAGGTCTACCGCGCCGGGATCGAGTCGGTGCACCCGAGCCAGGATGCGGCCGCCCGCTCGCTCGGCCTCACCGCAGGGCAATCGCTGAAGTCCGTGATCCTGCCGCAGGCCGTGCGCCGGGTCATCCCGCCGCTCCTCAACGACTTCATCGGCCTCCAGAAGGACTCGGCGCTCGTGGCCCTCATCGGCCCGATCGAGGCCTTCCGCCAGTCGCAGATCGAGGTCGCCGGGCAGCTTCAACTACACGCCGTACCTGGCGACCGCCTTCCTCTTCCTCGTGCTGACGATCCCGATGGCGCGGCTCACCGACTGGCTCGTCGCGCGCGACCGGCGGCGCCAGCTCGCGGGCGGAGGCGCGCGATGAGCGAGGCGTTGCGGCTCGAGGGAGTGCGGAAGTCGTTCGGGAAGCTGGAGGTGCTGCGCGGGATCGACCTGACCGTGGAGGAGCACCAGGTCGTCTGCCTGATCGGCGCCTCGGGCTCGGGCAAGTCGACGCTGCTCCGCTGCGTGAACCTGCTCGAGCCGCTCGATGCCGGCCGCGTCGTGCTGCACGGCGAGGAGATCAGCGCGCGCGGGATCGACGTCAACCGGATCCGGCGCAAGATCGGGATCGTCTTCCAGGCGTACAACCTCTTCCCGCACATGAGCGTGCTGCGAAACGTCACGCTCGCGCCGACGAAAGCGCTGAAATTGCCGCGCGAGCAGGCCGACGCCGAGGCGGACGAGCTGCTCGAGCAGTTCGGGCTCGCCGACAAGCGCGACGAGTACCCGGACCGGCTCTCAGGCGGTCAGCAGCAGCGGGTCGCGATCGTGCGCGCGCTCGCGATGCGCCCGTCCCTGATGCTCCTGGACGAGGTCACGAGCGCGCTCGACCCCGAGCTCGTCGGCGAGGTGCTGAACACGATCCGCGAGCTCGCAGCCGGCGGCATGACGATGCTGATCGCGACGCACGAGATGAGCTTCGCCCGCGAGATCGCCGACCACGTCTGCTTCATCGATGACGGCCTGATCCTCGAGCAGGGCCCGCCGGACAAGATCTTCACGGCGCCGACCGAGCCGCGGACGCAGCAGTTCCTGCAGCGGATCATCGAAGCGGGGCGGCTCTAGCGGGAGGGAACGATGGAGTGCCCCGGTCCGGTGAGAGGCACGCTCGTTCAGGCGACCCTGCTGTCCCCGCATGCCAAACCCGAGCACGGTTCCCGTCTTCGTGCAGTCGCCGCTGTTGCCCGCGTTAGCATCGTCGCATGAGCGCCTCGCGTGAGCCCGTGCCGTTCGAGGTGTTCGAGGCGGGCCTGTACCTGCACGGCACGAAGGCAGACCTCTTGGTGGGCGGCCTGCTGGTTCCAGGGCGCGAATCGAACTTCGAAGCGGGCCGGGTGATGAACTACGTCTACTTCACAGCAACGCTCGACGCCGCGGTCTGGGGCGCCGAGCTCGCCGGCGGTGAGGGCCGCGGGCGCATCTATATCGTCGAGCCCACCGGGGAGTTCGAGGACGACCCGAACGTGACCGACAAGAAGTTCCCAGGGAATCCGACACAGTCCTTCCGTAGCCGCGAGCCGGTGCGCGTCGTTGGCGAGCTTGCTGACTGGGTTGGTCATCCGCCCGAGAAGCTCGAGGCCATGCGAACCGCACTCGCTGCCTTGCAGCGGGACGGAAAGGCACAGATCGAGGACTAGGTCGCACGCTCTTAGGCCAACCTATGACGCTTCAACGGATGGACAACGTGGGCATCGTGGTGGAATCCCTCGACGCCGCGATCTCTTTTTTCGTCGAGCTCGGCCTCGAGCTCGAAGGGCGAGCCACTGTCGAAGGAGACTGGGCAGAGCGCGTCACTGGACTGCGCGACATGCGCGTCGAGATCGCCATGATGCGCACCCCGGACGGCTACAGCCGGCTCGAGATCTCGCGGTTTCTCACGCCGGCTACGGTCGCCGACCACCGGAACGCCCCGGTGAACGCTCTCGGCTACCTACGCGTCATGTTCACCGTGGAGGACATCGACGATACGCTCGCCCGGCTCCGCCCGCACGGAGCCGAGTTGGTTGATGAAGTCGCGCAGTACGAGGATGAGTATCGGCTCTGTTACGTCCGAGGCCCTGAAGGGATACTCATCGGGCTGGCCGAGCAGATCGGCTAGCACCGACGCGTGCTAAGACGGAGGTGATCGGATGAACGACAAGCTGAAATGGCAAGTCGCGCACCTCGACGACATCGAGCGGCGCGGCAGAGATATTCCGGTGCGCGAGCACCTCGGGATCCACGCATTCGGAATCAACGCCTACACGCCCGGCGAGGACGGCACGCTGATCAGCGAGCACGACGAGGCCGGGCGGGCCAGGAGGAGCTGTACATCGTGCTCGACGGGAAGGCGACCTTCGAGATCGACGGCGAGGCGGTCGACGCGCCCGCAGGAACACTCGTGTTCGTCGGGCCGGAGTCGCGGCGGAAGGCGACCGGGGAGGGAACCGTTCTCGCTGTCGGCGCCACACCCGGCGAGGCGTACCAGGGGATCGACTGGGGTGAGGCGTGGCCGTTCCATAACGAGTCCATGAAGGCCTACGGCGAACAGCGCTACGCCGACGCGCTCGAGGCGGTCCGCAGTGCCCTCGAGCACATGCCGGACCACGCGGGCTTGCAATTACAACTACGCGTGCTTCGCAACACTCGCGGGCGACACCGGCGACGAGACGTTCTCCCACCTCCGACGGGCCGTCGAGCTGCTTCCGCGGTTCCGCGAGGACGCGCGCAGAGACGACGACTTCGCCGCCGTGCGCAACGACCCGCGGTTCGAGGAGGCTCTTCGCTGACGGAGAGGTCTAGCCTTCCGAGCTGAGCCTAGTCGGGTCACATTCCCACACGCCGGCCCAGGCAGCCGTTACGCCCCGAACTATGCGATCTGTTCGCCTGGCTGTGATGCAGAACGGGGGAGAGGGCTTTGCCGAGATCGCCCGTCCAGAGCGTTCTATCGGCCGCGCCCGTAGTCTTACTTGGCGCGCGCTGCCGGGCGAAGCGCTCCGACGTACACCCCCGCCAGGACCAGGGGGCCTCCGAGGACGAGCCCGGCCCCGATCGGCTCGTCGTCGATCCACGCCGAGAGCGCCACCGTCACGAGCGGGATGAGCACGAAAGTGTAGGCGGCCCGCGAGGCGCTCCACAGTCGAACGACGACGACGTAGAGCACGAAGACCGGCCCGGAGCCGAGCACGACCATGTACGCGAGGGCGAGCCACGTCGCGCCACGCTCCGGCAGGACGATCGACTCCTCCAGAAGCAGGGAGAGCGCGAGCAAGATCGCCGAACCGATGGCCATCCCGAGGCCGTTCGCCGTCACCGGGTGGACGGCCGGAAATTGACGGACGAGAACCGTCGCCTGCGCGAAGCACAGCACCGCACCGAGCACCGCCAGCAGCGAGAGCACGGGCACCGCTTCACTTCCGGAGACGCCCGAAATCACGCCGATGCCCGCAATGGAAAGCAGGGTCCCGACGACGGCCGCGAGCCGCAGGCGCTCCTGGCGTTGCAGGACCGCGAGCAGAAGCGTGGTGAGCGGGACGAGTGCGAGAAGCGTTTGACCGAGGCCGGCGTGAACCCGGACGAGCGCGTAGTAGGCGAAGCTGAACGCTCCGCCGAAGATGAGCGCGCCGTAGAGCAGCACGCCCAACAGCGCGCGCCCGCGCGGGAGCCTCAGCCGCATGACCGCCATGACGGCCCCGAGTAGGCAAGCCGCGAGCAGGAAGCGCAGCCCGGCCCCCCACAGCGGGTCGAGCTCACGGTTGCTGACCCTGACGCCGACGGCGTTTCCACCCGCGAGCAAGGTCCCGACGATGAACGCAGCAAGCGCCGTGCCGTCCCGGTAGAGCCTCATGCTCGAACCCTACGAAGCCGGCGTCAGTTTCCCCAGAGCGGCCGGAGCTCGATCGTCCCCGACTGGGCGGCAGGATGCCTGGCCGCGATCTCGACGGCTTCCTCGAGGCTGCCGCACTCGATGATGTCGAACCCGCCGACCGCCTCGAGGGGACGCTCGCCTGGGCGAGACGGCCGAGACATACCTCCTAGGGTTCTAAGCTCATGGCGAGCTCGGTGGAATCCCGACTCAAGGTCACGCGGCAGCAGATCCTGGCGTTCCGACGACGAGTCGGCGCGCTCGACGAGCGAATGCCAATGGGCTCGCAGTCGCTGCGGCGGGCGGCGTGGGCCGGCCTGCAGGACAGCATGCCGAGAGCCGCGCTGCTCTCGTTGCACGCGCGGGTCGATGGAGTCGAGTCCGTCGACGTGGGAGGACCCGTCGCTCGCCCAGCTGTGGGGCCCTCGGTACCAGCACCTATGTCGTCGCCGAAGCGCGACTTCGCGCTGTTCTCGCTCGGGAGGCTTCCCGACAACGCCAAGGGCCGCCTTCGGGCCGAGCGCATGGCCGAGCTGTTGCACGCCCAACTCGGGGGCGCGGATGAGGGACCGCGAGGCTGCGCGCACTCGGCTGGCAACGCGATCAGGTACGCCGCGACGACGGGCACGGTCGCCATCCGCTGGGAGGGCGCACGTGCGCCGACCGTTTGGACGGTCGCCGCTGCGAGGTCGACCCTGCCGACGCGCGTCGCGAGCTCGCTCGACGCTACATCCACATTTTCGGACCGGCGACGGCCGACGGGTTCGCCCGCTGGGCAGGGATCTCCCGGCGGTCGGCGACCGACGCATTCGCGTCCCTCGAGGCATCGCTGCTGCCGGTTCGATCGCCACTTGGCGACGAGTGGCTGCTCGCAGAAGACGAGCCGGCGATTCTCGCCGGTCAGACGGTCGCCGCGCCCGCGCGCCTGCTGCCGAGCGGCGATGCCTACTTTCTGCTCGACGGAGCAGAGCGGGACGCTTCTCGTTCCGCGCGAGGATCAGCGGCAGCGTCTCTGGACGCCCCGCGTGTGGCCGGGCGCGCTCCTCGTCGAAGGCGAGATCCGCGGAACCTGGAGACGGGCGCAGCACACCGTACGGATCGACGCCTGGGCACGTCTCTCGCGTGGAGCGCGCGACGCGATCGAGGCCGAGGCCAGCTCCCTGCCGCTCCCAGGCCTCGACCGACCGATCGAGGTGGTCTGGCACAGCTAAGGCGAGGCCGGCCGAGGGCCATGTCCCAAGCGACCATATGCTACAATATGGTCACGTTGGCCAGGAAACAGGCACTTGTTCAGCTCTCTGACGAGTTGCTCGCGCTCTTGGACGAGCGCGCCGCGAAGAGCGGGAGGTCGCGCTCGGAGATCATCCGCTCCGCAATCGAGCGTGAGCTCGCTGCAGAACTCGAGGCCGCAATCGACAAGGCGATTGTCGACGGATACACGAAGGTGCCGCAAGGTCACGACCCGTGGGCCGAAGCTTCGGCGAGGCGCTCGGTCGCCGACGAACAGTGGTGAACCGCGGTGAGGTCTGGTGGGTCGAAGATCCGGAAGCCGGGCGACGACCGCATCTCGTCCTGACACGGCAGGCGGCAATCCCGGTCCTCAATGCCTACATCGCGGTGCCCGCGACTCGCACGATCAGAGACATTCCGACCGAGGTCCGTGTGGGCATCGACGACGGGATGCCGGCGGAATGCGCGCTGAGTCTCGACAACGTGGCGATCATTCCGCGCAGCTTCTTCGTCGAGCGCATCGCCAGGCTAAGTACCGACCGTCTAACCGAAGTCTGCACGGCCCTCGGGCTTGCGACCGGCTGCGCTTGAGTCCTCAGGGCAACGGCACGAGCGGCGTCGAGAGCACGCCGAGGCGATCGAGGATCGCTCGGCTCTCCTCCTCGGCCTTCGGCCCGCGCAGACGCGCTCGGGCCAGCGCTTGCAGCGTCAGAGCGACTTCGTAGTCGGCGTCGATCCCGACGGCAAGCTCGAGGCTTCGGTGCAGGTGCGTCCCCGCCTCCGCCGGACGGCGCGCCTGCAAGAGGGCATAGCCGTGCAGCCGCTCGAGCAGTGCGCCCAGGACGGGCGTCTCCTCGGCCGCCGCGACGGCTGACGGCAAGAGCTCCAGCGCGTCCTGAAAGCCGCCGGCGAGCACGAAGCACTCGGCCATGCGTGCCTCGGCCTCCCGGGCCAGCGCATCCGAGCCCAGCGCCTCGAATGCGCCTACGGCCTCGACCAACAAGTCGAGCGCCTGCTCGAAGCGGCGCCCCCGCGCGGCGACGCGGCCCAGGTTCGACGTAGCGAGCGCGATGCCGACCGGGTACTTCGCCGCGCGCCAGACTCGCTGGGCCTCCACGAACAACGCCTCTGCCTCCTCGAGCTTGCCCTGGTCGGAGAGGATCTCGCCCACGTTGTTTTGCGAGCGCGCGACGTTGACCACGTCGCCCACGCGGCCGCTCAGCTCGCCGCTGCGCCGGTAGAGGTCGGAGGCCTCGTCCCAGCGGCCCGCGTAGTAGGCCTCGATCCCGAGGTTGTTGACGAAGTTCGACTGGAGGACGAGGCCGCCGGCTTCCTCGAGCAGCGGCAACGCGAGGCGGGCGTGCTCGTCGTCCTTCTGGCCGAGCGCTACGCGATTGAGGTGGATCAGGGAGTAGGCGTGCCCGAGCGCCCCGCGGTCTGCGACGAGCTCGGCGTGCTCGGCCGCGCGTGTGCCCCACTCGACGCCTTCGTCGAAACGGCCTTGCCGGTACTTGACGCCTGCGGTGGCCAGTTCCAGCTGCACACGACTCTCAACGCCGTCGCCTTCGATCGCATCGAGCCCGCGGTCGTACCAGTCGAGCGCCTCCGGATAGTTTCCGAGCCGCTCGCGGAGGATCCCCTCCTTGAGCATCAGGCGCGTCTGCGGAACCCCTTTGCCCACAGCCTCGCGGGCGCGGAGGTAAGCGGCTCCGGCCTCTTCGTAGCGCCCCGCGAGCTCGCAGACGTCCCCGAGCATCTCGGCGACCCGCGCAATCTCTTCCGCCGGCAGCTCCAGATGGTCGGCCGCCGTGAGGGCGCGCTCGAACAGCTCCGCCGCGACGACGTTTGCCGATCGACGCTTGGCCAGCTCTCCGACGGCGACCGAATAGCGCCAGGCGCGCTCGTAGTCCTCCGCCAGCAGGAAGTGGAGCGACAGCAAGGGAGCGAGCTCCACGGCTCCTTCCCCGGCGCGGCGCTCCAGCATGCTGCCCACGCGGCCGTGGATCTCGCGCCGGCGGCGGAACGAGAGCCCCTCGTACGCAACCGTGCGGAAGAGGTCGTGCCGGAAGCTCAGCATGTTCGTCCCTTCCCAGGCGACGAACTCGCCGAGGCGGCGCCAGCGGTCGAGGTCGCCGACGTCCTCGAGCTCGTCCGCGAGCACGTCGGCCAGCAGGTCGAGCTCGAAGCGGGCCCCGAGCACGGACGCGTTGCGGAGCAGGAAGCGATCGCCGGGCTCGAGGGTGTCGATCCGCGTCGTGATCAGCGTCTCGACGGTCTCCGGCAGCGCCGAGCCGTCGCCGCCGTTTCGGGAGGCCGAGACGAGCTCGCGCACGAACAGCGGGTTTCCGCCCGAGCGCTCCGAGACTTCGGCGACCAGGTCTTCGGAGAGCGCGACGTCGCCCGCGGCTGCGAGCGCGAGCTGGGCCGCCTCCTCGCCGCCGAGCGCTGAAGCGCATGGACCTGACGCCCCTCGCCGGGCTCGTCGACGAACCCGAGGCCCTGCGGCCGGCGCGTGATCGCCACGAGCCAGGGCCGCGGAGCGGTGCTCCGCACGAGATGGAGGAGGAGCCCGTGCGAACCGTCGTCCATCCAGTGCGCGTCCTCGACGACGATCAGCGTCGGCATGACCAGCACCCGGAGCAGGAACTGCTCGACCGTCTCGAAGACACGCTCGCGGCGGAAGCTGCCTCGATCTCCTCGCTCTCCGGCGTCGGCGGGACCTCGGCGTCGAACGGGATCGCCAGCAAGGGGAGCAAGGGCACGAACTCGGGCATCACGGCCTCGACCCACGGCGTCAAGCGCGCGCCGGCCTCCTCCGCGCTCTCGGCGTCGGTAATGCCGGCGAGCGGCCGCAGCAGCGAGCGGAGCGGGAAGTAGGGCACGGAGACGGCGTACTGGTCGCAACGCGTGGTGAGCTGCGTGAACCCGACCGCCAGCGTCTTCAGCTCTTCGACGAGCCGTGACTTGCCGATGCCGGGCTCGCCGACCAGCTCGGCGATCTGGCTCTGGCGCATGCGCGCCGCATTGACGGCTGTGCGCAGCTCGGCCAGCTCCGCTCGCGGCCGACGATCGGCAGCTGCTTGCGCCGCTTCCTCCTCGACCACACCGGTCGCCGAGCCCACGCTGTAGGCCGTGATCGCGCGCTCCTTGCCCTTGACGAGGAACGGTTGCGCCGTGGTCTCGAACTGCGTGCGCGAGCGCTCGAGCACCTCGCCGGTGGCGAGCAGTCCGCCCGGCTCGGCGCGCGCGGCGAGGCGCGCAGCGAGGTTGACGGTGTCGCCCATCACGGCGTAGCCGCGGCGGGCGCTCGCGCCGATGTCGCCGGCGAAGGACGGGCCGCGGTTGACGCCGGCGCGAAGGGTCAGCGCCGGACTCGACATCGAGGATCGCCCGGAGCCCACGCAGCATCCGCTCCTCGTCGGCCCCGGTGCTCGACGGAGCGCCGGCCGTGATGTAGAGCTTGCCGCCGTCGACGTCGATGTCCGACTCGAGCCACGTGAGGCCGAGCTCCGACGTCACGCGGCCGACGGTCTCGCCGAGCCTGGCCAGGTGGCTCGCTCAGCGCCTCGGGGCCACCTTTCGCGATCAGCGTCGTCGACGCCCGTGAACTTCAGGAACGCGGCCGTCACCTGCCGGTGCTCCGCCTCGCCGGCCTCGAGCCGGAGGTAGGCGCGCAGCGCGGGCGGGCACGTAGAGCTCGAGGTCGAGCCCGGACGGCGCGGGGACAGCCGTCTCGACGATGCGTGGCGCCGAAGCGTCGGGATCGCGGTCGAGCGCGAGCAGGGCGGCGCCGCCACGCTCGCCGGCGAGTCCACTCGGGCCCCACCGCCGCAGCCGTCGCCGGGCTGACGAGCACCTCGCCCGCGCTCCGCGCGCGTCCTCGAGCCCGATCGTCGCCGTCGCGGCCGGCCCGGCGACGACGAGCTCGCGGTGGCGTCGACATCGACGAGGAAGAAGTGGCAAGTGCCCGAGTAGATGCCGGTCGACATGCGCAGCTCGACCTCGCCGACGGAGCTCATCATCGTCCCGCCCGTGCGCTCGATGAACCACTGCATCTCGGAGGACGCGCGGCAGGCTCGCTCGGCGTGCGCGTCGCCGGAGAAGAGGATGAGCAGCGCGTCGCCTCGGAACTTGAGGACGTCGCCGCCGCGGCGGTAGGTGATGCCGATCAGGCCTTCGAAGACCCCGCTGATCGCCGAGCATCGAGCTCCTCGGCGCCGGCGCGTCCCTTGGCCTGCAGCCGCTCGGCGAGCGCGGTGAAGCCGGAGAGGTCGACCGAGACGAGCGAGCCGTCGAGCTCGCGCCAGGGTTCGGCCGGCGCGCGCTCCGCCCAGTCGAGGACGAGCCGTGGCAGATACGGCTCGAACGATCCTTGCTGCTTCGCGTTCACCCCGCCACGAGGGTAAACCTCACGGAGCTTGCGTGAAAGCTCCGTCCGATGCCCTTTGAAAAACTGGGCGAAGCTACTAACGTCTCTGCCAGTCCTACGTCACTGGAGGGAAGGAACGGATGGGGTCCGGTCGGAATCTGCGGTTTTTGCCCGCCATTGCGGTCCTGGTCGGCATTCTTGCCGCCGCCGCGCTGCCGGGTGTCGCACAGGCGCACCACGAGCCCTCGATCGCGTATCAGGGCCCGGTGACCGCGGCCGCGCCCGATGTCGACGGCGTCCTCGGTGAAGGCGAGTGGGCCGACGTGCCCTCGTACTTCGTGCTCTTCGGCGAGCTGTCGGGCACGGTCCGGTTCCAGCACGACTCCCAGTACCTCTACGTTGCTCTGACCGTCGCCGACAGCGGCATCGGCGCCAAGTCGGCGTCGATTCGCTTCGACGACGACCACGACGGGATCAAGGACCCCGGTGAGGACACGATGATCGCCTTCGTCGGGCCCGGAAACACCGGTCAAGACTTCTACTTCAGCGCGGCCGGAACCGGCGGTGCCAGCCATTACAACGACTTCGGCGCGAGCGGTGGGTCGGACCCGCCGGGCGACGGGACGATCGACGTCATCGCCGGAGGGACCGAGGTCGGCGGGCAGGTCACGCTCGAGTATCGCCACACGCTCTGCTCCACAGACGACGTGCACGACTTCTGCCTCGCTCCCGGCGACACGGTCGGCCTGACCTTCCAGTACCAGTCGGGCGGCCCCTTCTGGACCTATCCGCTGGGATCGAGCGGCCTCGACCCGAGCGACTGGGCCGATCTGACCCTCGCGGCGGCTGCTCCGCCATCGGGCCGGATCGTCTTCGAGACGACTCGCGACGACGGCAACCAGGAGATCTACCGGATGAACGCCGACGGGTCGGCTCAGACGCGTCTCACCAACGCCGAGGGCTACGACGGCCTGCCTTCGATCTCGCCGGACGGCCGGCGGGTCGCCTTCACCAGCGACCGCGAGGGCGGCAATCTCGACCTCTACGTCATGAACATCGACGGCAGCGGGGTCACGCGCCTGACGACCCAGCCCGGCGTCGACCAGCAGCCGGCCTGGTCACCTGACGGGACGAAGATCGCCTACTCGCGCCGTTCCATCGAGGGAAACTTCGAGATCGTCGTCCTGAACACGCTCACGGGTGCAGAGACGAACGTGAGCGACAGCCCTTCTTCTGACGACGGTGGTGCCTCATGGTCACCTGACGGAGAGCAGATCGCCTTCAGCACCTCACTCGACGGCAACAACGAGCTGTTCCGGGCGAGCTCGAACGGCGCCGGGGAACCGACGAGGCTGACGACCAATACCGCGGACGACCACGATCCGGACTGGTCGCCGGACGGCGAGAAGCTCGCGTTCTACAGCGACCGCCCGAGTCAAAGCTGTTGCGGATCGGTGTGGACGATCAACGCGTCCGACGGCTCCGGCGCGGCGAATCTCACGAACGCCTTTATCTTCGACGCCGACCCGAGCTGGTCGCCCGACGGGACGCACATCGCATTCGTCCGAGACCTCGGCGGCCAGAACTTCCACACCTTTACGGCGCTTGCAGACGGGACCGGCCAGGTCAGGTTGACGACCCTCGGCAACCGGAACTCCTTCCCGGACTGGGGGCCGATCGCGACCGCGGACCCGTCCGCAACGATCTCGATCACAGGGCCGGAGAGCTCGGAACCGGGCGCCGTCTCGGCTCCGATCGCGGACATCACGCTCGACGCGATCCGCGGCGAGACCGGGTCGACCTCGGCCACTCCGCTCGGCGGCATCCCGCTCGGCGGCATCCCGCTCGGAGGGATTCCCCTCGGCGGCATCCCGCTCGGCGGCATCCCGCTCGGCGGCATCGGGTTCACGCCGGAGAACCTGAACCAGAACGGCCTCGGCGGAGTCCCGCTCTCGACGATCCCGCTCGTCCTGCCCGACAAGTGGGAGGCGCACCTCGCGCTCGCCCCGGCCTTTGCGGGCACGCCTCCGCAGAACGTGACGCTGGCGCAGGTGCTCAACACGGACGTGGTCGCCGGGGTCACCCTGGACGACCTCAACCTCGCGTCGAGCCCGCTCGGGGGCATCCCGCTCGGCGGGATTGCGCTCGGCGGCCTGCCGCTCGGCGGCATCCCGCTCCCCGGGCCCGGCTCGACACTCGAGAAGTGGTGCGCCTACGTGAACGAGCAGCCAGGCTTCAACTGTCCGAACGGCGTGACCATCGACGCGCAGACGACGATGCTCGGGATTGCGCTGCAGGGCGTGCCGCTCGGAGGCATCCCGCTCGGCGGCATCCCCTTGGGTGGCATCCCCTTGGGCGGCATCCCGCTCGGTGGGATCCCGGTCGGAACGCCGCTCGGCGGCATCCCGCTCGGCGGCATCGACCTGACGGGAACTCCGCTGGGCGGCATCCCGCTCGGCGGAATCAACATGAGCGTCTCGCCGCTCGGCGGCATCCCGCTCGGTGGAATCCCGCTCAGCGCGAAGAACGCGATCCTGAACTGCCCGACCGGGAACTTCATCTGCGCGCCCACTGACACGCTCGGCGCGGCGCACGCTGCGGGCGCGATCAAGTCGACGGCGACGCTGCAGGATCTCGGCTACTACAAGAACGCGAGCGGGCAGGACATCAAGCTCGCGGAGCTCGTGGTGGGCCTGCCGGCCGACACGACGCTCGAGGATCTTCTCGCGACCGTTCTCTTGCGCACGGCCTACGACTGGGAGGAGCTGCCGCTCCAGACTTTCCCGCTCCAGGACTTCTCCTCAGACGGCGCAACGTCGGACTACTCCGTTTCGTTCACCGTCAGCGACGTCGACGGTTCCACCAACGGCCTGGTCGGCGTTCACCTTCCGCCGCAGGCACGCTACGTCCCCGACTCGACCCAGCTTTCGGGCGAGCCTGGTTCCGTCGGCGAGCCGACGCTCCTCCCGGCCGAGAACGAGCTGACCTGGGCGGTGACCGGGATCGCGCCCGGCACGACCTACACGCTCGACTTCCAGGCGAAGCCCGGCCTGAGCCTCGGCACCGAGTCGGCGACGGCGAAGATCGACGCGACCGGGGTGGACGGCACGGTTCTCGCGCCGGACCCGGCGAACACCGCGATCACCGAGCCCGGCGAACCGGGGAACGGCGACACGGAATCCGCGCAGGCGATTCAGTCCGACACGCTCTATCTCGGCTACACGTCGAGCGGCTCGGACAAAGATTTCTTCCAGATCACGGCCGCTCCGGGCGAGCAGCTGACGATCCACCTCAGCCACCTGCAAGTGGACGACGATCTCGTGGTCTACGGGCCGACGATCGCGCCGCTGCGGACACCGCACCCCGGGGCCATACAGCCCGTCTCGGGTGACGTTCCATTCGACCTCGAGCAGCGGACCCAGGCGATCACGCCCGAGGCGCTTGCCGACGTGCCTCAGGCCGCGACCGGCCAGCCGGTCCTCGACGTGTCCGACAACCGCGGGCTGGCCGACGAGGAGGTCGCCGTCGTCTCACCCGAGGGCGGCACGTACACGATTCAGGTCTCCAGCTTCGACGGCGGCTTCAGCAACGACCCGTGGATGCTTCGCGTCGAGAGGTCGCCGGCGATCCCGCTGCCGGCCACCTGCACCAACCCGCCGGCCACGGGCGGCGGGGTGACCAAGCCGATGCCGGTCGTCCCGCCGACCGCGAACACGCTGTACCTCTTCGCCTCCAAGCGCTTCGGCGACCTCTACGGGCTTCACGGCCGAGAACGACGTCTGGGACAAGCTGCAGATCCTCGCGAGCCGCAGCGACGCCGCGGGCGGCGCCGTGATCCCGGTCGACGCGAACGGCGCTGTGCTGACCGCGCTCAACAACCGCGCCACCGACTCGTGCTCACCGGCGAAGGCAAATGCCGTCGTCCGGGCCGTCGGCGTGCTGCTCGACAACCCGCTGATCGTGCCGCCGTCGGTCAAGCACATCGTCGTCGTCGGCGACGACACGGTGCTCCCGTTCGGGCGCGTCCTCGACAACACCTCATACGCGAACGAGCGCGGCTACGCGAGCACCTTCTTCGGCACCTCGAACAACCAGTACCTGAGCACGTACGCGCTCGGGCTCCTGCCGACCGACGACCCGCTCGCCGACGTCAACTACGCCGGACAAGGCCCGTACGTGCCGGAGCTCGCGCTCGGCCGCCTCGTCGAGACGCCGGCGCAGATCATGAGCCAGGTCGACCAGTACGTCTTCCGGAACGGGGCGATCGCTCCGACCAGGGCGTTGACCACGGGCTACGACTTCCTCAAGGACGGCGCGACGAAGATCTCGACGGGCTTCAAGGCGAGGATGGGCGCCGCCAACGCGACGGAGCTGATCAACGACACGTGGTCGAAGAACAGCCTGGTGGGCGCCATGTTCCCGACTTCGAACGCGCCTCGATCGTGTCGCTGAACGCTCACTACGACCACTTCCGTTCGCTGCCTGCGGACGAGAACGCCGCGCACCGCGAGACGATTCTCTTTACGACGGCGGATCTGCTGACCCGTTCGACGAGCGGGCGCGTTGTCTTCACGATGGGGTGCCACTCGGCGCTGCCGGTCTCCGACTTCGTCGTCGGTGACGTGCTGAAGCCCGACTGGGCGCAGTCCTATGCGCAGACCGGCGCAGTCGTGTACATGGGCAACACCGGGTTCGGTCTCGGCGACACGGCCGCCGTGCTCTATTCGGAGAAGCTGAACGTGCTCTTCGCCGAGCGGCTCGACGGCACGATGACTGTCGGCCAGGCGCTCGCCTTCGCGAAGCAGGAGTACGCGGCGACGCCGACGCTGAGCGGCTACCACCTGAAGGTGATCGACCAGGCGTCGATGATGGGTCTGCCGATGTACCGGGTCGGGACGGCTGGCATCGCCCCGCCGCCGAACCCGGCGATCACGTCGACCGACTCGGCGACCGGGCTGCCGACCGCCTCGTTCAACATCTCGCCGACGCTTCACACGGGTCAGCACCTCCATCGGCGACTACTACCGTCACCGACGACGCCTTCGCCGAGAACCGCCGCCCGATCGAGCCGACGACGAAGCGCGACATCACGCAGCCGGGCCTCGTGGCCCACGGCGCAGTGATCACGGGTCTGACCTCCGTCGACGAGACCGGCTTCGACGCGGCCTTCAGCCGGGTCGTCGACGACCTGTCGGCATTTCACCCCGAGCTCGTCGGCGACGTCACCTTCCCGACGAAGCTGCAATCGATCGCCACGGTCGCGACGCCGACCGGCACCCGCCAGCGGCTCGGGCTCTTCACCGGACAGTTCCGCAGCGACGGCAATCCCGACGCGCTGGGTATCGGCACCCAACGGCGGTTCACATCGCTGTCGGGGAACATTCTGTACGCGCTCCCGACTGCGACCGACTTCACGCCGTCCACCTTCGGGCCCGTCGAGGTCGACGCAGGCGGCGAGCACGGTCGGGTTCGCGGTCGATGTCGAGGACAACGCCGGCGGCGCCGCAGGGGTCAAGCGAGTCTTTGCCCTCTACAGGGATGAAAGCGGATCCTGGCGACGAGCCGAGATGTCACACAGCTCGCCCCGCTGGAGCGGCGCCGGCCCACTCGTCGGCACCACGGTCGAGTGGTTCATCCAGGCGGTCGACGCCACCGGCAACGTCGCCGTGACGAGCAACAAGTCCGTGGGTCGTTCCGTGACGCCGGTCGAGCCGAGCGGCAACATCGAGGTCGACCTGACCGGTCAGCAGGTCAACGGCTGGTACACAGGCGACGTCGGGGCCACGATCAGCGGAGCCCCGGGAATCAGCTACAGCCTCGACGGAGCCCCGTTCACGCCTGGCACGTCGCTGACGGTCACCGGAACCGACATCCATTCGCTCGACTTCCAGGGGAGCGACGGCTCTCACGGCTCGGTCGCCGTGCCGATCGACGACTCGCTCCCGACCGTGACCGTGAACGACTCGTACGGATTCGGGCAGATTGCCCACGCGGTCTGTGCCGACTCGGGCTCGGGCATCGCGTCGTGCAACGTGCCCGATCCGCTCGACACGAGCTCGGCTGGGCTGAAGACGATCAGCGTTCGCGCCGAGGACCGGTCCGGCCACGTGTTCCAGGGCTCGATTACCTACACGGTGCGGCCGAATCCGTTCATCGGGTTCTTCTCGCCCGTCGACAACCCGCCGACCGTCAACGTCGCCAACGCAGGGAGCAGCGTGCCGGTCAAGTTCAGCCTCGACGGCTTCCGGGGCCTCGACGTGCTCTGGCCAGGCTTCCCGGCTTCCCAGCAAACGACCTGCACGGGGAGCGTCTTGGACGATCTCGAGGAGATCTCGCCGCCGGGCGGGAGCGACTTCACCTACGACGCTGCGACCGATCGCTACAAGTACGTCTGGAGGACGGACCGGGGCTGGAAGGGCACGTGTCGGCAGCTGGTCATCCGCCTCCGCGACGGCGCGGAGAAGCGCGCCAACTTCCGCTTCAGGTAGGTCCTAGGCCAGCAGGTGCTTGTGGCGGGCGAGAGCCTCGAGCACGAGGTCGATGTCCTCGAGGGAGTTGTACGCGTGCGCCGAGATGCGGAGGTTCGAGTCCCGCTCGGAGGTGACGATTCCCCAACGCGCAAGCCCGGCGACGAGCTCGTTCACGTCGTTCGACTTCACGCAGATCAGCGCGCCGCGGCGATGCCGCTTCTTCGGCGTCGCCAGCTTGCCGCCCAGTTCCTCGATCCCCGCGATCAGGTGCGCGTTCAGGCCCCGGACGTGCTCCTCGCGTTTCCTCGATGCCGATCTCCTGCATCAGCTCGATGCCGGCGATGCCGGCATAGATCGCCGGGATCGGCGGCGTGCCCGACTGGAAGCGCCTCGCGGTCGGCGACGGGGCGTACCTCGACGCGTCCATCTTGAAGATGTCCTGGTCGGCGAACCAGCCCGTCGCGGTCGGCCACGCGCGCTCCCACAGCTCTCGGCGGCAGTAGAAGAAGCCCAGGCCGGCCGAAGCCAGCAGGTACTTGAGGGCGCCGGCCGCGAGGAAGTCGACGTCGAGCTCTTTCACGTCGACCGGCACCGATCCGACCGACTGGTACGCGTCCAGCAGCATCAGCGCGCCGTGCTTGTGCGCCAGGTCCGCCACTTTCCTCGGGTCGTACATCTCGCCTGTTCGGAACGAGATGTGCGTGAGCGACACCACGGCTGTGTCGTCGTCGACCAAGCGGTCGAAGTCGTCCGGGTGGGCGTGGACGACGCGCGCGCCGCGCGACTCCTGCGCGTGCCAGATCTGGCCGACGGTCGGGAACTCCTTCTCCGAGAGCACGATCTTCGAGCGGCCGCCGTACCGCAGCCCGCTCGCCAGCGCGCTGACGCCCGCAGAAACGGACGTCGTCACCGCGATCTCGTCCGGCTCCGCGTTGACCAGCCGCGCGAACGAGCCCCGCGCCGCCTCGGTGCGCTCGACCCAGTACTCCCACGGCGCGCCCTCCTCGTCCCAGTCGCGGAGGTAGTCGTCGTAGGACTGGCGCACGGCGTCCGAGAGCGCGCCCTGCGAGCACGAGTTGATGTAGACGAGCCGCTCGAAGATCGGGAACCGGTGCCGGATCCGATCGGGGAGAGGGCCTGCTGCCATGGGCTTTTCTGGCATGGACAAGGAATGATCTAGGAAATGGCGTCTCCGACCCCGTACCCGGAGCTAAACGACGTGCTGCGAGATCTGGTCGCGGGCGTGCGCGAGAGCCTCGCCGCGAACTTCTGCGGGGCGTACCTACAGGGCTCGTTCGCGGTCGGCGACGCCGACGAGCACAGCGACGTCGACTTCATCGTCGTGACTCATGCTGTGCTTGCGGACCTGGACGGGCTGCAGTCCATGCACAAGGGCATCTTTGCGCTCGACGTCTCCGTGGGCTCAGCACCTCGAAGGCTCGTACGTCCCGAAGGACGAGCTGCGCCAGGTAGACGAATCCCGCCCGCCGTGGTGGTACCTCGACAACGGTGCCAGCGAGCTGGTCAAGGACAACCACTGCAACACGGCGGTCGTTCGGTGGTCGCTACGGGAGAAGGGCGTGGTGCTCGCGGGGCCCGATCCAAAGACCCTCATCGAGCCGGTCTCTGCAGACGAGCTCCGGAGGGACGTCTTGACCGCGCTGCGCGAATACGCCGACTGGCTCCGCATGAACCCTGCATACAGCCGCCGCGGGCAAGGTGTCACCGTCCTCTCGATCTGTCGCATCCTGCATACGTTTGAATCTGGGCTGGTGACGACGAAGCGAGAAGCCGGAGAGTGGGCGTTGGGCGCGTTGAGCCCAGAGTGGGCGAGCCTTGTTCAGCATGCCTTGGACGACCGCCCGGACCCTTGGGTGAAGGTCCGCGAGCCGGCCGACCCAGTGGTGGTCTCGCGGACACTGGCGTTCGTCGATTACGCAGTGGAGCGAACGACGTGAGCGTCCGTCTCGAGCCCTGGGGCGCAGGCGACCTGCCCTTGCTGGAGAAGCTGCTCGGCGATCCGGAGATGACGATCCACCTTGGCGGCCCGGAGAGCGCCGAGAAGCTCGCCGAACGTCAGGCCAAGTACGAGCGGCTGCCCGATTCGGACACGGGTCGGATGTTCAAGATCGTGGACGAGGAAACGGGTGAAGGCGTTGGGTCCGTCGGCTACTGGGACAAGACCTGGAGGGAGCAGGAGGTCTACGAGACCGGCTGGTCCGTGCTCCCAGCGTTCCAGGGTCGAGGCATTGCCGTCGAGGCGACAACCCAGGCGATCGCCCGGGCGAAATCAGACGGGCGGCATCGGTACCTACACGCCTTCCCGTCGGTCGACAACGCCCCGTCGAACGCGATCTGCCGGAAGCTGGGCTTCACGCTGCTCGGGCCGCACGAATTCGAGTACCCCCCGGGCAATCACATGCAGTGCAACGACTGGCGGCTCGACCTGCTCGCAGGCACGTAGAGCCCCGGTCTTGTTGCATCGCCCTCTCCAGGGGCGTAGATTGCGCCAAAAGGCACTACTCGAAAAGGCCGTCGTGGATCCGAAAGTTGCGTGGGACGTAGTTCTTGCTTTTGCCGGCGGTATTGGTGCTGCGGCTGGCATCGTCGGGTTTGCCCTCGGAGTAGCGGGCTATGAAGAACATTGCCCCGCTGGAGTAGGGGTTGGGAATTGTTTTATGGCCGGTGGCGAGATCTTCGGAACGCTGTATGCGGGGTCGTCGTTGAAGGCAGGCTTCCTACTGGGGGCCATTTTCGCCGCTGCTGCTGCCCTAGTAGCCGGCTGGCACAAGGAGCGGGAGCAGAAGCGTAAGGCTGCGTTCGCCGGGCCCGGGGTCTAAACTCGCCGATCGCCGACGAGGAACTACCGTCCCAAGTACGCCTTGCGTAGCCCCTCGTTAGCCAGCAGCGCCTTGGCCTGATCCGCCAGCACGATGCGGCCCGTCTGCAGCACGTAGCCGCGGTCCGCGATCGACAGCGACGACGTTCGCGTTCTGCTCGACGACGAGCACCGCGACGCCGGCCTCGTGCACCTGCTGGATGATCTCGAAGTTTCGCTCGACGAGGATCGGCGCCAGCCCCATCGACGGCTCGTCCATCAGCAGCAGCTTCGGGTCTGACATCAGCGCGCGGCCCATCGCCACCATCTGCTGCTCGCCGCCGCTAGACGTTCCCGGCCAGCTGCTTGCGGCGCTCCTTCAGCAACGGAAAGAGCCCGTAGACCCGCTCGAGCTCGCCTCGCGCGTCGCCGTCCCTCCGCAGGTACGCGCCCATCTCCAGGTTCTCGAGCACCGTCATCGGCGCGAAGAGCCGCCGGTTCTCGGGCACGATCGCCATCCCCTGCGCGATCCGGTAGCTCGTCGTCTGCCCGGTCACGTCCTCGCCGTCGAACTCGACCGTGCCCGCGCCGCGGCCGGACGAGCCCGAGAATCGTCTTCAGCGTCGTCGACTTGCCCGAGGCGTTGCCGCCGAGCAGGCAGACGAGCTCGCCCTCGCCGACCTCGAGCGACGAGCCTGCTGGAGGATGTGGATCTCCCCGTAGTACGTGTCGACGTCCCTCAGCCTGCAGCAGCGCTTCATTTCGTCGCCGCCGCCTGCAGTCCGAGATACGCCTCGATCACGCGGTCGTTCGTCGCGACCTGCGTCGAACGAGCCCTCCGCGATCTTGACGCCGTGGTCGAGGGCGATGACGCGGTCGGAGATTCCCTCGACGACGTGCATGTCGTGCTCGATGACGAGCACCGTGTAGCCGCCGTCGGTCCGCAGCCGCCCGATCAGCTCGGTCAGCTCGTGGGTCTCCGTCGGGTTCATCCCCGCCGCGGGCTCGTCGAGCAGCAGCAGCCGCGCGTTCGTCGCCCATCGCGCGCGCGATCTCGAGCCGCCGCCGGTTCGCGTACGACAGGTTGTACGCCGGCTGGTCGTGCCGATAGCCCGACCAGCCGGTCGCCGAAGAACGCGAGCTTCTCCTCGGCGATGCTGCGCGATCTCGCGCTCCTCGCGGCGCGCGCGCGGCAGACGGAAGATCGCCTCGACGACGGTCGACCTGCGTGTGGCCGTAGGCCGGCGGCCATCACGTTCTCCTTCACGCGTCATGTTCAGGAAGAGCCGCAGCGTCTGGAACGTGCGCGCGATCCCGCGCTGCGTGATCTCGTGCGGCGGCGAGACCGACGATGTTGCGGCCCTCGAAGACGATCTCGCCGCGATCCGGGCCGTAGATCCCGGTGACGAGGTTGAACACCGTCGTCTTGCCGGCGCCGTTCGGCCCGATCAGCGCTGACGATCTCGCCCTCGTCGACGTGCAGGTCGAGATCGTCGACGACGTGAGCCCGCCGAACGACTTTGTCGACGCCGCGGAGCTCGAAGAGCGGCTTCTTCCGTCATACGATCTCCACCCGCGGCGTTCCGAGCAGTCCCTGCGGGCGAACGGTCATCAGCGCCATCAGCAGCGCGCCGAACAGGATCCAGCGCGCGACCGCCGGCTGCTCGACGAAGCTGTTCTCCCAGACGATCGGCGGCGAGGTAGACGGTCGGGACGAGCGCCAGCCGTGCGCCACCAACCCGCGCAATGCGCGTCAGCGACGAGAATCGCGACGACCAAGCGCGACGTACGCGAAGTTGCCGAAGCGCTCGTGCCCCGCCGGGATGATCGACCCAGTCCTTGATGACGCCGGCGAGGCGGCCGCCCTCGACGACGGGACCGCCGGTCCACGACGGCGCGACGGCCTCGACGAGGCCTGCGTGACGAACCCGAACACGACCGCTGCCGCCGACGACGGCCGCCAGCCGCCACCACGGCCGCACGCCCAGCACGAGCAGCAGCACGATGCACCGCATAGAAGAGCAGGCGCGCGTTGTCCTGCGGGTTCTCCGGCGCGAGGAACTGGAACGAGACGTTGATCACGATCGCGCCGATAACGACGCCGGTCAGGCTGCCGATGCCCGCCGAGGATGACGATCGCGTAGATCGTGATCAGGATCGGCAGGGCGAAGTTGCCCGGCGGTGACGGCCGTGAGCACCGAGGCGAAGATGCAGCCGGCGAGCCCGGCGATCCCGGCGCCGAACGCGAACGCCATCAGCTTGAGGCGGTTGACCGGGATGCGTCATCGCCTCGGCCGCGAGCGGATCCTCGCGCAGCGCGCGCCAGGCACGTCCGGTGCGCGACTCGCTCAAGAAGTGGAGCGCCGACGAGCACGAGCGACGACGGCCAGGAGCAGGAAGTAGTACTGCTGGCTTCCGCGTCGTCAGCTCGTAGCCGAAGAAGTCGAGCGGGTCGATGTCGGCGATCCCGTTCGGCCCGCCGGTCAGGCCCTTGCCCGCGCACCGTCGGGTTCGCCGCGTTGACGAAGACGACGAACGCCTGACCGAAGAACAATGTCACGATCGCGAGGTAGTCGCCGAGCAGGCGGCGAGACGGGATGCCGAGGACCAGGCCGAGAAGCGCCGTGCCGACGATCGACGACGGGAATCGAGGCCGGCAGCCGACCAGTGGATCCCGTAGTGCTCGGAAGAGAGCAGGCGCGTAGAAGTACGCGCCGAAGCCGAAGAAGGCGACGTAACCGAGGTCGAGCAGGCCCGGCGTAGCCGACGACGACGTTGAGCCCGAGGCCGAGCAGGACGTAGAGCAGCGTGAAGATCCCGTAGGCGAAGAGGTCGCCTCGGCCCATCCAGAGCGGCAGCGACGCGGCGACGACCACGAAGAGGGCGAGCCGCGCCGAGAGCGGGCATCGCAGCCGTCGATGCGGCCGGAGCGAGCCCGGCGACGGCCCCGGCGCGCTCGCTCGCGACCCATTCGTCCTCGACGCTGCGGCGACCCAGCTCGTCGGACGCCGACGCGTCGGGTTGTCGCCGTCGGCTCCATCAGACCTTCTGGATCGCCGCGCGTCCCGAGCAGCCCGCTCGGCCGGACGAGCAGGACGAAGATGAGGATCCCGAAGACGATCAGCTCGGACCAGCGGCCGCCCGAGTACCCGCTGGCGTACGCCTCGGCAAGCCCGACGAGGAGCCCGCCGAGCATCGCGCCCGGGATGCTGCCGATGCCGCCGACGACCGCGGCGGTGAAACCCTTCAGACCGGCGAGGAATCCCATGAAGTGGAAGACCTGGCTGAAGAGGAGACCGAACATCACGCCGGCCGCGCCGGCCAGCACCGAGCCGATGAAGAACGTCGACGCGATCACGCGGTCGGTGTCGATGCCCATCATCGCCGCGCGCCTCGCGGTCGTAGGCGGTCGCGCGCATCGCCTTTCCGATCCGCGTCCGGGCGACGAGCACCGTCAGGGCGACCATCAGCCCGACCGTCGTCGAGAGGACGAGCATCTGGATCAGCTGAACGTTGTACGCCGTTCATCGACGAACACCGCGTCGGTCAGCGGCCCGGGCTCGAACAGCTCCGGGTTCGGCGAGCCGAGGACGAACGAGTCGTAGCTCCGGAACTGCGCGCCGAAGAGCGAGCAGCACGCTAGTTCTGCAGGAAGAACGAGACGCCGAGCGCGCTGATCAGCGGCGCGATCCGTGGCGCCTCACGCAGCGGCCGGTACGCGAACCGCTCGATGACGACGCCGAGCAGCCCCGGAGCCGAGCATCGCGGCGAGGAACATCAGGAGCGATCAGCGGCGCGACCGCGATGTTCGGCGAGAGCGGCCCGCCGAGCAGGTGCAGGACGCCGTAGCCGACGAACGCACCGACCATGTAGACGTCGCCGTGCGCGAAGTTCAGGAGCTTGAGGATCCCGTAGACCATCGTGTAGCCCGAGCGCGATCAGCGCGTAGAGGCTCCCGAGCGTCACGCCGTTGACGAGGAGCTGGATGAAGAGCTCGGCGTTGAAGGCGAGCGGCAGATCCACGAGGGCGAAAGCTTCTCAGAAAGACGTGCGGCCCATCGGGTTGATGGGCCGCACGTCGTTCGGTCATGTTTCGGTTGAGCTAGGAGACGCGGACGTACGCGCCGTTGTTGTTGATCCGGTAGATCCCGAAGTTCGGCCGGGCGCTGCATGTCGCCGGGGCCCAGCGGTGCCGCTGACGCCGCTGGACGAACCTGACCTGGAAACCGAGGATCGACTGCGCCTTCGGGATGTTCGTGCGGCGACGTTGCGCCGGACCTCGCGCCGAGTCGCGCTGCCGTTCGCGCACGCCTTGTCGATCGCCCTCGCGACGACGTCGGCCGCCTGCGTAGCTCGGCAGACCGAACAGCTCGCTCTTGCCGCCTGCCGGGCCCGCGCCGGTAGGCCGCGATGATCGCGGTCGCTCAGGTCGATCGGGAAGAACGAGACGTACGAGCCCGGGATCTTGAAGTTGTCCGGGTCGAAGAGCCCGTCAGAGCCGAACAGGACTCGCCTGCTTCCCGGCCGCGCGGAGCTGCTGGCCGAAGAGCTGTGCCTTCGGGGCGAGCTGCCACGGGATGTAGACGACCTGCGTGTTCGGCGGGGATCCGGGCGACCAGCGACGAGAAGTCGGTCGTCGTCTGCCTCGTTCACCGATTCGCGCTGGACGTTGACGCCCGCCGCCTTGCAGGAGCCGCTGGACCGTGTCGGACAGACCCGTGCTGTACGAGTTCTGCGCGTCGACGATCGCGACCCGGGTGTGCCGCAGCGGTCTGCGGATGTAGTTCGCCACCCGCGGGCCCTGCTGGTCGTCGTTCGGAACGACGCGGAAGAAGTACCCGCGCCGGGTGCCGTCGGTCGTCAGGCGTCGTGCGCGTCGCCGAGCCCGAGACGAACGCCAAGCCCGCCGCTCTTCGAGCGGCGCGGTCGAGACCTGGACCTCCTGGCTGCCGGCCGGGCCGACGACGCCCAGGATCTGCCGAGTTCGACGCGAAACGCTCGGCGACCTGGATCGCCTGCGCGGTGTCAGGCAGCTGCGTGTCGCCGACGACGATGCGGAACTTCTTCCTGCTGTTCGACGCGGTTGTAGCGCGTCACGAAGTAGCGGGCCCACCGAGCTGCTGCGGCCCGATCGAGGCCGCAGGGCCCGTGACCGGGGCGGCGACACCGATCGTTCTCGTCCTGCCGCAGGTGATCAGCGCCGGTCGGGCGCCGGCGAGTCGGCCGTGGGGCCGGACCTAGCGGTGCCCGTTGCCGCCGAAGCCGCGGCTGTTGCGCGAGCGCGGCACGAGCGCCGCGACGAAAAAGCCTTTCTTCATACTTTCCTCCTCCTGTTTGTCCCTTTATAGACGCCAAATGTGATCATTTGGTTTCCTCGAAGGCACGTCCTGCGGGTCGCCTGCGGGGTGAAAGACGCCTAGAACCCGCATGGGGCCTGGGCCGTGGTTCTCGAGGGTATGCGCAATCCGAGGCGGCAGAGTGGATACACGACCCGGCTGAGATCGGCGTCGTCTTGCCGTCCAGGTGGAGCATGCCCTCACCTTCGACGACGTAGATGACCTCGTCGTAGACGTGGCCGTGCGCCGGAACCCGGCTCGGATCGATGACGCCGAGGAACTGCGTGAGGTCGGTATTGCCCACCTCCTCGTCGGCGAGGTACCCGAAGCGGCGCTCCTCTCCCGCGGGCAGCGTCGGGCGGTCGGCGCAGCGGACGGTGCGCTTCTCGGACGGAGGGCTGGCCCCGTTCTCCTGGGCGAGACTGACGGCGACGACGACGAGCTCCTCGGGCCCGGGGTTGTCGACCTCGAAGCGCTCGCCGGCTGCGATGTACGCCGCCCATGTCCGGCTCGAGCTCGTGCTCGCGTCCCTCGATGTCAGCGTTCCGCGGCCCGAGACGACGTACACGACCTCCTGGCGCCCATCGAGACGTGCTCCTTCGAGCGGCCCGGAGCGAACCGGATCACGCGCTGCTCGAGATGCTCGGAGCCCGAGCTGCGGTCGATCGTGAGCCTGCACTGAGGCGGTATCGCCGTCCTCGCGCGAGGACTCGACCGCGTCTTCGGAGATGACGAACCCTGGCACGTTGGGATTCTCGCACCAGATGCTAGCGGCGTCACCCTGAATGGGTGACTTGCACGATCTTTACAGTCTTGGATCGGAAAATCTTTACATCTCCGCGCATCCTCTTAGAGAGACCCCCAGCAGGAGGAACTGAACTCGATGAAGGCAAAATTTCTGATCGCAGCGCTTCTCGCCGCTCTGGTCGTCCCGGCGGTTTCGATTGCCGCGGCGGGCCCGACCGGGCAGGACCGCGAGAACGCTGCACGTGCCTGTAAGGCGCTTCGCGCCTCGATGGGCGACACGATCTTCAAGCAGAGCTTCGGAACGGTTCAAAGCAATCGCCGGAACGCCCACGGGCGCTGCGTGTCGCAGATGTCGCGCTCCGAGCGGGCTCAACCGTCTCGCCGCGCGGACTGCTTGTGAGGCCGAGAAGGCCGATCCTGACTTCGCCGCTGCTCATGGCGGCAAGAGCTTCGACCAGTTCTACGGAAATGGCCCGAACGGCGCCAACGCTCTCAAGCGTTGCATCTCCCTGAAGACGAGGGCAGCCGCGGCTGAGGCTCAAAAGCGCCACGCTGAGCGCGGCCAAGCAGTGCAAGGCCGAACGAGCCCTCGACGCTCCCGCGTTCCGCGCGAAGTACGGCAAGAACGCCAACGATCGCAACGCCTTCGGCAAGTGCGTCTCGGCGCTCGCCAAGGCACAGAACGGCTAAGTCCCTTACGTCGCACGGCGGAGGCCCGTCTCGCTGGGTTGGGCGAGGCGGGCCTCCTGCTTTGAGCTCGTAAAGGTCTGAGAAGATCGGCGGCGTGCCGCCGCCCTTCCGGATCGGGGTCATGCAGCTGACCATGGAGCCGCTCGACGAGATGCTCGAGTCGGCGCGGGTCATGGACCGGGCCGGGATGGACACGATCTGGCTCGCCGAGGCCTACCCGTGGTGGCGGAAGCACGGGATGGAGGCGCGCTCGTCGACGGTCACCTCGGCGCTCATCGCCCGCGAGACGGAGCGGATCACGGTGGGCTGGGGGATCATCTCGCCGTTCACGCGGCATCCGGTGCAGGCGGCGATGGACGCGCGCGTCGTCCAGGAGGCGGCGGGGCCGGGGCGGTTCCTGCTCGGGTTCGGGACGTCGAAGATCTTCTTGAACAACGCGCGGATGCAGACCAAGCAAGACGCTAGGGCCGATGCGCGACGCGGTGGCGATCGTGCGCGGCGTGCTCGGCGGCGAGGAGTTCCAGTACGAGGGTGAAGCGTGGAGCGCGGACGTGCCGGCCCTGCAGGACGAGGCGCACACGCCGCGCGAGGTGCCGCCGGTCTACGTCGCGGCGACGGCGCCGAAGATGCAGGCGCTCTCGGGCGAGATCGCCGACGGGTGCCTGACACCGTCGATCACGACGCCTGCCTTCGTCCGTTACACGCGCGAGAACGTGGCGGCCGACATCGACATCGGCTGCACCGTGGTCGCGTCGATCGGCGCCGACCGTGACGAGGGCCGCGACGGCGCGCGTGAGATCGCGGGCATGTACCTCGCGAACAAGTTCCAGAACATCCAGGGCGCGGCGGACACGCTGCTCGAGCTGGCCGGGATCGAGATGGAGGAGCTGAAGCCGATCGCCGAGGCGATGGAGCGGGGCGGGCGGCTCGCGGCCAAGGAGCAGATCTCCGACGACCTCCTGGATCGCTGCAAGCCGATCGCGGGCACGGCCGAGGACTGCATCGCCGCGATCGAGGAGTACCGCGACGCAGGGTGCACGCACGTCATGCTCGAGCTGTGGGGCGACAACCGGCACCGCCAGATCGAGCTCTTCGGCGAGCAGGTGCTTGCCGCACTTCCGATGATCGACTTGGCGAAGCTCACGGTTGATGAGTTGGCTGTCCTTGACAGGTTCTTCGAGGCGGAATGGGAGCCGGAGTCGTTCGCGTCGCTTCGGCCGCTCGCGACCACTGCCGACCAGGTGGGGAGACTTCAGATGGCTGTCGCGAGCCTCGTTCGAAAAGGACTCGTAGAAATTCACGAGACACGCGACTTCAATCGATCGTGCGCCCAGACCCGTTCCGCCGGGCGAAGTTGACGCTGTTCTTAGTGACGATCGGCGCTGGGCAGTACCAGGGGAGCCGCTGTTCGATCCGAAGGCGGACTACTACCTCGTCGCTGCAGTCATAACCGACTGGCATCTGGGTGATGACGCCCTTCCGGCATACGCAGCGGCTCTCCATGAGCGCCGCGTCGAGCCCGGATCCATCGGAGGGCTCGACTGACCGAGCCCCGGATCAACGAGCGCCGACTGGTCGACCTCGCGCTGCGCCTGGTCTCGACGCCGAGCTTCACGGGCTCGGAGCAGGCCGCGGCCGAGCTGATGCGCGACGAGCTCGACGGGCTCGGGCTGCAGGTGCAGTGGCAGCAGGTCGAGGACGGGCGGGCGAACGTGCTGGCGACGTGGCCGGGCGCGGGCGGCGGGCCGTCGCTGATGTTCAACGGGCACACCGACACGTCGTACTCCGGGCGCGAGCCGTGGCTGCGCGACATTCCCGGGTTCCAGCCCGAGGGGTTCGAGCGCGACGGGCGGATCTACGGGCTCGGGATCTCGAACATGAAGGGCGCGCTGGCCTGCTACGTGGAGGCATTACGCGCGCTTATGGATCAGGGCGTCCGACTCAAAGGCGACCTGATGATCGCCGCCGTCGCGGCGAGATCGAGAAGACGCAGCAGGGCGACGACCAGGGCGCGGAGTTCCGCGGGTACGCGGCCGGCTCGCGCTACCTCGTCACGCACGGCGGCGTCGCGGACATGTGCATCCTCGGCGAGCCGACCGAGAACAAGGTCGTGCTCGCGCACTTCGGCTCGCTGTGGCTCCGGCTCTCGACGAGCGGGCCGTTCATCCACACGGCGTTCTCGTCGGGCCGCCAGGACGAGAACTCGATCGTGCGGATGGGGCCGGTGCTCGAGCAGGTGCTCGAGTGGCTGCCGAGCTGGGAGGAGCGGATGAGCTACGGCGACGTGCGCGGGCGTTGCGAACGTCGGCGGCATCGAGGGCGGCTTCGGCTGGCGCGCGTCGCGGACGCCGCACCGCACGGACCTGTTCCTCGACCTGCGCGTGCCGCCGGACGTGCGAGATGGCCGAGGCGAAGCGCGAGGCGCTCGAGTTCGCGCGCTCGCTCGACGGTGTCGAGGCCGAGGTGTACGTGACGGCGCCGGGGGCGACGATCGACGAGGGCCATCCGCTGGTCGGCGCGATCGACGAGTCGCACGCCGAGGTCTTCGGCTCGCCGCCCGAGCGCGACGTCGTGCGGTGGTTCTCCGATGCGTCCGTGCTGACGCGCTACGGGATCGCAGACCGTCAACTACGGAACGTCGAGCGGCCTGCCCGACGCCGAGCTGGGTGAGAACCTCGCCATCGACGGGCTCGTGAAGACCGCGGAGGTCTACGCGCGCGCAGCGATGCGCGTCTGCGGGGTCGCATGAAGCTCGTCACGTTCGACGACGGCAAGGTGGGGCGGATCGAGGGCGAAGAGGTCGTGCGAGCTCGACGTCCCGGACATGCGCACGTACTTCGAGCGCGACGAGGTGCCGCTCACGACCGGCGAGACCTACCCGCTCGACGACGTCAGCGCCTGCGCGCCCCGATCGTCCCGAAGAAGTTCTTCCACACCGCCGGCAACTTCCGCGAGCACGAGGAGGAGTCGAAGCGCGTCGGCTGGTCGCACAAGATCGCGCCCTGGATCGTCTTCTTCCAGAACGTCGACGCGATCATCGGGCCCGACGACGCGGTCGTGTACCCGGACCACCTGACGAACGAGCTCGACTACGAGCTCGAGCTGGCGGTCGTCCTCGCGAAGTCGGGCAAGGACTTCGGCCCCGAGGAGGCGGCCGACTACATCGGCGGGTACGTGATCTTCAACGACATCACGGCGCGCGACATCCAGCGCAAGGAGATGGAGTCGGGCGTCTTCTCGTTCTGCAAGGCGATCGACACGTTCTGCCCGCTCGGGCCCTGGATCGTGACCCCCGACGAGATCCCCGACCCGCACGACCTGGCGATGGAGCTGCGCGTGAACGGCGAGGTGCGCCAGACGTCGCACTCGGGCCGCATGTCGGTGACGATCCCGGAGATCCTGGCCCACTACTCGCCGCTCGGCTACAGCGCGGGGGACGTGCTCTCGACCGGGACGGTCTCGGGCGTGGCGGGCTTCAGCGAGGACGCGGCGTCGCTCTACCTGAAGCCCGGCGACGTGATGGAAGCCGAGATCGAGCGCATCGGCGTCCTGCGCAACCCGGTCATCGCGCGATCCACCTGAACCGTTTGCGTTGCTTTCCCGTAGAGCGGGAAGGGGAAAAGAGCGCTATCAACGAGAGAGAGGGGACTTTCTGATGAAACGCACTCGCCTGCTGCTGGCAATCGCTGGGCTCGCCCTGTTCCTGCCCTTCGCCGCCACCGCGGCCGGCTCCTGGCCGACTCACATCGACCTACCGAACGGCTTCCGCCCGGAGGGAATCGCCATCGGCCCGGGCCACACCTTCTACGTGGGGTCGATCCCGACGGGCGCCGTCGTCCGCGGCGACCTCCGCACGGGTACGCGAGCACCGCTCGTGCCCGCCCAGGCCGGACGGGCTGCGATCGGAGTCGACGTCGACAACCGCGGGCGCCTCTTCGTGGCCGGCGGGCCCGACCGGACACGGCTTCGTGTACGACGCGAACACCGGCGCCAACATCGCCGACTACGACTTCACGCTTGGGGATCCGCCGACCTTCGTGAACGACGTCGTCGTCACGCGCACCGCGGTCTGGTTCACCGACTCGGTGAAGCCGTTCCTCTACAAGATCGACATCGCCCCGAACGGGACGCTCGGCGCAGCGACGGCCGTGCCGCTCACAGGCGACATCGTCTACCAGGCCGGCTTCAACGTGAACGGCATCGAGGCGACTCCGAACGGGCGGACGCTGGTCATCGTCCAGTCGAACACGCGGAAGGTCTTCACGGTCAACCAGAGCGGCGTCGCGAACGAGATCGAGCTCGGCGGCGCAACCGTTTCGGGTGACGGCCTTCTGCTCGACGGCAAGACGCTCTACGCCGTCGTGCGCAGCCCGGTCGACGGGGTTCTCGTCATCCAAGCTGCAACCTGATCTGTCCTCCGGGACGGTCGTGCGGACGATCACGGATCTCGGACCTGGACGACCCGACGACCATCGACGAGTTCGGCGGAACCGGCTCTACGCGGTCAACGGGCGCTTCAGCACGCCGCCGACCCCGGACACGCCGTACTGGGTGACGCGACTCCCGAAATAGCCTCGAATCGCTGACGAAGGGACATGTCCGGTGCCAGGCACCGGACATGTCTCGTCTTGCGGCGCTATAGGTTCGCGTCGTGACAGTTCGCATCGGAGACATCGAGGTCGTCCCGCTCCTCGACGCCGTCGGCGCGGTCGGGGGGCTCGAGAGGGTGTTCCCGGGGGTATCAGAAGAAGCGTGGGAGCCGTATCGAGCCCTGTACCCGGAGCTCTTCGACGAGGTGGGCTGGCGTGTGCAGTGCAACAGCTATCTGATCCGATCGAACGGTCACAACCTGCTCGTCGACACCGGAATCGGCGAGTTCGAGTTCTACGACCTGCCTGAGCGAGTCGGAGCGCTACCGACGGCGCTCGCCGAGCACGGTGTTCGCCCCACCGACATCGACGCCGTGTTCCTGACGCACGTCCACGTCGATCACATCGGCTGGAACACGGAGTTCGGTACGGCGCGCTTCCTCTGTCATCCGGCCGCCACGGAAGCAGCGCGCGAGCGGGCCGACCGTCCGCACATCCAGCGCTGCGTCCTCCCGCTGGTGGAAGCCGGGCGCGTCGACGAGGTAGAGGACGGGACGGAAGTAGTGCCCGGCGTCGTGGCGGTCGAGCTCGCGGGCCATGACGCAGGACACACGGGCCTGCGCATCGGCTCGGAGGCCATCCTCGTTGCCGACTCCTTCCCGCATCCCGCCTTCCTCGATCAGCCCGACTGGCACTTCGTCGCCGATCGCGATGCCGCGCGGTGTCAGGAGACCAGGCGCGTGCTCCTGGACGAAGTGACGGACACCGAGAAGCTCCTCATCTGCAGCCACTACCCAGGGAGTGGCATCGGCTTAGTCACACGCGAGGAAGGACGGATCGTCTGGAAGGAGGCTGCGTGACCTGGCCCCGCGACGACGCGAAGCTCGACCGGGTTCGCAACCTGATGGTGGGAGCCGACCTCGACGCGCTCGTGGTCCGCGCGCCCGACAACGTCCTCTACCTCTCGAATTACTGGGGCATGAAGGGCTACGAGGCCGTCGTCTTCCCGCGGGTCGGCGAGCCGATCCTGATCGCGATGGCCCCCTCGCAGGCCGACGCGGAGCGCACAGCCTGGACGGAAGACATCCGGTTCTTCCCCGGCTACGACGAGCGCGATCCGCGGCCCCCGGCGATGCGCGCGCTGGAAATGGTGCGCGAGGCAGCCGGCGAATTTGAACGCGTCGGCCTCGAGCTCTCGCTCGGAACCCAGGCCGCGGACCGCATGGTCGGCGAGCCGACGACCTTCACCCAGGCCTGGTTCGACTGGCCGCAGCCGCTCGACGCGACGCCGCTCCTCAACGACGCACGTGCGATCAAGACCGAGCAGGAGCTCGAGCGGATACGTCTCGCCAACGACATCGCCTCAGCTGCCATGGAGTACGCGCGCGAGCAGGTGCAGCCCGGCATGAAGGAAAGCGAGGCGGCGGCGCTCTGGAACGGGTTCGTGCACAGCCGGGGCACGGGCTGGGAGGGCAAGGTCGAGCTCGCCCACGGCTTCTCGCTCGTTTGGTCGGGCCCGGGCATCCGCACGTTCACGTCGACCGCCGACCGCCCCGTGCAGGAGAACGAGCCGACTCTCTTCGAGATCTGGGTCTGCGCGGACGGTTACTGGTGCGACTACACGAAGAACATCTGCCCGGGAAAGCTGACCGAGGACTACGACCGCCTGCTCGACCAGCTGCTTGCGGTCTACCAGGCTGCTCTCGACCACTGCCGGCCCGGCGCGAGCCTCGCGCAGCTCGACGCGCTGATCCGCGCCGGGATCGCCGAGGCCGGGTACCCCGGCCAGCCGTCTCATCCGGTGGCGCACGGAGTCGGCGCGCGTGCGCACGAGCCGCCGTACGCGCATCAGGCCGGCGGCGGGACGATCGAGGCCGGCATGGTGCTGGCGATCGAGCCGGGGATCTACTGGGAGGGCGGCGGCGGCCTGCGCCTCGAGGACAACTTCCTGATCACCAACGACGGGCCCGAGCGGCTCGGGACCTTCCCGGACGACTTCCGTTGAGCATCTGGACAGGCGAGGTCAACGACCCGTTCGCGTTCGAGGCGGAGGTCGGCTTCTACGACACGACGCTTCGCGACGGCGAGCAGACCGTCGGCGTCGTGCTCGACCCGCAGCAGAAGCTCGAGATCGCGCGCGGGCTCGCCGAGGCGGGCGTCGAGCGGATCGAGGCCGGGTTCCCGCGCGTGTCGCAGGACGACTGGGATGCGGTGCAAGCTGATCGCCGACGCCGGGCCTGTCGGCCGAGATCTGGGGCTTCTCGCGAGCGGTGCGAGCCGACGTCGAAGCGCTAGTCGAGCTCGGCGTGCCGGCGAGCGTGATCGAGTCGCCGATCTCCGACCTGAAGCTCGAGGCGCTGGGAGTCGCGCGCGAGGAGATGCTGCGCCGGATCCGCGAAGCGGTCGCGTACGCGGTCGAGAACGGGATCAAGGTCGCCTACTTCGGCGTCGACTCGACGCGAGCCGACTCCGGACTTCTTCGACGAGGCCTACGCGGCCGCGGTCGAGGCGGGCGCGTCCGAAGTCGTCGTGGTCGACACGATCGGCGTCGCCAGCCCGGACGCGACCTACGCGCTGGTCGAGCGAACGCTGGCGCTCGATGTGCCCGTCCACTTCCACGGCCACAACGACTTCGGGCTCGCGACCGCGAACGCGATCGCCGCGATCCGCGCCGGCGCACGCTGGATCCACGGCACGATCAACGGCATGGGGGAGCGGGCCGGCAACGCGAACATCGGCGAGATCGCGCTGGCACTGCGCGGGCTGTACGGCGTCGAGACGAAGCTCGACCTCGCGCGCGTGCGTGAGCTATCGGAGCGCGTCCGCGAGCTCTCGGGCTACGAGCTCGAGCCGTGGAAGCCGCTCGTCGGCGAGAACCTCTTCCGGCGCGAGAGCGGGGCGGTCGCGAGCCAGTTCCACGACCCGCCGGCGATCGAGCCGTACTCGTCCGAGCTCGTCGGCGCCGAGCGCTCGATCGTGCTCGGCAAGAAGAGCGGCATCGACTCGATTCGCATCAAGGCCGAGGAGCTGGGGCTGGACCTCTCGGACGACCAACAGCGGGAGCTGCTCGACGCGGTGAAGAAGCTCGGCGCCGAGAAGCGCGGCCTCGTCACCGACGACGAGTTCCGCGAGCTCGCGCAAATCTGAACAGGAGGTACGTGGCATGGCCGTGCACGAGCTCCGCGTGGCGCTCACAGTGGAGGACTATGAGCGGACGCTCGGGTTCTACCGAGACGGGCTCGGACTACGCCTGATCGAGACCTGGGAGGACGCCGACGGAAGCGGGGCGGTATTCGACGCCGGCCGCGCCACGCTCGAGGTGCTCTCGACGTCACACGCGGAGATGGTCGACCGTATCGAGGTGGGTGAGCCGGTCGGGGCTCGTATCCGGCTCGCATTCGAGGTCGACGACTCGGCCCAAATCGCGGAGCAGCTCGTAGCAGCTGGCGGCGACCTCGTCGGCGGGCCGGTTGTCACGCCGTGGGCGCACCGCAACGTCCGCTTACGCGACCCGGAAGGAATGCAGCTCACGCTCTTCACGGTGCTCGATCCGGCCAAACCCTCCTAGTCGTCTAGCGCAAGGCAATGCACATTGACGATCCGAGGCCCACCGGGTCGAGCATCGGAGACGGGTGTCACTTGGCTGACAAGACAACGCTTGGCCTGAATCGTGATGAGCTGTCCCTCCTCGTATTCGACCGCGCTCAGGAACTTGGTGCTCATCGTCTTTCCGTCTTTGAACTCAACCGTGAGGCGGTAGTCGTAGGGGTCCACAGCCACGGGTCGATCGTAGAAAGGTCGTACGGCCCGTGTTTAAGAGCGGGAACCTCTCGGCTAAGAGGCATCGGAACTCGTCCGGTCCTACCCGCGTCGACAATTGAGCGATAGGGGCGCCGCTTTCGCAGCGCCCCTTCGCTCTGCCGGCTAGACCCCTGTAACTGCGAACCAGCGCGGCGGGTCACCGGCGCCGGTGGTCACGAACACGATCGGCCCGAAGCACGGGCTCGGCAGATCGACGTTCCCCTCGAACTCCGCATCTCCGCCCGGGACGGTCGCCGGGAACGGAGCAGTGACGCGGTTGACGATCACCGCAACCCCGTCCACGATCGTCTGGCAGTTCACGACCGCTCGGAACGCGGCCTGCGGGTTCTGCCCGGTGTTCGTCAGCACGAGCCCTTGGACCTCGATTTCGAGATCGCCGTTCGCGCGCAACCTCCCGTGGGCCCGGTCGAGCCGCCATGGCGCGCCGGCACCGGCGACTCCGCGGATCGGGTTGGCCGGCCCCGTGTAGGGCGGGACGACTCCGGCCATCGTCTTGAACTCCAACACCTTCGCGTTCTCGTCACCCGCCGTCGCCTGAGCGATGAGCCCAACGGCGAGCACGAGCGCGAGCACGGATGCAACAGTCCACTTCTTCATTTCTCTCCTCCCACTGATCGTGTCGCTCCTAGTACCGGGAGGCGCGGATATCGGATTGACTCTGAACATGGAGGGCCGCCTCATCCTCGGTTGCGGGAACTTCGGCGGGATCGGCTCGGCGCCGGCCTTCTTCGGGCAGGGCGAGAGCGAGGAGGAGGCCTTCGCGATCATGGATGCCGCCTGGTCGCTGGGGATCAGGGACTTCGACACCGCCGACGCGTACGGGGGCGGCCGCAGCGAGACCTGGATCGGCCGCTGGCGCGCGCGGACCGGGAACGAGCCGACACTGACGACGAAGGTCTTCCACTCCGTCGAGGGCGACCCCGACGACCACGGCCTCTCGCGCGAGCGGATCCTGCAGACAGATCGACGGCAGCCTCGCGCGGCTCGGCGTCGAGCAGGTCGACATGTACCTGATCCACGAGCCCGATCCGGCGACGCCGATCGACGAGACGCTCGACGCATTGGAGGAGGTCAAGCGCGCCGGGAAGGTGAAGGCGATCGGAGCGAGCAACGTCGACGTGGCCTGGCTCGAAGAGGCAGGCGACCGGGTGCAGTGGGTGCAGAACTCGTACTCGCTGCTCGACCGCGAGCTGGACGACGTCCTCGTCTACTGCGCCGACCACGGGATCGGCTTCTCGCCGTTCAGCCCGCTGGCGGGCGGCTGGCTGGCCGGGAAGTACCGCCGTGGCGAGGCGCCGCCGCCCGGCTCGCGCATGACGATGCGGCCCGAGCCTTACCTGCACCTCGACTCCGAAGCCGTCTACGACGGGCTCGACCGGTTCGAGGCCGCAGCAGCCGAACGGGGAGTCGACATGCCGACGCTGGCCTTCGCCTGGCTGCTCACCGACCCTCGTATCGCCGCAGTAGTCGTCGGCCCGCGTCGGCCCGCGCATCTCGATCCGGCGGTCGCGGCGCTGGAGGTCGAGCTCTCGCCGCCGGAACGCGATGAGCTAGCGTCGTTCTTTCCCTGATGGGCGTCCTCGTGCTGAACCAGGAGGAGGTCGAGCAGCTCCTCGACATGGAGGGCTGCATCGAGGCCATGGCCGAAGCGCTCGCCTCGCTGGCCCGCGGCGAGGTGCACGTCCCGCTCCGCTTCGTCGTCAAGCCGGAGGGCGAGCCGAGCCTGATCGGGCTCATGCCGGCCCACCGCGGCGGAGACACGCCGCTCTACTCGCTGAAGACGGTCTGCGTCTTTCCCGACAACCCGAAGCGCGGGCTCGACGCGCACCAGGGCACGGTCACGCTCTTCGACGGCGAGACCGGCGAGGTGCGGGCGCTGATGAACGCCTCGGCGATCACCGCGATCCGCACCGCCGCCGTCTCGGCCGTCGCCACGCGGTTGCTCGCGCGCGAGGACGCGCGGGAGCTCGGCATCCTCGGAGCGCGGCGTGCAGGCGCGGTCGCACCTCGAGGCGCTGCGACTGGTGCGCGACTTCGACCGCGTTCGGATCTACAGCCCGACTGCCGAGCACGCGCAGTCGCTCGCGGACGAGGCCGGTGCCGAGGCGGTTGGCAGCGCCGAGGAAGCGGTGCGCGACGCGGACGTCGTCGTCACCGCGACGAGCTCGACCGACCCTGTTCTCCAACGCGACTGGCTCAAGGAGGGCGCGCACGTGAACGTGGTCGGCGGCCGCCCGCCCCAGATGCGGGAGCTCGACGTCGCGACCGTCGCCGACTCGTCGTTCTACGTCGACCGCCGCGAGTCGGCCGAGAACGAAGCCTTCGACTACCGCGACGCGCTCGAGGCCGGGGCGATCGGCCCCGACCACATCAGAGGCGAGATCGGCGAGGTGCTGATCGGCGCCAGGCCCGGCCGGTCGGCTCCCGACGAGCTGACGGTCTTCCGTTCGCTCGGCCTCGCGGTGGAGGATCTCGCCGCCGCGGAGTACGTCGTCCGCAAGGCGCAGGAGACCGGCACCGGCACGGAGGTCGACTTCTGATCGAGTTCAACGCGATCCGCTCCGCCCAGGAGACGCTGGCCGGAACCGCGGTCCGCACGCCGCTCGTCCGGCTCCATGCCGACGCGCCCGCGGAGATCTACCTCAAGCTGGAGAACCTGCAGCCGATCGGCTCCTTCAAGATCCGCGGCGCGTACAACGCGGCCCGGCGGGCGAACCCGAAGGACGTCGAGAAGGGCCTCGTCACCGCGAGCGCGGGCAACATGGCTCAGGGCGTGGCCTGGGCGGCCAGAGAGCTCGGCGTGCCCTGCACGGTGATTGCGCCGGACCATGCGCCTCAGACCAAGGTGGACGCGATCGAGCGCCTGGGCGGCCGGGTGATCAAGGAGCCCTTCGACCGCTGGTGGAATGTGATCGTCGAGTCGCGGTACGAAGGCGTCGACGGCCTCTTTCTGCACCCGGTCGAGAACGAGGACGTCATGGCCGGCAACGGCACGATCGGCATCGAGATCCTCGAAGACCTCCCCGACGTGGACGCCGTGCTCATCCCGTGGGGCGGAGGCGGGCTCACCGTCGGCATCGCCAGCGCGATCAAGGCGAAGCGGCCCGAGGCGAAGATCTTCGCCGTCGAGCAGGAGACCGCCGCGCCTCTGAACGCGACCCTGGCGGCGGGAACGCCGACGGAGGTCGAGTACGAGCACTCGTTCATCGACGGAGCCGGCGCGCGGGCGCTCCTGCCGAAGATGTGGGCGCTCGGTGAGCCGTTGCTCGACGGCGCCTACACGGTGTCGCTGGACGAGACGGCGGCGGCGATCCGTCTGCTGGCCGAGCGGGTGCGAGTGATCGCCGAGGGAGCAGGCGCTCTCGCGCCGGCGGCTGCGCTCTCGGGCCGGGCCGGCGAGGGGAAGATCGTCTGCATCGTTTCCGGCGGGAACATCGACTTCTCGACGCTCACGACGATCCTGGCCGGCGAGACTCCCTGAACACCTCCGCGGCGGCTCGGTGGAACCCGTCCGGCTGGCCGGCGGCCGCGAACGTGTCGGCGATCTCCTCCATCTCGCCGACCCAGCGCCAGCCCTTGCGGCCGGCCGCGCTCGAGGCGTGCTCCCACTCCTCGAACAACTCCGGGATCCAGGCCCGCCACGTGTCGAGCAGCGCGTCCTCGACGCCCTCGGTGCGCGCGACCTCGCGGATCGCCAGCAACATCGCCGCCGTTCCCTTCGACCAGGCCGCGAACGTCATCTTGAGCGCCGAGGCGGCGCCGATCTCCTCGCCGAGCACGCGCGCGTCGACGGCGGTTCCCGCGAAGAGGTCGGCCACCGGTTGCGCCCCCGGGCCGGAGAGGTAGAGCCGGGTCGTCGAGCCCTCGCGCGGGGGCGGCCCGATGATTCCGCCGTCGAGGCCTCCGATCTCGCGTGCCGTCGCGGGCGAGATCGCGTTCGCATCCACGTACGTGCCCTCGAAGCCGGCCACGGATTGCGCCACCTCTCGTGCTGCGTGCGGCGGGCACACCGAGATGATCACCTCGGCAGCGCGGGCCATCTCGTCCGCAGAGCCCACGTCTCGGAAGTCGGCGGCGCGCTGGGCCGTCACCTCGCTCCGCCCCTCGGAAGCCCACAGCACCTCGTGCCCGTTCGCGAGCAGCGCCTCTCCGATCGCCGACCCCATGTCGCCCGGATGCAGCAGGCCGATTTTCATCGGGCAGACATCAGCTCGATTGTGGGGTCCGCTCCCCCGCGGATCTCAGCCCGTGGCTCCCGGTAGCGGAGCGCCTCGTAGGCGATGAGGCCGACGATTACGGCCGTGACGGCTGCGAGGGAGGCGAGCGCCGGGATCTCGAGCGCAAGCGGGAAGAGCGCGAGTAGCGCGACGACGGCCACAGGCCGCCCGCGACCGATGCTTCGTCGACCGAAGACCAGTGAGGTCCGATAGCGGAGCAGCACGTGCGCGAGCAAATAGAGGGCCAGCCCGCCACAGAGACCCACAGCCGGAATCGTCTTGAGCGGATCGTCGACGTCTGCGAGCGTCTTCTTCATAGCCAGTGCGAAGAGGACGATCCCGGCCACCATCGGCATGTGCAGGTAGCTGTAGACGTCGCGTGCGAGCGCGGCCTGAGCAGCCCCGGTCACGCGGCCGAGCATGCGCTCGGTGACGATCGAAACCCAGTCGAAGTAGGTCCACCAGAGGCCGGCCGCAACCGCGACCCCGAGCAACGCGGCCGTTACGCGCCCGGCGTCGAGCGGCAGCCCGGCGGCGCCGACCCCGACCGCGACGATCGACTCGCCGATGGCGATGATCACGATCAGCCCGTGCCGCTCGGCGAAATGCCGGGGGTGGACGCGCCAACCGGTGCCCCGGCCGACGAGCACACCGAGGTAGTCGGTCGCGAGGGCTATCACCCAGAGCGCAATTCGCACGTCGCCCTCCAGGAAGCCCGCCGTCACGAGCAGGACGCCGCTGATCATGGAGGACGGCGTCATGCGCAAGACCGCGCCGAGGAGGTCGTGATCCCCTTTCGCGGCAATCGCGTAGAGCGCGATGTGCATAGTCCGCACGACGAGGTACGCGACGCCGAACAGGACGCCGTGGTCGTCGAACGCTTCGGGGACGGCGAGCGCGACGATCAGCAGGGCGCCCATGGTCGCGAAGACCGCCAGGCGCACGGCGCCCTCCTCAGGATTCAGCGTGTTCGTCAGCCAGGCGTACGCAGCCCAGGCCCACCACAGCGCGCCCAGCACGAGCATCCCGCGCAGGACCCCGCCCCAGGTCGGATCGTCGGAGAGCAGGCTCGTGACCTGCGTGATCCCGAAGACGAACACGAGGTCGAAGAAAAGCTCAAGCGGAGTGACACGCTCCTCTTGGGCGGCCGTTCCCTCCACGAGAAGGGACGCTAGCGGTTGTGCAGGTCGCTGCGGAGAGCGGCCTTGATGCCCGGGCCCGGCGCGCGGAGCCAGCCGATTCCGTAGCGCGAGCGCATGTGCAGCTGGACGTAGTCCTCGGCGAAGATCTCGCTGATCGAGCGCTCCCAGCCTAGGTCGTAATCCTGCGAGACCTTGCCCCCCGCGAGCAGCGCGTCGATTCGGCGCGCTGCCCACCAGCGCTCCATCCACGGTTCCCAGTCGCGCCACCTCCCGCGCTGGAGCTCGAGGTGGTGCGCGTACTCGTGCAGGAGGTAGTGCGCGACCTCGGTCGAGCGGCCTGCAGGGACGGTCAGCAGGTCCTCGCCGCGCCGAGACGAGTAACAACTGCCGCCGCCCCCACAGAGCCGCGCGACGAGGTTGGGAGGGACGATGCGGACGACCACGTCTGAGATCTCGTCGCCGTGGATCGATCCGCGCAGGCGCCCGGCGTACCAGTTGACGTTCACGCCTCGCGCGCGAACGTCGAACGTCATCGGGCGCCCGGCCCGGTCGAGCCGCGTGACCACCGCCCCGCTCGCAGACTCGGCTCCAAGAAGCAGAGCGGCGGCGGCGGCGATCACGGCGGCCAGGAGGGTCACCTTCACCTCGTAGATGGTCGCAGTCGAACCTGAGAGCGGCCTAAGAAAAGATGCGCATCGGCAGATCCGTGAGCGGCTCTCCGCCGTCTGCCGTGACCAGCCAGGTGTCCTGCATGTACAGGCACTCGCGCCCGTCCTCGGAGATCGCGTGTGGGTGCATCGAGAAGACCATGTTCTCGGCGAGCTCGGTCGCGATGCCTTCGCCGATCTTCGGGTGCTCGATCATCGTCATCCCGATCGAGTGGCCCGTGACGTGCCCCAGGTGATAGCCGCGCTCGGTGAAGCCCTTCGAGACTGCGCGGTGGACGTCGTGCGCGGCCGCTCCCGGGCGCAGGGCCGTCTTCGCGGCTTCGAAGTACTCCTGGTAGGCCTCGTACATGCGCGAGACCTCGGCCGAGGGCGTGCCGAGCGCGCGCGAGACCTCGACCCAGTGGCCACCCGGCCCGGCGATCTCCAGCGAGGGGACGCAGAACTCCCCGAGCACCGTCTCCTTGCGGGCGATCGCGAACTCGGCGCCGACGAGCACCATGTTCATCGTCAGCCGGCCGCAGCCCTCCTCGACGAAGAGCTTCTCGGCCGGGGCGAGCACCTCGGCGGCGGTCTTGCCCGGCGCGTAGGCCTCCCGGAAGGCGTGGAAGCCCTCCGTGTTGATGCGAACGCTGTCGCGAACCGACTCGAGCTCGGCGTCGCTCTTCACGGCACGGGCGAGATCGAACTCCTCGTCGAACGGGACGAGGCCGACCTTTCCTTGCAGCGCTGCGAAGTCGCGCACCTGCATGACGTAGTCGCCGCCGTAGACGCCGACGCGCTTGCCGGCCAGCTTGTTCCCGAGCCAGGCGCCCGGGTGGTCGACGAAGACCTGATCTTCGATCCACGAGTCGCCGTGCTCGCCGACGTAGCGGGCTTCGGCAGGGAAGACGATCGTCGGGTCGCCTTCGCGGGGGAGCAGCACGTACGCGTAACGGTGGACGATCTGGAACCCGGACAGGTAGCGCACGGCGCCCTCGAAGCCGGAGTACTCGCTGCCTGCGACGACGAGAGCGTCGAGCTCGTGCTGCGCGAGCGCGTCGCGCACGAGGCCGTAGCGGCGGTCTACCTCGCCCACGAGGCCTCCAGGCCGTGGATCAGCGCCGTGATCGCGTCATTGAGCGGCGTCGGCACGCCGTGCTCTTGCCCGAAGCGGACGATGCCGCCGTTCAGGTAGTCGATCTCCGTCTGCCGCCGGGCCTCCACGTCCTGCAGCATCGACGCCTTGTGGTCGTACGCGACCTCGGGCTTCGCGGCATGGTCGATCAGCTCCTCGGGGTCGGCGTCCAGCTCGATGCCCATCGCGGCGGCGACCGCCTTGCCCTCGTCGACGAGGCCCGTCACGAGCCGGCGGAGGTCTTCGCGCTCGCAGACCCGTCCGTGGCTGAGGTCGGTCAGCGCGCCGATCGGGTTCGTGGACGCGTTGAAGATCAGCTTCCGCCACTGGGGGCCGCGCGCGTCGGCCACCGCCTGCGTCGGCATGCCCGCGCGCGTGCAGGCATCGGCCAGGCGCTCGATCTCCTCCGCCGGCGCCGGGCTCGGCTCGAACGGCCCGAGCGTCGTGTCGCCCTTCACGTCCCACTGCACGTGGCCGGGCTCGACGATGCGACCTGCCGGGAACGTCGTGCCGCGGATGACCTTTCCGAGGCGCTCGGCGATCGCCTCTTCGTTGCCGACGCCGTTCTGGACGGAGGCCACCGAGGCGTGCTCGAGCGCGGCGGAGGCGTCGCCGACTGCGGACGCGGTGTGCATCGACTTCGTCGCCACGAGCCCGAAATCGCACTCCGGTAGCTCGCCCGGATCCGTCGTTGCCCGCACCCGGCCGACGACCTCGCCGGCGCCCGACAGGCGCAGGCCGCTGTCGTTGATCGCCGCGACGTGGTCGGCGTCCAGGTCGTAGGCCCAGACCTCGACGTCGTCGAGCTGCGCGAGATTCGCGGCGAAGAGGCCGCCCACGGCGCCGCAGCCGACGACGCAGACCTTCACGAGTAGGACGCCTCCCGGCCACGGATCAACGCGTAGAGCGCGGTTTGCAGCGGCGCGTCGACGCCTGCGCGCTCGGCCTCCCTGACGAGCGCGCCGTTGATCAGCTCGACCTCGGTCGGTCGCCCGGCTTCCACGTCCTCCAGCATCGAGGGGAAGTGTGCGCTGCCGCGCTGGGTCGCGAGGACGTTCATCTCCCACGGATCGTCGCGCAGCTCGACTCCCGCTGCCGCGGCAACGCGCTTGCCCTCGGCCATCAGCTCCTCGACGAGCCCGCCGAGATGCTCGGGATCGGCGAAGTGGAAGTCGTGGGGGAGCCCGGTCAGCGCCGCGACCCCGTTCACCGTTGCGTTGAAGATCAGCTTCGACCACTGCGCGGGGCGGAGGTCGGGCAGCGCCTGCACCTCGAGCTCGGCCCGGGCGAGCAGGCCGGCGATCTCCTCGACCGTCTCGTAGGGCGTGTCCTCGTACGGCCCGAGCCAGGTCTCGGTGTCGAGGATGTACTCGACGTGCGTGTCGGAGTGCTTCGTCCCGCTCATGAACGTGACGGCGGAGACGATGGGCCACTCGCCGCGGGCGCGCAGGATCTCCTCGGCGCCGAGCCCGTTCTGGGTGGTCATGACGGTTGCGCCCGGGAAGTGCCCGGCCAGCGCGTCAGCGGCACCGTCGAGGCCGGTCGCTTTGGTGCAGACGAGGACGAGGTCTGGCTCTTCGAGCTCGCCTGGATCGGTCGCCGCCGCCACGCGACCGACGAACTCGTGCCGCCCGGAGACCCGCAGCCCGGCCTCGTTCAGCGCCCGCGCGTGGTCGTCGCGGCGCACGAGGCACGAAACGTCGGCCACCCTGGCGAGATGCCCGGCGAAGAGGCTGCCGATCACGCCGGCGCCGACGACGCAGACGCGCTCGATCACGACGCGAGCCTATATCGCCGCTGAGGGTGACCTGGCCCGCAAATCTTGAAAAAGCTATCGAGAAGCGATAAGAACGTCTTGCAGATTTTCCGTCGGGGGGAATCTACTGGGGAGGGACCCTCTTGAAGTCCATACGCTTTCTATCTGGGCCGTCGCGACAGCGCGGCTTTCTTTTTGCCTTTGTTTCGCTGGTTGCGCTGGTCGCGCTGAGCTTGATCGGCTCGGCTCCGGCAGCGCCGCCCTCTTCGCAGACCGGGGCCAAGACGGCTCGCGTCGCGATTACCAGCCCAAAGCGGACCGCACCGGTGGCGGTGCCGGCCGCCCCTGCGGCGCCGGTCGTCACCGCCGAGCAGGCTGTCGCCGTAGCGCAGGCCCCTGCCCGCGCGCAGCGTTCCAAGGCCCTTTTCGCACGGCCGGCGGCCGTACCGAAGAGGCGCGCAGCACAGGCGCAGTCGCCCGCGACCCCGGCTGGAAACCTCCCCACCAGCCTCGACCGTCTTCGCGGCAGCGCGTTCGGCACCCCACCGTTCGTGGCTCTCGACGAGATCTCCTGCGTAGCGCCCGGCGGGCTCTGGAGCTCAGGCTCCACGTGGTCCGGAGGCGTGGTCCCGACCGGCGCTGACAACGTCACGATCACGAATGGCTGCACGGTCACGATCGACACGGCGGCCTCTGCCCTCAACCTCACCGTGGTCAGCGGCGGCGTGCTCCAGTACGAGGACGCGATCGCACGGACGCTGACCGCGAACGGCAACATCACCGTCGCGTCGGGCGGAGCCCTCCAGTCCGCCGCCACGGGGACCCAGACTGGGCACCTGCTCGTTGCCGGCGGCCATCTGACGAACGCCGGGACGCTTGACTTCAGCACCAACGCCGACACAGCAGGCGCTGGGATCACGTTCACAGGTGCGGCAGACGCCGTGTTCGCCAACAGCGGCACGCTCGATTTGAGGGGTGTCACGCTCAACAAGGGCACGAGCGGCGCCTCGACCCTCGACTTCATCCCAGGCGGCACGATCACCGTGCAAGGCCTCAACGTCGCAGGGTTCCTGACGATCGCGAACGGCACGTTCAAGATCAGCGGCTCCAGCACGTTCTCGAACCCGGTCTTCGCGGCGGCCGCGTACACCATCCCCGCGACCGGCGCCATCTGGCTGAACAACGCCAACGCCACGATCGTCGGACAGGCAGGCTCGCCGACGAACGCCGGCCTGCTGCGTGTCACCGACGGCACGTTCGGCGTCGGCACCCTCGGTACCCACGTGATGGGCGCCGGGAACGGCGCGTCGTTCACCGTGGAGGGCGGCACCCTGAACGTCGCGGGTCGCCTGACCAGCTCCGCCACGTACATCACGTACACCCAGTCGGGCGGCGCGGTGAATATCTGCGTTGCCGGCGGCTGCGCCACTACGCCCTCGTTCGGCTTCACCGGCGCGACCGGGGTCGTAACGAAGATGTCGGGCGGCTCCATCAACCTGGTGAACAGCAACACGCTGACGACCGCCGACTACAACCAGAGCGGGACGATGGTCTACAGCGGCGGCACGCTGAACATCGGCACCGCGGCAACCGCCGGGAACTTCAACTTCCGCGCGCAGGGCCAGATGCCCGGCGTCGTGATCGACAACACGGTCAACAATAAGACTCTCTTCTTGAGCGCGCAGGGGAACGTCTGGGGCAACCTGACGATCAACCCCGGCACGACCTTCAACCCGGTCGCCAGCACCTTGCTGCAGATCGGCCCGACGATCACGAACAACGGCGCGATCGTCCCGACCTCGACCAACAGCGGTAGCGTGAACTTCGGCGGCAGCCAGCAGACGCTCAACGGCGGCTACGCACAGACCTACACCGGCACCGGCACGTTCGGGACCGGGGCCCTGCGCCTGGCCAGCTTCGCCGTCCAGAACGCGCCGGGCGTCACGATCGACCCGAGCGTCTCGGCGCTCAACGTCTACCGCATCAATGCCTTCTACGGCGCGATCAACAACGCCGACAAGATCGCCGTCGGCTCGGGCGATGCCACGGCCCTGGTCGTCCAGCGCGGCGCAACGGGCATACCCTTCGCAGCCGGGAGCTTCGACGTGGCCCCGACGTACAACATCGGCGCCGGTGGACTGACCCTGGTCTATTCGCAGTCGCAGACCGCGATGAACACCGGGCCCGAGGTCCCGAGCGGCCGCAGCGTGCTCAGCATCCAGATCATCAACCCGACCGGCGTCACGCTGGCGGGCGGCGATCTGACTTCGACCGGCGGCACGACCGGACTGGTGCTCAGCGTCGGCACGCTCAACACGAACTCTTCCAACCGGCTGATCCTGACCAACACAATCGCGACCGCGGTCTCGGGCGGCTCGGCACTCAGCTACGTCAACGGCCCGCTGACCCGAACTCTGCCTGCCAGCCTCGCGACGGCGGCGACCTACACCTTCCCGGTCGGCAAAGGCTCCTTCAAGATGTTCGAGCTCGTCAACCCGACCACGACCGCGGGCGGCACCGTGACCATCGAGGCCGAGGCGTTCGACGCAGATTCGGGCGGCACGGGCGGGGTCGGCTTCAGCGACATCAACCACAACCGCTACTGGTCGGCCTCAGATCACGAGCGGCGCAGCGAACTTCACGAACACCACGGTTCGCGTGACCGAGCAAGGCACCGTCGCCGCCAACGCTGTTGGCCAGTCCGCCACGCAGGCCGGCGCTTACGACTCCATCGGCGGCGCGGTCGCCGGTTCGACGATCGGCCCGAGCAGCACGATCACTTCGCTGGGCTACTTCGCCGTCGGCAAGCTGACCGGCGCTCCGACCATCAGCGGCAGCTTCAACGTGGGGGCGGGCGGCGATTACGCCACGCTGACGGCGGCTGTTGCCGACCTGAACAGCAAGCTCATGTCCGGTCCGGTCACCTTTGCGTTGACCGACAACACTTACGCGGGGGAGACCTACCCGATCGTGGTCAACGCCAACGGCGGCAACAGCGCCACGAACACGCTGACGATCAAGCCCGCGACCGGTGCAACCCCGGCCTTCAGCGGGACCTCCGCGACCGCATTGCTCACCCTGAACGGAATCGACTACGTAACCGTGGACGGCTCCAACTCGGGTGGCACCAGCCGCGACATGACGTTCACCAACAACGGCACCGGCACTACCAGCGCCGTTATCTGGGGCCAGACCGTCGGCACCGCCAACCCCACCACGAACAACACGATCAAGAACCTGAACATCGTCGGTAACGCCAGCACGACGACGGTCGCCGGAATTGGTTTCGGCAGCAGCACCATCGGCAGCACCAGCTCAGGCACGCGCAACGACAACAACAGGATCCAGAACAACAGCATCACCACAGTCCAGTTCGGCATCTACTCGCAGGGCTCGCAAAGTGCTGCCAAGAGCGTCGGCACTGTGATCACCGGCAACACCCTGGGCGGCAGCGGCGCAGCGGGGCTGGGCCGTGCGGGCATCTATGTGGGCTTCGACGACGGGACGCTGGTCACCAACAACAACGTCGTCAATGTCTCAGGCGCCACCGCGAGCAACGACGCCATTGGCATCGGGCTCGGCACCAACGCCATCGTCGCGACCGGGTTCACGGTGCAAGACGTTGCGAACGTCACCGTCACCGGAAACGTCATCGGCACCGTGAGCGACATCGACACGTACTCGGCGGCGGGCATCGCGCTCGCAACGACCAATTACGGGTCCAGCCGGATCGCGAACAACTCCGTCTCCGGTGTGATCTCCAACGCGACCCCCGGCGACTTTACGGCCGGCATCTTCGTCGGCTCGGCGGGAACCACGTACGCCACCACCCAGATCTACTTCAACTCGGTCTCCATGACCGGCGCCCGAGACGGCGTCAGCCTGGCTACTCAGCCGTCCTTCGCGCTGGCGATCTTCGGCTCGAATCCGAACGCGGATATCCGCGACAACGCGCTTTACAACACGCAGACTGCCGCGAACGGCGGTGCGGGCGGCGCCGCGGGCAGTTACGCCATCGGCTTCTCCTCGATCGGCCTCTACCACTTCACGACCTCGAACTACAACGACCTGTACTCGAGCGGCCCCTCGTCGCACTTCTCGATGGTCGGCAACCTGAACAACGTGCTCGGCGACCGGCCCAACCTGGCCGCCTGGCGCAACGAGACCGGGAAGGACACGCCCAACTCGTTCAGCGCTGACCCGCTGTTCACGTCCGCCACGTTCCTCCGGCCGCTCGGCGGCTCGCCGTTGCTCGGTGCAGGCCAGTCGATCGCCGGCATAACGACGGACATCGTCGGCGACCCGCGCGGGAACCCACCGACCGTCGGCGCGTACGAGCTCGCGGATGGACCGCCTCCGCCACCTCCGCCTCCGCCGCCACCACCTGCCACCTCCACCTCCACCTCCGCCTCCGCCGCCACCACCTCCGCCGCCGCCGCCGCCACCACCTCCGCCACCTCCGCCACCTCCGCCGCCACCGGGCTGCGTCGGCGCCGGCGTCACGATTCCGGATGGGCCAGGGGCGGCAGTTGCCATACCCGTCCACATGCGTGATCAGCGGGACACCAGCGGGAGAGCGGATCACGGATGTGAACCTCGTTCTCACCGACGTCAACCACCTCAACCCGGACGACATCGACATCATGCTCGTCGGGCCCGCAGGGTCAGCGCATCAATCCGCTGTCCGACGTCGGCGGCACTGGTGATGCGGTCGACGTCGACCTCACGCTCGACGACGAGGCCGGCGCCCCGCTGCCCGACAGCACTCAGCTCGTCTCGGGCAGCTTCCAGCCGTTCAACTACGGCACGACCGACACGTACCCGGCGCCTGCTCCGTCACCGAACGGAATCCACCCGCTATCGGTCTTCGACGGCACGGCTCCGAACGGCACCTGGAGCCTCTACGTCTACGACGACGCGGCGAACGTCGGCGGCAGCATCGGGAGCTGGGCTCTGTCGATCACGACCGGCCCCGCGCCTCCGCCGACCTGTGGCGCCGGAGATGCATATCGACGCGGCTGCTGCGACAGCGTCGTCGCCATACCCGTCTAACTGCACGATTTCGGGGCTAGGCGCCTCGATCTCGGACGTGGACATCGTGCTGGACGGCGTCTACCACACCTTCCCGGAGGACCTCGACCTGTTGCTCGTCGGTCCGGCAGGCCAGAACGCGATCGTCATGTCGGACGCCGGTGGCTCCTTCGACGTCTCTGACGTCGACCTCACACTCGACGACGAGGCCGGCGCTCCGATCCCCGATGCGACGCAGATCACCACGGGGACGTACCAGCCGGGCAACTACACGCCGGCCGACACCTGGCCTGCTCCGGCACCGACTCCTAGTGGAGGAAGTGCCCTCTCCGTCTTCGACGGCACGAACCCGAACGGGGTTTGGAACCTGTACGTCTACGACGACGCGGCCGCTGACGGTGCCTACGTCAGGGGCTGGAACCTGGTCATCACGACTGGTCCTCCGCCTCCGCCGCCTCCGCCTCCGCCGCCTCCGCCGCCGCCGCCACCGCCGCCGCCACCGCCGCCGCCACCTCCTCCCCCGCCGTGCGGCACTGTGAACGAGGACTTCGTCGACATCACCAACCTGCCGGGCTGGTTCATGCGTAACAACAGTCAGCCGCTGGGCACGACGAACTGGTTCCAGGGCAATCCGGCGGTCTTCCCTGCGCACTCAGGCGCTCCGACCGCCTACATCGGCGCCAACTACAACAACACGGCCGGGGTGGGGACGATCAGCAACTGGCTGCTGACGCCGGTAGTGACGATGCAAAACGGATCGACCATGAGCTTCTGGACGCGGAAGCCGGTGGAAACTCCTCCGAACCAGTTCCCAGACCGGCTCCAGGTGCGCGCGAGCACGGAAGGGGCCAGCACGGACGTGGGCACCACGGCCACCAGCGTCGGCGTCTTCACGACGCTGCTGCTCGACATCAACCCGACGTACACGCACACCGACTACCCGAACGTCTGGACGCAGTTCACGGTCACCATGACCGGCGTTCCGACGCCGACCACTGGACGCTTCGGGCTCCGCTACTTCGTCGAGAACGGCGGGCCGGCCGGTGCCAACTCGAACTACATCGGCATCGACACCGCCTGCGTCCCGGGTGGGACACCGCCGCCACCGCCGCCACCGCCGCCACCACCACCACCACCACCACCGCCACCGCCACCTCCGCCTCCGCCACCTCCGCCACCACCTCCACCGCCACCGCCGCCACCGCCTCCGCCTCCACCGCCGCCACCGCCTCCACCGCCACCGCCGCCACCTCCGCCACCACCCCCACCGCCACCACCTCCGCCGCCGCCGCCACCACCGCCTCCGCCACCGCCGCCACCGCCGCCACCACCGCCACCATCCGCCACCTCCGCCGCCTCCGCCTCCGCCGCCGCCACCGCCTCCGGCCCCACCGCCGGCCCGCTGTCGCGTGCCGAACGTGATCGGCCTGCGGCTGGCAACGGCGAAGGCACGGATCCGGGCACGGCGCTGCCGAGTCGGCACGATCCGCAGGGTTCGCTCCCGGCGCGTCGGCCGTGTCGTCGGCCAGAGCCCACGGGGCGGCGCGGTCCGCCGGGTCGGGACCAGGGTCAACCTGCGGGTGGGCAGGCGCTAACCAACCACGAATAGGAATGGGAAAGGGCGCCTCGTGGCGCCCTTTCCTTAAGCGGCCCGAGCAGTGAGATGATCCTCTCCGACGAAAGGAGAGGAATGAGCACAACCACAACGACCGGCCTGCTTGCGGACGTCGACCGCATGGACGCGAAGGCGTTTGCCTCGTATCTGAGCGAGGACTGCGTGCTGCGCTTCGCCAATGCCGACGAGGTCGTGGGCCGGGCCGCGATCGAATGGGCGATTGCCGGCTTCTTCGGCACGATCAAGGGGATCAGCCATCACATCGTCGGGCAGTGGGACGTCGACGACACGTCGATCGTTCAGTTCGAGGCCACCTCTGCGCGGCTGGACGACCGCCAAGTCACGGTGCCCGCCGTCACGATCTATCGCCGCGGCGCTGATGATCTGATCGTCGACTACCGCATCTACGTGGATCTCGGCCCGGTCTACGGGTAACGCACGGGTGTAGCGGCATGACCTACGCGCCCGCCACCGACCGCTACGAGCGGATGACCTACCGGCGCAGCGGCCGCAGCGGTTTGCTGCTGCCGGCGATCTCGCTCGGGCTCTGGCAGAACTTCGGCGACGACGATCGTCCGCTCGAGATCGGCCGAGCGATCATCCGCCGCGCCTTCGACCTCGGCGTCACCCACTTCGATCTCGCCAACAACTACGGGCCGCCGTACGGCTCCGCGGAGGAGAACTTCGGGCGGATCCTCGCAGGACGACCTGGCGCCCTTCCGCGACGAGCTCGTGATCTCGACGAAGGCCGGCTACGACATGTGGCCCGGGCCGTACGGCGAATGGGGCTCGCGCAAGTACCTGCTGGCGAGCCTCGATCAGAGCCTGCGCCGCATGGGGCTCGACTACGTCGACATCTTCTACTCGCACCGCTTCGATCCCGAGACGCCGCTCGAGGAGACGATGGGCGCGCTCGACACCGCCGTCCGGCAGGGAAAGGCGCTCTACGTCGGCATCTCGTCCTACTCGCCGGCGAAGACGGCCGAGGCCTACGCGATCCTGCGCGAGCTCGGCACGCCGTTCGTCATCCACCAGCCCTCCTACTCGATGCTGAACCGCTGGATCGAGGAGGGGCTCCTGGACACGCTCGGGGAGCTGGGCATCGGCTGCATCGTCTTCTCGCCGCTCGCGCAGGGGATGCTCACCGACAAGTACCTCGACGGGATCCCCGAGGGATCGCGGGCGACGCGCGACGGCTCGCTCTCGCCCGAGCTGATCACCGACGAGGCGCTCGAGAAGATCCGCGCGTTGAACGAGATTGCAGCGGCCCGGGGTCAGACGCTGGCCCAGCTGGCGCTCGCCTGGACGCTGCGCGATCCACGGGTCACTTCGGCGCTCATCGGCGCGAGCAGCGTCGGCCAGCTCGAGGCGAACGTAGCCGCCCTCGACCGCCTCGACTTCACCGACGACGAGCTGGCCGAGATCGATCGCTATGCCACCGAGAGCGGCATCAATCTCTGGGCCGCCTCGAGCCGCGAATAGCGCAGTCCAAACTTGACCCCGAGTCGTCGCCGGGTCGATACTCGCCCCCGCAGAACCGCCCAGAGGGGGAAAGGGAGAAGGAGGATCGCCATGCACGTGCGTTTTCGCACGGACCGTGGCCGGTGGCTGCTGCCGGCCGTCGGGCTGGTCGCCATCGTTCTCGCGACAGCGACCGGCTCATTCGCGACGCCCGGGGGGAGCACAGCCGGGCCACCAAATATTCAAGGCGAGGGGGGCACGCTCCAGAACGTCGACAACCGCACGGGCCGCAAGGCCCCGAGCGCGACGCAGCGGGCCCTCGTGAAGACCGGTTCCGAAGCGCGGTTCAACAAGTTCGGCGCGCCCGGAGCCCTTTCCGCACCCGGGCACGTACCTCGCCGTGGGCCTGCCGGCCAACGACGTCGCAGCCGCGCGGGAGTACCTGAGCCGGAACAGCGAGCTGCTGGGGCTGAGCACGGATGAGCTTGCCCAGCTCGAGCTCGTCAACTGCACCGTCCATCGGCGAAGGGAGCGCCGTGCTCTTTCGCCAGGCGTTCGGCGGCCTCGAAGCGGCTCGCGACGGTCTCGTAACCGTCGGCGTCGTCGACGGCAAGGTCGCCTTACCTGTCGTCGTCTCTGGCAACCGACACGACGCTGACCAACTCGGTCGTCCTCTCGCCGGAGGACGCCGTACGCGCCGCGGCCCAGGCCGCGGGACAGCCGGCCGGCGCCATCTCGAAAATCCGCAAGGAGAACGGCTGGATCACGATGAACGTCGACGGGTACACCGACCCGGCGCGCGTTCGCCTCGTCGGGGTGCCGACGCCGACGGACGGCGTTCGGCGGGCCTACGAGGTCCTGGTCATGGACGTCGTGGCCTCGGACCCGCTCGGCGCGATGAGCTACATCGACGCTGAGAACGGCGCGCTGCTCGTGCGCGACGGCATCGTGCAGCACGCTTCCGACAACCCGGCGTGGAAGGTGTTCCCGGCCAATCCGCCGCTCGACTACTCGACGAACGACACCCGCGACCTCTGGTGCTGGAGCATCACTCCCTCCGTGCCGGGGTGCGAAAAGGTGGTCGCAAACAGCGCGTCGCCGGCTGGGTGGGACACAGACGCAGCGACGGGCACTCCGACGTTCCATGACCCGCGGCAACAACGCGCGGGCGACGGAGAAGTGGAACTCGAACGTCGGCAACGCAGCAAGGCGTCAACTACTCGTCACTCGGCCACCCGCGACTACGTGTACCCGTGGACGAACCAGTGGTACGAGAGCCGCTGTAACCCGGCCTCGTTCACGTCGCCCCAGTTGAACGACATCGATGCGGCGCGCGCAAACCTGCACGCGATGCACAACCGCATGCACGACTGGTCGTACCACCTCGGCTTCACGGAAACGACCTTCAACGCGCAGGCCTTCAACTTCGGCCGCGGCGGCGCGGAGAACGACCCGGAGCACGGTAACGCTCAGGCCGGCGGCATCGTCGGCGGCCCGCCCGGGTTCGCGTCGCGCGACAACGCGAACCAGTTCTCACCGGCCGGACGGCATCGTGCCGGTGACGAACATGTTCCTCTGGCAGCCGATCCCGGCGAGCTTCTACGGGCCATGCGTCGACGGCGACTACGACATGTCCGTGATCGCACACGAGTACACGCACATGATCTCGAACCGCATGGTCGCCGGGCCGAACGCGGGCCTCTCGGGGAATCAGGCCGGCGCGATGGGGGAGAGCTGGTCGGATCAGGCCGCGGCCGAGTTCCTCAACTCGCAGGCGCTCGTCCCGGTTTCCGACGAGAACCCGTTCGCCGTCGGTCCGTACGTCACCGGCGACAAGGTCGCGGGCATCCGCAACTACGGCATGAACGCGAGCCCGCTCAACTACTCGGACGTGGGCTACGACTTCGCCTGCAACCAGGGCGGCACGTGCACGCAGCGCACGCAGGTGCACGCTGACGGCGAGATCTGGTCGGCGACGAATTACGACATCCGCCAGGCGCTGATCGAGGCGTACAACGACTCGTTCCCGGCCGGCGACATCGGGCTCCAGCAGGCGTGCTTCGCAGGTGACCTGCCGGTCACCCAGTGCCCGGGGAACCGGCGCTGGGCACAGCTCGTGTTCGACGCCTGGCTGCTGATGGCCAGCGGCTCGGTGAGCATGGTCGACGCGCGTGACGCGATGCTCGCGGCCGACCTGATCCGCTTCGGGGGCGCGAACCAGGCGCTCCTCTGGAATACGTTCGCGCGACGGGGGCTCGGGACGGGCGCCGCCAGCGGCGGCTCGGCCGATTTCGACCCGACGCCGAGCTTCGAGTCGGCCCACGCCGACAACGCCACGGTGACCTTCAAGGCCGTCGGCGAGGCGGACGGGCATCGCCGTGCAGCTGTTCGTCGGCCGCTACGAGGCCGCGGCCAGGCCGATCGCGGATACCGACCCGGCCACGCCGCTCGCGGACACCTTCGCGATCGTCCCCGGCACGTACGAGTTCGTTGCACGCGGGAACGGCTTCGGTTCGAAGCGGTTCACCTTCTCGTTCAACCCGGGGCAGGTGCGTGACATGCCGGTCAACATGTCCCGCAACCTCGCCTCGAGCGCGAGCGGGGCGACGGCTTCGGGCGACGGCGTCAACCTCGACAAGCTGATCGACGACACCGAGGTCACGAACTGGGCCTCGCTCAGCGGGCCGGTGGCTCGGCAAGCAGGTCACCGTGCGCCTCGACCCATCGAAGGCGACGCACCAGGTCCGCCGCGTCCAGGTGAGCGCGATGCTTCGCGTCAACACCGCCGACGCGAACGACCCGGGCGGCCAGAACCGCTTCTCGGCCCTCCGGCAGTTCCAGATCTGGACCTGCGAGGCGAAGGGTGCCGTGGACTGCTCGCAGAACTCGCAGTTCAGGCTCATCTTCACGAGCCAGACCGACGCGTTCCCGTCCGGGGTGCCGCGACCGCGTGCACCCGAGCTGATCATGAGGTCGTTCGACGTTCCGCAGACGAAGGCGACCCATGTCCGGCTGGCGGTCGTGACGAACCAGTGCACCGGCGGACCGGCGTACCAGGGCGACCTGGACGACGATCCGGCCAACTCGACCGACTGCGACGAGACCACCCTGCCCGGCTTCAACCTGCAAGCGACGCGCGTTCGCGCGGCCGAGCTGCAGGTCTTCTCGCACTAGCGCTACTAGGAGGGAGCCCTGGTGCACCCGGGGCTCCCTCCATTCCTTTGGCGAGGCGTTAAGATCGACGACGCTGTCAACGCGGCGGGGGAGGAATCGTGACTGGAAGACTGCGTTTGGTGGCCGTGCTGGCCTCGGGGCTGATCGCCTCGTTTCTGCTCACAGGAGCCGCGCTCGCCCAGGAGGCCGATCAGGTCACCGACGTGGCCGTCGAGCAGGCGGACGGCTTCGCCACGCTCAGCTGGGACTCGGTGGCAGGCGCGACCGACTACCAGATCGAGCGGACTCCGGTCGATGCGGACGACGTGCCGACCGGCCCGGCGGTGATCGTGGGCGTGTGGCGGCCCAACCGCACGGTCACGCCCGACTCTCCGACGTTCGCGGATGCCGGCTTCAACCCCGGTGATCGCTTCCGGTGGCGGGTCCGCGCGCGCAGTGGCGCGATTGTGCACCCGTTCTCGGACCCGGTGTTCGCCACGACGCTGCCGCAGTGGGGCGACCCGGACGTGCCCGGGGAGAACCTGCGCACGCAGTGGGAGCTGACCCAGGCGGCGCAGTTCACCAGCGACGTGAACGAGTACGCCTACACCGCCGCGCTCGACGCCGCCAGCGACCGCGTGCGGGTCGTGGAGATCGGCCGCACGATCCTGAACCGGCCGATCAACATGTTCATCATCGGCTACCCGACTCCGCCGCGCAACGTGAGGGCGGTCGCCGGCTCGACGGCCGCGCTGATCAACTGCAACGTGCACGGCAACGAGCCGTCGTCCCGCGAGGCGTGCCTGATCATGGCGCGCGAGCTGGCGTTCGCCGACGACGCCGCGCACGCTCGACATTCTGTCGCACACGACCGTGCTGATCGTCCCGACGATCAACGGCGACGGTCGCGCTGCCAACACGCGCGGCAACTCCACCGGCCAGGACCTGAACCGCGACTATTCGCTGATCCGCGAGCCCGAGACGTTCGCATTCGTCGCAAATGATGCGCGACTACAAGCCGGAGGCGGCCTTCGACGGGCATGAGTTTGGAAACAATTCGGCCGGCGACCTGCCTGTGCTTCCGCCGCGGCACCTGAACGTGGCGCAGTCGATCCACGACGAGTCGAAGAGCATGATCGAGGACTGGCTGTACGAGCACGGCTCGGCCGACGGCTGGTGGTACTGCCCGTACGGCTGCCAGAGCGGCGGCGCGGTCGGGCTCAGCCAGGAGACGATTCTTCGCAACACGATGGGCCTGAAGAGCGTGGTCGGCTCGCTGCTGGAGGCGCGCAGCGCGGGCGGGACGACGCGGCCGAACGAGGGCAACGCGTCGAACAACCGCCGGCGCAAGACCTACTCGGCCATCTACACGTACCAGCAGTTCCTCGACTACCAGCTTGCGAATCAGGCCGGAGATCGCCGAGGCGATCGAGGAGTCGATCGCGTTCCAGACCTCGAACACCGGCCGGATCGTGTTCCGGGGCTCGTATCCGATCCCGGCCTTCCCGGCACCGCATCCGGGCGAGAGCCCGCCGCCGGACGAGAATCCCACGCCGGAGCAGATCCTCGATCCCCCGCCGTGCGGCTACGTGCTCAGCGAGCAGCAGTGGTCGGAGCCGCGACCGGATGGGAGGCCGGTGGGCGACCGCATCGTCGCTCACGGCTTCAAGGTGGCCCACCGCATCGGGCGCCACGACTACTGGGTCCCGATGGACCAGCCGCAGCGCGGGCTGATCCCGCTGCTGCTCGACGGGCAGGCAGAGGAGCCGATTGTCGACGCGCAGCGGGTAGCCTGCTAGCGGAGGACGCCGTCTATGACGTGGATCCTGGCGTTGGCGACGTCGTAGTCGGCGCACACGGTCGTGGCGCGGTTGTCGAACCGCGCCATGGCGCCCTTCGGCGCGACGCGTGAGCGTGTCGCCGGCGAGCGTGGTCACGCTTGCCGGCGTTGCGTAGGGCGGCTGAGCGAGAGCCTTCCGTCGACGATGTGGGCTTCGAGCAGGGCCCGGAGCTCGCGTCTTCCGCTTCAGCAGCAGATCGTCGAGCCGTCTGCCGGTCGAACGCGGCCGCGAACGCGTCGTCGGTAGGCGCCAGGATCGTGACGCCGTCTGCTCTGCGCAGGTAACGGGCCAGCCCCGAGGCGCGCACGGCGGCCTCGAACGTCGTCACCACCGGGATCCACGTGAGCGCCACGTCGGCGGGCTCGTCTCTGAGCGAGGCCGGCGCTCCCGGGTCGTCGCCCGACGGGAGCAGATCGCACAGCGGGCCGGTCACCACCCGCGCAGTTCGGGGTCTCCGGTGCGCTGGGCCGGCGCTCCGGCTTGTCGTCATCGCCACCGAGTGCAGCTCGAAGCCACGATCGCCACAACCAGAGCGGCGACGACGCGAAGCCCGAGCATCGCCGCACTATGCCAGGGAGATATCTGGTTTAGCAGGCGCTTTTTCGCGGGAACGGAGCGGCGCAGGAGTCGAACCTACCGAGCCGTGGGTTACACGACCGCACCGGTTTTGAAGACCAGCTGGGCCACCGGGCCCGTGCCGCTCCCTAGCCGAGAGCGTACAGCGGCGGTAGATTCCCTCATTCGTGCACGGGGTCATCTTCACCAGCCTGCGGGACTTCGTCAGCCTCCGCACACGGAGCCGAGGTCGTGGAACAGGTCTTCGGCAGAGACGTCTACCTCCTCAGCGAGGCCTACGACGACGAGCAGCTCGTCGCGTTGCTCGGGCGCGCATGCGAGGCCACAGGCGCGGAGATGGAGCCCCTGCTCCACGACTTCGGTGTCTTCACCGCCGAGCGCACGTTCACGCGGCTCTATCCCGCCTTCTTCGCGATTGCCCCGTCGGCACGTGAGTTCGTCTTGACCGTGGAGACGCGCATCCATGAGCTCGTGCGGGCGACGATCCCGAAGGCCAAGCCGCCGGAGCTCGGCGTCACGGAGCTACGGCGAGGACGGCGTCTCGATCGTGTACTCGTCGCCACGCCGCCTCTGCGTGCTGCTTCGCGGACTCGCCGAGGGAACTGCCCGGCACTACGGTGAGACGACATCGATCGTCGAGGAGACCTGCATGCATCGCGGGGACGACGCCTGTCGCTTCGCCGTTCGCTTCAGTCCGGCAACGTCGACCGTCTGAGGATCCGCTGGTCGCCCACGCGGCGGGTGATCCCGTCGGTGTCGAAGCGCTCGAGCAGTAGCTGGGCGGGCCGACGCGAGATGCCGAGCAGGTCGCGGAACCGGGCGAGCGTGATCTGCCCTTCGCGCTCGCACTCGGCGATCAGGGTCTCGCGCGCGCGCGCGTAGTGAGCGGGTGCGATCGCCTGACCGCCGCCTAGACGCACGAGCCGCCCCTCGGCTTCCAGGAACCTTCCGAGCTCGTCGTCCTCAACCTTGACGCCCCGCGCGCCGGCGTCCGCGAGCTCAGATTCGAGCTTCTCACCTGCGCCGGTTCTCTCGCCGAGCTCGGCTCGGGCACCCGGGAGGTACGCCTTCCCGTCGCGCCGATCGACCCCGAGGAGCGAGAGGAAGGCTGCGGCGCGAGTCGGCAGCAGGGCGGCTTCGGCCACGCCCGGGTCGAGCGGGGAGTGTCCCGCACGCTCGGTCAGGAGCACCCGGGCAGCGGAGCGCCTCTGTTCGAGCCACTCGGGTGTCGCGTAGAGCCCGCCCGCTTCGACCAGGCCCGCGACGGCTGCGTCGAGGTCCAGTGGATCCAGGAGGCCCGAGTGCGAGATCTCGTCTCGCGACCTCGGCTCGCCCAGAAACCCGCGGATGATCTCGGCCGGATCGCCTCGCTCGAGCGTGTCGAGCCAGGCGGGGTCGCTGGCACGAGGCGGCTGAGGGTCGAGCACGCGTCCACCGCCGACCGTTGTCTCGCGTCGCAGCACGACGTGGTCTCCACGAGCTGCCACGGCGGGCTCGGCGAGCCTGAGCTGGGCATGGCGCGGACCGATGCGGACGACGCGCGCCACGACCTCTGCGGTCCCGTGGTGAACCTGGAGATCGGCTCCGTCTGAGATCTGCTCCAGCTCGTCCAGCAGGACATCGAGCCGGTAGCTCACGGGGTAGGACCCGGGCGCGACCACCACGTCTCCTCGGGCCAAGTCCGTTCGCTCGACGCCAGGAAGGCTGAGCGCGACCCGCTGGCCGGCGACGGCTCGCTCCACGCTCTCGTCGTGCACCTGCACGGAGCGGACGCGGACGTCGAGGCCTCGCGGCTCGACACGAAGCTCGTCGCCGTTGCCGATCGAGCCGGACCAGAGCGTGCCGGTCGCGACCGTGCCGATGCCCCGCAGGGTGAAGACGCGATCGACGAACAGGCGGGTCGGGAGGGAGCTGCGACGCCGCTCGTGCGAGTCGGCGGCTGCGGCCAGCGCTGCGCGCAGCTCGTCGAGGCCCGCGCCGGTCTTGGCGCTCACGGCGACGACGTCGGCGCCGGGCACGAGCTCGCGGGCCTCGTCGACCGCAAGCTCGAGCGCGTCGGCCTGCGACCGCGTCAGCCTTCGTGACGGCGACGACGCCGCGCTCGATGCCCAGCAGGCGGAGGATGGCGAGGTGCTCGTGCGTCTGCGCGCGTGCGCCCTCGGCGGCGTCGATGACGAGCAGGAAGAGGTCGATCCCCGTCGCGCCGGCGACCATGTTGCGGATGAACCGCTCGTGACCCGGGACGTCGATGAGGGAGATCCGCCGGCCGTCGGGCAGGTCGAGCGGTGCGTAGCCGAGGTCGATCGAGATCCCGCGCTCCTGCTCCTCGGGCAGGCGGTCCGTGTCCTTCCCGGTCAGGGCCCGGACGAGCCAGGTCTTGCCGTGGTCGATGTGGCCGGCCGTCCCGAGGCACAGACTCGGCACGATCTCGGCACCCACGTGCGCGATCTTCCTCGTTAGGCTCGCGGTGGGGAGGAGGTTGGCGGTACCGAGTCCGAGGAGGAGCCCCGGGCGGACACGACTGCCTCGGACACCTCTTCGATCTCGGCATCGCTCAGCGTGCGGCAGTCGAGCAGCAGCCGGCCGTCGCGAACGACGCCGATCACCGGCGGCTCGCCCTGACGGAGCGGCGTTGCGAGCTCCTCCTCGACGGCGCAGGCGAAGCTCGGCAGCTCGGCCAGCGGCAGCGCGCCGCCGCCGACTCGGGCGACCGTCTCCTCGACCTCGCCGCCCACGGTTCCGGCCAGACGCTCCGCACGCGCGCGCACGACGCCGGCGTCCTCGCCGACCATGCGCAGGACCGGAACCTCGCGCGCGGCGCGCTCCGGATCGAGGTAGAGCGCCAGCGTGCCCTCCAGCGCGGCGAGGGTCAGCTTGTCCGCGCGAACGGCGCGCTGCAGGGGGTGGCGCCGCAGTTGCTCGACCAGGTCGGCCCGCCCGACGACGATCCCGGCCTGCGGGCCGCCGAGCAGCTTGTCCCCCGAGAAGCAGACGAGGTCGGCTCCGGCGGCCAGGCTGTCCGCCACCGACGGCTCGTCCTCGATCCGCGCCAGCACGCCCGAGCCGAGATCGTCGACGAGCGGAAGCTCGTGTCGTCCGCGCGACCTTCGCGAGGTCGGAGACCGTCGGCAGCTCGGTGAAGCCGACCACGCGGAAGTTCGACTGGTGCACGCGCAGGAGCAGAGCCGTTTCCGGGCCGATCGCGCGCTCGTAGTCGGCGGCGCGCGTGCGGTTCGTCGTCCCCACCTCGACCAGGCGTGCGCCGGAGCGGGCGAGCACGTCGGGGATCCGGAAGCCGTCGCCGATCTCGATCAGCTCGCCGCGAGAGACGACCACTTCGCGGCCCTCGGCGAGCGCCGCGAGCGCGAGCAGCACCGCGGCCGCGTTGTTGTTGACGACGAGCGCCGCCTCGGCCCCGGTCAGCCGGCGCAGCACGCCCGCGACGTGGTCCTGGCGGGAGCCGCGACTCCCGGCCTGCGTGTCGTACTCGAGGTTCGAGTAGCCGCGCCCGACTTCGCGAACGCGCTCGAGCGCCGACTCCGCCAGAGGTGCGCGGCCGAGATTCGTGTGCACGACGACGCCGGTCGCGTTCAGCGCGCGCCGCAGACGCGGCTCCCGTGCGCCCTCGAGCTCGGCCTGGAACCGCTGACCGAGATCCCCGGGATCGGCCCCGGCCTGGATCTCCTCGCGCGCGCGCGCGAGCACCGTACGGGCGGCCTCGACCGCGAGCGGGTCGTCGCTGCCGCGCGCGAGCTCGTCCACCGATGGCAGATCGCGCAGCTTCACTGCGCATCCGCCTTCTCGGACGCCGCCGGTACCGCGGCGCTGCGCGCTTCGTAGTGCTCGATCACGTCCTCCGCGGCCTCGATCGGGTCGTCGGTGGCGTGCAGGAGGTCGAGATCCTCCGGCGAGATCATCCCGTCGGCGAGCAGCTCGCTCCTGATCCAGGCGAGCAGCTCCCCCCAGTAGTCGGTGTCGTACAGGACGACGGGGAAGTTCTCGGCCTTGCCGGTCTGGATCAGCGTCAGCGCCTCGAAGAGCTCGTCGAGCGTCCCGAAGCCGCCGGGGAAGATGACGAAGCCCTCCGCCGGCTTCACGAAGCAGACCTTGCGCGCGTAGAAGTGCTTGAACGTGTACGAGATGTCGAGGTAGGGGTTCGGCCCCTGCTCGTGCGGGCAGCTCGATGTTGAACCCGATCGAGAGCCCGCCGCCCTCCTTCGCGCCGCGATTCGCGGCCTCCATGATGCCCGGCCCGCCGCCCGTGATGACAGCCCAGCCGCGCTCGGCGAAGTGCCGCCCGACCGCTCGTGCCGCCTGGTAGGCCGGGGTGTCCTCGCCGAGCCGCGCCGAGCCGAAGATGGAGACCGCGGGGCGGTCGATGCTGCTCCACTGCTGCGAATCCCGCCCGGAACTCCTCGGCGATCGACAGGAGTTTCTCCGGGAGCGCGCGGTCGGTGCTCGAAAAGAGCTGCTTGTCCTCCACCGTGGCCTAGAAGTCCTTTTCGATGTGCGTCGCGCTCATCGCCAGCGGCGAGCATCGATCGCCAGCCCGAGGTAGACGACCGGCGATGACCGCGCGCTGCCACGGCTCGACGCTTGTAGTAGCCTCGAGCTCCGCCACGCTCGTTCGCGTCCTCCAGCGGTTCCAGAGCTCCAGGACGCCCGAAGACGAGGATCAGGATCAGGATCGGGTTCGGCGCCAGGAAGGTGAGGCCGGCGAGGCCGACGAGGCCCACGATCCACAGGCGCGGGATGGAGCGCGGCGGCGATGCGCCCGCCGTCGAGCGGCGACGACCGGCAGGAGGTTGAAGAGGTTGAGGAAGAAGCCGATGAACGCGAGCGCGATCAGGAACTCGGAGTCGTAGGCCTCGCCGGCGATCCAGACGGCCGCGGCGCCGAGCTGCCCAGGATCGGCCCGCCGCCGCCGACCTGCGCCTCGGCCCAGACGTTCCGGGAAGCCTCCTTCAGCGATGATCGCCGCGCCGAGGAAGGGGATGAAGATCGGCGCGCTGACCGGGATGCCCTGCCGCTTCGCCTCGAGCACGTGGCCCATCTCGTGGACGAACATGAGGAGCGACGAAGCCGACGGCGAACTTCCAGCCCCAGATCAGCGTGTAGGCCGCGACCGAGACGAGCATCGTCGCCGAGGTCGTGAAGATCTTGAACTTGAAGATCGCGAGGAAGATGAACTTGAACTTCAGGAGCAGCGCGCCAAGCAGGACGAACGGCGTCGCGAGCTTGCGCAGGATGCGGAACCGGGGCTCGTGCCGGACCGGCTCAGGCGGCTCGTAGCCCGCGTAATAGGCGAGCTCGCCACGCTCTTCAGGTGTCAGTTGGCTCACGGACTCATGGTACCCCCGGCCCTCCGAGTCACCTTTCGGCCGAAAGCGTGTCGAACCTGCAACGGAGAGGCCCATCGCGTCGCGCCGGCCGGTACTCAGGAGACGACCACTCTCGATCGGAGGTTCTCCTTGCGCACCACCCTGCTCGTCGCCCTCGCGCTCGTCCTGCTCGCTGCTCACGGTTTCCTCAGTCGGGCAGGCCGCGCGCCGCACGGTCAGCTCGTTCGCTCGCAACGCGGCGCCGTGAACGGCATCAAGGCCTCTCGCACCCCAAAGCCGGGCCGCCTCGTGCCGCTCGGGCGAAACGCCAAGCTCCCCGCGGCCGTCCTCCCTCTCCGCCGCGGGGAGCGTGGCGAGCCCGGGCGGCCCGGCCCGGTCGGGCCACAGGGCCAGGCGGCAGGTGCCCAGGGCCCGGCAGGCCGCCTGGCAGGCCCGCCGGGCACGGCGGGGCCGCCTGCGACGCGAATCAACTACGACGTGCCGTCGTCGACCGCCGCCACCACGCTCCTCACGCTCGGCGGCTTGATCCTGCGCGGCGCCTGCTCGAGTGGGGGTGACATCGACGATCGACGCTCGCTCGACGCTCGACAACGCGCGCCTTCACGCCACGTTCACGAGCGACGCCGGAGCGCAGTACAGCGAGGACGACGATCTGGACGCCACCGACGACTTCGACTTCCTCTCGGCCGAAGACGACGACGTCGCGGGCACGCTCGTCTATCGCTCCCCGACCGGCACCTCCGTCGTGACCGTGTCGTTCATGAGCGAGCAGTACTCGATCGCCGGCACGAATCGCTGCCAGTTCGCGGCGACCGCTGTCGCGTCGTCGTAGAAGCTACTAGGGGTGGGGAGCTCGACGGGCTCCCCATCCACCTCGATCGTCGGCTCCGAGAAGACGCAGTCGACGTGGATCGAGGACTGGTTGCGCCCACCGTAGGGGCCGGTGTTCGACCCGATGGCGACGTGGGCGGTGCGAGCGGCCTTCTCGTCGAGCATCACGTGCCCGCGGGGCGAGACCGCGGGGTTGAGGCCGATGCCGAGCTCGGCGATGACGCGGCCCGACTCGCCCGCTTCCTCGACGAGCGCGTTCAGCATCTCCGCCGCGCGACCGCCCTCGATCGACTGCGACACGACCGCCTTCGAAGCGGATCGTCACCGGCTCGTCGACGAGCCCCTCGACGGTGTACGGGACGGTCAGGTCGGCTACGAGCACGCCGTCGGCACCGTCCTCCAGCGGTGCGGTGAAGACCTCGCCGCCGGGATAGTTCGCCATCTCTCCGGCCTTCAGCGGTAGCGCATCCGTCATGCCACCGCCGTCCCGTGACCTTGAGGCGCAGGTCGGTGCCTGCTCGCCCACGGATGTGGACGACGTCGGCGCCCTCGAGCCGTCCGAGGAGAGTGCGCGCCGGCTTCGCCAGGTCGGGCAGCGGCTGGGAGAGCTCGCCGCGCAGCAGCTCCGGGTCGACCAGCCCGAGGTAGATCTCGCGGCCTCCGTGCTCCGTCACGGCTCGGAGCAGCTCGACGTGCGCGCTCCGCCCTCGTCCGGCGCGTGGCTCCTGCGACAGGAAAAAGCAGAGGTCGATCCCACTTGCGGCCTGGGAGATCGCTGGTGGTGGCGCGGCCAGAGGGTCGATCACCGGCCCACAACTCGAGTTGAGGGTTTCCGCCTGCGTCGCGCACCGCAGCCGCGAGCTCGGAACCACAGGCTGCGAGCGGCTCGTCGACGACGACGAGCACGTGCTCGCCCGACTGCAACTGGCCCGCGGCGATCAGGTTGGCGGCCCAGCCCGGATGTTCGACGGCGCTCATCGTCCTAGTTTCGCCGAACTCCAGCCTGAGTTGCCGAAGGTATTGAAACCTCTGCCAAATCTTGTGACAATCGGCGAAACGCCCTAAAGTGCCGGGCGTCTTCGATCCTGGGAGGGGAGCTTTGCGTATGTCTAGGGGAATCGTCCTTGCGACCGCGTTGGCGATCAGTGCCATCGGGGTCGCTGTGCTGCTTGGTGTGAACGACGCCGCCAGCAGCGGAGTCAAGTACGAAAAGATCGATCAGAAAGTGCTTCAGGAGACCTCCGGCGGGCGAGAAGCATCGTTCGTCATCCACCTGAGCGACCAGGCGGACTGAGCGCGGCCCACGGCGATGAAGAACCAGGACGCCCGCGGCTGACTACGTCTACAAGACGCTCAAGGAGCACGCCGACCGCACGCAGGCCCCGCTCCGCTCGATGCTGGCCTCGCGGAACATCTCCTACCGGCTCGTTCTGGGTCGCGAACATCATCGTGGCCACGGGCGACAGGTCGCTCGTCGAGGCCCTGGCCGACCGCTCGGACGTGAAGATCGATCGAGTCGAACGCCCCGTCGAACTGGATCGAGGACGAGCACCGCCGGCCAAGCGCGACGCGCCCGGAACGGTCGAGTCCGGCGTCGACGAACGTCCACGCGCCCGAGGTCTGGGCGCTCGGGCTTCACCGGCCAGGGCATCGTCATCGGCAACCAGGACACCGGCATGCGCTGGACGCACAACGCCGCTCAAGCCCCACTACCGCGGCTGGAACGGCGCGACCGCCGACCACAACTACAACTGGCACGACGCCATCCACACCGGCGGCGGCATCTGCGGGGCCAACACCACCGCGCCCTGCGACGACCACGGCCACGGCACGCACACCACGGGCACCACGGTCGGCGACGACGGCGCGCGGCAACCAGATCGGCGTGGCCCCGGGCGCCAAGTGGATCGGCTGCCGCAACATGGACCAGGGCAACGGCACGCCGGCGACCTACACCGAGTGCTTCCAGTGGTTCATCGCGCCCGACCGACCTCGACCGGCCAGAACCCCGACCCGACGCAAGCGCCCGCACGTGATCAACAACAGCTGGGGCTGCCCGCCGAGCGAGGGCTGCGCCAGCCGACACGCTGCGGACGATCGTCGAGAACACGCGAGGCCGCCGGCATCTTGGTCGTCGCCTCCGCCGGCAACGCGCGGCCCGGGCTGCAGCACGGTCAGCGACCCGCCGGCGATCTACGCCGCCTCGTTCTCGGTCGGCGCCATCAACAGCGCGAACGACCCGTCGCCGGCTTCAGCAGCCGCGGCCCGGTCACGCTCGACGGCACCGGCCGCATGAAGCCGAACTCTCGGCGCCCGGGCGTGAGCGTGCGCTCGTCGATCAACGCGAGCGAACGGCCTACGCGACCTTCAGCGGCACCTCGATGGCCGGCCCGCACGTCGTCGGCGTCGTCGCCCTGCTCTGGTCGGCGCGCCCCGACCTGGCCAGGAACATCGCCGCGACCAAGCAGCTGCTGACGAGCACCGCCAATCCGGCGCGTCACGGTCCCGAACAGCCCGACGCTCTGCGGCGGCATCAGCACGATTCCGAACAACCACTTCGGCTACGGCCGAGTCGACGCGCTTGCCGCGTATGACGCGGACCTGATCGGCACGGTTCGCGAAGACCTGACCATCGACCTCAAGTACCCGAACGGGGATCCGGTGACCACGATCGGCGCCGGCACGTACGAGATCGAGATCAAGGACCAGTCGAACTTCCACAACTTCCACCTCACGGGACCGGGCGGCGTCGACCGGACGACCGCTGTCGAGACCAGCGGCGTGGTGACCTGGGTCGTCACGCTCGTCGAGGGGGCGTATCACTTCCAGTGCGACGCGCACCCCGCAACCATGTTCGGCGACTTCACGGTGACCGGGGTCGGGCCACCTCCGCCTCCGCCTCCGCCTCCGCCTCCGCCTCCGCCTCCGCCTCCGCCTCCGCCTCCGCCTCCGCCTCCGCCTCCGCCTCCTCCGCCGCCTCCGCCTCCGCCGCCTCCGCCTCCGCCTCCGCCTCCGCCTCCGCCTCGCCTCCGCCTCCGCCTCCTCCGCCACCTCCGCCTCCGCCGCCTCCGCCTCCGCCGCCACCTCCGCCGCCTCCGGCCCCACCGCCGGCGCGCTGTCGCGTGCCGAACGTGCTCGGGCTGAGGCTGCAAACGGCCAGGTCACGGATCCGGGCACGGCGCTGCCGAGTCGGCACGATCCGCAGGGTCCGCTCCCGGCGTGTCGGCCGTGTGCTCGGCCAGAGCCCGCGGGGCGGCGCAGTACGGGCCGTCAACTTCAGGGTCAACCTGCGGGTCGGACGCCGCTAGCAGAGCATCTCCTCGAGAGGGGGCGCGTACTCGAGCGCCCCCTCTCCTCCATCTTCCAGAACGGGCCACTAGGACCTATCCGATCCAAAGATAGGACCAACGGCCCATAGAACGCCGAAAACCGGGGCGCAATACTGCTTGCAACCCGTGCGGCGGAAGAAAACGATGCGGGCCCCCGTCTAGGTGGGACCGTCAAATGAGTCGCTTCCAGAGGTGGGGCTGCTCGAGAGGGAGGGGAATATGAAGAATCGACTAGGCATCGCCTTTGGCCTCGCGGCGCTGATCGTGGCCGCGCTCGGCTCCACGTCGGTGGGGCAGGCGGCTGAGGGAAGTCTCAAGGCAACAGCAGGAAAGCTCGCCGGCACGTCTCCGCTCGTTTCCAACGCGACCCCGCGCAGAGGCCCACGCGGCCTGCGCGGTAGGCGCGGTCCAGCAGGCCCGAGGGGTCCCGCGGGACCGGCTGGGGCAACCGGCGCAACCGGTGCAACGGGTGCAACGGGTGCAACCGGTGCCACCGGCGCAACCGGCGCAACCGGCGCAACGGGTGCACAGGGCCCACCGGGACCCGTGAACATTGCCCGAATCGCCGGCGCGGACGTCCCGAACCCCGCCGGTGCACAGTCGACGGCGTTCGTAGACTGCCCTGCCGGGCAGGTGTTGACCGGCGGCGGTGGGTACGCTTCCGGCTTCTTCTCGAACGCACAGTCGCTCAACGCGTCCTACCCGCAAGACGCAAACACCTGGCGCATCTACGTCGATAACCGAGGCGGCACTGCCCAAACCATCAACGCGTACGCCATCTGCACGACTCCGAGCTCGTTGCAGGGACCGGCCGGCGCAGCCGTCTCGAAGTAACACGAACCGATGACAACGGAAAAGGGCCGCTTCCGGGCGGCCCTTTTCTCGTTCTCTACGAGCCCCGACCGATCCACTCCTCGCCGCCCACGTAGCGCTCCTTCTTCCAAAGCGGCACTCGTTCTTTGAGGGCGTCGATCACGTCCTTGCAGGCGGCGAGCGCGTCCTGGCGGTGAGGAGCCGAGACCGCGATGACGACGCTCGTCTCGCCGATCTCGACGCGACCCAGGCGATGGGCGACGGCGACCTCGCAGAGGTCGTAGCGTTCCTGCACCTCGCCGGCGATCTCCGCAATCACCTTCTCGGCCATCTCTGAGTAGGCCTCGTACTCGAGGGCGATCACGTCGCGGCCTCGCGACTGCTTGCGGACTGTGCCCTGGAACGTTGCGATCGCGCCTGCACGCTCGTCCGCGGCTTCCGCCACGACAGCCTCCAGATCCAGCGGGCCCTCGACGAGCCGGATTGCGCCGCCTGAGACTGGCGGAATGAGCGCGACCTCGTCCTCGTCGGAGAGCTGCCGACCGGGCTCGGCGTACTCGCGGTTCACGGCGTAGAGCAGGCCCGGCGGCTCGTCTCCGAGCCCGAGGGCAGGCCAGACGTCCGCGGGTGAGGAGCCTTCCGGCAGCTCGAGCTCCCGGTGGCCAGTTCCCGCCAGCTCGCGGAGCCCCGCGAATAGTCGAACCGCGATCCGCACGTCCCTAGCGTAGGCCTGATCGACCGACGCTACTGGGAGAGTGGTGGTCGTCACTAGTCGAATAAGAGGAGGAACATGAAGCATCTACGCCGGATCACGCCGTCACCGGCGATGGTCGTCGCGTGCATTGCACTCATGGTCGCCCTCGGTGGGACGAGCTACGCCGCGCTCACCCTGCCGAGGAACAGCGTGGGCGCGAAACAACTCAGGAAGAACGCGGTCACCACGCTGAAAGTGAAGAACAACGCGATCACCTCGCTGAAGGTGAAGAACAACGCGATCACAGGCGCCGACGTGCTCGAGTCGAGCCTCGGGCAAGTGCCTTCGGCGGCGAGCGCGGTCAACGCGACCACGGCGGTCACCGCGACCACGGCCGGGACTGCTGCGCCGAGCGGCCCCGCCGGCGGCAGCCTGGCCGGAACCTATCCGGCTCCGTCCCTTGCCGCTGACGCGGTCACGTCCGCCGCGGTCATCAATGCGGCGCAGGCCACAGGGCTCCGAAAGGCAGACATCGGGGCGGTCTCGACCACGGTCGTCTTCGACCCACCGAACATCGCGGCAGGGCTCTGCAGCTCCGACACGGCAACGGTCACGGGAGCCGCAAACAACGACGTCGTGATCGCCCATCCGGTGAACTCCGTCTGGTCAAACTTGATGTACGCGCCCTGGTTGGCGCAGACCGATGCGGTCTCTATCAGGCTCTGCAATCCAACGGCCGCGGCCATCGACGGGCCCGCCCTCTCCTTCCACGTGTTGCTGATCCGGTGAGTCTCGAGCCAGGTCGTGCGCCCACAGCGCAGGCCTGGCTCTTCCTTTTCTCGCAGGTCACGTAGATTGAGGTTGTGGCGACGACCGAGGGCGGCCGAGAGACCGACTCTGGAATCGAGATCAAGCCGGTCTACGGCGAAGAGGACGTCCCGGGCGAGCTCGAGCTCCCCGGCGAGTTCCCCTACACGCGCGGCCCGTACCGCGACATGTACCGCGGCCGGCCCTGGACGATCCGCCAGTACGCGGGTTTCGGCTCGGCCGAGGAGACGAACCAGCGGTTCCGCTATCTGCTGGATCGCGGCCAGACCGGCCTCTCGGTCGCCTTCGACCTCCCCACCCAGCTCGGCTACGACTCCGACGATCCGCGCGCCGAAGGGGAGGTGGGGCGGACCGGCGTCGCGATCGACTCGCTCGCCGACATGGAGCTCCTGTTCGACGGCATCCCGCTGAAGGACGTCTCGACCTCGATGACGATCAACGCGCCGGCCGCGCTGCTGACGCTGCTCTACGAGCTCGTCGCCGAGGGCCAGGGTGTCGCCGGCGCCGATCTGCGCGGCACCGTTCAGAACGACATCCTCAAGGAGTACTGCGCGCGCGGGAACTACATCTATCCGCCGCGGCCCTCGATGCGGCTGACGACGGACCTGTTCGCCTACGCGAACGAACGGCTGCCGAAGTGGAACACGATCTCGATCTCCGGGTACCACATCCGGGAGGCGGGCTCCACGGCCGTCCAGGAGCTCGCGTTCACGCTCTCGAACGGGATCGCCTACGCCCAGGCCGCCGTCGACGCGGGCCTCTCGCCCGACGAGTTCGGCGAGCGGCTCTCGTTCTTCTTCAACGCGCACAACCACTTCTTCCAGGAGGTCGCCAAGTTCCGGGCCGCCCGCCGGCTCTGGGCGCAGATCATGCGCGACCGCTTCGGCGCCACGAACCCGAAAGCGCTGGCGCTGCGGTTCCACGCGCAGACCGGGGGCTCGACGCTGACTGCACAGCAGCCGGAGAACAACATCGTGCGGGTGGCGATTCAGGCCCTGTCCGCGGTAGCCGGCGGAGCGCAGTCGATCCACACGAACGGGTTCGACGAGGCCCTGGCTCTTCCGACCGAGCGCTCGGCGAAGATCGCACTTCGCACGCAGCAGCTGCTCGCGCACGAGGCCGGCGGCACCGACACGGCTGATCCGTTCGGAGGGGCGTACTTCATCGAGTCGCTCACGAAGGAGCTCGAGGACCGCGCGCGTGAGCTGATCGAGCGGATCGACGAGCTGGGCGGAGCGGTACAGGCTATCGAGCAGGGATTCGTGCAGCGGGAGATCGAAGAGGCGGCGTTCCAGCACCAGGCCGCGGTCGAAGCCGGCGAGAAGGTGATCGTCGGCGTCAACCGCTACGAGGAGGACGAATCCGAGCCGATCGAGCTGTACCGGCTAGACCCGGCCGCGGAGAAGCGCCAGATCGAGCGGACCGAGCGCGTTCGGGCCGAACGGGATCAGGAGAAGGCTCAGGCGGCGCTCGCCGAGGTCAAGCGCGTCGCCGAGGGCGACGAGAACCTGCTTCCTCCGATGCGCGAGGCGCTACGGCTCGGCTGCACGGTCGGAGAGATCTCGAACGAGCTGCGCGAGGTGTTCGGCACGTACGACTCGCAGCACTCGCCGTAGCCAACCAAGTTGCGAATCCTGCTCGTCTCGCAGATGTACCCGGGGCCGGACGACCCCGATCTGGGCACGTTCGTCGCTCAGGTCGAGCGCGCACTCGCCGATCGGGGGCATGAGATCGAGCGCGCGGTGCTGAACGCGCGCTCCGGCGGGAAGCGTCGGCACTTCCGTCTGGCAGCGGAGACCGCCCGCGTCGCGAGGCGGTTTCGACCCGGATGTCGTGTACGCGCACTTCCTGGTCCCGACCGGGTTCACCGCCGCGGTCGCCACCCGCGCGCCGCTGGTCGTCACCGCCCACGGGCGCGACGTCCGCAACATCGGCGCCTACCCCGGAATCGCCGCCGCGACGCGATTCGTCGTCCGCCGCGCCTCCGCGCTGATCGCCGTCTCCGACTACCTGCGCCGCGAGCTCGAGCTGAAGATCCCCGAGGCGAAGGGCAAGACGCACGTCGTCGACTGCGGCGTCGACCTCGAGCTGTTTGCGCCTGCGGCGAGGAACGGCGACGGACCGGTCTTCGTCTGCGTGGGCAGCCTGACCGAGCGGAAGAACGTCGTTCGGCTCGCCGAGGCCTTCGAGCGCCTGGGCCGGGGTCGGCTCGTCTTCGTCGGGGACGGGCCGCTACGCGCGCGGCTCGAGGGGAGGCCGGGTGTCGAAGTCGTGGGACGGGTCCCGCACGATCAGGTCGCGGGCTACATCGCAGCCGCCGACGTGCTCTGCCAGCCCTCGACGATCGAGCCCTTCGGCCAGGCGCTTCTCGAGGCGATGGCCATGGAGCGCTCCGTCGTCGCAACGCGTGTCGGCGGCCCTCCCGAGTTCGTCTCAGCTGAGGCCGGCGTTCTCGTCGACCCACTCGACACCGCGGCTCTGGCCGACGGCCTGCGCCGGGCGGCCGAGCTACCGGTCCCGAACAAAGAGGCTCGGGCTGCAGCCGCCGAGCATGACCTCAGGCGTCAGGCGGAGAAGATCGAGGCGATTCTCGAGACAGCCGCTCGAGATCGGCGAGCCTGAGCTCGACGAGCGGACGCACGCTTTCCTCGAGTCCTGCCTCGCGCGCGACCTCCAGTGCCTGCTCGTAGCTTCCGCGTGCCTTCTCGGTCGACACCCCTTGTTTCATGCGGTTGTCTCCGGTAACGAGTAGCTTCTGAATACGCTCTCGGGCTTCGGCCTGATCCATTCCGGGAGAGAGTAACCATGGAAGCCGCCACCCAACCCAAGCTCGATCCTGTTCGCGTCCTCATCGTGGACGACGAGCCTCTGTTCGTCGAGGTGGTCGAGACCCTGCTCGCATTCGACGAACGGATTGCCGTCGTCGGGAGAGCGAAGAACGGGCTCGAGGCCGTCGACCTCGCCACTGCGCTCTCTCCCGACGTGACGCTGATGGACATCAGCATGCCGCTCGTCGACGGCATCGAGGCGACGCGGCGCATCCGCGAGCGCGTTCCAAACGCATGCATTCTGATGCTGACCGGTTCGAACGTCCCCGCCGAGATCGACCGCTCCAGGCAGGCCGGCGCCGCCGCCTATCTGACGAAGGACCGCGTCGGGCCGCAGCTCGTCGACGCGATCCTCGACCTCGGTCGGCGCTAAGCGCCGACGACGAGGCGCACGGCTGACGGGAAGCCCGGCTTCGAGCCTGCCCGCGGTTTCTGCGTGAGCACGCGCCCGCGCCTCGAGGCGCCTGCCTGCTTCCTGGCGACCCTTCCGGTCCGGCAATCGGATCGCGCTGAGCGCGGCGCGCGCGTCGGCGAGGAGCAACCCGCGGACCCTGGGCACGACGCAGCGGATCTTCGCGACCCAGAGCCCGGTGTTCATGTCGGTGGCGACGAAGTAATCGCGGTTCGGAAAGGCGCCCCAGACGAACGTGCAGACGGGGCACCACGGGTTCGCCGAGTTCCGTCCGGCCCCCGGTTGGAAGTGCGCCACCGCGCGCGGCGAGCCGGGGCGCGTGAGATCGAGCACGAGCACTCCGAAGTCGTACCAGGAGACGTACGCGCGCCTGCCGACGATCTTCGGGTCGTGGACGGTGCTCGATCGAAGCTCCCGGAAGCACGTAGCGGCCGATCAGCGCAGGACTGCGGTCGTCTGAGATGTCGAACAGCCGGGGGTATCCGGTCCCGCTGAAGTTGAAGAATCGTCCGAACTCCTGGGTCTCGACCAGCACCTTCTCGTCCGGAGTGAGCCACGCGGAGTGCGCGTGGGGCAGCTCCAGCTGCGCCGGGTCGCGCAGTGTCGAGACGTGTTGCGGGCGAGAGGGATTCGGAGATGTCGAGGATCACCGTCCCGTACTCCCAGTAGGAGAGGTAAGCGCGAGTCGCTGCTGCGTTCGTGATCACGGAGTGCACGAACTCGTTGAAGTTCGGCTTGATCCCCAGGTTCGCCCAGATTCCCCACTGGCCCACCTGGACCGGATGCGCTGGATCGGAGACGTCGTAGATGCGGAAGTCGGGGTTGGCGGGGGTGATCCCGTCGGGCGAGCCGCGGAGCTCGGCCCGCGGGATCGCGGTGTACACGTATGCGCGGTCGCCCACGGCCTGTAGCCAGAGCTCGTGCGAGCCCACGACCGGAAGCGTGTTCACGATCGAGAGCAGCCGTGGGCGCGCGGGGCGGCTGACGTCGTAGAGGGCGAACCCACGCGTCCCTCCGCTCGCATCGAAGGGAGCCCGGCAGCGCTGGAGGCCGACCGCGGCGAGATCGCCGGTGAAAGCAGCCGAGCGGACGGTCTTGATGCGCACCTGGTCGGGGTAGGTGCCGTCGAGCGCGCCGCTCGGCATTAGCGAACGTTGCAACCCGTCGCGGCCGCTTGGGGTTCCGCAGGCTGTAGACCCTGACGCCGCTCTTGCAGCTCGACTGGGCATTGCCGTAGCTGCCCATGTACGCGTGATCGCGGTGCACCCAGATGTTGCCGTTGACGTCCCCGCGCGGATTCACGTTGGCGAGCACCTCGACGGAGCGGCCGGCCGAAGCCGCCGTGGGTGAGGCTGAGAGCGTCGGCGAGAACGAGCCGAACGGTGCCGCCTGCGGGACGTGGAACCCGGGCGTCAGGTTGCTCGGGACGTGTCCGGCTGCGGCCGAAGCAGGCGCTAGGAGAGCGAGTGCCGCGCCGACTACGAGGAGGTATCGGGACTGCGGCATGGCACTCAGGGTAGCCGTTGATATCCTCATCTAGACCGTGCTCCAGATCCTCGTCTTCTTCCACTTCATGGTTTCGCTCGCGCTCATCGGGCTGATCCTGATGCACTCCGGGCGTGACACCGGCATGGCCGGAATGGGTTACGTCCCGCAGTCGCAGGGCGGAACGCACATCGTCGAGCGCAACCTGAGCCGCCTCACGATCGCGGTCTCGGTCGTCTTCTTCATCAACACGGTCCCTGCTGTACCGGATGCTCGCCTAGTAACGGCGCTGGCCGCTGTCGCGCTCGCCGGCTGCCACTCGGAAAGGGAGAAGCGCGCCGAGCCCCTGCCGCGCTCCGGACCCGCGCACATCTTGCGGGTCGCGCTGGACCCTGATTTAGGCGACGAGTCGATCAAGCGCGCGCTGGCCGGGCAGTTCCGGCTCGTCCGCCGCTCCGCCGACCGCGTCGTCATCAGACGGCCCGGGCTGACCGTGGTCTTCCGGCGGATGGAGCCGTACGCGGCCCTGCAAGCCTTTCGCCGGGGCGAGCTCGACGAGGCACCCGTTCCGCAGGGCGAAATCAGAGCGATGGAGGCGCATCCGACTCTCAGTCCCGCCCTGCGAGCCCGCGCGCTGCAGGGGATCGACGTCGTCGTGCTGCCGCGAGGTCTCTCGCCGGCCATGCGCCGGGTCTATCGGCTGACTGTGCCCCGCGGCGAGTACCAGGCGCTGATCAGCGAGCGTGTGGCCGCGCCTGCCTACGGCCTGCGGCCCGGTGTGAGCCGACGAGCCCTGCCGATGCCCGCGCGGCGCGCGGCTCGATCCGCGGCCTGTCGCCGAGCCCCCTGACGCTGGGCGTGGCCGACCGGCCGGAGCTCGTCGAGGCAGCCGAGCTCGTCTGGGCCGAGTGGCGGCAGCTCGGGCTTCCGATTCGACTGCAACCGGGAGCGCCGGAACGCGCACATGCGCTTCGTTCGCGCGATCCCCAGCAGCGCGATCACTGCTCGACCCGACGATGTCGTCCCGCTCGGCTGGGTCGCCGAAGCCCGCCTCGTCTCACCGCGAGTCCACGGCTGGCGCATGGACGAGCTCGGCGTCGTCGACTACTCGCGCGTGTCTTTAAGTCGCTAGTAGCGGATCGCGCCGGCTCAGGATCCCAGCGCCCGGAGAAGGTTCGCGAGAGCTTCGCGGACGTCGCCCGTTTCCCGCTCCTCAGCGTCGCCGCCGTCCGAAGCCACGGGCGCCGCCAGCGCCTCGTCCATCGTTTTCATCGCCTTGAGAGCAGCATGCCGGCCGAGCACGCGGTAGGCCTCGAACTTCTGGTCGGTGAAGAGCTGGTCGACGGTCGAGTGGTGCGGGAAGGCAGCGTCTGGTCTCCCGGAGCGCGTGCATCGTCCCACGGCGTCATCCGAGGTGATCACCGTCGGCGCATAGACCAGGTAGCCATCCTGGCTCAGGCCCGGCTGTTCCTTGACCTCAGGTTCAATTCCCAATTGCGGCTCGCCGATCACCGCCGGACGCGTGTACCGGATCCTGCCGACTGCACACGCGCAGTCCGCGAACTGGTCCGGTCGCCCTTCTCCCGAAGGGACTCGAGGTACCTTCCGATCGAATGTGATCTCCACTCCCAGCTCGCTTCGGGCGAGTGCGAGCGCTGTCGCCGAGGTTCTTCGATGCTCGCACCGCCGCTCGCGTCGAAGCAGTAGATGTTCATGCACCCCACCGCAGGAGCTCGACGAGGCCGAGGTTCTCGTAGCGCTCCTGCCGTCGCTCACGTAGAGGTACTTGTCGTTCACGGAGTTCCTAGCCCAGCAGTTCCTTCAAGAGGTAACGAGGCCGAGGCCTCGGGCGCGGCCGCTTGCTCTTCGAGCGCGCACGAGCCTCAGTGCGGTCATCCTCGTCCATCGCCGCGACGCGTGTGACCGCCGCCCGACACGTGGCCCGCATGCCCTGGGCCACTTCCTTGCGATACGTCGCGCGTGTGTTGGCGAACGAGTCGAGCCGTCTCGGGTTGGGAACCCAGACGCCCAGGCGGACATTCGCGAGCTCCATCAGGAATCGCAGGCTCGGCCGTGACAGCTTCCCCATCGACGGCGAGACCGCCGCATACATCGCGAGCGGCCGGCAGTGTCATCTCGCTTCTCCAACTTGTCTTCCATCCTTGGCCGCCGACCAGCCCCGCCATCATCGCCTCCACAGGACTACAAATGCCAACCGCCGGATCCGGCCGAGAATCCGTTGACAGCGCAAGAGAGCGCGGACTCCAGAGGCGCGACGACACCGCCAATAAGCCTGCTCCGGACGCGCTCTAGCGGCGGCGTCGGCTGCGCGACTAGAGGCCGGGCCCTGAGCCGGTGCCCGTGATGTTGAACTTCGCGGTCGCGATGCCCGGCACGCGCGCGGCGAACGGATAGCGGTCGTCGTAGAGCTCGTTCAGGTTGACGAGCATCGGGTCGCGGGTGAGGCCGGGCACGTCGGCGAGGACGTCTGGCAGAGCGACCGTGAAGCGGAGGTTGACGAGCGGCTCCGCGACCTTCCCGTCCCGGATGCGGAAGGTGCCGTCCTTCGTCATCCCGGTGAGGATGCCCTCGCGGGGCTGGACGATGCTCAGGTAGTGGAGGCGCGTGACGTAGATGCCGTCGCCCACGAGCTCGGCCAGCTCGTCGTAGGAGCCCGCCTCGCCACCCTCCATCGAGAGCGCGAACGGCTGCGGCCCGAGGTACTTCCACGCATCGGGCGGCGCGTGACCGGTCGATTCGACGCCTTCGCCCGCGCGGGCCGCCGTCTCGCGATCCCACACGACGCCCTTCAGCACCCCGTCCTCGACGAGCTGCACCCTGCTGCTTGGGCACGCCCTCGAAGTCGAACGCCTTCGGCAGCCCGCGCTCGTCCAGCGCGTCGTCTGCTGATCGAGACCTTGTCGTCCATTGCCTGCTCGCCGAGCCGGCCGTTGAGGAAGCTCCGCTCCTCGATGAATCCCAGCCCGCTGAAGCTGTCGTAGGCGAACCAGGTGAGGAGCTCCGCGACGGCGTAGGGCTCCAGGACGGCCCGGTACGGGCCGGGCTCGATCTGCTGCGCGCCGCCGGTTCGCGCGGCCTTGGCGGCGGCCTCCTCGGCCGGCTCGGCCGGCGTCAGGTCGCCCACGCGGCTCGAAGTTCGCACGGCCCAGCCTGACTTCCCGTCGACGGCGGCCAGGCAGAGGCAGACCGCGTCCGTCATCGCCTGGTGGTCGCGGACGCCGGTCGTCGATGCGACCGCGAGCTCGGTGACGCCGCTCGTGAAGTAGCCGTAGAGACCGAAGTCGCCGGCGCCCTCGATTGCCGCCGCGGCGAGTCGGGCCTGATCGTCGGCTCCGAGCGCGGCTGTCTCCTCGTCGTAGCCGTTCACCGCCGGTAGGTCGGCCGGAGGCGCGAGGCCCGGGAACAGCGGATCGGGCCGCGCGCTGTCCGCGACCTCGCCGGCACGACGTGCCAGCTCCGCGAGCCCCTCGTCGTCGACCCGGTTCGTGTACGCCGGACCCGACCTTGCCGTCGCGAACGATCCGCAGCCGCACCCCCTTGTTGTCGATCAGGGTCGGCTGGTGGACCTCCGAGCTCGCGAACCGGGCAACGCCCGAGTGCTCGGCGTGGACGAGAGCCTCGGCCTCGTCGCCCTCGGCGGCCTGCAAGGCCCGTTCGGCGAGCTCGAGCGTCTTCACGCCTTGACGCCGACCTGGACGTCGCGGAACCGAGCCGGTGCCGCGCCGTGCGAGACGTGCGCCGACTGCCCGGGCTGCCCCTTGCCGCAGTTCGTCAGCCCGTAGAGCACCCACGACTCCTGGCCGCCGACGGCGTCCATCGAGCCCCAGAACACGGGTGTGTTGCCCGTGTACGTCGCGTCGCGGAGCATGCGGCCGAGCTTGCCCTTCTTGATCTCCCAGGCGATCTGCGTGCCGAACTGGAAGTTGAGGCGCTTGTCGTCGATCGACCAGCTCTTGTTCGTCTCGAGAAAGAGGCCGTCGTCGACGTCGGCCAGAAGGTCCTCGAGCGTGCCCTCGTGCGGCTCGAGGTGCAGGTTCGTCATGCGGACGAGCGGCATGCGGCTCCAGCCTTCGGCGCGCATCGAGCCGCCCTGGCCCGCGCCGAGCTTCGCCGCCGTCTCGCGCGAGGTCAGGAACCCGCTCAGGACGCCGCCTTCGACGATCGCCTCGCGCCGGGCGGGGACGGCCTCGTCGTCGAAGCCGAAGGTGCCGAGGCCCGCCGGGCGTGGTCGAGTCGGCGGTGATGTTCATCAGGTCCGAGCCGTAGCGCAGCGAGCCGAGGTCGCCGGCCTTGAGGAAGCTCGTGCCCGCGTAGGCCGCCTCGGTTCCGTAGACGCGGTCGAGCTCGGTCGGGTGGCCGACCGACTCGTGGACCTGGAGGGCCATCTGCTCGGAGTCGATCACGACCGTCATGCGCCCCGGCGGGCACTCGTCGGCAGTCAGGAGCGCGACGGCCTGCTCGCCGACGCGCGGCGCCTCGCGGTCGAGGCCGAGCGACTCGACGTACTCCCAGCCGCCCTGGCCGCTGGCGCCGGAGTGCTGGCTCGGGTAGCTGCGGATCTGGAGCTGGTCGCCCTCGGCGGCATAGGCGTCGATTCCGCCGCCGCACTCGACGAGCACCTGCTCGATCGAGCTGCCCTCTGAGGAGACGAGCACCTTCTCCTCGCGCTGGGCGCGAACCATCGCCTGCGTGACCTTGATCTGCGGCTGCCGCATGCCCTCCTCGGCGCGCAGGCAGAGGTCGATCTTCTCCGAGAGCGGGACGTCGAATGGGTCGCGCTCGACCTGTGTCTGGTACCGGCCCTGCTGGGGCTCGATCGGCGTGAGCTGCCGGCCGTCTCGGCTCGGCGCGGCGCGCGCAAATGCAGACGCGCGCGAGGCCGCGTCGCGGGCACCGGCCTCGTCGAGCCGCCTGTCGCCGGCGAATCCCCAGGCGCCGTCGACGAGGACGCGGACGCCGATGCCCTCGCTCTCGCCGTCGCGAGAGGTCGTCCACCTGGCCGTTCTTCGTGACGACGTGCTGGCGGCGCGTCAGGACCGCGCGCGCGTCCGCGTAGGACGCGCCCGCGCCGAGCGCCGCCTCGACCGCCGTTCGCAGAGCGCTTCATCGGCGCAGCACCGCTCGCGGCTGGTGCGGATTCGGCAAGGTGAGGGCCGTGCAGACCCCGTGGTTAACGCACGGCTACACTGCGCCGCGCCGCGCTGGTGGCGGAATTGGTAGACGCGCAAGGTTGGAGGGCCTTGTGGGGTTAATAGCCGGGCGTGCGAGGTTCAAGTCCTCTCCAGCGCATGGACGTGCGCCGGCGCGTCTCGGCCGCGGCTCGTCTCCGTTCGAAGCGCGTGCCTGACGCCGGTCTGCACGCGAACATATGTTTGACGCCGTCCGGCTGGGCGAGCTAGCCTATCGAACACATGTTCGCGGAAGGAGGCCCAGTGCTAACCGAGCGGCAGCGCCAGATTCTCGATTTTCTGACGTCGTACCTGGACGCCCACGGCTATCCGCCGACCGTGCGCGAGATCGGCGAGGCCGTCGGCCTTGCGTCCCCTTCGACCGTCCACGCGCACCTCGCGAACCTGGAGCGCGCGGGGCTCATCAAGCGCGACCCGACCAAGCCGCGCGCCCTCGAGCTGACCGACCGCGATCAGGTCGCAGCCGGCCGAGGACGTGCATCGCCTGCCGCTCCTCGGCGAGATCGCCGCCGGTAGCCCGCTGCTCGCGGACCAGAACGTCCAGGAGTACCTCGCGGTGCCCGACATGCTTGCGCGAGGCGACGGCGAGGAGTTCCTCCTGCGCGTGAAGGGCGATTCGATGATCAATGCGGGCATCCTCGACGGCGACATCGTCGTCGTCCACCGCCAGCCCGACGCGCGGAACGGCGAAATCGTCGTCGCGCTGGCCGGGCAGGACGAGAGGGCCGACGAGGCAGAGGCGACCGTGAAGCGGTTCTTCCGCGAGGGCGGCCGCGTGCGCCTGCAGCCCGAGAACGACTCGCTCGATCCGATCTACGCGGAATACGTCCAGATCCTCGGTGCCGTCACGGGGGTCTTCCGGAAGCTGTGAGCGCCGTGGAATCCCTGAACCGGACACTCGAACAGGAGCTGAACGCTCTCTTGCGAGGCGTGAGCCTCGAGTGCCTCGTCTGCGGCGAGTTCGTCATGCGCCGCGGCAGCGCGATCTTCTGCCCGGAGTGCGGATCGGAGCTGGGCGCAGGAAAAGCCGCGGGATCGCGGCTACAATTGAGCTCGCAGGCCGGGTGACCGCGAGCCCGCGAGGGCTCGAGGAAAGTCCGGACACCGAAGGGCAGGACGCTGGGGAAATCCCAGGTGGCGAAAGCCAACGGAAAGTGGCACAGAAAGGAGACCGCCGGCGGCGAAAGACTCTCCGGAGACGCCGAAGGTAAGGGTGAAAAGGTGGGGTAAGAGCCCACCAGCGTCGTGGTGACACGACGGCTAGCCAAACCCCGTCCGGTGCAAGGCGAAACAGGCTCCGTACACGCTGCCCGCGTAGGAGCCGGGTACGCCGCTCGAGCCACCGGGAAACCGATGGCCTAGAGGGATGGTCACCCTCGACAGAATCCGGCTTACAGGCCTGCTAAAGGAAAACCCTGCGATTTGCAGGGTTTTCCCATTTAATGACGCTGACGCGGTTGAGCCGCGTGCATCACCCGTGCATCACGCGTTCGGAAATGGGTCTGCGTTGAGGCTCAGAAAGGCGGTTACTTACAAGCGACGACCGGAACCGACATGCAAAGAAAGCCCCTGGGCGCTGGGAATCTCTGCTCATGCAGACCAGGTTTCAGGCGAGCGAGGGCCGCTCCTCTTGCCTCGAGGCGCTCTCAACGACAAGGGAATCCATCGGAACCAGCTCGGTGCGGCCGTTGAACCGGACGGCAACCAGTTCGTGACGAGGTCGGCGGTAGAACTCGACCTCCAGCGGAGCACCTGCATTGCTTCGGGCGAGCCGAGATCGATGAGCTGCGCCGTGGTCATGCTGCGTCTGTCGCAGTACCGGTCTCAGCGTTACGCGTAACGAGGCGCAGTTCGGTTGACGAAGCTGTATGGCCGAGCTCGAGTTTACGAACCCCGTCGTCGTCGTCGCGGTCGTCGCCTTCTCGGCCCCTCTCCTGCTCGGGCTGGCGCCGGCGCTGCGGCTGCCCGCGGTCGTGCTCGCGCTCGTCGCCGGCATCGCGATCGGGCCGGCAGGGCTCGGTTGGGTCGAGGTCGACGAGCCGGTGCGTGTGCTCGGGCTCGTCGGGCTCGCATTCCTGCTCTTCCTTGCCGGGCCTCGAAATCGATGTCGACCGCCTCCGTGGCCGCCAACTCGGCGCCGCCGGCAGCGGCTTCGTCGTCTCGTTCGCGATTGCGGTCGTGGTCGCGCTGGCGCTCGCGGCCGGCGGGCAGGTCGACACGCCGCTGCTCGTCGTGATCATCCTCGTCGCCACTTCGCTCGGCGTCGTCCTCCCGGTGCTGAAGGACGCCGGTGAGGCAGGCTCGAACCTCGGCCAACTCGAGCATTTTCGTCGACGTCCCCCCTCAGGGCCGCCGATCGAGCCCTACTTGGGCGCTGCGTGGCCGGGCGGAGCGTTCCGACCAACAGCCGACGCACCGCGCTAGTTCGGCACGACGCTACTCGGTCATGCGGAACGCGACCTGGTACTTCGCAACCGACGCGCGCCTGCCCGGGGTGTCACCGGCCGGCATCGCGCTCAGCGCCGCGTCACCGCGCTGGTAGTCCTCCTCCGTCTCGAAGAAGACGATCACGAGCGACTGGCTCGGCGTCCGGTCGTGCAGCACGACGATCTCCTTGGCAGGGACGTCCTCCGGCCGGTCGCTGCTCTCGATCTTGCGTTGCATCTCCGCCATCCTGTCGCCGCTGACGCCATCGAAGGTCACGACTCGTGCGAGTGGGATAACGGCCTCCTGGTCGAAAGTTTGGTCGACTCTATCGCTGCACCTACGGGCTCATCTGGTTCATCTGGGACATCGAGCCGTCACCGGGGACGGTGAGCGCTGGGATGGCGTCGGGGGCGGCGATCAGGAGCACGCCGAGGGCGAGGAGGATGCCCGCCGTCACGTAGGTCGCGGCGCGGCGGGACGGGATCAGCTTCTCGAATGCGATCAGCCCGGCGACGACTGCCATCCAGACGAGGCTCATCACTCCGAGCGCGAAGAGCGATGTCATCAGGGCCCAGCAACAGCCGATGCACCAGGCCCCGTGCCTGGCGCCCATCTTGAGGGCGCCGGAGCGTCCGCCCCGCCAGGCGCCGACCAGGAAGCCGAGCGGACTGCGGCACTTGCCGAGGCAGACGTCCTTGAGCGGCGTCAGTTCGTACACGGCGGCGACGATCAGCGTCGCCGCCGCGACCCAGCGGCCGGCGCGATCCCATGCGAGCACGTCCCCCGAGATGCGTCCGCCGGCGTTCGCGACTACGAAGGCGAACACGCCGACGCTCGTCCACGCCAGGAGATAGCCGGAAGCGAAGAGGAGCGGTAGAACCGGAGAGCGGCGCTCTGTCATGCGCGAGTAGAGCGCGACCGTCGGCGCCACCGACGGGAACATCATCGCCGCCATCATCACGACCCACACGCCGACAAACCAGCCGAGCGTGCCCAACTCCGTCCATGGCCCACCGTCCATGTCTTGCATCTCGTCGGCCGTCCACCACCAGCCCACTGCGGCGAGAGCGAAGAGGAAGGTGATGAGGCTGAGCCGCGTCCGCGCTGCGGCGAAGGCGGGCGCAAGACCGCCGGCGCCCGGCGCGGCTTCGTGCGCGGGGGCGATCAAGCGCTCAGGCGGCCCACGAGAACGCGGAAGACAGCCCCGTCTTGCCTTCGTACTCGATGCCGAAGGCGCTGATCTGTGACCGCGTCGCCTCGGCAGCGGTCAGTTCGGAGCCGACCGGGTGGAACATGCCCGTGATACGAACCGGCTCGCCCGTCTCGATCCCGAAGGGGACGATGTCCTCGACCTCGAAGTCGATCGCGGTTCCGATCCGGACGCTGTGACGAAGGCCCTCCTCCACGACCTCGATCGCGGCGCGCTCGACCCCGAGCAGCTCGCCGATCAGTGGGGCCAAGCCTGCCATTGGGCCGCCCTTCTGCCCGGCGTAGACCGCCGTGAGCTTCTCCACCTGTTCGTCTGTCGCGGCCTCGTCGACGAACATCCCGAGGCGCCAGTTGCCCTCGGTCATGACCTTCGGGGTGTCCGCGATTAGAGCGAGCTTCAAGCCGCTCACGTCCGTGCCCTCGATCTCGCCCTTGCTGATGTTGAAGACGAGCGTGACGCGGCAGTAGTCGTAAGTTGCGCCGTGGTCGAACGAGAAGTTGCACGGGCACATGAGCTCGCAGGAACACGTCTCGAAATAGCTGCCCTTGAGACTCCAGGACACACCGACCTCCCTCTTCCGCGGAATAAGCCGACGCGATTCTCAGCCCGTGAACGGACCCTGTCAACTACCTCAATGTCAACGCCCGGGTCAGCTTGTCTCTCGCAGGCCGCTAATGAGATGATCGCGTTCGCCGATCAGAGAACTGGTCGAGTCGAGCAAGACAGCTGAGGGTGTAAGACGGTTAGATTGGTCGAAGGCGCGCGGCAACGCGAGTACGGTAAGAAGCCACCTCGATCGGCACGTTGACGTTGCTGACAACGGCAACGCGAGCCGTGCATCACGGGTGCATCACGGGCACGGCACTTGGCACCGTTTCACGGCATCGTTGTCCGAACCAAACAGCATGGTTGAGCCAAAGCGACCTGTGCGGGAAAGCCGTGGGGCGAAGAATCCGGCTTACAGGCCTGCTACGGAAAAAGCCCTGGAAACAGGGCTTTTTCTACGGTCCGCCAGGTGACCTATCGAGCTCGTCCAGGGCTGCCCGAACGCGCTTCACTTGTGCTGTCTCCCGCTCCGGACTCGTCTTGACCGTGCACGACACGTTTAGGAGGTCGAAGCGCTTGCCGACGCTGAGATTGGTCGTCTTGATCTCCTTCGCGCCAGGCACAGCCGCTTCTCGCACGAGGCAGGTCACCTCCCCCTGGTCGTAGAAGACCTTGTCCTCGTCTGACTTGTCGAGGGCGTACGGGAGGATCGTCGAGGCTTGCGCAACGACGCCTGGCTCGATGCAGCGCGCATCAGGGAGCAGCCGGACGCCTTTCCTCTTCGCCGCGGCGATCAGGCGAGCCACTGTCACGGGCTGAGCATGCGCCTTTGGACAGGACCGCTGCTCGACCAGTGCTTTGGCGAGCGCCCTGAGCGCCGACTGGAGCCGTTCGATCTGGCCCGCGGCCGACGGATAGATCGCGCAGTCGACGTTGGCGACGTCGAGTCTCGTTTCCTGGTCGTCGGGGTACTTCGTCCGCCTGACCCGGAACGGCGGCTTCGCGAACGGCAGGTCCGCGACGTGGCAGATGACGTGTCCTTCGCGGGCGTCGACTTCGTCGTCCCCTCCGTTGACCATGTTGGACGCCAACTCGACCGCCTGCTGGTCGCCGCCGCAGTCCGGGTCACGTTTCAGCGAGACGTCATCCTCCCGCGCGACTCGAATGAGCGTCTCCACCGAGAACGGCCTCGTCAAGCCTCCCGGGCACGCGAACTGCGACCCGTCGACGTCGCCGCCGCCAGATCCACAGCCGGCCGCGAGCGACGCCAGCACGACGAGCGAGATCGCGCGGAGCCACATCGACTTCACGGCGAGGCTACGTCTGCTCCCGGCCGTACTCGTCGTGCCGCCGGATCCAGAACGGGGCCGAATCGTCTTCGTCGCGCCCCTTTGGCGCCCGGTCGAGGATCGGGTAGTAACCCATCAGGAACTCGAGCCCGCGGCCGCCCGTCGAGTACGTGTGGTAGACGGAGCCGTCAGAGAGGACAAACGCGCTCATGCCGGGACCCTCCGAGACGTATCCGGGGACGTCTGTGCCGGTGTCGGCAGCCATCTGGCGGAGGATCGGCGGTGGGTCCGCGAGCATCGATCCCATGTGCTCGCGCACCTGCTCGTCGGTGTACGAGTAGCCGAAGTCGAAGTTGAAGTCGCTATCTGCCGACGACACCCACGGGAAGCTCCAGCCCATCCTGCGCTTGTAGGCCTGGAGCCTCTCGAGCGGCGCGCGCGAGACATAGAGCATCGTCACGTCGCGCGCGTGGAGGTGAGGAAGAACGCCGTTGACGGCATCGGCGCTCGACGAACAGACCGAGCAGCCGGCCTCGTACGTCGGGCCGAACATGAAGTGGTAGACGAGGAGCTGGGAGCGGCCATCGAAGAGATCTGCCAGCGTCCTGGTCCCCTCGTCGGTTTCGAACCGGTACTCGCTCTCGACCGGGACCCACGGCAGCTCGCGGCGCTGCTGTGCGAGCTCGTCGCCCATCCGGGTGTGTTCCTTCTCGCGTCGTAGCAACTCCTCGCGGGCTGCCTGCCATTCCTCGCGGCTACCGATCCTGTGATCCGTCATCGCGGTTGCCTCCTTTCAGGCTGCTCCTGGCGCTCGGGGAGCTCTTGTGCCAGATTGACGATTGTTCGGCGCAGCGCACGCGTTGCCGCGTAGCGGAACAGAGTGCGATCCAAGAGCCCGGCCGGACCGGCACGTGGTGCGAAGGAGACGACCAGCCGGTAAATGAACCCTTCGGGCGCGGGCTCGAAGTGCCGCTCATGCGAAGCATCGGGCAGGCCCTTCTGTGCAGAGTGGTAGCGAACCACCTCCGGACGTTCTAGCTGGTCGAGGGTCATGTGGACCTCGGTGAGCCGTCCGGCAAGACGCATGCGCAAGCGCATCGTGTCGCCAGGCTGTTTCCACCTCGCTCCGCCAAGGTCCGGAATGTCGACGAGATCGGGCCAGAACCGGGGCCAGTTCGTTGGATCCGTGATGTAGTCGAACCCGGCCTCCCGGTCGATCGGGAAGGTGCTCGAGGCTTCGATGCGTACCATCGCCAGCCTGAGCCTAAGCCGTTCGACGCCGTAGGCGATGCGCGACCTCCACCAGTCCGATCGCGAGGAGCTCGCCGAGCGTGTTCGCCAGGCGCACGGCGACGGCGAGGGCGGTGGCCACGCCGGTCGCGAACCGGGTGGCCAGGAAGCCGACGAGCGTGGCGTCGCGAAGCCCGAGCCCGCCTGGCAGCACCGGGACCAGGAACCCGAGCAGATACGAGAACGAGTAGGCGGCAACCAGCCACGGCACTTGTGGTGTCGGCTCGTCGGCAATCGAGTCGATGAGCAGCCACGTGGCGCAGCCCATCGCCACCCAGCCGAGTGCGTTGAACGCGACGACGTAGGCGAGCTGCCGGCCGCGGAGGATCCGCGTCACCTCGATGCCGCGTCCCTGGAGCACACGCTGGAGAGGTCCGATCAGGTGATCGACCGCCATCGTCGCCACCGCGAGACCGCCAGTTGCCAGGCCGATCCACGTCTCCCGCCGCACAGCGGGCGATTCTAGGCGCGGAGCGTTACTTCGAGAGCTGTGCCGCGCCCGGGTGACGACCGCAGAGCCAACGCTCCGCCAATCGATGCTGCACGAGAGCGCAGGTTCTTGAGCCCCTGTCCGGGCTCGTGGTCGTCGCCTGCAAATCCCGCGCCGTCGTCACGGACGATCACCACGCGTTGCGTGCCGCTTCGACCGATGCGCACATCGGCCCGCCGGGCGTGCGCGTGCTTGCGAACGTTCGCCAGCCCCTCCTGGATGATCCGGAAGACCTCGATCTGCTCGTCCGGCGCGAGCGACAGCTCCGGATCGACTTCGAGCTCGACCTCGAGCTCGCCGTCGGCGGTGAGGATGTCGACGTAGCGGCGGAGCGCGGAGTCGAACGACGCCGTGCCGCTGGCCGAGGAGAGCGCGAGAATCGCGAAGCGCGCCTCTTGCTGTGCGGCCGCTGCCGCCTGCTTCAGGCGCTGAACTGTTCCTTCAGGCGGGGTCTCCGACTCGAGCATGCTCGCGTGCGTCGAGATCGCGAACAGGTACTGCGCCAATCCGTCGTGAATCTCTCGAGCGACGCGGGCGCGCTCTTCTGCGACCGCACGGCCGAACTCGGCAAAGCGGATGGCCCGCCACACACCGGCCAGCAGGACGCCGTAGGAGAGGAGGCGCAGGAAGTCGCCCTGCGACACGTACTCGTTGGAGACGACCGGCGTGAAGACGTAGTGGAGCTCCGCGAAAACCGCGAGCGAGGCTCCGAGGCCGAGCCAGCTGTCGAGGTCCTCACCCTCACGCCGGAAGCGCAGGCCGAATCCGATCAAGGCGACGAGGCTGAGGAAGGCCTGCAGCGCGAGGACGACGATCACGCCGACCGGCTGGTCACCGCCGCGTTCCATCGCGGGCAGCGAGTCGCCGAGGCCACGCGCGAAGAATCCAGACGCTCAGAGTCGCGACGGCCAGGGCACCCGTCGACCAGAGCAGCGCGCGCCGGCGCCGCATGATCCGGCCCCGCATGAACGGCGCCGAAGCGATCAGCACCGCGGCGAGGAGCTTCGCGCACATGCCGGCCCAGGCTTCGCCGCGCTCGACGACGTCGCCGCCGAACGACGGTGCGATCCCGAAGGCGAAGGTCGAGAGCGCGGCGACGAAGAAACCGCCGCAGAGGAGGAAGTCGAGTTTCCGTCCCTCGACCGAGAAACGCACTCCGGCGAGCACCGCGACGATCCCGGCGGCCAGGGTCACGGCGGTATCGAGAACGAGCCGGAGCTGGGGCAGCTCGAACGTGTCGCGAAGCGACGGATACGTCACAAACAGCGCAAGCGCGGCCCCCAGCAGGCCCAGAAGGAGCACTTCTCCCCATAGCCAGGCCTGGTAGGCGTCTTCTTTTCCGCGCCTCATATTGACCCTATTCGGCAGAAGTGCCCGTGCCGATAAGGGTTCCGTGGCAACTCGCATCCTGATCGTCGACGACCACCCGCTCACGCGCGATGCGCTGGCTGCGCTCCTCACCCAGCACGGCTTCGACGTCTGCGGCCAGGCCGGAGACGGCGAAGAGGCGGTCCAGCTGGCCCGACGGCTGCAGCCCGAGCTCGTGCTCCTCGATCTCTCCATGCCGGGCCTGAACGGGCTCGACGCGCTCCCCAGGCTCCGCGAGGCCGCTCCCGGCGCCGAGGTCGTCGTCCTCACCGCTTCCGGCACGGAGGACAATCTTCTTTCCGCGATTCGTGGCGGCGCGGCCGGCTACCTCCTGAAGACCGAGCCTCCCGAGCGGCTCGTCGAGTTTCTCAGGGCAACCGTGAACGGCGAGGCCGCGCTCTCGGGCGCAGTCGCCCGCCGGTTGCTCGAGCGGGTCCGCGACGGATCAGGGCACGACGCCGGCGTTCCCGACGCGATCGCGGAAGCGATCAGTGCCCGCGAGCTCGAAGTGCTCCTCCTGCTGGACGAGCATCTCGGCACGGACGAGATCGCCAAGCGCCTCTTCATCTCCGAGCACACAGTCCGCTCCCACGTGAAGAGCCTGCTCCGCAAGCTGAACGTGAGCTCGCGCCGCGAGGCGCTCGAGTCGCTCTCCCGCGCGCGCACGGCTGCCTGATTCACCCAGTTTGGGGGATATGGATCACCGCCTCAGGCGATGAGATTTCTCAGGTTCGGCGCAATAGTGGGACTATCGAAGTTCCTCAAGGCGGACGAGGACTCGGTGGCTCACTTCTCTCTTAGACCGGCCCCCCACAGGGGGTCGGTCATTTTTTTGGTCCCGGGCCACGGGCCCGGCACTCGCGAAAAGTGCTTCGCACTTTCCCGCGACTTGGATCACAGGTCTTGATTTACGACGCTGACGACCTTCGTGTGGTTGTGGCGCCTAGTCATTGCTGAAGCCGTCCAACGCTGCCGCCACGCAGCCGGGCAGCGTTTCGAGGTTGTAACCGCCCTCGAGGACAGCCGCGACGCGTGGCCCGAGCGCTGCGCTTCTCCTTGCGAGCGCGCGGAAGCCATCCTCGGTCAGGCGCATGCCGGCCAGGGGGTCGTCCTCGTGAGCGTCGAAGCCCGCCGAGACGAGGACGAGATCCGGCTGGAAGCGCTGCACCTCGGGCTCGACGATCTCTTCGAATGCCCGCGCGTACTCGGCATCGCCGCAGCCCTCCGGCAAAGGCACGTTCACGGTCGTCTCGGCCTGCTCGTCGGGGCCGCCCGACCCCGGATAGAGCGGCCATTGGTGCAACGAGACGAAGAGAACGGAGTCGTCCTCCTGGAAGATCGCCTGCGTGCCGTTGCCGTGGTGGACGTCCCAGTCGATGATCGCGACCCGCTCGACGCCGAGCTCCGCCTGCGCCCACCGCGCCGCGATCGCAACGTTGTCGAAGAGGCAGAACCCCATCGCGCGGGCGGGCAGGGCGTGGTGCCCCGGCGGGCGCACGAGGGCAAAACCGCCCCGGCGGGTCGCCTCGATCGCTCCACCGGCGGCGAGCAGAGCCGCTTCGTAGCTCGTCGGAGTGCAGACCGTATCCAGGTCGAACAGGGTCGTGGTCTTGACCTCGCGAACGCGCTCTATGTAGTCGCGCGCGTGACACCTATTGAGGTCCGCGACCGCGGCGGGCTCCGGCTCGACCCATTCGCCGAGGGCTTCCAGTAGCACGTCCAGGCGGCGACGGGTCTCCGGATGCTCGCCCGTGTCGTGCAGACGGGCCATCTCCGGGTGGCTGATGACGTCCACGTCAGCCGGCGCGCGCTGCAAGGCGGTCGGCGGACGCGTTCAAGCCCCAGCTGCGAAGGAGATTCGACGCCTCCGCCCACGAGGGAGATTGATCGTCGAGGGGAGGGAGAGGGGCGGAGGCGTCGAGTGTCGCTATTCGCCGGTAGAGGCGAAGTTCCTCCGCCAGCTGCGAAAAGCGTCCGGCCTTGAGCGCGGCCTCCAGCGAGCCGTACTGCTTCAGGATCTCGGCGGCCTTCTTGGGGCCGATCCCGGGAGCACCGGGCAACTTGTCCGACGGGTCGCCGCGGAGCGCGATGAAGTCCGGAACCTGCTTCGGCTCCACGCCGTAGCGCTCGCGCACCTCAGCGGGGCCGATTCGAGCGAGCTCGCTGACACCGCGAACCGGCGCGAGAATCGTGCAGCGGTCGCTCGCGAGCTGGTAAGCGTCGCGATCCGAGGTGACCACGATCGCCGGCCGGCGGCGCTTTCGTGCCGCCACGACTCCCGAGGCCAGGAAGTCGTCCGCCTCGTACCCGGGCGCCCTGGCGCTGGCGAACCCCATCGCCACCACGAGCTGGGGGAGCATCGGCAGCTGCTCCAGCAGAGACGGTTCGAACACGCGCCCGCTCTGGTACGAGTCGAAGGCCTCGTGCCGGTAGGTCGGCACCTCGAGCGTGTCCCAGCCGACGAGGACGGCGCGAGGCTGCTCGCTCTCCCAGAGGCGGACGAGCATGTTCGTGAAGCCGACGACCGCGTTATGCCTGATCGATTTGGGCAGGCCGTGGTACGCGCGATGCGTCAGCGAGTCGCCGTCGACGATCATCACCGGCGCGCTCACAGCTTCGCCTTCAGCTCGTCGATCGCGGACATCAGTCGCTCCGTCCCGATCTTCGCGCCTTCACGAGGCTCCAGCTCCCGGAGGTCGTCGAGCTCCACTGGGGCTCCGTAGGCGACGCGCAACGGCCCGAGTCGGCGGATGCGGTCAGTCCCGGCGATCGCCGCCGGGACGAGCGGCACCCCGGCCGTCAGAGCGACGCGCGCCGCGCCGGTGTGCGGGCGCGCCTCGAACTTCTTGACCAGCCCCTTTTCCCGCCGCGTGCCCTCCGGGAAAATCGCCACCACCTCACCGTCCCGGGCCAGCTGGACGGCGGTGACGATCGCCTGCTCGTCGCCCTGCCCGCGGTTGACCTTGAACGCACCGCCGAACCTGAGAATCGGCCAGAGCGGCGTGCGGAAGAGCTCTGCCTTCGCCATGAACCGCAACTCCCGTTCCGGGAAGAGCGGCCAGCCGAGCGGCCAGGGGTCGAGATTGGACACATGGTTGGCAGAAAGGACATAGCCACCCTCGCGCGGAAGATGCTCCTTCCCCTTGACACGCAAACGAAATAGGAACCGCATCGGCAACCCAGTGAGGATCCCGGCCAGGACGTATGCAGGCGATTTGGTCACGGGCGGTGGAGTATCGCGCTCGCGGCAGCCCTTGCAACCCGCGCTATGGTGCCTCCCGGCATGAAGACGCTCATCGTTGCTGAGAAGCCGTCGGTCGGCCGCGACATCGCGGGCGCACTCGACGGCCCCTTCCAGAACCGCTCGCTCGCGGACCTGAACCCGCGCGCGAAGAAGGGCGGCAAGGACGACCCGACCTTCCTCGAGTCCGACGACTACGTGATCACGTGGGCCGTCGGCCACCTCGTGCAGCTCGCCGAGCCCGACGAGTACGACGAGAAGTGGAAGAAGTGGCGCATGGCCGACCTGCCGATCTTCCCGCCCGACGGCTTCAAGCTCGTCCCGCGTGACGCCAAGTCGAAGAAGCAGCTGAAGCTGATCGAGAAGCTCCTGCAGCGCGACGACGTCGAGCACGTCATCAACGCGTGCGACGCAGGCCGCGAGGGCGAGCTGATCTTCGCCTACCTCTACGAGGCCGTCCTCGGCGTGTCGCCCACCGATCCGAGCGCCCCGAAGCCGGTGGAGCGCCTCTGGATCAGCTCGATGACGAAGACCGCGATTCGCGAAGGCTTCACGGTCCTGCGCCCCGGCGACCAGCTCGAGCCCCTCGAGCTCGCCGCGCGCGCCCGCTCCGAAGCCGACTGGCTCGTCGGCATGAACGCCACGCGCGCCGCGACGATTCGCGGCCGTGCCTGGGTCGGCGGCGTCGTCTCGCTCGGACGGGTGCAGACGCCGACGCTCGCGATCATCGTCCGCCGCGAGCGCGAGATCCAGGCCTTCGTGCCCGAGCCCTACTGGCTCGTCCACGCCACCTTCGACCCACGCTACGAGGGCCTCTGGTTCGACCCGGTGCTGGCGGCCGACAAGGAAATCGCCACCGGCGACGAGACGCGCATCAAGGAGGAGGCCCGAGCGAGCGAGATCGTCTCCAAGGTCGACGGCAAGACGGGCACCGTCGAGACCGTCGAGCGCAAGGAAGCCTCCGAACGCGCGCCTCTGCTCTACGACCTGACGTCGCTCCAGCGCGATGCGAACAGCCGCTTCGGCTTCTCTGCTCGCCGTACGTTGCAGGCGGCGCAGTCGCTGTACGAGGGCAAGAAGGCAATCACGTATCCGCGCACGAACGCACGCTTCCTCTCCGGCGACCTCGTTCCGGCCCTGAAGCCGACGGCCGAGACGCTGCTGCCCATCCCCGAGTACGCCGACGGCGCGCGCTTCGTCATGAACCTCGAGCAGCTGCCCCTCGGACGCGTCGTCAACGACGCCAAGGTCGACGACCACCACGCGATCATCCCCACCGACGTCGATCACGACATCGAGACGTTCTCGCCCGACGAGCGACGGATCTTCGACCTCGTCGCCAAGCGCTTCCTGGCCGTCTTCCATCCGCCGGCCCGTTATGCGCGGACGACGATCATCACCCTCGTCGAGGAAGAGCGCTTCCGGACTCGCGGCAAGGTCACCCTCGAGGCAGGGTGGCGGGCCGTGTACGGCGTCCAGGCCGACGCTGACAAGGCGACCGATGAGGATCCCGAGAGCGCCGAGCTGCCACAGCTGGAGGAAGGCCAGGCCGTAAAGGTCGCCGTCGTCGAGAGCGAGGCGAAGGAAACGAGGCCGCCTGCGCGCTACACGGAGGCCACGCTGCTCTCTGCAATGGAGACCGCCGGCAAGCTGATCGACGACGAGGAGCTACGCGAGGCGATGAAGGAGCGCGGCCTCGGCACCCCCGCCACACGCGCCGAGACGATCGAGACGCTGATCCGTCGCGAGTACATCGAGCGCGCGGGCAAGGACCTCCAGCCGACCCCAAAGGGCCTCCAGGTGATCACGATGCTCGAGGAGCACCAGCTCACCTCCCCGGAGCTGACAGGCGACTGGGAGAAGCAGCTCACAGACATCGAGCACGGCAATGGGGACAAGGACAAGTTCATCAAGGGCATCGCCGACTTCACGGAGTCGACCGTCCGCGCGATCGAGGCGCTCGACAAGGAGAAGCTCCGCCCCGAGCGCGTCGAGCTGGGCCCCTGCCCTCGCTGTGGAGCCGAAACCGGCGAGATCATCCGCGAGAACTCGAAGGCCTACGGCTGCACGAGCTGGAAGTCGCGCGAGGAGACAGGGTGCGGTTTCGTCGTCTGGAAGCGGGTCGCGGGGCGCACGCTGACCCCCGAGGTCGCCCGCCAATTGATTGAAGAAGGCAAAACGCGGGAAGTCTTGTCCGGATTCCGTTCCAAAGCCGGCAAACCTTTTCGCGCGCGTCTCGTCTTGAATAGTGAGGGCAAGATCGAGTTCGACTTCCCAGCTCGCGCTCGATCCAAAGAGCCCGCCGCAGCGGAATAACCAAAGAAGAGCAATCGTTCTAAGAGTTGGAGCCGTCTCAGGGGTGCCAGTACCCCTGGAAAGGCCAGGAAATACGGCCTACAGTGCGAAAGGTTGATGACCGAACGCCGTCTTACAGTGCAGACACCTAGAACCGCAGAAAGAGCCGGAAAGGACGTAGAGAGCCACTTGACGCAGAACCAGCTTCAGGAACTATTGGAAACCGAGGGCGCCCGCACCCTCGTCGAGGCTGCTGAGGAGCGCGGCTTTGTCGAGCCCGCGGAGCTCGAAGCCTTCGCGCTCGAGCACGAGCTGCCGGACGAGGACGTCGAGCTGCTGACGCGTGAGCTCGAAGCCCTCGGGCACGAGATCGGTGAGCCGCGCCGCGAAGAGGCTGAGGCCGCCGCCGCCAAGAAGGAAGCCGCAGAGGCCGTGGTCGGCGCTGCCGACTCGCTGCAGCTCTTCCTCGCCGACGTTGGCCGGCACAAGCTGCTGACCGCATCCGAGGAGGTCACGCTCGCGAAGTCGATCGAACGCGGCGACCTGATCGCCAAGCGCCGGATGATCGAGTCGAACCTTCGGCTCGTCGTCTCCATCGCCAAGGGTTACCGCGGGCTCGGCGTGCCGTTCCTCGACCTGATCCAGGAGGGAACGCTCGGGCTCAATCGCGCGGTCGAGAAGTTCGACTGGCGCCGCGGGTTCAAGTTTTCGACGTACGCGACCTGGTGGATCCGCCAGTCGGTGCAGCGCGCCGTGGCGAACCACGCACGGACGATCCGCGTGCCGGTGCACGTGGTCGAGCGGCAGCAGAAGCTGTCGCGCGCCGCGCGCCGGCTCGAGGTCGAGTTGGGCCGCGAGGCGACGAAGGAAGAGCTGGCCGAGGCGACTGGGTTGCCGATGCAGCACGTCGACGAGGCTCTGGGCGCCGCCCACGCGTCGGTCTCGCTGAACCAGACGGTCGGCGCCGACGACGAGGGCGAGCTGGGAGATCTCTTCGCAGACCGCGAAGCTGCCGACCCGTTCGAGGAGGCCGAGGAGTCGCTTCGCCGCCAGGGCGTGCGCAAAGCGCTCGACGCTCTCCCCGAGCGCGAGCGGCGCATCCTCGAGCTGCGCTTCGGCTTCGAAGGTGAGCCCTGGACGCTCGAGGCGATCGGGGCCGAGCTCGACCTGACGCGCGAGCGCGTTCGGCAGCTCGAGGCGCAGGCGCTGTCGCGTCTCGCCGCCCTGCGCGAGCTCAGCTCGGTCGCAGCGGCCTAGGCTCCGCGGCGTTCAGGCCCCTAAACGCCACAGGCGACCAGGAGTCGCACGTAGCTGAGCCTAGGGCAGAAATGTGAAGACTTCGATCAGCCCACGGCCCACTCTTGCGTTAAGCAAGCGCTAAGCCAGCCGTTCCCGCTTGCCGTCAGCCTGACGCGTGGGGATACTGCCTGCCGATCCGCCACGAGGCGGTTTGTTGACGAGGAAAGGAGGCAGTGTGAGTTTCAGGCCACTCAGGATGATCCTCCTGCTCGCCACGATCGCGCTCGTGCTCGTGGCAGGAGGCTGTGGCGGAGGTGACGATGAAAGCTCGGGCGGCGCAGGAGGCCAGCTCGTCTTCGCCACCGCATCGGATCCGGTCGTGCTCGACGGCGCGCTCGTATCCGACGGTGAGTCCCTCCGCGTCATAGACCAGCTCTTCGAAGGACTCGTCACGCTCAAGCCCGGAACGACGGAGATCGTCCCCGGCTTGGCGACGAGTTGGGAGGCCGACGCACCCGGCACGGCATGGACGTTCAAGCTGCGCGACGGCGTCACGTTCCACGACGGCGAGGCGTTCAACGCGGAGGCCGTCTGCTTCAACTTCGACCGTTGGTACAACTTCAAGGGTCCGTTCCAGCTCGAGAGCGCGACCTACTACTGGCAGACCGTCTTTGGCGGTTTCTCCGACGGGAAGACGCCGAGCCTCTTCAAGAGCTGTTCGGCGACTGACGAAAGCACCGTCGTCATCAACCTCACGAAGCCGTCCACGTCGTTCCTCGGCGCGCTCGCGCTGACGAACTTCACGTTCGCCAGCCCGAAGGCGCTGCAGGAGTTCGGCGCAGACGAGGGGTCGGTCGACGAAGAGACCGGCTTCAAGCCGACGGGCACCTACGGAACCGAGCATCCGACGGGAACGGGCCCCTTCAAGTTCGTCTCCTGGACCCGCGGCGACCGTCTCGTCGTCGAGCGGAATGACGACTACTGGGGCGACAAGGCCAAGCTCGACCAGGTCATCTTCCGCCCGATCTCGGACAATGCCGCGCGCCTCCAGGCGCTCCAGAGCGGCGACATCCAGGGCTATGACCTCGTGGAGCCGCAGGACATCCAGACCATCCAGGGCGACGACAGCCTGCAGGTTCTGGACCGGCCCGCGTTCAACGTCGCCTATGTCGGCATCAACCAGAAGATGGCGCCGATGGACAAGCTCGAAGTACGGCAGGCCGTCGCGTACGGTCTCGACCGCCAGGCCGTCGTGGACAACTTCTACGCCGGCCGCGGCGAGGTGGCCAAGGAGTTCATGCCGCCTTCGCTCGAGGGCTACGCGCCCGACGTCACCGAGTACACCTACGATCCGGCCAAAGCCAAGTCTCTGCTCCAGCAGGCGGGGCTCACGCTTCCGGTCCCGATCGACTTCTGGTACCCGACCGACGTGTCCCGTCCGTACATGCCTGACCCGAAGCGGAACTTCGAAGCCTTCGCGGCGAGCCTGAACAAATCGGGCTTCAAGGTCACGCCGCACAGCGCGCCGTGGAGCCCGGACTACCTCGGGCGGGCGCAGGAAGGCAAGGCAGGACATCTGCACCTGCTCGGCTGGACGGGTGACTACGGAGACGCAGACAACTTCATCGGCGTCTTCTTCCAGACCGAGACCGGCCAGTTCGGGTTCAAGAACGCGGAGCTCTTCAACCTGCTCGACCAGGCGGAGCAAGAGACCGACGCCGCCGCGCGCGAGGGGCTCTACCAGGACGCGAACAAGCTGATCATGGACTTCCTACCCGGCGTGCCGTACGTGCACACCAAGCCGGCACTCGCCTTCAATGCGAACGTCAAGGGGTACCAGACGAGCCCGGTGTCCCTGGAAGCGTTCTCGAGCGTGTCGATCGAGGACTAGCGATCTGTAACAGCCGGCGGATGACGTAAGTGCTGCGCTTCGTCGTCCGCCGGCTGCTTCTTCTCGTCCCGATCCTCATCGGGCTCTCGCTCCTCGTCTTCATCTGGATCAGGGCCCTCCCCGGAGGCCCGGCGCAGGCCCTCCTCGGCGAGCGGGCCGACGCGCAGTCGATCGCGCAGATCGAGCGCCAGTACGGGCTCGACAAGCCGATCTACGTCCAGTACTGGAGCTACCTCAAGACCGTCGGGAAGGGCGATCTCGGTACGAGCGTGACCACCCGGCGGCCCGTCAGCGACGAGCTCAAGCAACGCTTTCCGGCCACGCTCGAGCTCGCGCTCGCGGCGATGATCTTCTCCGTGGGGCTCGGGTTCCCGCTCGGATTCCTGGCCGCGAAACGCTACGGAGGCCCGCTTGACCACGCGAGCCTCGTCACCTCGCTGATCGGCATCTCGATCCCGGTCTTCTTCCTCGCGATCCTGCTCAAGTACGTCTTCGCGGTCGAGCTCGGCATCTTCCCGACCGTCGGCCGGATCTCGGCCCTGATCAACCTCGAGCACCCGACGAACTTCTACCTCCTCGACGCGTTCCTGGCGGCCGACGGCGAGGCGTTCTGGGACACGCTCATGCACATGGTCCTGCCGGCGGTCGCCCTCGGCTCGATCCCGCTGGCGATCGTCGCGCGAATCACGCGGGCGGCCGTCCTCGACGTTCAGAACGAGGACTACGTGCGCACGGCGCACGCGAAAGGGCTCGAGCCGCGAGTCGTGGACGAGCGCCACGTCTTCCGCAACGCGCTGCTCCCGATCACGACGATCATCGGGCTCCAGACGGGACTGCTGCTCTCCGGCGCTGTGCTCACGGAAACCGTTTTCGCCTGGCCGGGGATGGGCACCTGGCTCGTCGACGCGATCGAGCAGCGGAACTTCCCCGTCCTGCAGGGCGGGATTCTCTTCGTCGCACTCGTCTTCGTGCTCGTCAACCTGCTCGTGGACATCACCTACGCGTTCATCAACCCGCGGATCCGGGTCTCCTAGATGTCCGTCGCCGAAGCCGAAGCCAGAGAAGTCCAGCTCGACGCGCCGAGTGGGCTCTGGACCGAGGCCTGGCGCAGGCTCCGCCGCAACCCCGGTGCCCTCGTCGGCTTCGCCCTCGTTGCGCTCTTCGTCTTCGTTGCGGTCTTCGCCCCGCTGATCGCGCTCGAGAGCCCCAGGTCAGGCGATCTCTCGCGGCTCGGCGGGTCGTGCTGCCCCGGCCCCTCGGGCGACCATCCGTTCGGGGTCGACCAGCAGGGGCGAGACGTGTTCTCTCGTGTCGTCTACGGAGCGCGCTACTCGCTGCTGATCGGGATCGTGGCCGTAGCGGTCGGGCTCTCGATCGGCCTCCTCATCGGCGCAGTCGCCGGTTACATGGGCGGCTGGGTGGACTCCGTCCTGATGCGGCTCATGGACATCATGCTTTCCATCCCCGGGCTGCTGCTCGCAATCGGGATCGTGGCCGCTCTCGGGCCGGGCCTCCTCCAGATCATGGGCGCCGTCGGCGCCACGCAGATCCCGATCTTCGCCCGCTTGTTACGCGGATCCGTCCTGGCGCAGCGCGAAAACGACTTCGTCCTCGCAGCCCGCTCCGTCGGCGTGCGCGGCCGGTCGATCCTCTTCTCGCACATCCTCCCCAACTCCGTCTCGCCGGTGATCGTGCAGGGCACGCTGGCCCTGGCGACGGCGATCATCGACGTCGCCGGCCTCGGCTTCCTCGGCCTCGGCCCGCAGGACCCGTCGACGCCCGAGTGGGGCACGATGCTGACCGACACGACGCGCTATCTGCAAACGGCCCCGCATCTCGCGCTGATTCCAGGCGCTGCGATCGTCGTCTCGGTGCTCGGCTTCAACCTGATCGGCGACGGGCTCCGGGAGGCACTCGATCCGAAGTTCCGCGGCCGCGCCTAGAGGCGCCACCACTAACCTTTCTTCTTTTCTCAGGTCCCTAGGTAATACACTGCGTCGCCGCCCAAGGTGGACGGCCGCATGAAAGGAGCAAAGGTGAGGGGAACCCTAGTAAGCATTGCCCTCCTCCTCGCCACTTGCCTCGTCACTCTTGGTGTCGCGGGAGCAGGTAGCGGAAGAGGGACGCTTGTCTTTGCGGGGGCGTCGGATCCGACTTATCTGGATCCCGCACTCGTCTCGGACGGCGAATCGTTCAGGATTACGGAGCAGATCTACGAAGGACTGACCCAGCTCATTCCGGGAAAGACGTTGACCAAGCCTGAGCTGGCAACCAGCTGGAAGGTCTCGCGTGACGGGAAGACGTACACGTTCTTCCTGCGCCGGAACATCAAGTTCCACGACGGGACGCGCTTCAACGCGGCGGCCGTCTGCGCGAACTTCAACCGCTGGTACAACTTCAGCGGCCCGTTCCAGGACGCTTCGGCGACCTACTACTACCAGGCGATCTTCAGCGGGTTCAAGCGCAACGAGAGCTCCAGCCTGGGCACGCCGCTCTTCTCGAGCTGCCGCGCGAGGGGCCAGTACACGGCCATCGTCAAGCTGCGACGGAAGAACGGCCCGTTCCTGCCGTCGCTGTCGCTCTCGGCCTTTGCGATGCAAAGCCCGACCGCGATGAGGCGCTACGGCGCGAACCAGGGCGAGCTCCGGAACGGCGTCTTCCGCCCGACCGGCTCGTATGCGTTCGAGCACCCGACCGGCACCGGCCCCTTCCGGTTCGTCTCGTGGAAGGTCGGAGAGAAGGTCGAGCTCACCGAGTTCAAGGGCTACAGGGGCGACAACAAGCCCAAGCTCGCCAGGATCATCGTCCGCCCGATCTCGACCGCCACTGGCCGCCTGCAGGCGCTCCAGTCCGGTGAGGTCAACGCGTACGACCTGGCAGATCCGGCCCATCTCGGGACGATCGCTTCGAACTCGAGCCTGAAGGTCGTAAACCGGCCGTCGTTCAACGTCGGCTACGTCACGATCAACTCGTCGAAGCCGCCGATGGACAAGCTCAACGTCCGCAAGGCGGTCGCGCACGGGCTCGATCGTTCGGGAGTCGTTCGCTCGTTCTACTCGGGCCGTGGCGTGGTGGCGCACGAGTTCATGCCACCGGGCCTGCTCGGGTACGAGCCGAACGTCGTCAAGTACCCGTTCAACCCGGAGACGCTCGAAGTCGCTCCTCCGCGGTGCAGGTCTGAGCCTGCCCGTCGAGATCGACTTCTGGTATCCGACGGGCGTGTCGCGTCCGTACATGCCGAATCCGAAGTTGAACTTCGAGGCGTTCGCAGCCAGCCTCGAGCGCTCGGGCTTCAAGGTGAACGCCCACAGCGCTCCATGGCGGCCCGACTACGTCGCCAAGGTCAACGAGGGCTCGGCCGGCCACCTGAACCTGATCGGCTGGTCAGGTGACTACGGCGATCCGGACAACTTCGTGGGCACGTTCTTCCAGGACTACAGCCCGCAGTTCGGCTTCCGGAACGGCACGATCAACAAGCTGCTCGACGCCGGCGAACAGACGATCAACGCCAAGAAGCGGGCGGAGATCTACAAGCGGGCGAACCGAGAGCTCATGAAACTCGTGCCGGGCGTCCCGTACGTCCACACGAGGCCCGCGCTCGGTATGCAAAAGCGGGTGCAGAACTACATCGCGAGCCCGACGGGAAGCGACAGGTTCTTCCCGGTCTCGCTCGGAGGTCAGTAGAGGCCTAACGGAGTCTGCCGGCGGACGACGAGATAGATGCTTCGTTTCGTCGTTCGCCGGCTGCTCCTCCTACTCCCGATTCTGTTCGGGCTCTCGATTCTCGTCTTTTTCTGGGTCCGGGCCCTGCCGGGGAGCCCCGCCGAGGGCCTGCTCGGTGAGCGCGCCACTCCGGAGCTGATCGCCGCCTACAGGGAGCGCTACGGGCTCGACGAGCCCATCTACAAGCAGTACTGGTCGCAGCTCCAGTCCTGGGCGCATGCCGACTTCGGGACGAGCGCGGCGTCGCACCGCCAGGTCACCGACGAGATCAAGGACCGCTTCCCGGCGACAGCCGAGCTGGCCTTGCCGCTCTCCTCTTCGCGATCGCGCTCGGCATCCCACTCGGCTTCTTCGCGGCCAAGAACTACGGTGGCCTCTTAGACCACGCGAGCCTGTTCATCTCCCTGATCGGGATCTCGATCCCGGTCTTCGTGCTGGGGATCATCCTCAAGTACATCTTCTCGGTTCGCCTCGGCTGGTTACCCGGGACCGGCCGCATCGACGTGACGCTCACCGTCGAACACCCGACCGGCTTCTACGTGCTCGACGCGATCATCACGCGCGACTGGGCGACCCTCAAGGACGTGCTCAAGCACCTCGTGCTGCCTGCGATCGCGCTGGGGTCGATTCCGCTCGCGATCATCGCCCGCATCACGCGTGCTGCCGTGCTCGACGTCCAGAACGAGGACTACGTGCGGACTGCGCGCGCTAAGGGCCTCTCGACGCTCATCGTCGACCGCAGGCACGTGCTGCGTAACGCGGCGCTGCCGATCACGACGATCATCGGGCTCCAGGTCGGCCTGCTGCTGTCGGGCGCGGTGCTCACCGAGACCATCTTCTCCTGGCCCGGAATTGGACGCTGGCTGGCCGAGGCGATCTTCAACCGCGACTACTCCGTGCTGCAGGGCGGGATCCTGTTCGTCGCTTTCGTCTTCGTGTTCGTCAACCTGCTCGTCGACGTCGTCTACGCCCTCATCAATCCGAGGATTCGAGTCTCTTGAGCGTCGCGGAAATCGAAGCCCACGAGATCCAGCTCGAGGCGCCGACCGGGCTCTGGCGAGAGGCGTGGCGGCGCGATGATCCGCAATCCAGGCGCGATCCTCGGCATGGTCTTCATCGCCGTGCTGATCATCGCCGCCGTCTTCGCGCCGCTCATCGCGCCGCATGATCCGCTCGCACAGGGCCTGAATCAGGGCCT
>CAVYUO010000004.1:0-371804 GCA_963771725.1 uncultured Actinomycetes bacterium | reverse complement strand
CTCTGTCGTGCTCGTTCAGGTGCGTCTTGCTCGCGACTGGGCGCCGAAAGCGGGATTTCCTCGAATCAGGACGTCACCGGATTCGCAGTGCTTCCCACACACCGACTAGACGCCGGTGGGTGGGTCGTCGACACGCCCGGCCACGATCGCGCCGTAGGACGCGTCGTACAGTTGTGGCCGCAGGAGGAAGCCCGAACTTTGCGCCGTGATGGCCGGTGCTGATCGCTTCATGGGTGTCTGCCTCGACACCTGGTGTTACCCGGACGAGCACGCGCACGATCCCGGCTGCCGCAGCGCGAGGAGCCTCGTCCAAAGCATCGAGGACGACGTAGCGGACGTCGGCGTCGGCGGCACCCGAAGCTCCTCGTCGCGCCGCCGGCGCGCCGGGCACCCTGCGCGTGGAGCTGTTCGGGGCAGCAACGCTCCGTTTCGACCGCGTTCCCTGGTGGTGGACAGGATTTGAACCTGCGACCTCCGGGTGATGCGCCCGGCGAGCTACGTCGACAGGTGCCGACTCCGCTGCGATCGTCGCGGCGATCGGACAGGGTCTTGCTTAGATTGCGAGCAGCCGATCGACGACGTCGAGGAACTGCGGGACCTCGATCGGCTTGGTGAGGTAGGCATCGGCGCCTGTCTGAAGTAGCCGGGTGACGTTTCGCGAGGTCGAGTCTGCGCTGAGGATGAGGATCGGCACATCGGCGGTTTCGACGCGCGCCCGTAGGCGGCGGAGGACTTCCTCGCCGGTCATGTCGGGCAGGTTGAGGTCGAGCAAGAGCAGGTCGGGCCGGCTCTCCTCCGCCAACTCAGCCCCGGCGGTCCCATCCAGTGCGGTCCGCAGCTCCAGTCCCGGGCGCAACTCCGCGAGGACGCTCTCGACGAGTTGAAGATTCGCGAGCTTGTCGTCGATATAGAGGACATTCCCGACTGTCGCATTGCCGGCGGCGGGAGCTGGAACCTGAGCGAGCTCCTCCCGGTCGGCTGCGCTGGCCTCGGTCGGCAACTCGAAGGCAAACGTCGTTCCCGTTCCGACGACGCTCTCGACGTGGAGACGGCCGTCCATGGCTTCGACGAGCCCCTTCGTGACCACGAGCCCGAGCCCGGTGCCTTCGACCGGCCCTTCCTCTGCGCCGAGCCGCTCGAACGGACTGAAGAGCTTCTCCAGAGCCTCGGGCGAGATTCCCTCGCCGGTGTCGGTTACCGATACGCGAACCGTCGCGTCCTCGTTCTCGTCGACCGAGACGCTGACCCTGCCCGCATCGCGGTTGTACTTGATGGCGTTCGAGACCAGGTTCAGCAGAACTTGACGGAGGCGCATTTCATCGGCGAGCGCGGGTCGGTCGGGGGCTGGGCCGGCGGTCAGCTCGAGGTGGATGCCCCGCTCTGCCGCCAGCGGCGCGGCCAGGCTGAGCACCTCGGCCACGGTTGACCTCACGTCGACCGGCTCGATCGCGAGAGTCACTTCCCCAGCTTCGATGCGAGCGATCTCGAGCAACTCGTTGACGAGGTCGAGGAGGTGCTCGCCGCCCTGGACGATGTGCGCTATCCACTTCTGCTCCTTCTCGCCGGTCGCATCCCGCTGCAAGAGCTCTGCGAAGCCTGTGATCGCCGCGAGCGGAGTCCGCAGCTCGTGGCTCATGTGCGTGAGGAAGCGGCTCTTCGCCTCGTTGGCGCGCTCTGCGTCCTCTTTCGCCCGCCGGACCGCCTCCTGTGCGTTCACGGAGGCCATCAAGGCGTTGATCTGGTCTGCGAGCCCCGTTACCTCGGAGGGACCCGAGACGGTCACCGGGGTGAATTGACCGCGGGCGCCGGTGGCTTTCACACCGTCGCTCAGCTGCTTCATCGGGCGGACGACACGCCTGTAGACGAAGAGCGTGGCGAGGAGGATGAGAAGGAGCGAAGGAAGGAGAATCGCGAGCTGCCGATTGCGAAGCCGCTTGCCGGCGGCAAGAGCCTGAGCCTCGTCTTCGCCGACGAACAGCTCCCAGCGGGTTCCCGGCACCGCGGACGAGGCGTAGATACGGCGCTTGCCGTCCAGGTCGGCGCGTTCGGACCCTTGTATTCCGGGTGCAAACCCGGTCTGGACGATCGACGAGCCGATCCAGCGACGCGGCTCGATCGACCGCATGACCACCGTGCGGGACTCCGCGTTCGTGACGAGGAACTCCACATTCCTGTTGCCGCCGTAGACCGAGTCGAGGTTCGTGCCGAGCGTCGTCAGGTTCACGAAGCCGGCGATCACTGCCTTGCCCGAAGCGGGCGCAGCGAACAGCGCCACGGGAGCACCGGTCGCCTTGTCGATTAGCGGCGCGCGAAAGAGCTTCGAGTTCGCGGCAGAGCGGACCCAGGGCTCCCCGACGTAGCCGGAAAGCCGCCCCTTCTTGTCCTTGGGCCGCGACGAGCAGACAGAGGCACCGTCAAGGCGGAGGATGTCGAGATGGCCGTCCTTTCCTCCCTCCCCTCCGAAGGTGAGCGTGCAACCTTCCGGCGTGACGACGGCCTGCGCGGCGGCAGGGTTCGAGGCGAGCTGGTCGACCGTCGCACGAAACAGGGCGACTTGCTCACCGAGTTGCTTGGAGGCTTCTTTGGCGGCGAAGCCGGCGTCGGCCTTGGCAGCGCGCCGCGCTTCACGATCCGATTGCACCTGGACGTAGGCGATTGTCAACGCCGCGGAGCCGACGAACATGGCCACGAGGAAGACGAAGTACAGGGCAAACCCGGGCTTACCGAGCCCGGAACCGCGCCGCGAGAGATTTCGCCATGAGACTTATGTCATCGGGTTTTTCCGTGCCCGACTTGAGCGCATTTGCGAGTGATGCGCTCTGGGTCTGCGAGCGCGCTAGCGCTGTCGATCCGCAAGCACCGCCGGGCTCAGCCGCTCCATATCTCGCTTCAAGGTGATCCCCGCCTCAGTCAGAACGCGAGCGACGAACGGAAATTTGTCCCCTGCGTACGGGCTCCCGGCACCGTAGCCACGAGCCTTCCTCACCTTCCAATCTTGATACTCGGACGCAAGCGCCGGATCAGCACGCAGGGCATCGCGGAAAGCGAGCCGTTCCCGCCAGATGTCGCTGCCGCGTTCGGCGAGGTGCAGATGGTGCGTTTCTTCCCACCAGGCGACGCCGGCGGGCTTGCGAAAGGCATGTGCCTCAGGGCGGTGCTCACGGTGTTCGTATCCGAGGCCACCTAACGGCACGAACGCGGCTCGGGCCGCGTCCAACTCGCGCACGGGCGCAATCATGTCGATGACCGGTTTCGCCGCCAGGCCTGGGACCGAGGTCGATCCAATGTGCTCAATATCGCCATCGAGCCACACGCCGAGCGTCACCTCGAGGATCGTGCGCTCGGACTCAAACCGACCCGGCCATGCAGGGTCGTAGGGGACGACAATCGGCGATCCGCCGGCCATATTCACGAAGGCTAAAGCCTGTCGATTTGGGGAGCCACCACCCGCTCGGGCAAAAGTTGGGCAAAAGTTTCGCCGCGCACAGGTGCCGAGAGACGCGAAAGGCGCCGTTTCCAGCGCCTTTCGCAGTAGCGGGGGCAGGATTTGAACCTGCGACCTCCGGGTTATGAGCCCGGCGAGCTACCTGACTGCTCCACCCCGCGTCGCTTTCTCAAGTATGCCAGACCAGTGCTCGGCGCCGGATCTTAGGGATTTCCATGACGATGAAGCCGGCTGCGAGCACCGCGACCCCGGCCAGCGCGTCGAAGATGAAGTGGTTCCCGGTGACCACGATCGTCAGCATCACGACCACTGGGTAGACGACCCCGAGAACGCGCAACGCCGGCTGCTTGGCGAACCGAACGAGGCCCACGCCCACGCCGACCGCCCAACCGGCATGCAGGCTCGGCACGGCAGCGACCGGATTCGAGAACGCCGACGCGTGCGGCGAGCCGATGTCGACGTCCCAGAAGACGCGGAGCGTGTCGATGATCCCGAGGCCGCCGACGACCCGCGGCGGCGCCGTCGGGAACCACCAGTGGATGACGACCGCGATCGCGGTCGCAGCGATGAACCCATTGCGGAAGCTTCGGAAGCCCTCGCTCGACGAGCGGTAGAGCCACAGGAAGAACACGCCGGTCAGCACGAAGTGCCCGACGAAGTAGAAGACGTTCATCGCCTCGACCAGCTCGGGCACGCCGAGGAACGCGCGCTGGAGCGACTGCTCCCACGCAAACGAGAAGCCACGCTCGAGCTCGGCGATGCGCTCCGCGTTCGCGATCGCGGCGCCCCAGTCTGGCTCGATGAAGCTTCGCGCGACCTCGTACACCCCGAGTGACGCCAGTACGATGGCGATCTGCTTGAGGCCCTCGCGGCGCTGGAAACCTGCCCACGCGCGTCGCATAGAAACGATTCTAGACCTACCGATACACCCTGCCAAAACCGCTGGAAACTCATCTTTTCTCGATGCGAGTAGCCGCCATCGACCTCGGCACGAACACGACGCGACTCCTCGTCGCGGACGTTGACGGGGGCCAGATCGACGAGATCGTGAAGCGCACGCGCATCACCCGGCTCGGCGAAGGGGTCGATGCGCGCCGGCAACTCCTGCCGCTGCCGATCGCACGTGTGCGGAACTGCCTGACCGAGTACCGGCGCGAGCTCGAGTCCCTCGGCGCCGAGCGCGCGCTCCTCGTGGCGACGAGCGCCGTCCGCGACGCGGAGAACGGAGAGGCGTTCCTCGGAGAGATCGAGTGGACATACGGGTTCACGACGCGCCTCCTCTCCGGAGACGAGGAGGCCGAGCTCACGCTGCGTGGCGTCGGCGAGACCGGCGACTCCACGCTGGTCGTGGACATCGGCGGCGGCTCGACGGAGCTGATCGGCGCCGACCAGCGGATCAGCCTCGACATCGGCGCCGTGCGCCTGACCGAGCGCCATCTCCCCTCGGACCCGCCGACGGACGACGAGCTCGAGGCATGTGCCGCCGCCGTGCGTAGCGTGCTTCCGGATCGGCCCCGCCCCGAGCGGGCGATCGGCGTTGCCGGCACGATCACGTCGCTGGCGGCCCTCGACCTCGCGCTCGCCGAGTACGACTCGGATCGCGTCCACGGTCACCGGCTGACCCTCGCCGGCGTAGAAGAACAGCTGTCCCGGCTCGCCTCCATGCCGCTGGCCGAGCGGCGCGAGGTGCCGGCTCTCGATCCGGAGCGTGCGCCGGTGATCGTCGCGGGCGCGGTGATCCTGCGCGAGGTGCTCGCCCGCTTCGGGCTGGAGGAGATCGAGGCGAGCGAGCGCGACATCCTGCACGGTGCCGCGCTCGAGGCCGCCGCCCTGCCGGCGCCGGTCGAGGGCGAGGCCCCGCCCGGCGCCTACACCTGCTGCTGAGGCACGACCTGGAAGCCTTCGCGCCGGGCCGCGTCGGCGAGCCGGTCGTCGAGCGTGACGAGCTCGAGCGTGACGGGATCGGCCTCGGCCGCGACCAGCGCTGCCGAGAGCTGTAAGGCGTCACCGGCACGTAAGGGATGCGTCCTCAGCAGACGACGAGCAGCCTTCCGCTGGGGTTCCGCCGGCTCGACCTCGACCCAGCGCTCGCGAAGTTCCTCCAGCCGCTCGCGAGCAAGCGTGCCTTCCGCCCCCGTCAGCAAACCCTCGCGCTCGCCACGCGCTATTCCCGACTCACACTCCACCTCGGTCGCCCACCACACCACGACCTCCGGGTCACGACCGTGCTCCTCCAGCATGGCGGTGGTCGCCGGCTCCTCGAGGATCAACGGAAGCAGCGCCGACGAATCCCAGAACCTCAGCGCCCTGCTCTCCGTTCGGCGAGCAGGGCCTCGACTGCCCCGGTTCCACCCGGCGGCCCCGGAGGACGCTCGGCAAGCAATGCCGAGGGTGAGCCGGGACGCCGCGGCGGTCGCACGAGGCCCGCGCGCACGAGCCTGGCCATCCGCGCATCGCCTGTCGTGACCGGCTCCAGCCTGGCGACGGGAGTGCCGCGGTCCAGGATGAGGATGCTCTCCCCCGCCCGGACGCGGTCGATCAGTGCGCTGAGACCGTTCTTAGCCTCGGAAATCGACGCTTTCCTCATATAGCTATAATAGCTCTAACTACAGCGCCTTTCAAGCCTCTTCTGCAGCCGATGGCTCATCCTCAGCCAGGCGCCGCTGCAGGAGCTCGCGCGACAGGACGCCGACGAGGCGACCGCCGTCGACCACGGGCACACGCTCGGCGCCGTGCTCCTCGAGGAAATGGAAGGCCTCCTCGACGGGCAGGTCCGCTTCGATCGTCCAGTGCGGCTCCTCGGCGATCTCGGCTAGCGGCGTCGCGCCCGGATCACGGCCCGTCGCGACCACCTCCCGGACGAGCGTCTTTCGCGTCACCACCCCGACCAGCCGGCCGTCGTCGCACACGAACACGGCCCGCACCTCGGGTCGCGAGAGCGCCTCACCCGCTTCCTGCGCAGTCGCGTCCGCATTGCACACCCGCGGGTCGGTGATCATCGCCTCGCGGACCGCCGTCACGGGTAGATCCCTCGCGCGGCCAGCGCGCCTGCAACCTCTTTGATCCCGGCGACGAGCGCCGCGCTTCGCAGCGTCAGCCCCTGTTGCTCGGAGAGCTCCCAGACCCGGTCGAACGCGTCATTCAGCTTTTCGGCGAGACGTGCACGGATCTCGTCGCGCGTCCAGAAGAGGCGGCCGAGATCCTGCACCCACTCGAAGTAGGAGACAGTGACACCGCCAGCGTTCGTGAGCACATCGGGAAGGACGATGATCCCGCGGTCGGCGAGGATCGCGTCCGCCTCGAACGAGGTGGGCCCGTTCGCCCCCTCGGCGATCAGCTTCGTCGTGATCCGGCCTGCGTTCTCGGACGTGATCTGATCCTCCAGGGCCGCCAGCACGAGGATGTCGCACGGGATCTCGAGCAGCTGCTCGTTCGTCAGGTGCTCGGCCGGGTATACGTCGAGCGATCCGTGCTCGGCGACCCAGGCGGTCACGCGGTCGAGATCGAGGCCGTTCTCGTCGTGGATTCCTCCCGAGATGTCGGAGACGGCCAGCACCTTGCCTCCGCGCGCAGCGATCTCGCGCGCAGCGACGCCGCCGACGTTCCCGAAGCCCTGGACGACGAAGCGCTGCTCGGCGAAAGGCCACCCGAGGCGCTGGCACGCGCGCTCGGTGACCATCACGACTCCGGCGCCCGTCGCCTCGCTGCGAAAGACCGAGCCGCCGATCGAGACCGGCTTCCCGGTGACGATCTCGGGGACCGCGTACCCCATCTGCATCGAGTACGTGTCCATCATCCAGGCCATCGTCTGCTCGTTGGTGGCCATGTCAGGCGCGGGGATGTCGGATTGTGGGCCGATGAACCGCAACAGCTCCGACGTGTAACGCCGGGTCAATCGTTGCACCTCTCCGGGCGACATCTCCCGGGGGGTGCAGCGGACGCCACCCTTCGCACCCCCGTAGGGCAGTCGGACGAGCGCGCACTTCCACGTCATCCACATCGCGAGTGCAGCGCACTCGCCGAGGGACACGTGGTAGTCGTAGCGGATGCCGCCCTTGGTCGGTCCGAGCACGCTCGAGTGCTGGACGCGATAGGCGGGAAAGACCCGCCAGGAGTCGTCGTCCATCCGCACGGGGACACTGACCATGAGCGCGCGCTCGGGGTTGCGCAGCCGCTCGGCGATCCCCGGATCGATTTCCGGAGCATGGGTCAGCGCCTCCTCGAACTGGGCTACGGCAGTGCGAAAAAGCGGCGTATCCCACTCGAGGGGCGGCTGATCGACCGTTACTTCGTCGACCTTGGCCACGGCTGCAGTCTATTTCCGGCTCACGAGCAGGGTCAGATCGCCCTCGACTCGCTCGACGACGACCTCGTCGCCGACGTCCGCTCCTTCTGGGCAGGTCGCGCGCCAGACCTCGCCCGCGACCCGCACCCGGCCAGACGGGCGGCACTCGGTGACGACGATTCCCTCCGCTCCGGCTAGCGCCTCGACTCCGATCGCCGGCTTTCGCTTCTTGGAGAGCCAGATCCAGAAGGCGGCCTCACCGATCTCGATCGTCAGCCCGGCCGCGATCGCCGCAATGCCCCAGCCGGTCGGCAGCCAGAAGATCGCCGCGACGATGGCGAACGCTAGGAGCAGTTGCTAAAGAATCACGACCGGCGTGCCCACGTCCACGTGGTCGAAGAGCCAGGTCGCTTCGGAGATGAGCATGCGGATGCAGCCGTGCGAGGCCGAGTAGCCGATCGAAGCCGCGTCGGGGGTGCCGTGGATGCCGACGAGCGGCTCGCTCAGGCCCATCCACCGGGTGCCGAGCGGGTTCCCGGGGCCGGGCGGAATCGGCTTCTTGCCCTTCGCCCAGTCGGAGTCGGGCGGGCGCCACCACGGGTTCTTCTGCATGTCGGCGATGCTGAACGTGCCGGAAGGAGTCGGGTACTGCGCCGTGCCGGTGGCGACGCCGAACTTCCGGACGACGGTTGACCCGTTGAAGAGCGTCAACTGGTTCGACCCGCGCTGGATGACGATGACCGGGCCGAAGCCCGCCTTCGTGACGGAGGGGCGGATCGTTCTCAGCACGACGGGCATCCGTCCGCGGATCCGAGTTCGGAGCGCCCGCGTGATGGCCGCGGTCATGGCGCCGCGGCGAACGGTGCGTCCCCAGCGCTCATCGCTGATCGCCGGCCTGACGCCGTTCAGCCCTACGAGCCGAGCATCCTGCGCCTGCACGCCGAACCGCCGTTCGAGCGCATCCACGTATCTGCGCACCTGCTGCTTGTCGACCGCGACCCGCACCTGGACGTTGTCGCCGCTGTCGGACCGCAGCGCCTTCGAAACGGCGTCGTCCACCAGCGGCTCGGCGCCGAGCTTGGCCGGCGCGACCTGCCAGCGCAGCTTGCCGAAGCGGAACCTGACCGGCTGCGCGAAGGAGATCCGCACGCGCTGCCGCGCCTGCCCGACGTCGAGCCCGGACACGTTGAGCCCGGCGATGCGCACGTCGTCGCGGATGCGCTTCTGGGGGCCGGCAGCAGGCGCGACGGCGACGGCTGCGAAGAGCACGAGCGCGAGCGAGATCGCGAGCCGCGCGCTCAGGTGCAAATGCGCAAAGGGCGCAAAAACCCGTTTCATTCTCCAGATAGTAAGCGGAATCCTGCTTTTCCCTCCAGAGCGATTCCGAGGCCTTCGCGGCTAGGATCGGGCCTATGTGCCGAAACATTCGCAGCCTGTACAACTATCGACCCGCCCGCGACCGACGAAGAGGTCCGGTCGGCGGCGCTCCAGTACGTCCGCAAGATCAGTGGCTTCACGAAGCCCTCGAAGGCCAACGAGCAGGCCTTCGAGCAGGCCGTAGATGCCGTCGCCGAGGTCTCGGCCCGGCTCCTCGGCCAACTCGTGACGTCGGCGCCGCCGAAGGACCGCGAGGCCGAGGCCGCCAAGGCTCGCGCCCGAGCCGAGCAGCGCTTCGCGGCCTAGCGGCCTAGCGTCACACGCGTGACAGCCGGGGCCAAATCGGGGCACCCGCTCGGACGGTTTGTCGAATCTCCGAGCGGGCTGCCGCTTCCGACATCCTCTATGTGTCCTGCGGTCGACTCTTTGTCACGCTCGCGCTTGCGCTCACCGTTGGCTCGGTCTGCATCGAGCCGGTCCAGGCGAGCGGTGGCCGTTACGCCGTCGTCGGCGGCACCGCGCGCAATACCGCCGATGTGACGAAGGCTCTGAACGCCAGCCGGTTCGACTGGTCGGTCGTACCGGAGCAGATCACGATCCACGTCGTCCCCGGCCAACGGGCCTCGTCGACTCCCGGCCACATCTGGCTCTCGCCCGAGCTCCTGTCGTCCGGCATCTTCGCGTGGGCCATCGTGCAGCACGAGTACGCGCACCAGGTCGATTTCTTCCTGCTCGACGACGCCGACCGAGGATTCCTCACGGAGCGGCTCCACGCCGCGGGCTGGTGCCACGAAGTGGCCGGCCTTCGCCACGATCGCTACGGCTGCGAGCGCTTCGCCTCGACGCTGGCCTGGGCCTTCTGGCCCGACGCACGCAATGCGCTGCGTCCTCGCTCCGCCAAGGACGAGTCTGCCGCGATGAGACCGGCGCCCTTCCGCGAGCTGCTGACGAAGCTGATCGGCGTTGCCGATCCGTTCGCGCCCAACCTACTAAGCCGCCCCCGCTAGCTAGTTAGCGGGCCACGGCTCGACTGCGGCGTCGGCGGCGACCGGCTCGGAAGCGAGTCGTCTTCAGCGGCAGCGGACCGGGCTTGGCGATGAAGAAGCCCTGCCCGTAGGCGACGCCGAGCGCCGTGAGGACGTCCACCTCCGCCGAGTGCTCGATCCCCTCCGCGATGATCGTGGCCTCGATCTTCTCGGCGAAGGAGATCAGCCCAGCGGCCAGAGCCTGACGCGAGCGGTCGTACTCGATGCCGTCGATGAGCGTCCGGTCGAGCTTGATGAAGTCCGGTGCGAGACGAAGGATGTGTCGAAGGCTCGCGAAGCCGGCGCCCGCGTCGTCGACGGCCAGGCGCACGCCCGCCTCGCGCAGACGGTCGAAGGCCGAGTTCAGTCGCTCGTAGTCGTCGATCCTGGCGTGCTCTGTCACCTCGACGACGACGCGCGTCGGATCGGAGTTCTCGAGCACCAGTTTCCGAAAACCTCCTGAGAGGAGAGTCTCCGGCGACACGTTCAACGAGAGATAGATGTCCGGCGGCAGACTCGGGAGTGCCGAGAGAGCGACCTTCGCGGTCGCCATCTCGAGCTGACGCCTCAGACCGACCTGCTCCGCCTCGGCGAACCAGCGATCCGGCCCGCGCTTGGGCGGGCCCTGAAAGCGCGCGAGCGCTTCGGCGCCGACCATCTGTCCCGAGAGGCTGCAAATCGGTTGGAACACAACCTTGAAACGGTCCCCCTCGAGCGCGCGACGGACGCGCTTCTCGCGGCGCCGCGTCTGGGTCTCGTTCTGGCGGTCGACGCTGAGCTGCCCCAGGAGCTCGTCGATGACCTCGCCCGCGACCTCGGCGGAGAGGGGCGCCTGTCCGTCGGCGGCCCTGAAGATCGCTTCCACGATCTCATCGATTGAGGTGCCCTTGAGCAAGTAGCCGATGGCGCCGGCTTCGAGCATCTGCAGCACGGTCTCCCGGTCGTCGTGCGCCGTGAAGGCGAGCACGCGGGTACCCGGCGAGCAGCTCCTGATCCCACGCGCGGCGCTCGCTCCCCCGCCCGGCATCCGCACGTCGACGAGGGCGACGTGCGGTAGTTCGCGCATCGCAGCAGCGACCGCGCTCGACGCGTCTTCAACCGACGCCGCCAGCTCCAGGCCGTGCTCCGACCGGAAGAGAGCTTCGAGCGCGTCGCGGACCGTCGGATCGTCCTCGGCGACGAGCACGCGGATCCGAGGCCTCCGCCTCATGCCGCCTCGAGATTCGGAGGAACTTCACTTTCCGGCGAAGCCGAAGGGCCGGCATGAGGCGCGGAGGCCCTCGGAATCCAGACCTCGACCGTCGTTCCCCGGCCGGGAGCCGAATCGATGCGAAGCCAGCCGCCGGCCAGGGCCGCGCGCTCCTGCATCGCGGTGAGGCCGAGATGACCCGGCACCGGCTCGAGGTCCTCGGGAACAAACCCGACGCCGTCGTCGATCACCCGGACCGAGTAGCCGTTGTCGCGCTCGTCGAGCATGACGGTCGCGTTGTCGGCGTGCGCGTGGTTGCGGACGTTCGCCAGGAGCTCCTGAGCGATGCGGTAGAGAATCGTTCGCGTCTCAAGCGGCGGCTGTTCGTTCAGGTTGTTCTCGAGCCGGTGGCTGGTCGCTCCCTCGCGCTGGGTCTCCTCCAGATACAGCTCGAGGGCCGCGGAAAGCCCATCGGTGTCGAGCGCAGGCGGGCGAAGCTCGAAGAGAAGATGTCGAAGTCGCACGATCGAAACTTGGATCGTCGTCTGGAGCTCCGACAGCAGCTGGAGCTGCTTGGGGTCGTGGAGGCTGCGGCGCAGGATCTGCAGGCGCATTCCGGCCGCGGTGATTGCCTGGATGGAGTCGTCATGGATGCCGAGCGCGATGCGGCCCCGCTCCTCCTCGCCCGCCTTCACGAGATGAGCCAGCAACGCGCGCTCCCGCTCGAGGTCGGCCTGCACCTTCAGCCGCGTCACGTCCCGCGCGATCGTGGACGTGGCCACGATCTCCCCTTTCGCGTCGCGGATTCCAGAGACCTTCAACAGGACGTCGAGGACGACACCGTCCTTCCGCATTCGCTTGGTCTCGAATTGCTCGACGTCTTCGCCACCCCGGACCCGCTCCAGGATTCCGAGCCAATCGTCAGGAAGGTCAGGAGGAGTCAGGAGCGCGATCGAGCGGCCCACGACCTCCTCCGCGGAGTAGCCGTACATTCGCTCCGCGCCGCGGTTCCACGTCTCGATCGTTCCGACGAGATCCTTGCTGATGATCGCATCGTCCGAGAACTCGACGATCGCCGCCAGCTGGGCATCGACCTCACCGTGCCGGCGCTCGCCGATGTCGCGAATGAACGCGGTCGCGAGGCGACCCTGGTCGGTCTCGATCGCCGCCAGCGCAATGTGGATCGGAAACTCGCTCTCGTCCTTCCGACGACCGACGGTCTGCTCGTTGACGAGGACGGTCGTTCCGCCTTCGTCGACGACGACGCCGGGCGCTGATTCGAGCAGCGCGGAAAAGCGATCCTCGCCCGTTCTATGCATGTGTTCGGTCTCGTCCGAGTCGATCGCGCTCAGGGAAATGTCGACCGGGAACTCGTCGCCGTTTCGCGGCGCCGTCGGGCCGACCAGGTACCCGGCCCGATAGCCCACGTGTCGCTCGGGAAAGCGATCGGGCAGGAGGCACTCGATCGGCATTCCGAGCAACTCGTCGCGCGTGTACCCAAAGAGCCGTTCGGTCTCGGCGTTGACGAGTTGCACGGCGCCGTCCTCGCCGACGATCACGACCGCGTCGGGAGCCAACTCGACGAGCCCGCGGAAGCGCTCCTCGCTCCTCCGAAGAATACCTTCCGCAAGCTCGCGCTCGGCCATGTCGCCGACGAGCTCCTCGATCATGCGCGAGATCGCCTCGATGGAGAGGCTTGCCTGGCCGCGGGCAGCGCGCCTCACGGCTTCGAGAATCTCTGTCGGCGAGGTGCCTTTGACGACGTAGCCCACCGCACCGGCCGACAGCATCTGGATCACGGTCGCCTGGTCGTCGTTGGCCGAGAGGGCCAGAGCCCGTGTCGTCGGCGAGCAATCCTTGGTTGCGCGTACGACCTCGGCACCACCGCCGGGCATGCGCACATCGACGAGGGCGACGTCCGGCTTCGTGGCCGCGGCGAGCTCGATCGCCTCGGCCGCGCTCCCTGCCGCACCGACGACCTCCATCCCCTCCTGGCCGGCGACGAGGTCGCACAGGGCCAGGCGCAAAGGCTCTTCGTCCTCCGCGATTAGAACTCGCAATACCGCTCCGTCTCGGCTGTTCACCGCAGAGGGGGTCCTCTCGCCGTCTAGTGGCTTGCGTCCTGTCGCTTTCGTCGCCGAGAGGCGAGCCTCCGCGGGAAACCCGACAAGCACCTATTGGAGCCGAAAGATTACAGGCGTCAATACCGATTACCGCGTATCGATATGAAACGCCTCTTGTTCGGAGCGGCGATGTCGCATCTCTCCATAGAAGCGCCATTTTATTCGATATGCCGTTAGTCTTGGTGGTCGGCCACCCGCAGCTCGCGGGCGACCTCCTGCGCCACCGCAAGCTTCTCCTTGAGTTGCCCCGGCGGATTCGCCCGCCAGGCAACCACGGTGTCCGGCATCGACAAGCTCGGGTTCAGTTGGCGCCGAATGACGATTCCGCCGACGTCGCTCACGTCCTGGAGCGAGAACGGCCCGAGCGCGACACCGCGCCCATCTGCAGCCGCGAGCATGACGTCGCGCGGATTCAGTCCGCCTGCTTCGCGGACGCTGGCGAACTTGTAGCCGCCTTCCTCGACCAGCGCCAGCAGGCGGTCCTGGAGAGCCGGGTTTGCCTCCCGCGGGAAGATGACGAGGGTCTGCGTGCGCAGGTCGCTCGGATCGAGCACCTGCTTCTCGGCCAGCGGATGGTCAGGAGGCAGAAAGGCCGCGAGCTTCTCGCCTGCGAACAGCGGCTCGGTCTCGATCTGCGATTCACCGTCGCTCTCGGGGAAGATGCCGAGATCCAGCTCGCTGGCGGCGAGGGCGCGCACCTGCTCGAGGAAGTTCAGGTGCGTCACCTGCACCCGAGTGCTCGGGTCGCGGTCGTGCAACGCGCCCAGGAATCGTAGGAGCGGCTGGATCGGAAGATGCGGCACGCAGCCGATGCGCAGCGGTGACGCCGCTCCCCCGGCTCGCCGCGTCTCAGCGACGGCGGTGTCGAAGCCGGCGAGAACCTTGCGCGCCTCGCCGGCCAGAACGCGTCCCGCCTCGGTTGCGCTCACCATGCGGCTGGTTCGCTCGAACAGCTGCACCCCGAGCTCCAGCTCGAGCTTGCGGATCGCCTGCGAGAGCGGAGGCTGCGAGATGCGAAGGCGCGCAGCCGCGCGGCCGAAGTGCAACTCCTCGAAGACCGCCAGGAAGTAGCGCAGGTGCCTGAGCTCGACTGCGACCGGCGCCGAGCGGCGCGGTTCGGCTCCTGCGGCGGCGTCAGCTGTGTCGTGTTCCTGTGTCCCCAACCTTGGCCCTAGTCAGAGGAGCAACAGGCACAGCGCTGCCTCTTGGAAAGCGTTGGCACCACTATGCGGTGATGCCCCGGCGGAGTCCAATACCGTCTACGCAACGGCGAGAGCCAGCGGGTCTGGATCGCTGAACCTGGGCGGGATGCTGTTGCCATTCGACATTGATACAAGCTATGCTACAGACCGGTCTGTAGCGAGGATAGCAAGGACGAAACAGGTCTGTACGATCTAAGGTCATTATCCGTCCGGACGAGGTAAGGCCAATACGCCCCCTGCTCCCACTCCGTGATCCGCCCGAGGCGCCGGACCTCGATACTCGGGAGCGACTCCTTCGCACCGCCTACGAGCTCTTCACGCAGGAAGGCTTCACCGCGGTCGGGGTCGACCGGATCGTCGCCGAGGCCGGAGTGGCGAAGACCTCGCTCTACCGGTACTTCCGTTCGAAGGACGACCTCGTCGTCGCCGTCCTGGAGCGCCACGAGGCGCTCTGGACCATCGGCCTGCTCGATACGGAGTCCGCGCGCCGAGCGAAGAAGCCTGAGGATCGCCCGACGGCTCTGATCGACGCGTTCCAGGAGTGGCTCCGGGGCGACGGCTACGGCGGATGCCTGTTCATCAGCTCGGTGCTCGAGGTCCACGACCGCTCGCCGGCAATACGGGGCGCGTCCCTGGGGGCCCTCGAACGGATCTACGAGCTCGTGTGCAGGCTCTGCGACGAAGCCGGCCTGAGCGAGGCGCGCTCACTCGCGCACCAGCTCCAAGTCCTCTTCCGCGGCTCGATCGTGGCCGCCCACGAGGGCAACTTCGACGCTGTCGACGCAGCGCGGATACTTTCGCTGCAGCTCGTCGAGCAGCACCGCACCCAAACTTCCTGAACACTAATGTTGACAACCCGCCTGTCTAGATGGCGGCCCCCTCCCTGGCGACGAGAATGGAGTGAACGTGCAGTACCGCTGCGTCATCGCTGACGATCACCCGGCGATCATCGACGCAGTTGCGCGATACCTCGCCGACGTCGACGATGTAGAGATCGTCGGTCAGGCGGAGGGCGGCGACGAGGCGTTGCGGCTGATCGCGGAGCACGCGCCGGACGTTGCCATCGTGGACATCCGCATGCCGGGGGTGGGTGGGATCGACATCGCTCGAAAGCTCAGCGACGAAGGGTCGAAGACCGCGGTCATCCTCTATACCGGCCATGGTGAGCGCTCGCTCCTGCTGGAGGCCCTCGACGCCGGCGCAAGAGGGTTCCTCGTCAAGGAGGCTCCGCTCGACGACCTGGCGCGGGCAATTCGAACCATCGGTGGCGGCGGCACCTACGTCGACCCGGCTCTGGCCGGCGTTCTCGCCGGTCCGCAGGCCGCCGAGCGCCTCCCCGACCGTGACCAAGCGCGAACGGGAGATCCTCCGGCTCCTCGCCGACGGGATGCGCAACGAGGAGGTCGCTCAGCGACTTTCGATCTCGCCGCTGACCGTCCGGACGCATGTCAAGAACGCGATGCAGAAGCTCGAGGCGGACACCCGCACCGAGGCGGTTGCGAAAGCCCTCCGCGACTCGCTGATCGCCTAGCTAGCCAAAGCTCCATCCTGCAAAAGGAGGATCCTGCGGCGCGGGAAAGCCCCATCGCGGCTGAGGGCAAGGCTGACGATGCTAAGAGCATGGCCGATCTTCGTACCGGCCGGCAGCGGCAGGCTCTCGCCTGCGTGCTTGCCGACGACCACGACGAGCTCCTCGCTGCGTGCGAGAGCCTGCTTGAGAACGAGGGCGTCCGCGTCCTCGGCAAGGCGAAGACGGGCGAGGGTGCGCTGCAAATCCTCGAGGAACAGCCGATGACGGCCGTCGTGGTCGACCTTCGGCTTCCCGACCTGAACGGCCTCGAGGTTGCACGACGCGTGTCCGAGATCGCACGCAGGAAGACGGCCGTCATCATCTACACGAGCTACGCGGACGACAAGATGGTCGGCGAGGCCCTCGACGCTGGGGCCCGCGCCGTCGTCCTCAAGGATGGCTCCTGCGACAACCTCTTGACCGCGATGGCCGCGGTCGCCGCGGGGGAGATCTTCGTCGACCCGCAGCTCCGGAGTAACACAGCGGAGACACCGTCATGAACCGCACTTGGCGCGAGGGCCTCCTCTGGAAGGGGTATTCCCTCCTAGCGCTCGCGCTGGCGGTCGCCTACTTCGTTCTCGGCGGTAACGACGACGCACAGAGCGTGATCTACGCACTGCTAGGCGCCGCCGCGCCGATCGCGATCCTCGTCGGAGTGCGGCGCTACCGGCCGGACCGATACCACCACTGGTTGCTCTTCGCGGGCGGACTCGCGCTCTGGTGTGTAGGGGATACCTACTGGAACTTCTACGTCTGGGTCCTCGGAAAGCAGGCGCCGTATCCGTCATTCGCGGACGTCGCCTACCTGGGCGCCTACCCCCTTCTCATCGCGGGAGTCTTCGTCTTGGCGCGCGGCGGAGGCCGACCCCGCATCGGGGACATGCTGGATGCCGCCATCGTCGCGCTGGGGGCCGGCGTGGTCTCCATGCTCTTCCTGCTGGAGCCGCTGCTGTCGACATCGGACTCGGCGTTCCTGAAGCTCGTTGCGGGCGGCATTCCGGTGCTAGACGTCGTGCTGCTCATCGCACTCACCGAACTCTTGTTCCGCGGTCGCCTGAAGAATTTCGCACTGCGGGCGTTCATGGTCGGAGCGGTTGCGCTGCTGGTCGCCGACGCCGCCTACAGCTATCTCAGCCTGAAGGGCGCATACACCATTGGGATGATCCTCGACGCAGGCTGGCTGACCTGTTTCGGGCTCTGGGGAATCGCGGCGCTCCATCCCTCGATGGCTCGGATCGGAGCGTCGCCCGAGCGCAAGCTAGTCGGCCTGTCAGGCTGGCGCATCGGAGCCCTGCTCGCCGCACTGCTTGTGGCTCCACTCGTCCTGTTCGCGCGAACACTGCATCAGACGACTGAAGGCGACGAGATCGCGGCAGTCATCGTCGCCACGATGTTGCTGGTTGGCGTGCGCGTCTGGATCCTGCAGCGGGACAGCAAGAAGGCCCAAGCCGCACTCGCTCAAGCCGATGAGCGGCTTGGCCTCGCGCACAGCGTCGCAGGCGTCAGTACTTGGGACATAGACCTCGTGACGGGCCGAATCGTCGTCTCGGACGAGCTCGCCACGATGATGACGGGCTCGGCCGACCGCGACGTGACGTTCCAAGACTGGGTCTCGTTCGTCCATCCCGGCGACCGCGACCGCGTCACAGCAGGCTTCGAGCGAGCCCGCGAGCGCGGCGGCGATTTCGAGCACGAGTACCGATTTCGCTCTCCCGACGGCACTGAAGGCTGGCTCTTCTCCCGCGGGCGAGTCTTTGTTGAAGAGACCGGTGCTCCGCGCGCCTACGGCGTCGTGGTCGACGTCACGCTCCGTCGCTGGATGGAAGAGCAGCTCCAGCGCAGCGAGGAAGGGATGCGGCTGGCACAGGAGCTCGGCGGTATCGGCACCTGGGACACCGATCTCCAGACAGGCGAGACGACCTGGTCGAAGAATCTGCGCCGGATCTCGGGCGTGGGCGACGACGTGGAAGCAGACCACACGTTGTTTCTCTCCTTCGTCCATCCCGATGATCGCGTAAGAGTGCAAGCGGCCATGGCTGCGGCCGACGACGACAACAGCCATCACGAGTTTGAGTACCGCATCGTCCGACCGAACGACGGCGAGGTGCGTTGGCTGCTCAGCAGAGGCGACGCCGTGACAGGTGCGGACGGCAAAGAGACGCGTTTCCTCGGCGTCGCCGTCGACATCACGCAGCGTCATGCGATGGAGGAGCAGCTCGAGCGCAGCGAGGAGCGGCTGCGACTGGCGCAGGAGCTCGGCGGTGTCGGCACGTGGGACACCGATCTCGAAACGGGCACGATGACCTGGTCGAAGAACTTGCGCCGGCTCACAGGCGTAGGCGATGAGGTCGAGGAATCGCGAGAATCGCTCCTCGCGCTCGTCTATCCAGACGATCGTGCAGGGCTCGAAGAGGCGATGGCTACGGCCCTGGCAGCCGGTGACCATTTCGAGTACGAGTACCGACTGGTCCGTCCGAACGACGGCGAGTTGCGTTGGATGCTCTCGCGAGGAGATGTCGTGGCTGGTCCAAACGGCAACTCGACCCGCTTCCTCGGCGTTGCCGTCGACATCACCGACCGGCATCTTGCGGAGGAGCACCAAACCAAGCTCGAGCACCAGCTGCGACAGGCCCACAAGCTAGAGGCCGTCGGACGACTCGCCGGCGGGGTCGCTCATGACTTCAACAACATCTTGCTAGCCATCCGAGGCAACGGCGAGCTCGCGATCGACGCGCTGAAGCACGGCGACAACGCCGTCGAAGAGGTCGAGGAAATGGTCGCGGCCTCCGAGCGCGCGGCGGCCCTTACCGCGCAGCTCCTTGCTTTCAGCCGCCAGCAGGTGCTCCAGGCCGAGGTCCTCGACCTGAACGAGGTCGTCCAAGACATGGACAAGCTCCTACGGCGGATGCTCGGGGGAGACGTCGAGCTCCATTCCGTCGTGGCGGACGAGCCCGTCCACCTCAGCGCCGACCGCAGCCAGGTCGAGCAGGTGATCGCGAACCTGGTGGTGAACGCTCGCGACGCGATGCCGGACGGTGGCCAGCTCACGCTCGAGGTCACGACGACCGACATCGAATCGGAGGAAAAGATCGACCTCGTCCCGGGCCGCTACGCGATGCTCACCGTCAGCGACACGGGTCGTGGAATGGACGCCGAGACCGTCGCGAAGATCTTCGAGCCGTTCTTCACCACCAAGGACGACGGAACCGGGTTCGGGCTCTCGACCGTGCACGGCATCGTCGTGCAGAGCGGCGGCTCGATCTGGGTGTACAGCGAGGTCGACCACGGGACCACGTTCAAGGTCTTTCTCCCGCTCGCGGAGCAGGCACAGTCCCTCGAATCGAGAACGCCCGACCGAGCGGCAAGCAGCACGCAGAACTCAGGCGAGACGATTCTGCTCGTCGAGGACGACCCGCACGTGCAGCGGATCGTCCGCAACATCCTGCATAAGTCGCGCTATCGCGTCCTCCCCGCCAGCGGCGGCGAGGAAGCGCTCGAGCTCGCCAAGGTCGAGAACGGCACTATCGACCTGCTCTTGAGCGATCTCGTCATGCCCGGCACGAGCGGACGTGAGCTTGCCGAGCAGATCCAGGAGCTCCGACCCGACATCGCGATCCTGTACATGTCCGGCTACACGGACGACGTCGTCGTCCGTCGCGGTGTGCTCGAGGCGGGGATGGCTTTCATCCAGAAGCCCTTCGGCGCCGAGGCTCTCGCGCTCCGCGTTCGCGAAGTCCTCGACGCCCACAGCAACCAACCGGCGGCGGCCGCATGAGCACCACGAGCCAGCCGCGAATCTTGATCGTCGACGACGACGAGACCGTTCGTTCGATGCTGACGCGCATGCTCGGACGCAACGGCTACGAATGCGAGTCGGCCGGGAACGGGGCAGAGGCTCGCGAAGCGCTGGCGACCAGCCCCTTCGATCTCGCTCTGTGCGACCTGAACATGCCGGGCGAATCCGGCCTCGAGCTCGTCGAGCACGTCGCCTCCGCGCATCCCGAGACGGCGACGATCATGGTCACCGGCGCCGACGACTCGGCCATCGCCGAGAAGGCACTCGCCCTCGGCACGTACGGCTACGTCATCAAGCCTTTCTACAACAACGAGCTCCTCATCAACATCGCGAACGCGCTTCGGCGCCGTGGTCTGGAGCTCGAGAGCCGCAAGCACACCGTGTTGCTCGAGACCGCAGTCCGCGAGCGCACCGCCGAGCTCGAGACGACGGTGCAGGCCCTGAGTCGAGCCGAGGATGACGTGCGCCAGTCCCAGAAGGAGACCATCAACCGGCTCTCCCGCGCGGCCGAGTTCCGCGACGGCGACGCCGGGCCGCACATCGAGAGCATGAGTCATTACTGCTATCTGCTGGCCCAGCGCCTCGGGATCGATCGCGACTGGTGCGAGGTGATCTACCTAGCGAGCCCATTGCACGACGTCGGCAAGATCGGGATCCCGGATCGCATCCTTCTGAAGCCCGGGCCGCTCGACCTCGAGGAGCGCGCGATCGTCCAGACGCATGCCGAAATCGGCTACCGCATGCTGGCCGGGTCCGGCGGCGAGATGCTCGAGCTCGCCGCGGAAATCGCCTGGACCCACCATGAGCACTTCGACGGCGGCGGCTATCCACGCGGCCTCGCCGGAGAAGACATTCCGGTCGAAGGTCGGATCGCGGCGGTGGCCGACGTCTTCGACGCGATGACCAGCGACCGGGTCTACCGGCCGGCGTTCACCGTCGAGCATGCGATCGCGGAAATGCGCGTCCTGCGCGGCATCCAGTTCGATCCCGCCATGCTCGACGTGTTCCTCGACTCGCTCGACGAGATGCTCGAGGTGAGGGCCTTGTACACAACACGCAATTCGTCCATACCGCTGACGGCAATCGCGGGAGACTCGACATGAGCGAGCCGACGACCGTGCTCCTCGCCGACGATCACCCGGGGATCCTCGCCGCGGTCTCGAAATACCTCGAACGACACGGGCTCGAGGTCGTCGCGTGCGCCAAGGACGGTCCTGAGGCCCTGAAGCTCATCGAGCAGGAACAGCCGGCCGTTGCGCTGCTCGACATCCAGATGCCCGGCGTGAGCGGGATCGAGGTCACCCGGCTTGCAACTCGCTGCGCTCCAGAGACGGCGGTCGTCCTGTTCAGCGGCTACGGCGACCGCGCGCAGGTCGTCGAGGCACTAGACGCAGGCGCCCGCGGATTCCTGATGAAGAATGCGGCCCTCGCGGAGGTGCTCCGTGCGATTCAGGTCGTCTCGAGAGGAGGGACGTACGTCGACGCCACGCTCGCCGCGACGTCCGCCGTTCCCGACGAAGCCTCCGAGCTGACGCAGCGCGACCGAGACGTGCTGCGTCTGCTGGCGCGCGGCGAAGGCTACGAAGACATCGGCGCCGCGCTGTTCATCTCGACCGCAGCCGTGCGCAAGCTCATGGGCAGGATCAAGGCCAAGCTCGGAGTAGCGACTCCGACCGAGGCCGTAGCGGTCGCGTTGCGCCAGTCGCTCATCACGTAGGCCGAGCGCAGTGCCGGGGGCGGGACTCGAACCCGCACGCCCCCGGAGGGGACACCTGATTTTAAGTCAGGCGCGTATAGCCAGTTTCGCCACCCCGGCGGGGCGATCGTAGCCCAGGACTAGTTCGCCGAGCCGGGCGCCAGGTCGCTGACACGGCGCGGTTCAGGCCCTTTGGCGCGAAACGCGTCCCGAAAAGTCTCGAAGGCGTCCTGGTCGAAGGTCTGGCACTCGGCGAGGTGCGTCCAGGCCGTGAACGCGATCTTGTTGCCGAGGCTCGGGAGCGGCGCGAGCACGAGCCCGTTCGGGTCGGACTGGTACTCGTCGCGGAGCTCGGTCACGGTGGCCTGAGGCACGTCTTTGCCGTACTGGACGACGATTCCGCCGTGCTCGAGGTTGTGGACGACCCGCTCCTCCTCGATCGGCGCGTCGTAGGCACCCCAGACGACGGGGACTGCGTAGTGGTTCCCGCTCGTGGGCGGGAAGACCTTGTACTTGATCTTCGTTCCGTCACGGACGTGCTCACGCCCTTCGGACTTGCTCGTGCGGTACGTGCACCCGGCTCCTCGCATCGCTTCGGCGACCTGCTGCGAGTCCCCTCCGCCCCGCTGACTCAGCCAGATCAGGACGCCTCCGAGCATGACGAGCCCGAGGAGCCCGATGGCGGCGAGAATCATCAGCGCGCGGCGGCTGTCCCCCGGGTCCCTGGGGTCGACCCTCCTCGTCGGTGCCTGCACCGGCCGCCGTGGAGGCGGCGGCGTACGCGCTTTCCTGGCCAAAGCCCGCGCAGGGTACCAGCGAGGGCCGGGCCTATACTCCCCCTTCCCAACGAATCAGGAGAAACGACATGAGCTTCCTAGACAAGCTTCTCGGACGTGGAAAGCAAGCCGCGGGCGACATGACCGGCGACGCCGGCATGAAGAGCGACGGCATGCACCAGGAGAAGGAAGGCATGGCCGAAGACCGCGCTGCCATGCACGAAGACCACGCGCAAGACGCGCGTGAAGATGCGGCCGAGCACCGGGTGGAGCGCGACAGCTAGCTAGCTAGCTCCGGCGCGCGGGCCCGAGCGGGCCCGCGCGTTCCCGACGTCCGACCCGTCCTCTAGCGTTTTGCGGTCCATGACGACCGCACTCCTTGCCGTCCTCCTCATCGCCGGCCTCGGTGGGCTCGCCCTGCTCCTGCGAAGCGTCTTCGACGAGCGCCTGACGGGCATGGAAGACAAGCTCGATCGCAGGCTCGGCGACCTCGACACGCGGGTGAACGGGCGCCTGGAAGGCCTGGACGGCCGCTTGCTGACGAGCCAGCAGAGCGCCGGCCAAACCGCGTCAAACATCGCCGAGAAGCTCGGTCGCATGGAGGGAGCGACGGCACAGATGCTGGCGCGCGCAAACGACCTGGCGAAGCTCGAGCAGGCTCTGCGCCCGCCCAAGTCGCGCGGCGGGTTCGGCGAGCTCCTGCTCGGCAACCTGCTCCAGGACCGGCTACCGCCGGACGCCTACCAGCTCCAGTACACGTTCCGCGACGGCGAGCGCGTCGACGCGGTGATCAAGGTCGAGAAGCTCGTGCCCGTCGACGCCAAGTTCCCGCTCGACAACTTCGAGCGCCTCGTCGAGGCCGGCGACGACGACTCGCGCGCGCTGCACGAGAAAGCGTTTGCGCGAGACCTGAAGGGGCATGTCGACGCGATCTCGCAGAAGTACATCCGGCCGTCGGAGAACACCTTCGACTTCGCCCTCATGTACTTGCCCTCCGAGTCCGTGTACTACGAGCTCGTCTGCGGCAAGACCGGCGAGCTCCTCAAGTACGCGCACGCGAAGCGCGTGTTCCCGGTCTCGCCGACCACGTTCACGTCGCAGCTACAGGTGATCGTCCTCGGGCTCAAGGGGCTCCAGATCGAGCAGCACGCCGAGGAAGTGATGGCCTACGTCTCGCAGCTGGCGAAGGACTTCGAGCGCTTCCGCACCGACTTCGAAGTCGTCGGCAAGCACATCGGGAACGCACAGTCGAAGTACGGCGAGGCCGACCGCCGGCTCGAACGGCTCGGCACGCGGCTCGAACGCGCGACGGACTGGGACGACGCGGCCGTGGTGGAGCCCGCCGAGACCGCTCACGAGCTCCCTCGCGCGGTCGACGCGGCCTAGACCTAGACCGCCGCGGGCTCTTCTTCTTTGAGGTAGCGGATCAGCCCGCCTGCCACGACGATCTCGCGCTCTCGGGGGAGCAGATCGTGGGTCAGCGTGATCTCCCCGACGCCTTCGATGTCCGTCGGCAGCTCGTCCGCGCCCTCCGCGATCTCGCGGAGGCCCGAGACCCGCCACGTCTGCCCGAGCCCGGCCTTGTCGTAGTCGTTCTCGTCCTTGAAGAGGAGGGGCACGATCCCTTGCGCGATCAGGTTGCGCCGGTGGATGCGCGCGAAGCTCTTGGCGATCACGGCGCGCACGCCGAGCTGCGCCGGCGCCAGCGCCGCGTGCTCGCGGCTCGAGCCCTGGCCGTAGTTGTGCCCGGCGACGATGAAGCCTCCGCCCCACTCCTTCGCACGGCGCGGGAACTCCGGGTCTCGGTGCTGGAACGTGAACTCGGCGATCGCGGGGACGTTCGAGCGGAAGGCCATCACGGTCGCCCCGTCCGGAGAGAGGTCGCCGGTCGAGATGTCGTCGGGAGCTGATGATCAGCACCTTCATCTCCAGGGTGTCCGGCAGCTCCTTAGGCTCCGGCGGAGGCTTGATGTTCGGCCCGCGAGGGACCTCGATCGACTCGGCCTCTTCTGCCGGCACGGGCCCGAGGATGTGCGCCTGGACGACGGCCGGGCGCGCCTCGGGACGCTCGGGCAGCTCCGGCGCGGCGAGCTCCCGCGGGTCCGCGATCTCGCCCTTCAGCATCGAGGCCGCGGCCACGGCAGGGGAGCAGAGATAGACCTGGTCGTCGGCGGTGCCGCTTCGCCCCGGGAAGTTGCGGTTGAAGGTGCGTAGCGAGTTCGCGCCCGACGGCGGCGCCTGCCCCATCCCCACGCACGGCCCGCACGCGGGCTCGAGCATCCGAATCCCGGCCATCAGCAGGTCGACGTAGGTGCCGGAGCGCGTGATCTGGTCGAGAATCTGCCGCGAGCCCGGAGTCGCCGTGGCCGACACGAGGTTCTCCGCCAGGCGGTGGCCCCGGAGGGCGGCGCCGACGATCGCCATGTCGTCGTAGGACGAGTTGACCGAGGAGCCGATGCAGACCTGCGCGAGCGGGGTCCCGACGACCTCCTCCACGGGAACGACGTTGCCCGGGCTCGAGGGCTTCGCGACCAGCGGCCCGAGCTCGCTGAGGTTGATGTGGATCTCCTCGTCGAAGTCTCCGGTGTCGCCGGTCGGCATCGCCTCGAAATCGTCCGCGCGCTCCTGCTCCTCGAGCCAGAGCCGCGTCGTGTCGTCCGAGGGGAAGATCCCTCCCGTCGCGCCGAGCTCGGCGATCATGTTGGCGATCGTGCCCCGCTCGGTGTAGCTCAGCGTGGCCACGCCGGGCCCCGTGAACTCGAAGAGACAGCCACGGCCGCCGCGCACGCCCTTTTCCTGCAGCAGCTTGAGGATGATGTCCTTGGCCTGAACCCACGGGCGCTGCAACTCGCCATCGAGGAAGACGCCGACGAACTTCGGGCAAGGCAGCTCGAACGGGTGGCCGGCCATGCAGACGGCGACGTCGAGGCCGCCGGCGCCCATCGCGATCATCGCGCAAGAGCCCGACTGGGTCGTGTGGCTGTCGGCTCCGACGAGGGTCTGGCCCGGCTTCGCGAACCGCTCGCAGTGGATGTAGTGGCAGATTCCGTTTCCCGGGCGCGAGAACCAGGCGCCGTACTTCGCCGACATGGCCTGGAGGAATCGGTGGTCGTCCGGGTTCTTGAAATCGATCTGCAGGATGTTGTGGTCGACGTAGACGACCGCGGTATCGACCTGCACGCGGTCCTTGCCGAACATCTCGAACTGCATCATCGCCATCGTCCCCGTCGCGTCCTGCACGAGCGTCTGGTCGACCGAGATGCCGATCTCCTGGCCCGGGACGAGCTCACCCCGGACGAGGTGCTCTTCGAAGATCGAGCGCGCGAGCGAAGCCACTAGGGCTCAGTATCGCAAGAGCGCGCCGATGCCTTCCACGGGTTCGAGCTCGTGATGGCTGGTCACGGCCCAGACGGTGCCGCCGTGGGCGAGGGTCTGGTGGACGGCGAGGTCGAGCCCGTCGTCCCGCTTCTCCATCGCGGTGCCGTCCAGCGGGCAGCTTTTACCGTCGAGCGCGAGCCGGCCGCAGGCGGGGCACTGCCAGGCTTCGTGGTCGGCGCCGTCCTGGTAGATCAGCACTTCCACGCGCGCATCGGATGCGGCCTCGAGCGTCTCTTTCCACGCTGATGAGGCCCGGCCTCCGCGACCGGCTTCCTCGCGCCAGCGCTCGATCGTCGCGGCCTCCTCCTCGGCTCTGGCCTGGTCGAGCAGAGGCTTCGCCAGCTCGAGCAGGTCGGCAGGCTTCGCGTGCGCCTCAGCCGTCGTCCAGCCGACCACGGCGTTTCGCACTTCGTTCGACAGGAGATCCTCGAGCTCCGCGTGCGTCTCCTCGGAGGCGACGATGACGATCTTCGGCGTGCGCAGGCGGCGCAGGTGGCGATCGAGCTCGTCCGCGACGTCACGGAGGTGCTCCGCCACGAGCTTCTCGATGTGGCGCTGGAAACGCGCCTGCGCCCAGCCGCCCTGGTCGTGCCGGCCCGGTGCCTCCTCGGTCTGGTCGGCGATCTCCACGAGCTGGCCGTTCTGCAGCCGGAACAGCTGGCCGCGCTCGCGACCGACGACCGCCACGATCGCACCGTCTCCGCGCCCGATCAACGGCACCAGCGGGGCAAGGTAGAACTCGCCCGACACCCGGGCCTTGTCCGGGACCGGGTCAGAGAGGGACAGCGCACGCCAGGCGTTGTCGAGACCCGCGAGGAAGACGGCGACGCCCTGGGTCCCGTCCCGGGAGAACTCGTTCTCGAAGTAATCGGCGATCCGCTCGAAGTCGGCTTTGAGCCCGACGCGCTGCTCGTGCGTGAGGTGGCTCGTGTTGGCGCCCTGGCTGCGCTCGGCCTCGTCGATCAGTGACGAGATCCGCGTATCGGCGTCGTCGGCAGTCGGCGAGACGCTCGGGTCCAGGTTTACGTAGAGGCTGATCGCGCGACCCTTCTCTGCGCGGAACTCCGCGAGCTCGCGGAGGACGTCCCAGGTAACGGTCTCAGCCATCGGAGGTCGCGATTCTAAGCACGGGGGAAGGTCTAAACGATTAGACGAAAGGCTTCGATAGAGAACCTTGTGGTGTCAGAGAAGTGTCAGACACCGTGGCATGTCCGAAGGAGCCACCCGCACCGCTCAGCTATGCGGAACACCTTTCCCGCGGTGTCAGACACGTGCCAGGCACCTGAGCGCTAGCGGCGGCGGAACGTCAGCGACCAGCTGGCCCGGGCGATGACCTTGCCGTCCGGGTTGCCCGAGAGCTCAGACGTCTCTTCGGAGCTTCCGGTCGCCGTCTGAAAGCGGACCCCCCGGTTGAAGAGATCCTGCTCGGACAGCTCGCCCTGCGCCTGATGAAGCCCCGGACGCTCGACGCGCACCTCCACCGCCTCAGGCGGACAGTTCGTCGGCAGGCCGCTCGCGAAGTCCCGCGTCCGTCTGAAGGAGATCTCGTTCCGACGGCTCCGGAAGAAGGCGATCGTCTGGTTGGACAGGGTTCGGCGCGATTTCGCGCAGTTGGAGTGGGTGCGCCGCCCGCACCCGAGGCCGCGCTCCGTCGTCGTCACAGACCCGCCCTGTGTCGCCCGCGCGGTGACGAAGCGAACGACAGCGGGGTTGAAGCGGACGCGGCCTGCACTCGACGTCGCATTCACGGTCGTCGGACGGGAGCTACGCAGCGTCACGACCCGGTTGCCCACGACATGCGTGATGATCGTGCACTCGCCATCCACGCGCGTCGTGACGTAATCCCAGCTTTTCGTGACCTGCGCCGTCAGCGTTACATTGAAGCGCGCGGAGGAGGCATCGGGCCCAGCCTCGACCGCCTGCGCGCAAGCCAAGGCGCTTGCACACGCGAACGTGATCAACAGACCGATTCGACCCCAGGTGCCCATAGCCGCAGCAAGTGCATAGTGCCACGTTTTTGGGAAGGATCAAGTAGTCCGATTCGTTGAATACATTGAAGGCCCGAGCAGGGCCTACAACGCCTTTTGGAGGACGACTTGTCAGAAGAGAACGTGCGCGAGCTGATCATCATCGGTGGCGGGCCGGCCGGCTACACGGCCGCGCTCTACGCTGCGCGCGCGAACCTGAATCCGCTCGTCATCGAGGGCGTCACGTTCGGCGGCCAGCTGATGATCACGAGCGATGTCGAGAACTACCCCGGCTATCCCGAGGGCGTGCTGGGGCCGGAGATGATGCGCGACTTCCGCGCTCAGGCCGGCCGCTTCGGCGCCGAGTTCCTGACTGACGACGTGACGTCCGTCGACTTCTCGGAGCGGCCGTTCCGCGTCGAGGTCGGCGACGACACGTACCTCGCGGAAGCGGTCATCGTCGCGACGGGCGCGACGAACCGGAAGCTCGGGCTCGAGTCGGAGCGCGCGCTCCAGGGCAAGGGAGTCTCGTACTGCGCCGTCTGCGACGCGGCGTTCTTCCGCGAGAAGGAGATCGTCGTCGTGGGCGGCGGCGACTCGGCTATGGAGGAGGCCACCTTCCTCGCCAAGTTCGCGACCAAGGTGACGATCGTCCACCGGCGCGAGGACTTCCGCGCCTCGCAGATCATGCTGGACCGCGCGCGGGCGAACGACAGGGTCGAATGGGTCACGAACGCCGTCGTCGACGAGGTCATCGGTGGCGACGAGCACAAGGTGACCGGCGTCAACCTCCGCGACGTCAACACCGACGAGATCACGCACCTTCCCGCCGACGGCCTCTTCGTCGCCATCGGGCACGACCCGAACACGAGCCTCTTCCTCGATCAGCTCGACCACGACGAGGCGGGCTATCTCGTCACGAAGCCCCGGTCGACCGAGACGAACATCGAGGGTGTCTTCGCCGCGGGAGACGTCGCCGACCACACGTATCGACAGGCCGTTACCGCCGCTGGCACAGGGACGATGGCGGCCCTGGACGCCGAGCGTTGGCTCACCGCGCAGGAGGGCCACCCGCAAGCGGCCCTGACAGCCCCGCGCGCCTAAGGACGGCGTTGCCCTACTACATCTGCCCGAACTGCAAGAAGCGGTCAGTCGACATCGACGGCGTCGACGGCTTCTCGCGCCGAGAACGCACTCCAGTGCCGAAGCTGCGGCTTCGGCTTCCTCTTCCAGCTGCATGGACGACTACTACCCGGCCCCGACGACCGGCTTCGTCGTCTGCGACGCGAACGGACGCATCCTCGCCACCGGACGCGACCTCTTCCAGCTCTCGGGCTTCCAGGAGAAGGACGTGCTCGGCCGCGACCTCATCGAGACCTTCCAGCTCTCGGGCAACGGCGACGGCGAGCACCCCGCCCGTTTGGTGCTCGAGTGGGGCGTTCGGAAGCTGGGTCAGCAGCTCGAGATCCGAACGCGCTCCGGCCGGCCGAAGAAGGTGACCGCCGACTTCTTCCCCGCCTACGACGAGGACGGCGGCATGCTGGTCGCGCTCACACCCCGCTCGTAAGCGGGCAGGCGGCTCGCGGGACAGAGGTCGTTCAGGACGCACGTCTCGCAGCGCGGCGCGCGCGCGAGGCAGACGCGGCGGCCGTGCCAGATCAGCAGGTGCGGGAACCGTCCCCAGTCGGCCCGCGGCACGAGCTTGATCAGGTCGCGCTCGATCTTCACCGGGTCTTCTTGCCGGGTGAGACCGAGCCGCTGCGAGAGGCGACGCACGTGTGTGTCGACGACGACTCCCTGCGGCTCGCCGAGCTCCGCTGCAACGACGTTCGCCGTCTTGCGGGCCACGCCGGGTAAGCGGACGAGCTCCTCGAGGCGACTCGGGACCTCGCCGTCGAACTCCTCGATCAGCATCTTCATCGTCCCTCGCAGCGCTCTCGCCTTCTGGCGGAAGAAACCCGTGGCGTGGATGTCTTGCTCCAGCTCCTCGACCGGCACCGCGAGATAGTCCTCGGGCCCTCGGTACTTCTCGAACAGCTTCTCCGTCACACGATTGACGCTCACGTCCGTGGTCTGCGCGGAGAGCATCACCGAGACGAGGAGCTCGAGCGGGTTGCGAAAGCGAAGCGCGATCGTGGCGTCCTCGTGCTCGGCGGCGAGGCGCTCGATGATCGGGACGATGCGGTTGCGCTTGGGGCCGACGCGCCGGCGCGCCTCGGCGACGAAGCTCCTCACCCGGCCGCGGCTGCGGCGGGAACCTGCGCCGCCGACGCTCCGCGCAGGCGCGGGCCGGCGCAGACGACGTCGAGCGCAGGACAGTCGGCGCAGACGAACTCGCTCGGCGTCGGCCGGAACGCGCCTTCGTGAATCGACGCGATCGCAGCAGACAACTCGGCCTCCAGCTCGGGCAACGCCTCGCGGGAGAACGTCCTCGCGACCACCGCATCGGACCGCTCGAGGAAGTGATAGACGACCTCGACCTGGTCGGCCCCGGCGCGCAGGCATGCCAACGCATAGACGAGGCGCTGGAGCCGGTAGTCGTGCTCGATGATCTCCTCGGGGGCACCCTCCGCGAGGGAGTTCGTCTTGTAGTCGACGACGAGCCAGCGCCTACCGTCCCGGTGGAGCACGTCGAGGAAGCCGTGGAGGAGCACCCCGTCGTGCTCGAACGCGAAGGGTCGCTCTGTCGCCGCTCCGGGCAGTGAAGCCACGCGCGCGGCGAGCTCGGACTCGCAGTACGAGGCGACGAAGCGGCCGATCCGCTCCACTTCTTCGTCGGTGGCGCTCGGGTAGAGGTTCCGGACAGCGATCGCCAGCTCGTCGCCTGCGGGAGCCCTCGGGTCCGTGAGGTCCAGGTGCTCGAGTAGGTGGTGCACGGCGCTGCCGACCTCGGTCGCGGCGAGGCCGGCCTCTCCACCGGCCGATCGTTGTCGCTCGACAGGACGGAGCCCGACGATTCGCTCCGCGTAGAAGCGATAGGAGCAGCGCTCGAACGTCGAGAGGGCGGTGAACGAGAGCTTCCGCACGCGATTGAGCGGCGGGCCGGGCACGGGGACGAGCTCGGCCAGCTGCGGGGCCGGGCCGGCCGCCAGGGCGCCATCCTCGCTCGCGAAGAGGGCGAGCTGCTCCTCGTCATCGAGCGGAACGGCCATGAGAGCCGCCGGCTCCTCCCCACCCCGGTCGAGGCGGAGCAAGAGCCGGGCGCCGTCGCGCTCGATCTCGACCGGGCCGTTCCCGGTCTCGTCGAGCCCGCCGGCCTGGATCCGGTCGAGCACCCAGCCGATCGGCGTCGAGGCATCCGCGCCGCGCTCGGGGTCGATCGAGCCCGAGACGATGAGCCGGTCGATCGCCCTGGTCATCGCCACGTAGTAGAGGCGCCGCCGCTCCGCTTCCACGGCCTCCTTCTCGGCTTCCTGCACGGCCATGTACTCGGACGTCGAGTGACGCCGGCCCGTTGCCGGATCGGCGACACGGAAGCCCAGCCGTCCATCGGGCAGGCAGAGGATCTCGTCGGCATCGCGGCGGCCCGTGTCGCGCCCCGCATCCGCGACGACGACGACCTTGAACTCGAGCCCCTTCGCGCCGTGGATCGTGAGCAGGCGGATGACGTCAGTCCCTTCCTCTTCGGCGACGGCCTCGAGCTCCGAGGCCCCGACCGCATCCTGCTCCTGCACGAAGCGTACGAAGCCTTCGACGTCAGGGCCCCGTAGCTCCTCGTAGGAGCGGGCGAGCCGCGCGAGCTTGCGCAGGTTCGCGTAGCGGCGACGACCGTCCCACTGGGCCAGGACCGCCAGGTCGTAATCGTGCTCGACGAGAATCTGCTCGCAAAGCCGCTCGAGCGAGGTGCGCTGCGAGGCGCGGGCGAGCCGCTCGTACCGCTGCAGGAACGCCTGGAGCAGCCGCTGGTCCCGGCCCGACAACCCCTCCGGAAGCGACTTCTCGAGGCCGACGTAGAGCGGACGACGCTCGGCGGCCCGTCGCAGGAGGACGAGGGCGTCGTTGGAGACGCCGACGAATGGCGAGGCGAGCACGGTGACGAGCGCCTCGTCGTCGTAGCGGTTGTGGAGCAGCCTGAGATAGCCAAGGAGATCGACCACCTGTTGCTGGTGGTAGTAGTCGCGGCCGGTCGCTCGGAAGGTCGGGAGGCCGGCCGCGCGGAGCTCCTCCTCGTAGATCCGCGCGTCGGTGCCCGCCGCGAAGAGCAGGACGATCTCGCCGGGGGCAGCCTCGCCCGAGTCGACGATGTCCTTGACGCGCGCCGCCACGTGCCGCGCCTCGGCCTTGCGCCAGTGCGTGCCCGAATCCTTGTAGGCCCCCTTGTCGGTGACGAGGAGCTCGACTGCCGGCCCGAAGGCGGGATCGGCGAATCGGCCGGCAGCGGAGAGCGGCTGGAACGAATCGCCGAAGTCGGTCTTGAAAAGGTGGTTGATGACTGCGAGCACCTCGGGCCGGGAGCGGTAGTTCTGGGTGAGCGCGAGCACGCCGCCCGAGGCTTCGCGCCGCTGGCGGAAGACCTCGACGTCAGCATGGCGGAAGCGATAGATGGACTGGAACTCGTCGCCGACGAAGAACAACTCCTCGCTCGCCAGCGCGTCGATGAGCTCGCACTGGAGCCTGTTCGTGTCCTGGAACTCGTCGACCAGCACCTCCCGGAACCGCCAGCTCTCGCGCTCGCGGATCGACGCGTGCTCGGAGAGCAGAGTGCGGGCGGTGAGCTGCAGATCCTCGAAGTCGAGGGCCGACTCGCGCTCCTTCGCGGCCCCGTAGGACGCGGCGTATGCGGTCAGCAGCTCCTGAAGGAGATCGCGGTCGTGCACGGCGAGAGCGTCGAGCGCCGCCTGCTCGACCGCATGGCGGGCCTCCTCGTACGACGCGTAGCGCTCCCGCGGTCCGCCTCGCGCAGCGAGCTCGGAGAGGTCGACGAGGTGCTCGGCTTCGGGCGGATGCTCCAGGAGCTCGAGCATGCGGGCGGCGTTCTCGTTGTCCGTCTCGTCGACCACGCACCGGGCCGCCTCGCGCAGCTCCCCGATCCGCTCCTCGAGGGTGTGCGGCGCAGCCACGTCGAGGACGAGCTCCCGGCCGGCCGAGCGCAGAGTCTCGTAGACCCCGGTCAGCATCCGCCGCAACCCGCGCGCGCCGTACGTGGCGAGCAGGCGGAGCCGCTCCGGCTGCTCGTCGACGCAGAACGCCGCGAGCGCCTCCCGAAACGCCTCACCGGCCAGGACGCGTGACTGGTTGTCGTCGACGACCCGGAATCCGGGGTCGACGCCGGCCTCGAACGGGTGCGCCTTCAGCAGCCGGTGGCAGAAGCCGTGGATCGTCGAGATCCAGGCCGAGTCGAGATCGCGTGCGAGATCGGCGCGATCCAGCTCGAGCAGCCGTCGCCGGATGCGGCTCCGTAGCTCTCCTGCGGCACGTTCCGTGTAGGTGATGACGAGGATCGAGTCGATGTCGAGCCCGCGCTCGCAGACGGCACGCACGAAGCGCTCGACGAGCACGGTCGTCTTGCCGGTTCCGGCGCCCGCGGAGACGAAGACGAGCCCCGGGGCCTCGATCGCCGCCAGCTGCTCGGGATTCGGCGCCGTGCTCACGTGCGGGCCACCCGGCACATCGGAGCGAGCGTGCACCAGCTCGGGCACGGCGGGCCGCCGCGCGGGTCGTGCCTGACGTCACCCGAGCGGATGCGCTCCACGAACTCGACGGCGTGCTCCTTGGCGCGCTCGGTCTGCGCCCAGAACGCTTCCTCGTCGAGGTAGTCGCGCTTGGAGAAGCCAGGGATGTCGTCTTCGGCCTCCGCCCGCAGGAGGCCTCGCGCGTGCCGCTCGCCGGCCAGGGCGCGGTAGAGGCCGCCGAGGGGCTCGATGCCGACCAGGTCGCGCAGCACCAGCATGTAGAGCGGGATCTGCAGCTTCAACTCGGTCTCGATCTTGGCCGCCGAGTGTGCGGTCTTCCCCGACTTGTAGTCCTGGACGATTCCCCGCGCGCTCATGGGCGCGACATCGATGCGGTCGATCTTCCCGGAGACGCTGAAGTCGCCGACCTGCAGGCCACGCTGCAGCTCCGGGGCCGAGCGCTCGGAGCCGAACGAGACCTCGAACTTCTGCGGCACGAGGACGAGATCGGACTCCGCTTCGGAGCGCACGAAATGCCCCAGGTCGCGCCAGAGCGTCTCGCGGAGCTCGCGGCGCTGGAGGCCGGTCAGCTCGATCCACACGCCGCCGTCGATGGCCTCCTCGAGGCACTCGTCGAGGAAGGTCAGGCACTCGTCGATGTGAGCCGGGTCGGGCCGGTCGATGCCCAGCCGCTTGGGGAGCCCGGAGAAGAACTTGAAGAGCGCCTGGTGCGCGACCGAGCCGCGCATCCGCGCGTCGACCTCGGCATCGATCGTGCGCGGGCCGATCACGCGCTCGAGGAACCAGATCGACGAGCAGGTGGCGAAGGACTCGAGCTCGGTCACCCCGAACGTCGTGCGGCCCCGCAGCTCGGCGAGCACCGCGGGATCGGTGATGACGGTCGGGCGCTCGAAGGCTCCGCGGGCGCGTTCAAGACGCCGCTCCCACCCGTTCGCCTCGGCGAGCGCGGAGGCCTCGGACGAAGAGATGGCCGCGAGCGCACTCAGCGCACGCAGCCGCTCTCGCTCGCTCGGCGCGCGGTCGACCTGCCAGGTGAGCGCGGCGAGCGACCGGCGCTTCGTCCAGCGGGCGACGTCGTCGACGTCGAACAGGTCGCGCGCCTCATCCCAGAATGGGCTCGCCTCACGGGGCGAGCCCTCGTCGGTGGCCGCCTCGCGGACGAGGTACAGGCGTCGTGAGGGTCGAGTGCAGGCCGCGTAGAAGAAGTAGCGCTCGCGGGAGACCGCGTCGGGCCGGGTAAGCCGTGCGCGGCGCGAGCGTTCGTCCACTCCGCGACGCAGGTCGTCGTCGATGAACGGCGAGGGATGAGCTCGCCTCGGGAGCCGGCCCTCTTCGAGCCCGAGCACGAAGACGACCTCGACCCGGCGCGTTCGCGCACGTAGGAGATCGACGACCGCGACGCGGCCTGCTTCGCCGGGTGAGCCGAGGCGGACTGTGGCGTGCTCCAGGGCGCCGAACAGCTCCTCACGGGTGAGCGTGCCGCCGAGCTCGATCCAAGCCGCCAGCTCGGTGACCAGGGACTCGACCTCTTCGTGCGCGCGCAGGTCGAGCTTCGCGTCGTCCGAGACCGGCGGCGAGTCGAGGCCGTAGGCGGCCCGCACCATGGCGGTCGCCAGGCCCTGCACCGCTTTCCCCGGCTCGGCTTCGTCGCGAAAACCGTCGAGGATCGGCAGCCGCTTTCCTCGCAGCTTCAGCGTCTCCTCGATCACACGTTCGCGCTCGTTGACCGCCCGCCCGCGCAGGCGCCCCTCGAGATAGTCGACGTGCGCGCGGGTCAGCCCGGAGAACGGCGAGCGCAGGAATGCGTAGAGGTCGTTGCGGTCCCCGCCGAGCCACTCGAACCGGAGGAGCGAGAGCAGCGCGCGACCGAAAGCGGTCTGGCCGAGACGGATGCGCCCCTCGAAGGCGTACGGGACGCCCAGCCCGCCGAGGGCCGTCTCCAGCGGCGCGCGGACACGGTCGAGTGCCGGGCAGACGAGCACGATCTCCTCCGCCGGGACCCCCGCGCGCAGAAGGTCGAGCAGCTCTTCGGCGACGAGCTCGAGCGTGCCGCGCTGCCCTGCGCCTTCGAGGAAGCGGATCGCGCCCTCGAGCTGCGGGCCGGGGCCGGGCCGCTCCGAGAAGAGATGGCGCTCGAGATGCGCCAGCGCCGCCGGCGCGATCTCGCCGTAGCGGGGCGCGAGCTCCTCGATCCGGCCCGAGGCGAGCGCCCCGAGGTCGTCCATCGTGCCGCTGAGCGAGGCGAACGCCGCCCGCCCCGGCTCGTAGGGAAGCGAGACCGTAACGTCGGCCCGGCCCGCCAGCGCGTCGAGCAGTGCCCACTGGGTGCCCGTCAGATCCTCGAACCCGTACGCGAAGACCGGCCGCCCGGCCCAGGACTCCAGCTCTCCGCTGATCCGGTCGACCGCGTAACGGCGCTCGAGATCGCGATCCCACAGGCCGAGCCGGTCGAGCTCCGCGCGGTACGCCGCGTACAGCCGGCCGAGATCTCCGTCGAGCTCGTCCGGATCGACCAGTCCCGCCTCCAGCTCGCGCAGGGCGCCGCCGAGGGCCTCGGCGAAGCCTGCGAAGCGCGCCGAGGGGCCGAGCCCGTTCAGGGATGCGCCGGAAACGACGCTCCGGACGATCAGGCTCCGCTGTGCGTCGGTCGCAATCGGACGACGTGATCCGCCGTCGCGCGCGACCCGCTCGAAGAGGTCGTCGAAGGTGCCGATCGAGCCGCCGACGAGCGCGCCGCACGTGGCTAGGAGCTCGCGCTCGACCCGGTCGACGTCCGACCGGTAGGGCACGATGAGCACCGGATCTTGGTCGAGCGTGGCGAGGTAGCGCTCGAGCAGCAGCGCGACTTTTCCCGCGTTCGCGGGGCCGGCGAGGACCGAAAGGCTCACCGGCCCTATCGTAGACCCGCCCTCGGCCGACGAAAGTCGGCCCCTTTCTTAAGCGCTACGCAGCGGCTGACGCAGACTTCGGGCGTCGCCCGCGGCGAGCCGTGGCGCGACCGGGCATGCCGGCGGCGCAGTCGTCGCAGAGGTCGGCCTGCTTGGCCCCGCGACGTGCATCGGTGAACGTCATGCGCAACGTTGCGCCCTTGTTTTCGCCGACTTCACGGCCGCAGCTGTCACAAACGAGAACTGTCTTTCTAGCCATGAAGGCCTCCTAACGGGAATGGGAACCGGGCGAGCCTAGCCGAAATGACGACGGAATTCAGGCCGCAAGTTGCGAGCGCCGAATTCGCCACGAACGCAACAAGGCGAGCAGGGCGCGCTCTTCGCGATCGAGCCGCGTATCGCGCGCGCCTACGACGCGTAAATGTCGTGGCCGGAAATCGTCGATCGTGCGCCCGTCGAGATACTGCTCGATCACAGCGGGGCTGATGTACGACGCGCGCGCAACTGCCGGGGTGTTGCCGAGCTTCTCGCCGACGATTCGCGACACTGCGGCGACTCTTCGCTTTCCTTCGGTTTCCGTCTCCGGAACGCCCTTCTCCGCGAGCGCGATCGCAGCGAGGAGCGTCCCGCCCCACGTTCGGAAATCCTTGGCGGTAAATTCATCGCCCATGTATTGACGAATGTATTCATTCAGTCTCGCGCCCGTGAGGTTGCAATACGAGCCGTCGAGCTCATACCGAAAGAGGCGGCCGCCGCCGGGTAAGTCGCGCAGTGTCTTGAGCGCGTCCGCCAGCTCGGCGTCGGCAACTGCCGTTCGGACGAGGACTCGATGCTTCCCTCGGTACTTGAAAGAAATCCGGCTGCCGCGAATCGAGACGTGGCTCTTGCGCAGGGTCGTGATCCCGAACGTGCGAGTCGTGCGCGCATAGCGCTCGGTGCCGACACGGAACCAGCCCATGTTGATGAGCCGGATTGCGACCGCGCACGTCCACTCGGCGCTTAGTGGCTGCTCGCCGATGTGCTTGCTCATCGCCTTCCGCAAGTCGGGCAGCTGCTCGGCGAAACGAACGAGGTTGTCGAACTTCGCCTGCTCCTGCTGCGCCCGGAATTCGGGGTGGTAGAGGTACTGGCGCCGGCCGGCGCGATCGACTCCGGTCGCCTGGAGCTTTGCTCTCGGGCGCGGCGAGATCCAGACGTCGCGCCAGGCGGGCGGAATGGCCAACGCCTCGATGCGCTCGACCTTTTCGGGGTCGCTGATCTTCTTCCCGCGCGCGTTGACGTAGCGGAAGTTTCCCTTCCGCCCTTTGCGCCGCCACCCTCCTTTCCGAGCCATGCGGGCGTTGTACCCGCCCACGAAGTACGGCGAACACCGGAAGTAAGATCGCGCCGTGGCCAAGATCGCCGTCCTCGAGGGAGACGAGACCGGGCAGGAGCTGCTCGAGGAGGCGCTGCGCGTGCTCGCTCCCGACGTCACGGGCCTCGACCTCGAGTTCGAGCGCTACGACCTCTCGCTCGAGAACCGCCGCGCGACGAAGAACCAGGTCGTCCACGAAGCGGCCGCGGCAATGCGCGAGGCGGGGCTCGGCCTGAAGGCGGCGACGGTCACCCCCGAGGGCGCTGACGACGTCGGTTCGCCGAACCGGCTCCTGCGCGAGGAGATCGGCGGAAAGGTCATCGTCCGTACGGGTCGGCGCATTCCGGGAGTCGTCCCGTTCGGCGGAGTGCACGCACCGATCTCGGTCGTGCGCATGGCCGTCGGCGACGCCTACGGCGCGAAGGAGTGGCGCGAGGGCGAAGGTGACGACGAGGTCGCATTTCGGACCGAGCGCATCGAGCGCCGCATTTGCCGCGCCGTCGCGGAGTTCGCGTTCATGCAGGCCGAGCGCACCAATGCCAAAGTCTTCGGGGGCCCGAAGTACACGGTCAGCCCGATCTACGAAGGGATGCTGAAGGAGGAAATGGATGCGGCCGCGGAACGGCATCCGGGCGTGCCGTATGAGCCACAGTTGATCGACGCAACCTTCGCGTTGCTGATCGCCTCGACGGGCGATCCGCTCGTCATTCCGTCGCTGAATCGCGACGGCGACATCCTGTCCGACCTCGTGCTTCCGCTCTTCGGCTCGATCGCTGGCGCCGAGTCGCTGCTCGTCGCTTTCGACGACGACGAGCCGGAAAAGCTGACCGTGGTCATGGCCGAAGCAGCCCACGGGACCGCGCCGTCGCTGCTGGGAAAGAACGTCGCCAATCCGATGGCGATGATCCTGGCCGGAGCGGCGCTGCTCAGTTACGTCGAGGGCGGCGACGAGCCGGCGCGTGCGCTGCGCGAGGCGTGTCTCGAGGCCGTTGCGCAGGGAGTCCGCACGGCCGATCTCGGGGGCCATTCCGGTACGACGGAGTTCACCGACGAGGTCATCGAGCGCACGAAGTCGAAGCTCGAGGTCTGGGCCACGCTCTAGAGACGCTCTGCGCGGACGACCCGCCGGCCTCCACGCTCCAAGCGGCGAACCCCGTCCGCAAGAGCCGCGGCGAAGTCGCGACCGGACAACTCGAGCTCCTCCGACCCTTCCGGCTCCAAGACGAACCTGACCCGGTAGCTCTGCGACGCGCCTCCCAGACGTCGCAAAAGAGGTTGGAGCACGACGAGGAAGACGTTGAGGACGGCGAGCGCGGCCAGGACGCGGTAGAAGACGTCGCTGTCGATCTCCTTCCACATCGCCGTGGTGGCGAGCGCGGCGAGGAGGAGCCCGAGCCCGACCGTGATCAGGTAGAGGACACGAACGCTTTGCCGGTCGTCGGCCTTGAGCCGGCTCGTCAAGGCAGCAATCTGGGTAGTCGCGACAGCGAAGACGGCAGCTGTGCCGACCCGTTTCCACGCCGTCTCGCTGTTGTCGTCCGTCCAGATCGTGTGCTCGAAGAGGACGAACGAAACGGCGGCGAGGCCAACCGTCGCCCACGCGAGCAGCACCGCCCGCCGCTGGTCGAGCAGTTGCGCCCCAGGTAACGCGAGGAGGCTGGCCACGGAGATCGCAAAGGTCGTCCCGAGCACGCGCCACTCGGTGTCGTCGAAGTCCCCGAGCAGGAGGATTCCGATCGCGAGCGCCGCGGTCACAGCCAGCGACGCGATCACCGCCAGCAGGAGGAGGCGTCTCCACCTCATTGCAGGCCTATCGTCTCACGATGCTGCGGCGAACGACTCGTCCCAGCCGAGGTCGCCCGCGTAGCACGCCGCGATGAACACCTCGACGAGCGCCGGGTCGAACTGCGTCCCCGCGCAGCGCTGCAACTCCTCGAGCGCGGCCTCCGCGGGGCACGCCGCGCGGTATGGACGATCAGATGTCATGGCGTCGAACGAATCGACGACGGCGAGAATCCGGGCTTCGAGCGGGATGTCGTCCCGGGCCCGGCCGCTCGGGTAGCCGGCTCCGTCCCAGCGCTCGTGGTGGAAGAGGACGCAAGGGAGCGCCTCCAGGGCCGCGCCGACGGCGCGCAGCATGCTGGCCCCCGCCGTCGGGTGCCGCCGGATCTGCATGAACTCGATCTCGTCCAGCGGGCCTTCCTTGAGCAGCACTTCCCGCGGCACGGCCAGCTTCCCGATGTCGTGCAGCACGGCTCCCGTGCGGAGACGGGCAATGCGCTCGCGGTCGAAGTCGGCTCGGCGCGCGAGGCTGTGCGCGAGCACCGCCACGCGCGACGCATGGCCCCTTGCGAAGGGATCGCGCTCCTCGATGGCGGCAGACAGAGCGGTGAGGCTGGGCACAGCCTTCGACTGTTCAAGACAACCCGCTCCATCCCTCCTTCTAGAGTTGCGCTTCGATGAAGGTCGGGGTGCCCAAGGAAACGGCGCCGGACGAGCGCCGCGTGGCACTCGTGCCGGAGATCGTCGCCAAGCTCTCGCAGGCCGGCTTCGACATCGTCGTCGAGCCGGGTGCCGGAGACGCTGCCGCCTTCACGGACGACGCGTTTCGCGAGGCCGGTGCGACTCTCGGGGATCCCTGGGACTCCGAGCTCGTCGCCAAGGTGCGCAAGCCGAGCCCCGACGAGGTCGAACGGCTCCACGAAGGACAAGTCCTGATCGGGCACCTGCAACCGCTGACCGACGCCGAGGGCATCGAGCGGCTGACCGCTCGCGGCGTGACCGCGTTCGCCATGGAGTCGATCCCGCGGATCACGCGCGCGCAGTCGATGGACGCTCTCTCCTCGCAGGCGACCGTCTCCGGCTACAAGTCGATCCTCATCGGGGCCGACCGGTTGCCGAAGTTCCTGCCCATGCTGATGACGGCGGCCGGCACCGTCGCGCCCGCGAAGGTGCTCGTCATCGGTGCCGGAGTCGCGGGCCTGCAGGCAATCGCCACCGCGAGGCGCCTGGGCGCCGTCGTCTCCGGGTTCGACGTGCGCCCCGCCGTGAAGGAGCAGGTCGAAAGCCTCGGCGCGACCTTCCTCGACCTCGGCGTCGTCGGCGAGGAGACCGAGGGCGGCTACGCGCGCGAGTTGACCGAGGACGAGCAGAAGCGACAGCAGGAGGTGCTCGAGGCGCGAATCGGCGACTTCGACCTCGTCGTCACGACTGCTCTGATCCCCGGCCGCCCGGCTCCGCAGTTGATCCCGCGCTCGGCCATCGAGTCGATGCGGCCCGGCTCCGTGATCGTCGACCTCGCAGCCGAGGCGGGCGGCAACGCCGAGCTGACCGAGGCCGATCAAGAGGTCGTCCACCAGGGAGTGACTCTCATCGGGCCGACGAACCTGCCGAGCACGATGCCGCTCCACGCGAGCCAGCTCTACGCGCGCAACGTGTCGGCGTTGCTGCAGCACCTCGCCCCCGAGGGTGAGCTCCAGCTCGACTTCGAAGACGAGATCACGAGCGGCGCCTGCGTCACCCGGCAGAAGGCCTCGGCATGAGCTCACAACTGGTTGCCGAGCTGACGATCTTCGCGCTGGCGATCTTCGTCGGCATCGAGGTCATCTCCAAGGTGCCGTCGATGCTGCACACGCCATTGATGTCCGGGACGAACGCGATCCACGGGATCGTGCTCGTCGGAGCGATGCTGGTGGCGGGCACCGCCGACTCGACGCTGGAGCAGGTGCTCGCGTTCGTCGCGGTCGTCTTCGGGACGATCAACATCGTCGGCGGCTTCCTCGTCACGGACCGAATGCTCGAGATGTTCAAGCGCCGCCCGGAAGACAAACCCGATGAGTAGGACCTGGATCGACCTCGCCTACCTGGTGGCGGCGATCCTCCTCATCATCGGCATCAAGCGGCTCTCGCACCCGCGCACGGCGCGGTCGGGAAACTGGATCGGCGCGGTCGGCATGGCGATCGCAGTCGGGTTCACGTTCACGATCAAGGAGATCGACCAGTACTGGCTGATGCTCGTGGGCATTGCCGTCGGCACCGTGATCGGGGTCTTCACGGCGCGGGCGGTGCAGATGACCGCGATCCCGCAGATGGTCGCGCTCTTCAACGGGGTCGGCGGCGGAGCAGCCGCCCTGATCGCGACCTCCGAGTTCCACCGGAATGCCCCTGATCCGGGTCGTCTCCCGGCCGAGCTCCTGGTCGGCATCCTCTTCTCGGCGCTCATCGGCTCCGTCAGCTTCTGGGGCAGCCTGGTCGCCTTCGGGAAGCTGCAGGACCTCCTCCCCGGACAGCCGATCGTGTTCCCGGGCCAAAACCTGATCAACGCCGCCCTCGGGCTCGGGCTCGGCGCACTGGTCGTGCTGACGGCGACGACCGAGAGTGGCCTCTGGCTCGCACTGTTGCTGGTGGGCGGGTTCCTGCTCGGCAACCTGTTCGTGCTGCCGATCGGGGGCGCCGACATGCCGGTCGTCATCTCGCTGCTGAACGCCTGCACGGGCCTAGCCGCGGCCGCCACGGGGTTCGTGCTGGACAACACGGCCCTGATCATCGGCGGGACTCTGGTCGGGGCCTCGGGAACCCTGCTCACGATCATGATGGGCCGCGGGATGGGCCGGCCTCTGCGCCAGACCCTCTTCGGCGCGTTCGGAGCCCAGCCGGCCGCCGCTGCGGCTGCCGCGGCCGGCGACGGCGGAGATGTTCGCACCGCGACGGCGGACGACATCGCGATGATGCTCGCCTACGCGGGCCGTGTCGTCTTCGTCCCCGGCTACGGGCTCGCGGTCGCGCAGGCGCAGCACGACGTGCGAAACCTGGGCGAGCTGCTCGAGGAGAAGGGCGTGGACGTGCGGTACGCGATCCACCCCGTCGCCGGGCGCATGCCGGGTCACATGAACGTGCTGCTCGCGGAGGCGAACGTCCCGTACGACGAGCTCTTCGAGATGGAGTCGATCAATCCGGAGTTCCCGCAGACGGACGTGGTGGTGGTCGTCGGCGCCAACGACGTGGTCAACCCCGCCGCGCGCAACTCGCCGGGGAGCCCGATCTACGGGATGCCGATCCTCGACGTCGACAAGGCGCGGAACGTCGTCGTCATCAAGCGCTCGATGTCGCCGGGGTTCGCGGGGGTCGACAACCCGCTCTTCTACGACCCCAAGACCGTGATGCTCTTCGACGACGCGAAGGCTGCGCTCGAGGCGCTCATCGCGTCCGTCAAGTCGGTTTGACCAGCGTTCCGTTTCTGTCGGGGCGGCACGTGGAGGCAGCCGTGTCACCGGAGCGCGCGCTGGAGGCCGTCCGTGACGCCTTCGTCCAATACGCACGCGGCGAGTGGACGATGCCGCCGAAGGTCTACGTGCCCGCGTACCCGGCCGGCGACTTCAGGGCCATGCCCGCGTTAGGCGGCGGCCACGCGCTGCTCAAGTGGGTCACGTCGTTCCCGGGCAATCCTGCGCAAGGCTTGCCGACGGTGATGGGGCTCGTGCTCCTGTCAGACGCTTCCAACGGGGCCCTCCGTGCGGTGCTAGATGCAGGCGCTGTTACTGCGCTCCGAACCGGGGCAGCGGCCGTCCTCGCGGCCGAGACGCTGGGCCGACCCGATGCAGAGTCGGCTGCGGTCGTGGGTGCGGGCGTCAACGGCATCGCCGCGGCGAAGACGTTTCTCGCGCGGGGCCGCGACGTCTCCATCTACGACGTGGACGAGGCCCGCTCAGAGGCCGCAGCCGCCTCTCTGAACACCTTGCAACAGACTGTTACTAAGTCGGTTGGGCGCGAGGAAGCGCTTGGTTCCGACCTGCTCGTGACGATGACACCGGGACATGAGGTCCTCCTCGGACACGGCTCGTTGCACCCGGGACAGCATGTGAGCCTGATGGGCGCCGACGGGCCCGGCAAGACGGAGATCGCCGTCGCCGAGCTGGCCCGCGTGCACGTCTTCGCGGACGACTGGGAGCAGGCGAGCCACAACGGCGAGCTCGTCCATGCCGTCGAGGCGGGCGCGCTGGAGCGAGAGGACGTGACCGAGCTCGGCGCCGTCCTCGCCGGCGACGCGCCTGGTCGCAGCTCGGACGACGAGATCACCGTCTTCGACTCGACCGGCCTCGCGATCCAGGATCTAGCGGTCGCGCTCGCGGCTTACCGACAGTACGAAGCGGGCGAGCTCCCCGACGCCCAGACGATCGAGCTGTGACCCAAGCCCTCCGCAACGGGGGTTAACCAGGCGTCGCTCGGTGCCGACTAGTGGACCACCACGTACACCCCGGGCAACATGGAGCAATACCTGGCCGCCAAGCGTCTCGCGGAGCGAGAACGGCGGCGGCGATGAAGGGTGGGTCGAGGTTCGACCGCAATGGGAGTGGTGGGAAAAAGATTTAACTCCGAGGCCTTTGGCGGCGTCTCACTGATCGAAGCCCTCTGATTCGACCCCGATGAGAGGAGCCACGGATGGCAGGGAGGCTCGTGTACTTCGAACTGCCCGCGGACGACACGCAGCGGGCGGAGGATTTTTACGCGGAGCTCTTCGGTTGGCAGTTCCGCCCCGTGCAAGAAGGTTTCGACTACCACATGCTCGATGAGGACGCCGATCCCGGTGGGGCGATCTACCCGTCGCAGACCGGTGAGAAGGGGGCGATCATCTACTTCGAGAGCGACGACATCGAGGCGTCGATCGGGCGGGTGAACGAGCTCGGCGGGTCGGCCGAGGACAAGCAGGCGATCCCTGGGACCGGCTGGTATGCACGTTGTGAGGACACGGAGGGCAACTCCTTCTCTATCTTCCAGGCCGACGACTCAGTGCCGATCCCGGCGGAGTTGCAAAGCCGCGAGGACTCCAACTAGAAAGGACGGTCGAAATGGCCAATGCCAAGGTCGTGCACTTCGAGATTCCTGCGGACGACACCACTCGCGCTCGCGAGTTCTGGACGTCGATGTTCGGAGTCGAGTTCAAGACCTACGAAGGGCCGAACGAGTACCACATGTTCCAGAACGACGACGAGCAGAGCGGCGGCGGCCTCCAGCCTCGGATGGAGGGCCAGGAGGGCCTAGTCATCTACTTCGCCACCGAGGACATGGACGCCACGCTCGACAAGGTGCGCGAGGCGGGCGGCACCGTCGAGAACGAGAAGATGCCAGTGCCCGGGATGGGCTGGTTCGCCCCCGTCAGCGACACAGAAGGCAATCGATTCTCGTTCTGGCAGAACGACGAGAACGCACCCGTTCCGGCCGGATTGCAGTCCGGCGAGGCGGCCGGCTCCTAGAGCAGCCGCGCGGGATCGAAGAGCTCGAGCTCTGGCGCAGGCCGTCCGAGGATGGCCTGCGCCACGAGCTCACCGCACGCGACGCCGAGCACGTTTCCGTGACCTGAGTACCCGGCCGCGACCCAGACGCGGTCGTGGCTGGGAACTCGCCCCGCGAGCGGCATGAGGTCGGGTGTCTGGCCGAAGATGCCGGCCCAGCGGTGGGTGATCTTCGGCGGCTCGCCGATCAGCTCGGCGGCAAAGGTCTCTAGCTCGCGCTGGATCGGCTCGGTGATCGCCTCCTCGGCGGTGAACTCGTGATCGGCCTGCGTGTCGCGGCGGCCACCGAGGACGAGGCGGTCGTCGTCAGTTTGCTGCCAGTAATCGAAACCGTGCCTGGAGTAGTGCGGGCAGTCGAAGAGGCGGCGCGACAACGGCTCCGTGGCAATCACCTGGCCGCGCACCGGGACGATGACCTCGTCGAGGCGCGGTAGAAGACCCCGCGTGTAGCCGTCCGTGGCGATGACGACGTGCTCGGCGTCGAGATCGTCGATGGATTCGACACGGCTCTGCTCCCGCAGGTCAGCACCCGCATCGGCAGCCAGCGCAGCAAGGCGTCGCACCCACCGCGCCGGCCGGAGCGCGCCGTCCGTGGGATGACGAATCCCGCCGAGAAAGGGCGCGTCGACCAGGTCGGCCGCGAAGCCGTCCTCACGCAGCGCTGCGTATTCGTGCTCGAGCTCCTCGCGCTCGGCCTCGTCGACTGCGACTCGCAGGCTGCCGGTTCGGCGCAGGCCATCCCCGGCGAGCTCCTCGAGGTGATTCAAAGCACGCTCGGTCAGCTGCCAGTACTGCTTGGCGCGCTCCGCCCCCAACTGGCGGCGGGCAGCGTCGTAGAGCATCGCCCCTCCTCGCAATGCGAAACCGCCGCTGCGGCCGCTGGCTCCCGACGAGATCTCTCGAGCCTCGTGCAAGCGCACGCGCAAGCCGCCACGCGCGGCGACGAGCGCCGCCGTGCAGCCGGTGACACCGCCGCCGACGACGGCAACGTCCACCGGGCCCTCGAGCCGATTCTCGGCTCTAGGGGGTGCAGGCTCATCGAGCCAATACGAGGTCACGCCGCGATGCTAGTGCGCGCGGTGCACCCCCTCTCCCTGGACGATCAGGTCCCGCGAGCTCGAGCTCGGTCAGGGCGCGACGGTACCTTTCGTCGGCTTCAGTGACTGACCACGAACGCCAACCGCTCCTCGAAAACGAGTCGTCGACGATCCCGTATTCGCCTGGGCTGCGGGTCGGCGACACGATCTATGTCTCGGGGACGATCGGTCGGCCGCCGGGGGGCGACCTCTCCGCCGACATCGCTGAGCAGTTCCGGCAGCTCTACCGCAATATCGGAGTCGTGCTCGGCGAAGCGGGCGCGACGTGGGCCGACGTCGTCGAGATGACCTCGTACCACATCGGCCTTCGCGAGCACATCGAGACGCTCTTCGCCGTCCACCGCGAATTCGTGGCCGAGCCATACCCCGCGTGGACAGCGGTCGGCGTGACGGAGCTCCTCAGCAAGGACGCCGTGCTCGAGATCGCCGTAACGGCCGTTCGGGCGGCAGTCACCGAGTCCCGCGTACGGGAATAGGCGCGAACAAGTCGGCTAGCGCGCGCCGAAGCTAGTGCGCGCGGTACACCCCCTCCCCCTGGACGATCAGGCCCGCGAGCTCGAGCTCGGTCAGGGCCGTCGCGACCGTTCCGGCCTCGAACCCGATTGCGCGCACGAGCTCGTCTACTCCCGCAGGGCCGTCGCGCACCCGGGCGAGCACCTTCTGGCCTTCCTCGCTCAGGTCCGGGTCGGAGACCGGGCCTACTTCGATCCCGAAGACCTCGAGCACGTCGTTGCTCGTCGTGAGCGGAGTGGCTCCGAGCCGGAGCAGGTCGTTCGTTCCGGCCGAGAGCGCCGAGGTGATCTCACCCGGAACGGCGAACACCTCGCGCCCTTCCTCGAGTGCCAGGTCGGCGGTGATCAGGGCGCCGCTCCGCTCGCGCGCCTCGACGACAACGGTCACGCCCGAAAGGCCGGCTATGACGCGATTCCTGGCCGGGAAGCGCCACGGCGCCGGCTCGACTCCGGGCGGGTACTCGGAGACGACTAGGCCCGACTCGCGAATGCGCGCGGCGAGCTCCCGGTGCGACGCGGGGTAGTCGCGGTCGACCCCACAGCCGAGGACCCCGACCGTCGCTCCTCCGGCTTCGAGCGCGCCGCGGTGCGCCTCGCCGTCGACACCGCGGGCGAGACCGCTGACGACGACGAGCCCGGTCGCAGCTAGCTCCCGTCCCAGCATGCGGGCAACCTGCGCTCCATACGGCGAGCAGGAGCGGGCCCCGACGACGGCAACGGCAGGCCTGCGCAGCAGCTCCAGATCAGCCGCTCCGCGCGCGAACAGGCCCGGCGGTGGATCGTGGATCGAGCGAAGCAGCGGCGGAAACTCTCCAGCCGCGCGGGAGCACCATGTGACGCCGGCCCGGTTCAACGTCTCCCTGTACGCAGCGGCGTCGAACCTGCGAACGAAGGCCGCGAACCGGCGGTCGCGCGGCTCGCCGACGAGGTGCGTGCCGGTCTCCGCGGCGAAGGCGGCCAGCGCCAGCTCGTTCACGACGACTCCAGTTCGCGCGGGGCTCGGTACGAAAGCGCCTCGGCGACGTGAGAGGTCTCGACCCGCTCCGCGCCGGCCAAGGCCGCAAGCGTCTGCGCGACGCGGCGCGTGCGCGCTCGCCCTCGGCCCGAAAGCGGCACCCGCTCGACTGCACGGTCGAGGAGCGCCTCAGCGGCCGGCGCCCATTCGGCAGGCGATCTGGAGCGCGAGGACTCGACCCGCGACCGCACGGCCCCGGACGGCTCCGCAGGGCCCGCCGCGAGCTCCTGAGCGCGCGGCCGGGGCATGGCCAGCACGAGGTCGAAGCGATCGAGGAGCGCGCGCGAGAGCTTGTCGCGGAAGGCGGCGAGGCGCTGCGGCGAACAGGAGCACTCCGCGGCTGGGTCGCCACGCGCGCCGCACGGGCACAAGTTCATGGTTGCGACGAGCTGGAAACGAGCCGGGAATACGGCTCGGCCGGCTGCGCGCGCGACTGCCACTTCGCCGTCCTCGATCGGCTGGCGTAGCGCCTCCAGCGCCGGGCGCTGGAACTCGGCCAGCTCGTCGAGCATCAGTACGCCCCTGTGCGCGAGCGTGACCTCACCCGGCCGAATACCGGGCCCGCCGCCGACCATCGCGGCCACCGAGGCGCTGTAGTGCGGCGACCGGAACGGGCGGCGCATGACCAGCGGACGCTCCGGGTCGAGCAGGCCCGCAACCGACTGGATGCGCGTGACCTCGATCGCCTCCTCCGCGTCGAGCGCCGGCAGGATCCCGGGGAGCCGGCGCGCGAGCATCGTCTTCCCGGTTCCCGGCGGCCCCGCCAGAAGCAGGTTGTGGCCGCCGGCGGCGGCGATCTCCAGTGCCCGCCGGGCGCGCTCCTGACCGCGGACGTCCGCGAGATCGAGGTAGGACGGATCCGGCGCGTGGCCGTTCTCAGAGACGTATGGCTCGGGATCCGCCACCCCACGCACGTAGGCGGCCGCCTCCGCGAGATGGCGAACCGGGACCGGCTCGATGCCGGCCAACGAGGCCTCGGCCGCCGACGGGGCCGCACAAAGGAGCCGTTCGAAGCCCGCCCGCCGCGCAGCCTCGGCCACGGCGAGCACACCGCCGACCGGTCGTAGCCGTCCGTCGAGCCCGAGCTCACCGACTGCCGCGTGTCCTCGTAACCGGTCGCGGGGCAGCTGTCCGGAGGCCGCGAGGATCGACAGCGCGATCGGCAGGTCGAAGCCCGAGCCCTCCTTGCGCAGGCCCGCCGGCGCCAGGTTGACGGTGATCCGCCGCATCGGCCACTCGAGCTCCGCGGACGCGATGCCGCTGCGCACGCGGTGCTTGGCCTCCTGGCAGGCGCGGTCGGCGAGCCCCACGATCGAGAACCCGGGCACGCCGCGCTGGAGATGAGCCTCGACCTCGACCCGGCGGGCCTCGAGGCCCACGACCGCATGGGTGATTGTTCGCGCCAGCACGGGTCACGACGCTAGGTAAGAAATCTGCAAAGGAAAGAGTCGAGGTAGTGACAAATGGCGCGCGTTCTGACAGCATCCGGCGCCCAACCCGAACAGGAGGGCTCGTGGGGGCAAATGCGGCTCGGAGGTGGGCGCCAACGGTGCTCCTGCCCCTGCTGATCGTCCTGGCGGGCCTGGGGTCTGCACCGGCGACCGGCACGACGTCGCCTCCGTTCGGTCCCCTGCGGATCGACCTGGACACGGACATCGACTACGTCGATCCCGCGCTCGCCTACTACCTCCCCACCTGGCAGATCGAGCAGGCGACCTGCGCCAAGCTTCTCAACCAGCCGGATTCCGCATCCTCGAGCGGCGGTCTCGAGCCCGAGATCGCGGCGGCGATGCCGACCGTCTCCGCGGACGGACGGGACCTACACTTTCCAGATCCGCAGCGGCTTCGCCTTCTCCCCGCCCGCGACCGGAGGCGTCACGGCTCAGAGCATGAAGTACACGTTCGAACGGTTACTGAACCGCTTGATGGCCTCGCCGGCGCAGTTCTTCTTCGAAGACATCGTGGGCGCGCGAAAGTACATTCGCGGGGAGGCCGCGTCCGTCTCGGGCATCGTCGCGTCCGCCGACACGCTGACGTTCCAGCTCGTCCGCCCCGCAGCCGACTTCGTGGCCAGGGTGGCGATGCCGTTCACCTGCGCGGTGCCGACCTCCCTCCCCATCAACCCGGACGGCGTTCCCGCGCCGATACCGTCGGCCGGTCCGTACTACATCTCTGCGTGGAGCACCCACAACAGCATCACTGTGATTCCGAACCCGAACTACACGGGGCCTCGACCGCGCCGCTGGAGCTCGATCGACTACACGATCGGGTTGCCCCTACAGACGATCCGCGAGCGCGTCGAGGAGGGCATCTCGGACTATGGGCCGGTGCCCGCGGCAGCGCACAGCGAGCTTGCGACCCTCTATGGCCCGGACAGCCCAGCAGCGCTAACGGGCCACCAGCAGTGGTTCGCGATACCGAGCATGGCGTTTCGGTACCTCGCGATGAACACCGAGCGGCCCCTCTTCGCAACGGCAAACATGCGCAAGGCCGTCAACTTTGCGATCGATCGGCCGGGCCTGATCACTCTTCGAGGGGCACACGCCGGAGTTGCCACCGACCAGTACATCCCCCCGCTGATGGCCGGCTTCCAGGACGAGGCGATTTACCCGCTCAATGGGCCGAACATCGTCGTCGCACGTCAGCTGGCGGGTTGGAATCCCGGGGATCCGATGAGGCCCGGCGTGATGTACACGTGCAACACGGGCCCCTGTATCCCGATCGCCAACCTCGTCCGGGACAACCTGCTTCAGATCGGCATCGACCTCCAGATCTTCACCTTTCCGCGCGCCGTGCAGTTCACGAAGACCGGGACGCGAGGCGAGCCCTTCGACATCACGCTCGAGGCCTGGCATGAGAACTACTACGACCCGTTCGATTTCATCTCTCTGATGGACGGGACGACGATCAAGCCGGCGAACAACGTGAACTTCTCGTACTTCAACGACGAGGGCTTCAACGCGCGCATGGACGCCGCCCAGGCGATGCCGTTCGGGCCCGAGCGATACGAGGCACTGGGGCAGCTCGACGTCGACCTGGCGCGGGACGCAGCACCCCTGGCAGCGTTCATCAACGACAACACGCGCGAGTTCTTCTCGCGCCGCATCGGCTGCCAGCGGCAAAACGGCATCTCCGACAACGTCAACCTCGTGCTGCTCTGCCTGCGGCCCGAGATCACGATCGACGATGCCCAGGTACCTGAGCCGGCCTCGGGCACCGCCACTGCGACCTTCATCGTCCGACTCTCGAGCCAAGAGGAGAACCCCGTGACGGTCGACTACGCAACGGTCGACGAGACCGCGACCGCCGGCGACGACTATGTCGCGACCTCCGGGACGGTCACCTTCCCCGCGAACGTGCGGACGCGGACGATCGACGTCACTGTCAACGCCGACTCGATCCCGGAAGGGCCCGAGACGTTCGGAGTCGTGCTCTCCAACGAAAGCGCGGGGACGCTCGTCGACGGCCGGGCGCGCGGGACGATCACCCAGGCCCCGCTCTTCCATGGGCCGCCACCACCGCCTCCGCCACCGCCTCCGCCACCTCCGCCTCCCGGCCCGCCGCCGCCCTGCTGCCTTCCTCCCTGGGGGTACACCGCGCAGTTCGTCGGGGGGCAAACCCTCGTTCCCGGGACGACCGATATCGGCCTTCATTGCGACGACTGCACGACGCCGGTCACGCTGCCGTTCCCGGTCGACGTCTACGGGACGATCTACAACCGGCTCGAGGTCAGCTCGAACGGCAACGTGCAGTTCTCGAACCACAACTTCGAGTACGGCAATTCGTGTCTCACGCACACGCTCATGGGTCGCATGCTCGCTCCGATGTGGGATGACCTTCGTACCGATGCCGCCGGCACAGGCGTCTACACAGCAACCCTCGGCACCGCCCCGAATCGCACGTTCGTGATCGAGTGGCGAGCGACCTACTTCACGGGATCCGGGACGGCGAACTTCGAGGTCCTCTTCGACGAGGGCTCGCGAACCCTGCGCACGATCTACGGAACCGTCAACGGGTTCGGTGCGTCGGCAACGGCCGGCGTCCAGAGCTTCGGGAACAGCGCGTCGACGCAGTTCTCCTGCAACGCCGCGATCCTTTCGTTTGGGCTCGGCGTGAACTACGTCTCGAACGCCCCGCCACCTCCGCCGCCTCCCGCCGCCACCTCCGCCACCCCCGCCGCCGCCGCCTCCTCCGCCACCACCGCCACCTCCACCTCCACCGCCACCGCCACCTCCACCGCCGCCGCCTCCGCCTCCGGCCCCACCGCCGGCGCGCTGTCGCGTGCCGAACGTGATCGGCCTGCGGCTGGCAACGGCGAAGGCACGGATCCGGGCGCGGCGCTGCCGGGTCGGCACGATCCGCAGGGTTCGCTCCCGGCGCGTCGGCCGTGTCGTCGGCCAGAGCCCACGAGGCGGCTCGGTCCGGCGGGTCAACTTCAGGGTCAGCCTGCGGGTCGGCCGCCGTTAGCCCCTCGTAAATTTTGGGCCTTCGTGTCACGATGGCCGAGGGCGTGGGAGGGCACAGATGGACCTGAGGGTGCTGGCGACGAGCGGCTTGCTCGCGCTGGTTTTGCTGCCCGGGGCCAGCGCAGGGCCGGGAGCGACGGCCAGGATCAGCGTCGCCAGCAACGGCGCGCAGGCGGACAGTCACAGCCTGCTGCCGGCGATCGACGGGGCCGGCCGAATCGTCGCCTTCTACTCCGACGCGACCAACCTCGTCGCCGGCGACACCAACAACGCTCGAGACGTCTTCGTCCGCGATCGCCCGGCCGGCACGACGACGCGGGTCAGCGTCGACAGCGCCGGGACGCAGGCCAACGGCCAGAGCTTCGCGCCCGCGGTAAGCCGGGACGGGCGCATGATCGCGTTCCATTCCGACGCGTCGAACCTGGTCTCCGGAGACGCGAACAACGCGAGCGACGTCTTCGTCCACGATCGGCAGAGCCGGGCGACGACGCGGGTCAGCGTCGCGACCGGCGGCGCCGAGGGGAACGGAAGCAGCTCCGCACCGGCGCTGAGCGCGGACGGCCGCTTCGTCACCTTCGTCTCGGACGCGACCAACCTGGTCACCGGCGACACGAACGCTGCGCGTGACGTCTTCCTGCACGATCGCCAGAGCGGCACGACGACCCGGATCAGCGTCAGCACCGCCGGCGACCAGGGAAACATCCACAGCCTGAGCTCGGCGATCAGCGACGACGGGCGCTTCGTCGCCTTCTCCTCGTACGCCGCGAACCTCGTCGACGGAGACACGAACGAATCGGCCGACATCTTCGTGCGCGATCGCCAGGACAACTCCACGAAGCGGGTCAGCGTGTACAGCGACGGAACCGAAGTCGAGGGAGACAGCCTCGTCCCTGCGATCAGCGCCGACGGTCGTTTCGTCGCCTACGACTCGGATGCCTGGCTCCTGATCTGGGGCGACACGAACGAGGCCCGTGACGTCTTCGTCTACGACCGGCAGAACGGCCTGACCAGCCGCGTCAGCGTCGACGACGGCGGGGGGCAGGCGAACGGTGCGAGCCTCAGGCCGTCGATCACCGCCGACGGCCGCTTCGTCGCGTTCTACTCGGAGGCGTCCACTCTGGTCGGCGGCGACTCGAACGGCGCTTCCGACGTCTTCGTTCACGACCGCCGCAGCGGCGCGACGACGAGGGTGAGCGTCGGAAACGGCGGCACGCAGGCCAGCGGCGACAGCCTCAGACCGGCGGTCAGCGGGACCGGCGCTGTCGTCGCGTTCGAGTCCGATGCCGTGAGCCTGGTCTCCGCCGACACCAACGGGTTCAGCGACGTGTTCGTCCACGAGCCGACAGTTCCCGCTCCCCCTCCCCCCGCACCGCCGCCGGCGCGCTGCGTGGTGCCGAACGTCCGGTGGAAGAAGCTCGCCGTGGCTCGACGATCGATCACCGCCGCCCGTTGCCGGGTCGGCCGTGTCCGTAACGTGCGCTCGAAGCGCGTTCGACGCGGTCGCGTTATCTCACAGTCGCCCAGGGCCCGGACAAGAGCCCGGGTTGGTTTCCAGGTGAATCTGGTCGTCAGCCGCGGACCGCGTTAGCCTGTCGGTGTGTTGAAGGCCACGAGCCTCGCGGTAGGCGCGGCTTTTCTCCTGGTCGGACTTGCTTCGGCGGCTCTGGTGGCCCCGATTCCGGTCAAGACCACCTCGCGCAGCGAGCTGGCGCCGGCAGCCGGCGGCGACTGGTTCGCCTGGACGAAGAGCCGCGGGAACGACAGCGGCAGCCTGCTCGACGTCTGGGCTCAGCGCGGCACCGAGCCCGCGTTCAAGGTCAATCCGCGGAACACGCAGGGCTACACAGGTGGCACCGACGGTGCACGGCTGGTCTACCAGCTCATACGCGGCGCAAACGCGAACCGCTCGGATCTGCGCCTCTTCGACCTGTCGACTCGCAGGCATCTTCCGCTGCCTCGCGGCGTGAACACGACCCGCTGGGAGTGCTGCGGGACGATCTCCGGCGACTGGCTGCTCCACAGCCGGGGGCTCGTCTACACCAGGAACGTGCAACTTCTCCTGCTCAGAAACCTCGTCACCGGCGAGGTGCGAGTCCTGGACAAGCTGCAGAACAAGAACGGGCTCCTCAGCGCCGGCCAGGTGAGCGGCAACTACGCGGTCTGGGCTCGCTGCTCCCCGCATCCGCGCTGCCAGATCCGCCGGTACGACATCGTCGCCGGCGCGAGAACGATCCTGCCGGTGCCGACCGGAAAGGTTGTGTACAGCCCCTCCATCACAGCTACCGGGGACCGCGTACTACATCCGCAGCAACCGGGGCTGCGGCAGGTACGTGGAGCTCGTCAAGGCCCCTCTGGCCGGAGTTCCCCAGGTGCTGCTGGCGCTCCCGAACGGCTACGACGCGGACGTCACCTTCGCGAACCTGAGGCCCCCAAGAGGCCCGACCCCGACGATCACCGACGTCTATTTCGACCGGGTTCGCTGCGGACGGAACATCTGGGACATCTTCCGGGCCGAGGACCGGGAGGCGCCAGGGCCGCCTCCGCCGCCGTTGGCTATCCGGTCCTCGCCACGATGACGTCCTCGTAGTACTCCCCCGCGCGCCGGCCGGTGCGACGGTTGACGTGGCGCTGGTACCGGGTCTCGACGCTGAGCCCCGCGCGCTCGAGAATCCGCGGGTAGAGGTCGCGGCGGTCGTTGATGACGATCACGACGGGCGCACGTCTCGGGAGGACACGGCTGACGTTGGCAAAGACCTCGGCGGTTCCGTCGACGTAGGCGGCAATCGCCGCGGCGCTCGTCCCTGCCGCCGCCGCACCCACCTCGAGCTCCCGCCGATCGTCCAGGCCGAGGAGCTCGTAGGCGTAGCGATGCTGCTCGTGGTAGTCGATGAGCCCTGGATACGGCGGTGACGTGACGACCCCGTCAGCGCCCGGCAGTTCTTCGTCCCGGGCATCGGCGTGCAGCACGGTCGCCTCTTTGCCGCGCGCCCGCACGCGTGCGAAGTCGTGGATGCGCGCCAGCGTGTCGAGCGCGTAGCGCCGCAGGAAGTGCTCGGCCCGCTCGACGGGACGACAGTGGCGCCGGTGCTTGTGGCACCAGTACTCCCCATGCTGCGGCTCCTTCGGGAAGTCGAGATCGAAGTGCGTCGTGCGCCGGGCGGAGCGTGCGGCTCGCGTCAGGACCACGCGGAGCACGTCTGCGTGCTCGTAGTCGCCCACGATCGACCGGAAGAAGAGGAGCTCTTCGACAGTGCGCGGGGCGAACCAGGCCTTGACGTAGCGAGACGGTCGCTCGGGCGCGCGGCCGCCGAAGCCTTCGAGCCGCCGCAGGGCGTCTCGGATGTCGCGCTCCAGCGTGAAGAGGTTGTACGCGCGCGTCTTGACGTCCATCAACAGGCAGTTGAAGGCCGCGATGTCGACCCCGGTCGTCCGGCGGCCGCTCTCGAGCGACTGGACGAGCGTCGTGCCCGAGCCGGCGAAGGGATCGAGCACCGTCCGAGCTCGCGGCAAGTGGCGCGTCAGGAGCGCCTCGACGAGCTGGGGCACGAACTTCCCCAGGTACGGGTGCAAGCGATGGACATGCTTCGTCCGCTCGCGCTCGGGGAGGTCGCGCTCCGACCAGGAAAGGTCGAGGTCGATGTCGCGGTAGAGCGCTTCCTGGGTCGGAGCCATCCCGGCCCGGTTTCGACGCGCGCGCTAGAACGCCTGTCTCAGATGCTCGACGCGGCCGACGCCGACGCCGACGACGTCGAACCGCGCTTCGCAGTCAGCGTGCTCGGGATGCGCGGCAAGCCAGGACTCGGCGGCCTGGGTCAAACGACGCTGCTTTTCGGCGGTGACCATCTCCAGCGGGTCGCCCAGCCCGCCCCCGCCCTTCGACTTGACCTCACAGAAGACGACCGTTGCCCCGCGGCGCAGGACGAGATCGAGCTCGTAGCCGCCCACCCACTCGTTCGTCGCCAGCACGCGATAGCCGCGCAGCCGGTAGCGCCACTTCGCGCGGCGCTCGGCGACGGCTCCCCTACGCCGAGAGCCTGGCGGCTGCCTCTTCCTCACTGAGGTAGCAGAGCGCCTGGAAGGAGCGCCGATGGATCTCGGACGGCCCGTGCCGGCGGACGAGCGCCGAGTGCGAGGGCGTGATGTAGCCGACATGGGACCGGAAGCCGAACTGCGGATAGAGCGCGTCGGCGCGGCGCATGTACCGGTCGCGGACGACCTTCGCCACGATCGACGCGGCCGCGATCGCGGCGCTGCGCTCGTCGCCGTCGATCACCGCGTGATGCTCCGGTGCAGCCGGCCCCAGCCGGAAGCCGTCGACGAGACAGGCCTCGGCAGGCGGGGTCAGCGCGGCGAGCGCGCGCCGCAGGCCGTCGAGGTTCGAGCGGTGCAGGCCCTCGCGGTCGATCTCACCGGGCGAGATCACCTGAACCGAGACCCGCGTCGCACAGCTCATGACTGCGCGGAAGAGCTCCTCGCGATCGGCCGGCGCAACCTGCTTGGAGTCGTTCAGCCGTGCGAGTGGACGAACTCGATGCTCACGTAAACACGCGTAGTCGAGCAGAACGCCCGCAACGACGAGCGGCCCTGCAAGCGACCCTCGACCCGCCTCGTCGGCGCCCGCAACGAAGCGCGCGCCGAGCTTGCGGTCGAAGCTCAGGAGCCTAGCTCCGCTCCTCCTCTGCAGGAGCTTCTGCGACCTGCTCTTCTCCGCCCTCGTCCTCCGGATGATCTTCGGCGGGCTCGGCGGGCTCGGCGGCGGAGGCACCGGGCGAGGATACCGGCGCGACATGCTGCTGCTCGCGGACGCGCGCCTTCTTCCCCACTTTCTCGCGCAGGTAGTACAGCTTCGCGCGGTTGACGTCCCCGATCGCCTGGACCTCGATCTTCTCGATCTTCGGCGAGTGGAGCGGGAACGTCCGCTCGACGCCCACGCCGAACGACTGCTTGCGCACGGTGAACGTCTCGCGCACACCTTGTCCCTGGCGCTTGATGACGATGCCCTCGAAGACCTGGACGCGCCGGCGCGTGCCCTCGATCACCTGGAAGTGCACGCGCACGGTGTCGCCGGCCTTGAACCTGGGCCGGTCGGACTGCAGTTGACGCTGCTCGAGTAGCTCGATGGGGTTCGTCATAGCGAGGAGAATGGCCCGGAGGGCCGTCGGCATGCTAGCGGATCGAAATCCGGTCCCAGGGCCAGTAGGTGGCGATCTTCGGCCCGATCAGCTGATCGCGCGCAACCAAGCCCCAGACTCGCGAATCGCAGGACCGCGCCCGGTTGTCGCCCAGGACGTAGTACGCGTCCTTTGTGATCGGACGCACCGGAGAGGAGTCACGGTCACGGCGACCCGCTTCGATGTACGGCTCCTCGAGCCTGCGGCCGTCGACGAACACGACGCCGCTCCGGACGGCGACCCTCTCGCCCGGGCACGCCGATGATCCGGTGCACGAACGTCGAGCCGGCCTGAACCCCGCAACGCTCTCGCGGCCCGCGCCGAGAGCTCGTAGGCGACGATGTCCCCGCGCTGCGGGTCTCGCACCTTGTAGACCACCTTCGAGACGGCGATTCGGTCGGGCTCGTCGCCGAGGCAGCCGGGGTTCTCGCTGTCCTTGGAGCAGTGAAGGGTCGGCTCCATCGAAGAGCTCGGGATCCGGTACAGCTTCGAGGTGATCGCGGCCAGGACGAGGAGCACGCCCGCGATCGAGAGAACGATCAGCAGGAAGCGGAGCAGCCTCGACACCGGCTCAGAATAAGGTGATCCGCTTCGGCGGGAAGTACACCGCGAACACGGGGCCGATCAGGTTGGCACGCGGGACGTAGCCCCAGCGGCGCGAGTCGCACGAAGACTGCCGGTTGTCGCCGAGCATGAGGTAGCTGTCCTTCGGGATCGTCCGCTCGGGAAGCGTGTCGGCGTCGCGACGGTTCTCCGGGATGTACGTCTCCTTCAGCTTCTTGCCGTTGATGTAGATATCGCCGTTCTCCTCGCGCCAGCGGTCGCCCGGAAGCCCGACGAGGCGCTTGACGAAGGTCCCGCCCGCGCCGCACTGCGCCTGCGCTCGCGGCGGCGTCTTGAAGACGACGATCTCGCCGCGCTTGGGGTCGCGGAAGCGGTAGATGAAGCGATTGGCCAGGACGCGGTCGGAGAAACGGCCCGACTCGCAGCCTGCGCCCGGCTTCGCGCAATGCAGCGTCGGCTCCATCGACGAGGACGGAATCCGATACGGGTTCACGACGAAGGCCTTGATGCCGAGGACGATCAGGACCGCGCCGATGATCGTGACCGCCCAGTCGATGGCGACGCGCCACTCGCGCGGCAGCCCGCGCGTGAGGTAGTCGATCGGGTTCCTCATTGCGCCGTCCTCGCCCGGCTCTGCTCGCGCCGCCACTCCGCGATGCGCGCGTGATCGCCCGAGAGCAGGACGTCGGGCACCTTCCACCCGCGGAACTCGGCGGGCCGCGTGTAGTGCGGGTACTCGAAGCCACCCTCGAGCTCGGCGGAGAACGTCTCTTCGTCGCCGGAGCCCTCGCTCAGCGCCCCGGGCAGGCGGCGCGCGATCGCGTCCACCATGACCATGGCCGGCAGCTCCCCGCCGGAAAGCACGTAGGGGCCGATCGACACGGCTTCCGTCGCCAGGTGCTCGACGATGCGCTCGTCGAAGCCCTCGAATCGCGCGGAGAGAATCGTCAAGCGCTCCTCGGCCGCGAGCTCCTCGACCAGGGGCTGGTCGAGCTGGCGCCCCTGTGGGGTCAGCGCGATCACGCGGTGCTCCGGCCGACCGCCGTAGGTCGCGTCGAGGGCAGCGGCGACGGTGTCGACCCGCAGCACCATGCCCGCGCCTCCCCCGTAGGGCTCGTCGTCGACCTGGCCGCCGGTGAGCGGCGTCGTGTCGCGGTAGTTGAGCAGGCGCAGCTCGAGCTCGGAGCCGAGGACGGCCGCGAGCGGACGCTGCTCGCAGAGCCAGGCAAATGCGTGTGGGACGAGGGTAAAGACATCGATCTGCAAAGAAGCCTGAGGTTACTCAGCACGTGCAAAGCCGCGTTGGACAACGATTCGACCCGAGGCGAGGTCAACCTCCCGCACGCAGGCGTCGACGAGGGGGAGCGCGAGGCCCGTGTCGAGCTCGAGCACGTCGTTTGCGGGGCCCGGCGTGACCTCTGAGACGTGACCCAGTGCGCGTCCGCCCTCCTCTTCCACGGCGAGACCCACGAGCTGGAAGACGTAGTACGAGCCGTCCTCGGGCACGGGGAGGTCTGCCCGCTCGACCTGGAGCTCGGCGCCGCGCGCGACCTCGCGGTCGAGTCGGATCACCGGGCGGCCGCCGGCGCGCTTCGACTCCACGATCTCGGCCGGGGCGCCCTCGACGATCAGGGTGGCGCCGACGGCGAACCGCTCGGGATCCTGCTCCCGTGCTCGACCGCGAAAGCGCCCTGCAGACCGTGTGGCTTGCCGACCCGGCCCACGGTGACGAGGTCAGCCGCCAAAAGCAGCGAGAGCTTCTTTGCCGTGCACGTCGTAGAGCGCAGCGACCCGCAACTATTCGACGATCTCGAGCAGGACGCGACGGTGCGAATGGGCGCCGCTGGCGCGGACGATGGCGCGAAGGGCCCTGGCTATTCGGCCCTTGCGGCCGATCACCTTGCCGACGTCGTCCTTGGCGACGGTGAGCATCAGGACGATCGCGCCCTCACGCTCCTCTTCCTTGACCGAGACGGCGTCCGGCTCGTCCACCAGCTGCCGAGCAAGGTAGGCGAGGAGCTCAGCCACTGATGTTCGCGATCTTCAGCAGGCGCGAGACCGTGTTCGACGGTTGCGCCCCCTTCGAGAGCCACTCCTTGACGCGGTCCTCGTCGAAGTCGATCGTGGACGGCTCCGTCTGCGGGTTGTAGCGCCCGACGATCTCGATGAAACGGCCGTCGCGCGGTGAGCGCGAGTCGGCCACCACGACCCGGTAGATCGGGTTCTTCTTCGACCCGACGCGGGTCAATCTCATTGCTACCAAGCCTTATCTCCTTCCTTGCTGTTGTTGTGCCTGCTGGAGCAACTCCGGCGGGATTCCCGGCATTTTGCCCTTCTTCATCTGCTTCATCATCTTCTGCATCTGCTTGCGGGCCGAGATCAGCTGGTTCACCTGCTGGATCGTCGACCCGCTACCGGCGCGCGATCCGCTTCCGGCGCGACCCGTCGATCAGGTGCGGCATTCGCCTCTCCTGCGGGGTCATCGAGAGCACGATCGCCTCGGTCCGGCCCATCTGCGACTCGTCGATGTCGAGGCCCTGAAGCTGCTTTCCGATGCCGGGCATCATCGAGAGCACGCCCTTCAGCGGCCCCATCTTCCGCAGCATGCGAAAGCTGGACAGGAAGTCGTCGAACGTGAACTCGCCCGTGAGCATCTGCTGCTCGAGGCGCGCCTGCTCGTCCACCTCGACGGCCGCCTCGGCCTTCTCGATCAGCGTCAGCACGTCGCCCATGCCGAGGATGCGCGAGGCCATCCGGTCGGGGTGGAAGTACTCGAACTGGTCGAGCTTCTCGCCGATCGACGCCAGCTTCACCGGCTTGCCGGTGACGGCGCGCACCGAGAGTGCCGCACCGCCGCGCGCGTCGCCGTCGAGCTTCGTGAGGATGACGCCGTCGAACGCGATGCGCTCGTGGAAGGACTCCGCGACGGACACCGCTTCCTGGCCGGTCATCGCGTCCAGCACGAGCAGGACGTTCGTGGGCTTGGCCGCCTTGCGCACGGCCGCGAGCTCCTCCATCAGCGGCTCGTCGATGTGCAGCCGCCCGGCCGTGTCGAGGATGACGACGTCGCGGCCCTGCTGCTTCGACTGCTCGATGCCTTCGGTGACGGCCTGAACGGGGTCAGACCCCGTGAAGACGGGGATCTGGAGCTGCTTGCCGAGCTGCTGGAGCTGATCGACAGCGGCCGGCCGCTGGAGGTCGGCGGCGACGAGGGCCGGCGCATGACCTTCCTTGCGCAGGAGCAGCGCGAGCTTGGCGGCCGCAGTCGTCTTCCCCGCGCCCTGGAGGCCCGCGAGCAGGATCACGGTCGGAGGCCGTCCCGCGAAAGCGATCTTGGAGCCTCCGCTCCCCATCAGGTCGGTCAGCTCCTCGTGGACGATCTTCACGACCTGCTGGCCGGGGGTGAGGCCCTTGGTCAGCTCCAGGCCGAGCGAGCGTGCCTTCACACGCGCGACGAAGTCCTTGACGACCTTGAAGTTGACGTCCGCTTCGAGGAGCGCGAGACGGATCTCGCGCATCGCTTTCGAGACGGATTCCTCGTCGAGCTTGCCGCGGCCGCGGACCTCGCCAAGGGCGCTCTGGAGCCGGTCTGAGAGGGTGTCGAACACGAGCGCGACAGTGTACTTACGCGCGTTTTGCGGCCTAAACTCGGAGACGGACATGGCCGCCTGTCCCCACCTGTGGCGAGGCCAACCCGGCCCATGCCAGGTTCTGCCTCGCCTGTGGCAAGCCGCTCACCGCCGCGCGAGAGATGCGCAAGACGGTGACCGTCGTCTTCTGCGACCTCATCGACTCGACGCCGCTCGGCCAGGAACTCGACGCAGAGACGCTACAGGCGCGTGCTCTCGCGGTACTTCATCGAGGTCAGCCAGGTCCTCGAACGACACGGCGGCACGGTCGAGAAGTTCATCGGAGACGCGGTCATGGCCGTCTTCGGCATCCCGACTGTCCACGAGGACGACGCGCTCAGAGCGGTTCGGGCTGCATCCGAGCTTCGCGAGGCGATCTCGACCCTGAACGTCGAGCTGAAGGCCGAGTACGGGATCGAGCTCGGCGTCACGGACCGGAATCGACACCGGCGAGGTCGTGGCCGGGGATCCCACGGACGGGCAGTCGTTCGCGACCGGAGAAGTGGTCGTCGTCGCCCAACGGCTCGAACGTCCGCCAGCCCGGGCGAGATCCGGATCGGAGCCGCGACGTACCGGCTCGTCCGAGACGCCGTCCTCGTCGAGCCGCTCGAGCCGCTCGACCTCAAGGGCAGGAAGGGACCGACGCGGGCCTGGCGCCTGCTCGGCGTCGTCTCGGGTGCTCCCGCCTTCGCACGCCGCCTCGACTCGCCGCTCGTCGGCCGAGAGCGCGAGCTGATGTTGCTCGAGCAGGCCTTTCGCCGAGCAGTCGACGAGCGTGCCTGCCACCTGTTCACCGTTCTCGGGACTGCGGGGATCGGCAAGTCCCGACTCGTGAACGAGCTCGTCGCCGAGCTCGGCGACGAGCGCGCGTGTCCTCATCGGCCGCTGCGTGCCCTACGGCGAGGGCATCACCTTCTTCCGCTGACAGAGCTCGTCCGAGGCGCGGGCGGGATCCTGGCTCGCGACTCGGCAGAGGAGGCCTGCGCCAAGCTGGCCACCCTGGTCAGTGACGATCCTGAGCGGGACCTGATCGTCGAACGACTTGCGGCGGCGACGGGGCTTGGCGAGGGCACGACGTCGAGCGAGGAAACCTCCTGGGCTGTACGCAAGCTGCTCGAATCGCTCGCCCGCGCCGGCCCGCTCGTCGTCGTCTTCGACGATGTGCAGTGGGCCGCTTCCTCGTTCCTCGATCTCGTCGACCACGTCGTCGACAAGACGCGGGACGCTGCGATCCTGCTCGTCTGCCTCGCTCGCCCAGACCTCCTCGACGAGAGGCCCTCCTGGGGCGGGGGCAAGCTGAACGCGACCTCGATCCTGCTCGAGCCGTTGCGCGGCGCCGACGTCGAGCAGCTCGATCGACCACCTGCTCGGGGAGGGCGACGACGTCGGCGACGACGTTCGCCGCAGCCTGCAGGAGGCCGGTGAGGGGAACCCGCTCTTCGTCGAGGAGATGCTGGCGATGCTCGTCGATCAGGGACGCCTGAAACGGGACGGCCGGCGCTGGACGAGCGCCGGAGGCCTCGGCACGGTCGAGGCGCCCCCCACGATCCATGCTCTGCTCGCGGCCCGCATCGACCGGCTTGGCCCGGAGGAGCGCGACCTCCTCGAGCGGGCGGCCGTGATCGGAAAGCGCTTCTCGCGCGAGGCCCTCGTCGGCCTGGCACCGGACGCGGCCGCTCGACGAGCTCCTCGAGGAGCTCGAGCGCAAGGACCTCGTCCTTCCCGATCGGGGCAGCGAAGAGGCGTACGGATTCCGGCACATCCTGATCCGCGACGCCGCCTATCAGGGGCTCGCGAAGGAGCGGCGAGCCGAGCTGCACGAGCGCCTTGCCGACTGGCTGGCCGAAGCGCGCCGCGACCGGCTGCGCGAGTACGAGGAGATCCTCGGCTACCACCTCGAGCAGGCGCACCGCCATCGGTCGGAGCTCGCCCCCGCCGACGCGCGGACGGATGAGCTCGCCTCTCGCGCGGCGGCGCTCCTCGCGTCAGCAGGCCGGCGTGCGTTTGCCCGCGGCGACATGCCGGCCGCGGTCGGGCTGCTGACGAGGGCGACTCTGCTCCTGCGCGACGATGAGCCCGCCCGGCTGGAGGCTCGTCCCCGATCTCGCCACGTCCATAGCCCACGTCGGGGAGCTGACGCGTGCCGAAGGGATCCTGGAGCGAGCGATCGAGGCGGCACGTGAGCTCGGGGACGAGCAGTTGGAGCTCCACGCCCTCCTTGCTCTCGGTCCGATCCGAATCCGGCTCGACCCAGCCGGCGCGACCGACGAGCTGACGACAAACGCCCGCCGGGCGATCGACGTCTTCGAGCGTCTTGGAGACGAAGCGGGCCTGGCCCAAGCCTGGCTGCGGCTCAGCGATGTCCACTGGCTGGCTTCGCGCTGGGGTGAGCGAGGCTCGACCCTCGAGCAGGCGCTCTTCCACGCTCGACGGGCTGATGACCCGCCGCTTGCGACGCGCTTGCTGGGCTCCTTGCCGGTCGTCTTGCTGGAAGGCGCGACCCCCGTGCCAGAGGCTCTCGAGCGTTGCGAGCAGATCCTCGAGGAGGTGCGCAAGGACCAGACGATCGAGGCCCGCACGCTGGTCGTCATCGGCGAGCTCCACGCAATGCTCGGGGACTTCGACAAGGCGCGGTCGCTCTACCGGCAGGGCCAGATGCTGTTCGAGGATCTCGGCCACCGGCTGTGGATCGCCGTGCTCTCTCAGGTCGGCGGCATCATCGAATCGCTCGCGGGCGACCTCGAGGCGGCCGAAGCGGAGTTGCGTGCCGGGTACGAGACGTTGTCGGGAATGGGTGAGAAGAGCTCGCTCTCGACGGTCGTCGCTCTCCTGGCTTCGACCGTGTACGCCCGGGGCGACTACGCGGAAGCAAAACGCCTCGCGGACCTGAGCGAGGCGAACGCGGCGCCTGAGGACGTCCTGTCCCATCTGATCCTGCGGGGAACCCGCGCCCTGGTCCTCGCCCGTAGCGGGGAGCACGAGCGCGCCGAGGCAACTGCTCGCGAGGCGGTGGAGCTCGCGGAGCGCACCGACTCTCCCGTTGTGCAGGCGGATACTCATTCGGCCCTCGCGGAAACGCTGCGTCTCGGAGGCAACGATGCCGGGGCGGCGGCCGAGCTGGAACGCGCAGTCGAGCTCTATGCCGCGAAAGGGCATATCGTCGCGCGGGACAGGGCGGCCCAGTCGCTTGCCACGCTCGTGGCAACGCGCTAGGTTCGCCGCGATCTGGGTCTACCAAGGAGGAATGCCCCATGGGCACGAGCGCACAGCACCAGCCGGAGCCGCCGTCGCCGGAGCCCGAGCCGCCGCCCCAGCCGGAGCCTGCGCCGCCGGACTCGCCGCCGCCCGACGACGGCACAGTGAACTTCGTGGGATTGGCCCATAGACCGGAGCCGAAGGCGGAACCCAAGCCGGAACCAGAACCGAAGCCGGTACCGAAGCCGCAGCCTCCGGCACATGGCGTGCATTTCATAGGCACCGAGCCCTAGCCTGGCCCGGGTTCGGAGAACGGCGTTCCTCGCTGTCCACGGCGAGGGCGACGCGCCGCTCATCACGTCGGCGCTGACCGGCAGGACCGAGGCGATCGCACGCGATTCGCTCGCTTACCTCTTCTCCGTGCCGCAGAAGAAGTGGATCGACGTCGACGACGGCGCTCTGGTCACCTACCTCTGCAAGCGCGGCCTCCTCCTCGCTGACGACGACGGTGAGCCGTTCGCCGGCCTCCGGCGGCGCGACGAGCAGCTGGCCGACCTCGGGTGGCTACCGGCCGCCGCCGTCTACCACTTCGCGACCCGTTCTCGCGGGGGAGACTTCAATCTCGCCGCCGACGAGGTCGAGGAGTTCGACGACCTGGCCGTAGCCTCGGATGCAGCCGCCGGGCGCTTCGTGGAGCGTCACGGCCCGCCGCCACCGCCGTTTCACTCTGTGCGGCAGAACGGCGACGGCGTCGAGCTCCCCGTCGTTCGCCGGGAGAGCGGTCTGTACAGCGCTCTGGCGGCTCGGAAGACGACGCGGGGCTTCGACCGGTCCCGGCCCCTGGAACTGGAGCAGCTCGCAGTCCTCCTGTACGAGGTGTTCGGCTGCCGGGGTTACGCGCGCCTCCATCCCGAGATCGCGGTTCTCAGGAAGGGAAGCCCCTCCGCGGGCTCCTTGCACCCAGTCGAGGCATACCCGTTGGTGCGTCACGTCGAGGGCCTTGCCCCCGGCCTCTACCACTACTCCGTGCGCGACCATGCGCTCGAGCCGATTGTCGAGCTCAACGAGGCGGAGGCGCGTGACGAGCTCGCGACCTTCACTGCGGGACAGGTCTATTTCGCCTCGGCAGCCGTAGCTTTCGTCCTGACCGCCCGCTTCCGCCGCAGCTTCTGGAAGTACCGGCAGCATCCGACCGCCTACGCGACTCTGCTCATGGACGCCGCTCATCTCAGCCAGACCCTCTACCTCGTGGGCGCCGACCTCGGTCTGGGCACGTTCTTCACGAACGTGATCAACGACGGGAACATCGACGACCGGCTCGGGCTCGACGGCATCGAAGAGTCCGCTCTCGCGGTCTGTGGTGTCGGCTATTCCTCCGGCCGCTCCAGGCTCGAACCGCAGTTCGAGCCGTACGTTCCGCGGGAGACCGAGTTGTAGACGGCGTATTGTCCGCAGTCTTCGGTCGAGGAAAGGAGCGGGGAGAATGTCAGTCGCAAAAGTCGTCCAGATCATCGGCTCATCGCCAGAGAGCTTTGCCAAGGCCGCAGCGAATGCGGTCGAGGAGGCGGCCAAGACGCTTCGCAACATCACGGGCGCCGATGTCGTTTCCATGACCACAGTGGTCGACGGGGGCGTCATCACCGAGTACCGGGTGACCGTGAACATCGCCTTCAAGCTCGATCGGCCCGCGCACGGCGCGGCTTTCGAAGGCGACAGCTAACCGGCGATCAAGGCTCGCGCGAAGGCCTCCGGCTCGAAGGGCCGGAGGTCTTCGATCCCTTCCCCCACGCCGATCAGCTTGACCGGCAAGCCGAGCTCGTAAGAGATCGCCAGCGCCACGCCGCCTTTGGCCGAGCCGTCGAGCTTCGTCAGCGCGACGCCTGTGACCTGAACCGCCTCGCCGAATTGCTGTGCCTGGCGGACGCCGTTCTGCCCCGTCGTCGCGTCGATGACGAGCAGCGTCTCATGGGGCGCGCCGTCGAGTCTGCCCTCGATCACGCGTCGCACCTTGGCCAGTTCCTCCATCAGGTTCGACTGGGTGTGCAGGCGGCCGGCGGTGTCGACGATCGCTACGTCGCGCTCTCTCGCTGTTGCCGCCTCGATGGCGTCGTAGGCGACGGCAGCGGGATCTCCGCCGCGCGCTGAGCCGACGAAGTCCGCACCGGCGCGGTCGGCCCAGATCTCCAGCTGCTCCTCGGCTGCGGCCCGGAACGTGTCGGCCGCCGCGACGAGCACCGACCGCCCGTGCTCGGTGAGATGGTGCGCGAGCTTCCCGATCGTCGTCGTCTTCCCCGTGCCGTTGACGCCGACGACGAGGATCACGCTCGGCCGTTCCTGGACGTTCATGGTCCCCGAATCGCCGAGCAGGGCTGTCGCCTCCTCGACGAGCGCTTCGGTCAGGTCGCCGGTCACACCACGCGCCTCCAGCCGCCTGACGAGCTCTGCGGTGGCCGGAACTCCCACGTCGGCCGCGATCAGCGCCTCCTCGAGCCGCTCCCAGGCCTCCTCGTCGCCCGTGTCGAAGGCCGCTTCGGCGATCTGGTCGGTGAGCGCGCGCCGGCTCTTGCCCAGCGAGTCGCGCAGGCGCCCGAAGAAGCCTTCCCGCTCCTCGTCGGTCTCCCGCTCGCCCTCGTCGTCACCGAGGAGCTCGGCCCAGCTTCGTGCCATCGGGGCACGTTAGCCACCTGGCCATGTCCGGTGCCTGGCACCGGACATGTTGGCCTCCGACGTCGCTCATCGGCCCACGCCGCCCCTGAGCTCGTTGTCGCCGAATCCGCCAGTACCTGTCTAGACCGGTCTGGTGCCTGGCACCGGACATGTTGGCGATCGCCGTGGCTCATGGGCGCCGAGCTTGCTGTTCAGGCTGAGACGGCGACCGCGTCTTCGCGCGGGAGCCGGCGCGAGACGATCTGCGACACGCCGTCGCCGCCCATCGTCACGCCGTAGAGGACGTCGGCGGCCTCCATCGTCCGCTTCTGGTGCGTGACGACGATGAACTGCGCGCTGTCCGAGTAGCGGCGGAGCAGGTCGACGAAGCGCCCGATGTTCGTGTCGTCGAGCGCGGCCTCGACCTCGTCGAGGAGGTAGAACGGGTGCGGCCTCGCCAGGAACAGGGCGAAGAGGAACGAGATCGCGCCGAGCGCCTTCTCCCCGCCCGAGAGGAGTGACAGCCGAGTCACCCGCTTGCCGACGGGGCGGAGCTCGATCTCGATGCCCGCCTCGATGTCCTCGTCCTCGCCCTCGAGCTCGGGCTCGGTCAGGCGCAGCCGGCCCTCGCCGCCGGGGAACAGCGTGCCGGCCACCTCGGCGAAATGGCGCTCGACGGCGGAGAAGGTCTCGGCGAAACGCCGCTCGACGGTCTCGGTGAGCTCGTTGCGCAGCTCGGCGAGCTCCTTGAGGCTCTGCTCGAGGTCGGCACGCTGCTCGGCGAGCTCCGTCAAGCGCTCCTTCTCGCGCTCGTACTCCTCTTTCGCGAGTGGGTTGACGCTGCCGAGGCTCTCGCGCCTGCGTTCGAGCCGTTCGAGCTTCGTCGTCAGCTCCTCGAGGTCGTCGCCCTCCGCGGGATCGGCGCCGGCCTCGGACATGCGCCGCTCCAGCTCCTTGGCCTCGGCGGCGATCGTCGCCAGCTCGACGTCGATCGCCGAGGCTCGTTCACCGGCCTCGGCGGCAGCGCGGCGCAACTCTGCCTCGCGACCGCCCAGCTCCCGCAGCTCGTCGCCCAGCTCGCGAGCACGCCCGCCGCGCGCGTCGGCGCGGGCGCGCAGAGCCGGTTCGTGCCCGGCGGCGTCCTTGGCGGCTGCCGCGAGCACACGCTGTCGAGTCGCTCGGCCGCGGCCACGAGCTCGGTCGGCGCCTCCACGGGCTGGGCGGCAGCCCGTTCCGCACGTTCTTCGAGCGAGGCGATCTCCGCCTCGAGCGCCCGCCTGCGAGCGTCGAGCTCGAGCAGCACGGCCTCGGCCGCCTCACCCGCGTACCAGAGCTCACCGCGGACGGGGTCGTACGCGAATCCCTCCCGCGTGACCGATAGCTCCTGCGCGTCGAGCAGCTGTTCCTTCTCGACGATCGGCGCCTTGGGCAAAGTCCCACCGACGACGACTCCGAGGTTGCCCAGGCCGGCGGCCCGCGCCCGCTCCAGCAGCGCCAGACCCGAGCGCGCGTCCGGAGCCTCGATCGCAGCCGTGCGCCAGGCGAGAGCGGCAGCCACGGCGCGCTCGTCGCCCGCAGGAACGTGCAACGAAGAGAGGACGAGCGGCTCGCCCTGCTCGGCGAGCGCGCGTGCCGCCGGCGGCAGGCCTTCCAACTCGGCCAGTGCCCGTTCGAGCGCCACGAGCCGTTCGCGTCCAAGGCGGGCCTCCTCACGAAGGCGCTCGCGCTCGGGTGAGCGCATGCGGATGGGCTGGGCTCGAAGTCGTTCGGCGAGGGCCTCGGCACTCTCTCGCCTCAGCTCCACTCGCTCCGTCGCGCTACGCAGGCGATAGAGAGCTCCGGTGGCCTCCTCGCGGCTCCCGGAAGCACCGACCAGCTCGCCTTCGACGCGGTCGCGCTCGCGCAGCAGTGCCTCGAGCTCACCGTCGGTTCGCCGCCGGGCCAGGGCAGCGGCGGAGCGCTGCTCGTCGGCGCTCACCCGGCGCGACTCGACATCGCCGAGCTCGAGCTGCGCGACCCGCGCCTGGATCGACGCGATCTCACCGCGCAGCTTCTCGGCCCGCTCGGCCGCGGTCGCCTGCAAGGCGAGGGGACGAAGCCGCTTCTTGACCTCGGCCTCGAGATCGCGTGCCCGCTCGACCTCGGTCGCGACGCGCGCGAGCTTCAGCTCAGCGCGGTGCCGCCGGCGCTTGAACTTGCCGAGCCCTGCAGCCTCCTCGACGAGCAGGCGCCGCTCGTCCGGCTTGGAGCCGAGGATCTCCTCGACCCGGCCCTGGCTGATGATCGAGCCCATCGAGCCGCCGAGACCCACGTCGGCGAGCAGCTCGACGACGTCGGTGCGCCGCACGGTCGCGCCGTTGAGCAGGTACTGGCCCTCGCCGCCGCGGTGCAGCCGGCGCGCGATCGAGACCTCGCTGTACGGGCAGCTCGGCGAGCGCGCCGTCCTCGTTGTCGAAGACAAGCTCGACCTCGCAGAAGTCGCCGGCCGTTCGGCCCGAGGCCCCCGCGAACAGCACGTCGTCGGGCTTCTCGGCCCTGAGCTCGCTCGGGCTCATGCTCCCCGCGGCCCAGAGGATCGCGTCGGAGATGTTCGACTTCCCCGAGCCGTTCGGGCCGACGACTACGGCAACGCCCGGCTCGAGGCGCACCTCGACAGGGTCGGGAAACGACTTGAAGCCGCGCAGCTTGATCGCTCGCAGGTGCACGCGGGACCGAAGTTTGACGCGGGCCTAGGACGCCGCCACTCAGCGGGACCGGAAGTACGGAACGCAGCGAATATTCGAGCAGTGGGCGATGCCGAGATCGTTCCCGATCACGTACGCAACGAGGGGGAGCCCGTCGACGCCAACCGTCAGCGAGTTGACTGCACCTAGGTCTCCCGCCCCATCGATGGTCGCCGTAGTGGAACTCGTGCAGGCATTGTTTTGGCAGCGCGCCGCCTTCAAGGTGGCGACCACCGGCCCGTTATTGTCCTGGTAGCTGATCAGGCCGAGCCCTTCGATAATCGCCAACGAGGTGAACTCGAACCGGCCGCTGCCGCCGAACGGGCTCACTGTTGCGTCCGCGCATGAAAGGTTCTCGCAGTGCGCGACCCTCATGGCGGAGTTCTGGTCGCCGATGATGTAGCTGATCAGAGCGAGCCCGTCCGCGCCGATTGCGATCGAGATGTTGTCGAGGTCCTCGTCGGTGTCGACCGTTTCCGTCGCCGCAGTGGTGCAGGCGGCGTCGGCACAGCGCGCGACCTTCAGCGCGCTGTCATTACCCGACGAGGTCGTTGTAGGCGATGAGGGGTCGTCCATCGGCGCCAATCGTGAGAGCCGGGAGAGCACCCGTCGACAGCGTCGAAGTCGTTGAAGCCGTGCAGGAGACGTTTTCGCAGTGCGCGATTTTCAGCGCGTGCGGCTCAGAAGTTTGGTCCCAGTAGGCGATGAGGCCGAGCCCGTCGGCGCCAATCACCACGGAGCTCGAGACACCGCCCAGATCGCTGTCCAGAGTCGAGATCGTGGTGTTCGTACAGGCCGTATCCTCGCAATGCGCGACCTTGAGATGTCCTGACTGGAGCGCGTAGCTGATCAGCCCGAGGCCGTCGGCACCGATCGCGATGGATGTCTCGACATTGGAGCCACTCGGTTCGGCCTCGAGCACAGATCGGGTGGCAGCGGTGCATTCGATGTTCGAGCAGTGGGCAACCCGCAGTTCGCCCGCGCTTCCGATGCGGTGGGCGTAGCTGATCAGCCCGAGGCCGTCGGCGCCGATCGCCAGCGAGAGCCCACTCCCGCTGAATGCGTCGAGGGTCGTGATTGCGAAGCCCGGCCGCGTGATGCCGAGGCCGGGTGGGCCGGTCGACCCCTGCACCCCCATCGCGCCTTGAATACCCTGCTGGCCCTGAGCGCCTTGTGCCCCGGTCGCGCCGCGCTCTCCCTGGAGGCCCTGCAGGCCCCGAGGCCCGGCCGGGCCTCTCAAGCCGCGCGGTCCGCGCGGACCCCGACGACCTTGATCTTCGGCTTCGGTTTTGCCGTCGGCGTCGCATCGGCGCCCGCTCCGAGCGGCGCGCCGAGCAAGGCGGCCGTAAGCGCGCCCGCGGCCGCCAGGAGGACTGGAGAGGCTTTCCTTCCCTGCACGAGCCCAACGAACGTAGCGCCCCTCGGTTTTTTACTCAATGGGCCGAACGGCCCACGGCCCTAGGACTTAGCGAGCGCCGCGAGCGCCTGCCGCGCCGCTTCCTGCTCCGCGTCCTTCTTCGACGGCCCCTTCCCCACTCCGCGCTCTTCGCCGTCGATCACCGCCGCGCGACGTGAACGTGCGGTTGTGGGGAGGGCCGTCGACGTCCAGCACCGTGTACGCGACACTACTCCCCGCGCGCGCCAGCGTCTCCTGCAGCTCGGTCTTGTGATCCACGTACGTGGTCAGCGCGTACTCGATGCGGCCCGCGAAGGCCTCCACGATCGCGGGCTCGATCCGCGGGAAGCCCTTCTCGAGAAAGAGGGCGCCGAGCGCGGCCTCGAGCAGGGCGGCGAGGACATTTCGGTTCCGTGCGAGCCGGTCGAGCTCGTCTCGCGGCACGGCGGCGCCTCCCTCCGCCAACCGCTCCCCAAGGCCGAGCTCACGCGCGACGACCGCACAGCTGGCACGCGAGACGACGTGCGAGCGGATCTTCGCGAGCTGGCCCTCGGCGAAGTCCGGATACCGCTCGTAGAGGTCCCGGGCGATCGCCAGCTCGAGGACGCTGTCGCCCAGGAACTCGAGCCGCTCGTAGGACGAGGCACGGTCGGGAGCCCAGGAGGAGTGGGTGAAGACGTTCTCGAGGCGGTCAGGCGGGAGCGCGTCGATCATCCGCTCGAGGCTGCCCGCCTTCGGGCGCGCCGTCGAACCGGTGCTACTGGTGGGACGAGACGTAGTCGACCGCTTGACCGACCGTGGTGATCTTCTGGGCATCCTCGTCCGAGATCTTGATCCCGAACTGGTCCTCGAGCTCCATGATGAGCTCGACGAGGTCGAGCGAGTCTGCATCGAGATCTTCCTGGAAGGAAGCCTCTTCCGTGATCTCGCCGTCGTCGACGCCGAGCTGTTCGCTCAGCACTTCCTTCACACGCTCGAATACTTCCTCGCGCGACGCTGCCATGTCACCTCGCTTGCGGGCTTGGGGGTCTAGAGCGCGCGGATGCTAACACGGCCGCTCCAAGCCGCTCGGATAGCCGATCGACGACTTGATGGTCAACACCGCGAGCGGCCATCCGAATCGCATTGGCGATCGCCTTCCGCGACGAGTTTCCGTGAGCGATGACGGCGACTCCACGGAGGCCGAGGAGGTGGGCGCCGCCGTAGGTCTCCGGGTCGAGCCGCTCACGCAGATTCCGCGCCGCGGGGCGGATCAGCAGGCCGCCGACCTTGCCGCGCGTGGAGGCATAGATCTCGTCGCGGAGCGCGTCGAGCAGCGTCCTGATCGTGCCCTCGAGCAGCTTGAGGACGATGTTGCCCGTGAAGCCGTCCGTCACGACGACTTCGCCGGCGTCGTCCAGCAGCGCGCGGCTCTCGACGTTGCCGGCGAAGCGCAGCTCGCTCTTCGAGAGCAGCTCGTGGGCCTCGAGCACGAGCTGGTTCCCCTTCTCGGGCTCCTCGCCGATCGACAGGAGGCGCACCTGCGGTTGGGGGAGCTCGAGGACCTCCTCGGCGAAGATCGTGCCCATCTCGGCGAACTGGAGAAGATGCTCGGCGCGCGCGTCTGCATTCGCGCCGGCATCGAGGAGGACGGTCGGGCCTTTGCGGGCCGGGATGACGGCGGCGATGGCCGGACGGTCGACCTCGGGGAGCCGCCGGATCTCGAAGAGGCACGCCGCGAGCATCGCGCCGGTGTTGCCTGCCGAGACCACGGCTTGCGCATCCCCTTCGCCCACTGCGCGGCAGGCGGCGACGAGCGAGCTCTGCGGCTTCGAGCGGACGGCCTCCACGGGCTTCTCGTGCATTCCGATCGTGTCGGGTGCCTCGACGAGCTCGAGCCCCTGCGTGTCGAGCCCTGCGGGGCCGAAGAGGACGGGAACGATCTCCGGCGTCGGCGGCCTCGAGGGCGCCCGCGACGATCTCCTCCGGCGCGCGGTCGCCGCCCATGGCGTCCACGGCGACCCGAACGCTCAAGCTACGGAGCGGGGGTGCCGAGCGGCTCGACTTCGCGCCCCCGGTAGGTCTTGCACGTCGGGCAAACCCGATGCGGCCGCTTCGGCTGATGGCAGACCGGGCACTCGTTGACACGCGGTGCCTGCAGCTTGTGCTGCGCGCGTCGCTTGTCGCGCCTGGTACTCGTTTGACGTCGCTTTGGGACTGCCATAAGACCGGTCGAGGAGTGTAGCCGAAGCACCGTTTGCCAAGGCTTTACCGGAGCGTAGCCCGCGCTTGGCGGGCCGTCCGCCACCCTGTCTGAGTAAGCCCAGTTCTCCCACTCGAAAGGAGTGAGACGCATGACGAAGGCAGCAGTGATCATCTCCGCGATTCTCCTGCTTGCAGGCGTTGCAGCGGCGAGCACGGTCACAGGAGGCCTTTCGTCGAGCGATTCCCCGACCGTCTCGATCCCCGACGGCTCTCCCAGTAGCTCCGTCTCGACTTCGACCGGCACCGACACGACGCCCACGGTGGGCACGACCACCGGCGAGGACGTCCGCGGGCCGTGCGACGAAGCCGAGCACGCCAACGATCCGCGCTGCACCGGTATTGCCGGTGCTCGGCGCGACGACGACCGCGCGCCGACGCGGCCCGAACCGCGGCGACGACGATCGCCGCGACGGCAACTCGGGTCCCGGCAACGCCGACGATCGCGGCGGTAACGACAACTCCGGCCGCCGCGGCGGCGGCCACCGCGACGACTGAGCGCATGAGCGAGACCGTCCACATCGGCACGTGCCCGCGGTGCAGCTACCTGGAACAGGAGGAACGGCGGCTCCGGGCGGCGGTCCAGGCTCTGGAGCAACGGATCGAGGAGCTGACCCACCCGAACAAGGTCGTCCGGCTTCCCCCGCCCCGACGGGTCGCCGCTTGACCACCTTCCTGCTGCTCTGGCGGCAGGAACGAGGCGGCTCCGACCCTCCTCGGAGCCGCCTCTCCTCTTCCGACGGGCACAATCAGGGCTCATGAACAGGCCGAAGCGCACAGTCCTCCTCGTCGAGGACGAGGAATCGATCACCGCGCCGCTCGCGGAGGCTCTCCGCCGCGAGGGGTTCGACACGAGGATCGCGGGCACCGTCGCCGAGTCGCTGGATCTGGCGAAGCGCTTTCGCCCCGACCTCGTCCTGCTCGACGTGATGCTTCCGGACGGCTCCGGCTACGACGTCTGCCGGGAGCTCCGTCGAACCTCGCAGGTGCCGATCATCATGCTCACCGCGCGCGGTGAGGAGGCCGACCGGATCATCGGCCTCGAGCTCGGCGCCGACGACTACGTCGTGAAGCCGTTCAGTGCGCGCGAGGTGGTCGCTCGCATCCGCGCGGTGCTGCGTCGCGCCGACTCCGGGCCGGCCGCTGCGGAAGGGCCTGTAGAGATCGGCGACGTGCGGCTCGATCCGGACCGGCGGGAGGTCACCAAGTCCGGCGACGCGCTCGAGCTCTCGCGCAAGGAGTTCGAGCTCCTGCAGCTCCTGATGCAAAACGCAGGCTCCGTCGTGAAGCGGGAGCGCCTGATCGACGAGGTCTGGGACACGAACTGGTTCGGGTCCACGAAGACGCTCGACGTGCACGTGAGCGGCCTGCGCAAGAAGCTCGGCGACGACTCCTCCGAGCCGCGGTACCTGCACACGGTGCGGGGCGTCGGCTTTCGGTTCGCGTCGCCCGAGGAGGCCGGCCGGGAGGCTTCATGAGCCTGCGCCTCCGGCTGCTCGGCGCAGTCGCCTACATCCTGTTGCTGATCATCGTCGCCCTCGAGGTGCCGCTCGCGTTGAACATCGCGCGGCGGGTGGACGCCGAGGTCAAGAACGACGCGGCCTCGCAGGCGTTCGTCGTCGCCGCCGGCGCGTCGGGCAGCATGCAGGACGACGACAACCTGCAGGGCCTGGCTCAGAAGGCCGGCAGCGATCTCGGAGCCCGCGTCATCATCGTCAACCGCCGGGGCATCCTCAGGGCCGACTCGGCAGGACCGGAGTTGCTCGGGACCTCGTACGCTAGCCGCGAAGAGATCCGCTCGGCGCTCTCGGGCCTCCGCGCGCAGGGCGAGCGTCACAGCGACGAGCTGGGCGCCGACATCCTCTATACGGCGGTGCCGGTGGTGAATCAGAACCAGCAGACCGTCGGCGCCGTCCGGGTCACGCAGAGCGTCGAAGCGATCAACGATCGCGTGCGCCGCAGCGTGCTCGCGCTGGTCGGAATCGGCTTCTTCGCCCTCCTGCTCGGGCTGGGCCTGGCCTGGCTGCTCGCGGAGACGCTCTCTCGACCTCTTCGGCAACTCGCCGCTAGTGCGCGCCGCGTCGAGGCCGGCGACCTGAGCACGCGCGCCGAGGTCAAGGGCGCAACCGAGCAGCAGGAAGTGGCGCACGCCTTCAACGACATGACCGAGCGGCTCGAACGCGTCCTCGACGCGCAGCGCGAGTTCGTGGCCAACGCGTCGCACCAGCTGCGGACGCCGCTGACGGGGCTCCGCCTGCGACTGGAGTCCGCGGCTATGAAGGCCACCGGAACCGACCTCGAGGCGGAGCTCACCGCTGCCGAGCACGAGGTCGACCGGCTCTCCCGCCTGCTCACGGCCCTCCTGACGCTCGCGCGTGAGGGGCAGGCTCCCACTCCGGGCCGCGCCGTCTCGCTGGACGAGGCGGCGGCCGGCGCCCATGCCCGCTGGTCGGACCGCGCGGAGCAGGACGGAGGACGCATCGCGCTGGAGGGAACGGAAGCGGTCACGGCGTGCGCCTCCGACGACGACCTCGCGATCATGCTCGACAACCTGATCGAGAACGCCATCCACTACTCACCGCCTGGGACGACGGTCTCGATTCGCTGGGGCCAGACAGGCCCCGAGGTCTGGCTCGCAGTCGAGGACGAGGGCCCCGGGATCGCGGCGGGTGAGGAAGAGACGCTCTTCGATCGCTTCGCGCGCGGCCGGGCAGGCAAGACGATGCCTGGAACGGGCATCGGCCTCGCGGTCGTGCAGATGCTGGCGAGACGCTGGCGCGGGCGCGCATCGATCCGAAACCGCCCGGAAGGCGGGGCCCGAGTCGAGGTCTGGCTCCCGGCCGCCGAAGACGACGCTTTACCAAAAGCTAAACCGCGCTTGGACGAAGCGTTAACCGGTGGTGCCTAAGCTCACGTGATGGCTCGCCGTGTGCTCATCACCGTCGGCCTCGGCCTCCTCGGCGTGCTCGCGGCGGCCTCGATCGGCTACGCGTCCTACCTCGTCTCGCGGGACGAGGTCGGCCTCCCCGTGACGAAGCTGGAGCAGGCGCCACGAGACGTCGTGCCCGTCCAGGCACGGACGCAGACTCAGCGGACGACGAGCACCCGGACGGCGACCGTCGACGACCGCCTGGATCGAGGGCTCATCCCGCCCACCACGACCGGCGACGACAACTCGGGCCGCGGCCGCGGCGGCGACGACAACTCCGGCAAGGGGTCAAGCGGAAGTGGGAGCGATAGCTCCGGCAAGGGCTCAGGCGGCGACGACTTCGACGACGACTAGCTAAGTGCTTGACGGAACGATTGGCGAAACGCCATCGTAGGAGCGTTGGCAAGGCAAATCAGACTCAGGGTGCGTACCGGCACCGGCGTCCATTCGTTGGACGGCAGCGTTTCCTACCAGGCGGGGGACGAATTCACTCTTCCGTTCACCGACGCAGCAGAGTTCCTGCGCGGTAAGAACAGGAGAGGTTTTGAGGTTGTGGAGGTCTTTGACGACGCCGAGGAATCAGGCGGCGAGCGGGACGACCGGCGCTCGAGCTAGCGCCTGCTACAACCGGAGGGCATCACGAGGTCTGCGTGAACCACGCGCTAAATGCCACGCGCCCGCAATGGCGCTACGAGCTATGCCGGCCCCAAGGCGAGCGTACCGAGGCCGGAGCCGGGCTTTGCCCGAGCGCAGGCCGGGTGGTGCCCAAGCCGGCTGTACGAGGGGTTGGCAGATCCACGCGCCGGCACCATCGAATCAGTGCTCTTCGCCGCCGGAAGCCTGCTTCCGGCGGAAAGCGACCGGCTACAGCCGGTCGCGAAGCTCGCTGAGCGCGGCCCAGCGACTGTCCAGCTGCTCGTCTTCGTGCTGGTGAGGGCTCGAGTTCAGGTCGACGCCGCAGACAGGGCAGAGGCCGACGCAGTCCTCGCGGCAGAGGATCTTGTCGGGGAGCGCCAGCACCAGCGCGTCGTGGGCCCACCCGGAGAGGTCGAGCTGGTCGTTCTCGACGTAGGGCGTGGAGAGCTCGTCGTCTCCATCGGGATTCGTCGCCTGGTACTCGCGCACCGAGATCGGCACGTCGAGGACGGCATCGGCGAGGCAGCGGTAGCAAGGCCCGTGCAGCCGCGCCTGGTAGCGCAGCTCGAAGACCATGCCACTCGTGCCCAGGGTGAGCGCGAGCTCGGCCGGAACCTTCTCCGGCACCGGCAGGTAGCGCTGGCCGCCCAGCACGAGTGGCTGCAGGTCGACTTCCTGCTCGTCGCGGTGCTCCTCGCCCGGCCTCAGCCGGACCGATCTCAGGCTGAAGCTCGTCACACGCTCAGAGTAGCGCGGAAGCCCCTCGAGGAGCATGGAGTCAGATGCGCCGGCCTCGACGACGACAGCCCGTGCTACATGCAGGTAGTTAGGCTGGCACCGACCGAGGCGTGCACTTAGTCGCCGAAGGTGCGAAGCACTTTCGGCGAGTCCGCGGCCCGTGGCCGCGGACCCAGCTAGTACGGCTCTTCGAGATCGCCGTCGGAGTTCGTGCTCGCCGCTGCTACTCCGGCGACCACGGTCTCCTGCGAGCGCTCGTGCAGCCGCTCGCGCCCACGCTTGACCGCGCCGAGGAACTTGTCGAGATTGACCTCGAGCGTCGACAGGATCGAGTCGGCCCAGTCCTCCATCTCGAGCCTGGTCTCGCGCGCCTGGCGGCGAGACTCCTCGACGATGTCCTGAGCCTGGCGCTCTGCGAGCTTGACGATCTCCGTCTGCGAAGCCTCGCGCTGGGCCTGCTCCCGGGCCTCGCCCAGCAGCCGGTCGCACTCGCGCTTCGCCTCGGCAAGCATCTCCTGCCGTTCCTTGACGATCCAGCGTGCCTGCTTGATCTCTTCCGGGATCGTGGCTCGCATCTGGTCGAGGATCTCGTAGATCTCCTCGCGGTCGATCCGAACCTGGTCGGTCAGAGGGACGGCCTTCGCGTTGTGCACCAGGTCGTCGAGCTTGTCGATGAGTACTAGGACGTCCATACGTTGCGCAGTGTAGTTGTTAGGACGGAAATTGCGCTATTCCTGGGGGCTGGTCGGCGCGCCGGGCTTGCCGTCCGGGAACATCTCCCTGAAGCGGGCAGAGACCGCGGGAGGCACCAGCTCGTCGACGTTGCCGCCGAAGGAAGCCACTTCTTTGACCCCGCTCGACGAAACGAAGCTGTACTGCGGACTCGCCATCAGGTAGACGGTCTCGATGTCCGGCGCCAGGGTCCGGTTCAGGTGGTTCATCTGGAACTCCCACTCGAAGTCGGAGATCACGCGCAGCCCCTTGACCATCGTCCTCGCGCCCCAGCGGCGGGCGAACTCGACGACGAGCTCGGCGAAGATCTCGACCTCGACGTTCTCGTGCTCGCGAAGGGCCTCTTCGAGGAACGCGACCCGCTCCTCCACGGAGAACATCACCTTCTTGTGGCTCGGGTCGCGCACAACGCCGATGACGACCCGGTCGAAGATGTGCGCGGCGCGCGTGATGATGTCGACGTGGCCGAGCGTGACCGGGTCGTACGTGCCTGGGTAGATGGCGGTCCTGAGGCTCACGGCTGCTCGAAGAGTGTGACCCGCGTCGAGCCGTACGCTCTGCTCGTTCGCTCCGACAGCGGCGCGAGCTCCGGCTGGTCGCGCTTGGCGGTCTCGACGACGACGAGACCGTCCTCGGCAAGGAGAGCCGGGAGGTACGTGGCCAGGGTGGGCTGGAAGGAGTCGAACATCCGGTAGGGCGGGTCGACGAGGACGAGATCGTAGCGCCTGCCTGCGGCCGCCTCGGACGCGAGCGCGCGCCGGGCGTCCACGCGGAGGAGGGTCGCGCCGGTCAAGCCGAGCTTCTCGACGTTGCGCTCGATCGCTCGCTGGGCGTCGCGGTCGGACTCGACGAAGACAGCGGTCGACGCTCCTCTGGACAAGGCCTCGAGGCCCATGGCCCCCGATCCGGCGAACAGGTCGAGGACGGCCATGTCGTCGACGGGCCCGATGAGGTTGAACACGGCCTCGCGGACGCGGTCCCCGGTCGGCCGGGTCTCGCTCTTCGGTGCGTAGATCGTCGAGCCCTTACGACTACCGGCGATGATCCTCATCCCGTACGGACGTGAATCACCCCTTCGGGGTAGGCCGTCCCGCGTGCAGCGACCTACGTTTTGCCTGGAGGACATGCCTCCTTCGCGGTATGGCTGCGGTTCGACGACATCCAATTTTGCGCACCGCCTTTTGGCGGCGCCGTGCCGAGCGACTTTTCGTCTCGGTCGCCGTCCTGCTCCCGATCCCGATCTTCGCAGCCAGCGGCCTTTCGCTCCCGCTCCCGGGCCCGGTCGAGCGACTCGCAGCTGCGCTCGTCCCCTTCGCCGACGCGGCGACGACCACTGAAGCTTTGTCCGCGCGCGGGCACTCCGGTTCGATCGTGCGCCTGGGCGGCGAGAGCCAGGGCGGCACCGAGGCCGGCGCGCCCGCCGAGACGACCGACGGCGCCGAGTTGGTTCGAAATGGCGGCGTCGACGAGGCCGACCGTGGCGACGGCCGGACCAAGCCGGCCGACGAGCCGGTCAGCGGGCGCGATCCGACTACACCGACCGACGGCGCGACGTCCGAGGAACCGGCGGCACAGGCGCCGGGCCGGCAGGACGATGCGCCTCAGGAGGAGCCGGCCAGAGGGCAGGAGCCCGGGCAGGCACCGGCACCCCCACCGCCGCCACCGCCTCCCGCGGCGACACAGCCACAGCCGCCGCCGCCACCACCGCCGCCACCGCCGCCGCCGCCGGCCGGAGCGACCCAACCTCCACCGCCACCAAAAGCGCCACCCCCACCACCCCCACCACCCCCACCTCCACCACCACCACCGCCACCACCTCCACCGCCACCACCGTCCACCTCCACCTCCACCTCCACCTCCACCACCACCACCGCCGCCGCCGCCGCCGGTGGGCTCGTCGGCGGCCTCCTCTGCGGTCTGCTCGGTTGCAGGCGCTAGCCCGTGCCGCGCCGCCCGCAGAACTCGGATCCCCCGCGACTCGTCCTCCGCTTCGCGGTCTCGATCTGCATCGCCCTCGCTCTTGCAGCCGCGGCGATCCTGCTCGTCGTCCGCCACTTCGACACGGTTCAGGCCGAGCGCGCGGCCACCTCCGAAGCGCGCGTGATCGCGAGCTCGGTTCTGCGCGGCTCGCTTGCTCGCGTCCGACTTCGCACGCGGCCGGTGCGCGCCTCCCGGCGCGCGAGCTCGACCAGCTCTTCCAGCACGACGTGCTCTCGCGAGGGCGTGCTGCTCGTCAAGCTCTACGCGACGAACGGGTCGTCACCTACAGCACCGACCACCGGCTGTCGGCACCGGGACACCGACACGCGGGCACATCGGGAAGCTCTCGGCGGGACGGTCCGCGGCGACGTGACGAGCCTGTCCGGCGAGAAGACACTCCGCACGTACGCACCCGTCTCCGTCCCGCGGCGGGACAGGTGTCGTCGCGCTCTTCCAGGACTACGGGCCGATCGCGCAGTGCGGCGAAGTCCACCTTCGTGCCGGTCGCCGGCATCTTCGAAGTCGTGCTCGTCCTCCTCTTCCTGATGCTCGTGCCGATCCTCAGGCGCGTGACGCAGCGCATTCGACGCCAGATGGAGGAAATCGAGCGGCGCGCGCTCTATGACGAGCTCACCGGCCTGCCGAACCGAACGCTGTTCGGCGACCGGATCGAGCAGATGATCGTGGGCGCCGGGCAAGAGCCTCACTCAGCGGCCGTCATGATCCTGGACGTCGATCGCTTCCGAGAGGTCAACGACGCGCTCGGCCATGAGACCGGCGATCGCCTCCTGCAAGAGGTCGCAAGCCGGCTCAGCGAGACAGTGCGCTCGAGCGAGACCTTCGCGCGCCTCGGCGGGGACGAGTTCGGCATCCTCCTCTCGCCCGGATCGGAGGAGGACGCGACGGCACTCGCGGCTCGGATCCATGGGGCGCTCGAAACGCCGTTCTCCCTCTCCGGCTTCCCGCTGGAGATCGCAGTCAGCGTCGGCATCGCCGCCTACCCCGAGCACGGCGAGGACGTCGACGCGCTCCTGCAGCACGCCGACGTCGCGATGTACGTCGCGAAGGACGGCCACGCCGGAACGGCGCTCTACGAGTCCGAGCAGGACACGAGCGACGCGGCACGGCTCGCGCTCGCCGGCGAGCTGCGAGGGGCGATCGACAACGAGGAGTTGGTGGTGCACTTCCAGCCGAAGGCCGAGCTCGAGAGCGGCCTCATCGTCGGCGTCGAAGCGCTCGTCCGGTGGCAGCATCCCGAGCGCGGGTTCATCCCTCCGAACGAATTCATCCCGATTGCGGAGCGGACGGGGCTCATCAAGCCGCTCAGCCAGTACGTGGTCGCGTCGGCGCTCAGGCAGTGCGGCGAGTGGCGCGCGGCGGGGTACGACCTGCACGTCGCCGTGAACCTGACGATCCCCGACCTCCTCGATCTCGAGCTACCGGATCGGATCGGCGAGCTCCTGGCCGAGACCGGCGTCCGGCCGGGTCAGCTGGAGCTCGAGGTCACGGAGACGACGATCCTCGCCGACCCGTTCCGCGTCCGCCAGGTGCTCAACCGTCTCAACGAGATGGGGCTGCGGCTCGCGATCGACGACTTCGGCACCGGCTACTCGTCGCTCGCCTACCTCAAGAACCTGCCCGTGCACACGATCAAGATCGACCGGTCCTTCGTCATGGGCATGTGCGAGGACGCGAGCGATGCGACGATCGTCCGCTCGACGATCGATCTCGGCCGGAACCTCGGCCTCGGCGTCGTCGCCGAGGGGATCGAGACCCAGGAGGTCTGGGACGCACTGCGGGCTGACGGCTGCTCGCTGGCTCAGGGCTACTTCATCAGTCGCCCGGCTTCCGCGGATTACCTGAAGCCGATCCTCGAGGAACGCGCGCTGCGCACTCGCGACGGCGTGGCTCAGGCCTCTTAGGCCAGCTGACACTGGCGAGACGCCTCGAGGGCCTCAGGGCCAACTACACGCACGTCGGTCGTGAGGCCTCGACGATTTGTGCTCTCAGTAGCGAAAAGTGCGAAGCACTTTTCGCGAGTCCGGCGCCCGTGGCGCCGGACCAGCTAGGCCTGAACTTCGCGGCCGGCGAAGACGTTCTCGACCTCGTCGTTCAGCGGGCCCTCGTAGTCGACAAGCTCATCTGCCAGCTCCCGGGCCTGCTCGAGCAGCCGGCGATCGCTGCGAAGACGCGTGAAGCGAAGCTCGGAGAGCCCCGCCTGACGGGTGCCGAGGAGCTGGCCCTCGCCGCGGATCTCGAGATCGACCTCGGCGAGCTCGAACCCGTCGTTCGAGGCCACGAGCGCTTCCAGCCGGGCGAGCGCCGAGTCGGTCAGCTCCTCTTTCGCGCGCGAGACGAGCAGGCAGTACGACTGCTCGGCGCCCCTCCCCACCCGTCCTCGCAGCTGGTGCAGCTGGGCGAGGCCGAACCGGTCGGCCTCCTGGACGATCATGATCGTCGCGTTCGGTACGTCGACGCCGACCTCGATCACCGTCGTCGCCACGAGGACGTCGAGCTCCCGCGCCTTGAAGCGCGCCATCAGATCGCGGCGGTCGGCGGGCTTGAGCCGGCCGTGGAGCAGGCCGACGCGGTAGCCCTCGAGCTCACCTTTCTGCAGCCGCTCGGCCTCGCGCTCGGCGGCGCGGGCAACTGACGTCTCGGACTCCTCGATCAGCGGGCAGACGACGTAGGCCTGCCTGCCCGTCGTCGAGATGCCTTCGCAGCCGCTTGTACGCCTCGCTCGAGCGCTCCTGGGTAACCCAGGCCGTCTTGACCGGCTTGCGGTCGGCCGGGGGCTTGGCGATCTCGCTGACGGCCAGGTCGCCGTAGACAGTGAGCGCGAGCGTGCGCGGGATCGGCGTCGCCGTCATGTGCAGGACGTGCGGCGTGCGGCTGCCCGTGATCGCGCGGCGCTGCTCGACGCCGAACCGGTGTTGCTCGTCGACCACGGCGACCGCGAGGTCGTCCAGCTCGACGCCTTCCTGGATCAGCGCATGCGTGCCGACGACGATCTGCGCGCCGGCCACGTCGTCCTTGACCGAGCGGGTCAGCAGGGCGACGCGCACGCCGAGCTCGCGACAGGGCTCCTCGAGCGTGAGGAAGTGCTGCTCGGCCAGGGTCTCGGTCGGCGCCATCAACGCACCCTCGCTTGCCGGCCTCGACCGCGCGCAGCAGCGCGTAGAGCGCGACGACGGTCTTCCCCGACCCGACCTCTCCCTGCAGCAGCCGCTCCATCGGCTTCGGCTGCGCGAGGTCGGCGTCGATCTCCGCGATCGCTCGCTCCTGGTGCTCGGTCAGCTGGAACGGCAGCCACTCCCGGTACCGCGAGACCAGCTCGCCCGGCTCGCCGAGAGCCGGCGCACGCTCCTCCTCACGGCCGACGCCGCCGCCGGGCGAGCCCGACCTGCAGGACGAGCAGCTCGTCGAATGCGAGCCGTCGTCGTCCCCGCTCGCCGTCCTGCTCGTCGCGTGGTCGATGCAGGGCGTGGAGCGCATCGGCTCGACTCGGAAGCCCGGCCTGCTCCGCGATCCGTGCAGGCAGGAAGTCCGGGAAGTCGCGTACGTGCGGCAGCGCCTTGCCGACCAGCTCGCGCAGCTTCTTGACCGTCACGTCCTCGCTCGCCGGGTAGACCGGCGCGAAGTCGGCCGTCGCCGAGGACGCCGTTCAGGTCGTACGAGCGGACGGTGAACTCGTTTCGCTTGAGCTGGCCGCGGAGGCGCACGCGCGTCCCGGGCTGCAGCTTCTCGGCGAGCCAGACCTGGTTGAACCAGACGGCGGTGATCTCGCCGCTCTCGTCGGCGATCCGCGCCTGGACGATCGAGAGCCGGCGTGACGTCCGGCGCACGGACGTCTTGCGCACCTCGCCGGCGATCGCCACCTCCTCCTCGCCCGCGAGCAGGTCCGCGATCCGCACCTCCTCCGCAGCCGCCTCGTAGCGGTGAGGCCGGTGCTCCAGCAGGTCGCGGATCGTGTGCAGCCCCAGCTTCGCCAGGTTCTTCTTCACGACCGGCCCGACTCCGGGCAGCGACTCGACGTCGCGGTCGAGCTGCTCGGGCCGGGCCATCCCACGCGGGCGCGGCCACTCGGCCGGCGCGCTCGACTCACCGAACGCCGGCTGGCGCCGAAGCGGGCTAGCCGCCGGCGACAACTTCGGCCTGAGGCTCCTCGTTGGGCTCTTCGAAGATGATCGTGAGCCGGTCGATCCGAGACCCCTCGACCTCGACCACCTGAAGCTTCAGGCCGTCCCACTCCACCGCGTCGCCTCGCTCCGGCGCCCGGCCGAGCAAGCCGAAGACGAAACCGCCCATCGTGTGGAAGTCCTCGACGGGGATCGAGAGCGTGAACTGCTCGTTGAAGTCGTCGATCGGGAACGTGCCGTCGATGCGGATCGTCCGGTCGTCGATGCGCTCGATCGACTCGTCGGGCAGGTCGTACTCGTCCTCGATCTCGCCGACGATCTCCTCGAGCAGGTCCTCGAGCGTGACGATCCCCTCCATCGAGCCGTACTCGTCGACGACGATCGCCATGTGCTGGTTCGTCTTGCGGAACTCGGCCAGCAGCGCGGCGAGGTCCTTCGTCTCGGGGACGACGTAGGGCTTGCCGCAGCAGCTTCTCGATCTCCACGTTCTCGATCCCCTGCGAGTAGAGCGCCTTGAAGAGGTCGCGGACGTGGAGGATGCCGAGGATCTCGTCGAGCGAGTCGCGGTAGGCCGGATAGCGGGTGTACGGCGAGTCGATGACGGCGGCGAGGCACTCCTCGGCGGCAGCTCGACCGAGATGGCGACCACCTCGGGCCGCGGGACCATGACGTCGTGCACTTCCTTGTCGGCGAACTTGAAGGCGCCTGTAGAGCATGTCGGACTCGACGCCCTCGACCTCCCCGCTCTGGCCGGCCTCGGCCACGATCAGCCGTACGTCCTCGCGCGTGCGCGCGAACATCCCCGACGCCGAGGACTCGACGCCGAACAGGCGCGTCACCCACGTCGCGGAGACCTGCAGCAACCACATGAGCGGCTCGGCCGACCAGCGCCAGGAGCGAGGTCGGGTACGCGAGCACCATGGCGAGCGGCTCCGCCCTCTGCGAGGGCGATGCGCCTTCGGCACGAGCTCGCCGAGCGTGACGCTCAGGTACGTGAGGATCAGGAACGCGATCGCGTAGGCGAGCGCCGTCGCGAGCCACGCGTCGAAGTAGTCGGTCGAGGAGCGGCTCGCCCGATGGCGCCGATGGCGATCGAGAAGACCGTGATCGCCGACCTGCGACGGTGCGATGAAGCTGACCGGCGTGTCCATCAGCGCCAGCGCGCGCTTCGCGCCCCGACTACCGGCGTTGGCGCGTTCTTGCAGGCGAGGACGGCTCGCTGTCACGAGCGCGTACTCGGCGGCGACGAAGACCGCGTTGCCCAGACGAGCAACCCGATCAGGCTAACGGTAGAAGTCGCTCATGCCCCGCTCTCCGGGGCGCGAGGACTAGGCGGGTGGTCGTCGTCCAACGGCGATCTCTTTGAGTATAGGCATCGGCTCGGCCGTGACCCGGTACGAACGTATGTTCTATGATGGCAGCTGTGGGGGTCGAGTACCGGGAAGAGCCCTGCCGGAGCGCCCTGAACCGCGTCAAGGGCATGCCCTTCGACTGGTCGCTGAACCCCTACATGGGCTGCGTCCACCGCTGCACGTTCTGTTACGTCCGCGCCTTCGAGCAGCGCGCCGACCGGCCGTCCGACGACCGCTACGGCGCGTCGATCCGGGTCAAGGTCGAACGTCGCCGACGTCCTGCGCCGCGAGCTCGCGCGGCGCGTCGCTGGAAGCGGGAAGTCGTCGCCATCGGCGCAGCCACCGACCCGTACCAGCCGGCCGAGGGCCGCTACCGGCTGACCCGCGCCTGCCTCGAGGCGCTCGCCGAGGCCGGCGAGCCCGTTCTCGATCATCACGCGCGGCCCGATGATCGTCCGCGACATCGACGTGCTCGTCGGAGGCGGCCGGCCGGGCCGACGTCTCGGTCACGTTCTCGGTGCCGACGCTCGACGAGGACGTCTGGCGAAAGACCGAGCCGGCGACCGCGCATCCGCCGCGGCAGCGGCTGAGGGCGCTCAAGGCGCTCATCGACGCCGGCGATCAGGGCCGGCGTCGGCATGGCGCCGATCCTGCCCGGCATCTCCGACCGTCCCGAGCAGCTCGCCGAGGTCGTGCGCGCGGCGCGCGAGGCGGGCGCCTGCGGCGTCTGGGCGAACCTCCTCTACCTGCGACCCGGGACGCGCGAGCACTTCCTGGCGAACCTCGCAGCGCGACTGGCCCGAGCTGCTCCCGAGTACGAGGAGCTTACCGCCGGAGCGCGTACCTCGAGCGCCGCCGAGCGCGAGGCCGTCAAGCAGCTCGGTGTCGGGCTCTCGCGAAGGAGCTTCGGCGTCGCCTGACCGCCGCACGAATCCGCCTCCGCCCTGCAGCCCGAGCCGGAGCAGCTAGAGCTCGCAGTCTGAACTCCACCAATACGAATCCGCGGGCCGTGCCTGAAGACGACAACGCCGTCGACGGAAAGCCAGAGATCACCTGCCTGATCGTCGACGACCACGAGGTCGTCCGCGAGGGGCTGCGCCTCTCGCTCTCGCGCGCGCCGCACATCCGCGTCATCGGCGAGGCGGCCGACGGCGAGAGCGCGGTCGCGCTCGCCGAGCGGCGGAAGCCCGACGTCGTGATCATGGACGTGCGCATGCCGGGCATGGACGGGCTCGAGGCGACGAAGCTGCTGACCGAGAAGGCGCCCGACGTCGCGGTCCTGATCTTCACGGCCTACAGCGAGCGCAGCCTGCTCGGCCGCGGCCTCGAGTCCGGCGCGAAGGGCTACATCCTCAAGGAGGCGCCGCACCAGACCCTGGTGCGCGCGATCGAGAAGGTCGTCGACCGGCGAGGGGTACGTCGACCCGGCGCTGATGCCGGCCTTCCTGACGGGCAAGGGCGAGGACATGCTCACCGGCCGCGAGCGGGAGATCCTGCAGCTGCTGGCCGACGGCATGTCGAACGCAGACGTGGCGAAGCAGCTCTTCATCAGCCAGGAGACGGTGAAGAGCCACGTTCGCCACATCCTCACGAAGCTCGAGGCGGACACGCGAACGCACGCGGTGGCGATTGCGCTTCGCGAGGCGATCATCGACTAGACCTGTCCTGCTCGTCTGCGGGGTCGTCGCCGGCGCAGTCCTCGGCGTGCTCGGGCTCGCCGTCGACGCGCACCGCTTGCCCTCGCAGGGCTTCTGGTCGCGGTCGCGGCCGCGGGAGCGCTCGCTGCCTTGCTGCTCCTCCGCGAGAGCCGGCGCGAGGGCCAGACGGACGAGGAGATCGAGCGGCTCTCGGCCGAGCACGCCCGGCTCTCCGACCAGCTGATCACCGCCGAGCAGGAGGAGCGCCGGCGGCTGGCGCTGTTCCTGCACGACGGGCCGGTGCAGTCGCTCGCCGGGATCGCCCTGATGCTCGACGCCGTCGCCGCCTCGGTCGAGGCCGGGCACGGCGAGGACTCGGCGACAGGTGCTTCAGCTCGGCGATGGACCGGCAGCGCGAGACGATCCGCTCGCTCCGCGACCTCTCGTTCGAGCTGGAGCCGGTCGTGCTGCGCGATCAGGGCTTCGCCCCGGCCGTGCGAGCGCTCGCCGAGCAGCTCGGCGATCGCGAACCAGATCGAGTTCGACCTCGACGTGGCAGGCGCGGACGCGCTCGCCGAGCGGGCGCAGGTCGCGATCTACCAGATCATCCGCGACGCGCTCCACCAGGCGATCCGCCGCGGCCCGCCGACCAGGATCTCGATCCGCGTCGGGGAGGAGCGGACGGACGGCGTCGAGGCGCTGATCGCGGACGACGCGCCGGGCGAGCGGCGCCGGCGCAGCTTCGAGGCGATCGAGGAACGCGGTCGCGGTCGCTGAGCGGCCGGCTCACGGTCGACGAGGGCGAGGACGGAGGCACGGCGGTTCGAGTCGTGCTTCCCGGCTACGCGGTCCGTCGCTAAGATCGCGCCGCGCCATGGCCGACGGACAGGCCATCCTCTTTCGTCTCCAAGCCGACGGGCTACGAGCTCATGCGCGCGCGACGGCGAGCCGCCGGCGATCGGCGCCGACGGTCGAGCTCGACGGTCAGGACGGCACGCTGGTTCGTGACACGGATCGGCCCGTCGCCGCTTCCGGCCGACAAGCGGCCCTGCGCGTACCTCCAGCAGACGACCTAGGCGAGCGCCGTCTCGGCCGCGATGCGGCCGAAGACGAGCGCGGCGGCAAGGCCGCTCGAGTACCCGCCGGTCGCGATGCCGCCCACATCGGCGCCGGCCGCGTAGAGCCGCTCGTTCGGCGACCGTCGTCGACCGCGCGCCCGCTCGTCGATGCGCAGGCCGCCGAGGGTCTGGGTCACTGCCGCGCGCACGAGCACGGACACCCGTCCGTCCTCCACTCGGACCGTCGCGCCGACTGCGCGGGCGGCCTCGATCATCTCGGCGACGGTGCGCTCACGGACGCGCTCCTGAAGCGCCGCGGCCTCGACCGTGTACCAGGCCGCGCCCTCCGGGCCAGCGCGCGATCTGCTGAACGAGGTCGGTCTCCGACCAGGTGGGCTCGCCCTCGAAGCGCTCGGAGCCGTCCTCGGAGGTGACCGTCGCGTACCGGCCGTAGAGCTGGGCGAGACGGACGAAGTCCGCCTCGGCGATCTGGTCGACGGCGGGCATCGCGCGGCCGTAGAACTCGTCGAGGTCGCCTGCGGTCTCGGCCCCACGCTCGCGCCCATACTCGAGCCCGTCGCCCACGCTCCAGCGGATTGGCCCGTAAGAGCAGGCCGCGTTCGCGCGCCAGCCGGGCAGGAAACCCCCCTGTGCACAAAATGTCACTCTCTATTGAGCGGGGACTGTCCCTGGAACGAGAGGCGCACGCGATCGTCGCCGATGCTGCGCATGAAGGTGTCCGTGAGGCCGCGCGGGTCGAAGCGACGGCCCACAGTGCGCGGGTTGCCGGTGTCCCGCTCGGTGACCGGCGCACCCAGCGACTCGAGCCAGTCCAGGCTCTCGTCCAGTCGTTCGCAACGACCGCGCTGCAGCCCCTCGTCGCCGCCGGGACACTCGGCGCGAAAGTCCGCGAAGTCGCGGTGCCGCCAGATGACGCAGCTCGAGAGGAGCATCGACCCTCCGGGCCGGTCACCCTTCTCCAGGACGAGCGGCTCGGCACCCAGCTCACGAGCCCGTGCGGCCGCGCAAAGGCCGGCCATCCCCGCGCCGGCTACGACGAGGTCGGTTATTTCAGCGCGAACGTCGGCTTGTGCTCGACGTACTCGATCTTCACGCGTTCCGGCCCCCAGAGGAAGACCGCGCACGTGTTCGCCGCATCCACGACGTCCGCCACCTCGATGCCGAGCTCGCGAGCCTCCTCCAGATGCTCGTCGGCAGAGTCGACCAGCACGGCCAGGTGGTTCAGCAGCGGCCGCTCCGGGTCGCCCGGCTCGCCGTCGTGGAACTCGACCCACGCGCCCACCGACCTCGACGCGACGATCTCCGTCAGGCGAGAAGCCGAGAGGTCGGTAGAGCTCGGCCGTCTGCCTCCGGATCAGCGGAGAACAGCGCGACGTGGTCGAGGTCGTACTCGACCTCCGTCTGCGCCTCGACGAGCCCGAGCCGCAGGCCCTCGTAGACGTCGAAGTACGCAGCGCCGTCCGTCCGCTCGACGTCGACGCCGTCCAGCCCCTGCAGCGACGCCTCGAGATCGTTCACGCGAAGCGCAATGTGCTTCAGCGCACCGCGCTCCCGCGGCCCCTCGGCCTCGAAGAGCGTCAGCTTGCCGCGTCGCGCGTCAGTGCCGACCAGCGTGAACTTGTCGGTGCGATCGATGACGTGCATCGAGAGCCGCTCCGTCGCGAAGTCCGCGATCCGCGTCGCGGTCCGCGACCCAGAGGGCGACGTGATCGAGAGTCTTGGGCCTCATCTCGCTTTCACCCTACCTAGCGGGACGAGGCCCAAAACATCGACTACTTACTTCTTGCGGTTGACGGCAGCGAGGAGCTGCTGCTTGTTCATCCGCGAGCGGCCCTTGATGTTCAGCCGCTTGGCCTGGTTGTAGAGCTGCTCCTTCGTCTGGCCCTTGGAGCGCCGCGTCCCCGAGCGGAGACCGCCGCGCCGGCCGGATGAGATGTCGCGCGTCGAGGATGCGAGACGACGTCCTCGCCTCGCCCGTGCGTGCGCGCTCCTTGTTCACGGTTCTCGCAGCGAGCTCCTTGGCTCGCTTCGTCGAGGCGCCCTGGTCCTTCGCGCTCTCCTTGATGTGCTCGTACTGCCGTTCGCGCTTCGCGCTCCATGCTTGCTGTGGCATCAGTGACCCCCTTCGTTGCGTTCCAGCAAGGGGATACCCGGGAACGGAGGTTTCTATTCCAGCGGAGGGTTCTGGACGTTGTGCTCGGTCGCGTACTCGTCGGTCAGCTTGTTTATCGCCTCAGGGTCGCCGTAGGCGTAGTTGATCTTGACGAACGGCTCCCATTTATCGGGCAGCGCATCCTCGGGGAAGATCGCCTCGACCGGGCACTCCGGTTCGCATGCCCCGCAATTTTTCGTGTAGATGCCGCCGGCGAGCGTGAACGCGTGCTTCTCCGGTACGACCGCGCAGAAGGTGTCCTCAGCGTCCTTCTCCTGCTCCTCGACGCTCATGACCCGCCAGAAAACCTCACGCGTGGCCAGGTACAGCCAGCGGATCGGACGGTTGCGGACGCCGAAGTTCGTCAGGACGCTCGACTCCTCGCCCGAGCCGACGGTGACAAAGCCGGCGTACGGGGCCACCGCCTCGAGCCAGGCAAGCGCCTCGTGGTCTGTCGACCGGAGACGCCATGAGCCGGCCCTGGCAGGATCTCCGTCCGCCGCGACCCAGCCGTCGACGAAGCCCGCGATGTACTCGACATCCGCGGTCTCGGGCAGCGAGCGCTTGAGATTGACGCCCGCGCGGACGACACCTGTTCCGGCATAGCCCGGATGGACGTCGAGGCACGGAGAGAAATTGACCTGGTCGAAGAAGTCGAGGAACTTCGCGACTCGCTCGCCGTACAGCTGGACGTAGTGGAGGTGCTCGCCGGATCGGATCTCCTGCTTGTTCCAGCTGCCGTCGCCGAAGACGAGGCCGTGCAGGACGCCGAGCCGGTAACTCTCACCGTCGCGCTTCGGCTCATGACGCATGCCCGGCACGAAATCGCCCGACGCCAACCTGTCGGTCCGTTCACCATCGGCGAGCAACCAGGAGTGTGTCGGCGTGGCCCAGATCGAGCGCCTGAACCTCGAGATGTTGCGGGTCGTGAGGCGCGTCCCCCCATGGCGGTCGCGCTCCTCGAACGCCGGCGCCAGCTCGAGCTTGACGAGCGGCTTGCGGCGGAACCGCTTGACGACCGCCGGCTTGAAGCCCGCGTCGGTGAGCACCCGGCACGGCTGGTTCTCGAGCTCTTCGAATGTGCGAGGCCCATAGGTCGTGAGGAGCTGCTCGGTCGGGGCGAAGCAGTCGATGCACTCCTCGGGGTCGATGATCAGGATCCGCTCGAACTCGTGGATGCAGTCGACCGGGCAGACGTCGACGCACGAGCGGTCTTTGATGTCGATGCAGGGCTCGGCGATGATGTAGGTCACGAGCGGGTCAGTCTAGCTAGCTGCGAGTAGCTCCTCGACGAGCTCCGAAGCCCGTTCCGACAGCGCGGATTTGGCGACGACCTGGTCGAACCCGGCCTCGTGCGCGCGCCGCAGGCCCGCCGTGTCCTTGTGGTTCGTGTAGCCGAGAATCGGTGCGTCTGGATAGGACTCGACCACGTCGTTCGGGTCGACGCGCGACACGTCGGCGATCACGCAGTCGGGCGGGTCGACGCTGTCCGTCGTCACAAAGCGATGGCCGGGGAGACCGGTCTCCAGCTTGCCCCGGATGAAGAGATCCACCCCTACGAGGAGGATGGTGGACACGGCGCCCCGAGAGTACCACTCGACCGCGATCGTGGGAAGGTCGAGCCGGGCGATTTCCGGGGACACGGGCAGCCCGACGATGATCACCACAGCGAGCCGCGGTTGGCTCATTACCTACTGAGACTCCGCCCTCGCCCCGTCCCGTTAGGCACTAATCTCGCGTCATGCTCGTAACGGTCGCGCGCGTCGAGGAGGTCCCGCCCGGGACCGTGAAGGCGGTCACGGCCGGCGACGAGCCGATCGCGCTCGCCAACTGCGACGGGTCGTTCTACGCGACGCAGGGCAAGTGCCTGCACCTCGAGGGCCCGCTCGGCGAGGGGAAGCTCGACGAAGGCTGCCTGCTCAGATGTCCCTGGCACGGCTGGACGTACGACGTGCGGACGGGCAAAAACGATTTCGACCTCGCGATCGAGCTCCGCACGTACGAGGTGCAGGTCGAGGACGGAGAGGTCAAGGTCGCCGTCTGACCTCGAGCGCGGGCTCGACCTAGCCCGCTCCGGCGAGTACTTCGAGGCGCACGAGGCGCTCGAGGACGCGTGGCGCGCAGCAGACCCGGCCGAGAAGGACTTCTTCCAGGGTCTCGTCCACGTCGTCGTCGCCTGGTACCAGGCCGGGCGCGACAACCGTCCCGGCTGCGAGCGCCAGCTCGAGAAGGCAGCCCGGAGGCTCGGCCCCTTCGCGCCCGGCCACCAGGGCGTGGACGTCGCCGCGTTCCTGCTCCAGGTCGAGGCGGCGCAGAAGGTCGTCGCAGCCGGCTCGCTCGACCTGCCGCCGCTACACGTCCCCTAGGCCGATCCAGTTGACGAACCGCGCGACCAGGACCCGGAGCCACCAGTCGCGGTGGAAGAAGAGCAGCAGGCCGAGCGCGACGAGCATCAGCCCGCCCGTCACGCGGATCACCGTGTAGTGGTCGCGTAGCCAGCGGAAGGCGCCCATCGCCTGGGCGAACGCGACCCCGGCCAGCAGGAAGGCGAGGCCGAGACCCAGCGAGTACGCGGCGAGGAGAACGGAGCCGCGCAGAACGGTGCCCGTGTCGCTCGCAAGAATCAGGATCGACGCGAGCACGGTCCCGATGCAGGGAGCGGCGCAGACCGCGAAGGCCGCTCCGAGGAGCACCGACGAGCCCTTGCGCTGCGCGCCCGAGACGAGGCTTGGCGCGATCAGGCGCTCGGGCCAGGGCAGCAGGCCGATGAACGTCAGGCCGAGCACGACCAGGATCAGCCCAGCGAGCTCCGCCTGCCGGTCGCTGGAGAGCACGCCGCCGATCGCCGCCGCGCCGGCCCCGAGGATGACGAACACGACCGTGAACCCGGCGATGAACGGCAGGCTGCCGAGCGCAACGCGCCTGGCCGTGCCCGGTTGCCCGAGGCGGCCTGCCTCGACCGCGGAAACGGCCGAGAGATATCCGGGCACGAGCGGCAGGACGCACGGCGTGATGACGGAGACGAAGCCGGCGAGGAACGCGAGCGGGATCCGCTCAATCAAGGCGCGCGAGCTCGCGGTCGACGCGGCGCTCGGACTCAGGGTCGAGCGCGGCCTCGGACGGCAACGGCTCGCGTCCCCGGCTCCACCGCCAGGCGGCGAAGGCGAGGACGAGCGCGCCCCCGGCGGCGCCCGCCAGCGGCAGCACCCACGCCAGCAGGTCGAAGCCTTCCTTCGGCGGCGCGGCGAGGATTTTCGGCCCGTACTGGTCGACGAGGCGGTCCTTGATCTCCTGCTTGGAGTCGCCGGCCTGGATGCGGACGGCGATCAGGCGCTCGACCTGCTGCGCCGCGGGAGAGCTCGACTGCTCGAGCGTTTCCCCGGGCAGACCGGGCACATGATCTCGTCCTCCAGATCGGCGAGCGTCGGCCGCGCCTCACTCGCGAGCGCGGCCGGCACTACTGCCAGAGCCACGAGAGCGACGAGCGTGAGCCGCTTCACGTCGCGAGTGCTTCCTGCAGGCCGTCCTCGAGCGCCTCGGCCGTCACCTCACCGCGGATGTACCCGACGATCAGGCCCTCCCGGTTCACGAAGTACGTCCACGGGATCGGCAGCCCGCCGTACTTGGCGAGCACGCGCCCGTTCCCGTCTCGCACGACCGGGAACGTGAGGCGATAGCGCTCGACGAACCGCTCGGCGTCGCCGGTGAAGTCGGTCGTGTTGACGCCGATGAAGGTCACGCCCCGCCCGCGGTAGCGCTGCCACGCCTGCTCGAGCCTCGGCATCTCTTTCTTGCACGGCTCGCACCACGAGGCCCAGAAGTTGATGACGACGACCTTCCCGCGCAGCGATTCGAGGCGGACCGAGCCGTCACCTTCCAGCCGCTCGAGAGTGAACGACGGAGCCGACGTGGTCTTCCCTGCCGCGAACTGAGCGGCCGGGTTGCCGCCTTCGTCCTGGGCCACCTTCCATACCAGCAAGCCGAGCAGCGAAGCCACGAGGCCGATCGCGACCCCCCGACCTACCAGCTTGAGGCGTCTCACGACGAGACGATGAAGACCTGGCTGCCGATGTCGACCGTGTTGAACAGCCACTCGGCGTCAGGGATGTACATGCGGATGCAGCCGTGCGAGACGGAGTAGCCGATCGAGCCGCCGTTCGGAGTCCCGTGGATGCCGACACCCGGGACCGAGAGCCCCATCCAGCGAGTTCCGAGCGGGATTGTTCGGCCCCGGCGGGACCGGCTTCAGTCCCTTCGCCCAGCGCGAGTTCGGCGGGTACCACCACGGGTTCCGCCACTTGACCACGATCCGGAAGCGGCCGAGCGGCGTCGGGTAGACCGACTCGCCGGTCGCCACGCGGAAGCGCTTGCGCAGCCGCTGGTAGTTGAAGAGCTCGAGACGGTTCGAGCCGCGATGGATGACGATCGTCGAGCGGAAGGCACGATGAGTCACCTCCGGCCGGCTCAGCTCCGTGCGGATCTTGACCGGGGCGCGGCTCATCGCGGTCAGGCGGCGGTGGATGTTGGCGGTGAGCTCTGCGCGCTTGACGGTGACGCCCATTCGCTCGGGCACGATCTTCGGGCGGAACTTGCGGAGGACGACCGCGGCGTCGGCCGGCTCGCGGTTGAAGCGGCGCGCCACAGACAAGACATAGGCGCGTGTCGTGTCGCCGTTGATGAGGACGGTCAGCCCGACCTCGTCCCCAGGCTGAGCGATCACGTGCGCGCTCGACTGCCTGGTCGATGCGAGCCGTGGCGCCGAGCACGTGCGGCGAAGGAGCGAGTCGGGGGCGACCTCGGAAGATCAGCGGCAGGCCTTCCTCGAACCGTTCCTGCACGACGAACGTCGCCGTCTCCGGCGAGAGGCCGCCGACCGCGATGCCGCCGATGGTCACACCCGGCGGGATGAGCCCGGGAGCCGGCTCGGTGGTCGAGCCTGTCGTCACAAGACCCTGAGCGCCAACTCCAGACGCGACGACGAACGCCAAAAAGAGGCCTGCTAGGGCGCAGGCGAGAAGAGCCGCGAGTGCTGGACCGGAGCGTCTCACGCCTGGAATATAGCCTGGAAAACAGACGGATCGTCCGTAATGACCCCGTCGACCCCCAGCCCGTCCAACCGGGCCACCAGGGCCGGATCGTTGACCGTCCAGGCGAAGACGGCCGCGCCCAGATCGTGGCAGCGCTCGACGACGGACCTGGTCACCACGCGGTAGTTGAGGGTGGCCGCCGAAGCCTCCGCACGCAGGACGAGAGCGGCGATCCGCCAGGGCAGCAGCAGACGGCACCCGCCGCAGCGCCGCCGCCCGCGCCCGGTTGCGCGGGAAGGTGACGCTTCTTCTCACACCCGGCTCGAGCCGCTTGACCTCCCGCAGGATGCTCAGGTCCATGGTGCTGACGAGCGTGCGATCGACGAGGCCGTGGCTGCGTATCGCCTCGACCAGCTCCCGCTCGTAGCCCCCGTTCTTGACGTCTGCGAGCAGGCCGACGGATGCGTGCTGTGCCAGGAAGGCGAGCGCATCGTCAAGGGGAAGCGGGTCCGGGACGACATCGCGGCTCGAGTGCGAGAGGACGAGGCCGCGGCCGGGAAGGCCGAGCACGTCGATCTCGACGATGTCGACCCCGGCCTCCAGCGCAAGCTCGAGCGCGCGCAGCGAGTTCGCCGGAGCCAGAGCGGCGGCCCCGCGGTGGCCGATTCGAAGCAGCGGGCCGTCATGTCGTCGGAGTCTCACGGCCCGGTCGGTAGCGGGAACTCCTCGAAGTTCCCTCCGCTCGCCGCGAACTCGACGATCATCCGGTCGGTGATCCATTCGACCGGCGCACGGTCGTCCGTCCAGGCGTCGCCTCGAAGTCGGCTCTCGCGCAGCCCCTGCGCGAGCAGCAGGCCGAGCGACCGAATCTCTCCAGACGTGCGCCGCGCCCGTGCCCGGAGGACGGTCAGCGGTGTGACCCGATCGAGCCCGATCACGATCTGGTTGAAGCGAAGCGGTTGCCAGGTCACGACCTGAGGGAACTCGCTGCGGAGCGTCCTGGCGATCCCCTCCGCGAGCCGATGGTCTTCGGGGACCGTGGCCACATTCAGCGCAATCATCCCGCCCGGCTTCAGCCGGTCACGGGCGAGCGCGAAGAACTCGCGGGTGGCGAGGTAGAACGGCACGTACGGCGGCCTGTACGCGTCGACGAAGATCAGGTCGTAACGCTCGTCGGTCCGCCGCAGGAACGGGCGCGCGTCAGCGGTGTGCACCTCGAGACGCGGATTGTCGCCGAGCCCGAAGTAGCGCCGGCCGACCTTCGACACCGCCCCGTCGAGCTCCACGCCGTCGATGCGCGTGTCCGGGTAGAAGCGCCCGAACGCTCGAGCGGTAGTGCCGCCCGCATTCCCCAGAATCGCGACCCGCTCAGCCGGGCGGCCGAGCAGGGGAGGAAGCGCAAGGAACGTGTCCCACACGCCGCCCGTGAGCAGCTCGTCCGCGCGCCAGACCGAGTGCACGGCGATGCCCTCGTTGAGGTAGAGCCTGTGCGCGTCGCCGCGCTCGACCACCTGGATGTACTGGTAGAGCGACTCTTCCTCGTGCAGAAGCCCGGCGTGAGGCTTGATCGCGCCCGTCGGCACCGCGAGCAGCGCTGCGATCCCCACGGCGACGAGCAGCCAGCGGCGGCCGAGGAGCAGGCTCCCGGCCAGCGCGACGAGCGCCGCGCTGAGGAGGAGCGTGCGCTGCGTCCCGATCAGCGGGATCGTGACGAGCGCAGACGAGAAACGTGCCCAGCAGGCTCCCGATGGTCGAGAGGGCGTAGAGACGGCCGGCGACCGAGCCGGCGTCCGCGACGTTCGAGATCGCCAGCCGGATCGCGAACGGCGCGACCATGCCGAGGAGGGTCACGGGCGGCGCGAAGAGCAGCAGGACGGCGAAGAAGGAGCCGATCACCGCTCCCGCCGATAGCTCGTCGAGGCCCTCGACGGAAATGTCCAGCAGAGGTCTGGCGACGAACGTCACCGCCGCGATCAGGACGGCAGCACCGAGCACGATCGCGCCCGAGCACCCGCGGGCTCGGGCGCCGATCCGCGAGCCTGCCTCCCAGCCAGTAGCCGAGCGAGAGCGAGGCCAGCACGAGCCCGATCACGTTCGCCCACACGACGGTTGACGACCCGTAGTAGGGCGCGAGCAGGCGCGCAGCAGCGATCTCGGTTGCCAGCGAGCCTGCGCCCGCGCAGAAGACCAGAGCGTTGAGACGCATCAGCGGCGCCGGATGACGACGATCGCGCAGTCGTCGACGAGCTCGCCCCCGCCGAACGCCCGGCAGTCGGCGACGACCTGCTCGGCGAGCTCCTGCGCCGAGAGGTCGCGCCCCGCGGCCAGCGCCGCGTCGAGCCGTGCATCGCCGTACTGCTCGTCGCCGGCGCGCGCCTCCACGAGGCCGTCCGTGTAGATGCAGACGGTCGTGCCCGGCACGAACGGCTGCCGGACCTCCTCGTAGTGCTGCGTCCGGATCGACCCCGAGCGGGAGGCCCTGCGGCGAGAGCTGCGAGACCTTGCCCGAGGAGTCGATCAGTCGCGCGGGCGGATGGCCGGCGCGGGCCGCGGCGATCTCGTTGCGCTCCGGATCGACGGCGACGTACAGCATGGTGATGAACTTGCCGCCGACCAGCTCCTCGTGCGCGACCTCGTTCGCGTGCGCGAGGAAGTCGCCCGGCTCGGGATGCTCGCGTGCCAGCGAGCGGAAGACGAACTTGGCCAGGGCCATGTCCGCTGTCGCCTCGATCCCGTGGCCCGCGACGTCGCCGAGCACAGCCGCCAGGCGGCCGTCGGGAAGCACGAGGAAGTCGTAGACGTCGCCGCCGACGTCGACCCGCGCCGACGACTCGTAGACCGCGCCGACCTCGAGGCCGCTCACCTCCGGGAGCTTCTGCGGCAGGAGCGAGCGCTGCATGGTGTCGGCGAAGCGCTTCTGCTGCTGGTAGAGACGTGCGTTGTCGATCGCGAGCGCTGCCTGCCTGGCAACGACGAGGGCGGTCTCGATCCCCTCGCGCCCGATCCGCCGCGCGGGATCGAGCGAGACGACCGTGAGCGTCGCCAGTAGCTCCGTCGGAATCGCAATCGGGATCACGACGGCGGTCGAGCCCTGCTCGAGGAACGGAACGAGCAACTCGTACGACGCACCCAGGCGCCGCGCGCTCTCCGAATCGAGCACCAGCGGCTTGCCCGAGCGGAAGAGGCGGCGGCCCGGCAGGCCGTCCAACTGCTGCGGGCGCTCGAGAAGCGGCAGCAGCGCGTCGGCCAGGCGGGCATCGGGCACGTGGGCGGCCCGCGCGACGAGCTGGTCGCCTCGCTCCTCGGGAACGCGGATCACGGCCGCATCGACCCCGAGCAGGTCGACCGCCGCGCGCACGACGGCTTCCAGGGTGGCGTCGAGCGAGAGGCTGGACGCGAACGAGCTCGTGATCTCGTGCAGCGCGCTCAACTGGCGGGTCCGTGCCGCTTCGGCGGCCAGGGCGCCCTCCCGCTCCGCTGCCAGGCGCTTGACGTCCTCGTGGAGGCGAGCATTCTGCACCGCGACCGCGAGCTGGCTGGCCAGCGCAGCGAGCAATGTCGACTCGCTCGGCGAAGGTACGTGGCCGAGCGGCAGGTAGACGGCCACGATCCCGATCAGCTCCTCGCGGACGAGCAGCGGGACGGCAGCCACGCCCTCGATGCCCGCCTCCAGGATCGGCATCCCGCACCGCAGCAAGCCGGAGGTCGGCGGCAGCGTCGGTCACATGGAGCATGCCCTGCGCCCTGGAAGGGCCGAGCGAAACCTCGAGCAAGCGCTCGGCAACCGCTTCGTGCGGCCCGATGAGCCCCCGCTCGTAGGCAGCGTGCAGTCGGCCCTGGTCTCGCAGATAGACCGCGATGCGGTCCACGCGAAGCAACTCGGTGATCCGATCGGCGACGGTGCCCAGCGTGTGCGTGAGCGAGAGGTGGGCGATCGCCTGGCCGACCACGGCCAGGAGGGCCTCGGTGCGTTCGAGGTCGGCGGTCATCTCGGTCGCGCGCTCACCCGCCCGCAAGGCATGAGCGGCTCGCACGCCGAAGCTTCCGAGGCGGTCGAGCACAGGCGTTCGACGGCGGCGTCTGGGCGGAGAAGAAGAGCTGGAGGACACCGACCGGCGGAGTCCCGAGCCTGACGGTGATCAGCGTGGGCGCCTGGGAAAACGTCTCGTCGCGGGTCTCGGAGACAGCGGACTGGCCCTGGAGCGCGCGCCGCGCCGCGCGGGCCGCGGTTTCCTCGGCTTGTTCCAGGCCCAGGGCTCCGGTCGCGACGACCGGCGACGAGCTCGTCGTCGGCCGTCATACGCCAGAGTTGTGCCGCCTCGGCGCCGGTCGCCTCTGCGGCGAGGTGCGTGATCTGGTTGGCAACCCGTGCCTCGTCGTGACCGGCCGCGAGGGCCTCCCCGGCAATGCCCAGCGCGTGCTCGGGAGAGGCGTGCGCCAGGCTCGGAGCCGTTGCCGGCCCCGAACGCGACCAGCGCCAGCGAGAGCTGGGCCGCAGCGACTCGCGCCAGCGTGAGCTCCTCGAGACCGAAGGCGTCGCCGGTGCGCATCACCTCGAGGCTGGCGGCGGGACGCCCGGCGATCCAGACCGGCAGCAGGCACACCGCGTTGGCGTGCACGCGGCCGGCGGCGGCGCGGACGGCCGATGGAAGCGCCTCCAGGTCGGAGCCTTCTTCACGAGGGAGCTCGGCCGCTGCGAACGACGAGCCCTGGAGCTCGGCTTCAACGGCTTCCGATCGAGCGGCGACAGCGCGCAGGCGCAAGTCTCCGCCCGGATCGGCGACGCGGACGACGGCGACGTCAGCCCCCGCGGCCGAAGCTGCCGCGTCGGCAACGGCGCTCAAAGCCCCGTCCAGCCCCGATTCCCCCGCAATGCGGCGGCCGGCGGTGGCCAGCGCCCCGAGCGCTTGGTGCGCGAGGACGTCCATCCTCCTGCCAAGTATCGCGGTCGGCGTCCTAAGCAGTGCCTTAGACTCACTTCCATGGCCCAGCCGGCGCGACGACTGGATCCCGAAGACGCGCTGCAGCTCGACCCTGCTGCCGTGCAGCAGGCCTACCGGCTGCATCGCGCGCGGCGCCGAGCGCGACGTGAGCGCACGCGCGAGGTCGCGCGTGCCCGTCTGCGGTTCTGGCTCGTCCTGATCGTGCTCGTCGGCCTCAGCATCTGGCTGACCGTGGTCGTGTGGCACCAGATCGAACGGCTCTTCGGTCTCTAGAACTCCTAGACTCCCGCTCCGTGGAAACGCCTGAGCCATTCGCATCCGAGCCCGGCCCGCCTCGCGCAGGAGCGCGACGTGCTCGTCCCCTTGCCCGCGGGCATCTGGGGAGCCGGGGAGCGCATCACGTACTCTGGCCGGCATCGTGCTCGCGCTCTCGGCCTTCATGAGCTGGTACGCGGGCTCGGGCGACGGCCTGACGATCGCGGTCATCGGTTGGCACACGGGCGTGCTCGGCAAGCTCGTGTTCCTACTCGGGCTCGGCGTCGTGGCGCTCGGTGTGCTGCGGGAACTGGGCATCGAGCTGCCGCCGACGATCCCCGAGAGCCTCGTCGTGATCGTCTTCGGCTCGCTCGCGACGATTCTCGTGCTGATCCGGCTGATCGCGGTACCAGACCGCTTCTTCCCGTACGACGGGCGCGGGATCGGGATCTGGATCGCGTTAGCCGCCTCGCTGGCGCTGATCGTCGGCGGGTTACTGCAGCGGCGAAGAGCTGTAGCTCCGGCCTCCGGCCGGGACTCGCGCAAAGTGCTTCGCACGTTCCGCGACGAAATTCACTCTGGCCTCAGTTGCCGTCGCCGCTGACCATCGTGGGTAAACCCGGCAACGCCGGCAGCGAATCGCTGCAGGGTTCTGTCGACTCGATCAGCTGCTGCGGGTTGAACGGCTTTCCGATGAAGCCCTGCGCACCCCGCTGCGCTGCGCCCTTCAGGTCCTGCTCGTCGACCTTGCCGCTGAACATGATCACGGGAATCGACCCGACGCCGTGGCGCTCCTGGACGCGGCGGAGCATCTCCCAGCCGTCGACCTGGGGCATCATCACGTCGAGGAGGATCAGGTCCGGCGACTCCTCGTCGAGCGCCGCGAGGCCCTCTTCGGCGTTCGCGGCCTCCCGGACCGCGTACCCCTCCATCTCGAGGTTGACCCGGACGAACTCACGGATGCGGGGGTCGTCGTCGACGATCAGGATCGTCCTCGTGCGGCCGCCGTTGCTCGCGGCGGGGCTGTGTGCCGCCCGACTTCGCGAGGAACGAGTCGAGGTCGCCGCGCCGGTAGCGCCGATGACCTCCGGGCGTGTAGAACGCCGGCACGCGCCCGCTGTCAGACCACTTCCGGATCGTGCTCTGCGCAACGCCGAGGTGCCTGGCCGCCTGGCCTAGCGTCAGCCAGTCGGGCTCGTTGGCCGGAACCGGCATGCGGTTGTTGTCCCCCTCGTTCGCCATGGCTCGTGAATCTAGCTAAATATGCTCTTTCCTCATAGTCGATTGACTAAACGTTCACGGGGAGCGTCACGGTTACGGTCACCGTCTGAGCGGGCAGAGTCTCGGGCTCCAGCGTCCGTATCGAGGTACTCGTCTCGCCCCCGCGCCGGTTCTCCTCGAGCGCCTGACCGAGCGCCACTCCGAGCGCGAACAGGACGATCGCGGCCGCGATCGGAGCGCACCCACCTGATGAGCGACGGCCGGCGCCGCTGCCTGGTTCGCCGCTGTCCGTTGCTCAAGGCACGTAGTCGACTGCGCCGCGGGCGTAGAGATGGAAGGCGGCATCCTCGACGATCGCCACGTCTTCGGGCCGGGCCGTCTCGGGCGCACCGGCGAGGGCTGCGTCTCGGCTCCAGCGCTCGGCGTCGCGCGTAGACGGTCGCCAGCTGCTCGAGCGTGAAGGTCTGGCCCACGCGCTTCCGGAGCTCGTCCAGGAGCGAGTCGACCTGCGCGTGCAGCCGCTCGTAGACGGGACGTTCGCCGCGCGCGAGACTCGAGCCTGCGGTGACCCTCCTCCCACTGCTGCCGCGCGTGCTCGACCGCCGCCGAGGAAATGGCCGGCCCCCAGGACATCAGACCGCGACCCCGCGAGACGCTCATGCAACAGGTTTCCGGCCAGAGCGAGTCGATTTCCGCCAGAACGCTCTCGCCGAGCTCGTAGCCCGGGCGCGCGAGGGCGAACGCCGCGTGCGCGTGGAGGCACTTGAGCCGCTCGGGGCGGCGGGCGCCGCCGATGCCGAGCTCGAGCGACGACCCGTCGTCCGCGCCCTGTCTTGCTGCCGGCGAGCTCTCTCCGCACGTCGCGCTGCTCACGCGTCGCCCGCTGCAGGCTCGCAGCCAGCTCCGGGTCGGTGGCGACTCGCTCGCTCCAGCGCTCGACGCCGCCGGCCGCCTCGAGCCGCGAGATCGCGGCCACGAGGAACGGGCACGTGACGTAGTACGTCGTCGGGAACGGCTCGTCGGCGTCGTCGTAGGGGGTCTGCTCGGTGACGGCAGGCATGCCGAACGGGCACCGGACCACGACGCGGTGAAACGCGCGTGGCGGCCGGCCGAGCTGGCGCTCGACGACTGCGCGGTCCTCCATGGGGCCGCGGATGCTAGCGGCGGTCTGTGTGTTTGGCCTTCAGCGCCTGGGCGCGACGCCAGGCGTCGATGCCCTTGACGATGAAGAGCCGCTCGCCGGGCTTCACGTAGCCGAGACGTCGAGCCTCGCGCGCGAGCGCCTCCGGCGTGTCCGCCTCGACGAGCCGGCGCTCGAGGGAGCGTTTCTCCGCACGCAGCGACTCCACCTCGGCGGAGCGCTGCTCGAGCGCGTCATTCGTGTCGAGGTAGCTCTGCAGCGGTTGGTAGTAGAGGAAGGCGACGAACCCGAACACGGCCAGGATGAGCCAGCGGACGAGAAACCGCCCGCGCGGAATGCGCTTGCGCTGCTTGATGCGCCGCTTGGCCATCTCGGCGATGAGGTTCGCGCCGAAGGGTCGGCGTCCTGCCGGTGTCCGCTTGTCTCGGCACGGAACCGACACCCACGCGTGCGGATTTCCTCAGTACGATTTCCAGAGGGAGGAGGCCGGGAGCACCTTGAAAAGGCGGCGGGGCAACCCAGATCGCCTCGCTACAGCAACCGCGTCGTGGCCGGAGCCGGGCTTCGCCCGGCGGGAGGCCAAGTTCCAGTCGGACAACGAGAACTGGAGAGAAGGGGGCGCACGGGGGAAACCCGTTTCCCCCGTGAAGGCGAGCGCGCCGCAGGCGCGCTAAGCCGTGTCGACTTTGATCACGTTCGTGGAGCCGGGCATGTTCACCGCCGTGCCGGCCGTGATCACGACCAGGTCGCCGGACTCGACGAGCCCGGCTTGCCGAGCTGCGTTCAGCGACTCGTTCCAGAGATCCTCGACGTCGACGCATTCGCGAATCAGGATCGGCGTCACCCCCCACTCGATCGCCAACTGGGTCACCGATCGCAGGTGGTGCGTCAGCGCGATGATCGGCCTGTGGGGCCGCAGCCGGGCGACCGCGGATGCCGTGCCGCCCGTGAAGGTCGGGACGAGAAGCGCCTTGGCGCCGAGCGCCTCGGCGAGGTCGCACGCCGCGTTCGACATCGCCTGCCCGACGGTGGGATTGTCGCTCGGCTCCGGGAGCTGGTGCCTGTAGCCGAGGGCGGGCTCGACGGCCTGCGCGATCTGATCCATGTACGAGACGGCCTCGACGGGGTACTCGCCCACAGCGGTCTCCCCCGAGAGCATCAGCGCAGAGGTGCCGTCGAGGATCGCGTTGGCGACGTCGCTCGCCTCGGCCCGTGTCGGCTCGGGCTGGTGCACCATCGACTCCAGCATCTGCGTCGCGGTGATCACGGGCTTCCCGCGCTGGAGGCTCGCCAGGATGATCCGCTTCTGGATGAGCGGGAGGGTCGCGACGCCGATCTCGACCCCGAGGTCACCGCGCGCGACCATCACGGCGTCGGTCTCGATCAGGATCGCGTCCAGCGAATCGACCGCCTCGGCTTTCTCGATCTTCGCGATCACATGCGCTTCGGAGCCGGCCTGGTCGATGAGGATCCGGAGGTCGCGAACGTCGGCGGCCGAGCGCACGAACGAGAGCGCCACGAAGTCGACGCCGAGGTCGAGCGCGAACTCGAGGTCGTCCACGTCCTTTCGCGTCAGCGACGGAATCGCCAAGGGGACCCCGGGGACGTTCACACCCTTGTGTGTGGTCACGAGGCCCACCGTTCACGATCAGACAGGTGGCCCTGCCGACTCTCGACCTCCTCGACCTGAAGCCGGATCTTGCCCGTCGTCGATCAGCACCTCGTGCCCGACCTGCAGCACTTCTCCGATCGCCTCCGGAGCGATCGGCAGCTCTCCGTCGCGGCCGTCCTCGTCGAACGAGACGACGATTGTTGTCCCCGCGTGTGAGCGTTACCGGCTCGGCGAGGTCCCCCACTCGCAGCTTCGGCCCCTGGAGATCGGCGATCACCGCCAGCGGACGACCGATCTCCAGCTCCACGTCCCGGACGAGCCGGATGCGTTCCGCATGCTCCTCGTGCGTCCCGTGCGAGAAGTTGAGGCGCGCGGCGTCCATCCCGGCCCGAGCGAGCGCGAGCACGTTCTCCCGCGTCGACGACACGGGCCCGAGCGTCGCGACGATCTTCGTGCGGCGGGGGCTCATCGCGCCCATGGTCTCAGCGTACCCCGAGCCTCGAACGGCAGACTGCCGAGATGGACCTCCGGGATGCCTGGGAGCGAAACGCGGCCGACTGGGTCCGCTGGGCGCGAAAGCCCGGACACGACAGCTACTGGCGGTTTCATCGCGACCGTTTCCTCGATCTCGTCCCAGCTCCCGGCCGCCTGACGATCGACGTCGGCTGCGGCGAAGGGCGGGTAACGCGCGACCTGACAGGAGCTCGGGTCACCGCGCCGTCGGGCTCGACGCGTCGGAGACGATGATCGCAGCCGCTCGGGAAGCAGACCCCGAGCGGCGAGTACCTCGTTGCGAATGCCGCCGGGCTGCCGTTCCCCGACGGGCATGCCGATCTCGCGGTCGCGTTCATGTCACTGATGGACGTCGACGACATGTCCGCCGCGGTCGCGCGAGGTCGCCCGCGTCCTGGAGCCCGGCGGAGCCTCGCTCTGGCCGTCGTGCATCCGATCAACTCGGCCCACGACGTCGACCGCGAGCATCCGGATGACCGCCTCGTGCTGACGGAGGACTACTTCGACCGGCGGCGCTACAGCGATTTCATCGAGCGCGACGGCGTGAAGATGACCTTCGAGAGCCGTCCACTGCACGCTGCAGGACTACTTCGAGGCGCTGCTCGGCGCCGGCTTCCAGGTCGACGGCGCTACGCGAGATCGGCGACCCCGAGCACCCGCGCTGGTCGCGCTACCCGCTCTTCCTCCACGTGCTCGCGACGCGCCGTTAAGGCCGATTTGCAGGGGAATCTCTAGCTCGTGGATCCGCGATCCGTCCTCGGCCGACAGCTCGAAGACGATGAGCTTCCCGGGGCCGTCTGGCGCTCGCCTCGAACGGCAGCTCCGTCGTCGAACGTCCCTCGCGTGCCGTGACCCCGAGGTCGCGGTCACGAACCGCTTGCCGAGGACGCGGCCCTGCTCGTCGACGACCTCGACGTTGAAGGTCGCCTCGAACGTGTTGGCCGTTCCGGTGATGCGGAGCGGGCTCGAAACCTGGTCGCCGACCGTCGGCGACTCGACGAGGACCGCTGGGGCGTAACTCCTCGAGGTCCGCGCGTCCCACGCGCGGCTCGTCGCGGACCTCCGAAGACCACCTCACGTACGGTGGGGAACTGGGTCAGCGTGTAGACGACCTGGGCCGTCGCGCCCGTCAGCTGAGTTGCGACAGCCTGACTTTCGCGACCCCGTCGGCGATCGAAGAGACTTCCAGCTTGCGTGCCGGCAGGGAATCGCCGTCTTCAGCCCGGCCGGCTCGCTCGGCGACCGTCGGGCCATCGAGCAGCTCCGTGATCGCCGGCGCGCCCCGATCTGCGAGGCCGACGACGACCGAGCGACTCGCGGCGCCGACCTTGCCGTCACGCAGGAAGTAGACGGTGACGACGCGGGCGCCGTCTCCGGCACGGTCGCAACCGTCTGGATCGGCTCGGTGACCGAGGACGGTGTCGTGTCGCTCGGGGGTGCCGGCTCCGGGGCTCCTGTTCCTCGCTGCCGCAGCCCACGAGGAGCAGCAGCGCGAAGGCAGCTAGCGACTGAGGCGCGGAAAGGCATCCCAGCCGGGATACGCCGCTTCGGCGCCCAACTCCTCCTCGATGCGCAGCAACTGGTTGTACTTCGCGACCCGATCGCTGCGCGAGGGCGCGCCTGTCTTGATCTGGCCGACGTTGGTGGCCACGGCGAGGTCGGCGATCGTCGTGTCCTCGGTCTCTCCCGAGCGATGTGACATGACCGACCCGTAGCCGTGCGAGCGCGCGAGCGCGATCGTGTCGAGCGTCTCGGTCAGCGTTCCGATCTGGTTGACCTTGATCAGGATCGAGTTCGCGACCCCCTCCTCGATGCCCTGGTCGAGACGCTCGACGTTGGTGACGAAGAGATCGTCGCCGACCAGCTGGACCCGATCGCCGAGTCGCTCCGTGAGCTGCTTCCAACCCGCCCAGTCGTCTTCGGCCGGCGCCGTCCTCGATCGACACGATGGGGTACCGCTCGACGAGCTCCGCCCAGTAGTCGGGGAGCTCGTCGGGCGCCACCTCGCGGCCCTCGAAGGCGTACCGGCCGTCGTCTCGAACCAGCTCCGTCATCGCGGGGTCGAGGGCGATCGCGATCCGGTCGCCGTGACCCGCTCGCTCGGCTGCCGCCATGATCAGATCGAGCGCGGCCTCGCTGGAGGGCAGGTCCGGCGCGAAGCCGCCTTCGTCGCCGACCGCCGTCACGAGCCCCTGCTCCTCGAGCAGCGCCTTCAGGGTGTGGAAGGTCTCGACGGCGATGCGGAGGCCATCGCTGAACCTGTCCGCGCCCGCCGGGAACGATCATGAACTCCTGGAGGTCGAGCGAGTTCTTCGCGTGCGCACCGCCGTTGATCACGTTCAGCATCGGCACCGGCAGCACGTGGGCCTCGGCGCCTCCGATCCACCGGTAGAGCGGCATTCCGGCCTCGGCGGCGGCCGCCTTGGCCGTCGCGAGCGACACGCCGAGAACCGCGTTGGCTCCCAGGCGGGATTTGTTCTTCGTGCCGTCGAGGGAGATCAGAGCCGCGTCGACCGCGCCCTGATCGGCGGCGTCGAGGCCGACCAGCGCCGGTCCGATCTCTTCGCGGACGTTGCGGACCGCGTGCTGAACGCCTTTGCCGAGATACGCGCTCGGGGTCGCCGTCACGTAGCTCGACCGCCTCGTGCTTGCCGGTCGACGCCCCCGACGGCACGGCCGCCCGTCCCACCTCGCCGGAGCCGAGCTCGACGTCGACCTCGACGGTCGGGTTGCCGCGGGAATCGAGGATCTGTCGTCCTCGGACAGCAGCGATCTCTGTGCTCACAGCTCCTCCTTGGCGAGGTCGAAGTAGCGGTCTTGTCGCTCGAGGTCGAGGTCGGCGAAGCGCTCTCCCGCCTGGCCCGCGAGCTGTTCCGCACGCTCGACTCGCTCGACGAAGCGATCGCTCGCGCGGCGGAGCTCCAGCTCGGGGTCGACGTTCAGGCGCCGGGCGACGTTGACGCTGGCGAAGAGCAGGTCGCCGATCTCCTCCGCGACGCGCTGGTCGGGCGCGCGTCTCGGGCGCCGGGTCCGCCGGACCGAGCTCGCCCTTGACCTCTTCGAGCTCGCTCTCGAGATCTGCCAGCGCTCCCGCCACGTCCGGGTATTCGAATCCGATCGCCGCTGCGCGGCGCTGCACTTTGCGGGCGAGCAGCAGCGCGGGGAATGTCTCAGGCACGTGGTGGAAGATGCCCTCGCGCCCTTCCTCCTCCTTCAGCGCCTCCCAGTTCTCGCGGACGCGGCCCGGAGTGCGAGCCTCGACGTCGCCGAAGACGTGCGGGTGGCGCCGGACGAGCTTCTCATGCACGGCGCGGGCCACCTGCTCCAGGTCTCCGTGTCCACGCTCCGAGAGCAGCAGGGCCAGGAAGTACACCTGGAAGAGCAGATCACCGAGCTCGTCGAGCAGCTTCTCGGGCTGATCCGCAAGGGCTGCGTCCGCGACCTCATAGGCCTCTTCGACCGTGTGCGGCACGATCGTCCGCGCGGTCTGCTCGCGGTCCCAGGGACAGTCCCGCCGCAGGCGCTCAGTGAGCTCCTGCAACTCGAGGAGCGCGTCGGCCAGCGCCAACGCTACTGCTGCTGCGTGCCGGTCTTGCCGGTCTCAGGCGGCGAGTAGCCGACCTGGTAGGTCGTCTTCGTTCGCGAAGTCCTTCTTGATGCCGTCGACCCACGCGGTCATCTTCTTCTGCTTCTGCTCCTGCACCAGCTGCTGGCGAATGGCTTCCTTGACGTCCTTGAGGGGGGTCGTCTTCGTCTTCTTGACGGAGCTGAGCGGCTGGATGATGTGGTACCCGTACTGGGTCTTGACCGGCTTCGAGATCGCCCTGTTGACCAGCGAGAACGCGGTCTTGTCGAACGGCGGCACGGTCTGGCCCTTCGAGATCGTCAGTTTTCCGCCCTGGCCCTTCGAGCTCGGGTCCTGCGAGTACTTCTTGGCGAGCGCTGCGAAGTCGCCGCCGCCTTGCAGCTGTGAGTAGAGCGAGTCGGCGAGGGCCTTCTTCTTGACCAGGATGTGCCGCACGTCGCGCGTCGCCGGCTGGACGTACTGGCTCTTGTTCTTCTTGTAGGTGGCGTCGATCTCCTTGTCGGTGACCTCCACGCCCTTCGTCACCTCGGCGTAGATCTTCTCCTGGATCAGCTGGGCGCGAATGTCGTCCTTCACCTGGTTCTCGTCGAGCCCTTGCTGCTTGAGCTGCTCCGCGTACTTCTTCTCGCTGCCCTTGAAGTACTGCTTCTTGAGCTGCGCGAGGCGGGCGTCGACGTCCTTGTCCTCGACCTTGATGTCAAAGTCGCCGGCCTTCTGCTCGAACTGCGCGCGCTGGACGAGGAACTGCATGGCCTGTCCGCGCAGCGCCTGGTACTCCTGCGAGCCGGGCTTCGGGAAGGGCCGCTTTTGCTGCGTGTAGCTGCCCTTCGCCTGGTTGATCAACTGGTCGAACTCGGACTTCGTGATCGTCTCGTCACCGACGACGGCGACGGCGTTCGACGGCACGGCCTTCTTGTCGCTGCCACAGCCAGTGAAAGCCAGGCCGGCAAACGCAGCAAACAGGACGGTGATGAGAACGGTTCTTTTCATAGGAATAGCGCCTAGTGCAGCAGTTTTACCTTGGCTGCCTGGCGCGCGGCCAGTATAGCAGCGAGTTGTTGGGCCGCTCCGAGCACGCCGCGGAATTCATCGTCCCTTAACGGAGACCTGCCCGGCTCAAGCTGCCCGGCGGGCGTCGAGTATCGCGTCGACCAGCTTGATCGCCCCCGTGAAGTCTCCGTCGCGCAGGGAAACCTCTTTGCGCCCGGTGGCGTAGATCGCCGTATCCACACGTTCTCGGAGCTCCCGCAGCTCGTCGGAGCCGAGCACGAGCGGCCCGACTGTTGAACGCCCCGACCGGAAGACCAGATAGTCCGCCCCGAGCTGGGCGAGCTTGAGCTTCGCCTCCTGAATCGCGAACAGATTCTCGACGGGCTCGGGTAGCGGGCCGTAGCGGTCCACCGTCGCCGCCTCGAGCTCGCGGAGCTCGTCCTCGGACTCCCCGAGGGAGAGTCGTCGGTGGAGATCGATCTTCTGCGCCTCCGAGTCGATGTAGTGCGCGGGCACGTAGGCGTCGATGCGCGCGTCCACGCGCACCGGGCGCCCGACGGTGCGGCGCTGGCCCGAGAGCTCGGCGACAGCCTCGCCGAGGAGCTCGACGTAGAGCTCGAAGCCGAGGGCGGCAAGATGGCCGTGCTGCTCGGCCCCGAGGAGCTCCCCCGCGCCGCGGATCTCGAGGTCGCGCATCGCGATGGCGAAGCCGGCACCGAGCTCCGTGTGGTCGGCCAGCGTCGAGAGCCGGGCTCGCGCCTCGGACGTGAGCTCCGAAGCGTCGGGATAGAGGAGATACGAGTGGGCGAGAACGTCCGAGCGACCAACCCGTCCGCGGATTTGGTAGAGCTGGGCGAGGCCGAGCGTGTCCGCCCGCTCGACGACGAGGGTGTTCGCCTGCGGAATGTCGAGCCCCGACTCGATGATCGTCGTCGAGACGAGAACGTCGGCGTCCCCGCGTAGGAAGCCGAGCATGTGCTGCTCCAGCTCTCGTTCCGGCATCTGCCCGTGCGCCACGATCAGGCGCAGACCCGGACACAGCTGCTGCAGGCGCTCGGCAGCGTCCTCGATCGACTCGACACGGTTGTGCAGGTAGAAGGACTGGCCGCCCCGTGCTGTCTCCCGCTCGAGAGCGGTCTTGACGAGCTCCTCGTCGTACTCCCCGACATGGGTACGAATCGGGCGGCGGCCCTCGGGCGGCGTCTCGATGACCGAGATGTCCCGCAGCCCAGCAAGCGACATGTGCAGCGTCCGCGGGATCGGCGTAGCCGTCAATGCGAGCACGTCCACCTCGAGCCGCAGCGAGCGCAGAAGGTCCTTCTGCGCGACGCCGAAGCGCTGCTCCTCGTCGACGATCACGAGGCCGAGCTCCTTCGGGATCACGTCGCGGGAGAGCACGCGGTGCGTGCCGATGAGGACGTCCACCTTGCCCTCGGCGAAATCTGCGAGCACCTGCTTCACCTCGGCGGGCCGGCGGAAGCGGGAGACCATCTCGACCCGCACGGGGAAATCGCGGTACCGCTCGCGGAAGGTGTTCCAATGCTGCTGGGCGAGGATGGTCGTCGGGACGAGCATCAGCGTCTGCTTACCGTTCAGCGCGGCAGCGAAGGCTGCCCGCACGGCGACCTCCGTCTTGCCGAAGCCGACGTCGCCGCACACGAGGCGGTCCATCGGCCGCGGTGCCTCCAGGTCCTGCTTGACGGCTTCGATCGCCCGCTGCTGGTCCTCGGTCTCCCGGTAGGGAAACGAGGCTTCGAGGCGCTCGAGCCACTCCTGGTCGAGCTCGAACGCGATGCCGGGCGCCGACTGCCGCTCGGCATAGAGCCGAAGGAGCTCGCCCGCCAACTCGCGCACGCTCGCCCGGGCGCGCGTCTTCAGCAGATGCCAGGCCTTGCCGCCGAGCTTGGAGAGCGCAGGCGCCTTCCCGTCCACGCCGACGTACCGCGACACTTTTCCAACCTGCTCGTGCGGGACGTAGAGGCGATCGTCTCCGCGAAAGCCGAGGAGCAGGTAGTCACGCGTCACCTCGGCGACCTCGCGGGTCTCGAAGCCGAGGAGCTTGCCGACGCCGTGATCCTCGTGGACGACGTAGTCGCCCGTGCGGAGCTCGGTGAACGACTGCAGGGCGCGGCCGACGGATTGCGCAGTGCGGCGCGGGAGCCGCTTGCGAAAGACCTGCGTGTCCGGGAGCAGAACGATCCCGAGATCGCGCCAGACGAAGCCGCGCCTGGCCGGGCTGACTGCGAAGAGGACCTCAGCCTCGGCTGGGAGCTCCTCGTCGGTCTCGACGACCCGCGCCTCGGCCCGGCGGAGCATTCCTTCTGTGCGGAGTGCTTCGCCGCGGTGCGGGAAGGTCACGAAGACGCGCTGCCCCGCGCGGACGAAGGCGCGGAGCTCGGTCTCGGCCTCGGCCAGTCCGCGGGCGGCGATCGCAGGTCGCTGCGCCTCGAACGAGAAGGGCTGGCCCGACGGCAGGGGGTCGAGCTCGGCGACGCCCTTCAGGATCGGGAGCTCCCGGCCGAGCTCTTCTTGCCACACCTGGCGCACGGCATCGGGCTGCCAGACGAAATCGGGCCCGCTCGGCACGATCGGGACCAGATCGGCGGGGGCCTTCGGAAGCTCCCCATCATCGAGCAGTTGCGGCTCGACGAGATCGGCGCGGCGCTCGGCTGCGGGATAGATGAACGCTCCGTCGACGGGGTGAAGCGTTCGCTGCGTGAACGGGGAGAAGGCCCGGACCCCTTCGATCTCGTCGCCGAAGAGCTCGATGCGTAGCGGCTCCCGCCCGGTCGTCGGGAAGACGTCGATCAGGCCGCCGCGAACGGCGAATTGGCCGCGCTCGTCGACCTGCTCGACCCGCTCGTACCCCGCCAGCGCCAACCGCTCGGCAAGTGAGTCGAGCCCCGGCTCGTCGCCACCGGCGAGCGTGATCGGCTCGGGCCGTGCGTCCGGAGGCGGCATGCCCTCGGCGATCGCTGTCGCAGACGCACAGACGAGTCCGCCTGCAGCGAGCACGTCGAGCGCGCGAGCCCGCTCGCCGACGAGGTGCGGCGGGGGCTCGAGCCCGGACCCCCAGCCGACTCCGCGGCTGGGCAGAAGCGCGACGCGGTCCTCGCCGATGTACCAACCCACTGCCTCGGCGGCGTCGCGGGCATCAGCGTCCTCGGGCGCGAGCACGAGCAGCGGCCTCTCGAGCCGCTCGTGTAGCGCGGCGAGGACGAGCGGAAGCGCCGGCTCGGACACGCGAGCGCGAGCCGGCAGGGCCTCGACGAAGGCGGAGAGGCGCTCGCTGTTGGCGAGCTCGAGGGCCAGCGGGTTGAGGACAGGACGGTCCATGACGACTGACGGAACAGGCGTTCCGCGGGGGCCATGGTACTTGCGCGGTTCGGTGCCCCGGCGGAGCGGTACGCCTCGTTTCCATCCCTAGCCCCCACCCACCCACGGGGTCGAGATGATGGCGGGTCAATCCGCGCGGGTTTGTGCCGGAGCCGGGTCGAGATAGGCGCGCGCCTGAAGCGTGAAGAGCTCCGCGTACAGGCCGCTTCGCTCCATCAGCTCCTCGTGCGGCCCTTCTTCGACGATCCGCCCTTCGTGGAGGACGTAGATCCGGTCGGCCGAGCGGACGCTCGAGAAGCGATGCGAGATCAGCACGACCGAGCGCCCTTCGAGCAGCTCGCGCATTCGTTCGAAGAGACGGCTCTCGGCCCGCGCGTCGAGCGCGGCGGTCGGCTCGTCGAGGATCACGAACGGGGCGTCGCGGAAGAAGGCGCGGGCGAGAGCGACACGCTGCCACTGTCCGATCGAGAGGTCGAAACCGCCCGAGAACTCTCGTCCCAGCATCGTCTCGTAGCCCTCGGGCAAGGTCGCGAGGAACTGATCCGCGTCCGAGCGCTGCGCTGCTTCGACGATCGCATCCACGTCGTCGATCCGCTCCCTTCGCCCCAGGCCCACGTTCTCCCGGGCGGGCAGCAGGTACTTCTCGAAATCCTGGAAGATGACCGCGATCGAGCGGCGCAGCTCGTCGGCATCGACCTCGGCGAGGTCGGTGTCGTCCCACCGAAGCCGCCCCGACTCCGGCCGGTACAACCCCGCGAGCATTTTCGCCAGGGTCGTCTTTCCCGAACCGTTCTCGCCCACCAGCGCGACCACCTCTCCGCGCCGGATCTCGAGCGAGACACGGTCGACCGCGGGCCGTGTCGCGTCGGGGTACGTGAAACTGACCTCCTCCGCGGTCAAGCGCTCGAAACCACGCGGGGCAGGCCGCTTCCCCTCGTCGACCCGGTCCCCCAGCGTGAGAAACGAGGAGTAGTCCCGGATGAACAGTGTCGCCTCGTACAGCGAGGTCGCGCTCATGTGCAGCCCGCGAAGTCGCCCCGCAAGCTGGTAGAGGCCGAAGACGGCTGCGCCCGTGGCGGCCAGGCTCATTCGCTCCGTCACGTAGAGCCACGAGAGCATTCCGATCGTCCCTACGGTCACGGCCGACGAGGCGACCGACCCGATGAGCGACCTTGCCGTGCGCCGACGTGCAAGTGAGCGCAGCTCCGTGATCCGCTCGTCGTACAGCACGTCATAGCGACGGCGCAGGAGAGCCGGAAGATCGAAGGCGCGGACCTCCTTCGCCGCGTTGCGACTCATGAGCACGTTGCCGAGGTAGTTCCGCTGCCGCTCGTTCGGCGTCATCTCACGGCTGAACCGGTAGAGGTCACGCGTGTTCAGCGACGCGACGATCCAGAGCGGCACGTAGCCGATGAGGATGAACGGGAGCAACAGCGGCTGGAGCACGGCCAGGGCGACGACGATTCCCACAGCGGTGACGGATGAGCTGACGATCCCGAGCAGCCCGTTCACGGTCTGGAGCGATCGGTACTGCCCCTGCGCACGTGCGCGCTGGAGCCGGTCGTAGAAGTCGGGCGACTCGAACGCGAGCAGATCGACCCGAGTGGCGACGTCGAGCACGCGATCTAGCGCGCGTCTGCCCACGAGCTCGCCGAGCACACGGCTTTGTTCGTTCTGGATTGCCTGCGCGAGGTCGAGCGCAACGGTGATGGCGACGAGCGCCGCAAGCACCGGCACGAGGTCGCCGAACGAGACGCTCGAGCCCGCTCCGAGCACGGTGTCGAGCACCGCCTTGCCGATGAACAGCTGCACGGCGACCCCGACCGCCGTCAAGAGCTGCAGTGCGGACGTGACGAGGAATGCGTTGCGCCCCGCGCCCCATACCAGTCTCAGCGAGTCGGCCAGCAGCGCCGGGAGATCACGCCACGTGCCCTGCGACCCCTCCGGGTGCTGCACCTCCCACCAGGTCCGTCCACGCCGAGGCCCCGGCTGGGATCCATCGCCGCGCGCGATCACGTTCATGCTTCTAGTTGTACCGGGCTTGTGTCTCCTCGAGCCCGTCGCGGGCAAGCACCTCGACGGCGTCGGCGGCTCGCCCGACGAGCGCATCGACGTCGAACTCGGGCTCGAACTCCGACAGCACGTAGTCGGCAACGGGGCGCGGATCGCCCCGCTCGGGCCGGCCGACTCCGACCCGCAGACGCAAAAAATCCTGGCTGCCGAGTGCTGAGGCAATCGACCGCAGCCCGTTGTGGCCCGCCAGCCCACCGCCGAGTCGAGCCTGCAGACGACCGGGCACGAGGTCGACGTCGTCGTGGACGACCAGCAGATCCTCCGGGTCGACCTTGAAGAACCGTCGCGCAGCTCCGACTGACTTGCCGGAAACGTTCATATAGGTCTCGGGCTTCAGGATCCCGACGCGCAGCCCCTCCAGCCGAGCCTCGGCCAGCTGGCCGTTGAACTTCGAGCGAAAGACACCGTCGTGCCGGCGCGCAAGCTCGTCTGCGACGAGAAAGCCGATGTTGTGGCGGGTCCGCGCGTACCCTCCGCCGGGGTTCCCGAGACCCGCGACGAGCAGGTCGAGCGTCGAGGCGCGCTCGCCCCGACGGAACAGACGCATCTAGGAGGGTTTGGCGGAATTCGCCCGTCGCCAGGGTGCGATGGTCGTTCCGAGGCAAGGACGCAGGGAGGGCCAATAGTTCTTCACTATTGGCCTGACTGAGGACGCGGCCTCGGGGCGAGCAGCGCAGCCTGGAGGCATGGCGTCATTTCGCCAGACCCTCCTAGCTCTCTTCGGCCTGCTGGTCTTCGCCGCCGGCGGCTTCGCCCTCGGCGGTCGGCTCCGCGCCTTCCTCGCCCTCGGGTGCCTCTTCGCCCTCCGCGAGCTCGGCGCCCTCCTCGCCCTCCTCGAGCTCTTCTTCCTCGGGCTCGGGCTCGACGATCACTGCCGGCACCTGGACCGATGCGAGCACGGTCTCTTCCGGATCGTCCAGGTACGTGACGCCCTCCTGGGCCGGAAGGTCGACGAGACGCAGGGTGTCCCCGATGCCCATTCCGCTCACGTCGAGCTCGAGGTGGTCGGGAATCTCCATCGGCAGGGCCTCGACGTTGATCTCGCGCGAGACCTGGGAGAGCACGCCGCCCTCCTTCACGCCCGCGGGCTCACCGACGAGAGTGACGGAAACCTGGGTCTGGATCGGCTGGTCGAGCCGCACCTCGTGCAGATCGATGTGCGACAGGCGACCGCTCGGAACGTGCTGCTGGTAGTCCTTGAGCACGGACGGGCGAGCCGTCTCCTGCCCGTCGACCACCACGTCGAGGATCGCGTGCAGCCCACTGTCACCGGAGAGCACCCGGCGCAGCTCTCGCTCGGCGACGGCGAACGGGTGCGGAGGCTTGCCGCGGCCGTACAGAACACCTGGGATCAGGCCTTCGCGGCGCAGGCGGCGCGAATCGGCAGAACCGCGCCCTTCGCGCTCCTTGACTTCCAGCTTGATTCGCTCACCTGCCATGACGGCGGGGAAGTCTAGCCAGAAGGACGCTTACTTCTTGATGTGGAGGTCGATCCCGAGCAAAACGAGCGGCCAGAGGGCGACCGCGAGCAGGGCCGACAAGATCTGCCGCAGAGTGTTCAGGCGCTCGAAGTAGTCGTAGGAAGCGGCGATTGCGACGCCGACGACGATGTAAATGATGCCGATGAAGCTCGGTCGGAACACCTAGAAGAGTTGATTACCACCAGGGAAGATCCCTGAAACCGATTCGTCCTCGAAGACGTTCAAGATCGTCTTGGCGAGGATCTCGGAGACGCTGAGCACCTGGATCTTCTCGGGCTTCGTGACGGGGTCGATCGGCACGGTGTCCGACACCGCGATCTCGCTCAGCTGGCTCTCCTGGAGCGTCTCGAACGCGTCTCCCGGGAGCAGGCCGTGCGTCGCGCACGCGTAGACCTCTTTCGCGCCGGCATCCAGCAGCGCGTCGGCCGCTGCGATCAACGAGCCGCCGGTGACGATCATGTCGTCGCTCAGGATCACTGTCTTCCCGCGCACGCGGCCGATCACCTCGGTCACCGCCGCCACGTCGGGCGCGGGGCGCGTCTTGTTCATGAACGCGAGCTCGGACTCCAAAAGCTCGGCGAACCGACCGGCCATGCGGGCGCGACCGAGATCGGGCGAGACGGCGACGACATCGGGTCCGTGAAAGCCCTTGTCGCGGTAGTACTGGGCGAACAGCGGCAGTGCTGTCATGTGGTCGACCGGAATGCGGAAGAAGCCCTGAATCTGGCCTGCGTGCAGATCCATCGTCAGCACGCGGTCGGCGCCGGCGACCTGGAGGATGTCGGCGACGAGCTTGCCCGTGATCGGCTCGCGCGGCTTCGACTTCTTGTCTTGCCGCGAGTAGGGGAACCAGGGCAGCACGGCTGTGATCCTCTTGGCCGACGCGAGGCGCGCGGCGTCGATCATCACGAGGAGCTCCAACAGATTGCGGTCGACCGGCTCGCAGCCCGTCTGCACGAGAAAGACGTCGGCGCCGCGAATCGACTCCTCGTAGCGGCAGTAGGTCTCGCCGTTCGCGAACGTGCGCAGCTCGATGGCGCCGAGCTCGACTCCGATCCGTTCCGCGATCTTCTCGGCGAGCACCGGATGCGATCTCCCCGAGAACAGCATCAGGCGCTTCGACGGGCCGCGCTCGATGAAATGGCCGTGCACCGCCTCGGGCTCCAGCATGGGCTCGCTGGCGGTCTCGAGGCCCGGGAGGGTGGTGGTCAGCTCAGTCATGCCGCTTTCGATCGTCATACCCCTCCTTGTTGACCTGGCGCGCGCGCCCGAGGGCAAGCGCTCCGGGCGGGACGTTTTTGGTGACGACCGACCCGGCCGCAACCCAAGCATTGTCGCCAAGCGTGACCGGAGCAACGAAGACATTCTGGCTTCCGGTATGGACGTTGCGGCCGATTGTCGTCCTCTGCTTGCCGCTGCCCATCTCGGGGCGGTAGTTGGCAGTGATCGCGCCGGCGCCGATGTTGGTGCCCTCACCGACATCGGCGTCGCCGATGTAGGAAAGGTGCGGCACCTTCGCACCTTCGCCGATGTGCGAATTCTTGATCTCCACGAACGTCCCGGCCTTCGCGCCCGCCTCGAGCACGGCTCCGGGGCGAAGGTAACAGAACGGTCCGACCGTCGCACCGGGGCCGATCTCCGCGTCGATCGCGACTACGTGCGGGCCGACCTCGGCTCCCGTGGCGATTCGCGTCTTGCCGCGAAGGATCGTGAACGGGTGAATCACGGCATCGACTTCCAGCTCGACCTCGGCGTCGATCCAGGTCGTCGCCGGATCGACGATCGTCACTCCGGCGAGCATGTGCTGCTCGTTCACGCGGTCGCGTAGGGCAGCGGCTGCAGCGGCCAGTTCGACTCGGGTGTTGACGCCCTCGGCATCGAGCGCCGGGTTGGCGACGTGCGCAGCGACGCGCTCGCCACCTGCGACGAGGTGGCGCACGGCATCGGTCAGGTAGAGCTCGCCCTGCGCGTTAGCCGCCTCCAGCTTGTCGACGGCCGACCAGACGCGATCGGCGGCGAAGACGTAGATCGAAGAGTTCGCCTCCCCGATCTTGAGCTGCGTCCTCGCTTGCGTCGGCCGCTTCGACGATCTCGCTGACTCCGCCGTCCTCGTCCCGAACGATCCGTCCGTACGCGCCCGGATCGTCGGGCTCGAAGGTCAGAACGGTCGCTGCGGCTCCGTCACCGCGGTGGGTCTCGACGAGCCGCTCCAGCAGCTCGGACGTGAGAAGCGGCGTGTCACCCGAGACGACCAGCACGTCGCCGTCGAACCCGTCGAGAGCGTCGCGAGCCGAGGCCAGAGCGTCGCCGGTGCCGCGTGGCTCGGCCTGCACCGCAACCTCGACGTCGTCGAATGCATCGTGGGTGTCGGGCGAGCTGACGACGACGAGCTTGTCGGGCTCGAGGGCACGAGTCGCCTGGAGCACCCAGTCGACCATGCGCCGGCCGAGGATCGGATGGAGATGCTTGGGCGTGTCCGAACGCATCCGGGTTCCGAGGCCACCGGCAAGAACGACGGCTGCGAGGTCGCGTTCGGTCACTGTGTGGAAGGGACGTGCTGGGGCGCCAGGATTCGAACCTGGGATCGCGGGACCAAAACCCGCTGCCTTACCACTTGGCTACGCCCCAAAGAAGTAGGACTGCTCAGAACCTCAGTCTGCCACGTATCGCCCGGCGAGCTAGCGACGCTCGGCGAAGAGCAGAACCAATGCGACGACCGCGAAGATGGCCACGAGGATCAACGCCAGAGTGCCGACGACGATCGACGAGCACCGGGACCAGCGCAACGAAGGCCTGAGACACCGCCGCGATCCAGGCCGCCTGGCGGGCGGTGTCCGAGCGCAGCCGGCCCCGACCCAAATGAAGTCAGGGACCGACCGCCACCGCGACACGAAGGCAACGCGGCCACGGGATCTGGTCGAAGACGACGAGGACGCCCTCGATCGACCGCGATCCACAGCGCAATCCGGATCCGCCGCTCGCGGAGCCAGCGGCCGCCTCTCGTGGTTCCGTGCTCGAGGACCTCGCCGCGCCCGAGCTCGGGGCTGCCGAAGGTCATGGCTCAACCGTACCAAGCAGGCACCGTCGAGCCAGGTCCTCCCAGGGTGCCCAGGGCCTTCCTGGCAGCAACGGCATCGTCGCGCCGCGTGAAGAGGCCGTAGACCGTGGGCCCGGCGCCGCTGACGTCGGCACGGAACGCGCCGCGCGCGATCAGCTCGTCGGCGACCGGAGACGAGGCGAGATCGTTGGCCGGCAACGCCGACAGGTCACGCGGCCGCTCGATCTGCGCCAGCGCCCGGCGCAGGGCTGCCCGCCGGTTCTCGGAAGCCCTTCGCGCCCTCGCGCTCGTCGAAGGCGGCGTAGACCTCGGCTGTCGACGCCTTCAGCACGGCGCCGGGCAGGACGAGCACGACGTAGTAGTCCTGCGGCAGGTCGAGCGGCGCGAGCTCGGTGCCGTCGCCCTCCCCAAGCTGCGGCCCCTGCGTCAGGAAGAACGGAACGTCTGCACCGAGCCCCGCGGCGATCGCGGTCAGCCGCTCGGGGGGCAGCGGCTCCGGCAAGGTCTCGTTCGCCAGCCGGAGCGCCGTCGCGGCATCGGAGCTGCCGCCTCCGAGACCGGCCGCGACCGGGATGCGCTTCGTAATCGTCGCTGCCCAGGCCGGTTCGGTCCCGGCCGCCGCTGCCAGCGCGACGAGGGCAGCGCGGACGAGCGAATCCTCCGCGAAGCCGTGCACCTCGATACCGCTCGCCGGCTGCGAGGCGATCCGGTCGGCAGAGATCGATCCGCTGGAGGATCGTGGCGACCTCGTGCTTGCCGTCGGGCCTGCTCGCGCCGACCACGAGCGCGAGGTTGATCTTCGCCGTCGCGGGCCGGCGGATCACCGCAGCGCCTCGGCCAGCGCGACGAACTCCTCGGGCTCGAGCGCCTCGGCCCGGGTCTCCGGGGGGCGGCCGATCGACAGCAAGAGCCTCGGCCGCTCGCTCGCGCTCGGCGAGCCCGGCAGTGCTCGACCGAGTTCGGCAGGGTCTTGCGCCGGTGCGAGAACCCGGCCTCGACCACTTGCTTCACGTGCGCGTAGTCCGCGGGGAGCTCGCGGCGCCGGAACGCGACGAGCGCGGAGTCGACGTTCGGGGGCGGACGAAAGACGGTGCGGGAGACCGGATGGAAGCCGGTGCGCTCGGTGGCCAGCTGGACGAGGACGGAGACGGCCCCGTACGCCTTCGTCCCGGGGCGCGCGAAGAACCGGTCGGCGACCTCGCGCTGGACCATGACCGTCCAGAGCTCGAGGCTCGGCAGCCCGTCGAGGCTCTCGACGACCAGCGGCGTGGCGACGTTGTACGGAAGGTTCGCGACGAACTTCCCCGGTGCCGGACGCAGTGCCGAGAGGTCGGTGCGCATGGCATCGCCGAAGGCGAGCTGGACGTTCGACCGTTCGCCGAGGCGGTCGGTGAGGTGCGGCTCGAGCGAACGGTCGAGCTCGACCGCATGCACCCGGGCGACCCGGTCGGCGAGATACGTGGTCAGGACGCCGAGCCCGGGCCCGACCTCGAGCACGACGTCCTGCGGGTCGAGCTCCGCGAGGCGCCCGATGACCCCGAGGATGTTGTCGTCGACCAGGAAGTGCTGCCCGAGGTCTTTGTTCGGGAGTCGGCAGCGTCACGGCAACGAGAAGCGCGACCGAGGCGTTGGCGTCGATCTGCGCGGCCAGCTCGTCGGGGCTCTCGCCGCGAGCCGCGGCCAGCACCGTCCACGGTGTGGACGACGTTCGCGGGCTCGTTCGGTCGGCCACGGCGCGGCTGCGGCGCGAGGTACGGGACTGTCGGTCTCGGCCAGGATGCGCTCGGCCGGGATGCGCGCGGCCGCCGCTCGCAGGGTCGCCGGCCTTCGGAAACGTGACGTTCCCCGCGAACGAGACGTAGTACCCGCGCTCGAGCGCCGGCTCGAGCAGCCCCGGCGACGAGAAGCAGTGCAGGACGACCGTGCCGTGGAACCCGGCGAGGACGCGCGCCGTGTCGTCGTCGGCGTCGCGGTTGTGGATGACGACCGGCTTCCCCAGCTCAGTCGCCAGCTCGAGCTGGGCCTCGAACAGGCGCCGCTGACTGTCCGGCGACGCGTGGTCGCGGAAGAAATCGAGTCCTGTCTCCCCCACCGCGACCGCCTTGCTCGTGCGTGAAGAGCTCACGGAGCTCGTCGATCCGGTCCGCCTCGCTCCCGCCTGCCTGATGCGGGTCGATGCCGACCACGGCGAACACCTCGTCGTGCCGGTCGGCGAGCGCGACCGCCTCCCGGGAGGACTCGATCCCGGTGCCGACCGTCACCACGCGATCGACGCCGGCGTCGCGCGCTCGGCGCAGCAGCGCGGACGGCCGGTCTGCGCACGCGTCTAGGTGCGCGTGTGTATCGATCAAGCGGCCGCGGCCGGAAGGTCGACGCGCGGGAAGAGCGGCTCGGCGGCCTCGATGCCCTCGGCGGACTGCGCGCGACCTGGGCGCGACGAGCTCCCAGGAGAGATCGTCGGGCTGCCGGAGCGCGGCGAGGATCCGCGCGGAGGTCTCCGGGAGATACGACGAGAGGGCGACGGCGACCGCGCGCAGGCCGTCGGCCAGCTCGTAGAGCACTCGGTCGAGCTCCTCCACCCGCGCCTCGTCCTTTGCGATCTCCCACGGCTTCGTTTGCTCGACATGCCGGTTCAACCCGCGGACGACGTCCCAGATCGAATCGAGCGCCCCGGTGAGGTCGTACTCGTCGAGCAGGGCCGGCACGTCGCGGCCGATTCCCGTCGACGGCGTCCGCGATCACGCCCGAGCTCTCGGCAGGAGCGGCCAGTCTTCCGCCTCGCGACCGGCCGATCAGCGCAGTCGTCCTCGAGAGCAGGTTCCCGAGGTCGTTGCCGAGCTCACGCTCGTAGCGCTCGTGGAGCTCCTCGACCGAGGCGTTCCCGTCCTGGCCGAACCGCGCCGCCCGAAACAGGTAGTACCGCAGCGCGTCGGCGCCGTAGACGTCGATCAGGTCGAGCGGCTCGATGACGTTGCCGAGCGACTTCGAGATCTTCGCTGGTCGATCGTGAGATACCCGTGGACGAAGAGCTGCTTCGGGACCGTCGTAGCCCGGCGGACGAGCAGCAAGCGCGGGCCAGAACACGCAGTGGAAGCGAAGGATGTCCTTCGCGAGCAGGTGACGGACCTCCGGCCAGAAGCGCTCGACCAGGTTCTCGCCCTGCCGCGCATAGGAGAGAGCGCTCAGGTAGTTGATGAGCGCGTCGACCCAGACGTACGTGACCTGGTCCGGCGCCCACGGAAGCGGCACCCCCCAGGGCTGGCCGGCGCGGCTGATGCTGAAGTCCTGCAGGCCGCGCTCGATGAAGCTTCGCGCCTCGTTGGAGCGGAACTTCGGCAGCACGAAGTCGGGCCGCTCGTCATAGAGCTCGAGCAGCCGGTCCTGGTAGGCGGAGAGGCGGAAGAAGTAGTTCTCCTCTTCGATCCACTCGGGCTCGATGCCGTGCTCCGGGCACTTGCCGTCGACGAGCTCGGCCTCCGTCTTGAACGCCTCGCAGCCGACGCAGTAGAGGCCCTCGTACGTGTCCTCGTAGATGTCGCCGTTGTCGTAGATCCGCTGGAGGAAGTCCTGGACGAACGCCTTGTGGCCCTCGTCGCTCGTGCGGATGAAGAAGTCGGGGTGCGCATTCAGACGGTTCAGGAAGCGCGCGCCAGTGCACGACGATCTGGTCGGCGTACTCCTTTGGCTGAGCCCCTGCTCCTCGGCGACGCGCGCGACCTTGGAGGCGTGCTCGTCGGTGCCGGTGAGGAAGAACGTCTCGTCGCCGCGCTGCCGGCGATGACGCACGAGGACGTCCGCCGCGATCGTCGTGTACGCATGACCGATGTGCGGCGTCGAGTTGATGTAGTAGATCGGTGTCGTCAGGTAGAAGCGCATGGCGATCAATGATAGGGGCTGGCCGCCGGCCTCCACCGCCGGCCGCGCCGGGACCCGACGAGCAGCGCAGGCCGACGAGCCCGAAGAGCACGAGCCCGAGGCCGACCGGCAGACCGACTAGAAGAGCCAGCCGGCGCTTGAGTGGTGACCGCCGGGGCGCGTACAGGTCCCTGAGTCTGCCGGCTTCTGCTGCTCCGAGCGGCGCGTGCGGGCTCCGCGGGGGCGCGGAGCCGGTCGCCGCACCGACCTGGGTTGCGCAGCTTCCCGCCGCGCAATCGGCGCCGGAATCACGACGGGTGGCCGGCGCTGTGCGGCCTGCTTACGTGGTGCCGAGCGAACCGGGGTCAACGCAACAGCCTCCACGCGATGGGGGTGGTGACCTTCGTGCCGCCCGACCGGAGAACGGCAGTGGCCGGCGCGCGCGAGGCCCGAGCTCGAGAGCGCGCTCGCCTCGTCGGCGCAGATGGGAGGCGCCGCGCGGGCGCGCTGCTCGACCCGGATGCAACTGAGGTCTGAGCCGGCGCAGGCGCAGCAGGCGCGGCGGGCGACTCGGCCTGCGACGCGCGCTCAGGGAGCAGGCTGAGCGGGTCGAGGTACCCGTGAGGCTCAGCCGTCACCCGGATTCCGAGGTGGACATACGGCTCGGGATGCTCGACCTCTCCGCTCGGGCCGATGGTGCCGACGCCCTCGCCCGCGTCGACCGCTGTGCCGACCCGAATGCCGACGGACCCGAGATGGACGAGCGTGATCGAGTAGCCGTCCTCGGTGCGGATCGTCACCGCCGAGCCCTGCACCGGGCAACGAGCCGGCAAACGCGACCACGCCGCGCGCGGGTGCGCGGACGTCGGCGCCTGAGGGCGCCCCGATGTCCACACCGCGGTGCTGCCCGCCCATGTACGGATCGTCGCTCGGCGAGAACGCCTCGGAGCACCGGGCCGTCCACGGGCCAGCTCCAGGCACCGGCTGCAGGCGCGAGGGCGAGGGCTGCGACCACGGCGAGCAGCTGCAAGGACATTCTGTTGCCAATTTTGAAAACCACGAGTCGGCACGGTAACAGGGTGGTCGGCTGTTGTCAAATCTGGCTACAGAGATGACCGATAGAGCCGGTTGCGCGCCACGCCTGTGAGCCGCGAGACGATCTCCGCCGCGCGACGGCGCCCGACCCCCTCGGCGACGAGCTCGGCAACCGCCTCGAGAGCCTGTGCGTCTTCGGCCTCGATCGCCTGCGCGCTTCCGACGACGACCGTGATCTCGCCCTTCGGCGGCTCCGAGTAGCGCTCCGCAACCTCCGCCGCGCTCCCCCGCACGACCTCCTCGAAGCGCTTAGTGAGCTCCCGGCAGACCGCCACCGGGCGCGTCGGATGGGCCTCTGCAAGAGAGGCGAGGCTGGCGGGAAGCCGCCGTGGCGACTCGAAAGCCACCACGGGATACGGCCAAGCTTCCAGCTCCTCCCACAGGACGCGCAGTGCCCGCTCGCCGCGAGGCAGGTAGCCGACGAACTGGTACCTCTCGCCGACGAGCCCGCTCGCCACGAGCGCCGTCTCGACCGCCGAGGCGCCCGGCAGCACGGTCACCGGCACACCGGCCTCGATCGCGGCGGCGATCAGCCGCGCGCCGGGGTCGCTGACGGCAGGAAGGCCCGCGTCGCTCGCCAGCGCGATCCGCTCGCCCGCTCGCAGCCGCGGCAGCACCTCGGCGGTCCGCGCCGCCTCGTTGTGCTCGTGGTAGCTGAGCAGCCGCGCACGGATCCCGTGCCGCTCGAGGAGCTTCCCGGTGTGCCGCGTGTCCTCGCAGAGCACGAGCTCCGCCTCGGCCAGCTCGCGCAGCACGCGCAGGGTGACGTCCTCGAGATTGCCGATCGGAGTCGCGCAGACCGCGAGCGGCACTACTCGACGTCGAGCGCTCGTAGGCGACGAACCCGGCGCCCACGATGCCTGCCTCGGCCCGAGCTCGGCCGGGACGATGCGCACGGTTTCGCGACCCGGAAGCAAGGCCTCGCGCGCGACCACTTCCTGCGCCGGGCCGATCAACAGGTCGCCTGCCTGGCCGAAGCCGCCGCCGATGATGACGAGCTCCGGCTCGAAGATGTTGATCAGGCTCGCGATCCCGGCGCCGAGCTTGCGGCCGATCTGGGCGAGTGCCTCGACGGCGGCCTCGTCACCGTCGCCGGCCGCCACGACGAGCTCAGCGCCGCCGGAGGCCTCTCCGAGCAGCTCCTTGGCCGCCGCGTCGGCCGCCTGACCCGAGGCGACGGTCTCGAAGTGGCCGGTCCCGACCGCAGCCCTGCACAGTTGGGCCCGCCGTAGCTCGAGCACCATGTGCCCGAGCTCGGCGCCCGCCCCGGTCGCGCCGCGGAACGGCCTGCCGTCCGAGGATCAGCCCGCCGCCGATGCCGGTTCCGAGAGTCAGCAGCACCAGGTTGTCCGCGCCGCGACCGGCCCCGATCTTCCACTCTGCGATCGCCGCCGCGTTGCCGTCGTTGTCGATCGCCGTCGGCAGACCAAAGCGCTCGGTCATCCGAGCGCGGATGTCCAGATCCGCTGCACGGGATGTTCACCGAGGAGACGATCCGGCCCGCCCGCTGGTCGATCGTGGACGGCAGTCCGAGGCCCAGCGCGGCAGCCCGGCCGTCGTGCACCTCCTCGATCAACTCGTCGAGATCCGCGAGGAACGCCTCCTGCGAGCTCCAGCTTGGTCTTGCGCGTGAGGGCGTCTTCGATACGCCCGTCCTCGTGGACGTGCGCTGCGTTCATCTTCGTGCCGCCGACGTCGACGCCGATCACGGGAGGCCTGGCCACGCGGCTACGATACGCCGCCGATGAGCCCCCAGGACAAGCCGTACCGCGTGTACCGCGGCGGGCGCGTCAAGGGTCGGGTCCCGACGGTTCAGAAGCCGGAGCGGACGACGAGCCGCGACGGACGCCGTCGCCCCCCGCTTCGCTACCCCGGTCCAGGGGCCAAGGAGCGGCCGAAAAGACGCATCGGCTGGCGCCGGCGCGTGCTGCTGGCGCTCGGCCTGCTCTTCGTGTTCTTGATCGTCTGGGTCGTGCTGGGCTTCCTGGCGGTCCGGAAGGGAGCCGAGGAGGCGAACGCCCGCCTGGGGTCCCGCGCGCGGGCCGCCCTCGAGCCGCAGGACGGCCTGCTGCTCTCACATCCGAGCATCACATTGCTCCTCGGCACCGACCACGCCGCGTATCAGCGCTCACGCAAGGGCTTTCGGCGCTCGGACTCGATCATGCTCATCCGCACCGATCCTGGACGGGGCCGCATCGGCTACCTCACGATCCCCCGCGACCTCCGCGTCGAGGTTCCCGGCTACGGCTTCGAGAAGATCAACTCGGCCATGCAGATCGGCGGGCCCGCGCTCGCGATCCGGACGATTCGACAGATCGTCCCGGAGGTCAACCACGTCGTCGTCGTCAACTTCGACGCCTTCAAGGAAGTGATCGACAAGGTCGGCGGCGTGACGATCGACGTGCCGGGACCGATCCTCTCCAACAAGTTCGACTGCCCTTACTCGACCCTGGAACGCTGCGACCGCTGGGCCGGCTGGCGCTTCGCGAAGGGGAAGCAGAAGATGGACGGACGCCGTGCCCTGGTCTACTCGCGGATCCGCGAGAACCGGCTCAACCCGGCCGAGAGCGACATCACGCGGGGCCGCCGGCAGCAGGACGTGATCCAGGCCCTGCTCGGGGAGATGGCGAGCTTCCGCGTGTTCGTGAAGCTGCCGTTCATCGGCGACGACCTCATGCGCCCGCTGACGACCGACCTCTCGGCGGGCGAGTTCATGCAGCTCGCGCTGGTGCAGAAGCGCAGCAACCGTGATGTCCGCTGTCGCCTGGGCGGCACGCCGCAGAACTTCGGCGGCGGATCGTTCATCCAGCTCGACGAGGAGGCCCGGCGCACGATCCTCGCGTTCCGCGGGCAGTCCGCTCCGCAGCCTCCGCTCCCCGGCTCCGCATTCGGCTCGGGCTGCCTGTGAACGTCCTCTCCTGGATCCTCTTCGGGCTCGTCGCGGGGGCGGTGGCGCGGCTCGTCGTTCGCGGCCGGCAGGAGATCGGCTGTCTGGCGACGATCGCGGTCGGGATCGTCGGGGCGCTGATCGGCGGGCTGATCGGCGAGGTCGTGTTCGGCGAAGAGGTTCGCTTCCGCTGGGATCTCGGGCCGTTCCTGCTCGCCGTGGCCGGCTCGGTGATCCTGCTGCTCGCGCTCGAGGCGATCAGCGGGCGACGGCGCTGGCGCTAGCCGCCCCGCGCACTTAGGTCTCGACCTTCTTGACGTCCTTCTTGCCGCCGGAATCCGACTTGTCGCCGGAGTCCGACTTCGAGGGCTTGTCGCCGTCGCCGGAGGGCTTGCGGCCCTTGCGTCCGTAGTCCGTCGAGTAAAAGCCGGAGCCCTTGAAGTGGGCCGCGACCGGGTACAGAACCTTTTGCAAGGGCCCTTCGCCGCAGACGATGCACACTTCCGGCGGCGGGTCACTCATCTTTTGAAAGAGCTCGAACACGTGCCCCTTAGGGCACTTGTATTCGTAGATCGGCACTGCGAGAAGGCTAGCAACGGGTCCTGAAGTGCTAGCTTCGACGGCCCGTGGCTCAGGCGCCTGTGACCCGACCGAGAGAGCCGGGGGACCCGCCCGCCTCGACTCGTCCCGCCCGAGCTGCGTACGTCATCCCGCGGTCGACGCTCGAGCCGACCCCGCGGACGTTCTGGCTCGGCGTGGCGGCGTGCACGATCGCCGTCGCCGCCTTCCTCCTGGCGCGCCTGAACGCCTGGCCGCCCCACGAGGACGAGACCCTCGCTCTCTTCGTCGGGCGCGAATCGCTGCCGGACCTGCTGGAGACGGTGCAGCGCGAGCGTGGCGGCGCGCCGCTCCACTTCCTGTTCGCCTGGCTCGTCGCGCATCTCGGCGGAGGCCTCGGAGCGCTTCGCTTCTGCTCGGCGCTCTTCGCGGTGGCGAGCGTCCCGGTGATCGCGGCTCTCTGCGCGCGCCTCGCGGGGCGGGCGGCCGCGCTGATCGCGACCGCGCTCGTCTCGGCGAGCTGGATGCTCCTGTTCCACGGGATCTACGGGCGCATGTACTCGCTCTTCTTGCTGACGAGCACGTTGTCGTACCTCGCCTTCCTCGTGGCGGTCGAGCACGGCGGCCGCCGCCGCTGGGCGTTGTGGGTCGCGGCGATCCTGGCGGTGGTCGCCACACATCCCTACGGCGCGCTCGTGCTCGCGTCCCAGTGTCTCTACGTTCTCGCGCGCGCGAGAACACGGGAGGCGATCGGCGCTCTCGTAGCCGTGGCCGTACTCGGCATCCCGTTCTGGTACTCGGACCTGATCCTCGCGGGACGGTTCGACGTCGGAGTCGGGCCCGGTGGGGAGCGGCTCGTCGGCCCGCTCGCGATCCTCGAGTACCTCGGACGCGTCGCCGGGGACTTCACGGCCGGTTTCACTCTGGCTCTGATCTGTGTACTCGTACTCGCCGCGATCGGGGCCCAGCGGTTGTGGCTACGGAATCGGCCAGCGGCCACGCTGACGGCCCTCGTCGTCCTCGTCCCATCGCTCGCGCTGCTGACGGCCGAGCTCGGTGATTCCACCTCGCCGGAGTCGCGCCACCTCGTTTTCGTGCTCCCGTTCTTCGCCTGCCTCGTCGCGCTCGGGCTCCTCCACGGCTCCCGGGGGCGGCTCGGGGTGGTCGCGGCCGTGCTCGTTGCCCTGCTCGCGGCAGAGGTCGCCTGGGGCTGGGACAAGACCCCGCCCCTCTACGAGGGCGAGCCCTCCGCGAGAGTGCAGGCTCGGAAAGCGGCCTCTGCCTGGCTCGCCGCCGACGCGCGGCCGGACGACGTCCTCTTCGGCTACGAGCCGCTCTACCTCGGCGCCTGGGAACGCGAGCGAACGGGCTTCTCTCGAACCGTCGTGCCCCGCGCCGACGCGAAGCTCGCGCTCGCCGAGCTACGGTCGGCCCGCGCCCTCGGACGCGGGATCTGGATCTTCGACGCGAGCGACACGAACAACTTCGTGATGCGCATGTCGATACCGCTGCGGCTTCCGAAGCCCCGCGAGAGGTACGAGGCGCGTGTCTTCGGGCCGTTCCTCGTCATTCGCAGCAAGAGCCGGACCGGGACTCCGCGCACCTTCCTCGAGGAGGCACGGGCGGCGCAGCTCGTCGGCAAGTCGCTCTACATCGGAGACGCGGACGTGAACCTCGTCACCGTTGATCGGGCGCTCGCTCGGCTTGACCGCGGGCCGTGACCGCGTCTCGCTCGATCGTCTCCTGGTAGCAGGGCGCATCCTCGAACGCCGCAAGGCCCGCCGGCTGCCGCGGAGCTTCGCGCCTGCGCATCCTGCGCGCCGCGGCAATCACCGCCGAAGCTCCGATCAGCCCGCCGAAGACGAAGGAGCGCAACCGCTCCGCGCGGCGCTCATTGCCGTCCATGGGAGCATTGTAGGAATGTTGATTTGCGCCCTCGGTGACCTGCTCCTCGACGTGATCGTCCTGACCGAGGGCGCCGAGTCGGACTCGGAGGGCTCCGCCCAGACGAGGGCCGGGGCCGGCGGGCAATCGGCGAACGTTGCCGCGTGGTCGGTCGAGCTCGGCGCCGACGCGCGCTTCGTCGGCAAGAGGGCGGCCGACGCCGCGGGTGGGATCGTGGCGGCCGAGCTCGCAGGACGGGGCGTCGACGTCGTCGGTCCGGTTGCCGAGGGAAGAAACGGCATCGTCGTCTCGCTGGTCGACGGCGAGGGCCGGCGGACGATGCTCACCGACCGCGGAGTCGCGCCCGAGCTGCGCGCCGAGGAGCTCGAGATGGCCTGGTTCCGCGGCTGCGACGTGCTCCACCTCTCCGGCTATTCGCTCTTCCGCAACCCGATCGCCGAGGCAGCCGCGAAGGCGGCCGGCGCGGTGCAGGCGCTCGGCGGCCGGCTCAGCGTCGACCTCTCGAGCGCGACCGGGATCGAGGCCGTGCGCGATGCGTTCATGAGGCGACTGGAGTTGCTCCAGCCCGACATCCTGTTCGGGAACGAGAGCGAGCTGGCGGCCCTCGGTGCGCATCCACCCGCACGCAGCGTGGTCGTCAAACGCGGTGCCGCCGGCTTCACGGTCGACGGGCGCGAGGTGCCCGCCACAGCCGCCGACGTCGTGGATACGACCGGAGCCGGCGATGCGCTGGCTGCAGGGTTCCTCGTCGGCGGGGCCGAGCTCGCGGCCGAGGCGGCGGCGCGCTGCGTGGCCAAGCTCGGAGCGATGCCGTGATCCGTCTCTCGCGCGAGGTCGAGGAGGCGATCCGGAGCCGCGAGCCCGTCGTCGCCCTCGAGACGACGCTCGTCGCACACGGGTTCCCGCCAGGTGAAGGGGTTGCGGTCGCACTCGAGAGCGAGCGACGAGTGCGTGAAGCTGGAGCGTTGCCCGCAACCGTCGGCGTCCTCGACGGCAAGGTGCGCGTCGGGCTCGGGGAAGCCGAGCTCGAGCGCTTCACGATCGACGCACGCAAGGTAGGCCCTCGGGACCTGGCCGCCTGTGTCACCCAGGCGGCGATCGGCGCGACGACGGTCGGAGGCACGCTGGCCGTCTGCCGCGCGGCCGGAATCGGCTTCGTGGCCACCGGGGGCATCGGCGGCGTCCACCGCGGGGAGCGGCTCGACGTCTCCGCAGATCTCGGCGAGCTCGGCCGAACCGAGGCCCTCGTCGTGTGCTCGGGCGCGAAGTCGCTGCTCGACGTGCCCGCCACTGCGGAGCTGCTCGAGGCGCTCGGCATCCCCGTGCTCGGCTATCGCACCGACACGCTGCCCCGCTTCTACTCGGCGACCGGCGGCCCGCCGGTCTCGGCCCGAGTCGAGTCGGCGGAGGAGGCGGCCCGGATCGCGAGAGCGCACTGGGGGCTCAACCGACATTCCGCGCTCATCCTCGCCAGACCACCGGACGAGAGCCTCGACGTCGACGACCTCATCGAGAGCACGCTCTCCGAGGCGGAGGAGCGCGGGATCGAAGGGCCAAAGGTCACGCCGTACGTGCTGGCGCGCCTCCACGAGCAAAGCGGCGGGCGCACGCAGGCGGTCAACCGCGAGTTGATTGCGGACAACGCCGAGCTCGCCGGCGAGGTCGCGGTCGCGTACGCGACAGCTAGCTAAAGGGAGGCGGCTCGAAAGCCGCCTCCCTCGAGGTCTCCCTAGGGGTTACAGGGCGCAGGCACCGGCGTCGTGAACGGGACGCCGATGGGGACGATCATCGTCGTGACCCAGTCCGCGTCTGCCGGGCCTTCGTTGCGAGCGAGAAGCGGCGAGTTGGGCTTCTCGATGTAAGCCTGATTCGCCGCGATCACGATCCGCGTGCAGTCCTCGTCGTAGAGCGTCAAAGAGCCCGCGCTCGTGGGGCTCATGGCGACGAGCACCGGGCCCGGATGCGTGTGCCAGCCAGACGTGAATCCCGGCGGGGCGCCGGTCGTCTGTACGTCTCGGATCCGCACCGAGCCTTTCGTGTGGAGCTTGACGACGCCGCGCTCCGAGTGGAAAGCCCCGTCATTGACGGTGTTCGCGTCGGCGAGCACCGTCTGCGTGATCGCGAATGCCGCGCCGACTGCGACCAGCGCAGCGACGGCGACGAGCCCGATCACTGTGAGCAGGTTCTTGCTCTTGCGGTTGAAGTGCATGTTCGAACTCCTTTCGTTGCCCGGCGATCGCCTTACGCGACAGCCGTGCAAAGGACCTCGGGGTTGTCGATTGCCTCGTGCGGCCCGGCCTGGAAGACGATGTCGTCGCCGCTGAAACCGATCCGGCCGGTGTCCCGGATGACGCTGCCCCGGCCGGGATCATTTGCCAGGAAAACGGGGCCGACGAACGTCACGACACCCGTCCTGAAGTCGTCGACCACGTGTATGTGACCCCGTAGCGGGAGCGACGTGCCGGTCACCGAGTTCGTCACGCTCCCGGTCATCGCCACATTGATCTGGACCCGCAGCGGGTTGCCCTGGTTGTCGAAGTAGACGGTCACGCGGCCGGTGAAGGTCCGCTCGATCACGGCGTCGAAGCCGTTGCAACTCATCACGTCGAGGGCTGGCTCGGCGACCGTCTCGCTGAACGGCGGTGTCGCCCCTACCGGAATGGCAAGGGCGAGCGCCGCGGCGACGCTGATCCCCAGCAAAGTAAGTCGATGCATGCCTCACTCCTTTCGGAAGTTGTCCTGAGAGGCGCTCTTGGAGAAGTCGTCGAGCTGGACCCGGAATGCCACGAGCAGAGCGTCCTCGGCCGTGAGCTCCATTCCGTGCGCGTCGAGCGCGTGGCCCCTGATTCCGACGACGAGCTCTTCGTCGGTATCGGCGGAGACCTCGTAACCGCAGTCGCAGCGGAGTACCTTTTCCATCAAGTGCCTCAGTTGCGACCGTAGGGAGGGGCGGCTAGATGCACGCAAGCGCCGGGCAAGAAAAGGGAGAAGCGCGCACCGGGGTCGTCGTGTCGCTGACCGGCCGCGTCTCGATCACGGCCAACGAAACCGTCGTCCACGACGAGCGGTTCCCGGGGCGCCAGGGCCGGCTGGTCTTCGCATGCCTGGCGACCCAGGCAGGACGGCCGATCCCGCGCGACGAGCTCGCCGCGGCGCTTTGGGGCGACGTGCTACCAGCGACCTGGGAGAAGGCGCTGACCGTGATCGTCAGCAAGCTCCGCACATTGCTCGAGGAGTGCGGCATCGACGGCGCGAAGGCGCTCACGAGCGCATTCGGCTGTTACCGCCTCGATCTGCCTGACGACAGCGACGTCGACGTCGTAGAGGCCCGCCGCGCGGTCGAGGATGACGCCGCTTCGGTAGCCGAAGTCGCGCGCGCGGCGGCGATCGCCGGCAGCCCGTTCCTGCCGGGAGACGAAGGGGAGTGGGTCGAGACGCAACGGCGAGAGCTCGCAGGCCTCCGAACGCGGGCGCTGGAGCGCCTGGTCGATGCAAGCCTGGCGGCGGGTGACCACTCCGAGGCGGTGAAGCTGGCGCAGCACGTCGTCGAGCTCGAGCCTTACCGCGAGAGCGGGTACCGGCGTCTGATGAAGGCCCATGCGGCCGGCGGCAACCGCGCCGAAGGGCTACGCGTGTACGAGCGCTGCCGGCAATTCCTCGCGGACGAGCTGGGCGCATACCCGTCGCCCGAGACCGAGTCCATCTACAAAGAGCTGCTCGCGGCCCCCACGGAGGGGCCGAGGCCGGAAGCTCCGTCGTCGGAGCCGCATGCCCCCGCGCCCTCCCGCGGCGGCCGGCCGGCACGACGAGGAGGAGTGATCGCGATCGGCGTGCTCATCGTCATCGTTGCCGCGGCGGCGGCGATCGTTGCCTTAGCCTCCGACGACAAGGCCGCCATTCAGGCACTCGCCTCCGACCGGTGCTCACCGCTGGACTACGGAGGCTCTGGAAAGCCCGACTTCGTGGTCGCCGGAGACCTTCCGCTCCAGCGCGGGATGCTCGCGCTTTCGCGACCGATGGCCGACGCGCTGCGAGTCACGCTCGAGCGCCGGCAATACAAGGCCGGCCGATTCGACGTCGGGCTCCAGATCTGCGACGACGCGACGCCGACCGAGACGGGCTTTTCGGCGGCAGCCTGCGCGGAAAACGCGAACGCGTTCGCACGCACGCAGAGCGTGATCGGCGTAGTCGGCCCCTTCGCGTCAGGGTGCGCCGCGGTCCAGATCCCGATCCTGAACCGGGCAGCGAGTGGGCCCCTCGCAATCGTCAGTCCCTCGAACACGCTCGTCGAGCTCACGCGGGCCGATTCGGACGGCGCGCCGCCGGCCGACTATTACCCGACGGGGCAGCGCAACTACGCGCGGATCATCGCGCCCGACGACGTCCAGGCCGCGGCAAACGCGATCCTCGCTCGGAAACTGGGCGTGCGACGTGTCTACGTGCTCGACGATGAGGGAGCCTACGGCGTCGCCATGGCCGAGGTCTTCGCTCGTGCGGCGCGCAAGTTGCGCTTCGCGGTGGTCGGCCGAGCATCCTGGGACGGAGACGCATCGAGCTACACGACGCTCGCGACGACGATCGCCAAAGCGCGCGCCGACGGTGTCTTCCTCGCCGGGGCGTCGAACGGCGTTGCGCTGCTCACCGATCTCCGCGCACAGCTCGGACGAGACGCGCAGATCATGGCCCCGGACGGCTTCGATCCCGCTGAAACCGCGACCGCTGGAGGCGCCGCTGCGGAGGGCATGACGATGAGCCGTGCGGGAGTCCCGAACGAGCGGCTCGGCCCGGGCGGCAGGGAGTTCGTAGCGACGTTCTCGAAGAAGCTCGGCGGGCCGCCGACGGGGTTCGCCGTCCATGCCGCTCAGGCGATGGACGTCCTCCTCGACGCGATCGGCCGCTCCGACGGGACCCGCGCCTCGGTGGCGCGGAACCTCTTCTCTACGCGGATCTCGAACGGAATCCTCGGCACCTTCTGGATCACGTCAACAGGCGACACGACCTTGAACGCGGTCACCATCTTCCGGATCGTGCGCGGCAAGGTGACGACGTACGACACGATCACGGTCCCCGAAAACCTGCTCGCGGCAACCTGACGACTAGCTGAGCGCGGCGAGCAGCTCGTCTATCTCGAGCGCCTGCATCGTTTGCAGCTTCGCGCTGCCGCGGGCACCGAGTGCGACGGACACGCGCGCGATCGTCGCGGCGTCAGGCGCCTCGACGACGTTGATGAAATCGAACGGCCCGAGCGTCGCCCACTGGTGCAGCACCTTGGCGCCGAGCTCTTCGACGTCCTTGTTCACCGCTCGCAGGCGATCGGGGTTCGACTTCAGCGTTTGCACGCCCTGTGCAGTCAGATTGGAAAGCAAAATGAAGATCGGCATACGACGACCCTAACCGCGTTCGATCACTTCGCGCGAGGGGTCGTACGCCGGGTCGTCCTTCGGCAGCGCGTCGTGCGACCACTCGCGCATCTTCCAGCCGGGAACCGGCGTCTCGCACTCGGCCTTCGGCACGAACCGGGAGCGCTGCACGAGCTTGTACTCGTGGATGTAGCGCGGGCAGTTCGGGAAGACCTCGGTCGCCCGCACGCGGATCACGAACTGCGCCTCGGGATACTCGCCGAGCAGCGGGTCGTTCTCGTCCACCGAGGCGACGCCGTTCAGCCGCATGCGCTTCCGGCCTTCGAAGTCGATGAAGAGAAGCCCGACGTTCGGGTTGACGAGCATGTTCCCGGCCGTGAGGTACATGCCGTTCCCGTCGTAGTTCGGGAAGGCGATCGTGCGCTCGTCGAGCACGCGCACGAATCCGGGATCGCCGCCCTTGTACGAGGACTGCGGCCGGCCCTCGGCATCGGCGGTGGCGATGAAGAACATGTCCCGCGCCTCGATGAACGCGCGGTCGCCCTCGTCGATCGTGTCGCGGACCGTCTTCTCCTCGAGCCGGTCGGCGATCCTGCGCGTGTCGAAGCGGTCCTGCAGGCTGCGGCTACCGCCGTGGTACAGGTTCTCCACGCCGTCCATGGTGGCGCGCGACCTGGTCGAAGTAAAGGAGCGCTCCGCCCAGGAACAGCAGCGGTGCGAGCACGAGGTCGCCGAGAAAGACCGCCACGCGCTCGGTCTGGTCGCTCGTTCCGCGCAGCAGGAGGACCAGCATCGTGCGCGTGAGGAAGTAGACGATCACCAGCGGTCGCGAGCGACCCGAGGGCGTGGATGTAATCGGCCCGCGCCAGCTCCAGCGCCCGGCGAAATCCCGCCCGTAGCCCCAGGCCCTCGGCGAGGATCGCCGGGACGACCAGCCCGACGAGCGCCAGCCAAGCGACGGCCGGGAGCACGAACAACAGCAGGAGCGCAGGCACGGGGAAGAACGCGACGCAGCCGGCGAGCAGAGCGCGTCCCCAAGTGCGCGCATCCGTGCTCTTGCCGAGCGCGATCAGGCACGCGGCCACGTACGACGCGGTCATCAAGAGCGCGCCCACGGTCACCATCAGCAGCACCCAGCCCTCCCGTGAGAGGTCCTGGAAGAGCTGGTCGACGACGGCGACGCTCAGGCCGAGCGGCAACACGCGCCAGAAGCGCTCGCCGTAGAGGCGGATCGTGTCGGCGACGAGCTGGCCGACGGTGCGAGTCTCGGGCACGCGGAGACGCTATCGCCGTGCGAGGATCCAGACGTGGGGTTCTCGTGATTGCGGTCTTCGACGAGCCGGGCTTCTACCTCACCTTCGCGGTCGTCCAAGCCGTGCTCCTGCTGGTCCTGATCTGGCTGCTCGACCTCTACGAGCGCCAGCCACTCGGGTTGATCCTGCTCATGGCTTTCTGGGGGGCAACCGGCGCTCCGCTGATCGCGCTCGCCGGCAACCGGTCTGTCAGGGGGCTCCTCGACGGGAATACCCAGACCGTCTTCGGTAATGCCATTTCCGCTCCCCTGGTCGAGGAGGGAGCGAAGGGCCTCGCCCTCGTCGTCGCCATCGGGCCGCTGCGCTGGCTGGCGCGACGCTTTGGAGTCTCAATCTTCGAAGGCCTGACGGCGGGGATCGTCTACGGCGCGGCCGTCGGCATCGGCTTCGCGTTCACCGAGGATTTTTTCTACTTGCTGCAGCGTGCACAGACGCAGGGGCTCGACGCGGGACTGAACCTCTTCGTCTACCGCAGGGACTTCTTCGGCCCCGCGGTCCTGCATCACCCTCTGTTCACCGCCGCGTTCGGAGCAGGTCTCGGCCTCGCAGCCTGGAGCACCCGTCGAGCGGCGAAGATCGTCTTTCCCGTGCTCGGGCTCGCGGTTGCGATTGCGATGCACGCCGCGAACAACGGCGCCGTCGAGCTCGTGCTCACGCTCTCCTACGGGATCGACGCCGCCGCCGCCTGGACGACCGGCGCGGTAGTGACCCCGGCCGTCGAAAGCACCGGCTCGAACGTCACCATCTTGCTCCGGCTCCTCGACTACGTCTACATCGCCGTCTTCCTGGCCGCAGCCGCGCTCTGGCTTCGCTACCAGCGAGGAGTGATCCGCGCCGAGTTGGTCGAGGAAGTGGGGACCGGCCTCGTCGGCCAGGGTGACATCGACGAGATCACCCGCCCCAGGCGCCGGTTCGACCACGCCTGGCGACTGTTCCGGAGCGGCCAGCTCGAGCAGTGGCGGCACATACGGCGGCTGCAGCGTGCGCTCGTCCGCCTCGCCCTGACGAAGTGGCGCGTGCGACGGTTCGGCGAGGACGCGAGCCGGGTCCAGCGCATTCGCCGGGAGATCGCAACGCTCGCCACCTTCGAGGCGCGCGCCGGCAACTTGCCCGAGCCGGCGACGCCGGTGGTCGGACGCGAACGCGAGCTCACCGAGGTGAAGGACCTCCTGCGGCAGCGCGACGTGCGAGTAGTAACCCTGCTCGGCCCCGGCGGGACGGGGAAGACGAGGCTCTCGATCGAGCTCGCCACGCAGCTGAGAGACGAGTACGGGAGCGGCGTCTTCTTCTGCCCGGTCGCCACGATCACTGAGCCCGAGATCGCCGTCTCGGCGATCGCCCAGACGCTCGAAGTGCGCGAGCGGCCCGGCGAGCCGGCGCTCGAGCCCCTGAAGGACTACCTCCGCGACAAGCACCTGCTCCTCGTCCTCGACAACGCCGAGCAAGTGCTCGGCGTCGCGCCTGCGGTCGCCGAGTTGCTGTCCGCGACGCCACGGCTGAAGCTGATCGTCACGAGCAGGGAAGCGCTCCGAGTCCGAGGCGAACGGGAGTACCCCCTTCCCCCACTGGGCAGCGACGACGCGTTCTCGCTCTTCGTCGACCGGGCCAGGGGGGCCGACCCCGGCTTCGTCGTCACCGAAGCGAGCCGGCCGACGATCGAATGGATCTGCCGCCGGCTCGACGGCCTCCCGCTCGCGGTCGAGCTGGCTGCTGCGCGCACGAAGCTCTACACGCCTGCCGAGATCCGGGAGCGGCTGGAAGGATCACTGCTCGAGACGACGGGGGAGGGCGCGCGCGATCTGCCGGACCGCCACCAGACCCTGCGCGCAGCGATTCAGTGGAGCTACGGCATGCTCGAGGCGGACGAGGCGGAGCTCTTCGCGCGGCTCGGGGTCTTCGCCGGCGGCTTCGAGCTCGCCGCGGCCGAGACCGTGTGCGAGGGCCGCCCGCGCCTCCTCGAGTCGCTGCTCGACAAGAGCCTCGTGCGGAGGGACCGGCAGGTCGAGGAACGGGCCCGGTTCGAGATGCTGGAGTCGATCCGCGAGTTCGCGGTCGAGCGGCTCGTAGAGACCGGGGAGCGCGAGGAGCTGCGCCGCCGCCACGCGGAGTACTTCCTCGATCTCGCCGAGACGGCCGAGCCCGAGCTCCGCGGTGCGCAGCAGCTGGAGTGGGAGAAGCGCCTCGGCCGGGAGCACGAGAACTTCCGCGCGTCGCTCGAATGGGTGCGGGAGCTGGGCGAAGGCGAGCTCGGCCTGCGGCTCTGCTTCGCGCTCGCTCGGTTCTGGGAACAGCTGGGCACGCTCGGCGAGGCGCGGAGATGGCTCGAGGCGTCACTTGCCTCGGACGGCGCCGCGCCGGCGCCCGTTCGAGCGCGCGGGAGGTCGTACCTGGGACGGCTCGCGCTCCTCCAGTCCGACTATGCGAAGGCGCGCACCCAGCTCGAGGCGGGGCTGGAGCTCGGCCGGCAGATCGAGGACCGCGACCAGATCGCGGCCTGCCTGCTCGAGCTGGGCTGGGTCGAGCTCGTGTCCGGAGAGTACGACCGCGCCCGGTCCCTGCTCGAAGAGGGTCTCGCGGTGGCGCGCGAGCTCGGCGACGAACAGGTCACTGCGCGCGCCCTGCGGGCGCTCGGGCGCGTCCTCACCGAGCAGAGCGAGGTCGTGGCCGCGAGGCCGTTGCTCGCTGAAAGCCTGGCCATCCGGCGGCGGCTCGAGGACGAGCGGAGCATCGCCAACACGCTCGCCGCCCTCGGGCGGGCCGAGCTCGTCGCGGGTGATGCCGCGGCGGCGCGAACGGTTCTCGAGGAAAGCGTCTCGCTCGCCCGGGAGATGGACGACAAGCTTCGTCTGGCCGAAGCGCTCTACTTCCTTGCGCTCGTCTCGATCGAGGACGGTGTCGAGCCTGCGGCGGGAGCTGTCATCACCGAGCGGCTCGCGCTCTGCAAGGAGCTCGGCGACCGGCTGGGAATCGCGGAGTGCTTCGACGCTGCCGCGCACCTGGCCGCGAACGACGGGCTGCGTGCCGTCCGGCTGCTCGGAGCCGCGGCGGCCCTTCGTGCGTCCCTCGACGCGCAGATCTGGCCCTTCGAGGAGAGCCGGCGCGCGGCACTCGAAGCATCGTTGCGGGCGAGCCTGGGTGAGGCCGCATTCGAGGCGGCCGTCGCCGAGGGCGCAGCGACGCCTATCGATCAAGCCAGCGAATGGGCCAGGAAACGAGAGGAGCGCCTCGTCGGCGCTCCCTCGTAGCTCCTGCCGGCGATTACGTCGTTACCACGGCCGCCGCCCGCCGAGATCCCAGCCGAACTGCACTGGAGTTCCTTGGTTCCCGGCCGCGTCAGGCGTCCTCAGCGTCTGCCGAATCCTCGTGTAGGCAAGGGCTACCTCTTCCGTCGGGATCGACTCACTCTGACCATTCCCCGCGTTGTGCACGCTCTTGACGAGAACCGTCTCGAGCTGGAAGGTCGCGTAGTTCACCGAGGGCCGCCCGCTGAAGCTCTTGTAGAGCCTCAGCTCTGCCCTCGGGTTGCTCCGGCCGAGCGCGAGCGCCTCGAAGAGCTTCGGTGAGGAGTCGTCGATCGTCTTCGCGATCTTGAGATCGTTGAACGACGGCACCCCGCTTGCCCCGTATTCGACGCCCCAGGAGTACGACAGGACTTCGATCGCCTGTCCCGCGGGAGTGACCCCGTCGATCGTCAACTGGATCTCGGCAGGACTATTTGGCCCAACAGCAACCAGCGCAGCCGCCCGGCCCTCGCCGCGCGCGCTCTCGTTGTCGTCGCTCATGCACGCCGTCAGGGCTGTGAGCGCAAAAGCCGCGCACAGCGCCAACCACAGTGTTCGTCTCATGAAAACCCTCCTCATGCCGCAGTTGCGTCCAGCACTCGACTAGACGGACCCCCTCGTCGAGATCTTCCAGTCATGCGTCTACGGCGCGTCCACGAGGTAGCCGCTGAGCACGTACTCGACGACGCCGGCGCCCGTCGTATACGGGAAGCGCTGAACGTTGATGCCCATGTTGTTGTTCGGGCCCGCGTACGCGGTCATTTCCTGGCTGAACAGGAAGCGGTCCCCCGCCGCATTGTTGTACGTGGTCGAAGACAGCCTCGAGAGCCGATGCCACGCGTCCACGCCGCCGGCCCGCGTGGAGATATACGCCTGAAACGGATCCTGGCCCGTGGGAAGCCTGACCAGCCCTGAGACATGCTCGATGACCAGGAGCTTGCCCGTCGGGACCGCGAATGACTCTCCTCCGCCTGCCTGCCCGTCCGTGATGTTGAAGCTCCCGGAACGCTGCCACGGCTGTCCACCGGAGCCGCTGACGCTTACGAGCGCAGCCTGGCGCTGAGCCCCTTGGTCGTCGCTCATGCACGCTGTCAGTCCGGTGACGGCGAGCACCGCCACCAACGCCGATCCGAATACCCGCCGCATGCCGCAGTTCCTCCTAGCGACCCCAGGGCTCGTTACATCTTCAACTAGACGCGGGAGGGTGTCTAGGTCTTCCTAGGCCGCGGCAGGCTCGACGGCGGGCGCCTTCGCGAAGACGAGCTCGCCGTCCTCGACGTCGACGCGCACGGTGTCGCCTTCCTCGAACTCGTTCTCGAGCAGGCGCAGCGCGAGCGGGTTCTCGACCATGCGCTGGATCGCTCGCTTGAGCGGGCGCGCGCCGTAGGTCGGGTCCCAGCCGGCCTCGGCGAGGTGCAACTTCGCCGCGTCCGTGAGCTCGATGCGGATGCCGCGCTCGGCGAGCCGGGCGCGCAGCCGCTCGAGCTGGAGCTCGACGATCTCGCCGATCTGCTCGCGTGTCAGCGGCTGGAACTCGACGATCTCGTCGATCCGGTTCAGGAACTCGGGGCGAAACGTCTCGCGCATCGCCTCTTCGGAGCGCACGTTCGAGGTCATGATCAGCACCGTGTTGCGGAAGTCGACCGTGCGGCCCTGACCGTCGGTCAGACGCCCGTCGTCGAGCACCTGGAGCAGGATGTTGAAGACCTCGGGATGCGCCTTCTCGATCTCGTCGAGGAGCACGACCGAGTAGGGACGGCGGCGCACGGCCTCCGTCAGCTGGCCGCCCTCCTCGAAGCCGACGTAGCCGGGCGGGGCGCCGACGAGGCGCGAGACCGTGTGCTTCTCCTGGTACTCGGACATGTCGAGCCTGACCATGGCCCGCTCGTCGTCGAACATGAACTCGGCGAGTGCGCGCGCCAGCTCGGTCTTGCCGACGCCGGTCGGGCCGAGGAAGACGAACGAGCCGATCGGGCGATTCGGGTCCTGCAGGCCTGAACGGGCGCGCCGCAGCGCATTGGCCACGGCGGCGACGGCCTCGTCCTGGCCGACCACGCGCTGATGAAGGCGCTCTTCCATGTGGATCAGCTTCTCGACCTCGCCTTCGAGCAGGCGCGACACCGGGATGCCGGTCCAGCGCGCCACGACCTCGGCGATGTCGTCCTCGTCGACCTCCTCCTTGACCATGGGCTCGACCTCGGGCTCGGCGCGCTCCTCGAGCTCGCGTTCTAGCTCGGGGAGCTCGCCGTAGCGGATCTCGGCGACGCGCTGGAGGTCCCCGTGTCGCTCGGCGCGGTCGGCCTCCATGCGCAGCTCGTCGATCTTGCGCTTGATCTCGCTCACGCGGTCGAGGGCTTCCTTCTCGCGCGACCAGCGGGCCGCGAGCTCGTCGCGAAGCTCCTTCGCCTCGGCCAGCTCGCGCTCGACCGGCTCGCGCCGCTCCTTCGACTCCTTGCCCATCGCCGCAAGCTCGATCTCGAGCTGGCGCACACGCCGGTCGGCCTCGTCGAGCTCCAGCGGTGCCGAGTCGATCTCCATGCGCAGGCGCGAGGCGGCTTCGTCGACGAGGTCGATCGCCTTGTCGGGGAGCTGCCGGTCCGAGATGTAGCGGTCGGAGAGCACCGCGGCCGCGACCAGCGCCGCGTCGCGGATGCGCACGCCGTGGTGCGCCTCGTAGCGCTCCTTGAGCCCGCGCAGGATCGCGATCGTGTCCGCGGCTGACGGCTCGCCGACGAAGACGGGCTGGAAGCGCCGCTCGAGCGCCGCGTCCTTCTCGATGTGCTTGCGGAACTCGTCGAGGGTCGTCGCGCCGATCGCGCGCAGCTCGCCGCGCGCCAGCATCGGCTTCAGCATGTTCGCGGCGTCGACCGCGCCTTCGGCCGCTCCCGCACCCACGATCGTGTGCAGCTCGTCGATGAAGACGACGATCTCGCCCTCGGCGCTCTTGATCTCCTGGAGCACGGCCTTGATGCGCTCCTCGAACTCGCCGCGGTACTTCGCGCCGGCCAGCAGCGCGCCGATGTCGAGCGCCCAGACGCGCTTGCCCTTCAGGCCCTCGGGCACGTCGCCGTCGACGATCCGCTGCGCGAGGCCCTCGACGATCGCCGTCTTCCCCACTCCGGGCTCGCCGATCAAGACCGGGTTGTTCTTCGTGCGGCGAGAGAGCACCTGGATGATGCGGCGGATCTCCTCGTCGCGGCCGATGACCGGGTCGAGCTTGCCCTCCTCGGCGGCCGCGGTCAGGTCGCGGCCGAACTTCTCCAGCGCCTGGTAGGTGCCCTCCGGGTCCTGCGACGTGACCCGCTGCCCGCCACGCACTTCCTTGAGGCGCGCGAGCAGCTCGTCGCGCGGGACGACGTCGAGCGCGAGCAGCAGGTGCTCGGTCGAGATGAACTCGTCCTCGAGCTTGCGCATCTCCTCCTCGGCGCGGTCCAGGACCTTGCGGAAGGCGCCAGAGGTCTGCGGTTGCAGATTGTCGGCGCCCTGCATCGAGGGCTTGCGCTCGAGGTCGGCCTCGGCCTGCGCGCGGAGCTCTGCCGCGCGCTCGCCGAGCAGCGTCTGCGGCAGCTCCTGGTCGAGGAGCGCGAGCAGCAGGTGCTCGGGGTGGATCTCGGGGTTCCCGCGGCGGCGCGCAAGCTCCTGCGCGGCCGCGATCGCCTCCTGCGATTTCAGTGTCAGCCTGTTGAAGTCCATCTTCTCCTGATCGGGAGTCGGGTCGCGTCGGGGTCGTAGGGAACCAGGTCGGCGCTGTAGGAGCGGCGCACCTCCTCGAGGCGCTCGCGCATCTCGAGCTCGAGCCGTTCCATGCGCCGCTGCATGCGGCGGAGTTGCTCTTCGAGGCGGATCACGTGCTCGACGCCGGCGAGGTTGAGCCCGAGCTCGGTAGTCAGCTGGTTGATGAGCCGGAGCCGCTCGAGATCGGCCTCGGAGTACAGCCGCGTGTTCCCGGCGGTCCGTTGCGGCTGGACGAGGCCCTTCGCCTCGTAGATCCGCAGCGTCTGCGGGTGCATGCCCACGAGATCGGCTGCGACGGAGATCATGTAGCGCGGCCGGTCGTCCATCACGTTCGCTGCACTTTCTGGAGCTCCTCGAGGAGCTCGCGCTCCTTCTTGTTCGGCTTCTTCGGCACTGCGATCTTCACGCGCGCGAGGACGTCGCCCCGCCCGCTGCCCTGCAGCTTCGGCGCGCCGCGACCCTTGATCCGCAGGAGCTTTCCGCTCTCCGTGCCGGCCGGCACCTTCAGCGAGACCGCGCCCTCGGGGGTCGGCACCTCGACCTCGGCGCCGAGCGCCGCATCGGCGAACGTGATGGGCACGTCGACCACGAGGTCGGCGCCGCGCCGCTCGTACAGCGGCGAATCGGCCACGCGCGTGACGACATAGAGGTCGCCCGGAGGGCCGCCGTTGTAGCCGGGCTCGCCCTTGCCCTTGAGCCGGATCCGCGTGCCGTCCTTGGCGCCTGCAGGAATCTTCACCGCGTACTGCTTCGTCCGTCGCTCGCGGCCAGAGCCGTCGCAGCGCCGGCACGGGTTCTCGACGATCGTCCCTTGCCCGCCGCACCGGCGGCACGGCTGCGAGATGCCGAAGAAGCCCTGGCTCTCGACGGTCGCCCCGCGCCCCTTGCACTCGGGGCAGACCTTGGGCGGCGAGCCGTCAGCCGTCCCCGCGCCGCCGCACTCGCGGCAGGCAGCCTCGACTTCGACCGGAATCCGGGTCTCGATCCCGCGGAGCGAGTCCTCGAAGGACAGCCGGACCACGGTCTCGAGATCGGCGCCGCGACCTGGGCGCTGCTGCTGAGCGCGAGTCCCGCCGCCGCCGAAGACGTCGCCGAGCCCGCCGAACAGGTCGCTCAGGTCGCCGATGATTGATCCCGCCCTCGCCGAAGTTGAAGTTGCCGGCCCTCGGGCCGCGGCCGTCGGCCGAGCCGAAGGCGTCGTACTGCTTGCGCTTCTGCGGGTCGGAGAGGACGTCGTACGCGCCCTGCACCTCCTTGAAGCGGTCCTCCGCCTCCTTGTCGCCCGGGTTCTTGTCCGGGTGGCATTCGCGGACGAGCTTGCGGTAGGCCTTCTTGATCTCGTCCTGCGAGGCGGTCTTCGGAACTCCGAGGGCGTCGTAGAGCGACTTAGGTCTGGTCGCCACCCGTCTCCTTCGGGCCGGCGACCACCACCCGTGCCGGGCGCAGCACGCGGTCGCCGAGCTTGTAGCCCCTCTGCAGGACCTCGATCACGGACCCCTCCTCGGCCTCGGACGGCTGCGTGAGCAGCGCCTCGTGGACGTGTGGGTCGAACTTGCCCACGGTCTCGATCTCGGCCAGGCCCTCGCGCGTCAGGGCCTCGGCCAGGGAGCGGTGCACGAGCCGAACGCCGTCCTCCAGCTTCGCCTCCTCGTGCTGCTCGGCGGCGCCGAGCGCCCGCTCCAGGTCGTCCAGGACGGGCAGGAGCTCCTTGACCAGCCGCTCGTGGGCGCGCGCGACCAGGCTCTCCTGATCGCGCGCCGCCCGCTTGCGGTAGTTGTCGAACTCGGCCTTGACCCGTTGGAGCGTGTCGATCAGCTCCTCGTTCTCGGCCCGCAGCGCCTCGGTCTCGTCGAGCTCCTCGACGAGCTCCTCTTCGCTGTTCTCGACCTCCTCCGGCATTACGAGGTCTTCGCCTCCTCTTCGTCGATGACCTCGTAGTCGGCGTCCTCGACGACCTCGTCGTCAACCGACGCCGTGCCGTTGCCGCCGGGGGAAGCCTGCTGCTGCGCGGTTGCCTGCGCGTAGACCGCCTCGGCGAGCTTGTGCGAGGCCTCCTGCAGCGCCTCGGTCTTCTGCTTGATCTCGTTCACGTCCGAGCTGTCGAGCACTGCCTTCAGCTCCATGACGCGACCCTCGATCGTCGAGGCCTCGGCCTCGTCGAGGGTCTCGCGGTGCTCCTTGAGCGTGCGCTCGGTCTGGTACGCGAGCTGCTCGCCGATGTTCCGCGCGTCGGCGAGCTCGCGCAGCTTGTGCGCCTCGTCGGCGTGCGTCTCGGCCTCGGAGATCATCCGCTGCACCTCGTCCTCGTTCAGGCCCGAGCCGCCTTCGATGCGGATCTGCTGCTCGTTGCCCGTCCCGAGGTCCTTGGCGGAGACGTTGATGATCCCGTTCGCGTCGATGTCGAACGTGACCTCGACCTGCGGCATGCCGCGCGGTGCGGGCGGGATGCCGGTGAGGTTGAACTTGCCGAGCGTCTTGTTGAAGCCGATCATCTCGGACTCGCCCTGGCCCACGTGCACCTGCACCTCGGGCTGGTTGTCCTCGGCCGTCGTGAAGACCTCGGACTTACGCGTCGGGATGGTCGTGTTGCGCTCGATCAGCTTGGTGAACACGCCGCCCTTCGTCTCGATGCCGAGCGAGAGCGGAGTCACGTCGAGCAGGAGCACGTCCTTGACCTCGCCCTTGAGGACGCCGCCCTGGATGGCCGCGCCGACGGCGACGACCTCGTCCGGGTTCACGCCCTTGTGCGGGTCCTTGCCGATCAGCTCCTTGACCTTGTCGACGACGGCCGGCATGCGGGTCATGCCGCCGACGAGGACCACGTGCTCGATCGCCGAAGGCTCGAGGCCCGCGTCGGCGAGCGCCTGCTTCGTGGGCTCGACGGTCCGAGCGAGCAGGTCGGCGGTCAGCTCGTTGAGCTTCGCGCGCGTGAGCTGCAGGTCGAGGTGCTTCGGCCCCTCCTGCGTCGCCGTGATGAACGGCAGGTTGATCTGCGTCGTCATCGTGGACGACAGCTCGATCTTGGCCTTCTCAGCCGCCTCGTAGAGACGCTGAAGCGCCATCTTGTCGGTGGACAGGTCGATGCCCTGGTCCTTCTTGAACTCGGCGACCATCCAGTCGACGACCGCCTTGTCGAAGTTGTCGCCGCCGAGGTGGTTGTCGCCGTTCGTGGCCTTCACCTCGTAAACGCCCTCGGCGAGGTCGAGGATCGAGACGTCGAACGTGCCGCCGCCCAGGTCGAAGACCAGGATCGTCTGGTCGTTCTCCTTCTCCAGCCCGTAGGCGAGAGCGGCCGCGGTCGGCTCGTTGATGATGCGGACGACGTTGAGGCCGGCGACCTTGCCGGCGTCCTTCGTCGCCTCGCGCTGCGCGTTGTTGAAGTAGGCCGGAACGGTGATGACCGCGTCCGAGACCGGCTCGCCGAGATACGCCTCGGCGTCGGTCTTCAGCTTCTGCAGGATCATCGCCGAGATCTCCGGCGGGGCGTACTCCGTGCCCTCGGCGCGCACGCGCACGTCGCCGTTCTCGCCCTGAACGACCTCGTAGGGGACGATCTTCATCTCCTCCGAGACCTCTTCGTACTTGCGGCCCATGAACCGCTTGATCGAGAAGACCGTGTTCTGAGGGTTCGTCACCTGCTGGCGCTTCGCCGGCGGGCCGACGAGTCGCTGGCCGTCCTTCGTGAACGCGACGACGGACGGTGTGGTGCGCCCGCCCTCGGCGTTCGGAATGACGGTAGGCTCACCGCCCTCGAGCACGGCCATACAGGAGTTGGTCGTCCCGAGGTCGATACCAATCGTCTTTGCCATAGAGAGGTTCCTCCGTTTCTAAGTCATTGCTTGTAAGAAATCTAAGTCGGAGTATAGCAAGGTAGATGGCCGATCCGCGTATTTCCCAGTACGCAGACCTGATCGTCGAGCGGTCGCTCGACCCCAAACCGGGCTGGCAGGTGGAAATCGCGTCGAGCCCGCTCGCGCGTCCGCTCGTCGAGGAGATCGTTCGGCGAGTCGCCCGGCGCGGCGCCTGGCCGATCGTGCGACTCAGCTACATGGAGGAACGCTGGCCCTACGAGTACATCTGGGCGTCCGAGGCGCCCGTGGAGATGCTCGGAGAGCGGTCACCGCTGCGGGTCGCGACCGAGGAGAGCGTGGACGCCTGGGTCTACGTGGGCGCGCCCGAGAACACCCGCGAAGGCGTCGACCTGCCCCTCGACCGCCGCAAGCTCCTCGCCCAGGCGGCCCACCCGTTCCTCGAGCGGCGTCTCAACTTCGACGTGCCGTGGCTGACGTGCCGCTTCCCCACTCCGGCGATGGCACAGGACGCGGGCATGAGCTTCCGCGCCTTCGAGGAGTTCTTCTGGGGCACCGTCCTCCTCGACTGGGACGCGGAGGGCGAGAAGATGCAGCGGATCAAGGAGCGTTTCGACCAGGCCGACGAGGTGCGGATCGTCGGCCACGAGACCGACCTTCGCTTCAGCATCGCCGGCCGAGACGGCCACGTCGACGACGGCCGCGTGAACATGCCGGGCGGCGAGGTCTTCTACTCGCCGGTCGAGGATTCGACCGAGGGAGTCGTCACGTTCTCGGAGTACCCGGCCGTGCGAGAGCCAGACGTGTGCGAGGGCGTGCGCATGCGCTACGAGGGAGGCCGGGTCGTCGAGGCCTCGGCGACGGCGAACGAGGATGCCCTGATCGCCGCGCTCGACCGGGACGAGGGCGCCCGCGTGCTGGGCGAGTTCGGCATCGGCTGCAACCCGGGCATCCAGAAGTTCATGAAGAACACGCTGTTCGACGAGAAGATGTACGGGACGATCCACCTCGCCGTCGGCGCGGGCCTGCCCTTCGTGGGCGGCAAGAACAAGAGCGCCACGCACTGGGACATGGTCAAGGAGCTGCGGAACGGCGGCCGCATCGAGTGCGACGGCGAGATCGTCCAGCAAGACGGCGAGTGGACCTTCTGAGCTGAAGATCGCGCTCGCCACCTGCGCCGAGGTGCCCGACGGCGACGAGGACGCGCCCGCGCTGATCGAGGCGCTGGCGGCCCGTGACGTCGAGGGCCGTGCCGGCGGTCTGGGACGACCCGGGCGTCGACTGGTCGGGATTCGACCTCGTCGTCGTCCGCTCCACGTGGGACTACCCGGACCGGCGGGAGCAGTTCCTCGGCTGGGCGGAATCGGTCCCGCACGTGCTCAACGCGCCGGCAGGTCCTGCGCTGGAACACCGACAAGCGCTACCTGACGACGCTCGGTCTCGACGCGATCCCGACCGTCTTCCTCGAGCCGGGCTCTTCGTTTCAGGCCCCGAGCGCATCCGTTCGTCGTCAAGCCGGCGGTCGGAGCCGGCTCGATCGGGGCAGCGCGCTACGACGCGGGCGACGGGAGCGCGCTCGAGCACGTCGCCGACCTGCACGGTGCCGGCAAGACCGTGATGGTCCAGCCGTACCTCGAGGCGGTCGACCACGAGCGGCGAGATCGCACTCATCTACACGGGCGGCGTCTTCTCGCATGCCGTGCGGAAGGCTCCGATCCTCGCACCGGGCGGCGAGCCCGGCCGCCGGGCCTCTACGTCGAGGAGCGGATCACCCCCACCGAGCCCTCGCCAGAGGAGCTCGCGCTCGCGGAGCACGCCCTGTCCGCTGGTCCCGTTCCCGCGAGACGAGCTGCTGTACGCACGGGTCGACCTGCTTCCCGGCCCGGTCGTGCTCGAGGTCGAGCTCACCGAGCCCTCGCTCTTCCTCGGCTACGCGGACGGCGCCGCCGAGCGCTTCGCCGCCGCCATCGCCGCCGCCAGCCAGCGCCGGCGGATGAGCGCCGAGAACGGGCCGACGACGAGCCAGTAAAGGCGGAAGGCCCTGCGGGCGCGGGCGTCGCTCGCGAGGACACGTGTTTCCGTGGAGAGCCGAGAGCCGGTCGCGGTCGGCTCGGCCCGGAAGTCGACCGCCGCCTTGATCGTGCCCGGCACGTTCGCGTTTCGCCAGGCGTCTGCTCCGTCGAGGTGAACCAGCCCGCCGCGCGGCCGCCAGACCGCGCCCACGGCTCCGGCCACGAACTCAGTCGGCGATCGCGACAGGACGACGAACCGGTGTGCGAGAAAGAACCGCTCGAGCGACTCGTCCCGGGCGATCATGCCGCGGGCGCCGAACAGCAGCCGGACGATCGAGCCCGAAGCCGCAGGGAGCGAGAGCACGAGCTCGAGCGCTCGCTCCGGTGGAATCGGCAGGTCGGTCTCGTGCCGCTCGTGAACGTCGAACCGCGGCAGCCAGTCGTCGATTGCCGCCACGGCGCGCCTAACGACGGAAGCGCCCCGCAGGGCGCCTCCGAAGATCAACGAGAAAGCGAGACGTAGGACTAGGCGCTCTCGCCGCCCATGTCGTCGCCGCCGCCGCCCGAGTCGCCGCCACCTTCCTGGCCGCCACCCGTGTCAGTTCCGGCGTCGTCGCCGCCGCCTTCTGTGCCGCCCTCTTCCGGGGCCGCTGGAGTTTCTTGTTGCCAATCGGACATGTGGTTCCTTCCTTTCGAGGTAGTAACCACCGCAAACTTGGCGGTTCACAAGGGTAGTTCCTCCTGGTGGTGCCTGCCGAAACCTCAAGCTACGCTCTCCGCGTGGAGCCGCTCGTAGACTCGTGGGAGCGCCAGATCGCCAGCGTGCGCGTGTCGGTGACCGACAAGTGCAACTTCCGCTGCCGCTACTGCATGCCCGCGGAGGGCCTGGAGTGGCTCGGCCGCGACGAGCTCCTCACGTTCGAGGAGCTGGCTCGTCTCGTCGGAGTGCTCGCCCGGATGGGCGTGTCCGAGGTCCGGCTCACCGGCGGAGAGCCACTCGCGCGGCGCGACCTCCCGACCCTCGTCTCGATGCTGGCCGGGATCCCGGGCGTCGACGACCTCTCGCTGACGACGAACGGCGTCCTCCTCGACCGCTTCTGCGGGCCGCTCGTCGAAGCAGGGTTGCGCCGGCTGAACGTCTCGCTCGACTCGCTCTCGCACGTCCGCTTCGCCGAGATCACGCGACGCGACGCGCTCGACAAGGTGCTGACCGGGCTGGCCGAGGCCGAGCGCTATCCCGAGCTGCGACCGATCAAGGTCAACTGCGTGGCGATTCGCGGCTTCACCGAGGAGGAGGTTCCCGCGCTGGCCGAGCTGGCCCGCCGGAAGCCCTACGTCGTCCGGTTCATCGAGTTCATGCCGCTCGACGCCGACGAGGCCTGGAAGCAGGACGACGTCCTCACGGGCGGCGAGATCCGGGCCCTGATCGAGGAGCACTGGGCCGCTCGTCGAGATCCCGGCGAAGCCGTCGTCGACCGCGAAGCGGTACCGGTTCGCCGACGGCGCCGGCGAGATCGGCTTCGTGAACCCGGTGTCCGAGCCCTTCTGCTCTTCCTGCGACCGCATCCGGCTCACCGCCGACGGAAAGCTCCGCACGTGTCTCTTCTCGCGCCGCGAGTGGGACCTCAAGGAGCCGCTGCGCTCGGGCGCGAGCGACGCGGAGCTGGAGCAGGCGATTCGTTTCGCCGTCCGGCACAAGGAGCTGAAGCACAAGATCAACGACGCGGGCTTCGTCCGCGCGTCGCGCTCGATGAGCCAAATCGGCGGCTAAGGCCAGCGCGAGCTTTGCGGGTTTGCGTCCAGCGACCTGCCGTTGACGCACTCGCCTGACTTGTAGTCCGAGGGCTCCGAGGGGTAGAGCTCGAACCAGTACCGCGTGCCAGCGCGTAGGCGGCGTCCGCTCCGAGACGCCGGGCGACCCTCCGGATCTCCTGCATGCCGTAGCACTCCGTGTCGGCCTCGCTCGCCACAGCCGAGAGCAAGTGCTCGGACTCATGGGCCAGGACGCCGACGGCGTAGGCCACCTCGTCGAGGGCGTCGCCGCTCTCGGGGCGCTCGCGCTCGTAGGGGAAGCCGGCCAGCGCGCGGCAGGTCTCCGGAGCCAGGCTCGCGCGGGCGGTGTCTGTCTGCGCGAAGGCGCCGATGTCGTTCGTGCCGATGTACGCGCCCAACTCGCCCGCGACGCGCGGCCATTCGCTCTCCGACCAGCACCGCACCTCGACCTGCTTGCGCGCGAGCTCGCTTCCGATCCTGCTGAAGCGCGGCTCGACCCGGCTCGCCTCGCTGACGCCGCCGACCCGCGGTAAGGGCCGGTTCGCGGTCAGGCGCGCTTCGATGAGTTGACCCGCTCGGACGATGAGCTCGGTGCCTTCGGTGTTCGCCGTGTCGATCTCCTGGAGCGCGGAGCTCGGATCGTCCGCGGAGAGGGAGCGCTCGAACGCATCCGCGAAGGCCTCGAATCGCTTGCAGGCGCGCCGGATGAGCGCATAGCCGGCTTCGAAGCGTGGGGTCGGCACCTCGCCGACGTCCTCGCGGAGGCGCTTCGAGCACTCTCGGATCGGGCGGAGCACCTCGTCGAGGCGAGCGCGCAGGCGATCGTCCCCGCCGAGGATCGCGAGGTAGACCTCGTCCACGTCCGCCCCGCCTCGCCGGTCCGCTGCTGCCAGTCGGCCAGCCGCTCGAGCCAGTGGATCTCACTCGGAGAAGCCCCGCCGAACCGATCGCTGCCCGCACAGCCTCCGAGCGCCGCGACCGCGACGAGCAGAGCTACTTGACGCCGAGCCGGACGCGGTAGCACATGAACCACCCCACCTCGCGATCACCGAGGGCCTTCGCGGCGACCTCTCGCAGCCGTGCGAGCCCGAGCTCCTCCTCGGTCATGCCGCCCTCGAGCAGAACGGTCAGCGGCCCGAGGCTGAACGCCATGCCGACGATTCTCTCGGCGCCGCCACTCTCGCGGCTGTGGACGAGCGCCTCGCGCGTGAACCGGAAGTGCCCGCTCGCGCGCATGCGCTCGAGATGGCCCTCCTTCTCGGCCACCGTCACGTACCCGAGGCGGTCCTTCCGGCTGTCGAGCACTCGAACGAGCAGCTCCTCGAAAGCCGCCTCCACCTCCCAGTGCGCGACAGGAGGCCAGTCGTAGTCGTAGGCAGCGAACACGCCGCCGGGCCGGAGGACGCGCGCGATCTCAGCGAGGGTCGGACCGGGCTCCATCCAGTGAAAGGACTGCGAGCACGTGACGATGTCGGCCGTCCCGTCCGGCAGGCCGGTCTGATCGGCATAGGCCTGGACGTACCGGACGTTCGACGCCTCGGTCGCCTCTTCGGCCCGCAAGCGCATCTGTCTTGCTCGGCTCGACACCGATCGACTTCGTCGGCCCGGTCTGCCCAGGCGCGCGTCGACAGGCCTGTACCGCTGCCGAGATCGACGACGAGCCGCGGCCGCTCAACTTGTGCCTCCAGGCACAACAGATCGAGCAGCGCCGGCGGCGGAGAGGGACGGTGCGCGTCGTACCCCGCGGGGAATCGCGCATCCGCGAATCCAGACCTTCGAATCAGCTGTTCCGAGTAATGCTCAACAGGCATGGCCGCACGACAGTCTAGAATCAGTCTCTGTGACAGCCGCCACTGCCGCCAGCCGTCGCGTGCTCCCGAACGGAATCCTCGATCTGCTCCTCCAGATCGGGATCTGGTTCGGGTTCATCTACGCGTACCGCAGTCGCCCGCAACATGGCGGACCACGACGCCTACGCGGCGTTCGACAACGGCCTCTGGGTCGCGAACGTCGAGCGCGGGTTCACGGGCCTCTGGGAGCTCTCGCTGCAGAGCTTCGTCCATTCGTCGGACCTGTTGCTGACCCTCACGTCGTGGACGTACTGGCAGTCGCAGTTCACCGTTCTCGCGCTGGTCATGCTCTGGGTCTACCTGCGCCGGAACGAGTCGTTCAAGCCGCTGCGCAACACGCTGATCCTGGCGAACCTGATCGGGCTCGTCGGCTACGTCCTCGTCCCGACGGCGCCGCCGCGGATGTTCCCCGACCTCGGCTTCGTCGACAGCCTCTCCCAGTTCTCGATCAGCCACGAAAGCGGGATCATCCAGTGGGGCTCGAACCCGTATGCCGCCATGCCGAGCCTGCATGCCGCGGATTCGCTGATCGTCGGCGTTGCCCTCGCCTTGCTCGTCCGGCCGCTCTGGCTGAAGGCGCTCTGCCTGCTCTGGCCGGCGTGGGTCTGGTTCGCCGTCATGGCGACGGGCAACCACTTCTGGCTCGACATCCTGGCCGGCATCGCGGTCGCGGGCGTCGCGGCCGCCGTCGTCAACCGGCGCGAGCTGCGGCGGATCGTCTCGCGCGACCCGTCGCCGGCGCCGGCGTAGCCGCGCCATGAGCAGCCCGGAAGGGCTCGGGCGCCTCAAGGAGGGCTACACGGTCGGAGTGCGCCGTCTCGCCGCGCGCTCGATGGAGGGCCTGGCGCGCACTCGGGTCTCGCCCAACGCGCTGACGGCGACCGGAGTCGCGCTCTGCATCGTCTCCGGCGTCATCGTCTACTTCGAGTACCGCCACGAGCTGGCGGCGCTACTGGACGGGCGCGACGCTCTTCACGATCGGGTCGATCCTGGACATCCTCGACGGGGCGCTCGCGCGGCGAAGCAGGAAAGCCACGCCTTTCGGAGCGTTCCTGGACTCGACTACCGACCGCGTCGGCGAAGGGTTCATGCTCGGAGCCATCGCGCTCGTCTTCGCGCGCGATGGAAACCAGGTCGCGCTCGCGTTCGCGATCGCCGCGATCGGGGGCTCGTTCCTCGTCAGCTACACCAGGGCACGTGCCGAAGCGCTGGGCCTCAAGGGCGACGTCGGCATCGGCAGCCGCGCCGAGCGGGTCGTGGTCATCGTGTCCGGGCTCGTGCTAGCACCGTGGGGCGCTCTCCCGTGGGCGATCTATCTGCTAGCAGTGACGGCGTGGATCACCGTTCTGCAAAGAGTGCTATCAGTTCGCACGCAACTGCGGGAACGCTGATACTCTCTGCTAGCAGCGACCCACTGCTAGCACAATGCCTCGAAGAGAACTCACCAGCGTCCTCGTGCGGATGCCCTCCGCCCTCAAGCGCCGCCTCGCGCGCGAAGTTGCGCGACGCGAGAGCACGCTGAACGACATCGCGGTCGAGCTCCTCGCCGAGCGCTACGGCGTCGCCTTCCAGCCGAGCGGACGGAAGGGAAACGTCCCGGGCGACACGGGCGTGGTCCTGCTCCGCGTCCCTCCCAAGCTCAAGCAACGGCTCGACGCCGATGCGCGCGAGCGGAAGAGCAGCACGAACAAGGTCATCGTCGAAGCGCTGACCGAGCAACTCGGCGGCGCTTCGCTTCGCAGAAAGGAACCAATGGCTCAACGGAACGGCAGTCAAAACGGCAAGGCGCGGTCGAAGGACAAGGTGCGCGTCGCGATCATCGGCGTCGGCAACTGCGCCAACTCATTGCTCCAGGGCGTCGAGTACTACAAGGACGCGGCCCCGGACCAGTTCGTCCCCGGCCTCATGCACGTCGATCTCGGCGGCTACCACGTCCGCGACATCGAGTTCACCGCGGCCTTCGACGTCACCAAGGACAAGGTCGGCAAGGAGCTGTCCGAGGCGATCTGGGCGCATCCCAACGACACGATCAAATTCTCGGACGTGCCGAAGACGGGCATCACCGTGTCGCGCGGGATGACGCACGACGGGCTCGGCAAGTACATCTCCGAGGTCGTCGAGAAGGCGCCCGGCGACACCGACGACGTCGTCGGGATCCTCCAGGAGACCGGCACCGACGTCGTCGTCAACTACCTTCCCGTCGGCTCCGAAGAGGCGACGAAGTGGTACACCGAGCAGATCCTGCAGGCCGGCTGCGCGATGGTGAACTGCATGCCCGTCTTCATCGCGAAGGGCGGCTACTACGGGCAGAAATTCGAGGAGAAGGGCCTCCCGATCATCGGCGACGACATCAAGTCCCAGGTCGGCGCGACCATCACCCACCGCGTGCTGACGAGCCTCTACCGCGAGCGCGGCGTGCACCTCGACAAGACGATGCAGCTGAACGTCGGCGGCAACTCGGACTTCCTGAACATGCTGGAGCGCGATCGCCTCGAGTCGAAGAAGATCTCGAAGACGAACGCGGTCACGTCGATGCTCGACTACGACCTCGGCGCGAAGAACGTCCACGTCGGCCCCTCGGACTACGTTCCCTGGCTGACCGACCGCAAGTGGGCCTACATCCGCATGGAGGGCTCCGGCTTCGGAGACGTGCCTCTCAACATCGAGCTCAAGCTCGAGGTCTGGGACTCGCCGAACTCGGCCGGCATCGTCATCGACGCCGTCCGGCTCGCGAAGCTCGCCCTCGACAACGGCGTCGGCGGCGCCCTCGAGGGGCCGAGCGCGTACCTGATGAAGTCGCCGCCGAAGCAGATCCAGGACGACCTGACGCCTACGACGCCGTCGAATCGTTCATCAAGCAGTACGGCCGCAAGACGGCCAAGCCGAAGACTGCCGCGCAAGCCGGTAGCCCCAACTACACGGACCAATCGACGAGGGCCGGCAAGAGCCGGCCCTCGTCCCCTTGGGCGGAGAAGCCCGGGATCGCCTTACAGCGCGAAGAGCCCCACCTCGTCGAAGGTGACGGTTCCGTCCGGTTGCGCTGTCTGTGGCTGCGAACCCGGCCAGGAAGACTTGCACCTGGGCGACGCCGAGCGGCATCGTCACCACTTCACTGAGCGGTACGAAACCGTCCGGTGCGAGCGGGGCGGTCAGCAGACGCACCGTTCCGAGCACCTGGCCGAGTCGAACCCAGGTAGACGAGACCGGCGCTCGGGGCAGGAGAGACGCCTCGGTGCGGACCGCGGCGGCGAGCTCCAGCGTCTCGCCGGGAGTCACCGCCACCGGGCTACTCGTCCAGCTCGGTGAGCCCTGCACTCAGGCGTTCCCGCCGTTCCCGGTCAAGGACGCGCTGTGCGTCCCGTCGCTGCCTCCCTGCTCCAGCTGGCCGTCCCGGCACCAGTGCTCGAGCTGCTCCAGCTGTCCGGGCTCTGTTGCTGTCCGCGTCGGCTCGAAGTCGCCGTTCCGGATGCGGTTGCCGCGGACGGTGAACGTGATCTCAGCGCTGTTGTTCGCCTCGTCGGACTCGCGCCGACCCGCGCTGTTCCAGTCCGCACTCGCGCGGATCACGTGGTCGCCCGCCTGATGCGCGCGGGTCCCATTCGGCCGAGTCACGTTCGCCGACTGGCCCGGCACCAGCGCCGCGGTCGAGCCGTCCGAGAACCATCGCGTTCCGTCCCGCTTGATCTCGGTCTGAGCTGCTGCAGCCGGATGTCCGCCGGCGTTGCTGCACGGTCGCCGTGATCAGTAACGCTGCTTCCGTCATCGCGGCCGGTTGTCGTTCGTCGCCAGGTTGCTCACGCGGAGATCCGGCCGCAGAGCGAGTCGACCGTGCACGAGCCGGTTCCGGCCGCGACGTCGGCCGCCGAGGCCGGTCCGCCGCGCGTGGCAGGGGCCGGTCAGCCCGGTCGCGTTCGCCGACGGGGGCGGCACGGGCCCGGTCAGCGGCAGGTCCTCCGTGACCCCCGGCGGTGCGTTCGGATACGAGGCATACGTGACGCGGTCGATCGACGCGCCCATGTGGGCCGGGGACGAAACAGCTCGTCCGACTTGAAGCGGAACCGGACGAGGACCCCGCCGCCCGGGATTCCGAACCTGGCGTCGGTCGCGGCTGTACGTCCGGGTAGCCGTTGTTCCCGTCGAAGTGCGCCGCTTCCGTCCACGAGGCCCCGCCGTTCGTCGAGTAGTCGACGTACAGGAAGTCGAACGTCGGCTCCGAGTCGAGGGCCATCGAGAACTCGACCGCTGCCAGCCCGTCCGTGCCGAACGAGACCGGTGCAGGCGCCGTCAGGGTCGTCTCGTTGAAGTTGTGGTACCACGGCACGCCGAGTGTCGTGCTCGCGACGTGCCAGCCGGTCGCCGACCCCCCGTCGCCCGTCGCGCCGCGTGCCCACTCCGACTTCAGACCAGCCTGGTCCTGGCCGTCGTGCTCGCCGCCGTCCAGCCCTCGGCTCCGGTCTCGAAGTCGAAGGTCGAGCCGTGCTGGGTGCGCGGGCCCGGGTCGGGTGCGTGGCGGTAGAAGTCGTAGCCCGCCCCACCGTTGCTCGTCCGTCGTCGTGGCGCCGTTGCACGCCCTCGAACGGACGACGAACTCGTAGAGCTTGGACGAGTCGAGGCCCTGCACCTGCACCTGATGGATGCGCGTCCGGGCCGGAGTGCCGACCTGCGTCCACTGGCTGGTTCCCTGCTCGCGGAAGAGGACGAACGAGTCGGACGCGACGTTGTCCGTCCGCCAGGTGACCGTCACCGAGCCGGGGTGAGGCCTTCCTGGATCCCGATCTCGTTCGATCACCGGGCGCCGGGGCGTTCGCGTCGCAGCCCTCGCCGGTCGGGTAGCTCGTGCCGCTGAACAGCAGGAGCCGCGGCCGATAGTCAGGCCCGCTCGAGCGGCGGTTGAACCCGAAGTCCATCGCGAGGAGCGATGCGCCTCGGTCTGGTCGCCTCGTAGCGGAACGCCGCCTTGCGCTCTCCGCCGTCGACCGTCGACAGGCTCGCCTTCAGAGCCGCGAGGTCGGAGCAGTTGAACGTGAACGCGTACTTCTGTTCCGCCGCCTCGCTCGTAGCCGGTCTCGGGGAAGACGCGGGCCGTCGCGGCAGCGCCACGGATGCCGTCGTAGTTCTGCGTCCCCCAGCTCGGCTCGACCGACTCGTTGAGCAGGTCGACCGTGACATCTGCGGATCGGCCGTTGTACTGGACGACCCAGTTGTGCCGGCTCGTCGTCTCGACGACTGCACCGGTGATCGCGTTCGGGTCGATCGCGCCTGCGGCACGCGGAACATCCATGCGCCGAGGTGCCGTTGGAACGACCGTGTCGAGCGGATCGACATAGGCGGTGCCCGCGTACATCTGCGTCCCTGTCCGGAACTGGGCCGCGCCGTTGGGCCGCTGGAGAAGTAGCCGATGTCCGGCGCGTCCGCCTGGTACGCCAGAGCCGGGCTCGTGTGCGAGACCGATGCGTTCCGCGTGTTCGACGCCAGGTCACGTCGCGGCCAGCGCAATCGAGTAGGTCTGGCCCGGCGACAGTGCCGTCATCAGGATCTCGTGGCTCGTCCCGAGCAACCGGCTTGTCGCCGTACTCCGCCGATGTCTCGATCGTCGCCTCGTTCAGCCCCGGGAAGCCGCCCGCGCCGACGTTGTACGAGTCGATGTACGTGTTACCGCCGGCCGTGGCCGTCGCCGTGGTCGGCTCGTTGGTCGAGAAGCGGACGACCTTGCGGTGTTCGAGCTGATCGGCTCGACGTTGACGTTCGAGATCGTCGGTGTGCCCGACGCATCACGCTGCCGTGCCGGGCCAGGCGTGAAGTTCGAGCCCGGGGCTGAGATCCGCCCGCTCGCCGCCAGCGCAAAGCCCTGTGTGCCCTGCAGGACGGAGGCTCCGGTCACGGTGATCGTGTACGTGCCTGTGGGCGGGTTTGCGATCCGGATCCGCTCGTTCGGGTTCACCGCGTCGGCGACTGCCAGACCTGGCGAGCGTCTCCGCGACGGCGACGCCCGCGGTCGACCTGCTGTTCATGTTGTTCCCGACGTACGTCGAGCGCCTGGCCCTGTCACCGTCAGGTTCAAGTTGTTGACGAGGGCCGGCGTGCCGGCGGGAAGCAGGCTCGGCGCGTCGGTCCATCCGAGAGTCATGTCGAGCGGCGAGCCCGCCTGGACCTGGATCGCGATACGAGCGGGTCGCCCCGACACCGGCCGCGAAGGCTTCGGCGTCGCTGCGCCAGACGTCGCGGTACCAGTTGTTCGTCGGGTCGTTGGAGAAGTAGAGGGAATTGTCGAGGTTCACGCGGCCGAAGCCCTGGCCGGCCGAAGGCCACTGGCCGTCGAGCGCACGCTGGCCGTTCCTTCGTCGCCCGAGTACCAGCCGCGCATGCGCTCGGCGCCGTTGACGAGTGACGCCTTGACGAGCGCCGCACTCGGGTTGTGGCGACGCGCGAGGTTTGCCGATGCCGCCCGCGAACCCCTTGCCTCCGGCGGGGCCGTAGCCGTCGTAGAAGTACTGGCGGACGAGCGTCGAGAGACCGGTGAGGATCGGCGCCGACATCGACGTGCCCTGAGCGGTGTGCTCGTCGTCCACGGTGCCGCCCTTGGACGAGACGACGATCTGGCCGGGGGTGGCGAGGTCAGCGCCGAAGCGACCGTCGAGGGTCGGGCCGTGCGACGAGAACGCACGCCATCGAGTCGATCGAGACCATCGGCTGGCGCCCGTTCGCGGACGCGCCGCTCGACATGTCGTTCTTGGCGACCGACGGCGTCCGATCGTGGACGCGCCCGGCCCGCCGTTGCCGGCGGAGACGACGATGACCATGTCCTCGTGGTCCCAGACGAAGCGGTCGAAGCGCATCGCGGTGCCGTCGTCGACGACCCCCGTGATCGACCCCCACGAGTTGTTGTGGGTGCGCGCGTCCTCGTTCGGGAGGTAATTCGAGTAGTCGCCCGGTGTCCAGGTCGTCGGGACGCCCGCCGGATTCCGGGGCCGGTAGGCCTGGCGGAACATGTTGTACTCGTCGGCCGGGTAGCCCGCCGAGACCGCCGCTCGTCGTGGCGATGTTCTGGTGGACGTGCTTCGCGGCCGGCGCCATGCCGTCGGCGCTCTGCCACGTGCCGTACGGTGGCTTGTCGCCGTCGATGGAGCCGCCTGTGTGCGTCCCGTGCGACGACTCGTCGAACATGTTCGGTCCCGCGTCGCCGAGGTCGAAGTAGGCGACCATCTTGCGGTGCCCGGTGTTGTGGTTCTGGATGCTCTCCATCTCCGCCGGCGTGTTGCCCGGAGCGGTCTGCGTGTAGATCGCCTCCTTGCAGACGCCTGCTGCATCGCAGTCGCGGAAGTTGATGTGCGCGCGACCGTTCAGGTCGAGCTTGTAGTTGACGCCCGTGTCGGCGACAGCAGCCGTCTGCCCGGCACCGTTCAGGCGCCCAGGCGCGGTCGCGGCATAGAGGTCGCGAACGCCCGTGTCGTTGACCCAGCGGGCGTTCATGTTGTGCTTGACGACCCGGGGCGGCGTGCCGATCCACTCCACGGCCGGGAGAGCTGCGATCGCGGGAATCTGTGCGGCCGTCGCCTCGATGTCGACGACGACGCCTTCATCCCGGAGAACCTTGACGCCGTTCATCTGCGTCACGGCGCGACCGACCGCTCCGCGCGCAGGATCGTCCGAGAAGGCATGGACGCGATAGCTCTGCCGGCCCGAGAGCTCCAGCAGGCCGGGCTTGCCGGCAGCTGCGACCGGGATGCGCCAGGCGGGCTGGTAGTAACCCGCCCACCGGACTGCGCCGCTGGACGCGATCTCGTCACGCTGCGAGGGAGTCGCGCGCACCATGTAGGTGCTGTCAGGAACCGTTCCGGCGATCTGCCCGCCGGCCCTGTTCACAGCGCTGACCACATCTGCATAGCGTTCGTCGCGCACCTGGACGAGCCAGTACTGCGGCGTGTCCGCCGGCAGTGTCGAGCGGTCGCGAAGACCGATGCCCGAACCTGCCGGCAACGAGCCTCCAGCCGGATCGAACGCTCCGGCGAGGAGCCGGACCAGGTTGTCGCCCTTGGCCTGGTAGTTCGCCAGAGGCGTGGCTCCCTCCGCCTTCGCACTGGGGCCGAGGTCGAACGACGAAGCTCTGTCCACTACACCCGTGCTCGGGGTCGCGGCGAGACCTGCAGCCACGCCAAGTGCTGCCACCACTCTCAGGATGCGCATTGCGCTTGCCCTCCCGTTGTTTTCTCCGTTTTGCCCTGGGGGTTTCTCGCGTCTGTGCGTACCGGCGCTAAAAACTGCGCGCGATTATCAAGGCGCCATCTGAAAAACGCAAGTCTTTTCGAAACGGATACGGGTTCCGGAAAATTCTCTGCACTATTCGCGGATTGACTGACAAATCAATCTGTAATTCGTCACCGTTGATTGACGAATCAATCGCAGCAGAATTGCCGATAAGGCTCGAAGAGGCTTAAGTAGGTTTAGACAGCTAGCGGGGGGCGAGCAAGCCGTCACAGAGCAGGCTGACGACTGCCTGCTCGGCCTTGGCCACCTCGTCCTCATCGTCCGGCAGCAGTCCCATCACCCAGCCGGTGAGCACTTCCTCGAGCGCTCCGTAGAAGACGGTGGCCGCGAGCTGCGGGTCGAGCTCGGAGCGAAACTCGCCGTTCTCCTGGCCGCGGCGGATGATCCGCTCGAGAGCCTCGTAGGCGTGCCCGATCTCCTCGATCTCCTGCTGGAGCTGCTCGGGCGAACGCGTGACCTCGCGCACGAGAACCCGAACGAGATCGGGATCGCGCTTCCAGGTGCGCAGGAGGAGCGCGGTCACCTTCCGAACCTGCTCGCTCGCGGGCTCGCCGTCGGCCTCCATCTCGGCGATGCGCGCGAGCATCAGTGTCCAGGTGTCGCGGAAGATCGTCTTCAGCACTTCTTCCTTCGAGCTGAAGTAGTGGTAGACGAGCCCGTAGGCGACGCCGGCCTCCTCGGCGATCTCCCCCACACGGCAAGCGTGATAGCCCTTGCGGGCGAACGCACGGACCGCAGCGTCCAGGATCTGGCGCCGCTTCTCCTCTTGCGAGACGGCCACGTACGCACTTTACGCTGGTGCAGGCGAAAAAGGAGAGGGCCGGCGTTTCGGCCGGCCCTCGCTCCCTCCCCTTTAGCGCGACTAGTTGCGGCTGTAGACCTGCAGTTCGGCGATCCGCACGTCCTTGTCTTTCGGCGTGAGGAGCGGCGCCGTCCCGAGCCGGCAGTCGGAGTTACTGGCCGGATCGGCTTCCTGGTCGCCCTGGAAGGCCGGGTTGCCCGTGCACTGGTTCGTCAGCACCCGGATCCGCACGTGGGTCGCACTGTGTCCGGGACGTCGAAGTCGCGGAGCAGCAGCTGCGGAGCGAGCGGCCGCGGCGTCCCACCGGGGAACGCGTTGCCGGGGCTCGTGTAGATCCGCGTGAACCCGGTCGGCAACGAGCAGTTCGCCGTGCCGGGGTCGTTTGCGTTGCAGGTCCAGATCTCGAACTGGCGCAGTGCCGTGAAGCGGTTCTGCGTGACCGGGTCCGGGTGCCGGGGTACGTCCGCAGCATCGCGCTCACCTGGACGCGGCGAACGGTCTTGACGCCGCCGCCGAGATCGACGGTCACCTGCCGGCCCTCGACCGGCGCGCCCGTCGATTCCCAGTTCGTGGCCTCGGTGTCGTCGAACAGGTCCGGGATCCGTGTCCCGTCGCCGGTCGCCGTCGCACCCTTCGCGGTCGACGCCCAGTTCGTCGGGAACGAGAACGTCACCGTGTACGCGCGGCCCGCCGCGAACGTGCGGCGCAGACGCAGGTGGCCGTAGCCCCTGGCCTGGACGACGAACTCGTACGTGCCCGGCACGAAGGCCGCGACGTCGTCGAGGTTGTTCGCCCCGGGCGCGGGCGCGTTCGTCGACGGGTCGGTGTCCGCGACCGGCGAGATCCGCGCCTCGTAGTGGCCGACGAACACACGCGCATTCGCGATGACCGCGTTCGCCTCGTCCGGAGCGACTGCACGGAACGTCACGGTCGCCTCGTTGTGCGCGGGCGACGCGAAGTCGGGCTTCGGATCCGTGTCGCTCTCGTCCCGGCTGTTGTTCGTGCTGAACGCGCCCTCTCCGAAGCCACGCTTTGCGAAGGCCCCCCAGAGCTCGAGCTGGTTGGCCCCGCCGAAGCGCATCCGGTCGGCGGCGAGGTACGCATCACGCGCGTCGAGCATGCTCGGCGCCACCGGCATCAGCAGGTACGCGTCGTACATGAGCTGGGCCCAGCGCCGGTTGCCCGGGCACTGGCTGGGCGGGTTGATCCCGTCCGCGCAGTCGCGCTGTAGAGCGACATCGGACTCGGGGAAGCCCGCGTTGTACTTCGTCACCAGCGCCTGGCGGATGTCGTAGTTCGTCGCGCTCCAGATCTCACCGTCAGCGTGCACCTGGGCGTGCGTGATGTCGTAGCCGATGTCGCTGAAGTTGAGCGGGTCGATCTCGGGCGACACGGCCGGAGCCGGGAACGCTCCCTGCGACGGGAAGTTCATCCCGTAGTTCCGGATCGCTGTGCGCTTGTTGCCGGTCGCGTACGCGCCGACCGCGAAGCGGTTCTCGCCGGAGACCGGCACGAAGCCGTACTCGTTGAGGATCTCGACGCCGTTCAGGTCGCCGTTGGACTCGCCCATCGCGCCCGCGTGGTGGCCGGCCCGGGTGCCGCCCTTGCCGATCATGCGGTTCTCGATCATGTGGCCGTACTCGTGTCCGATGACGGCCATGTCGTAGTCACCGTCGACGCACGGCGAATAGAACGCGCCGGCGAGCGGCTGCCAGAGGTACATGTTGGTGATCGGCCGCACGCCGTCGGGCAGCGAGATCATGTTGGCGTTGTCGCGGCCCTGGTAGCTCGGCCAGCCGCCGCTGACGGCGCCCGCCTGGGCGTCGCCGATCGTGGCGTCGTTCTCGCGGCTCGGCGACGTGTTGCCGAAGTTGGACTCCTGCGAGTTCCAGTTCTCCTCCGTGAAGCCGAGGTTGTACGACCAGTCGTGCATGCGGTTGTGCATGACGAAGAGGTTCGTGACCGCCGCCGAGATGTCGTTGCCCGTGCCCGGCGTGAACGTGGTCGGCGAGCAGTCGCTCGTGTACCACGTGTTCCCCCACGGGAAGTCGTAGTTGCGATCGGCGCTGAACGGCCGGTAACCGGTCGGGCCGGGCGTGAGTGGGCTGAACCACGCCTCCGCCGAGATCGCGTTGTTCCCGCGGGTCGTGAACGTCGGCGTGCCCGTGCGCATGTCGTGATCCCACGGACCGGGCGAGGCCGAGTTCTGCACCTCACGCTCGCAACCCGGGACCGGCTCGCCGTTCAGGTTCGAGTCCCAGCACCAAAGCTCTCGGATGTCCGTGCTGGGGATGCCCCACGGATCGGCCGGAAGCGTCGCAAGCAGAGGATTGGCCGGGAAGACCTTCCATTTCGGCGGGTACGGAATCGGGTCGCCCCCGATGTCGTTCATCGCGATCGTGCCCGTGTACCCGGTCGGCGCGAGGGCCGGAGCGCCGTCGCCGAAATCGCAGACCTGCGCGAAGTACTCGCCTTCCGGAACACCGCCGGCCGGCGCGTAGTGAATCGCCTCCGGGCTGGAGCCGCTGTCGAAGCTGGCGACCGTGACCCCGTTGTGCTTCAGGTGCAGGACGATGTCGTTCGCGGGCAGGGTCGCCGACGCGACGACTTCGACAGACACCGTGTTCGGAGGAGCGGTGTACGGCCCGTGCTCGGGACCGCAGCCGCCGTCGGCCGCAGGCAGGTCGCCCGTGAACGCCTCCGGCTGCTCCTGGTGGACATGCTCGACGATCGACTCACGGAAGAGAATCGTGCCGTTCCGCGCGTCGACGAAGGTCTTGTAGGCCAGCGGGTCATTGCCAAGGCCGGAGAGCACGTAGGTCTCCCAGGCCGGGGCGACGCCGGCGGTAGCCGTCGGGAAGGCCGAGAGGCGCGTGCGCTGCTCGCCGTCGACTCCGTCGGCCTCGAGCACGGTCCAGCCGTGTCTCGGTCGTCGAGCTCGTGATGTCGCCGAGCGACACGTCGAGCCCGGCATCGCGCGCGGCCGCGACCCATCCCTGTCGGGCCGAAAGCTGTGGCTGCCCGGCGAGGGTCGAGTCGCCGCTCAGCGACGACGACGCATAGGCGACGTTCCAGCCACTCGCCGCCGTTCCGACCAGGCCGACGGTAACGAGCCCGTCCTGCGTGGCGGGCACACCGCCGAACTCCTGGCGGAAGGTCACCGCGTGACCGTTGGATTCCGCGAGCTTCGCGTCGTTCAAGAGGGCGAGGCCGGCGGTGTTGCCGAAGATGGCGCTGTTCGAGGCGAGCCAGCTCCGAGCGGCGGCCTCGGCCGAGGGGGCGGCGAGACCGGTCGCGAGCAGACCGTCGTGGTCGATCAGCGACGAGGGCGTGCCGAAACGGTTCCAGCGCGCCTCTGCGCCCAGGCCCTCGACCGCGGACAGCTGTGCCGCGCTCGGGGCCACCGTGCCCGTCCTCGCGTCGAAATCGGACTTGGCGTTGTGAATTTCCGGAATCTCGCCCGCGCCGAACGTGGCGGCGGGGACGAGCAACGCGAGCACGGCCAGGGTGGCTGCAAACAGCCAAAGACCGCGCGAACGATCTGCAAACAACCGCATTAGGACCCTCCCAGAGTCAATTGAGGCGCTCCTCGCGCCCCGGTTCATGCAACGCGTTGTCGCCGCTCCGCCAAAAAGAAAACCTCCCGACGCCCGGGAGTACACTCGGCCGCGGGTCGTGCGTATTTGCCTCGTCACGCCGTTCGCCTGGTCGAAGCCCCACGACGTGAACGAGCACGTTGCCGGGATCGCGGCGGAGCTGCGCGCGCTCGATCACTCGGTGACTGTGCTCGCGCCGTCGACCCGCGCGACCGACCTCGCGGCGGGCCGCCGGGCCCTCGAGGACGGCGCGAACGCGCCTCTGATCGCGCTGGGCCCCGCCGTCCCGATCTCCCGGCGCAGCAGGGTCGGCCTCCCGGTGGGCGTGCGCGCCAACCTCTCGCTCGCCCTCGAGCGCGGCGGCTTCGACGTCGTCCACGGGTTCGAGCCGGGTCTGCCGAGCCTCTCGTACCTCGCGCTGCGCGAGGCGCGCGCCCTCTCGGTGGCGAGCTTCTTCGCGCCCGAGCGCCTCGGCTATCCGCCCGGGAAGGCGCAACGCGCAAGGCTGCTGGCGCGGATCGACGCGCTCGTGGCCGCCTCGCCGGAGGTCGCGCATGCGGCCGCGGCCCGCTTTCCGGGTGAGTACAGCATCGTCGGCGTCGGCGTCGACCCGGACCTCTTTCAGCCGAACGGCAAGCAACCCCTCGTCGTGGTCGAATGGCGACCGGGAGAACGACCGCTGACCCGCGCCGCGCTCCGAGCGATGGGCGAGTTGCCCGACTGGGAGCTCACGTTCCTGCGGACGAAACCGCTCACCGGCCGGCCGTCGGTCCCACCGCGCCTCCGGGGGCGCGTGCACGTGCGGACCGCGCGCGACGGGCGCTCCCGCGCTCCACTCCTGCGGGAGACCGCGATCTTCGTGCCCGCGCTCGACGGGCTCCCGCGGGTCTCGCTCGAGGCCGCGGCCGCCGGTGCGGCGATCGCCTCCCCGCCCGGGGTGCAGGAGCAACCCGAGCTCGCCGCCGCTGCCCTCGCGCGGCTCGCCGAGAACGAGCCCCTTCGCAAGCAGCTGGGCGACGAAGCCCGCCGGAGCATCGAGGGCCGGACCTTCGCGGATGTCGCCGGCGAGCTGGACGAGGTGTACCGCGGCATCGCCGGCCGGCGCCGCACGCCGCGGCCGGCCGATCCTCTCGCCGACCGCGAGTGGATCCTCTGCGATCTCCACATGCACACGTCCTGGTCGCACGACTGCGCGGTCGAGCCGGGCGAGCTGGTCGAGCATGCGATCGCCCAGGGCCTCGGCGCGATCGCCGTCACCGACCACAACGTGTTCGGAGGCGCCCTCGAGGCGGGCGAGCTCGCACGCGACACGCCGCTCGTCGTCATTCCCGGCGAGGAGGTCAAGACCGACGGCCAGGGCGAGGTGATCGGCCTCTTCCTCTCCGAGGAGATACCCCGCGGCATGTCCTTCGGCGACACGATCGCCGCCATCCGCGAGCAGGACGGCGTCGTCTACCTCCCGCACCCGTTCGACCGGCTCCACTCGATCCCGGATGCCACCACCCTGCGCCGCCACCTCGCCGAGATCGACGTCTTCGAGGTCTACAACGCGCGCCTGCTCTTCGAGGCGTACAACGACGAGGCCCTCCGCTTCGCGCGCAAGTACAACCTGACGATGGGCGCCGGGTCCGACGCGCACGTCCTCCAGGGACTGGGCACCGGCGGCCTGCGGATGCGAGCCTTCAACGACCGGGACGAGTTCCTGCTCAGCCTGCGCACGGCCGAGCTCCTGCGCCGCCCCAAGTCGCTCGCCTACCTCCAGTCGCTGAAATGGATGGCGCAGGTCAAGGAAAGGGTCCGCTAAACGAGAATTGAGATCCTGCCTCCTGTGCCTGCCGTGACTACCGACGAAATCACCGAGAAGTACCTGAAGAAGGCGATCGCCGAGATCAACGAGCTCGCGGACGAGATCGCGCGCTCAGGGAAGGGCGAGCGCGTTCCGGTCCTCGGCTCCGGCCATCCCCGCGCCGACGTCTTCCTGCTCAAGTACCGGCCGCAGCCGGCTGAGGTGCAAGAGGGCGTCGCCTTCTTCGGGCGGGCCGGCCAAGCACTGCGCAAGTCGCTCGACCGGCTGACCGTCGACCCGCTCGCGGTCTACGGGACGAACGCGCTCAAGTTCGCGGACGGGAGCGAGGCGGAGTGCCGACCTTTCCTCACGCGTGAGCTGCTCATCGTGCAGCCAAAGCTCGTCGTCGTCATGGGCGAGGAGGCGCTTGCGTTCCTGAACGGGCTCGAGCTCCCACTGGCCAACGAGGTTGCCGCCACGACCGGCGAGGTGCAAGAGCTGACCGGGACGATCGACGCGCTCTACGTGCCCGACATCGACGCGGCGCTCGACGAGGCGCCCGCGAAGACTGCGTTCTGGAACGCGTTCAAGGCGCTCGGGCCCTGGTGGGCAGAGCTTCCGCCCTACTAAAGGCGCCGCGGGGCGCCGGGTTGGTGGCGCTCCTTGCGGTGCTGACCCTCTACTACGCGTTCGCGGACTCGCTGCCGCACATGACCCTCTGGTGGGAGATCGCGTTCCTCGGCTTCGTGCTCATCCCGGCGATCTTCGGAATCATCTGGCTCGTCCTCCCGCTCTGGCAGACGAAGGGGCTCGGCCTCGCCGGAGCTGCGTTCGGCGTGCTGGCCGTCGTGTGCGAGGTCGCGAGCCTCGACATCCTGGCGGACTTCTCGAAGCTCGCTGCCCTGACGCTGATCTCGTTCTGGTTCCTCGGCTTTTTCGAGACGGTGCTCTGGGTGGCCCTCGTCGCCGCGATCATCCCGGCGGTCGATGCGTTCTCGGTCTTCCGCGGCCCGACGGGTCACATCGTCGAGGAGCGGCCGAGCATCTTCGAGACGATCGCCTTCGGCTTCCCCGTTCCGGGGAGACGGGACGTCACGCTCGACTGGGAGAGCCCTCGCCTCAAGGTGACCGGTTACAACGTCTACCGAGTTTCGCCGGGCGAGGAGAAGACCCGACCCGAGCCGCTGAACGGCGACGACCTGATCGCGGGCACGGGCTATTCCTTGGACGGAGCACCTACGGACGAGAAGCGGTTCTATGTCGTCGAGAGCGTCGGGACGGAGGGGCGAGGAGCAGCCAGCGCACCGGTCCTGGCTCCGCAACCGGGCGATGAAGCGAAGGCGCCGACAACGGTGAGGGTGGGCGCTCCCCGCGACTTGGTTGCGACTGCCGAGGGCTCCTTCGCGCGTCTGGGCCCGCCAGACATCCTGTTCTTCGGTCTGTTCCTCGCTGCCGCCGCGCGCTTCCGGCTTCGCGTCGGCTGGACGTGGCTCGTGATGGCCGCCTCGTTCGGCACCACGCTTGCGCTGGCGGTCTGGCTCGAGCTCTCCGGCCTGCCGGCCCTACCGCTGCTCTCGCTCGGATTCCTGATCCCGAACGCCGACCTGATCTGGCGGGAGATCCGAGGAGCTCGACGGCGACGACCCGTCACGGACGAGTAGCGCCACAGACTCGATGTGCGGCGTGTGCGGGAACATGTCCACCGGCCGTACGCGTTCCAGGCGATACCCCCATTCGGCCTGGAGCTCCTTGACGTTCGAGGCGAGCGTCGTCGGGTTGCACGAGACGTAGACGATCTTCGACGGCTCCATGCGGCCGATCCGGCGCAGCGCCTTTCCCGAGAGGCCCGCGCGAGGGGGATCGACGACGACCACGTCAGGTGTCCCCGCCCGGTCGCGGAGCTCCTCGACAGCCTGCCCGACCTCACCGGCGTAGAAGGCCGCGTTCGTGATCCCGTTCAGGTCGGCGTTCTCCAGCGCGCAGGCGACCGACTCCTCGGAGACCTCGATGCCCCAGACGGTCAGCGCCTTCGAGGCCATGGCCAGCCCGATCGTCCCGATCCCGCAGTAGAGGTCGTAGACGGTCTCGCTCCCGGTCAGGCCCGCGTACTCGACGGCCAGGTCGTAGAGCACTTCCGCCATCTCGGTGTTCGTCTGCAGGAACGCGTTCGGCCGGACGCGGAAGCGCAGGCCGCACAGCTCCTCCTCGATCCACTCCTCGCCCCAGAGGAGCGTGGTCGGCAGGTTCGTCACCTCCGCCGGGGTCTCGTTGACCGACCAGTGGATCGAGCGCACCTCCGGGAAGCGCCGGAGCTCCTCGACGAACTGGTCGCGGTCGAACTTCTCGCCTTGCGCCGTGACGAGCTGGACCAGCAGCTGTCCGCTGTTGCGGCCTTCGCGAAGGACGAGGTGGCGCAGGTAGCCCGTGTGCTCCACCTGGTCGTAGGCCTCCAGGCGCTCGGCTTTGGCCCAGGCGTCGACGGCCTCGCGTACCGCGTTGCCGAGATCGGTGGTCAGCCAGCACTGCTCGACGTCGAAGACCGCGTCCCACCGGCCGGCCAGGTGGAACCCGCACGCAGGGCCTTCCGGCGTCTGCGTGAACGAGTACTCGAGCTTGTTGCGGTAGTGAAAGACCGACTTGGCCGGGACGATCGGCTCGAGCGGCGCGTCCGCGATCCCGCCGATGCGGCGCAGAGCATCCGCCACCTGGTCGTGCTTGGCCTGGACCTGGGCCTCGTAGGCAAGGTCCTGGAACTTGCAGCCCCCGCACTCGGGGTAGTGCTTGCACGGGGCCTCCACACGCGGAGCGCCGGGCTCGACGACCTCGACGGCGAGAGCCTCCGCATGGTTTCGCTTTACCTTGGTCACGCGCGCGCGAACCGTGTCGCCGGGCAGGCCCCGCTTGACGAAGACGACGAAGCCGTTCAGCCGCGCGACGCCGTTCCCGCCGTACGCGAGCGAGTCGATCTTGAGCTCGAGCTCCTGGTCCTTTGCGATCGGGGCGGCCATTCGGCCAGCATAGGCGCTGCATGGCGATCCACATCGAGCACCCTTCGAGCAACGAGCAGAGTCGAGGCGTGGGCCGAGATCCTCTGGCGTGTCGACGACTTCCGGATGGACGTCGACGAGCTCCGCCACAGCTTCGAGCAAGACACCGAGAGCCTGTGGGCTCTCGCGTACCTGGACGGTGAGCCCGCGGGAACCGGAGTCGGTCGCCCCTCGTCGCTGACCGGCGCCAACTACGCGGCGGTCCGCGTGCTGCCGGAGCTGCGCGGCCGAGGAGTGGGCAGCGCGCTGCTGGCGGCGATCGCGGAACACGCGCGCGCCCGTGGCGCCATCGAGCTCTGGGGCCGCATCCGCGCCGACGACGAGGCGACGCTGGCCTTTGCCGAGCATCGTGGGTTCCGCGAGGTCGGTCGCGAGCGCGACGTGTTGCTCGACCTGAGCAAAGTCCCTCCTGCCGCGCCGGACCCACCTGCGGGGATCACGCTCGTCACCTTCGCGGAGCGGCCCGACCTGATCCCCGCCGTCTTCGCGGTCGACACCGAGGTCTCCGTCGACGTCCCCAGTCACGGCACGAACGAGCCGATGACGTACGAGGACTGGTCACGCGAGAACCTCGAAGGGCCGGGCGCGTTTCCCGAAGGGTGTGTCATCGCGCTCGAGGGAGACGAGGTGGTCGGCTACACGGCGCTGCGACGGTACGGAGCGGGATCGCCCGAGGCCGAGAATCGGCTCACCGCCGTCAGGCGACCGTGGCGCCGCCGCGGGATCGCCTCCGCGCTCAAGCGGGCCCAGATCGAGGCCGCGCGCGCGGCCGGGATCGAGACGATCGCGACGACGAACGACGAGCTGAACGTCGGCATGCGAGGCGTCAACGAGCGCCTCGGCTACGAGCCCGAGCCCGAGCGAGTCGTCGTCAGCGGCCCGGCTTGACATGCCTCCAAGCGAGGGACGAGCATCAGACGGATGAGTGAGAACCTTCCCATCCGCGCGTCAGACGCCGATCGCGAGCGAACGATCGCGCTCCTGCGCGAGCACGCGGTGGAAGGGCGGCTCACGCTCGAGGAGTTCACCGACCGGATGTCATCCGCGACGCAGGCGCGCACGAGCAGCGAGCTCGAGGCGCTTGCGCGTGACCTTCCATCCCCACAGGGGTCGGTCGCTCGGCGGCGGCGGCCGACGCGCTTGCTGTTCTCGATGTTCAGCTCGACCGAGCGCGAGGGTCGACTCCACATACCCCGCTGGGTCGCCGGCATGACGGTGTTCGGCAACATCGATCTCGATCTGCGTCAGGCGACTCTCGAAGGCGACGTGATCACGATCGTGGCCCTGGGCATGTTCGGCACGTTCGACGTCTACGTGCCCGAAGGTGTCGAAGTCGACCTCCATGGCTTCGCGCTCGGCGGCCATAAGCGGGCGAACGGGAACGACCCGCCCGCACAACCGGGAACGCCGCTCGTCCGCGTCTTCGCGGTCTCGATCTTCGCCGGAATGGACGTCTGGCGGGTGCCGATCGAGTGGACGCAGAAGACCTGGCGCGAGGTGATCCGCGGCATCCGCGCCGGAGCTCACAAGGAGCTCGAAGCGTGATGGCTAGCGACCCCCCGCCTGATCTTCAGGCCACTGGGGCCTCGTCCGGTGCGAGGCACTGGACATGGCCAGGTGCCTGGCACCTAGACAAGGCTCGAAGGGCCGAACGGGCGGCTTCCCTTCGAAGCGGGCTTCTCAAAACGGAACATGTCCCGGTGCCAGGCACCGGACATGTCGGAAAGGGTTAGGTCAGCGGCGTGACGTAGACCTTCCGAGAGCGCGGGCCGTCGAACTCGCAGAAGAAGATGCCCTGCCAGGTGCCGAGCGCGAGCTTCCCGTCGGCTGCGGGGACGAGCACCTGCGGGCCGGCGAGCGCGGCGCGCACGTGTGAGGGCGCGTTCTCTTCCCCGTCCTCGATGTGCTGCCAGCCCCAGTCGTCCCCGACCATGCGCTCCATCGCCGCCTCGAGGTCGCGCGCGACCGCCGGATCGGCGTGCTCCTGGATCGTGACCCCGGCCGTCGTGTGCGGCACGTAGATCAACGCGGCCGAGGCGCCGTTCGCCCCCTCGAAGGCCGCCCGCACCTCATGGGTGATGTCGACGAGCTGCGTCTTGCGATCCGTCGTCAGGCTGATCTCCCGCACGCCGTTATCCTACGCCGGTGCCGCCGCCTTCCCCCATCGACCTGGACCGCTTCCGGGAACGAGCCGACCGCTTCATCGCCGAGCTCGACGAGGAGTACTACCTCCACTACGCGGGGCTCAAGGACACGCTCGACCTCGCGCCGATCTACGACCGCTACTCGGAGCTGACCGATCTCGACCAGGCGAAGGCGCTCGGTGAGATGGCAGACGGCGACTGGGGCATCCGCGAGCTGTGGCGCTTCGCCTCGGAGGGCTATCTCAGCGAGCTGACGCGCGAGCAGAGCGAGAAGGTCGCACAGCTCGAGGCGAGCCTCGAGGCCGACGTCGACGGGGCGAAGGTCCCGTTCCGGATGCTGCGCCCGACGATCGCGAACGAGCCCGACCGCGACAAGCGCGAGCGGCTCGACCGCACCCGCGTCGAGCTGACGGAGGAGCACATCAACCCGCTCTACCTGGAGGGCGTCGACGTCGTCCGGCGGGCGGTGGGCGAGCTGGGCGCGCCGAACTACGCCGAGCTCTACCGCAGCTTCGGCTTCCGCCTGGACGAGCTCGCCTCCCAGTGCCGCGCGCTCCTCGACTCCACGGAGTCCCTGTACGAGGAAGCGGCTGACAAGCTGTTCCGCGCCCGGATCGGCGTCGGCCTCGCCGAAGCGAAGCGCTGGGACGTGCTGCGGAGCTTCCGCGCCCCGCAATGGGACGAACAGTTCCCGGAGAACCGCATGATGCCCGCGCTCGAGGCCACGCTCTCGGACATGGGCATCGACCTGCGCTCGCAGCAGAACGTGGAGCTCGACGTCGAGCGGCGACCGAAGAAGAGCCCGCGCGCGTTCTGCGCGCCGATCGAGGTGCCGGGCCGCGTCGTGCTCGTCATCCAGCCGATGGGCGGCGCCGACGACTGGCGCGCCCTCTTCCACGAGGCCGGCCACACCGAGCACTACGCGAACACGTCGGCCAACCTCTCGATGGAGCAGAAGCGCCTCGGCGACGTCGCGGTCACCGAGGGCTGGGCGATGCTCATGCAGCACCTCACGGACGACCCGGCCTGGCTGTCGAAGCGCCTGGACTTCCCGCGACCGCAAGAGTTCGCCGAAGAAGGTACGACGCAGCTCCTCTACATGGTGCGCCGCTACTGCGCCAAGCTCCTCTACGAGCTGGAGTTCCACGAGACGGACGACGTCACGACGCAGTCGTCCCGCTACGTCGCGCTCCTCGGCGACGCGCTGAAGATCGAGCCGGCGGAGGCCGACTATCTGGGCGACATCGACGCCAGCTTCTACGTCACGGGCTACCTGCGCTCGTGGGCGTTCGAGGCCCAGCTCCGCACGCACCTGAAGGAGCGCTACGGCAGCGACTGGTTCACGAACCGCGAGGCGGGCTCGCTGCTCCGAGAGCTGTGGTCGCTCGGCATGAGCCAGACGGCCGACGACATGCTCCGCGACGTGACGGGCGACGAAATCGAAATGGATGCGGTCGCCACGCTCGTCCGCGAGACGCTGAGCTAGCTAGACCTCTTCCTCTTTTTCTGCTTCGGGATCCTCGTCGTCCTCGGCGACGGGGAGCGGGATCGGAGGCTTCCTCAGCGGCTTGCCGGTGTCCTCGTCGAGGAGTGGCTCGCCCGTGACCTCGTCGACGATGATCTCGCCGAGCTGCTCGCCGGCCAGGGTCTCCCCACGTTCCTCTGCCTCGCGGATGGCCTTCTTCAGCTCGCGTCGCTCCTGTTTCTTGGCCTGTTTCTCCTTCACGGCCCGCTCTCGATTCATCTTTGCCATCGTCGTGCGCTTTTTTGAACTCGACGCCATCAAGCCGTCCTTTCTAAGACTGTTGGTCTGTCAGAGCGCGCCACCGGCGGCGGGAGGCGCGGCTGCGCTCTCCCCCTGGTCGCCGACGGGGTTTCGCGCCAGATAGTCCTCGACCAGGAGGACGTTCGACTCCGAAGCCCGCTCGACGATCGCAAGCAGGTCGGACATCGACGCCACCTCTTCGCGCTGCTCGGCGAGGAACCAGTGTAGGAACTGCTCGCCCACGAGGTCGTTCTCTTCGCGTGCGAGGGCGACCAGCGCCGCAATCTGCTCGGTCACCCGCTGCTCCTGCTCCAACGCCAGCGCGACCGGCGCCCGCACGTCCGAGAACGACGTCTGAGGCGCCTCGACCCCCGGCGTGACTACCTCGAGGCCCGCGTCGAGCAGGTACTGGACGAGCATCATCGCGTGATTGCGCTCCTCGAGCGACTGCCGGTAGAAGTGCGCGGCGAGCTGCGGGAGCGTCTCGGAGTCGTAGTAGACCGCGATTGCCACGTACTGCTGAGAGGCCGCGAACTCGTGCGCGACCTGTTCGTTCAATGCCTGCGGGAAACGGGCCATCGCCGACGACTCTAGCGCGCTCCGTCCGATGACTAGGTGCATAATCCGTATACATGGCGCGAACGCGAGTAGTGATTGCGGGGGCCGCCGGCCGCGATTTCCACAACTTCAACCTCGTCTACAGAGGCCGCCAGGAATACGAGGTCGTCGCGTTCACGGCGACCCAGATCCCGAACATCGACGGCCGCGTCTATCCGACCGAGCTGGCAGGCGACCTCTACCCGGAAGGCATTCCGATCCGGCCGGAGGACGAGCTCGCGAACCTGATCCGCGACCAGCGCATCGACGAGGTCGTCTTCGCCTATTCCGACGTGACCCACGAGCACGTGATGCACATCGCGTCGCGCACGCTCGCGGCCGGAGCGGGCTTCCGGCTGCTCTCGCCGCACGACACGATGCTGACGTCGTCGAAGCCCGTCGTCGCCGTCTGCGCCGTCCGCACCGGCAGCGGCAAGAGTCAGACGACACGGCACATCGCCGCTCTGCTCCGCGAGAGCGGAAAGCGCGTCGCGGTCCTACGGCACCCGATGCCTTACGGAGACCTGACGAAGCAGGTCGCCCAGCGCTTCGAGCGCTACGAAGACCTCGAGGCCGCCGACGCGACCATCGAGGAGCGCGAGGAGTACGAGCCGCACATCGCCGAGGGCAATCTGGTCTTTGCCGGCATCGACTACGCGAAGATCCTCGACGCAGGCGGAGAAGGAGGCCGACGTCATCCTCTGGGACGGAGGCAACAACGACACGCCGTTCATCAAGCCGAACGTCCACGTCGTCGTCGTCGATCCGCACCGGCCGGGCCACGAGCTGCGCTACCACCCCGGCGAGACGAACCTCCGGATGGCGCACGTCTGCGTCGTCAACAAGGTCGACAGCGCAGAGCCGGAGGGCATCGACGCAGTCCTCGCGTCGATCCGGACCCACAACCGCAAGGCTCGCGTCGTGCTCGCGGCCTCGCCGATCGTCGTCGAGGGCGACGCAACGCAGATCGCCGGCAAGCGCGTGCTCGCCATCGAGGACGGGCCGACCCTGACGCACGGCGAGATGACCTACGGCGCGGCCGTCCTCGCCGCGCAAGGCGAACGGAGCAGCTGAGCTCGTCGACCCGCGACCGTACGCGGTCGGCTCGATCGCAGGCGATCTTCGACGAGTACCCGCACGTCGGCGCGCTCCTGCCTGCGATGGGCTACGGGAAGAAACAGCGCGAGGATCTTTGCGAGACGATCAAGAAGGCCGACCCGGAGCTCGTGCTGATCGGAACCCCGATCGACCTCCGCCGGCTGATCGACTTCGACCGGCCTGCCCTGCGGGTCACCTATCGCCTGGAGGAGATCGGAGAGCCGACGCTCGCCGACGTGCTCGCCGAGCACGGCCTGATCGAGCCCTTGCCGGCCGCCGCAGTCGCGACGGGGTGACCCTCGTCGTCGCGCTCGGCGGCAACGCACTCGATGCGGGCCGGCGAACGGGGCACCGCCGCCGAACAGCTCGCCGCGCTCAGGGACACCTTCGCGGCGCTGGAGCCGCTCGTGCGCGAGGGCGACGTCGTGGTCACGCACGGGAACGGCCCCCAGGTCGGAAACGAGCTGCTCCGGCAGGAACGCGCGGCCGACGAGGTGCCGCCGCTGCCGCTCTGGCTCGCCGTCGCCCAGACGCAGGCCGAGATCGGCGCCCTGATCGAGAGCGAGCTCGCGCCCGCCGCCGGGCGACCGGTCGCCTGCCTGCTCACCCACGTCCTGGTCGATGCGGATGACGGGGCCTTCGAGCGGCCGACGAAGCCGATCGGCCCCTTCTACAGCGGCGACCAGGCGGAGGCCCTGGAGCGGGAGCGCGGCTGGCAGCTCGTGGAGGACGCGGGCCGCGGGTTTCGGCGCGTCGTCCCCTCCCCCGCCCCGCTCGAGATCGTCGAGCTCGACTCGATTCGCGCCCTCGTCGCCGGCGGGGCGATTGCCGTCGCCTGTGGCGGCGGCGGGATTCCCGTCACCAGCCGGGACGGGAAGCTCAAGGGCATCGACGCGGTCATCGACAAGGATCGCGCGTCGGCGCTCCTCGCGAGACAGCTCGGCGCGACGCGGCTGCTGATCCTCACGGAGGTGCCGGCGGTGTACCGCGCCTTCGGGACGGAGAGCCCCGAGGAGCTACGTGAGCTGACGGCCGATGAGGCGGAGGGGCTCCTGCCCGAGCTTCCGCCCGGGCTCGATGAGGCCGAAGGTCGAGGCCGCGATCGATCTCGCGCGCGCGGGCGGCGAGACGCTGATCACATCGCAAGGCGCTCTCTCGGCGGCCCTCGAGGGTCGCGCGGGCACCCGCATCACCCCCTAGCCGCGTCCGAACCGTTTCCCGCCGCTGGGCGAACCAGGGCCGTAACCCAACGGGGTCAGTCAGGAGAAGGGACGGCTATGCAGGGAGTGGGAATCGACAGGAGAAGGGCCGTGGCACTCGCGCTGGCGTTGGCCGGCCTCGTGCTGGCGGTCATCGCGGCACGTGGGACCGGGCCGGAGTCGGCGTTTGCCGCGAGTCACCGCGAAGCGCCGCTCATTTCGTTGGACGGCCCCGCAGACATCAGCGACTTCTTCCTGTTCCGGAGCTACGAGCCGGGCAACCAGGACAAAGTCGTGCTCGTCGCAAACGTCAACCCGGGCGCGGAGCCGAGCTCCGGCCCCAACTACTACAACTTCGACCCGAGCGTCACCTACGCGTTCCACGTCGACAACGACCGGGACGGGCGGGCGGACGACGTCAGCTTCGAGTTCAAGTTCCGCACCGAGATCCGCGGGACCGTCGATGACGCCGATCTGTTCCTCTCGTACCTGGGCGGCGCGGGGCCGTTTGCTCCGATCACGGCCCTCGACGGGCCAGGCTCGGAGGGCCTCGGCCTTCGGCAACGCTACGACGTGACGATGGTCCGAGGGCACCACCGCACGCGGATCGCACGTGGGTTGATCGCAGTTCCGTCGAACGTCGGTCCGAGGACGATGCCCGACTACGACGCGCTCGCGGCGCAGGGCATCCACGAGCCGAAGCCCGGCGTGAAGGTCTTCGCCGGACAGCGGCAGGACCCGTTCTACATCGACCTCGGCGGCGTGTTCGACACGTTCAACTTCCGCCGGCCGGTCCCGGCTCTGACGGCCGCGGAAGACGCGAACGACAACGTGAACCCGTTCGGCGTCGACATGCTCTCCGGGTTCAACGTCTCGACGATCGCACTCGAGGTGCCCGCGATGATGATCACGGGCGGCTCATCCACGATCGGCGCCTATGCAAGCACCGGTCGCCCGCGGGCGCAGGTCGCAGACAAGCTCGGCCTCAAGGGTCGAGATCACCCTGACCGCGTCACGCAGATCCAGCGCCTCGCCAACCCGCTGATCAACGAGACGATCATCGGCACCGAGGACAAGGACGAATGGAACACGCGGGAGCCCGAGCAGGAGCAGCGGTTCCGCGACTACTACCTCAACCCGCGCCTCGCACTGTCGCTACAGCTCGTCTTCGGCGTACCTGCGGCGACCACCGACCGTGAGGATCTCGTCAACCTCTTGCTCAAGTACCAGCCGAGCAACACGAGGCTGTCGGAGCTCCTGCGGCTCAACCTGGGCGTAGCGCCGACCCCCCTCGCGGCGCAGCGGCGGATGACCGTGCTCGCCGACACGCCGGACTTCGCAGGCTGGCCCAACGGCCGGCGGCCGAAGGACGACGTGACCGACATCGCCGTGCGCGTCGTCGGCGGCCCGAACTACGTCGGGGCGCGCATCGGCGACGGCGTCAACACGGACGACCAGGCCCTCTCGTCGAGCTTCCCGTTCCTCGGGACGCCCGCCGACGGGCGCAACCGGCAACACGACAACCCGTAGCGAGATGCGCAAGCGACTCGCAATCGCAGGGATGGTGGCGGCGCTGGCCGCCACCATCTCGCTCACCGGCAGCGCACTCCGTGACCCCGCGGAGAGCGCGGAGGCAAGCTCGTCCCCCGGCGGTACGGCGGCGCTCGTCGCGGAGCTCGAGCAGCGCGACGCGAAGGACGCCCGTGCGTACCTCGACCTCGGGCTCGCGTACCAGCAGCTCACGCGCGAGACGGGAGAAGCCGCCTACTACCCCCGCTCGGAACGGGCTCTGAGGCGGGCGCTGGAGCTCGAGCCTCGTAATGCGACGACGCTGGGGGCGCTCGGCTCCCTCGCGCTCGCACGCCACGACTTCCGTGGTGGGCTCGCGTACGGCCGGCGCGCGGCCAGGATCGCGCCGTACTCCGCGCTGCACTACGGCGTCATCGGCGACGCCATGATCGAGCTCGGTCGTTACGAAGGCGCATTCGCGGCTTTCGACCGCATGGTGAAACTTCGGCCGAGCTCTTCTGCGTACGCACGAGTCTCGTACGCACGAGAGCTGCTCGGCAGGCCGCAGGAGGCCGAAGAGGCGATGCACCTCGCGCTCGAGTCGGCAGCCGGGCACCAGGAGCGTTCGGCCTGGGCGCTCACGCACCTCGGGAAGCTCGCCCTCTCGCAAGGCAAGACGGCGGTAGCGGCGCGGCGCTTCCGGGCGGCGCTCGCAGTCTCCCCGGGATACGGTTCGGCTCTCGAAGGGCTCGGACATGTCGCGGCGGCCCGTGGGCGCATCGCGCAGGCCGTCACGCTGATGAAGCGTGCCGGCGAGTCGGCGTCCGCGGCGGAGGCGCTCGGCGATCTCTATCGGCTGTCGGGGCGGGAGGCCCTCGCCCAGGACGCCTACCGAGACGCATTCGAGTACCTCCGGTACGAGACGAGGTACGGAGTCCACATGAGCCTGGACCTGGCCACGCTGCAGGTCGACCGCGGGATTCGCCCGAGCGAGGGTCTCGCGCTCGCGCGACGCGGGTACCGAGACCGGCCGAGCGTCGTCGGCGACGACGCCCTCGGATGGGCGCTCGTCCGGAACGGTCGGTGCCGGGAGGGACTGGTCTTCGCCCGCCGTGCGCTTCGACTCGGCACGCGTGACGCGAGTTGGGTGTTCCACCGCGCGATGGCGGAGCGCTGCGTCGGCAACCACGCCGAGGCCCGAACGCTTTTCCGTCGTGCGCTCGAAATCAATCCTCACTTTTCGATCCTCTGGAGCAGGGTTGCGCGGCAACACGCGCGCGTAGCATTCGCTTTCGGTGAGCGAGGAGCCACACGATCTAGTCGCCCCGTACGCGCTCGACGCGCTCGACGAGCACGAGCGGGCGCGCGTTCGAGCGCCATCTCGACGAGTGCGCCGACTGCCGAGCGCAGCTGGCGGAACTGCAAGAGGCGACGACAGCCCTCGCCTACGCCGAGAGCGCGGAGCCGCCGCCCGCATTGCGGGAGCGGATCCTGGAGGCGGCGCGCTCCGAGAACGGCAGGGTCGATTCAGTTCCCGCGGCGCCGCTGGCTCTTCCCGGCCACCGCCGCCGCTGCGGCGGCGGCCGCCGCGGTTGCGATCGGCGTCGGCCTCTGGGCGAGCTCGCTCTCTCGCGACCTCGATCGCGAGCGAAGCGCGAATGCCGGCTACGCCCGCGCGCTGCAGCTTCTGGGCGGCGGCGCAGAGCTGACCCAGCTCGCCGACGCCGAGGGCGGGCTCCTCGTAGCGCCGGACGGGGAAGCGGCCCTCGTGGTCTGCGGCCTGCAGCCGGCACCGAAGGACAAGACGTACGAGGCGTGGGTGATCGAGGGCGAGACGCCGCGCCCCGCCGGCCTCTTCCGCGGCGGAGGCGGATGTCCGCCGGTGCTCCTCGAGCGCGATGTGCCCAAGGGCGCGCAAGTCGCGGTCACCCTGGAGCCCAAGGGCGGCGTCGAGCAGCCCACCGGCCCGCTGCTGGTGCGCTCGGAGGCGGTGTGACCGTTGTCCCGTCGGAGCTCGCAGTCGCGCTGGGCGCGAGGAGCAGAGCCGAGGAAGACCTGAGCACGTGACTGCTGCCGCACAGCTCTCAGACGAGGCGCTGCTCGCGGCCGTCGCTCGCTCCGACGAGGCGGCGCTCGCCGAGCTCTACGACCGGTTCGGCCGCATGGCCTACGGCCTGGCGCTGCGGGTGCTTCGAGACTCCGCCCTGGCCGAAGACGCGGTCCAGGACGCCTTCCTCAACGTCTGGCGCTCGGCCGAAGGCTTCCAGGCCGATCGCGCGAAGGCGAGCACGTGGGTGCTGACCTTCGTCCACCGCAGCGCCGTCGATCTCGTTCGGCGCGAGGAGCGCCGGCGCACGGAGCCCGAGGAAGCGGCGCCGGTGCCGGCCGGCCCCGGAGCAGACGAAGATGCCGAGCGGCGGTCGAAGCGCGAGGTCGTCCAGGATGCGCTCCGACGACTCCCGCCCGAGCAGCGCGAGGCGATCGAGCTCGCGTACTACGGCGGCTACACGCAGTCCGAGCTCGCCGAACGGCTGGGCGAGCCGCTCGGCACGATCAAGAGCCGGATGTTCACCGGCCTGCAGCGGCTGCGCGCGCTGCTCGACGAAGCAGGCTTCGAAGCCGCCGCTCCCTAAGCCGCGGCGACCGTTCGATGCCCGGCTAGCATGCGCCCCGCGCGGCATGATCGAGGTTCCGCAACACCTGAAGGGCCGCGACTTCACGCGCATCGGCAGCTGGAGCTCCGACGAGCTGAAGACGGTGCTCGACCTCGCCGACAGCTCAAGGACGCGCAGCAGGCGCGCGCGAGCCGCACGAGCTCCTCCCCGGCCGCACGCTGGGGATGATCTTCCAGAAGCCCTCGACGCGGACCCGCGTCTCGTTCGAGGTCGGCATCGCCCAGCTCGGCGGCCGACGGCCTCTACCTCGCGGCCAACGACCTCCAGCTCGGCCGGGGCGAGACGATCCGGACACCGGCACCGTGCTCGTCGCGCTACCTCGACGCGATCATGATCCGCACCTTCGACCAGGAGGACGTCGAGCAGCTGGCCGAGGCACGCCGACATTCCCGGTGATCAACGGCCTCACGGACTACGCGCATCCATGCCAGGCGCTCGCCGACCTGATGACGATCCGCGAGCGGCTCGGCCGGCTCTCGGGCATCCGCCTCGCCTATCTCGGCGACGGCAACAACGTCTGCGTCTCGCTGATGGTCGGCGCCGCCCGCTTCGGGATGCGCTTCGTCGCCGCGACGCCGCCGGGCTACGAGCCCGACGCGACGGCAGTCACCGCCGCGCGCCGCGCAGCGGTGCAGATGGGCGGCACGGTCGAGCTCGTGTCACGACCCGCGGGAGGCTGCGCGCGACGCCGACGTCCGTCTACACGGACGTCTGGACGAGCATGGGCCAGGAGGACGAAGCCGAGCAGCGGCGGCGCGACCTCGCCGACTACCGCATCGACGGCGACCTGCGTCGCAGCTCGCCGCGGACGACGCCATCGTCCTGCACTGCCTGCCGGCGCACTACGGCGAGGAGATCACCGAGGAGGTCCTCTACGGGCCGCAGTCGGCCGTGTGGGACCAGGCCGAGAACCGGCTGCACGCACAGAAGGCGCTGATGGCGCTCATCGTTCGTTAGCGTGCTCCCGCTCAAGGACAACGTCCCGACCCGGACGCTTCCCGCTCGTCACGCTCGCTTCTGATCGCGGTCAACGTCGCCGTCTGGATCTTCTACCAGCTCCCCGACCTCGAAGGCTCGACGCTGGAGCTCGCGTACCAGCCGTGCGAGGTGACCGACACCTGCCCGCCCGGGACGGCGGTCGGCGAAGGCTGGATGGTCACCGCCGTCACTTCGATGTTCATGCACGGCGGCTGGCTGCACCTGATCGGGAACATGCTCTTCCTCTGGATCTTCGGCAACAACGTCGAGGACGCGATGGGCAAGATCCGCTTCCTCCTCTTCTACTTCGGCGCGGGGTTCGCCGCGACGGGGCTGCAGACGATCGTCACGCTCTCGACCGCATCGGGCGTCGACGCGGCTATCCCGAACCTCGGCGCCAGCGGGGCCGTATCGGGCGTGCTCGGCGCCTATCTGCTGCTCCTGCCGACGGCGCGAGTGCTGACGATCGTCGTCTTCTTCCTGATCGAAGTGCCGGCGTTCCTCTTCCTGGGGTTCTGGTTCCTCTTTCAGCTCTGGTCGGGCGGGCTCTCGCTGACCCAGCCGCAGGCCGGAGGCGGCGTGGCCTTCTTCGCGCACGTCGGCGGCTTCGTCTTCGGGATGGCGACGGTCCATCTGTTCGCTGCCGGAAGGCGACCACCGCTGCGACCCTCGTACTGATGAGCCGTCGATTTCGAGGAAGAGGTGCGGGCGGCGCTCGACTCGGTGCCTCCCGACCTCGCGCGGGGCCTCGAGAACGTCGCCGTCGTGGTCGAGGACGAGCATCCGGGCGACCTGGGGTTGTTCGGCACGCTTCCACGGAGTGCCGCGCACGGAGCGGTCTTCCTTCGGGCCGAACCCGCCGGCGACGATCACCGTCTACCGGCTGCCGCTGGAGGAGGCGTTCCCCGATCCCGAGGAGCTCCGGCGGCAGATCCGCATCACGGTGCTGCACGAGCTCGCGCACTACTTCGGGATCGACGAGGCCCGCATCGGCGAGCTCGGCTACGAGTAGTGGTCACCTTCCTCAACGTGGTCGCGATCGTGGCCGGCGTCGTCGGCGCGGGGGTCCTGCTCCTCTTCTTCTTCGGCCGTTGGAACTAGTCGCCCCGCGCCTGCCGGCGGAATGGGAGCCGCACGAGCGGTGCTTCGTCGCCTGGCCCGGGCACGAGACCTATCCGGCCGAGCTCGTGCCGTACGCGAAGCCGGGCTGGATCGCAGCGATCAGGGCGATCGCCGCCTTCGAGCCCGTCGTCGTGATCGCGGTGCCCGGCTTCGGCGCAGAGGCGGAAACGGAGCTCGGGTCTGCTGTCGACGTGATCGAGTTACCGCTCGACGAGGTCTGGCTTCGCGACTACGGGCCGCTGCTAGTCGAGTCCGGGGGCGGGCCGGCCGCAGTCGACTTCGGCTTCGACGTGTGGGGCGGTCGGAAGCGGCCCTACGATCAGGCGAACGCGCTCGGCAGGCATCTGGCCGAATGGCTCGACGTTCCGCGGCACGTGGCCCCGCTGGTGCTGGAAGGAGGGGCGATCACGACGGACGGCCACGGGACGCTGATCGCGGTCGAGAGCTCGATCGTCGACGAGAGCCGCAATCCCGGAGTTGGCCGGCAGGAAGTCGAAGCCATCCTGCAGAGCTTCCTTGGTATCCACCGCGTGATCTGGCTGCCGCACGGACTCGTCGAGGACCTGCCGAAGAAGGGTCACGTCGACAACGTCGCGCGCTTCGTCGGCCCGGGTCGGATCGTTTGCCACACGGTTCGCGACGAGTCCGACCCGAACTACGCGGGGCTGGCTGCCAATCGGGTCGTCCTCGACAAGACCGGGCTTGAGATCGTGGAGCTAGAGGCACGGCCCTTCGAGACCAACTTCTACCTCGGCAACGGATGCGTGATCGTTCCGGTGGCGAGTCGACGCTCGACGGCTGTCGAAGCGCTACGCGAGGTGTTTCCCGATCGCGAGGTAGTCGGGATCTCGGGCGAGAACCTGGCCCATTGCCGGGGCGGCATCCACTGCATCACAATGGAGCAGCCCCGGCCCGCGGGCTAAGCGCTCCTACTACTTCCAGCCTTCGCCTGGACGACCTCGTTTGAGGCCGCCCTTGACGTCCTCGCCTTCGTCCTGCGAGACGTCGAGGTCCTGAACGGTCTCCTCGCGCTCGGTTTCCTGCTTGTCGTCGCTGTGCTCTTCGTGGTGAGTCATGAGTGCCTCCTTCCCTGGAATGTCCTCTACCGTCTCGACGTTTACATAGACGTGAGAACAATCCAAGACATAAAGCTCGAAATCGAGCGCGCCACCGAGCGGCGCGGAGAGCTGTACCACGAACTTGCGAAAGGTCACGACGTCGTGCTCGCGGCCGAGCTCAAGGAGCTCGAAGCCGAGATCGCGACCCTCTGGATCGAGCATCGCGAGGCGCGCGTGCGGCAACGCTTCGGCGATCGCGACCGCATCATCAAGCGGGCCCGACTCGAAGAGCGCCTCGAACGCGCGGCTGGTAAGCCGACCCGCTCCCCCGCTACGCTTACGCGTAACGGGGCGTTAGCTCAGCTGGGAGAGCGCCGCCTTTGCAAGGCGGAGGTCACCGGTTCGATCCCGGTACGCTCCACTCCCCGCTCGGACGCCACGACTCAGTCGACCTCGAGCGTCGCGCCGTCGCTGTCGAGGTACATGAACCCCGGTACGTCGCCCTCCATTGACGTGCCGTTGACCGGGATCACGGTTCGAAACGTCATTGGAAAGAGCTCGTCGCGCCCTGCTCCGAGCGTCGCGTAGCTCTTCTCGATGGTTGCGGAATCAGGCTTGACCATGCCGAACCAGAACGACACATGCCCTTCGCTCGTAACCACGCTTGGCTGCACAGCTCCGAGGTCTCCGTCCGGTTCCGGCGTAACGAATCCGTCGAAAGCGGAGCCGTTCGCGGCTTTGAACTCGGCTCGCACGACGAATAGTCCTTCCTCGGGCTTAACACCAGTGTCGAGGTCGGGCCGGGGCTTGACTGTTGCTTCGTCTTGCCCGGGTTCACCCTCCTCGTCCAACGCAAACTCCCAGACCGGGAACCGCTCGAGGTCCTGGCGGGTGAGGTCGTAAACCTGCGCGCGGATGTGCATGGCACCCTCCGTTTCGCGTTCCGATCCGCCGGCTCCATTTCCACCGCAACCGGCCGCAAGCGTCAGGGTCAGGGCAACTCCGGCCAGCTTGCGCACCTCGGGACCGTACAAGGCCAAGGGGAATACGAGGGCGGCCCGAAGCGTTCTTATTTGTAGGACGGCGCGAGTCGGTTTTTGCGTACGCGCCCCACCTTAAAAGAAGGAGTTCGCCATGAAAACCATCCACCCTGAGCTCACGCTCACAGCTGTCCGCTGCACGTCGTGCGGCAACACCTTCAACACTCGCTCCACCCGAAGCGAGCTGCTGGTCGACACCTGCCTGAGCTGCCATCCCGCCTACACGGGCGTCGAGCGCGCCGCCGCGAGCGGCAGTCGCATCGAGCGCTTCGAGCAGCGCCGGCAGCTCGCTGGAAGAAAGTGAGGAGCAATTTGACCACGATCATCGAAGAGCCAATCCAGGTATTTCTCGCCGACGCGGAGGAGCGCGGCTCGATCGAGGAGAGCACGCTCGAGACGTTCGCGGCCGAGCACGATCTCGACGAGGAGGAGCTCGTCGCGCTGCGCGCTGAGCTCGAGGCGCGTGAGATCGACGTGCTCGCGCCCGTGCGCGCGGATACGCACCAGGGATCCGTCTCGACGGACGCACTGACCCTGTTCATGAACCGGGCCGGTCGCTATCAGCTGCTCACCGCGGCCGAAGAGGTCGCGCTGGCGAAGCGAATCGAGCGCGGAGACGCCGCGGCCAAGGAGCGGATGATCAACTCCAATCTGCGGCTCGTGATCTCGATCGCGAAGCGCTACCAGGGACACGACGTCCCGCTGCTCGACCTGGTTCAGGACGGCGTCATCGGGCTGAACCGCGCAGTCGAGAAGTTCGACTGGCGGCGCGGATTCAAGTTCTCGACGTACGCCACGTGGTGGATCCGGCAGGCCTGCCAGCGCGCGATCGCGGGTCAGGCGAGGACGATCCGAGTGCCGTCGCACGTCGAGGAGCGCCGCGTGAAGCTGTCGCGCGCGCGGAGGCAGCTGGAGACCCGTCTGGGCCGCGAGCCCACGCGTGACGAGCTGGCCGAAGCGTCAGGCCTCTCGCGGATTCATGTCGACGAGGCCCTCGACGTGGCCGAGGCGCGGGTGTCTCTGAATCAGACGGTCGGCGCCGAGGACGAGGGGGAGCTCGGCGACCTGTTCAGCGACCCCGGCGCCGACGATCCTGCCGAGGAGGCATTCCAGTCTCTCGAGCGTCTGGAAATTCGACGCTCGGTGGCGGGCCTGCCGGAGCAAGAGCGCCGCGTGATCGAGCTCCGCTTCGGCCTCGACGGGGATCCGCAGCCGTTGGAGTCGATCGGCAAGGAGCTCGGCATCTCGCGTGAGCGTGTGCGTCAGCTCGAGGCCGATGCACTGGCCCAGCTCGCCGACGAGCTGGGCGACGCCGACGACCTCCTGTTGGCCGCCTAGTCGGCGACAGGACGAACTGCGTCAGGAGCGAGCACCTCGGCTGCGGCCTCGAGGTTGACTCGCCCGGCGCCGTTCGTCTCGATCCACCCCGGCACGCCAATCGGCATCCAGCCCGGCAGGCCGGTCTCGACGACCACCGCACCCGGACGCTCCCCGTACGCCGTTGCCGCTCGCTGCTGCCACTCGTGTCGAGCCGCGTCGCGCACGACGAGGACGAGCGGTCGGTCTTCCGAGGGATGGTAGAGCTCGGAGAAGTCATCCAGCACGATCACGTCCGTATCGGGCACGCGCCGGCTGAGGGCTGAGCCCAGGCCATGGCCACCCGGGCCGGCGGCGATCGACGGCTCAGGCCGCAGCTCGATGACCAGAGGTGCCGATCCGAGCGCGACGTCGCCCCCGACGCGAAGTGCGCGGCGCGCGGCCGCGACCCCGAGCGTCCGGTCCGGCGTGACCCGGTCCGGTGCCGGCTGAGCGGCACGGCCGATCCGCTTGGCCGCCTCCGCGACACGATCCGCGTCGACGCGGCCCGAGCGTACGGCCTCGACCACAGCCTCGTGAACGCTCTCGACTACGCCTTCGCCCTGCACCCGGCCCAGGCAGACCGCGTCGACGCCTGCCTCGAGCGCTCTCAGCGCTCCTTCCACGAGACCCTCGGTGCCGGAGATTGCGCGCATCTCGAGCGCGTCGCTGAGCACCAGCCCGTCGAAGCCGAGCTCCTTGCGCAGGACGCCCGAGACGATCCGCGGGCTGAGCGTGGCCGGGAGCGTCGTCGAGCTCGGGAACGAGGAGGTGCCCGGTCATGACGCACTCCACGCCCGCCTCGATCGCCGCCCGGAACGGAAGCAGGGCCTCTCGGAGGTCGCCCGTGGCCGTCGGAAGCGCGAGATGCGAGTCGACGGCCGTGTCGCCGTGGCCGGGAAAGTGCTTTGCACACGCGGCGACGCCAACCCGCTGAGTTCCTGCAACAAAGGCGGCGACGTGCCGCGCAACGAGGTCCGCGTCCGAGCCGAAAGAGCGGACGCCGATGACCGGGTTCCGCGGGTTCGAGTTGACGTCGGCAACCGGGGCGAGGTTCATCGTCACGCCGATCCCCGTCAGCTCCGCGGCGATCGCGGCCGCAACGCCCTCGGTCAGCTCCGTGTCGTCGACCACGCCGAGGGCGAGGTTGCCCGGGTAGGAACTGCCGTTCGCAGCCTCGAGGCGAGTGACATCGCCGCCCTCCTCGTCGATCGCGACGACGAGCTCCTCACGTTCGGCCCGTAACGCAGCGGTGAGTGCGGCGGCCTGCGACCGGTCGGCGACGTTGTCCGCAAACAGCACGATCCCGCCGAGGCCGCGACCAAGCCAGGCTCGAATCCAGTCCGGGGCCTCCGCCCCGGGGAAGCTCGCAAAGATGCAGGCAGCCGCTTGGCGCTCGAGCTCGGCCGTCACCCGCGGACGGCGCCGGCGGTGAGGCCGAACGCGATGCGCCGGTGCACCGCGACGAAGAACACGACGACCGGGATCGCGGTCAGCGTCGCTCCCGCCATCAGCGGGCCCCACTGGGTCCCGCGCAGGCTCGTGAACTGTGCGAGCCAGACCGTCAAGGTCTGGTTCTCGGGGCTGCTGAGCACGATGTACGCGATGATGAACTCGTTCCACACCTGGATGAAGGCGAAGATCGAGGTCGCCACGAGCCCGGGCGCCACGAGGGGCAAGAGGATGCGGAAGAAGGCGCCGAACCGGGTCGACCCGTCGACCATCGCCGCCTCCTCCAGCTCGGGCGGAACGCCGAGGATGAAGCCTCGTAGCGTCCAGACGCAAAAGGGCAGGACGAACGTCAGATAGGTCACGATCACGCCCATCAGCTTGTCGACCTGCCCGGCCCGGCTGAGCAAGATGTAGAGCGGGATGATCAGCGCGTTCAGGGGCACCATCTGCACCCCGATGATCAGGATGATGAACGCGCGCCTCCCGTAGAAACGGAACTTCGCGAGCGCAAGAGCGGCCAGGAAGGCGAGCATGAGCGAGAGGCCGGTCACAGCGACGACGACGAGCACGCTGTTCCTCGCCACCCGCCAGAAGTAGGGCCGGTCCATGACGTCGGTGAAGTTCGCAAGGGTCGCCGACGAGGGGAAGACCTTCGGCGAGAAGGTGAGGATCTCGGAGCTCGGCTTGAACGCGGTCGCGACCATCCAGAAGACGGGAAAGACCATCACCGCAAAGACGAGCAGCGCGAGCAGGTTGATCCCCACCCGGTTGGTAAGCCGGCGTCCGCCGAAGCGCCTGACGGCGACCCGGCTGCGGGCTACGGTCGGCGCCACCGGCACCGGAGCGACGGGCGTTTGCGCGCTCAACGCACCTCTCCGATCCGCACCATCTGCCGGATGTAGAAGAACGTGACCGAGAACATGATCGCGACCATGACGAGCGCGACGGCCGCACCGTAGCCGTACTCGCTGAGGCGGAACGACTCCACGAAGGCATAGACGCTCATCAGGTAGTAGTCGCTCGAGGGGTTGTTGCCGCGCATGATCCAGACCTGGTTGAAGACCTGGAAGTCCCAGATGATGGAGAGGCTCGCCAGGATGACGAAGATCGGCTTCAGGAGCGGCAGCGTGATGTCACGGAAGACACGCGCCCCGTTCGCGCCGTCGATCGACGCCGCCTCGACGAGCTCCTTCGGCACCTGGGTCAGCCCCGCGAAAACGGTGATCGCCACGAAGGGAATCGCGCCCCAGACGACGACGGCCATGATGATCGCCAGGCCCGTCGTCGGGTTCTCGAACCAGTCGTGGTGGATGTAGTCGCCGACGCCGAGCTCCGTCAGCGCCCAGTTGAAGATGCCGAACTCGAAGTCGAACATCCACACCCAGATGTTCACGGCGACGACGACCGGCATCGCCCAGACGAGCACGAGCCCGGTGGTCAGGAGGAGGCGCATAAACGACCCGAGCCGCGCGAGCAGCAGCGCGATCAGTGTGCCGAGGATCATGGTCAGCGAGACGGCCCCAAAAGTGAAGACGATCGTTCGCCAGAGCACGCGCCAGAACTCGTCGTCGTGGACGATCCTCGAGAAGTTGTCGGTGCCGATCCACGTGCCCTCGTGCGCGATGAGCTCGGGCAGCCCGTAGCGCTGGAAGGAGAGCTTGACGAGAAAGTAGAGCGGATAGCCCAGCACCGCCGCGATCGTGATCGCGGCCGGCGCGAGGAGCAGATAGGGCACGCCGCCCCGCGCTGCTCGTACTCGCCGGGAACGGCGTCGCCGCGGAAGGGGGAGGGGTGCCGGGGGCGCGACGCTCACGAGAAGAGTCTCGCGCCTCCCGGCACCCGGTGGCTAGTTCGCGTTCAGGATCGAGGTGATCTGCTGGCTTGCCTTCTTGGCTTCGCTCTCCACGCTGTACCGGCCGCTGATGATGCGGACCAGCATCGTGCGGAGGACACGCGAGTTTTCGACGTTCACCCAGTTCTTCGCGGTCGGGACGAACCAGCTCGACTGCGAAGCGCGCGCAAACGGGGCGAGCGCAGGGTTGCTGTTGTGGAGACGCACGAGCGAGGTCGTGTTCGGGATGACCTTCCCCTGAGTCGCCAGCTGCGTCATCGAGCTCGTGCTCGTGAACGCCTTGATCCAGTCGACCGCGAGGCTCTTGCTGTTGCTCTGGACGGGGATGGCGAGGTCGGAGCCGCCGAGGAACGTCGGCATGAACTTGCCCTTCGTCCGGCTCGGCATCGGGTAGGCGCCGAGCTGGCTCTCCTTGAGCTTCGAGCCGTACTTCTTCGTTTCGAGCGCGAGGCCCCATTCCCAGCCGTTCGCAATGATCGAGCCGACCTTGCCCTGTCCGAAGACGACGGCCTGGAACGGGTTGGCCTCGTCACCGGTCTTGCTGGCCCGTGAGTCCTGACGGGCGATCGCCTTGACCTTCCTCAGGGCTGTGAGCGCCTGCGGGGAGTCGAGCGTGCCGACCCACCGGCCGTTCCTGAAGCGGGCGATTGCCCCGCCGTGGTCGTATACGAAGGACATCGCGGCGAGCCAGTACTGGCCCGGGAAGTACAGCGCCGAGAAGCGCCGGTCGTTCCCGTACTTCTTCATCAGCTTCCTGTTCACGGCCTGGTACTCGGCGAGGCTCGTCGGAACCTTGCGGATCCCCGCCGCGCGATAGAGGTCCTTCCGGTAGATGACGGCCCGCGCGCCCGCGTAGTACGGGACGCCGTACACCCGGTTGTTGTAGGTCGCCGAGTCGGCGAGCCCCTTCAGCCACGTGCGGGAGTTCGGAATGCCGCCCTTCTGCGAGGTGATGTCGTAGAACGCTCTCGCGTCCATGTACTTCGTCATCTCGGTGTTGCCCATCTCGATGACGTCGGGCACGTTGTTGCCGGCGATCGTCGCGTCGAACTTCGTCAGATGCTGGTTCCAGGTCTGGTACTCGACCTTGACGTTCACACCCGGATGCGACTGCTCGAAGGCCTGGTTCGCGGCGTTGACCACACCTGGCCAGTTGTCTCGAGCGTCTTCCTGCAGCCAGACCGTGATGGTTGTGGCCTGAGCCGACTTCGCCCTTGTGGACGCCGTCGTGGCCGCGCTGAGCGCGAGGCAGGTGCAGATCACGACGACTGCGATGAAACGGACTTTCATAGGAGCCTCCTCTCAGCGCCGGCGACACGCCAGACGCTTGTTCTCCACGAGTGCTGGCGGAGAATTGGTAAATACCACCACGCCACGGTGAGAGGCTTGCACACAGTACCGGTGGCTGTCAAGCCCCATGGCTCCGCCCCAACACTGACGATAGTCGCCTTCATCGAGGGTCTAGTGGTACTGACCAAGATCACCGAGCGAGCGTGACCTTGGTCAGGCCGTTCGGATGGTCAGGGTCCAGGCCCTTCGCCTGCGCGAGCGCCCAGGCCAGAACCTGGCCCGGAACGACCGACAGGAGCGGTGCCAGCAGCGACAACTGCGGCTTCGGGACCGGCACGTAGTAGTCGGCATCCGGGATCGACGCTGCCTCGGTTCCGCTCGCAAGCAGCGTTGCGCCGGCCTTGTGGGCGCGAGCTGCGGCGTCGCGAACCGCCGGGAACAAGGGATCCTCGGCCGCGATCGCCCAGACGGGGAAGAGACCGTCAAGCGCCGCCACTGGGCCATGGGCGAAATCAGTGGCCGTCAACGGCGCCGCACCCACTCGGCACGTCTCGAGCAGCTTCAACGAGATTTCGCGAGCCGTGGCGAACTCGGGGCCGCGTCCGATCACGAACATGCGCCCGACGAAGGCAAGCGCGACGGCGACCTCCGAGAGCCGCCGTTCGAGGACGGGCAGAAGGTCGGCGAGCAGTTGCGTCACCTCGCGAACGCCGTCGGCGACGCGGTCGCCCGCATCGGCGGAGTAGGCGGCCAGCAAAGCGAGCGCCGCGACTTGGTTGGTATAGGTCTTCGTCGCGGCGATTCCCAGCTCCGGCCCCGCCGCGAGGGGAAGGACCGCGTCAGCCGATTCCGCCAACGGCGAGTCGCCCTCGTTCGTGAGCGCGATCGTGAAGGCGCCACGAGCCCGGGCCCGCTCGACGTACTCGAGGACGTCCGGTGTCCGGCCCGACTGCGACAACGCGACGACGCACGAGTCCTGGAGGTCGACTTCAGCCCCGTAGTAGACCGAGAGCGAGATCGAGTCCCGAAACGCGGTCCAGCCCGGCAGCAGCCCGAAGGCATAGACCCCGTAGGAAGCAGCGTTGTCCGAGGATCCGTGGCCGACCAGACGCACGATGTTCACGCCGCGCTTCCGCGCCAGCGCTGCCACAGCGGCGTATTCACCGCAATGTTCGAGGAGCCGCGTCAACGCGGCGGGCTGCTCGCGAATCTCCTGCAGAAGGAGAGAGCCGGGCACCTTTCCTGGCTCTGGAACCGGCCTGGCCACCGGCACGCCTGTCTTACACCCCGTCGTCGCGGGGCATGAAGACCGGCGTGGAGCCGGTGCGCTCGCGCCGGTTCAGCTCCGAGACGAGGCGGTAGCGGTCGCCGCGATAGATCGAGCGGACGAACTCGACGATGTCTCCGGCCTCTGACCTGGTCGTGCGCTCGAAGAGAAATGCCGGCGAATGCAGCGGGACATGCAGCGCATCCGACTCCTCCTCGTTCGTCACTGTGGGCTCGATCGTCTGCATGCCGCCCACGATGTTGATGCCGTACCGCTCGGCCAGCAGCTCGTAGAAGGAGCCGCGGTCGAGATCCTTGGGAGTCAGCCCCGGGACGACCGATTCCGGAACATGGAGCGTCTCGATCGCCATCGACTCGCCGTCGGCGAGCCGCAGGCGCTTCGCGACCATGATCGACTCCGAGGGCGAGACGTGCAGGCACCTGCCGAGGTACGCGCCCGCGGTCGTAGTCGTCAGCGAGAGCGTCTTGCTGGCCGGAGTCATGCCGCGCCGGCGCATCTCCTCGCTGAACGAGGTCATCGTCAGCTCCTGGGCGATCTTCGGCTCGCGGACGAACGTCCCGCTCCCCCGCCGCCGGACGAGATATCCCTCGCGGACGAGCTCGTCGAGCGCGGCCCGCACGGTCAGGCGCGAGACTCCGAGGTCGACGGTCAGCTGGCGCTCGGAGGGAATCGCGCCGCCCACGCCGGCCCGTTCGATCAGTTCGATGACGCTGTCACGCGCCTGGCTCTGCTTCGTCATCCGCTGAGTCGTCGTCACGAGGTACCCCGCATGGACTGTACCGGTCTCGGCCGGAGGTGGTCAATACCACTTGGTTGTATCCCTCCCGGACCGGTACTACACTGGTCCCATGGACGGGCGTCCGGAGCCGGTCACCGAGGTTGCCGCAGAGGCACACGAAGACCTCGACCTACGGTCGACGCAGGAGCTCGTGGAGCTGCATCAACGAGGAGGACGCGATCGTCCCGGCAGCTGTTCGGGCCGCAGCCTCCAGCCTGGCCACCGCGATCGATGCGATCGTCGAGAGGCTGGAGCGCGGAGGGCGCCTCGTCTATGTCGGCGCCGGCTCCTCGGGGCGGCTCGCGCTGGTGGACGCCGCCGAGTGCGGCCCGACCTTCGGCGTACCGCCGGGCCAGGTTATCGCCGTGATTGCCGGCGGCGCCGAACGCCGTAGCCGTCGCCCAGGAAGCCGCCGAGGACGACGACGATGCCGGCAGCGCCGACCTGACGGCGGTCGACATCGGCGCCGACGACGCGGTCGTCGCCCTCTCGGCCAGCGGCGGGACCCCATACGTTCTCGGCGCAGTCAGCGCGGCCCGCGCCGCCGGTGCCCTGACGGTCGGCGTCGTCTCCACGCGTGACAGCGACCTCGGGCGACTGGTCGACCATGAGGTGGCAGCCGTGGTGGGGCCCGAGGTCATCGCGGGGTCGACCCGCATGAAGGCCGGGACCGCCCAGAAGCTGATCCTCAACACGATCTCGACGGTTTCGATGGTGCGCCTGGGCAAGACCTTCGGCAACCTGATGGTCGATCTCGTCGCCAGCAACGCCAAGCTCCGCGCCCGGGCTCGACGCGCAGTCGCGCTCGCCACGACACGCCTCGGAGGAGCAGGTCGAGACCGCCCTCGAGGCGGCCGGCGGAGACGCGAAGGTCGCGATCGTCTCGCTGCTCTCCGGCCTCGACGCCGCAGGTGCGCGCTCGAGGCTTCAGGAGGCGGGGGGCGTCGTCAGGCGGAGCCTCGACGAGCGATGAGGCTCGGCGTCGAAGCCGCGATCGTCGAGGGCGTCCTCGTGCCCGGCGACCTGGCGTTCTCGGACGGCTATCTGTCCGAGGTTGCCCTGGCCCGGCGGAATGGGCGCGGGATCGCCGTTCCCGGCTTCCTCGACCTCCATGTCAACGGCTTCGGTGGGGTCGACTTCGCGGCAGCGGATACCGAGGGCTACCGCCAGGCCGGCGACGCGCTCCTGGCGACCGGGGTGACCGCGTTCCAGCCGACCTTCATCACCGCTCCCGAGACCGACCTGGTCGACGCCCTACGCCGGTTGCCGTCCGAGCCGGTCGGCCCGCGGATACTCGGTGCCCATCTCGAGGGGCCTTTCCTCTCCCCGGAGCGTCTGGGAGCCCACCCGGAGTCGGCGCGGCGCGATCCCGATCGCGCTCTCCTCGAGCGGCTGCTCGATGCCGGGCCGGTTGCCCAGATGACGCTCGCTCCCGAGCTGGAAGGCGCACTCGAGCTCATCGACCTCCTGCACGCGCGCGGCGTTGTCGTCTCGGCCGGGCATTCGAACGCGAACGCTGCCGAGGCCGAACGAGCATTCGACCACGGCGTCCGCACGGTCACCCACCTCTTCAACGCGATGAGGCCCTTCTCCCACCGCGACCCCGGGTTGGCCGGCGCGGCACTCGCCCGCGACGATGTCGTCGTGCAGGTGATCCTCGACGGCGAGCACCTTGCCGACGAGGTCGTCAGGATGATCTGGAACGCCGCTGCCGGGAGGGTCGCGCTCGTCACGGACGCAGTCGCCGCCACCGGCGTCGGTGACGGGCAGTACCGCCTCGGCGGCGTCGACGTCGAAGTGAAAGACGGCGTCGCCCGACGTGCGAGCGACGGCGTTCTGGCCGGTAGCGTCACGACCATGCTCGAGGGGATCCGTCAGCTGCACGCCCTCGGCGCGCCGCTCCCCGACGCCGTAGCGGCCGCGACCTCCGTCCCTGCTCGCGTCGCCGGGCACGGCTCCGGTGTCCTCCGCTCGGGCGGCCCAGCAGACGTAGTCATCCTCGACGACCAGCTCGAGGTCCGCGCCGTCTTCGTCGGTGGGAAGGAGCTCGTCGCCGTTGGCTGAGATCGTCCTCGAGAGCATTACGAAGGCCTTCGGCGGGGGCGTCGTGGCCGTCGACGGCGTCTCCTTGCGGATCGAGGACGGAGAATTCCTCGTCCTCGTCGGGCCGTCGGGGTGTGGCAAGTCGACCCTGCTGCGGCTGATCGCCGGTCTCGAAGAGGCGAACGAGGGCCGCATCTGCATCGGCGACCGTGATGTCACCGACCGGGCCCCTCGCGAGCGAGACGTGGCCATGGTCTTCCAGAGCTACGCGCTGTACCCCCACATGACCGTGCGGCAGAACCTCGGCTACGGGCTCAAGGTGCGCCGGACGAAGAAGGCCGAGATCTCGCGTCGGGTCGACCGGGTGGCGGGCTTGCTCCGTCTCGACACCTTGCTGGATCGCCGTCCCGCTGAGCTCTCCGGCGGGCAACGGCAGCGTGTGGCGATGGGCCGCGCGATCGTCCGCGAGCCGCAGGCGTTCCTGATGGATGAGCCGCTGTCGAACCTCGACGCAAAGCTCCGCGTCAGCATGCGGGCGGAGCTCGTCAGCCTGCACACGCGTCTGGGGGCGACCACCGTCTACGTCACACACGACCAGGTCGAGGCGATGACGCTGGGCAGCGGGTGGCGGTCATGCGCGACGGGAGGATCCAGCAGGTCGACACGCCGCAGGCCCTCTACCACTTCCCGGAGAACCTCTACGTCGCCGCCTTTATCGGGTCGCCCGCGATGAATCTCGTCGAAGCCGAAGTCGACGGCGAGGCCGTTTCCTTCGGCGGCTACCGAATCCCGCTCCCGGCGGCCCTGCGCGGATCGCTCCGAGAAGGGCGAGCCTTGCTCGGGGCTCGGCCCGAAGCGTTCGAGGATGCCGCCTTCGCAGACTCGTCGTTGCCGCAGATCGATGTCGACGTGACCGTCGTCGAGGAGCTCGGCTCGGACACCCACGTCATCTTCCCCGTGGATGCCCCCCGCGTCGACACCGAGGAGTTGCGCGATGCGACGTCGGGCCAGGAAGCGACGCTGCTCGCCGAGGATCGGGCGGTGTTCAACGCACGGGTCGATCCTCGAACCGACGCGTCAGGCGGCCGGCCGCTACGGCTGGCGGTCGATCCGGACCGCTTCTACTTCTTCGATCCCGCCACCGGCGAGAACATCCAGCGCACCCAGCGAACTGAAGCCCGCGAAAGCGCACCGGCGCGCGGCTAGCTTCGCCCCCGCGGCCGGTTTATGATCGGTGCCGCGACCGCGCGCGTCGGCCGTGTCGGCAGGCACCGTAGCCGACCCCCCTCGAAGCAGGAGGACCACGATGAGAATCTGGCGACTGGGGCATGCGTGGCCGCGCTCACAGTCGTGCTCTCGATTCCGAACGCCGCGTTTGCGCACCACACGACGCGGCCGGTGGTCTTCGTCCACGGCATGGACATCTGGTTCACCCCGGGGGTCAACTGCGACTCGACCTGGAACGAGATGAAGACGACGCTCAACAACTGGGGCTGGTCCGGCGGGGGTGGGATGTGGGACGTCGCCTACTACGTCGGCGACAGCAACTGCACACACTGGATCAACCACCACGGCAGCCACAACGTCCACTACCCCAGCGACCACGACAACAACAGCCACAGCGCCGACACGAGCATCCGCCATCTCGGGTACCACCTCTCCTGGTTCATCCGCGATCACTTCGGCAACAACTGCGTCCAAGCGGTCGGCCACTCCATGGGCGGCCTCGTCCTCCGCTACGCGATCGCACAGGTCGAGAACAACCACCCCGACTTCCCGTCGTCGATCTGCGTCGGCGATGCCGTCACCCTCGGGACGCCGCACGCCGGAACCAATTGGGCCGCGGGGTGTTTCTGGATGTTGCAGTGCCGCGAGATGGACGGCCGCATCGACTGCCAGGCGGCCGATCCGGACGGGACCAGCGGCTTCATCACGTGGCTCCGCCAGCACGCCTTCGACCCCGACGGGGCCGGCGGGACCGAATGGACAGTGATGGGCTCCAACGAGGACAACCTCGTCCACGAGATCTGCGCGACCAACAACATCGAGCGCTACGCGGCCGTCCGCTACATCGGTGGGAGCGGCGTCGAGCACGACGATTATCTGCACGACACGAACCCGAACTGGACTGCGGACGTCAGCTTCAAGAGGGGCGATGACGCCTTCGCCAACGATTTCACTGCACCCTGGCCGGTGAAGTGGACCGACCTCGCACTCAGCGGACCGGGCTGGTAGCCCTTACAGGAGGTCTCAGTCGCCGGCGACGAAGAAGAGCCACTTGCCGTCGTTGCGGATCCCGACACGCCAGCCCAGATAGTTGCCGGCGCGCTCGAAGGCGCGGATCTCCTGCTCGGTGTAGAGATTCGTGAGCCACTGCCTGTCCTTGGCGGTCCAGGTGGACGGGCTCTTGCCAAAGGCGCTGGGCCAGACATACACATCCCCTCGCTTCGCAACGGGCGCGCTGAGGATCACGGGCAGGTAGTCACCCAGGATGGGGACCTCGCCTTCCTCCTCGAGCCGGCGCCAGTAGCCGACCGGGTCGCCGCTGTCACCGAAGGAGTAGGAGAAGGTCTTGCGATCCAGCAGCGTCTCGAGGCGGTCGTAGTCGAAGCCGCGGGCGGCAACGACGATCGCGTCCCTCTTCTTCGCGACTGCAGGCGGTAGCTCGTCGGGGGTGGACGAGGGGCTGGACGTTGGATCCAGCCCGTACGCGCAGCCCGCTGCGGCGACCGTGAGCAGCGCAAGCAGCCCCACGAGCCCCGCGCGCGTCCTTCCTGTCACGTCCAAATGATGCCTGCGCATCTGGTTTTGTCATTTGCGGGCAGGAAAACCGCGCCTCAGCGCCAACCGGGTTCGGGTGAGGCGCGTGGTCATTCTCGTCGCGGCGCTTTTGGCCGCATTGGCTCTGGCACCTGCGGCGCAGGCGTTCAACCCGCAGACCGCCGGGCTCCAGATCGTCCTGCGCCAGCACGGGCTCTACCGGGGAGCGATTGACGGCGTGCAGGGAAAGAAGACGCGACGGGCGGTCCGCATCTTTCAGCGCCGCCATGGCCTCACCGTGGACGGACTGGCCGGTCCCCGTACGCGAGCAGCCCTCGGGCCTCGCGGCGGCCCGCTCTTCGGAACCCGCTCGATCCGGCGCGGCAGGTCCGGCTACGACGTCGGCGTGCTCCAGTTCCTGCTCGCGCGCCGCGGCCTGCGCCCGGGTCGGCTCGACGGCCGTTTTGGGGCGCGGACGGAGCTTGCAGTCCGCCGGTTTCAGCGGAGCAAGGGGCTCTTGCCGGACGGCGTGGTCGGACGACGAACGGCCAGGTTGCTCTGCGCCCTGCCCGCCTGCACCTGGCGCGCGGCCCCGCGCCGGCGCCCGACCCGGCTGCACCGGATCAGCCCGGGGGAAACGCTCACAGCGATTTCCCGGCGGTACGGAGTCACCGTCCACGCGATCGCGCGCGCGAACCGGGTCGACCCGGACCGGGTGATCTTGGCGGGAGCGCGGCTCCGCATTCCCGGGGCGGCGGCGCAGATGGCGATGACCCAGCCGTTTGCGGTGCGCTCGGCGCTCGATTACTGGTCGGGCAGGTATGGAGTCGACGCGCGGCTCGTCCGCGCGGTTGCCTGGTTCGAGTCGGGCTACAACAACGCCCTCGTTTCGAAGGCGGGGGCGCGTGGCGTCATGCAAGTCACCCCAGCGACGTGGGATTACGTCGAGGTCGTGCTCATCGGCCGGAGAATCCCGAACACGCTGAGCGGCAACGTGCAGGTCGGCGTCGCCTACCTGCGCCAGCTCCTCCGCGAGTTCGGGGGCGATACCCGGCTCGCGCTCGCCGGCTACGTGCAGGGTCCGCAGTCAGTTCGCACACGCGGGCTCGTCCTCGAGACGAAGAACTACGTCGCCGGGGTTCTGGCGCTGAGCCGCAGGATCTAGCGTCGTCGAAGAACATAAGTGCAAAGACGGCGGCCCACAGCAAGGCGAGCAGGATGACGATAACCCGGGACCGATCGAGAGAGTACATCCTGACGCCGACCCTGGGCTATCGGCATCCGCCCGCCGCTGCGGGAGGGACGAGTTGACGGTGAGCCCTAATCGAAAAGGAGGAGGGCGCGAGTCACAAAGGCCGATGTCGCCCCGACCGGTAGCGCCGATAGGAGATTGTGGCCTCCACTGCGGAAATCTTGACCGCTGATCGGTCCGGAGCGCCTCGATGACCGAGACCACCGTCGAGCGCACGAGGATCGAACGCGAAGTAGCCGAGGCGGTGCGGCGGGAAAACGAGGGGATCGTCCATCGCTTCTTCACGCTCTCGCGTGAGCTGCTTTCGATCGCCGATATCGACGGCTGCCTCCGCCGAGTCAACCCGGCCTGGGAGGCAACGCTCGGGTGGACACCCGACGATCTGACGGGGAAGCCGTTCGTCGACTTCGTTCACCCGGACGACCGTGCGGGAACCCTTGCGGCAATTGAGCAGCTGGCAACGGGTCAGGGACTCGTCGCGTTCGAGAACCGCTACCGCTGCAAGGACGGCTCCTTCCGCTGGCTCCAGTGGAGCTCGGTAGCCGCGCCGGAGCAGGGCCTGGTCTATGCCGCCGCACGCGACATCACCGAGCGCAAGGACGCCGAGGAGGTCTCCGAGGAAGTGTCGCGGCGCTCGACCGACGACCTCGAGCAGCGTGTTGCCGCACGGACCGCCGAGCTGTCCGCAGCAAACGAGGAGCTCGAGGCCTTCGCCTACTCGGTCTCGCACGATCTGCGCGCGCCGCTCCGCGGGATCGACGGCTTCAGCCAGGCAGTCCTCGAGGAGTACTCGGACCAGCTGGACGAGAAGGGCCAGGACTATCTCCTCCGCCTGCGGTCGGCGTCGCAGCGCATGGGGATCTTGATCGACGACATTCTCAACCTCTCCCGGATCTCGCGAGTCGAGCCGGGGCACGAGCCTGTGGACTTGAGCGCGATCGCGACGGCGGTCGCCGCCGACATGCGAGAACGCGAGCCGGGCCGCCGAAGTCGACGTTCGTGATCGAGGACGGGGTCACCGGCTCGGTGACTCGCGGTTCCTGCAGCATCGTGTTCGAGAACCTGTTCGCGAACGCGTTCAAGTTCACCTCGACGCATGAGACCGCCCGGATCGAGTTCGGCCGGGAGAAGTTGCCGGAGAGGACGCCTACTTCGTCCGGGACGACGGCGTCGGCTTCGACATGGCGTACGCCGACCAGCTCTTCATCCCGTTCCATCGCCTTCACAGGCAGGTGGACTTCCCCGGCATCGGGCATCGGCCTTGCCACCATCCGCCGCATCGTCCACCGGCACGGCGGACGTACCTGGGCTCACGGCGAGGTCAACGGCGGCGCAACCGTCTACTTCACGCTGGGGAGACTCGATGAACGACATTGAGCCCATCGTCCTCGTCGACGACAACGAAGACGACATCGTGCTCACGCGCCGAGCGCTCGATCGCAACAAGATCGAGAACCCGCTCGTGGTCGCTCGCGACGGAGCGGAAGCGCTCGAGTTGCTGCTGGGCGCGAACGGCCACTCGGTGAAGCCCGCCATCATCCTGCTCGACCTCAAGCTGCCGAAGGTGGACGGTCTGACCGTGCTGAAGCACCTGCGCCAGGACCCGCGCACGAGGCTCACGCCCATTGTCGTCCTGACGTCCTCGAAGCAGGATCAGGACGTCATCGCCGGCTACTCGCTGCATGCGAACAGCTACATCCACAAGCCGGTCGACTTCGACCAGTTCACCGAAGCCATCCGCCAGATCGGCCTGTACTGGCTGGTTCTGAACGAGGCTCCCCCGGCGGCGGCGGCGTGACCGAGCACATTCTCACGCCGCTCCGCGCGCTCCTCTTGGAGGACTCCGAGGACGACGCACTCATCCTTGGGCAGCACCTGGAGCGCGGCGGATACGAGCTCGACATCCAACGAGTCGATACCGAGGGCACATTCGAGCGGGCCCTCGACCAGGGAGGTTGGGACGTCGTCCTGGCCGATTACGTGGTCCCCGGGTACAGCGGCCTCGATGCGTTGAAGGCGGTTCGGAAGCGCGAGCTCGACGTCGCGTTCATCATCGTCTCGGGAAACATCGGCGAGGAGACTGCGGTCGAGGCGATGAAGGCGGGCGCGGACGACTACGTGATGAAGTCCAACCTCGCACGCTTGGCTCCGGCGGTCGAACGCGAGCTACGCGACTCGCGGGTGCGGCGACTCCGCACCGCGGAGGCGCAAGGAGCAGAGGATGCGCTCGCCGAGCGCACGCTGGAGCTCGAGCGCTCGAATCGCGAGCTCGAGGAGTTCGCCAACATCGCTTCGCACGACCTATCAGCACCTCTGCGCGTGATCGCGGGGTACCTGGAGCTGTTCGACCACCGGCATGGCGACTCCGTCGACGAGCAGGGAAAGCTCCTGCTCGAAAGTGCCTTCCGCGGTACCGAGCGCATGCAGCGTCTGATCGACGACCTGCTCCTCTACGCGCGCGCTTCACAGGACCCTCTCCGAGCTCGCGGACGTCGACACCGCCGCGCTCATCCGAGACGTGGTCGAGGACTTCTCGACCGAAATCACGGAGAAGGAGGCCGATGTCGAGGTTGGCCCGATGCCACACATCCACAGTGTGTCACGCGCCCCTTTCGCAGGTGCTCCACAACCTCGTCGGCAACTCCCTCAAGTTCACGGACAGCCACCCGCCGAAAATTCGAGATCTCCGCCTGCAAGGTCGATCACGACTGGCGATTCTCCGTGCAGCGACAACGGCATCGGGATCGAGCCCCGGCATGTCGACACCGCCTTCCGGATGTTCAAGCGTGTGCACGGCGCGAAATATCCGGGCACCGGGATGGGCCTCGCGCTCTCCAAGAGAGTCGTCGAGCGGCTCGGTGGCCGACATCTGGCACGAGCCGGCGTCCTCAGGCGGTTCGATCTACCACTTCACCATTCCTGACAAGGAGATGACGAACGATGCCCGATAGCAAGCGAATCCAGATCCTGCTGGTCGAAGACGACCCTGATGACGTGCTCCTCGCGCTCGGAAGGGCTACGCATGATGAAGATCGAGAACGACCTCCATCTGGCCATGGACGGCGAGGAAGCGATGGACTTCTTCCACCGGCGGGGCCGATTCGAGGAGGCGCCCGTTCCAGACCTCGTGCTCCTGGATCTCAACCTGCCGAAGAAGGACGGTCGGGAGGTCCTGGCCGAGATCAAGGCGGATTCGAGCCTTTGCCGCATTCCCGTAATCGTGCTGACGACGTCGGCCGCCGAGCACGACGTCCTCGGCGCCTACGACAAGCACGTGAACGCCTACATTCGAAAGCCCGTCGGATTCACGGCGCTGCTCGACGTCTTCCGTACGATCGAAGACTTCTGGATCGGCGCCGTGCTGTTGCCACCGAGCGAAACCGTCGCCTTCAACGGCAACGGCAACGGCAACGGAACGGCCCAGGCCGGCGCCTCCTAGGCGTTTCAGGTCCGTCGGCTGGTAGGAGTACGCTGTTGTCGACTATTGGCGAGCAGCCAGGAGGATCGACGACGGTGGTTGCCGGCGAAATAACGAGGCGCATTCTGGCCACATACGAGTCCGGTGAGCTGATCACCATGTGTGCCTGGTGCCGGCGAGTCGAGCTCGACGGCGAGTGGGTCCTGGCGCCGCAAGCAGCGCTGGCTGCGATCGAGGCGCAGTACACGCTTTCGCATTCGATCTGCCCCGACTGCGCCGCAGAGCGCCCGCCCGCCGCCTAGTGACTCCGCTGCGGTTACTGCGCTTCGGGTAGCTCGGCCCCGGCGACAACCGACTCGGCCGCGTCGACGAGCACGCTCTGCCTGCGGCGGGCATAGTCGCGAAGCATCTGGAACGCTTTTTCCTCGTCGACCGCATGGCGCTCCATCAAGATCCCCTTAGCGCGCTCTGTGAGCGAGCGCCTCTTGAACGCTGTCTCCAGGTCGCGAAACTCGGCGAAGCGCCGTAGGACGATCTCGATCGAGTTCTGCCACTCGTGCGGTCGGGCGTCGGTGATGTAGGCAAAGATGCCGCGTCTTGCGGCCTCGATCACGAATTCAGGGTTCGGTTCGTGGACGAGCGCGACCACAGGACAGGTGGCTTCATGGACGATCTGCTCGATCAGCTCGAGTGCGTGTTGCGAGCTCTCGCCGAGACCGACGAACGCGACATCGGGCTGTTCACGCGCCGTTACCGCTCCGACCTCGCTGACCTCGATCTGAGGAGCCATCACCTCGTGACCGAGGTTGGCAACGAGGTCTACGACCTCCGCCAGGCGATCCTGGCGCTGATTGGCGACGAGCACGCGCAGACGTTTCACGTCTAACCCTCTGCGGTCGAACTGACGGGCGAAAAAAGAATAGCGCGGTCGTCAATCTGTCTCTAGCCCCAACTTCAGAGGGTCAACTGTTGGCTGACGAGGTAGTAGTAGATCCCTTGACGCTTCATGAGCTCCTCGTGCGAGCCCTGCTCGGCGATCTTGCCGCGCTCCATCACGACGATCAGGTCGGCGTCGCTTGATCGTGCTCAAACGGTGCGCGATCACGAACGACGTGCGCCCTTCGAGGACATCGTCCATGTTGTCCTGCACCGCGCGCTCCGATTCGGTGTCGAGCGCGCTGGTCGCCTCGTCGAAGATCAGCACCGGCGGGCGTTGGTAGACCGCGCGGGCGATCGAGACCCGCTGCCGCTGCCCGCCGGAGAGCAGGAGGCCCGATCTCGCCGATCTTCGTCTCGTAGCCGAGTGGCAGCCGCTCGATGAACTCGTGCGCGTTCGCCACGCGCGCCGCCCACTCGACGCGTTCGCATGTCGGGCTCGGTCGGCGCCGAACGCGATGTTGTTGGCGATCGTGTCGTCGAAGACGTAGTTCTCCTGGAGCACGTAGCCGATCTGGCGGCGAAGGTCGCGGTACGAGAGCGTGCGCATGTCGACGCCGTCGAAGAGGATCGTGCCCGTCGGTCGGCTCGAGCAGGCCGGCGAGCACGCGGACGAGCGTCGTCTTGCCCCGAGCCGCTGCGCCCGACGAGAGCGACCGTCGTGCCGGGCTCCACCGAGAGCGTGATCCCGTCGAGGACAGGGGGCGCGATCGCCGAGTACCGAAATCCGACGTCCTGCAGCTCGACCCGCCCCTCCAGCGACCGCACGGGCGTCAGCTGAGCGTGGTCGACACCCTGCTCGGGCTCCTGCTCGACGATGTCGTTCAGCCGGTTGAGGAGCACCGTCCTGTACTGCAGCTCGTCCCAGATTGCGAGCAGGACGAGGATCGGCCCGTTGGCGAGCAGCGACGAGCGTCGTGAACGCGGCCAGCTCGCCGACCGACAGATCGCCGCCGAGGACCCTGAGGGCGCCGACCCAGAGGAACACCACGAACGAGGCGAGGCTGACGAACTGGATCGCCGCCTCGTAGGACATGATCGTGAAGTCTGCGCGGAAAAGCCGTGTCGCGAGGCTCGTGAACTGATCGAGCATGCGGCGACGGAACGCGTGCTCGGCGCCGATCGCCTTGACCGTCTCGATGCCCTTGATGGCGTCGATCTGGTGCGAGTGGTAACGACCGAACGCCTCCTCGAGGCTGTCGAACATGGGCCGTAGCTTCCGCTTCGAGAACCGCATCAGGCCCGCGTACACGGGGGCGGCTGCGAGGAAGACGAGTGCGAGCACCCAGTCGTAAACGAACATCAGCGCTAAGGCCACGAGCAGCGTGGCGGCCGCCGTCAACGCCCTCACACCCTCCTGCACCATCAGCGTTCGCACTTCGCGCATGCCTGCGAGACGCCGCTGGATGTCTCCCGTCCGCCGTGAGTGGAAGTAGCTCATCGGCAGCACGAGCAGCCTGCCGGTCAGGAAATCGAGCGTCTGGCCGTCGATCTTCACGGCGGCGCGAGCGAGCAGGTAGCGCTGGACGAGGGTCGCGCCGACCATCGCCACGAGGACGGCGAGCATGGCCCCCATGAGCAGATAGAGCTGCTGGTAGTCGCGTTCCGAGAGCACGTCGTCGAACACGATCTGCGTGAAGACCGGAAGCGCCATCTGGAGGCCCGCGGCGACGAGCGCCAGCAGCCCGGCCACGATCAACGTGCGCTTGAACGGTGCGAAGAACGCCCAGACCCAGCCGACCTTGCCCTCGCCGGTCGGAACCTCCTCGAGCCCCGGTCCGTAGGCCAGGAGCGCCGCGTAGCCCGACCACTTCTCCTCGAACTCGGCGCGATCCATCTTCACTAGCCCGCGCGCCGGGTCGGAGAGGCGGACGCGGTCGCTGTCTGCGGCGTAGAGCACCACCCAGTGGTTGCCGTCGAAATGGACGATCGCCGGCGTCGGCAGCTCTTCGAGCCGGGACTTCGAAGCCTTCACCGAGCGGACCCCGCATGCCGAGCGACTCGGCACCTGCCGCGATCCCCGCCAGGCTGGTGCCGTCCATGCCCATGTGCACGGCCTTGCGGACGTGGGCCAGGCTCACGTCGCGCCCGAAGTGACGGCACGCCATTGCCAGGCAGGCGGCACCGCAGTCCATCTCGTCGACCTGCCATACGTGCGGGAAGCGGCGGATCCGGCCGCCCTTCTCCTCCCTGGTCTCACCGGTCCACTCGTCGGCGACGGGCTCGGCTCCCTCCTGGGTCTCCTGCACCTCGTCGACCTGATCGAGCCCGACCGCCTCGCTGACGGACGCACTCGCGGGGAGAACCTCCTCGGCGAAGTCGAGCGGCACCCTGGCCGCGAACTTGAACTCGTACTTCTCGACGTTGCCCTCGACGACGTCGCGGAAGACGGCATCGCGCTCGAGCAGGCGTCTGAAGTCCTCCTCCTGTAGAACGAGCAGCGACGCCGGCGTGACGGCTTCGATCGTCACCGCCCGCGGAGCACCGAGTAGCAAAGCGCGCTCGCCGAAGAAGTCGCCCCGACGCAGGTAGGCGACGTCCCCGCGCGTGCCGTCATCGGTCTGCCACACGGCGCGCAGGCGCCCGTCGTCCACGAAGTACATGCACGTCGAGGCCTCGCCCTGGCGGACGACGATCTCGCCCTTGTCCGCGTGCACTGGCTCGAGCGAGTCGATGAGGTCGTCGAGCGTCTCGTCCCCGATCCGCGAGAAGGCGGAGGAGAGACGGAACAGGTCGCGATGCCGGTACCGAGAGATCTGTCGCTCGAGCTGCTCGCCGATCTCGGGCTCGCGGTCGACCGCGGCCCGGAAGACGGCCTTGTCCAGCTTGAGCGCCTCGACGGGGCTGCTCGCGCGCACCGTGGCGGACCGTGGCCGCTCGTCGAGCAGAGCCACCTCGCCGAACATGTCGCCTGCCTTGAGGACGTGGAGCGAGATCTCCTGGCCGTCGTGACCCTGCTTGAGCGCGCGAGCAGTTCCCGAGACGAGGACGTAGAGCGAGTCGCCGGCCTCCCCTTCCTCGACGATCACGCTCCCGAACCCGAACGAGACCGGCTCGAAGCTCTGCCTGACGAGGCGACGCGCGTCCTCGGGGAGCGCCACGAGGAGCGGTAACCGGTCGAGGACCTCCTGCGCGCCGTCGTGACCGTCAGACGTGCTCATGCCACCGGATCCACTTCTTGACCTCGCTGTCGATCGCCCGCCGCGGCACCTCGACGTCGAGCAGCTCGCCGATGGCCGGGTCGTCGAGCGACGGAGCGCGCTTGTCGCGAACGAGCGCGACGAGGAACGCGTCGCCGGACGACACGGGCCCGACCAGGTCGCCGGGCCGGGCGCTCAGCAGTGGGTCGGCCAGCTCCGTTGGCGCGTCCATGAGGAGAAATGCGCGCTCCGCCACCTGGACTCCTGCCCGGCCGGCCACTTCGTCCAGGGACAGCCCGTCCTCGCGAACGCAGAGAGCGGCCTCGCGCGCCATGCCCTCGACGGGTAGCTCGAGCAGGTCGCACTCGACCCGGAGCCAGTCCATCTGCTTCGCCTCGAGCACCTTCGCCCGCGCCTCGGGCGTGTTCGCGCGGCGGACGAGCTCGTCGTACGCATCGGGATCGTCGTGCTCTCCGCCGGCCGCCGCCCGCCCGGCAAGCTCCCAGGCCCACGAGCTGAGCGCTCCGGAGCAGACGACCTCGGGCCACAGCGCGTCGCCTGGCTCACCGCCCCCTGCGTCAGGGACGAGCCCGAGGGCCAGCCGTCGCCGCAGGAACCCCATCCAGGCGCGCGCCGTGAGCTCCCAGTGCGACAGCCACGCTTCCATCTCCTCCGCCGCGAGCAGCCCGCGCGCACGGCGGAACTCCGTCCCGGCGGCATCGACGTCGGTTGGATCCAGCTCGAGCCCGTCGAGAGCCGCCATGCCGGCAGCCAGGTCGTGCTCGACCGCGGCGACGTCTCCACGCACTTCCGCCGCCTGGACGACTTCCAACCACGCATACGTACGCTCGCTTGCCGAGAACACAGGCCGCTGGCCGACCGCATCCGGAACGTCCACGATCTCTAAAGCGTAAAGAGGCGGGCGCATTGCGCCCGCCTCTTAGACCCCTCGGTCGTTTCTACTGCTCCTGCTTGACCTTGATGTTGTAACCGCCCTTGACGTTCTCGCCGTCCTTCTCCGAGACGTCGAGGTCCCGGATCGTGGGCTCGCGCTCTGTGTCCTTGGCGCTCTCTGTCTTCTTCTCCTGGTCTCCCACAGCTATTCCTCCTCTTACTTCTTGGGCAGGTTCTGACGGGCGAGACCGCCCTTGACGTCGTCGCCCTCTTCCTGCGAGACGTCGAGATCCTTCATGGTCTCGTCGCGCTCGCTCTCCTTGCTCTCGTCCTCGGAGTAGCGCTGCTCGTCGCTCATGGTTCTCCTCTCACGGTCGGTGGAGCGTGCCGTCTACAAGACGCCGCTTCGAACCTCATTCTTCCCCAGGGATCGCGAACGAGTCAATGGGCTCGCGGTTCCAGGAGGCCCAGCTCGAGCAGACGGCGTGCGCCCGCGGCCACGGCAACCGGGTCCCCCCCGAGCTCGCCGAGCGCGACCTCACCGTCACAGCGTGCGACGGCCTGAGCCGCGTCGGGAGCGATCCGTGCCGAGAAGCCCACGGAATCCGGGACCACGACGAGCGCGTGCCCCGGCTCCTCCGGCCTGAAGTGGTGCTCGAAGCGGACTCCGTCGGGAAGCGCGAAGACCCCGTCGAGCAGCTCGTCGTCGCTCGAGACCGCCCGCAGGTAGTCCTTGGCCGTGAAGAGCCGCTCCACGTGCGAGCCGGCGGCTCGGGCGGGAAACCCGGGCACCTCGAAGGCCCGGACCCAGTTTCGACCCAGGGAGCGGCGCCTGAGGATGACCACGCCCCAGGAGACTGCCTCGATCCCCGCCCGCCGGTAGTAGTCGAGCCAACGGTCGAGCGCCACGCGGAACGCACCGAGCTCTTCGAGGACTCGTGTCCACGACGCCGCGTATTCCACGGAGCCGAAGGTCTCGAACTTGAGGAGGACGGCGTCGCAGTCCGTCCCGGCGAACGCAGATTCGAGCGGCTCACGCCAGTCGCCATCGAGCGGATGCACCCAGTTGCACTCGATGTGTGCGTATCCGCCTTCTGCCAGCCGTTCCGCTGCGCCGCGAAGGATGCTCAGCGAGACCTGGTCGGCGGGCAGCTCGCTGTCGCGGTAGGCGAGATCGGTGTCGGGCGACACGGCAAACGGGGGGTTGGCGACGATCAGGTCGAACTCGGGCTCTTCGACCGGCTCGAACCAGCTTCCGACCCTGGTCTCGAAGCCGGAGACCTCGTTGAGCCGCGCGTTGAGCTCCGCGCAGGCGAGAGCGCGTGGGTTCATGTCGACCGCGACCACGTGCTCGCTGTGCCGGGCGGCCAGGAGCCCCTGGATCCCGGAGCCCGTGCCGAGATCAAGGGTCGAACGAATGGGTCGCCGGACGGTGAGGTCGGCCAGCAGCCTCGCAGAGCGGTTGATTCCGGTGACGTAGTCGGGGCTGAGCTTCGTGTCTTCGAGGTCCGATACGAGGTAGAGGTCGTCGTAGACGGTGATCTCCCTGGTGGGCTGAACCCGCCCCTCTCTCAGCTCGACCAGGCCGTCCTCGACCAACGCTGCGATCTCGACTGGCTCGATCGCCCGGTGCAGGTCCTCCTCGTCGACGGGAGCACCGACCCAGAAGAGCCTGGCCAGGGTTCCGAGCTTGTCGTTGCCCAGGTGTCGGAGATAGACCTCCCGGTCGTGCTGTGGCCCGATGCCGGGTGCTGGACCAAGGGCGCGCCGGAGGCCGTCATCCGTGTAACCCGCGCCGATGAGCGCGTCGCGCAGGCCCGCCGTCACCGGGGCAGGTCGACGTACACCGTCTCGCCCCTGAACAGGCGCTGCTCCGGGTCCCACGGGAAAAAGATGACGACGTAGAACTCGACGGGCTCGCCGGTCGCCGGCCACTCGAGCCAGTCACCCTGGTGAGTTCCCGTCACGCGGGCCCGTTCGCAGACCCCCTGCGGCCCGATCACGATCTCCGTCAGCTCGAAGTGGATGTCCGGGAACGCACCGAGGAGGCCGGCATAGAAGCGGGCGGCGCCTTCGTGGCCTTCCCAGACATGGCCTGACTCGGGAAGCTCGTACACGCAGTCAGGGGTCAGCGTCGAGATGAGGCCGGGCAGGTCGCGCTCGTCCTCGGCGATCGAGTGCTTTTTCCAGAGCTCGCGGATCTCGTGGTACTCGGCGCCGTCGAGGTCCCGCTTGAGCTGCTCGCGCACATTCTCCCTACTCATTGCGACCAGCTTATTCGGGTCGCGGTACGCTCGGCCCGGCATGGCCGGCAACTCTCTGCTCCAGCGCCTCTCGACCGAAGCGCTCACCGGCTCGTGGCTCGCGCAGCGGCTCGCGATCGAGCCGAGGCTGATCGAGGCCATGCGCCGCTCCGGAGAGCTGATTGCCATCCGCCCGCCGGGCTCGTGGGAGCACTACTACCCGGTGTGGCAGTTCGACGAGGACTGGCGTCCTCTGCCGGCCGTTCAGCGTGTGACGCGCGCTGCGCGCGAGCGCGGGCTCAGCGACGATCGCCTGTACGAAGTCCTGTCCGCCCGCCTCGGGCTTGGTGGGGCTGACCGCCTCGCTTCGGCCCTGAAGACGGAGAACGGCGAGCGCGTGGTCGCCGCCGTCCGCACAGCAACGCCCTAAGTCCTTCCCTACTCCTCGCGGCGGTGACTCCCCGCGAGCTCCTGGAGCGCCGCAGGATCCAGCTCATCGGCCGAGATGGACACGACCTTCGTGGGCGTGACAGCGCGTAGCGTGGCCGTGCGCGCGCCACCTTCGAGGACCGCCCGCTCGCCCAGAACGGCGCCCGGGCCGATCTCGGCGACGGTCTCGCCGTCGACCTCCGCCGCCAGCACTCCGTCGAGGAGCAGGTAGAGCTCGTCGCCCTCGTCTCCCTGCTCCACGAGCGTTTCGTCGACGTCAAGGGTGCGCGGCTTCGAGGACGAGCCGCTGCGCATGATCGTTTTCGAAAGCTCCCTCTCGAGGGCCGTCTCGACGGCGGTCACGAAGGGCTCCGAGTCCTCCTTGCCCCAGGGCGTGTTCTCGCCGAACGCCTTGCGGTACCACTCTTTGAAGTCGATGAGACCGCTCTTCTCGACGAGCTTGCCCTCCTTGTAGACCCAGTGGCGAGGAAACGTGCTGGCGCCTTTGAGCTCGTGCTCGGACGAGCCGTCGGCGTAGAGCTTGAGCGACAGGGTCGTCCAGGCCAGCGCGGAGGAGATCTGGAAGTAAGGCTTTCCGTGCACGTGCCGCGGAGCCGGCATGCCCGTACGACCGCCGGCCGTCTGGGTGAAGCGCACCCAGCCGTCGCCGACCTCCGGTTCGGGCTGGAGGGTCGGCATGGCGATCGCCGGGACGCTGACCTCGCGCGGGCCGAGCTTGACCTTCGTGACGCCGAGATGACCGCCTCCGAGATGGCCGTAGTCCACGATCTTGCCGTCCTCCATCTCGATGAACGCATGCAGCTCGTTCGCCTCGCGGAAGGCGTCGGCCTCGGTCATGGCCTCGAGGTCGTCGATGACGTCGGGCGGCGGCTCGTCGTAGTGGGCGACGCCCATCGAGAACGGAATCTTCGGCAGCCCCTCGACGGCTTCTGACGGGATCCACGAGATGGCTGTGACGGACGACTCGAACCGCATGCTCTTTCCTCCCTCGCTGTGGACGCGAAAGGCTAGATCACCAGCGTTTGGGGTGCCGCTGGGCCCGTCCGAAGCGGCGTCTCGCCTTCCGCTCATCGGCCTGCAGCCGCTTGTCCTGCTTGATCGCAAGGGCCCGGAGCTCTCGCTGCAACTTGGCGTAGCTCGCGTAGCGCTCACGTTCGAGCGAGCCGTCGACGAGCGCGCTCTGGACCGCACACCCGGGCTCGCCGTCGTGCGAGCAATCGTTGAAGCGGCACTCGGCAGCCAGTGACTCGACATCGTCGAAGGTGGTGCCGAAGCCCTCGTTCACGTCCCAGAGCTGCAGCTCGCGGATGCCCGGCGTGTCGAGCAGCAGGCCGCCGCCGGGGAGCTGGACCAGCTCGCGGGTCGTAGTCGTGTGTCGCCCGCGCCCGTCGTTGCGGACCTCGGCGACCGCTTGCACGTCCTCGCCACGAAGACGGTTGATGAGCGTCGACTTCCCCACCCCTGAGGAGCCGAGCAGCGCAACCGTGCGGTTGCCGGTGAGATAGCCACGGAGCTCGTCGAGACCCTCGCCGGTCAGCCCGCTGGCGACATGGACGGGAACGCCGATCGCCACGCCGGCCACCGAGGCCAGCGCCGCCTCCACGTCGTCACAGAGATCAGCCTTGGAGAGGACGACGACCGGCTCCGCGCCCGAGTTCCAAACCGTCGCCAGATAGCGCTCGAGGCGCCGGGCGCTGAGATCGCCGTCGAGGCCGGCGACCAGGAAGACGACGTCGATGTTCGCGCCGAGCACCTGTTCCTCGGTAGCCAGCCACGCGGCCTTCCTCGAGATCGAGGTCCGACGCGGAAGGACGGCATGGATGATGGCTCCGGATTCGTCGTCGTGCGGACGAATGACGACCCAATCGCCGGTCACGGGCAGGGTGCCGTGAGCCGTTTCGTGGTGGAGCCGTCCGGCCGGCTCCGCGCTCAGATCGCCTGTCTCGGTGCAGACGACGTAGGCGCCACGATGCTGGACCGCGACGCGAGCGGGCAGGAAGCCGTCACCCGCGTACGGGGCGAAGGCCTCTTCGAAATGTGCGCTCCAACCGAGCGCTTCCAACGATGGTGCGGACAAGCCTTGACCTCCTCGGTCGACGAAGCGGGGGCACGAGATGTGCACGGCCCGCGCCGAGGAGCTAGTCCACAGGGTCTAGCCGGCGCGCACCGTGCGACGGGCGGCAATGCGAAGATCAGTCATCTCTGCGGCCTCCTTCCGTCGACGGTGGACGCTCTTAGGGTAGGTGAAGCCCCGGCCGGCGGCAAGCTGGGCCTCGAGAATTGGGCCGGAGCGAGGCTTAAGGAGGGACGCCCCCCTCCGGCCGTCTTGGAGAAGATGAAGCCCGGCATCCGGAAATAGGCGAGTCGGCGCCCAACGGATTGCCGCCCGGAAAAGATTTAACGTAGGCCCGTGGCCGAGGAGAGCAAGGAGGAGCGCCTGGATCGGGAGTTGATCGAGCTCCTGAACGAGCTCCGAGTGGCCTTGCCGGGCGTGCAGGTGCTCTTCGCGTTCCTCCTCGGCGTCCCCTTCACGCAGCGCTTCGCGGAGGCAACCGAGCTCCAGCAGGACATGTACTTCTTCACGTTCCTCTGCACGGCTGCGGCCACGGCGTTGCTCATCGCGCCCTCCGCCTACCACCGCCTGACGTGGCGGCAGGGCGACAAGGAGCATCTCCTCATCGTCTCGAACCGCCTGACGATTGCGGGCACGTCCTTCCTCGCCGTCGCGATCGCAAGCACCGTCTTCGTCGTCACCGACCTGCTCTTCGCGACGGCGGCCGCCGCCCTCACTGCAGCGGCGACGGCCATGTTCTACGCCTTGTTCTGGTACGTGCTGCCGATCGTTCGGCGGCTACGCGACACCAAAGAGAGTCGTTAGCTCTTCGCCGGCACCGGGGTGCCAGGCGTGTGGAGGAGGTTCTCCACTTCCTGGACGCCCTGCACGTTCCGTGTCTTCGCCTCGAGGTCGCGAATCAACTCCGGCTCCTCGACCTCGCCGCGCAGAACGACGACACCGTTCTCGGCATTGACGTTGATCTGCCCCTTCGGCACCTCGGCGTCGCGGAAGATCTCGGTCTCGACCTTGCGCGCGAGCGTGACATCGTCAGGCTGCGCCTTGTCCGCCTTGAGGTCCTTGACTTTCTGCTTCGCGTCGAAGGCTTGCGCCTTCGCAATGCGGCCAAGGCGCCCCGGGTGGCCGACCTTCTGCCTGAAGAAGTAGACGAGCACAGCCCCGAAGGCCGCGAATTTCAGTAGTCGAAACATGGAGAACCCCTTCTCTATCGATTGTTTGCGTACTTCACGCCTACCCGATCGAGATCAGGCGAAACAGCCCCAACCACACGAGCGTCAACGGCGTCCGCCGTTCGGGAGGTGTGATCTAAGTCGCCGGAAGCCTGCTTCCGGCGAGTCCACGCGCGGAGCGCGGGGACCTAGTCTCCCCAGTCGAAGTCGCGGGAGCGTCCCCAGAGCGTGTCCTCGTCGGTCGGCTGCTCAGGTTCCGCAACAGCCAGGCTGACGGGCTCGGACGGTAGCGATTCCTCGCCGTCCATGGTCTCTTCGATTCGGGCTTGCTCCTCGCTCTTGAACAATGGGTGGTTGTCGAATGGATCCTCGGCCTTGTAGCGATCGATCGGCAGGTCGGGCTCGATCTCCGAGTTCTTGCGCTTGAGCTCGAGGTGATCCTGGATGACGTCGGCGAAGAGCGAAGGTGTCTCTATTGGCACTGATCCTCCCTCGCTGGAATGTCGTCGTAGATGGTCAAGCGGCGGATTGTAACGGGCCTGTGCGCTAGCCCGAAACGCTAGCGGCCTCGAGGGACGGGCCGCCGGCAGCCTCGACGCGGTTCTTCCCGCGCCCTTTTGCCGCGTACAGAGCGGAATCCGCCAAGGCCAGCAGGTCATTCGCAGTGCCGGATCCGCCCCATTCGGCGACGCCGAAACTGGCCGTCATCGTGATTCGGTCGCCGGATGCAGAGACAATGACCCGCTCGGCGAGGGCCGTTCGCATCCGCTCGGCGAGGGTGATGCCACCCTGGACGTCGGTTCCAGGGAGCAAGACCGCGAACTCCTCGCCTCCCCAGCGTGCCGCGAGATCGATGTCGCGGAGGCAGTCCTTGAGCGTCCTGGCGAACTCGCGCAGCACCTCGTCGCCCGCGGGATGCCCATGCGCGTCGTTGACCCGCTTGAAGTCGTCGAGGTCGGCCAGCACCAGAGTGACGGGCTCCCCGAAACGATCGGCGCGCGAAAGTTCCTTCGCCAGCGCTGCCTCGTACAGTCGCCGGTTGGCGAGCCCAGTGAGCCCGTCGACGAGCGCCTGCCGTTGCACGGTCCGGTGGAGCCGCGCGTTCTCGAGCGCGGTGACGCCGTGCCCGACGAGCCAGGTGGCCGTCTCGCGGTCGTCAGCGGTGAACTCGTCGCTCGACAGGATCAGCGTGCCGAAGTTCTCCCGCCCCGCGGTCAACGCGAGCTCGAGTCGCTCGGCACCGTCGGCGGGGTCGCCTTTGCGGATGATCTCGCCGGCCTCGGCCACGAGCAGGCCGCCCTTGGCGCCCGTCGAGTCGACAGCCGTGTCGACGAGGGTGCGGAGCAGTCCGTCGACGTCATGCGTTGCGGCGAGTGCCTCGCCGAAGCGCATCGTCGCCTCGCGCAGCCGCCGACGCTCCACGTCCAGCTCCGTCATCCGGGCCTCGAGCTGATCGGCCATCTCGTTGAAGGCGCGGCCGAGTCGTGCGAACTCGTCGCGGCCCTTGACGATGGGCACGCGCCGGTCGAGGCGGCCCTGGGCGATGTCGTGGGCAGCCGATACGAACCGGCCGAGCGTGCGGACGATGGCGCGACCCTCGAAGTAGGCGATCAGGATCAAGAGGACGAGCGAGACCAGCATCGTCAGCTCGAGCCGGCGCACGGTCGAGCCGGCTGCGCGGTCGATCGCACTCTGAGGGGCGAGGAGCACGAGCCGAGTGCCAATCGGATCGGGCAGCGGCTCGGAAGCCAGGGCCCGGAACCGCTGATCCCGTAGCGACACGGTGTCCGGTTGGCTGGAGGAGATGTTCAGGCGGGCGCCACCCGCCCCGTCGCCGGCGACCACCCGGCCCTTGGCGACGAAGGCGAGCCGCTGAGCAGGCTCGAGCCCCGCCCGTGCCCTGAGACGGCGCACGAGCCTGTTGTCGATCGGCAGGGTCGCCACGACCTCGCCAAGAGGCCCGGTACCGCTGACGACTGCGACTGGTCGGGTTGCCGCCGGCTTCGGCGTCAGGCCGATGTTCAACACCGATCGGACATGGACCCGGAGGTTCGGGTGCCGGCTGATCATGCGCTGTAGCTCAGCCCTATCTCTTGCCGCCAGCGCTCGCTGGAAGCCGGGCATGCGGGCGAGCGTGGCCGCGGAGCGCTCGGCGCCGTCGAGCTCTTCGCCGTACGCAGCGAGCGCCGAGCGCAATCCGGCCTGCAGAACGGAGTCCGCGCGACGCGTTTCGCTGCGCTTCGAAAGGGAGTGAAACCCCTGGAAAGCGGCAGCAAATGGCAGAAGCGCGATCAGCGCGAAGTAGGCAGCAAGCCTAAGTTTGAAACTCCCCACTACCCCGCACCTCCTAAAGCATTACGTCTAGCGGCCGATACCTCACATGAGGTTTGTCGGCGAAAGAGGGGGAAAACATGAGGCCGACCGTAGGACAAATTTTGAGTGGACTGGCTCTGGGGGCCGTAGCGGCCTCCATGCTCGTCATGCCCGAACGCTTCATCGGTGCCGATGACGCAGCCGTCACGGGGCTCATGCTCCCGACGCCTACCGAGCGCATCGTCGTCCAAGCCGCGCCCATTCCCCCTCGGCGCGTGCATCGTGCAGCACCGGTGAAGCGCCGCGTGATCGTGGTCGTGCGCCGCGCTCCCGCCGCCATCGTCATCTCTCGCCGGATTCCCGTTCGCCCTCGCGCAAAAGCGCCTCCGCCTCCGCCGGTTCGCAAAGTCGTGACCCAACGCCCGAAGCCACCCGAGCCGGCCGCCCCCCCAGCCGCCTCGCCCCCGATACAGGTTGCGGTCGCGAGCGTGAGCGACGAGGAGGACCGGGCGACGAGCGAGAAGCGCAAGGACAAGAAGCGCAAGAAGTGGCACGGCGATGACGACGAAGGCGATGACGACGAAGGCGATGAGGGCCGCCGCCATCGGGACGAGGATCGAGGCGACCGCAACGAGGATCGTCACGATCGCAATCACCACCGCCACAAGCGCGACGACGATGACGACTAGGATGGGCGCGTGCCGCGCCTGCGCCATCTCGCTTATCGCCGGCTGGGCCCGCTCGGGCTCGCGCTAACCGCGTACGACATCTGGCGGCGAATCCCGCCAAAGCACCGCAAGCGCATTCTCCGCGAGGCGCGCCATCACGGCCCACGCCTCGCCAGAGCCGCGCGCGACCGGCGCCGCAACAACAAGCGACGCTAGCCCTGGATGACGGTGTCAGACACCGGGGCGGTGTCAGACACCTCCAAAGCCTCGCGGACGATCCGGTCCTGCATGCGTTGATGCGCCGTGGGATATCCCTCGCTGGTGCTGGCGCGCCAGGGCCGCCCGACGTAGCGGAGCGGTAGGTCGCCGACAGCATCTTCGAGCCGGTGGCGGATCGCGCGCCAGGCGCCCATGTTCTGCGGCTCCTCCTGGGCCCAGACGACCTCCTCGAGCCTGGGATACGAGGCGACGAGCGCCTCCGTGGCCCCGACCGGGAACGGGTAGAGCTGCTCGATCCGGGCGACTGCGACCGACGTGGCAGCGGCACGCGCCTCGTGGCCGGCGATGTCGTAGTAGAGCTTCCCGGAGACGACGACGAGGCGGCGAACCTGCTCACGGTCTGCGTGCGGATCGTCCAGCACCGGCGCGAACGAGCCCGAAGTCAGGTCGGCCAGGGTCGAAGCGGCTTCCTTCAAACGCAGAAGCCCTTTCGGCGTCATCACGACGAGGGGGCGTGCGCTGGGGTCCAGCGCTTGGCGGCGAAGCAGGTGGAAGTACTGCGCCGAGGTCGTCGCGTTGACGATGCGGATGTTCTCCTGCGCGGCCAGCTGGAGGAATCGCTCGAGCCTCGCGCTCGAGTGCTCGGGCCCGTTGCCCTCGTAGCCGTGTGGCAGCAGGAGCGTCAGCCGCGAGGTCTGCCTCCACTTCGGCAGGCCTGAGACGAGGAACTGGTCGATCACGATCTGCGCCCCGTTGACGAAGTCTCCGAACTGCGCTTCCCAGAGCACGAGCGCTTCCGGAGCTGCGATCGAGTAGCCGTATTCGAAGCCGAGCGCCGCGTACTCGGAGAGCGGCGAGTTGTGCAGCTCGAACGACGCCTGAGCGTCCGAGAGGTGCCCGATCGGCGCGTACTGCGCACCCGTGACGACGTCGTGGAGCACGAGGTGACGGTGCGAGAACGTGCCGCGCTCCGTGTCCTGGCCCGTGAACCGGACGGAGATGCCCTCGACGAGCAGTGCCCCGAGGGCGAGCGCCTCGGCCTGGCCCCAGTCGATGCCACCCGCGTCGAGAGCCTCCACGCGCCGCTCGAGCTGCTTTGCGAGCTTGGGATTGACGGTGAAGCCCTCGGGCGTGCTGACGAGCTCGGCGTTCAGCTCGCGGAGGCGTTCGGTCGGGACGGCCGTCACCACGCGTGCGTCCGCGGCGTCGGGTGTGCGGTCGCCCGCGTCGGCCGAGGGTGCGCCGAAGGTCGTCTTCAGGGTCTCGTGGGCGGAACGGAGTCGCGTCTGCTGCTCGGCGGCCAACCGCTCCGCTTCCTCACGCGTGATCGTCCCTTCGGCAATGAGCGCTTCGACGAACTGGTCGCGCACGGACGGCTGCTCGGCGATCTGCTGGGCCATGAGCGGCTGCGTGAACGCAGCTTCGTCGCCTTCGTTGTGGCCGTGCCGGCGGTAGCCGACGAGATCGACGACGACGTCGCTGCCGAAGCGCCGGCGGAACGCGAGCGCGAGGCGAATCGCCCAGATCGCGGCCTGCGGGTCGTCGGCGTTGACATGGATGATCGGGATGTCGAAGCCCTTGGCGAGGTCGCTCGAGTAGCGCGTCGAGCGCCCGTCTGCCGGGTCGGTCGTGAACCCGACCTGGTTGTTGGCGATCAGATGGAGCGTGCCGCCGGTCGTGTAGCCGATGAGGCCCTGCAGGTTGAGCGTCTCGGCGACGACGCCCTGGCCGGGGAAGGATGCGTCGCCGTGGATGAGCACCGGCAGGGCGACGCTCGGGTCGTGTGGCGCCGCCCGGGCCGCCCGGTCGGTCTGCTCCGCGCGCGTGATGCCTTCGACGACAGGATCGACGGCCTCGAGGTGGCTGGGGTTGGCGGCCAGGGAGACCGTCAGCTCCCCGGCGCTCGTCGGACGCTGTCCGACTGCGCCCAGGTGGTACTTCACGTCCCCGCTCGCGCCCTCGGCCGTCGCGGTGACGGCCTCGATCGTCCGCTCGCCCTCGAACTCGCGCAGGAGCTCCTCGTACGGCCGGCCGATGATGTGCGCGAGGACGTTCAGGCGCCCGCGGTGAGCCATGCCGATCACGACCTCGTGCGCGCCCGCCTCCGCGGCGAGGCTCAGCGACTCGTCGAGCATCGGCACCAGCACGTCCAGGCCTTCGATCGAGAACTGCTTCTGCCCGAGAAAGGCTCGACGGAGGTAGTGCTCGAAGCCTTCGACCTCGGTCAGCCGCGCGAGCATCCGCTTCTTCTCGTCAGCGGTGAGCGGCGACCGGTACCGGCCCGACTCGATCGCCTGGCGCAGCCAGACGCGCTCCTGGTGATCCGAGATGTGCTCGATCTCGTAGGCGATCGTCCCGCAGTAGGTCTCGCGGATCCGCGGGAGGACGTCGGCCAGCGTCTCGCCCTCCATGCCCACCCGGAGGACGGACGCCGGGATGCGCGCTTGTAGCTCGGGCGCGAGCTTTGGAACGAGCAGCTCGGGCTCCAGCGCGGGGTCGCCGACGGGCTCCGAGCCGAGTGGATCGAGGTGCGCGGCGAGATGCCCGTGGGTGCGGTGAGCCTTGATCAGTGACGCCGCTGCAGCCACGGCGCCGAGCAACTCGTGGTCGACGGCTTCGGGCGCCGGTGGGGGAGCGGGCTCAGGTGCCGATGCCGGCTCCTCTGCCGGCGGTGCGGGGGCTAGTGGCGCCCCACCATCGCCGTCCACCCGAAGCGTCTCCAGCAGGCGCGCAAGGCCGGGTAGCGACTGCAGAAGTTCGGGGTCGCCGCTCTCGAACACCGCGCGCCACTCGGCCGGAACGGCCTCGGGGTTTTCGAGGTACTCCTCGAAGAGGCCACGGGCGTAGCCGACGTTCATCCCATCGACGTCGTGCACGCTCATCAGGTTCTTTGTATCAGCGAAAGCCCCTCTAGGAGGGGCCGCTTCAGAACAGCGGCTCGCCGGTCAACACGGCGACGATCATCCCAACCAACCATCCGAGCGCGCCGAACCCGACTGCGAACGCCGCCAGGCGTGCGTGGCGCCCGCTCGTCAGGCCGACGGCGACGAATGCGATCACGAGCGCGAAGGGCACGAGCCGCACCGGGCGATAGACCATGGCAACGGCGCTCAGCGCCATCGAGGCGGCGGCGAGGAAGCCGCCGACGGCCTCGGCCGGACTTGTCCGCTCGACGGGGACCCGCTCGTCGTCGTACGCGCTCACGGCAGCGTGGCCGCCGTCCGCGTAGTGCGCGCGTAGCTACGCACCGGCCGGCCGTGCGGGCCGGGACGGCTGGGCCTCGGCCTACGTCTCCAGCTCGACGGACTACCAGGCTCGACCGGCTCGACCGGGACTACCGCAGGCTCGAGCGGCTTCGGCTCGGCCCTGATCGCCCACCAGCAGACCAGCCCCAGGTACAGCAGCGGGAGCTTCAGGACGAGCATCATGAAGATCAGCTCGACCAAGGTCGCTTAAGTCTAACCCCGCCGGTTCTCCTTGACCTTCAGGCGGAAGACGTCAGGCCGGTGGTAGTGGCCCGCTGGATCGAAGCGCTGCCTCTCCTCGAAGAGGCGCGTGGGCTCGAGGTCGGCGTAGAGGATCCCCTCCTCGTCGTAGAGCGGGCCGGCGAGGTACGAACCGTCCGGCCCGAGGATCGCGCTCCCTCCCCGGCCGAGGACGTCGTGCCCCTCGAGTGCGTCTCGGAGCGGAAAGTCGTCCGGGTAGGCGGAGGCGCGCTGGAAGTGGCTGGGCGAGACGACGAACGCACGAGCCTCCCGCGCGATATGGACGAGCGTTGCCTGCCACGCCTCGCCGTCGTCGGCCGTCGACGCGACGTAGATCTCGATTCCGGACTCGTACAGCGCGAACCGCGCCAGGGGCATGTAGTTCTCCCAGCAGATGAGCCCACCGATGCGCCCGACCCCGGTCTGGATCGCCCGCAACCCGCTGCCGTCGCCGGGGCCCCAGACCAGGCGCTCGTGGTTGGTCGGCACGAGCTTCCGGTGGCGAAGGGCGAGGCTCCCGTCGGGCCCGTGGTACAGGAGCGTGTTGTAGAGAGTTCCGGGACGCTCGGGGTCGATCTCGGTGACACCCGTGACGAGCCACACGCCGTGCGCCTTCGCGGCGGCGCCGAGACGGTCGGCAGCAGGGCCCGGCACCGCGACCGCTTCCTCCGCGATGCGGGCGAAGGCCGCCTTCGAGCGCTCATCGGCCCAGCCCGCGAAGTGCTTCGCCCAGGTCGAGGAGGGATAGACCGGGATGAAGGCCTCGGGGAAGACGACGAGCTCGGCGCCCGCGCCGGCAGCCTCGGCGGTCAGCCGCTCGAGCTTCTCCAGCGTGGCGTCGCGGTCGAGCACGACAGGCTCGGCCTGGACGCAAGCGGCTTTGACCGCGCGTTCCATGACGCCGATTGTAGGGAGGCGACGTCCTAGCGGATGCGAACGGACATGCCGCCGGCCGCGAAGCCTGCCTTCTTGGCCGTGAAGGTGAGACGGCCCTTCTTCATCGGGCGGAGCCTGAACGTGACGCGACCGGTGCGGTTCGTACGTGCGCTGCGGGCGCGAATGCCGGCTCCTGATACTCGTACCGTGGCGGAGCGGACCGGGCGACGGGCCGGGTCGGAGACGGTGATGGTCAGGCGCCTGAACTGTCGCCGGCGCGGCTGGCCGGTCAGGGCCACCCGTAGGCGCTGCGCGATGTTGATCTTCTGCGGCGGAGCAAATTCGCCGACGTTGCGGTTCTCGTCCATCGCTGCCACGCGCCAGAAGAGGTTGCCGCCGTTGACGTAGTTGTAGTGGAGCAGGAGCGGCGCGTAGCTCGTGTTGTCGGTGGTCACGTCCTCGATCAGAGTGCTGAAGTCCTGGCGGGGCGAGACCTGGACGCGGAAGTTCTTGGCGCCGAGCTTCCAGCCCCACGAGAGCAGCAGGTGGTTGCCCGAGAGGCTCGTCCGTACGTTGGCGGGCTCGCTGAGCGTCCTCGTGAAGGGGGTGAACCCTGACCAGGGGCCGGTGGCGTAGCCGCTCGTCTTCGGGAACTCGGCGCGAACGCGCCAGCGCCAGATGCCCGGGCCGAAGAGGTAGGCGAACGCAGCGGCACGCAAGCGTACGTTCGGCCATTCCTTGTGCGAGCCGTCGTGGCCGTCCATCGCGAAGGTGTAGCCCGATGCGCCTTCGACGTGCGACCACATCCACACGGGGGTGAAGTCACCGCTCGTGGCGTTGTCGGACGCGGGAACCGGGGTGGGCAGGCGGCGCTGGAACTGGCGCACCGGCGACCACGTGAGGCCGATCAGGTTCTCGTCGTCGGCGCGGACTCGCCAGTAGAGATTCGTGTCGGCAGGGTGCGTGGTGAAGGGTGTGTAGGACGTCGAGGCGGTCGTCACGTCCTCGAGCAGGGCGGCGAACGTCGGCTCCTGCGCGACCTGGAAGCGGTAACGGCGCGCGCCTTCGACCGAGGTCCAACGGAACACCGGCTGCTCGGTCATCAGCGCGCCCTCGGCAGGCGAGAGCTGCGCGGGCGGAGTGGAGCGTTTCTGGAAGTTCGACGCTCCGGCCGCGAGGGGGTCACCCACGGCGAGGCTCCCGTTGAAGTTCTGAGCCGGGAGAATCGCCCAATAGAAGAGCGTGGTTTCGTCGGCGTAGGTCGTCGGCCGCAGCATGTTGCGCGGGGAGTACACCGGAAGCTGCGTGAAGGCATAGTCGACGATGTTGCTGAACGAGGGGTCTTTGGCGACGATGACGTAGTAGCTCTGGCTGCCGGCCGAACGGCTTCCAGGTGAAGAACGGCGTTCGGGTGGTGAGGGTGCCCCGCGCGGGCAGGGTGTAGTCGTTCGCACCCGGATAACCGACGCCGCAGGACGGCGTGCATGCCCCGCCGGTCGGCCATCCAGTCCACTGGAACGCCGTGCCGAGCCCGGTGCTGTCTTCGAGGTAGGTGAAGTCGCCGTAGACCTCTTGCAGCGTCGAGTCCCGCTCCCCGCGGGCGCGGACGCGGACGCAGTAGGTCCGGTTCAGGACAAGGGCTGAGCCAAACTCGTAGGCCATGGTGATCGGGTCCGGGTAGGGCTTGATCCCGTTCCACCCGGTTCCGAGGGGCGTCCAGGAAGGCACCGAGGTCGTGACGCGCCAGCCCTGAGGATCACCCCAGTTGCAGAGGCTGCTCGTGTACGGAGCAATGTCAACGAGGTAGCTCGGGGCGCCGGGGACGGGATCCCAGACGAGGACCGGCACCTCGGTCTGATAGCCGGGCGTGCCGGGCTCGAGGTCGGTCCCGGGGTCTACAAGGTGATCGCGCATGTGCAGGTTCTTAATGCTCGGGTCCAGTCACCGGAGGCACCTTGTCGAACGTCTTCGTGAAGGACGGCCCGAGGTTCCAGACACCGGAGTTGCCGGCGGCGTCGAGAGCGCGGACGCGCCAGTAGTACGTGTTGTCGCGGTAGACGACCGTCGGGGCCAGGGACGTCGAGACCGTCAACTGCGTACAGCAGACCTTCGAGCCCGGCGCGAAGTCCTGCGAGGAGTTGACCTCGACCTCGTACTTCGTGGCGCCGGGAACCGGAGTCCACGAGAACTGCGGGTCGAAGAACTCGGTCGCTGCGACGAGGTCGGTGACCACGGGGGTCGTGGTCGATGGCCAGGACCAGGTGAAGCTCCCCACGCTGGAGGCACCGCCGCGGTTCCCCTCGGCGTCGAGGGGCGTGACGCCCCAGTAGTACGTGCCCTGCGGCAGGAGGTTGAACAAAGGCACGTAGTTCGTTGCCCACGTCTCGACCGGCTTGCCGCCGTTTTCGACGAGGTTGGCGAGTGCGGGATCGCTGGCGAGGGAGAAGAGGTATTTCGCGGCGTACGGGACGGGCGACCAGTTGAGGCGAGTAGGGGAGCTCGGGAAGGCGAACGGGAATCCCGGCGCGGGCGCCAGAGTGGTCGGCGCGCCGGTCCAGCTCTTGCGGAAGGAGCGCGGCCCGGACCACGGCGACGTGTCGCCGGCCTGGGTGGCGGAGCGGACTCGCCACCAGTAGGTGCCGTTGGGAACGGTCTTCTTCACCGTGGCGCGCGTGTTGCGCGTCGAGAACTGACCTTCGCCGCGACCGAGGACCGGGGCGTTGAAGTTCTGGTCGGCTGCGAGCTGGAACTCATAGGTCGCGGCACCCGCGACTGCGCTCCAGGCGAAGGCCGGCAGCGCCTCGACTGTGGCTCCGGATGCGGGCTCGAGCGGGGTCGGCGCCTTCAGCGCGGCTTGCGCAGGCGCTGCGGCAATGAGCGCGACCGTGCCGAGCGCGGCGACGAGGAGCTTACGGAGATTTTTAGGGTCAGCGGCCATGGATTTCGGAGTGAGTCGGGCCGCCGACTCGAACTCTCCATCGCGCTCTCGGCGCTCGCCGCCAATCCCTCGGGTGAGGGGAATCTGGGGAGCGCTAGCGCTTTTGCCGCTTGGGAGGGCCTAGCTTCGGCTCTGCGTCGGGCTCCTTACGCCGCTTGATCTGGCGCTTTACCTCGTCGAGGAAGCGCGAGGTGTCGTCGCGGAAATCGTCGCTCAGGAACTCCCCGGGGGGCTCTTCGGTGGACTTCCCCTTCGATTTCTTTCGGCTTCCGGGCATCCTCTCCGCCAATTCGGGTCCGTGCTCGTCCACGTAGAGAGACGCGCTGACGACCCCCGGCTTGCGGCGCGGCCGGGTGTTTTTCTCGCTCTTAGCGAGGATGTTTTTGGATGGAGCCGACGGGGATCGAACCCGTGACCTCCAGAGTGCCACTCTGGCGCTCTCCCAGCTGAGCTACGGCCCCTCGCGGGGTTCCCAGTCTAGCCGCGAAGTCGAAATCGTCAGCCCAATTTATTCGACGGCGCTGATTGTTGAGTCGCCGGCAGTGTCCGTAGGCTGATCACCGAGTGGTGGCAGGCGAGCTCGATGGGAAGAAGAAAGCAGCGGTCGAGTTCAGCAGCAGTACGCAGCGATCGCATCGACCTCATCATTCGGCATAGGTCGTCTTCCGAAGCCCGTCTCGCGTGCGACGGAACGTGTAGCAGCGGACTGTCAAAACGCCGTTGTTCAAGGCGGCCCACTTGCATTGAAGACGCATGAGCTTTTCCTCGAAGGCGAGGATCAGGTCGCACCGCCCGCCCTCTGCCATCGGGCGGTAGACCCCGATCCCCAGCTTGATTGCAGCAAGAACGATGGCCTGCTCGGCGATCGCTCCTTTCTGATCCGTTGTCATTTCCGGCAACGTAGCAGGCGCATCGGCTGGGCAGTGTCTTGATTTGACACCCTGCGCTCGGGCTACACTGAAGCCAAGGAAAGGAAACCAGCACCCTCTGAGCCCACTCGACCAAGCACGTCGCATCGCCGGCCTCGCCGAGGAGAAGCTGGCGCAGGACATCGTCATCCTGGACATGCGCCCTGTCTGCGCGTACACGGACTTCTTCGTCGTCTGCTCGGGCCAGAACGCGCGGCAGACGAAGGCGATCGTCGACGAGGTCCGGCACGGGCTCAAGCACGAGGAGCAGGTGCTCCCGCACGCGGTCGACGGCGAGCGTGAGGGCACCTGGATCGTGGCCGACTACACCGACGTCGTCCTGCACGTCTTCACGCCCGAGATGCGCGACTACTACCGCCTCGAGGAGCTCTGGGAAGACGTGCCCTCGATCGAGCACGCCACGGCCGGTTAGCTAGCGGTAGAGCCCCCGCTCGTCGATGATCCGCGCCACTGCGGGCGGGACGAGATCGTCGATCGGCTCACCCTGGGAGACCCCCTCGCGCACGTCGGTGCCCGAGATGTCCGGCGAGTCGAGGTCGAACGTGACGGCGCCTTCGTAGCCGGACCGGGTCCCGACGGCGAGCTGCACCCAGCGCAGGATCTCGTCCGGCTCCTTCCAGGTGGGAAAGGCAGCTGCCTGATCGGCGCCGACGATGAAGTACGCGTCGCCGAAGCGGCCGCCGCGGACTGCATCCACGGTGTACGGGTGCGGGTCGAGCACCACCTCCCCCAGCCCCTCGAACGCCGCAGTGGCCATCCGCAGCCTGTCTTCTGCGCTCGCGACAGCGTCCTCGTGACCCGGGCGCTCCGCGACCAGGACGACCAGGCGGTCGATGGGCAGTTGCTCGAGCGCAGCCCGCGCCAGCGCGACGTGGCCGTTGTGCGGGGGATCGAACCGCCCACCCAGGAGCCCGATCAACCGAGCTCCATGAGGTCGTCGCCGATCTCGATCTCCGCGCCGGGCCGCGCTCCGGCCGCGCGCAGGGCCGCCTCCAGCTCCGCCTGAGGCGGAGGTCGCCCGGCGACCCGGAAACCGCGGTCGGTGCGAAGGATCCGGAACGTTCGCCGGCCCTTCGCCTCAGGCCGGTAGACCAGGAAATCGGCAAGCCCGCCCGGTCGCGGCTCGACCGTAGCCTCCCGCGGCGGGCAGAGCCGGAAGAGCGCCCGCCGGAAGTCCTCGATGCCCGCACCGGTCGCGCAGGACAGGGCGAAGACCGCCTGGACACGCTTGTCCTCGATCTGGAACACGGGCGGCTCGGGCAGCAGATCGATCTTGTTGAGCACGACGACCTGCGGGCGCTCGTGCAGGCCCGCGCCGTACTCGCGGAGCTCGGTGTCGATTGCGGCGAAGGCCTCGTGCGGGTCGCCGACGGCGACGTCGATCACGTGGACGAGCAACTGAGCGCGCTCGAGATGGGCGAGAAACTCGTGGCCGAGCCCGATGCCCTGGCTTGCGCCCTCGATCAGTCCCGGCACGTCGGCGACGACGAGCTGTCTCCCGTCCGGAGCGTCGACCGTCCCGAGGACCGGAGCGAGCGTCGTGAACGGGTACTCGGCGACCTTCGGCTTCGCGTTCGAGATGCGGCGAATCAGCGACGACTTCCCGGCGTTCGGCAAGCCGACGAGCGCGGCGTCGGCAAGCAGCTTGAGCCGCAGCTCGAGGACGGCCTCTTCCCCCGGGAGCCCGACCTCGGCGAACCTCGGCGCCTGGCGCGTCGGCGAGGCGAAACGCTTGTTCCCGCGGCCGCCACCTCCGCCTCGGGCTACCAGAACGCGGGCGCCAGGGCTCGCCAGGTCGGCGACGAGCTGCTCGTCGTCGTCGAAGACCTGCGTCCCCGCCGGAACCCTGAGCTCGACGTGGTCCCCGGCGGCGCCGTGCTTGTTGTTGCTCTTGCCCGGGCCACCCCGCCCGCCTTTGAACTGCTTGCGGCCGCGGAACGAAGAGAGATCGCGGAGAGCCGCATCGCTGAGGAGCACGACATCGCCACCCGGCCCGCCGTCGCCGCCGTCCGGGCCACCTTTGGGCACGAACTTCTCGCGGCGGAAGCTGAGCCCGCCGTCGCCCCCACGCCCGGCCTGCACTTCGATGCGGGCCCGGTCTTGAAACACGGGGCTACTTCTCGGTGTTGGGCACGACGGCGACCAAGCGGCGCGCGCCGCTCGACTGGAACGCGACCTTGCCGTCCTGCTTGGCGAAGATCGTGTCGTCGCGACCGATGCCGGCGCCCGGTCCCGGGCGGAAGCGGGTGCCGCGCTGGCGAACGAGGATCATCCCCGCCGTGACCTGCTGGCCGTCGAACATCTTCACGCCGAGGCGCTGCGCGTGCGAGTCGCGGCCGTTGCGCGAGGAGCCCAATCCCTTTTTGTGTGCCATGTCTAACTCTCTTTCTTCGCCGGAGCCTTCTTGGCTGCCGGCTTCTTCGTCGTCGTAGTCGCCTTCGCCCGCTTCGGCGCCGCTGCCTTCTTCTCCTCGGCCTTCGGCTTCGCCGCGGTGGAGCTCTTGCCGCCGATCGCCTCGATCTCGATCTCCGAGAGCCGGCTGCGATGACCGGTGTGGCGCCTGTACCCGGTGCGCTTGCGGTACTTGCCGATCTTGATCTTCTGGCCAAGCGTGTGTCCCACGACCCGAGCCGTCACCGTGGTGCCCTTGGGGCTGAAGTCGGCCTTGCCCTCGCCGCCGAGGAAGAGGATGTCGGGCTGGAACGTCTTGCCCTCGTCCTGCTTGAGCCGGTCCACGAGCAACCGGTCGCCCTCCTGGACGCGGTATTGCTTGCCTCCCAGTGAGATGATCGCGTAACCGGCCATAGAAATCGCGGGCCTCGCCCGCGGCGAAGCAGTGTACCTAGCTCTCGGCTTTCGGCGTTGGCGGCGTGCCGGTCGCAGTCGCAGGCTTTTTGCGCCGGTTGCGGCCGCCGCGAGAGCCGCGCCGGGTCTTCTTCTTCTTGACCGGTTGCTCGCCGTCCGTCGAGGCTGCTGCTGCCTTCTCGGGAGCCGCCGCCTCGCCGCCGTTCTCCCGACCGAGCGTCTCGTCCGGCACGTGGATCGTGGCTACGGCCACGACCTCGGGCTCGCCCTCGCCGTTTGTAGCCGCCGCGGTCGCACCTGCGGGCTTGCGGCGGCGGTTGCGACCTCCGCGAGTCCCGCGGCGCGTCTTCTTCTTCGGCTTCTCCTCCGCGGGCCCGTCCGCGGCCGGAGTCGTTGGAGCCGCTTCCGCGGGCTCGGCCACAGCTTCAGCTTCGGCCTCGGGCTCCGCGTCAGGCTCGGCTTTCGGCTTTGACGCGACCTCGGGGGTTGCCTTCGCGACCGGCTCGTCCGACTCGGGCTTCTTGCGCCGGGGCGCCCGCGTGGGCTTCTCGGCCTCCGCCTCGGCCGTGATCGGCCCGTCGCCGGCACCAACCTTCGCAGGCGTGACGAGCGACGCATAGGCCACTCCGTCGAGCACGCGGTCGACCCGCACCTTGGCCTTCTTCCCGACGAGCTTGGCCGCGTCGGAGACGATCACCGCGTACCCGTCCAGCTTGGCGACCGCTGCCGCGAGATCGTGCCGTCCGACCTCGACGAGCTCGACCCGCACCTCCTCGCCCTCGGCCACGGGGCCGGTAGGAGCGAGGTCGGCGAGCTTTCCGTCGGCGACGACGTTGAAATGCTCCAGCTCCACGCCGGCCTTGCCGTCGATGAAGAACCGCCGCTTCGCGCGCTCCTCGATCTCGGCCAGGCGCGATGCACCCGGCCCGATCACGTGCTCGGCGACATGCTGCTCGAGCTCGACGCGGTAAGCCTCCACCCCGCGCTTGCCGCTCGGCGGCGAGGCTCGCGCAGCTTGCGCTCGATCTCGACCGCGGCCGACTCGGCCGAGAGGACGATGCCGTCGCCGGCGCAGGTCGGGCACTTCTGCGTGAGGATCTCGCGCGGGCCTTCGGTCACGTTCTGGCGCGTCATCTCGACGAGCCCGAGCGGCGAGATCTCGACGACGTACGTCTTGGTGCGATCTCGTTCGAGCTCCTGCTTCAAGGCTTCCTCGACCGTAGCCCGGTTCTTCGGGTTCGCCATGTCGATGAAGTCGATGACGATGATCCCGCCGATGTCGCGCAGGCGAAGCTGGTGGACGACCTCCTTGACGGCTTCGAGGTTGTTCGCGGTGATCGTGTCCTCGAGGCGCGCTCCCGATGTCTTCGAGCGTGATCCGACGAAGCGCCCCGTGTTGACGTCGATGACCGTGAACGCCTCGGCGTAGTCGAACACGAGAGAGCCGCCCGAAGGCAGCTCGACTCGGCGCGAGAGCGTGGAGCGAATCGCGTCGTCGACGCCGGTCGCCTCGAAGAGAGGCGTCTTGTCGCGATGGCGCGAGACGCGCTCGACCATGTGCGGCGAGGTCTTCTTCAGGTACCCGACGACCCGCTTGAACGTGAGGTCGTGGTCGACGACTGCGCGCTGGAAGTCCTCGGTGAAGAGGTCGCGCACGACGCGGAGCGGCAGCTCGGCCTCCTGGTAGACGAGGCTCGGCGCCTTGGCCGTCTTCGCAGTCGCCTCGATCGACTTCCACAGGCGCTGCAGGAAGACGAGGTCGCGCTCGACGTCCTCCGCCGAAGCACCTTCGGCGGCCGTGCGGACGATGACGCCGCCCTGTTTCGGAGCAATCTCCTTGAGGATGTCCCGTAGCCGGATGCGCTCGTCGTCCTCGAGCCGACGCGACACGCCGAAGCCCTCACCGTTCGGGACGAAGACCACGAAGCGGCCGGGCAACGAGATGTCGGTCGTGAGCCTCGCGCCCTTGCCCTTCATCGGGTCCTTGACCGCCTGGACGAGCACGTCCTGTCCCCGGCTCAGGAGGTCCTGGATCTTTTTGCCCTTCCCTCGGCCCTCGAGCTCGGGCCTGACGATCTCGTCGACGTAGAGGAAACCGTTCTTCTCGAGTCCGATCTCGACGAACGCGGCTTCCATCCCGGGCAGGACGTTGTCGACCGAGCCTTTGTAGATGTTCCCCGCGATCGAGCGGCGCCCGGGGCGCTCGAGGTAGACCTCGGCGACCCGATCGTCCTCCAGCACGGCGACACGCTGCTCGCCGACGTCGACGGAGACGAGCAACTCGCGCTTCGCGGCGGGAAGTGGTGGGCGCTTGGCCGGCGTGCGGCGCCGCGTGGTGCGCTGCCGGGCGCCTGCGGGCTTCCGCTGGGCTGCCGGCTTCGAGGACGGCGTCCTCGCCGGCTTTGGCGTCTGCCTTCGCTGTGGACGTCGTCGCGGTGGCGTCGGACGGGCGCTTGTTGCGGTTGCGGCCGCCGCGTGTCCCACGCCGTCTCTTGTTCCTCTGTTGTTGTGTCTCGCCCGCCGTCTGTGGGGCGGGCCGTTCGGTTACATCACGGACTGGGTCCGAAGCCGCGCGTTCTTCGCGCGCAGGCTCCGGTTGGCGCGCTGGGCGCCGAAACCATTTGAGCAAGCGAAAACTCCTTATGTGACGCGCGCGCTGCCCCGTTTTCGGAGCGCGCGCTGCGCGATTTGATAGTTGAAAGTTCGAGCATAGGAAGCTCGATCACCAGGGTATCAGCAGGGTCCCGGATCAGGCCGCTGCGGCGGGTCTCAGCTTGGCGCGTTTCGTTCGTATCGCGCGCAGGCGTTGGTTCAATCGTGCCCACGCCCAGGGCTCGACCTCCTGGTAGCGCACGGCCGTCTGGCCCCTGGTCGCCGCCAGATACTCGAACCACGAGTCGGCTTCCTCGATCAGGAGCAGCTCCTGCGCCTCACGCTTCGATTCCATACCAGCCGCAATGTAGGTCCTGGACCGGACGGCAGAGGGCTGCTCAGCGCCTGCGGACGCAGATCGCCTGCAAAACGCCGATCGCCGTGAGGTTCACGACCATCGAGGACCCGCCGGAAGACACGAAGGGAAGCGGGATCCCGGTGATCGGCGCCATCCCGATCGTCATGCCGACGTTGATGAAGATCTGCACCAGGAAGACGAAGGCGATGCCGCCTGCGACCGTCGCGGTGTACGCGTCCGTCGCGTAGGTGATGACCTTGATCGCCCGCCAGATCAGGAGCAGATAGAGGAGCAGCAGGATCGACACTCCGAAGAACCCGCGCTGCTCGGCGAGCGAGGCGAAGACGAAGTCCGTGTGATGCTCCGGGAGGTAGTTCCCGCTCGTCTGCGTGGCTCCCGAGACCCCGCGCCCGTCGAGCCCGCCCGCGCCCACGGCCGTCGTCGACTGCGTGATGTTGTAGGTCGATCCCTGGGGGTTCTCCGAGGGGTTAGGAAGCCCGTGAGGCGGTCGTGCTGGTAGTCGGCGAGGATCTGGACCCCTGCCGCCGGCGCCGCCCACAGCACCACGACGGCTACGAGCGCCGCCACGCCGAGCAGCGCCGACAGATGCACCCAGCGCGTCCCTGCGACGAACAGCGTCGCCCACAGAGCCGCTGCGTACACGACTGCCGTCCCGAGGTCCGGCTGCCAGAAGACGAGGCTCATCGGCACGAAGGCGAGACCCGTCGCGGTCAGCACCGTCCTCCCGTCGGCGATGCGCTTTCCGCGATCGGCCAGGAAGGCGGCGAGGAAGAGGATGACTAGGAGCTTGCCGAACTCCGAGGGCTGGAACTGGAAGGCGCCGAGCTCGATCCAGCGCCGCGTGTTGCGGACCTCGACGCCGATCACGGGCACGAGGAGCAGCATCGCGATCAGCGCGGCGAAGACGATCTTGCTGTGCCGGCGGTAGAGCTGCGGGTCGATCAGCAGCGCGACGATCAGGCCGACTGCGCCCAGCAAGGCGTAGGCGGCCTGCCGCTTGACGTAGTAGTCGGGATCGCCGGTGACATCGAGCTTCGTGATGCCGTCGATCGCCCAGAGGCCGTAGCCCACGATCGCGACGACGGTGGCGAGCAGCACCCAGTCGAGCCTGCGGAGCAGGGACGGCCTCGCGCGCGGCGCGCGCGCGCACGCGACTGCGTTCGCTGCGTGACGACGTAATCGACCATCAGTCGGCCTCCGCCGTCTGCACGAGCCCGGCCTGCTTGTCGAAGTACGACTCGAAGACCCGCAGCGCCGCGGGAGCCGCGGCCTCGCCGCCGAAGCCGCCGTTCTCGATCACGGCGCAGACGACGAGCTCGGCGGCGTGCGAGGGCCCGTAGCCGCACCACCAGGAGGTGTCCATGAGAGTCGAGTAGTCGCCGACGTCGATGACCCGCTCAGCCGTGCCCGTCTTGCCCGCGATCGGCACGGGGAAGTGGCCGAAGATGGTGGAGGAGGTGCCGTTCGTCGCGTGCGTCGCCTGGTAGAGGCCGTCGCGAACGACTTCGAGGGCGTCCCGGTCGACGCGCGATCTCCTGCGGCGGCGGCGAGAAGCGGCGCAAGGTCGAGCGGCCCGGTGGGCCCGCCGCGCGCGTCTCCCTGCTGCACGGCCTGGACGACGTGCGGCGTGACGAGCTTCCCGCCGTTCGCGATCAGGGCGTAGAAGCGCGCCATCTGGAGCGGCGTGACCTGGAGGTCCTTCTGGCCGATCGCGAGCTGGATCGAGTCGCCCGGCTTCCAGATGCGGTCGATCTCGGCGGTGAACGTGTCCTTCTTCCACTTGAAGGTCGGCACGAGCCCCGACCCCTCCGAGCCCACGTCGAGGCCGGTCGGCTTGCCGAAGCCGAACTTGTTGGCCCAGCTCTGCAGCGGCTGGCCCGCGCTCGGGCGGCAGGCTGTAGAAGCGCTTGCCGAGCTCGTAGAAGTAGGTGTCGCAGGACTCGGCGAGAGCGGTCGGCAGCGTCATCGGCTCGTTCACGAATGGGTTCCAGTTGTCGAAGCGCTGCTTGAAGAGCGTGACCTCGCCGGTGCACTGGATCGAGTCGTAGGGCGCGAGAATGTGCTCCTGCATCGCGGCGAGCGCGGTCACCGGCTTGAAGGTGGAGCCGGGCGGATAAAGGCCGGACGTGGCCCGGTTCAGAGCCGGAAAGTTCGCGTCCTCGGCGGCCTTCTGGTCGAGCAGCAGCTGCAGCTGCTTCCGCTTGCCGGGGTTGACGAAGAGATCGGGATCGAATGTCGGGTAGGACGCCATCGCGCGGATCGCCCCGTCGCGTGGGTCGAGGGCCACGATCGCGCCGGCATTCGCGTACCAGTTGTCCTGGTCGATGGCGAGGTCGATCCCGTACACGAGCGCGCCCTGCGCGGCCCGCTGCAGCTTGGCGTCGAGCGTCAGCTTGAGGCCGTGGCCCGGGATCGAGTCGGTTTCCGTCAAGGCCGCGCTCGTCGGCCGTCCGAGCGAATCGACCCGCCAGCGGGCCAGGCCCGTCTGTCCGCGCAGGAACTTGTCGAAGGCGGCCTCGACGCCGCCCTGCCCGACCCTGTCGCCCGCCAGGTACGTCGCGCTGCCCTTTGAGCTGCTCCGGCGAGATCTCTCCGACATGACCGAGGAGCTGGGGCGCGAGGTCGCCGAAGGGATAACGGCGGATGAACGTGTCCACGACGACGACACCCGGGAACTCGGCCTTCCGCTCCCTGAGGAAGCTCACCTCGGCCTCGCTGGCGTCCTGCTTCACGGTGACCGGGGTGCCCGGGGTCGCCCTCGTGCTCCTCGATCTGCTTGGTGATGTCCCCGAGCGGGACGCGCAGGATCTGCGCCAGCCGCTTCAGCTCGCCGTAGGCCCCGTTGTCGGGGAGGTCCGACGGGCAGACGCGGATCGCGGTCGCGCCCGCGTTGTCGACGACCACCCGGCCGCGCCAGTCGCGAATCGGCCCTCGCGCGGCCTCGATCCGCTCCGTGCGGAGCTGGTTGTTCTCGGCGGCCTGGAGATGCTGCGTCCCGGACAGGACCTGCAGCGCCCACAGGCGGAAGAAGAGGATGGCGAAGGCGACGAGCACGAGGAAGCCGAGGATCCCGATCCGGAAGACCATCTGCGGCGTGAGGCGATACGGCGTCTTGGCGCGCGGGTCCGGCGGCAGGAAGCGGCCGGGGCGAAGGCGGGCGCCGGTGCTAGCCAACGAACTCCACCTGCGGACGTGGCGGCCGCCGGCACGAAGAGCCGGCGACACAGGGCGAAGACCGGGAACGCCAGGATCAGGTTCAGCGCGACCTCGGGCGGCAGCGCTTCGACGAGCGCGACCTTCGCCGACACGGGGTCACCGAGCATGAAGTGGAGGATCAGCGAGCCGATCGCGTAGAGCACGGTCACCACGGCCACCGAGACCAGCGGCGCGTGTGCGCGCCCTCGCCCGGTCGTCTCGCCGTAGCGCCCGACCCAGAACCCGGCCAGGGTCAGCAGGAGCGACGTGAAGCCGAGCGTGCCGAGCAGCGAGACGTCGAGCAGCAGGCCCGCCCAGAAGCCGACTGATCGCGCCGAACACGGCCCCGTTCAGAAGAGCGATCGCGACGAGGATGACGAGCACGAGGTCCGGCGAGCCACCGAGAACGCCGATCGTGCCGAAGATGGTCACCTGGACGACGACCGCGAAGAAGAGCAGGACGGCTGCTTTGGCTCCCGCCGCGAGCATCAGCGGTTCTTGGGGACGAGCACCAGAACGCTGTCGAGGTCGCTGAAGTCGACGAACGGGCGCACCTGGACGTCCTGGAAGAGGTCGACGTCCGTCTGCCCCACGCTCGTGACGACGCCGATCGGGATGCCGCGCGGGAAGAACGAGCCGAGCCGCCCCTGGCCGCGTCCTGCCGTGACGATGATGTCGTTCTGCGATTCCTCTTCTGCTTCGGCACACGGTCGAGGATGAGCGCGGATCCTTCACCGTGCCCGAGGATGCCGATGGCGCCGGTCTTGACGTCGCGCGCGGTGACGGCGCTCTCCTGGTCGGTGAGCATCGTCACGCGGGACTGGTCGCGTAGCGACCTTCGAGATGTGGCCGACGAGGCCCCGTCGGTGACGACAGCGTCGTAGAGCCGGATGCCGTCCGATGATCCGGCGGAGATGATGATCTTCTGCTCGAACTCGCCGGCCGGGTTCGACATCACGCTGGCCGCCACCGCGCGGTCGCGGGGGAAGTCCTGCGGGAAGCGTGGCGCCGCTCCGGTACTTGAGCAGGGCGCGAAGCTGCTTGTTCTCGCGCTGCGCCTCGGCGCTCTGGATCACCTGCGGCCCGCACGTCCTCCAGCTGGTCGTTGAGGCGCTCGTTCTCGGACTTCGCGTGGAAGAGGCCGGCCACCCAGCCGTAGGCGTCCCGGAACGGGCGCGAGACGCGCTGCGCTCCGATCTCGAACGGCCGCATGGTGCTGGCGGCCACGCTCTGGAAGTCGTGGAGGCCGCCGCTCGGCGCCTCGCGGAAGTAGACGCGTGATCATCGCCAGCGAGACGAGCAGGAGCACGGCGACGACCAGGCGCCGCTTCAGCTGGCCCTGCCTGCCGGGAGAGTGCGAAGCGACCGCCCGCCGGGTCGGGGAGCCGAGCGCCGCCACGCGCGGGCTGCGATTCCTGGGCACGGGCTTTGAGGTTAACGAAGGACGGGAAATGACTTAACGACGGTAGCCGTTGCGGCTGCGGGCACGCGCTTTCGCAGCCCGGTTCATCACCTCGAGCACCTCGAGGCTGCGCCCGGAGCCGACCGCGACGCACGTGAGCGGCGATTCGGCCAGCTGGGTCGGCATCTGCGTCTCATGCCGCAGGCGCTCGTCGAGGCCGGTGAGCAGCGCGCCGCCGCCGGCCAGGACGATGCCGCGATCCATGATGTCGGCAGCCAGCTCGGGTGGCGTCTTGTCGAGCGTGGAGCGGATCGCGTCGATGATCTGGCTGACGGGCTCCTCGAGCGCATGGCGCACCTCGTCGGAGGAGAGGACGACCGTCTTCGGCAGGCCCGTGAGCATGTCGCGCCCGCGCACCTCGGCCTGCACCTCCTCCTTGAGCTGGAATGCGGAGCCGACCTCGAGCTTGATCTCCTCGGCCGTCTGCTGGCCGATCAGGAGCTTGTACTCCTTCTTGATGTGGCTGATGATCGCCTCGTCCATCTCGTCGCCGCCGACACGGAGGCTCTGCGAGACCACGATGCCGCCGAGGGAGATGACTGCGACCTCGGTCGTGCCGCCGCCGACGTCGACGATCATGTTCCCGGTCGGCTCGGAGACGGGCAGGCCGGCTCCGATCGCGGCGGCCATCGGCTCCTCGATCAGGTGCGCCTCGCGCGCGCCCGCGGAGAGCGTCGCCTCCTCGACGGCGCGCTTCTCGACGCCGGTCACGCCGGACGGGACGCAGACGACTACGCGCGGATGCGCGAAGCGGTGCTGGTGGACCTTCTGGATGAAGTGGCGGAGCATCTGCTCCGTGACGTCGAAGTCGGCGATGACGCCGTCCTTCAGCGGGCGGATCGCGGAGATCGTGCCGGGCGTGCGGCCGAGCATCCGCTTGGCCTCGACGCCGACCGCGTGCACCTCGCCCGAGCGCTGGTCGATCGCGACCACGGACGGCTCCGAGAGCACGATGCCGCGCCCGCGGACGTAGACCAGCGTGTTCGCTGTGCCCAAGTCCACGGCCATGTCGCGGCCGCCGAAGCCGTTGAAGTAACCGAAAAAGCCCATCCGCCCCGCCCGAGTGTAGTGAAACCGTGGAAAAAGGCGAGGGATCCGGCCAAAGCGGTAAATCCCTGCAAACCGCTTGGCCGAGCCATGTCCCGGGGACAGTCCCCGTTACGAGAGTGTCACGGGCTTGCGCCGAAGGCGCACGCGCGGCAGTCCGGCAGATTGGTGCATGCTTCCGTCGTGGCGTGCCTCGCTCTCCGCGCGCCCACATCGCCGGCGGGATCTTTCACGTCACCTCGCGCGGTAACCGTAAAACCGAAGTGTTCCTGGACGATCCGGCGCGCCTACGTTTCCTCCAGATGCTGACGCGGACAATCACGAGGTCTGGCTGGAGCTGCTTGGCGTACTGCCTCATGACGAATCATTTCCACCTCGTCATTGAGATGGAGAAGGCGACGCTTTCCCGAGGGATGCATTGGCTGAACGGGTGCTACGCGCAGTGGTTCAACCGCCGCCACGGCTTCAACGGGCACCTCTTCGAGGACCGTTTCCACTCAGAACCGGTCGAGAGCGACGCACACTTGCTCGAGCTCTCGCGTTACGTCCCCTTGAACCCTGTCCGCGCTGGCCTTTGCTCGCACCCGGGCGACTGGGCCTGGTCGAGCTACCGCGAAATGCTCGGCCGCGAGCGCACCGAGTTCCTCTCGACAGGGCCGATGCTCGCACTCTTCGGGCGGACGCAGAAAACCGCGCGGGCAGGCGTACGAGGGATTCGTACGTGACGGACTGAGCCGGCTCCACCAAGAACGTGCCTGGGGGACAGTCCCCCGGACTTGGCTGGATTAGCCGAAGCCGTACGCGCCTGGGAACCGTTGCGCCATGAGGCGGACGAGCAGACCGGCGGGAAGGCCGACGACGTTCAGGTAGTCGCCCTCGATCCGCTCGACGAGGCCGGCGCCGAGGCCCTGGATCGCATAGCCGCCCGCGCGGCCCTCCCACTCCCGGCTGCCCACGTAGTGCGCGAGGTCACGAGCCGTCAGGGCGCGGAAGGTGACCTCGGTCACGTCGTGATGAACCTCTTCCCAGGCCTGGGTCACCAGGCAGAGCCCGGAAATCACCTCGTGCGTACGGCCCGAGAGCCGCTCGAGCATCGACTCGGCCTCTGCAGCATCGGCCGGCTTGCCGAGAAGCTCCCCGTCGATCACGACCTCCGTGTCCACACCGAGCACGGGCCGATCGTCTGCCAGGTCCAACACCGACCTGGCCTTCCCCCGTGCGTGTTCCGTCACAACTGTTAAGGGGTCTGACCCCTTGTGCTCATTTGCAGGGGGTTCTTCGTAACGAGGCTCGACGGCGTCGAACGGGATGTCGAGCTGCTCGAGGATCGCGCGGCGCTGTGGAGAGATCGATGCGAGGAGCAGCGGCGGCGTCGGCGGAACGCTCACGCCGTCTTACGTGCGCGCCAGATCTCTTCCCACGGCCAGCGGCGAGCCCACTCTGGATCGAACGCGTAGTAGGCGTGCTTCGTCGTGTTCTCGTCCGCGTACAGCTCGGCCAGGTCGAGGATCTCGAACCCGTTTCCGCGCAGAACCTTCACCCACTCGCTGTGGCCCATCTGGAACTCCGTCGTGCCGTCGTCCTCCCAGTCGATCCGCCGCAATCCCCGCTGGGGGCGCTGCAACGTCTCGCTCACCTCGTCGTCGTCCGTCCAGCACAGCACCGCCAGAGTCGCGTTCCGCAGGAAGACGAGCTCTCCGCCGGGCCGGAGCAGCCGCGCAGCCTCGGGGATCCACTTGTCGGGATCGCACCAGATCGAGGCTCCGTACTCCGAGACCGCGAGATCGAACGACTCGTCGGGAAGACCCGTCTCCTCCGCGTTCGCCTCGACGAGCTCGAGGCCGAGACCGAACTGCTCGTCCATCCGCCGAGCCGTCTCGAGCTGCGCGGGCGTGATGTCGACACCGACCACCCGCGCCGCGCCGTGCCGTTTCAGCCACGCGCCGAAGTACGCCGTGCCACAGCCGAGCTCGACGACCTCCTTGCCCTGGAGGTCCGGCAGCATCCTGACCTCGGACTCCGGCACCTTGCACATCCCCCAGGCGATCTCCTCGCGAGCCCACGCCACGGGCGCACGCTCATCGGTGTACGCCGCGTTCGACTTCGTCCAGGACTCGCGGTTCTTCTCGAGGTAATCAGTCAAACCAGAGCGTGATCTCACGCTCGCGCCGAAGCTGGCGAGTCGGAGCCGTGCACGAGGTTGTCCGGCATCGAGAGGGCGAGGTCGCCGCGAATCGTCCCCGGCGCGGAGTCGGCGGGGTTCGTGGCGCCCATCGTCGTCCGCACGACGCCGATCGCGCCCTCGCCCTCGAGGACGAGCGCCAGCGTCGGCGCCGACGTGATGAACTCGACGAGCTCGCCGAAGAACGGCTTCTCGGCGTGCTCGGCGTAATGCTCCTCCGCGAGGCCGCGGTCGACTGTGAGCAGCTTCCCGTCGACGACCTTCAGCCCGCGCCGCTCGAAGCGCCCGAGGATCTCCCCGGCCAGCGAGCGCTGCACCGCGTCGGGCTTGATCAGGACGAGTGTTCTCTCGACGGCCACGGAGGCCGGATGCTACTCGGACCCGGCCTGCTCTCTCGGAGGCTCGAGCGGCGGGAACTGGAGAGCGGTCGGCGTCGAGATCGGCGTCTCGCAGTACGGGCAGACCTGCCACAGCGGCTCGAGCGGCGCCTTGCACGTCTCGCAGGACTGCCGTAGCCGCGTCGTGCAGACGGGACAGACGAGGAAGTTCTCGTCGACCTCCGCACGGCAGACGGGGCAGTGCTGCTGGCGCCGGTGGCTGAGGCGCTCCTCCATCGCCTTGATCTCGAGCTCGCGCTCGTGCACGTCCTCGAGGTACTCGGGCGGCCGGAAGAGCATGTAGATGAACGACTCCGACGAATGGCGGGACGAGCCCGAGCACGCGTCGCCATCGCGACGAGCCAGGATCCTCGATCCGCCGGCGGGCGTCCTTGTAGACCCAGTAGCCGATCGCCAGCCAGAAGACGACGACCAGGAAGATCGACAGGTTCCGGAGGATCGGCCATCCGCCGGATCCGAAGAAGTCGTTCAACGCCCCGAAGAACCCATCGCTAGCTGCAAGCACCATGTCTTGTCTCCCTACAAGAGGAGCTGTCCCACCAGATAGCCGGCGGCAAACGCGAGCCCGACGATCGCGAGCACGACGACCGCCGCGAACGCGAAGACGCTCAGCCTGTCGGTGACTTTCGTCACTCTACGTCGTCTTCCTTTCATCGGTAGAGATCCGCCAGGAGATAGAGGGACCCGTGACGAGGACCGCGGGGACTGAGTTCACGGGCGCGCGCGTGGGCGGCGTGGGGATCCGCGACGGCTTCGACCCGGGCGAAGTGCGGCTCCGCGCGGCGGGCTAGCTCGTCCGCAGGCAGCGCGCGCTCGTTCGTGGAGCGGGTGGCGATCAGCTCGTCGCCGGCTCGGGCCAGCCGCTCGAGGATCGCGTCGACGTCCTTGTCGGCGAGCACGGAGACGCAGAGCGTGTAGTCGCTGGCAGGCAGCCGCTCGAGCAGCCAGTCGACCGCGGCCGGTGTGTGGGCGCCGTCCCAGACCTCCTCGCCGCGCTGCTCGAAACGGCCGGGCAGGTGCAGGCTCGATGCGTCCCTCGTAGGGGACGGCCGAGGAAGGCCGCGGCCGCCTCCCGAGGGCCGCCGATCACCTGCTCCGCCTGCTCCGGGATCAGGTTCGCGTGCGTGTTGTCCGATATGACAACTACTCTGGCCGCATGCGCTACTGCCAGCTTCTCCTTCGCGATCTGCTCTCGCGTCTCGCCGAGCACTTCCGTGTGCTCCAGGTCGACGTTCGTGAGCAGGACGATCCCGGCGTCGATCACGTTCGTCGCATCCAGCCGGCCGCCGAGCCCGGCCTCGACGACGGCGACGTCCACCTCGGACTCGGAGAACTCGCGCAGCGCCGCCGCGGTCAAGGCCTCGAACTGGGTAGCGCCGAGGGCCTCCGCCGCCGGCCGCACGCGTTCGAGGGCGCGCTCGATGTCGACCTCCTGTGCGCCGACCTGGATCCGCTCGCCCCAACCACTCACGTGCGGGGACGTGTACGCGCCGGTCCTCAACCCTTCGCGCTCGAGATAGGCGGCAATCGTCCTGGTCGCCGTCGACTTGCCCTTGGTGCCGACGACGTGAATCGAAGGGTAGGCGCGTTGCGGGTCTCCGAGCTCGGCGACGAGCGCGCGCATCGTGTCGAGGCCGAACTTCTCCGGCCAGGGGCTGAGCGACTCGACCCAGGCGACGCCCGAGCCCTGGCTGCTAGCCACGGATGGCATCGAGCTCACGGCGGTACTTCTCGAGCTTCTCGCGCTCCGCCTCCACGACCTCCGGCGGCGCCTTCTGGACGAAACGGTCGTTGGCCAGCTTGTCCTCGCCGCGCGCGATCTCCTTCTCGAGGCGGTCGATCTCCGCCTGAGCGTTCCCGCCCGCCTTGACGCGCTCGGGCCTCACGACGGCCTCGAAGATGCGGAGCTCGTCGCCCTCGAGCGGGGTGCGCACGCCGCTGCGACGGAAGATCGACGCTGCTTCCTGGACGCGGTCGAGCGCGGTCGCGTCGGCGGCGAAGCGATCGTCCGGCTCCGGCCAGGGCGCGACGATCAGGCGCGTCTCCCGGGCTGGGAGGTTCGACCAGATCTCTTCGGTCACGTGCGGCATCACGGGGTGCAGGAGCTTGAGCAGGCGCTCCAGGGCGGCGAACGCCGTCGCGCGCGACCTGCGGCTCGGACAGCCGAGGCTTGATCGCTTCGAGGTACCAGTCGCAGAAGTCGTCGAACGTCGAGGTGATAGAGGCGGTCGACCGCGTGGGCGAAGTCGAACGTCTCGAGGTCGTGCTCCACCTCGCCGGCGCGTCTGCTCGAGGCGCGCGACGATCCACCGCTCCTCCAGCGCCTCGGGGGCGTCGCCCCCCTCGGCAGCGCCGGCACCCGAGCACGAGCCGGCTGGCGTTCCAGAGCTTGTTCGCGAGCTTCCGCCCCTCCTCCACGGCCCCGATGGAGAAGCGGACGTCCTGAGTCGAGGAGAGCTTGAGCAGGCCGTAGCGGGTCGCGTCGGCGCCGTGCTGGTCGATGAGGTCCAGCGGATTGAGCCCGGTGCCGAGGCTCTTCGACATGCGCCGCCCGTCCGACGCCAGCAGCGTCGTATGGATGATCACGTCGCGGAAGGGGACCTCGCCCATCATCTCGAGCCCGGAGAAGATCATCCGGTTCTCCCAGAGGCGGATGATCTCGCGCGACGTCGTGTTCAGCGACCCGGGGTACCACGCATCCAGCTCGGGCGTCTCTTCCGGCCAGCCGAGGATCGCGAACGGCCACAGTGCCGCGGAGAACCAGGTGTCGAGCACGTCCTCGCTGCGCGTGAGCTCGCGCGAGCCGCAGGTGGCGCAGGCGTCAGGCTCCGTCTCCTCGACCGTCTCGTGGCCTTCCGGGCACTCCCAGACCGGCAACTGGTGCCCCCACCAGATCTGGCGCGAGATGTTCCAGTCGGGGGCGTTCTCGAGCGAGTCGATCGCGAACCGGTGCTGGGACTCCGGGTGAAAGCGAACGCGCCCTGATCCCAGAGCCTCGAGCGCCGGGTTCTTGAGCTCGTCCATGCGGCACCACCACTGGAGGGAGATGAGCGGCTCGATCCGGGTCTTGCAGCGCTCGCAGAGCGCAACCGTGTGCCGGTACGCCTCGCGCCCTTCCAGGAGCTCCCGCTCGCGGAGCCACTCGACGATCCGGGCGTCGGCCTCCTCCTGCGTCAGCCCGGCCAGCTCGCCGGCCTCGTCGTTCATGCGGCCGTCGGGGCCGATCACCATCGGCTCGGGCAACCCGTGGTCGCGCCCGATCTCGAAGTCGAGCGGATCGTGGCCCGGCGTCACCTTCAGCGCGCCCGTCCCGAACTCCGGATCGACGCGCTCGTCGGCGATCACCGGCACCGCCCGCTCGACGAACGGCACGAGCACCTCCCGCCCGACCGCGTCCCGCCAGCGATCGTCCTCGGGATTCACGGCAACGGCAACGTCGCCGAGGATCGTCGCGGGCCGCGCGGTCGCGATCGTCACGCCGCCCGCGGAGCCGTCGGCGAACGGGTACAGGGCGTAGGTCAGAGCGTCGTCCGTCTCCTCGTGCACGAGCTCGAGGTCGGAGAGCGACGTCTCGTGGAACGGGCACCAGTTGATGATCCGGTTCGACCGGTAGATCCAGCCCCGGCGATAGAGGTGCACGAAGAAGCGCATCACCGCGCGTACGTACTCGTCGTCCATCGTGAAGCGCTCGCGCCGGTAGTCCATCGAGGCGCCCATGCGCCTGAACTGCCCCATGATCGTGCGGCCGTACTGGCGCAGCCAGTCCCACACGATCTCCACGAACGCCTCGCGGCCGAGCTCCTGCCGAGTCTTGCCCTCGGTCGCCAGGTGCTTCTCGACCGCGTTCTGCGTCGAGATGCCCGCGTGGTCGTACCCGGTCAGCCAGGCGGTCTCGAAGCCGCGCATCCGGTGCCAGCGGACGAGCGCGTCGGACAGGGAGATCTGCAGCGCATGGCCGGTGTGCAGCGCGCCGGTCACGTTCGGGGGCGGGTGGGCGATGACGAACGGCTCGCGCCCGCTACCGGGCTCGGCGCCGTAGAGGCCCTCGTCCTCCCAGGTGCGCTGCCAGCGCTCCTCGACCCCCTGCGGGTTGTACAGCGACTCCATCAGCCCATGGTAAGCCCGCGACGCTGAGCCGTTCCCCCTATCGTCAGGGGAAGCACCGTGAGCGCGTTCTTCCATGCAGTAGAGGTCTTCTTCGACCACCTGGCGGCGGTGCACTTCGGCGCTCTCGGAATCGCCGTCGCCCTCCACATCCTCAAGTTCGCCGCCCGCGCGTTCGCCTGGCGGAACATCCTCCGCGCCGCCTTCCCCGACGCGCGGGTCAAGCACCGAGTGGTCTTCGGGGCCTACTTCTCAGGGGTCGGACTGAACTCGATCGCCCCGGCGCGAACCGGCGACGCCCTCAAGGTCTACCTCGCGAAGCGCGGGATCGAGGGGAGCAACTACGCGACCCTGGCCTCGACGCTCTTCGTCGAGACGCTGTTCGACATCTTGATCGCCACCTCGCTGCTGATCTGGGCCCTGCAGCTCGGGGTGCTGCCCTCACTGGACGTTCTGCCTTCGATTCCGGACGTGGACTGGGCGTGGGCGGCCCGGAACCCGCGCCTGGCGATCCTCATCGGGACGGCCCTCTTCTTCATCGTGGTCATCGGTGGCGTTCGCGGCCGCGGGCCGAATCACGCAGTTTCGGCGTCACCTCGCAGACGGCTTCGCCATCCTCGGAAGCTGGCGGCGCTACCTGACGGAGGTCGTCAGCTGGCAGGCTCTGAGCTGGGTCTTTCGCTTCGCCGCCGTGTGGTGGTTCCTGAAGGCCTTCGACATTCCCGCGACGCTGCACAACGCGGCCCTCGTGCTGGTGGTGCAGAGCCTGTCGACGCTGCTTCCGATCTCGCCGGGAGGCGCAGGCACTCAGCAGGGGCTCACGGCCTACGTCCTGCGCGGCAAGGCCGGGTCGACGACGGCCCTGCTCAGCTTCAGCGTCGGGATGAACATCGCGACGATCGTGACCAACGTGGTCCTGGGCTCCGTGGCGCTCCTGCTGACGCTGCGCACGTTGCGCTGGCGGCGGCACATGCGCGCCGCCGAGTCGGCCAGCCTCGGCCGAACCTTCCTAGGCGCTCTCGGCTGCGTGCTCTTCTTCGTCGGCGAGCTCGGCGCCGGCACTCGTCACGAGCGTGGGCTTGATGCCCTTCTCGATCGTCTCCTTCGTGATCGCGCACTTGGAGACGTCCTTGCGCGACGGCAGCTCGAACATCACGTCGAGCAGCGCGCTCTCGATGATCGACCGCAGGCCGCGGGCGCCCGTCTCGCGCGTCAGAGCCTTGTCGGCGATCTCCCAGAGCGAGTCCTCGGTGAAGACGAGCTCGATGTCGTCGTAGGCGAAGAAGCGCTGGTACTGCTTGACCAACGCGTTCTTGGGCTCGGTGAGGATGCGGACGAGGTCTTCGCGCTGCAGCTGGTGCACGGCGGACACGACGGGCAGCCGCCCGATGAACTCCGGGATCAGCCCGTAGCTCAGGAGATCCTCGGGCATCACGTCGGACAGGAGCTCGGACGCCTCCGAGTCGTGCTTCGAGCGGATGTCGGCTCCGAAGCCGACGGCGTTCTTGCCGACCCGCTTGCCGATGATCTTCTCGAGGCCCGAGAAGGCGCCGCCACAGATGAACAGGACGTTGGTCGTGTCGATCGAGAGAAACTCCTGGTGCGGGTGCTTGCGCCCGCCCTGCGGCGGCACGGAGGCCACCGTCCCTTCGAGGATCTTGAGGAGCGCCTGCTGGACGCCCTCGCCCGACACGTCGCGCGTGATCGACGGGTTGTCCGCCTTGCGCGCGACCTTGTCGACCTCGTCGATGTAGATGATCCCGGTCTCCGCCTTCTTGATGTCGAAGTCGGCGGCCTGGATCAGCTTGAGGAGGATGTTCTCCACGTCCTCGCCGACGTAGCCGGCCTCGGTCAGCGCCGTTGCGTCCGCGATCGCGAACGGAACGTTGAGGATCCGCGCGAGCGTCTGTGCGAGGAGCGTCTTGCCGCAACCCGTCGGGCCGAGGAGCAGGATGTTCGACTTCTGAAGCTCGACCTCCGCTTCCTCCGTCCCCATCTGCACGCGCTTGTAGTGGTTGTAGACAGCGACGGCGAGCGTCCGCTTCGCCTCCTCCTGTGACACGACGTAGTCGTTGAGGACGGCGTAGATGTCCTTCGGGCGCGGGAGGTTCTCGAGGTCGAGCTGCGCGGGAGCGGTCAGCTCCTCGTCGATGATCTCGTTGCAGAGATCGATGCACTCGTCGCAGATGTAGACGCCCGGGCCTGCGATCAATTTCTTGACCTGGCGCTGCGACTTCCCGCAGAAACTGCAGAGAAGCTGCTCGTTCCCCTCGCTTGCCCTAGCCACCCTAGTCCTCGTTGTAACCGTAAATCGCTGTCATTGCCACCCCTGGATCTAGCGATGCTCGATGACGGTGTCGATAATGCCGTAGTTCTGGGCCTCGGAAGCGGTCATGTAGTAGTCGCGATCCATGTCCTTCCCGACTTTCTCGATGTCCTGGCCCGTGTGCTTGGACATGATCTCCTCCATTAGCCGCTTGAGGCTGATTACCTCGCGGGCCTGGATCTCGATGTCGGTCGGCTGGCCGTGGAAGCCCGCGGAGCCCTGGTGGATCAGAATCTTGGAGTGCGGCAGCGCCATGCGCTTCCCGGCGCTCCGCCGGCGAGGATGACGGCCCCCATCGACATCGCCATCCCGACGCAGATCGTCTGAACGTCGGGCTTGATGAACTGGATCGTGTCGTAGATCGCGAGCCCGGCGTAGATGACGCCGCCCGGCGAGTTGATGTAGATCGAGATGTCCTTGTCCGGATCCTCGGACTCGAGGTGCAGCAGCTGCGCGACGATCAAGTTCGCGATCTGGTCGTCGACGGGCGTGCCGAGGAAGATGATCCGTTCGTTGAGCAGACGCGAGTAGATGTCGAAGGCGCGCTCGCCGCGCGACGTCTGCTCGATCACCATGGGGACGAGAGGGCTCATGCAGTCTCCTTGCTACCAGGGGTCCACAACTTTGTCGTTGTCTCGGGTTTTTCCTGCTCGGGGGTCCAGATGCTTTCGCGGGCGCGGGCGAGGTCGACGGGGATGCGCTTGACCTCTTCCGCGATCCGGTCGAGGGCCTTTCGCAGCCGCAGGTCGCCGCGGAGACGGTCGGGCCGCCCGCGCTCCCACACCTGCTTGATCAGTTCCTCCGCGTCTTCGCCGGCGCCTTCGGCCTCCTCGCGGATCAGCTCCTTGACCTCGTCGTCGGAGACCTCGATGCCGAGCTTGTCGGCGGCGGCCTCGAGGACGAGCTCACGCGCGATCGACTGGCGAGCCTCGGCGCGCACGGCGTCGCGGAGCTGCTCGGGCGACTGGCCTGTGAGCTGCAGATAGGTCTCCACGTTGAGCCCGCGGCGCTCCAGTGAACGGAGCAGCCCTGCGAGCAGCTCGTTGGCCCTGGTGTCGACGAGCGCGTCGGCGACGCTCACATTCGACGCCTCGGCCAAACGGTCGACGGCGGCAGACCGGAACTCGGAGTTGAGCTCGGCCTCGACCAGGTCGCGGAGCCGTGTCTCGATCTCCTCGCGCAGCTCGGCCAGGGTCTCGAACTCGCTGGCCGACTTCGCGAGCTCGTCGTCGAGCGGCGGCAGCACCGGCTCCTTGATCTCCTTGACCGTCACCTCCGCCGATCTTCTCGCTCCCGTCCGGGCCCGCAAAGGTGATCGTCTTCGTCTCGCCGGCGCTCATCCCGCGCAACCCGCGCTCGAGCTCTTCGAGCAGGCGGCCCGCGCCGAGCTGCACGACGAAGTCGCGTTGCGCCTCCCCCGACTCGTCGACGAGGTCGATGACCAGGACGTCGCCGTCCTTCGCCGGGCGGTCTTCGACGGGAATCAGCTCGGCGACCGACGCACGCAGCGCTTCCAGCTCCTGATCCACGAGCTCGGTCTGGCACCTCGGGCTCCGCGGCGGGGACCTCGAGGTTGCTCCAGTCGGCCACTTCCGGGAGCTGCTGCACCGGCACCTCGGCCGTGAAGTTGAACGTCTGGTCGTCGGACGTCGGCACGTCGTAGGTGAGCTCGGGCTGCGCGACGGGCCTGATCCGCGTGTTGGCCGCGGCGTTCAAGAACCAGCCACCGATGTGGCTCTCGACTGCCTCCGTGAAGACCCGGTCGCGGCCGAGCCGCGCCATCAGGACCTCTCGGGGGACCTTGCCCTTGCGGAAGCCCGGGATCTTCGCCGTCTCGGCGAGATCGGAGGAGGCGTGCTCGACCGCGTGCTTGACGTCGGCGCTCGGCACCTCCACCTCGAGCCGGACTCGGCTGTCGGGAAGCTCTTGGACCTTTGTCTTCAAGGTGGGGCCATTCTGCCAGCAGGGGTCCTGGCTGGGATTTCGCTCAAGAAAGCGCCGCTCGCGGCCGATTCGATTTGAGTGAGGGTCAACTCTGGGGTATCGCTGCTCGTTGCGCTCGCGGCCGCCGATGACCGTTGGTCTCGTCGTGCCGCCGGGCGACACCGGCGATCTGGCGTTTTTCGTGCACTCCGCGGAGCGCCTGTTCTCGGGCGGCTGGGCGCAGACCTACGCGGACCCGGCGCTCCAGGTCGGGCCGCTGCAGCTCGTCGTCCTGGGCGCGCTCGACACGCGTCGCCGACCTGGCCGGCATCTCGTCCACGCGACTGATCGGAGCCCTCTTCGGCGCCGTGAGTCGTCGCCCTGTTCTGGCTGATCGCGCGCCGGCTCCTCGACGGGCGGGGCGGCCGCTGGGCCCTCACCGCAGCCGTGCTGGCGCCGGTGGGGTTGAGCTACACCTTCGACGCCTATCGCGACGGCCACCCCGCGCAGGCGCTCGTGCCACTGCTCTGGGTGCTGGCGGGCCTCGAGCTCCGCACCGGGCGCTGCCTGGCTGGCCGGCCTGCTGATCGGGGTCTCCGCCGGTTTCGAAGTCTGGGGAATCCTCGGCGTTGCGATCCTCGTCCTCGCTCCGCGCCTGTTGGATGCCGTCAGAGCGTTCGGCACCGCGACGCTCGTCCCCCTTGCCATGCTCGCCCCGTTCGCCCTCGCGGGCGACTTCGGCATGTTCGAGTACCGCTGGGTCGTCAACGGCGACACGCTCCTCTCGCTGTTCGTCGAGCCCGGGACGGCGTTCACCTGGCCGCTCCGACTCCTGCAGGGCGCCACGGCAGTTCTGGCCGGCGCCACGGTCGCCTGGTCACTGCGCCGCTCGACAGCCGCTCTGTGGGCGGGGCCGCTGGCTCTCGTCGCGGTCCGGCTCGCGCTCGACCCCGTGCGTTATCCCTGGTACTGGCTAGCCGTCGACACGCTCGTGCTGGTCGGGGCCGTCCACCTTCTGAGCGGCGTCGAGCGCGTCTCCGTGCCCGAGCAGCGTTCGCGGCTCGTATGGACGAGAAGCCCTTCCTGAGGAGCTAGCCAGCTAGTCCTCGTCGCGCGGAGGAAGCTCTTCGCCGATCCGCTGCGCCGCTTCCTGACGTTCCTCGCCGACGTCGTCGGCGATCTCCTCGAACTTCGTCACGTCGCTCTCGCGGCTTTCTTGCTCGCGCTGCTCTTGTTCGCGATTCAGCTGATCCTGATCTGCCATGCCTCGCTGATACCCCGTCGCTCTATCCTTGAATCACCGCGCGGGCGTGGCGGAACTGGCATACGCGACGGGTTTAGGACCCGTTGGGCGAAAGCCCTTGGAGGTTCGAGTCCTCTCGCCCGCATTCCGAACGCCTACTGCGTGCCTGGGGTGTCGTCCTCCGCAATCTCCTCGGCCTCGCCGAACTTGTCGACGACGAGGTACGCGTCTCGATCGTCGACGACCCGCTCGATCTCTTCAGTCTGGTGTCCCGGGACGACGACGAAGCGGTCTTTCTGAGAGTGGACGCTGTGGTACTCGGAAGCCGTCAGAGTGATGACGGCGCTGCAGGGATCCCGGCCGCACTCGCAGATGACTTCGAGCACGCCGTCAGCCGCGCCACCGCCCTCTTGGTCGACCCGCTCGATCTCGCGGTTGGTTGCGCGATAGACCGCCTCGTTCTTCGCAATTCGCTCGAGTCGCGGGTCCACGCGGCCATCTTATGCCTGCCCCAGCCCGTCGTCGAAACAGATGGGCCGCTTCGCCACAGCACTCACTCCGCTGAGTACGCTCGGGGCGTGGAGGCACCGACCCTCGCCGACGTCCACGAGGCGCGAGACCGCATCGCGCCGCACCTCCGCCCCACGCCGCTCTACCAGTACGCGAGCCTGAACGAACTGGTCGGCGCCGAGGTCTTCGTCAAGCACGAGAACCATCAACCGGTCGGCGCATTCAAGGTTCGGGGCGGCGTCAACCTCGTCTCCCAGCTCAGCGCCGAGGAACGGGAGCGCGGCGTGATCGCGGCCTCGACGGGGAACCACGGCCAGTCGATCGCGTTCGCGGCGCGCATCTTCGGCGTCGCGGCGACGATCTGCGTCCCCGAGAACGCGAACCCCGTCAAGGTCGCTTCCATGCGCGGACTTGGGCGCGGAGCTCGTCTTCCAGGGCCGCGACTTCGACGAGGCGCGGGAGAACTGCGAGGAGCTCGCCGATGAGCACGGCTACCGCTACGTCCACTCCGGGAATGAGCCGCTGCTCATCGCCGGTGTGGCGACCCAGACGCTCGAGATCCTCGAGGAACAGCCCGACATCGACGTGGTGATCGTCCCGATCGGCGGAGGCAGTGGAGCGGCGGGTGCGTGCATCGTCGCCCAGGCCGTCAGCCCCGGCACGAAGGTGATCGGCGTGCAGTCGGCGGCGGCACCGACTGCGTATCGCTCCTGGAAGGAGCCGCGAGCTCGTCGAGGACAAGATGGAGACGTTCGCCGAGGGCCTGGCTACTCGGACCGCGTTCGAGCTGCCACAACGGATCCTCTGGGACCATCTGGACGACTTCGTCCTCGTCAGCGACGACGAGATCCGCACGGCGCAGGCGACGATGATCGAAGCGACGCGGAACCTCGTCGAAGCCTCGGGCGCAGCGCCACTGGCGGCCGCCCTGAGCTTGCGGGACGAGCTCGCAGGCAAGCGAGTCGCACTCATCCTGAGTGGCGGCAACGCGACTCGTGAGCAGTTGCTCGACGTGCTCGCTCGCTAGGTGGCCCCGGGAGGAATCGAACCTCCGCACGCGGATTCGAAGTCCGCCGCTCTATCCACTGAGCTACGGGGCCGTGCGCGACAGGGTATCGGCCTAGGTAACGCGGTTTGGAAGCGGCTCGCCGCGCTCGGCTGCGAGCAGGTTGTCGACCAGGACGCGGGTCATCGCCGCTCGGGTCTCATGCGTGGCGCTACCGACGTGCGGTGTGAGCACGACGTTCGGCAGCCCGAGCAACTCGGCCGGAACATCCGGCTCATCGGCGAAGACGTCGAGCCCGGCCCGGATGCGGCCGGCGACGAGGGCCTCCACGAGCGCGGGCTCGTCCACGATCGCGCCTCTGAGCCGTGTTGACGAAGCACGCGCCCGGGCGCAGGAGCGAGATCCGGCGCGCGTCGATCAGGTGCTCGGTCTCCGGCGAGAGCGGGACGTGAATGGTCACGATGTCGGCCTCGCCGAGCAGATCGTCGAGCTCGCGGTACTCGAGGCCGAGCTCCCGCTCCTCTTCGGCCGGCAAGCGCTCGCGCTTCGTGTAGAGCAGCCGCATGTCGAACCCGTGCGCCCGGCGCGCGACCGCGCTTCCGATCCTGCCGAGGCCGACGATGCCGAGCTTCGACCCGCTGACCTCCTGGCCGAGCAGCTCCGTCGCCACCCAGTCGCTTCCCCACCTCCCGGCCCGCACGAATGCGTCTCCCTCGACCAGGCGGCGGCGCGAGGCGAGGATCAGCGCCAGCGTCAGGTCGGCGGTCGCCGCATCGAGCACTCCGGGCGTGTTGGTGACCGCGACGCCGCGGGCGCGGCACGCCTCGACGTCGATCGCGTCGTAGCCGACCCCGTAGTTGGCGACGAGGCTCAGCCGCGGGAAGAGATCGAGAACGCGGTCGTCGACGACCTCGCCGACCACGACCAGCGCGTCGATCTCCGGGCGCACGCCGTCGAGCTGCTCGTAGTACTCGACGTCACCCAGCTCGTCCCACGCTGAGCCGGGAAACCGCCGCGACGCGAGGATCTTCATAGGTGGCGGACGGGACTCGAACCCGCGACCACCGGGACCACAACCCGGGGCTCTACCAACTGAGCTACCGCCACCGCGCTCCCGAAGAGGATAGCCGTGCTGGAGCGAGATTCGGCTATGTCGGGGCTGCCTGCCGGCGCCTTCCGAGCAGGCGCCTCACCGCTACTCCGACAGCAAGCGCCGGCAGGCCGAACCAAAGACCTTGCCCGAACATCGCGAAGGCGACAGGGAGTTCCGGCCAGCCACCCGGATAGTCGCCGGCGGGGATCGCGACGATCCCGGGGACAAGCGCGAGGGCGAGCGCCCACCAGCGGCCGTCCGCGAAGCCTGTCACGAGGTGCAAGGCAAGCGCTCCCACCGGAATGAGGACTTCAATCGCGTTCTCTGGCTCGTGCGAGTAGTCCGGCTCCGGCTGATGCTCCCACGCGTAGACGTAGGCGGTCATCAAGACGCAATACGTCCCGACTGCCAGCGGCCTGACGTTCCTGTCCGTCATCCCGCCGTAAGCGGCGTTTCGTCTAGCCGCTTTCGCAGGTCGTCGACGGACTCGAACACGACTACGGCGCCGGCTTCGCGAAGTTCTTGCTTCGACCAGCCGCCCGTGATCACGCACAAGGTCTCGACCCCGGCCTTGTCCGCCGCCTCCACGTCCCAGGGCGTGTCGCCGACCATCACGGCGCTCTCCGTCTTCGCCTTCTCCAGCGCGGCCAGAATCAGGTCGGGCTCAGGCTTGGTCGCCTCGACGTCGTCCTTCGTCGTCCAGGCATCGGCGAGCTCGCGCGCGTCGAGGAGGTCGAGATAGCGCTCGAGCTCGTCCCGGGGCGACGAGCTCGCCAGCACCACCCGCAACCCCCGGTCCTTGAGCTCGACGATGAGCTCGTGGGCGCCCTCGATTGGCGCGACCTCTTCCATCAGCCCGCCCTTGTAGATCTCATCGCGGGCTGCGCGGATGTCGTCACCCTGCTCCTCGTCGAGCTTCGGGCCGACGAGGGCGGGTACGAGTTGGTCCCCGCCCATCCCGATCGCGCGGTGGATCCGCCACAACGGGAGCACGATGTCGTGCCGACGAAATGCGCGATACCACGCAAGTGCGTGGTGGTAGTTCGAGTCGATCAGCGTCCCGTCGACGTCGAGCAATGCGGCCTCGACGGCCATCGGTAACCCCCTCCTGGTCGTGTACCTGGTCCGATACCGCTTGCACAGAGGCTCCAAACAACGAATCCCTGAGCCGCGTCTCGTGCGGGCACCGCTGGGTGCCGAAGGGGCAACCGAGAGCCGTGAAGATCCTGCTTTCCGACGCCGCCTACCTGGACGATCTCATCGCCTATCTTTTCACCGTGGGCTGCATCGTGGAACAGGTCGGCCCGAACCTGGTGGAAGTGTCCCGGCTTTCCTCGATCCGCCACGATCAGGCGCGCATGGAGCTCGACCTCTTCCTGGAAGCGTGGAAGGCGTCGCACCCAGAGGTCGCTGTCAGACTCCTGGGCTGATCGATGAAATCGCGGGCCGGCTATGTGGTCGGCGGGTGCCTGATCACCCTGGGCGTGGTCGGCGCCATCCTGTGGTTCGTCTCCTCGGTGACGAGCATCAAAGACGAGGTCAACGGCTTTCAGCGAGGGCCGCTGACAGGCGAGACGACCATGCGGCTGGAGGCGCACAAGTACGTCGTCTACTACGAGGGCCCGTCTGCCGAGGTCTCCGTCCCGCCCTTCGAAATCGAGATCGCCGAGGAGCGGACAGGCACGCCGCTGGACATCGCGCTCTACGGCGGATCCCTGACCTACGCCGTGCCGGGCCACGAGGGCTCGGCGCAGGCCACGGTCACGCCAACTCGCGCAGGGACCTATGTCGTGCGCACCAGCAGCGGCGTGCCGACGACCGGCGCGAACGTGGCGCTCGGGCCCAGCATCGCGGGGCAACTCGTGCGTGGAATCCTCGGCGCGTTCGCGATCGGGTTGTTGCTGGTCGGATCGGGCTCGATCCTGGTCGCCCTAACCGCGGTCCGCCGCTCGCGTCTAGCTCGTCGCCCGCAGCCATACTGACCACGGCTCCACGCTCACGATCGTCAGCATCTCGTTCCCCCAGGAGTCGTCGCTGAGGCGAGCTCGGATCGCCGCCTCACTTTCCACCTCGACGACGAGCAGGGTGTCCTCACCGTCGCCCTCTCCCACCGGGCCACCGAGAATGACCGTGCCCTCCTCCGCGAGCGCATCCATGAAGGCCGCGTGCTCGTCCCATCCGGCCTGCTCGCGTCGTGGCCGCGAGTGATCCCACGCAGAACCGCGGGCTCGCCTGACGAGGTAGTAGTCAGCCACGCGGCCAGAGTACGAAGTTAGGCCACGGAGAGTGCGCCTGGAGGGAGTCGAACCCCCGACCAACGGCTTAGAAGGCCGCCGCTCTTCCACTGAGCTACAGGCGCGCGGACGTAAAGAGTACCGCGCTCTGGATCGAGGTTGGGCCTAGGTTCTAGCGCCGAAGTCGGCGGTCACGATCGTGACCGGACCACCGTGGTACGCGCCGGGTGCGGAACCGAAGTGCGCGGCACCGAGACCGACTTCTCGCCACTCGCGCGACAGGATGTTCGCGCGGTGGGGCGGGCTCTGCATCCATTCGCGGACTGCCATCGAAGCGGAGATCTCGGGCGCGCCCCAGATGATGTTCTCGCCGACCGACCACGAGCGGGCGCTGCGCGAGGGGTAGAAGCGCTCGATCCGCTTCCAGAAATCGGCTCCGTTCGCGGACTCGTGCTCGAAGAAGCCCCGCAGGCCCATCTGGTTGGTGTGATACGCGGCGGCTGCGGAAAGCTGGCGCGAGACGCGCAGCGGCCGCCGGCCGCGGGCCGCGCGGATCGCGTTCATCCGGCGAACGATGTCGAACTCGTACGCGCTGAGAATCGCCGACGAGGATGCCGGGGCCGCGGACTGTGCCGGCTTCGCGATCGTGCGCGCGATGAAGCCGCCGTTGGAGAGCGGCTGGGCCGTCAGACGAGCGAGGAAGCCACCGGTCGAGGCCTGACGGACCTGCCAGGTGGACTGGTCATCGCTTCCTTCGGCGTGAGCAGGAGCAGCGACGAGCAGGGCAACGAGTGCGGCGGCGCAAGCGGCAACTGTGCGCATGCCAGTGACATCGGCCTCGCTCGTTCAGAGCTATCTCCCCAAAAGGGGGTTCGAAGGGTCCCCCAAACGGGGGATCCCACCCTCTAGATGGTGGCGGGCTTGGCGCCCTGGCGGCTTCTCCGCTCCTCGAACCCAGCCACCACCAGGACCTGGAGAGTCCCGGCCACGGGGATGGCGGCCAACGCGCCGACCACGCCGGCCAGCTCGGCGCCGATGAGCACAGAGATCAGGATCGCGAGCGGGGAGAGCTGCACCGTCCGGCTGTAGACGAGCGGCTGCAACACGTGGTTCTCGAGCTGCTGGTACAGGACGAAGAACACGATCACGATGATCCCGGTCCACGTCCCGTCCAGGAGCGCAACGGACGAGACGATGATCGCGGCGAGGGTCGCCCCTGCAAGAGGTATGAGATCGAGGATGGCGACCACCAGTCCGAGCGCGAACGCGTAAGGCACGCCGAGGATCAGGAGGAGGACGGTCGTCACGCTGCCGGCGATGAGGCTGATGAAGAGGTTCCCGCTCACGTAGCCTCCGACAGTGCGGTAGATCTGCTGACCGACCCCTCGCCAGCGGTCACGCGACTCGTCGGGCAGAGCCGAGAAGATCCGATCAAGCCAGCGCGGGCCCTCGAGGAGCATGAAGAAGGTCATGAAGGTGATCGTCACGATCGCGACGATCATGGTGATGATCCCTTTCGTGACGGCAAGCGCAGTGCCGGAGAGGCCGAGAATTCCCGATGCTCCGCCACTCTCGACGTTGGCGCGTACTCGCTCGACGATGTCGTAGCGGTCGGCGAGGCGGCCGAGAGGGCCGCGCCCCTGGGTGATGTCGTTGACGTAGTTCGGGACCTGGCGAACGAAGCCGTTCACCTCGTTGACGAGCGTCGGGATGAAGAGCGCCGACAGGCCGACGATCACTCCCAGGGCGAGGATGAAGGTCAAGCCCGCCGCGAGCCCTCGCTGGCGAATGCCGTGCCGCTGGAACCACTCGACGAGCGGGTTGAGCGCGAGCGAGAGGAAGATCGCGATCAGGAGCCAGGTCAGCACCTGCCGCGCGAGCCACACCAGCTGGAGCAGCAGCACGACCGCGATCGTGAGCGCCAGGACGGTGAGAATCGTCGTAGCGCGGAAGCGGACAACGCGCTCCTCCACGCCGTGCAGCATCGCGCTGCTACCGGACGCCGCTGGTCACAACACCCACTCCTCGCGGTCGACTCCGCGTACTCCTGAATAGCGCCGTAGATCTGCTGGACGAGACGCGTGTCGTACACGGTGAGTCGGCAGGTTCCGTACGGGAGCTTGTTACGACGTTTCTTTTGGCTGTGCTTCGAATACTTGTTGACCATTGACTTTGTCAGTGCGGTCCGCGGCAGTTCGAGCACGTCGAGCCAATGCTGCTCGATTTCACGCTGACGCGAAATGTGATCGGCGAAGAGGTTGCAGGCGACGCGTACCCTGACGTTCGGCACCCGATAGCACTCGCGGAGGAAGCGCAGGAAGAACGCGACTATCCCCGGGTCGGAGTTCGTGAACTGCACCGAATTGCGCGTCCGCGATCCTTCGGCCCAGAAAAGCATGCAGCCGGCGACGTGGAGGAGGTCGCCTGCTCGCGCGCGACCGGCCCTCGACTTGAAACCCCCGCCGCCGAGCTCGAGCTCGCGCAGCGTTTTTCGCGGCCCCCGCTACGGCCGCACGCCGCAGGGCGGCTACTTGTGCAGGCGTGAGTTCGATATCCCTCACCCATAGGCTGATCGAGGACCGCGAAACGCCCACCATTTCGGCAAGACGCCTTACTGGGATCCCATGCTCACGACGGAGCGCGCGCGCCAACTCGCGTTCTGCTGTTTTCATTACTGGCAACAGCGTAGCGGCCAGACCGGACGACTAGAGCGGGCGGCGGGGATCGAACCCGCGACACCGAGGTTGGAAACCTCGTGCTCTGCCACTGAGCTACGCCCGCGTCGTCCATAGGGTAGCCGCATGGATCCCTATGCCTGGGCCTGGGACGTCGAGGCGCTCATCCTCGTGCCGGCGTTGGCGTTGTCGTACGCGCTCGCGACCCGGGGACGACCCGTCGAGCGGTGGCGCGTGGTCTCGTTCGGCGCCAGCCTGGCTCTGATCACGGTCGTCTCGATCACGCCGCTACAGACGGTCGCACTGAACTACCTCCTGTCGGCCCACCTGCTGCAGAACGTCGTCCTCGCCGAATGGGCGCCCGCGCTCTTCGTGCTCGGCATCCCGCCAGTTCTGGCCGCCTCGATTGCGCGCCTGCCGTTGGCCCGCTACGTCACGTGGCCCCCCGTGGCGCTCGTGGCCTGGCTCGCGGTCTACTTCTTCTGGCACCTGCCCTTCGCCTACGACGCAGCGCTTCGCCATCAGGCGTCGTTGCTCCACCTCGAGCACGCGATGTACTTTGGAGCGGGCTGCCTCCTGTGGTGGCCGGTTCTGCAGGACGAGCCTTGGCGGCTGCGCCCCGGGCGGCGTGCCGGCTATCTGTTCGCCGCCTTCTTGCTCGCGAGCCCGCTCGGATTGCTCCTCGCGCTGATTCCGGATCCGCTCTACGAGTGGTATCAGGACGGGCCCGGCCTCTGGGGGCTCTCGGCGATCACCGACCAGCAGATCGCCGGAGTCACGATGGCGTTCGAGCAGGCGGTCGTGTTCTTCGCGGCCTTCACCTACTTCTTCCTGCGCGCCCTCGGGAGTGACGAACGGGGCGAGGTCTTCAGAGACGCTTCTCGTACGTCGCGTACCGGCGGGTGACGGCCATGCCCGCCCGCTCGTAGAGCCTGGTCGCCCCGGTCTCGTTCTCGGAGTCGACCTCCAGGCCGACCCTGATGTGTCCCCGCTGCCAGAGCGCCCGGAACGCGGACCGGAGCAGAGCCTCCCCGAGCCCGTGCCTGCGATTCCCGGGACGGACCGCCAGGTCCAGGACCCACCCCAGATGGCGCTCGCCGAATGCGAGCGCGGCACCGGCGATCGACCCGTCGGCGACCGCGAGTCGCCAGAGCTCCGGGTTGTAATCGCTGCGACTCGCACGCCAGCGCAGCCACTTGTCCAACGCCTCCGGCGTGAACTCCCAGTGCTCCGCGAACGCTGCCTGGTGCATTGCGTGCAGCTCGTCGTCGTCTTCTCCAGGGCGGTAACCGCGGAGCTCGAAGCCCTCTGGCGCCTCTGGCTCCGACGGCTCCTCGTCGAGGGCGATCTCCATGCGCCAGAAGTACCGGACGACTTCGTGCCCCCGGTCCTCGGCGAGGCGACGGCCGTCGTCGTTGACGACATGGACGTGAAGGCGCCCTAGCTCATGTTCGCGGGCCCAGGCCTCGGCGAGATCGAGGAGGTGCCAGCCGATCCCACGCCCGCGCGCGTCAGGGTGGACGCCGGACTCGTCCTCCAGGTTCGCCAGGTCGCGCTCGCTCCGAGCGCGCACGTAGGCGACCAGCTCTCCGTCGATGTGTACGAGCCACGCGTCGGTTTCGAGGCTGGCCTCGTCGAGACGCCACCATTCGCGGAGCTCGGAACCGCTGAACTCCAGCCCTTCGATCTCGCCGAAGTCGACGCGGTTTCGCTCGGTGATGAGAGCCGCGACGGCGTCGGCATCGTCGAGCGTTGGGCGGCGTACGAGAAAGTCCGTCAGTCGGGGTGGCCGGATTCGAACCGGCGACTTCTGCGTCCCAAACGCAGCACTCTAACCAGACTGAGCTACACCCCGTCTTTCAAAAGATCGTACAGCGTGACAGTTTGCGCAGACAAGCTCGCACTTGGCGATCTCCGCGAGAATGGTCGCCCGGTTGTGTTTGCCGAGCAATGAGCTGACGTCATCGACCTCGGGTTGCCGGGAAGATGATCGAAGGCCATTGCCGCGGATGGAACACACCACCGCAGTCCGCGCAAGGCTTGTTCTCCTTGAGCCTTCGAAACCACGCGACTGTCCTCCGGTGCTGTTCCCGCTTTTGGGCTAGTCGCACGGGCCGCGTTCTGCGGTGGTACTCGCGGTCGTAGGCCTTGCGGCACGCCTTGCACCACGTCTGCCGCCCACGGCCGCGTCGATGGAACTCATCTAGAGGACGAGTTCGGCGGCAGTTTCCGCAGATCTTCGTCTCGTTGTTGTCCACATAGACAACCTACCCGGCACACCGGATGGTTCGCTTCGCTACGCGAGGCGTATCTCGGCGGCCCGTTTCGGCGTTATGGCACTGAGTTGATGGCCCCCGCTCAGCAACTCGCCGCCACACGGGTATCTCACCCTTGCCGCGCAAACCGTGTGGCAGAGCGGAATTATCACTTCTTAGTCGGAAACGGCACAAAGTTTCCAGGTCCAAAAGCTTGGCGTTATCCGCAATGGGCTGTACTCTGCCGCCCCGATCGCCCTGATGACTGAGAACCGCCGCATTCTCAGCGTCGTTGCTGCTGTGCTGTTGGTCTGCTTCGTTGGACCGTCAGCGGCCTCGGCCGACACGACCCCGCCGCTTCCCGTCGCACCTTCGACGGGACCGGCGCTGGCTCCATCGAGCCATGAGTTGGCGATTCTCCGTGCCGTGAACGGCGTTCGTGCCGCACACGGCCGTCGCCCCCTCGGACTTGGGCCCGCCCTGCATCGAGCAGCGCGTGCGCACTCCGTGGACATGGTTCGTCGCGGGTACTTCGACCACGGGCTGTTCGTCCAACGCCTGCGCCGCTTCGGCGTTCGCGGACGAGCGCTCGGGGAGAACCTCGCCTACGCGACCGAGCCCGGCTTCAACGCCGGGGTCGTCGTGCAGATGTGGATGACGAGTCCTCCCCATCGGTCGGTACTCCTCGATCGGAGCTTCAGCAGGATCGGTGTCGGCGTGGCAGGTGGCTTGACGCGACGCGTGACAGCCGACTTCGCCGGCTAGCACGCGGCTACTCGACCAGCCAGGTCGTGTAGCTCCTCCGCTCCTGGCGGAGGGCACCGCTTGCTCTGCTACTCGATCAGCAGGTCCCGCAGCGCTGCGATCCGTTCCTGGCGAATCTCTTCCCGCTCCCCGCGCTCGACCCGAGCGAGCAGACCGTTGACGAGCGGCGCGAGGTCGATGGGATTGAACGGCTTGGTCACGTAGTCGATGCCGCCGAGCTCGAGCCCCTGTGCCCGGTCTCGGAGCTCGGCACGTGCGGTGAGGAACACGATCGGGATCTCGCTCGTCCCTTCGCCGGCCTGCAGCGCCTGGAGCACCTCCCAGCCGTCCATGCCGGGCATCATCACGTCGAGCAGGATCACGTCGGGGCGCTCCGAGCGCGCCAGCTCGACGCCGACTGTGCCGTCCTGCGCCTCGATGACCTCCATTCCCTCCGCCTCGAGGTTGACGCGGCAAAGAAGACGAATCGGGGCCTCGTCGTCGATGACCAGGACTTTCGCTCCCACGTTCTCTTCTGTACCCATCTAGGTCGGTGTCGAGTCCCGGTTGGGGACCGCCTCCACAGCCAGCGGAAGCTCGAAGGCGAAGCTTGCTCCGCGACCCTCGGCGGAGTCGACCCAGATCCGGCCGCCCATCGCGGCCACGAGCCCGCGCGCGATGAAGAGGCCGAGGCCCGTCCCACCGCGCTCTCTGGCGACTCCCTCGGCGCGATGGAACTTCCGGAAGATCTGCTCCCGCTCCGCGGCCGCCACCCCGATCCCCTCGTCGACGACGCGAACCTCGACCCCATGACCGGTTTGCCTCGCTTCGACGGTCACGGTTGCGCCACGGGGAGAGAACTTCACGGCGTTGTCCAGGAGGTTGGCAATGACCTGCCTCAGCTTCTCGGAGTCGGCGGACGCAGCGAGTGGCTCCTCGGGAACGTTGACCACGAACTCGTTTCCGTTCACTCCGCTCTGCTGAGCGCTCGAGACGACCTCCGACAAGAGTGAGCCGACGTCCGTCGGGGCGAGCTCGACCTGGAGGTCGCCGGCATCGAGCCGCGCCACGCTGAGCAGAGTGTCGACGATCGACGTCAGTCGCTGCGCCTCCGAGGCGATGTAGCCGAGGAACGTGTAGCGCTCCTCCTCCCCGAAGAGAACGTCTCGACGCAACAGGGTTTCCGCGAACCCGTAGATCGAAGTCAGAGGTGCTCGCAACTCGTGCGAGACGGTGGAGACGAAGTCGGACTTCATCTGTTCGACTCGCCGCTCCCCGGACACGTCGCGGAAGGCGAAGATGCGACCCGCGACCGCCCCCGCCGGGTCGCGCATGACCGCCTCGGTCAACGAAAGCCAAGCCTCATCGGCACCGCGCCGGATCGAGATCAGGCGCTCCCCAGGCGGAGCCTCCGGTCCTGCGGACAGGTCGCGCTGGATCACGTCGATCGGCGGCCGTCCCAGAGCCGAGACTGCAGGGACTCCCGTGATCTGCTCGGCTGACGTGTTCCACAGCACTACGTCTCCGTTGCGATCGACGGCGACGATGCCGTCTGCGATGTTGGAGAGGATCGCGTAGCTGCGTTCCCGCTCCAGCGCGACTCGCTGGTAGAGCTCGGCGTTCGAGAGGACAGAAGACGCGTTGCCGGCCAGTGCCGTGAGAGCCTCGGTCTCCTCGTCGCGCCAGGCCCGCGGCCGGCGGTGATAGACCGCGAGCACGCCCTGCAGCCCTCCTTCTGCCCCGACGAGCGGTACGCCCAGGTAGGCGCGGTAGCCCGCAGCGAGCACCGGATCGTCGGCGAGGAGGCGAGAATCGGAGCCGGTGTCGGCCAGGGCCGTCGGCGCTCTCGACTGGACGATGTCCCCCGCCAGCCACGCCGTCGCAGGAGCGCGGAAGCCGACGGCTCCGTCGAGGCCTTCACCCTGCACGGCGTGGACGACCAGCTCGTCGCCTTCGATCACGCGGATCGAGGCGGCATCGGCCTCGAGCAGCACCGGCGCCTGCTGCACGACCTCGTCGAGGACCGCAGCCGGATCGAGCTCGGAAGCAAGCAGCGTGCCCATGCGCGCGAGTTGCTGCGAGAGCGCCCTCGACGTGCGCTCGCTCTCGTAGAGCTCGCTTCGCTCGAGCGCGCCACGCGCGGCTCCCGCGAGCCGCCGTGCGAGCTCCAGGTCATCGTCGATGAACTGGCGCGCGCGCGGCGAAGAAGACGACCACCAGGCCGCCGTGCTCGCGGCGCGGCGAGTCGACGGGGATCGCAAGCAGCGCGCCGAAGCCCGCCTCGACCGCCAGACCTCGCCAGGTCTCGCCGAAGCGATCGTCGTCCGCGATGTTCGGCGCAGCGAGCAAGCGGCGCTCGGCAGCGCAAGTCTCGAGCACCGATGCGGCGTCGGTGAGCCCGTCTCGCAGGAGCTCGGCCAGCCCCTCGGGCAGTTCCACCGCAGCGGCCAGCGCCAGGCCCCGCGCCTCCGGCATCAGCACTGCGGCGGCGGTGCCGCCGAGCGATTCGGTGGCAGCCTGAGCAACCGCGTCCAGAGTCGCCGGCTGCGAGAGCGGCTCGGCGAGCGCCGAGGCGATGCCGAAGAAGCCGCGCTGAATGCGCGCCTGACGAACGCTCTGCTCGAAGCTCGCGGCATTCCGAACGGCCAGCGAAGCGAGCCCCGCGAATGTCTCGAGCAGCTCGGCGTCGGTGTCGTCGAAGTTGCGTTCCGGGTCTCGCGTGCCCACGCCGAGGACGCCGCGCGAATCGCCCGACCAGGTCATCGGCGCCGCGATCGCGCCGGTGAAGCCCGCGTACGCCTCGTGCGGCACCGGCTGCTTCTGGTCGTCGTACACGTTGGAGAGCACGGAGCGGCCTTCCCGGAGAGCCTCACCGGCGAGCCCGCGAGTCGCCGGGAATTCGAACTCGAGCAGCGACGAGTCGAGCCCGTTGACCGCGGCGCACCGCAGAACCTTGCCCTGCTCGTCCAGCAGGTAGCAGTCGGCCGCGTCGGCGTCGAGCAGCTTCGTCACCTCGACGACGAGCCGCTGCAGCACGGTCTCCAGCCGCAGCTCGCTGGAGACGACCTGCGCCGCTTTCAGCAGGGCCTGCTGCTGTTCGAGCCGCTTCGCGTTCTCCTCCAGCAGGCTCGCCGTGTGGACGGCGAGCCCGATCTCGCGGGCGACTGCCTCCGCCAGAGCGATCTCGGCTTCCGTCCAGGTCGTGGGCTCCGACCGGTGGAACCCGAAGATCCCGATCATGCGGTCGAACACGCTGATCGGCGTGGCGAGAACAGCCGCGGTGCCGAGATCGATCAGGATTTGCTTCCCCCGAGCGCGGGGTCGTCCAGTGCCGGATCGGTTCGGACGTCTCCGCTCGCGACCGTGCGCCCTTCCCGAGCCGCGAGGTTGGAGACGGGAAGCCGCTCGGACGAGCTCCCGATCGGGACGAAGCCGTCGGCATCCCATTCCGCGCGGATCGGGAGCGTGTCTTGCGGGCCGACCAGGCGGATGAAGCACCGCGAGACCCCGGCAGCCTCGCCCGTCTCATCGACGGCGATCCTGAGGACGGCCTCGAGGTCGTGCTCGGAGCGCACCTTCCGGCTGATCGAGGCCACGAGCCGCTCTCGCTCGAGCGCATCCTCGAGTGCCGACGCCGAGCGCGCCCGCTCCAGGGCGAGGGCCGCCTCGGCGGTCAAAGCCTGGAGCAGGGTCGTCTCGGCGACGGAGAAGACGCGCGGCTTGCGGGTGGAGGCCGCAACGAGGACCGCCGGCACGCGCTCCTCGGCGATGAGCGGGACGAACACGGCGCTCTTGGCCCCGACCTTCTCGGCCAGTCGCCGGTTGACCATGGACGAGCCGGCGACGTCGTAGACGGCGATCGGAGCAGCTTCGAAGGCGGCGCTCGCAATGGCCGAGGGCTCGGAGTCGAACTCGATCGCTACGTCCCGCCACCAGATCGCTTCCTCACCGTTCTCGAGGGCATAGAGGCCGTGGGCGCGACGGTCGTCCTCCTCGATGACCGCAACCGCCGCGAACTCGACGTCGAGCAGGTCTGTTACGTGCTCCAGAAGAGTCCGGGCGACGGCTGTGGCATCGCCTCCGCGCGCCAACGCGACCGAGAGTGAGGTGACCGCCTCGAGGTCGCGATCACGGCGTGGATCGGGGTCCCCCGGAGCGGTGTCCGGAGGAGCGGGCGCCTCTTCCTCATCGCGGCGTCGGAACAGGGTTTTCCTGGGATTCACTGGGCCCTACGGATGATAGGTCGGGGAAACGCCGAGTGACAATCGAGGAAGGGCTATACGGCTTGCAAAGATGGGCCTCGCGGCCTATTCACAAATTGCGCGGAGCGCGTTAGCTTCACGCCACTGGGCGATGCGATCCGCGGTTTAGTGCGTACCTGGCCACAAATGACCGCGGAGAGCACTTAGAGGGCCCGTCGCACTGACCCCCCGAGCGACGGGCCTTCTGCTTTCTGGGACCAGGACCCGAGGAACCCGCGGCTACGATGAGCGTGATGGTGAAACGCGTTCTTCTGGCTTCTCCCAGGGGTTATTGCGCCGGGGTTGAGCGGGCCGTGGACACGGTCGAGAAGCTGCTCGACCTGCACGGGCCGCCGATCTACGTTCGCAAGCAGATCGTCCACAACGCGCACGTCGTGCGCGACCTCGAGGCGCGCGGGGCGATCTTCGTCGACGACGAGCGCGACGTGCCCAAGGGCAAGACCGTCGTCCTCTCCGCGCACGGCGTCGCGCCCTCCGTCTACATGAACGCGGAGGCTCGCGGCCTGAACACGGTCGACGCCACCTGCCCGCTGGTGACGAAGGTGCACGTCCAGGCACGCCGGTACGCGGCGGACGGCTACACGATCCTCCTCATCGGCCACGAGGGCCACGAGGAAGTCGTCGGCACGATGGGCGAGGCGCCCGACTCGACGCTGCTCGTGCAATCGGTCGCGGACGCCGAAGGCCTCGATCTTCCGGCCGACGCCAAGGTCGCCTACATCACGCAGACGACGCTCTCGGTCGACGAGACGGGCGAGATCATCAAGGCGATTCGCCGACGGTTCCCGCAGGTCTACGCGCCGAAGAAGGAAGACATCTGTTACGCGACGACCAACCGCCAGTGGGCCGTGAAGGACCTGATGGAGGAGGTCGACCTCCTGCTCGTCATCGGCTCGCAGAACTCGTCGAACTCGAACCGCCTCGTCGAGGTCGCCCGGGCGGGCGGCGTGCAGGCGCACCTGATCGACGACGAGACCGACATCGACGAGGCCTGGCTCGAAGGAGTGGAGACGGTCGGCGTCACCTCCGGAGCGTCGGCGCCCGAGAAGCTCGTCGATCGCGTGTGCGACTGGTTCCGGGCGCTCGGAGTCGAGGACATCTCGGCGCACCGCATGGTCGACGAGGCGGTCGAGTTCCGCCTGCCGGTCGAGCTCCGCCGCGAGCTCGCGCTCGCCGAGAGCCAGCCGTCCTAAGGGACGCGTTCGAGCGCGGCGTCGGACTGGCGCCGGCTCCAGTTCCACGTTCGCCAGTCGCCGCCGCCGGCGCCACGGTCGCGTAGATAGAGCTCGAGCGTCGCGCGCTGGTCGGGATCGAGCTTGGGCAACGCGTCGACCAGCGTCGGCGTCGCGTCGTCGCTCAGCCCGGTCAGGTACGTGAGGTCGAGGTTCGGCCGGTCGAGGTTCGTGCGCGCGATCAGCGCATCGGGGTTGAGCACGTGCAGGGCGAAGATGGCCGCGAAGCCGCTCGCGAGCGCGCCGATCGCGAACAGGTCTCGCCGGCTGCGAAGCACCGTGAGGGCGGCCCAGGCGAGGACGACGGCGAGCCAGAGCATGAATCCGGTCGTGTACACACGCAGCTCGGTGAGGCCGTACTCGCGCTGGTACAGCCGCATCCTCTGCAGAGCCGAGACCATGACGACGCCGAGTAGGACGAGGAGGGCCCCGGCCAGCACGCGGAAGAGGACGTCGTCGCGCCGAGTCTCGCGACGCCGGAGCCAATCTGCGAGCAGGAGGAGCGGCAGGACAAGGGCTGCGACGGTCACGAGCTCGAAGAAGCCGTGCCGCGCGTACTCGGCATAACTGAGGGTCGTGCGCCCTTCGACGAGCGCGTTGCCCCCGAACAGGTAGCGAATCTGGACCAGGACGAACGCCAGGAAAAGGAGGTTCAGGCTGCCGAGCACGACGGCGATCTCGGTGCGTCCGAGCGTGAAGAACGGGCGAACGTCCGCTGCGAACGGCTCCCGTCGCACGAGGTACTCGCGCAGGAGGCCGGCCGCGATCCAGGCGAGCACGACGATCAGCGTGATGTGCGAGAAGACTTCGTCCACGTTGGGCACGGCATCGGTCACGAAGCCCTGGAAGACCTGGTCGGCGGCGACGAACAGGGCCCCGAAGACGACGAGGAGCGGCGCTGCGAGGAGCAATCCTCGGCCGACGGCGACCGCCTGTCCGGCGTGCGCGCCCCTCGGCAGGTCGCGCCAGTCGATCTCGCTCTGCATCAGCGTCACCGTTCGGGCCGTCGCTGCTGCGCCTGCGTTGCCGAGGCCGACCACGTAGTCAGAGAGCCCCGCTCGATGCACTCGTGGCGCCCTCAGCGCGCCGAACGCGAGTGCGGCAACGACGGCGAAAAGGTCGAGCGCGACCAGCCACGGTGAGTCACGCCACGCGGGCAGCGCGGCGAAGAGCAAGAGCGGAGGCAGCATCCAGCGGCTCCTGATCGTCAGCGGCGCGCCGCGCCAACGGGCGAGGAGCACGAGCGTGACGGCGAGCGCAGCAAACCAGAGGAAGAGGTTGATGCCGAGCGGGGTGGCGCGTAGCAGCTCATCCCCGAGCACCCCGAGCACGAGGGCCGCGCCGAGTAGACCGAGGCCGAGCCTGGTCCGGTCGCTCATCGCGCCCCATGAAAGCACGACGCGGCCGCGCGGGATCGAATAATCACAAGACTTTTACGTGCGGCAGTCCGCGCAGGCTCCGCGCAGCAAGACGTCGTGTGCCTCGACGCGGTACCCCAGGCCGCCTCCGACGCGATCGAGCGCCCGCTCCAGGCCGCCGTCTGCGAACGGCTCGACCTTGCCGCAGTCGTCGCACATCAGGTGGTGATGGTGCTCGCCGCTCGGCAACAGCGGCTCGTAGCGCGCTGCATCGGCGAACTCGAGCCGCTGCACGAGCTGGAGCCCGACGAGCTGGTCGAGCGCGCGGTAGACGCTGGCCAGCCCGATCCTGCGGTCCTTCGTGCGCAGCGAATCGAAGATCTCGTTCGCGCTCAGGCAGCACTCCTGGCGAGCGAGGAGTGAGATCACGAGCTCCCTCGCTCGGCCGGCGCGGCGACCCGCGCCGGCGAGGGTTGCGCGCGCGTGAGCTTCCCAGGCGGTCACTGAGCTGTACTGTACCGGCTGTTGATAGTGAGAGTCGTTCTCATTCTTTCCGCGATCCTCGTTCTCGGTGCCGGATGCGGCAGCGACGAGGGGCCTGCCGACGGCCGCGTCTCGGTCGCCGCGGCCTTCTACCCACTCGCGTACGCGGCAGAGGAGATCGGCGGCGATCGGGTTGCCGTCCGGAACCTGACCCCGCCCGGCGCCGAGCCTCACGACGTCGAGCTCTCGGCACGGGACGTCGAGCGGATCGGCGCGGCCGACGTCGTCCTCTATCTCGGCTCCGGCTTCCAGCCCAACTTCGAGCGAGCCGTGGACGGCGCGGACGGCAAGAAGGTCGATCTCCTTCAGGGGCTGGACCTGATCTCCGGAGACGAGGGGGTCGATCCGCATGTCTGGCTCGATCCGCTCCGCTACACCGAGCAGGCGCGACGCATCGGCGATGCGCTCGAGCGGCCGGCGCAGGGCTTTGTTGCCCGACTGCGGAGGCTCGACGCCGACTTCGAGCGCGGCCTGGACCGTTGCGAACGGAAGGAGATCATCACGAGCCACGCTGCGTTCGGCTATCTCGCCGACCGCTACGGCCTCGAGCAGATCGCGCTCACCGGGTTGACGCCGGACGCCGAGCCGACCGCACGCGACCTCGAGCGAATCGTTCGCGAGGTCGAGCGCAGCGGCGCGACGACCGTTTTCTTCGAGACGCTCGTGTCGCCGCGCCTCGCCGAGACCGTGGCGCGCGAGGCCGGCGCGACGACGGCAGTGCTGAACCCGCTCGAAGGGCTCACGCAAGAGGAGCTCGACGAGGGACAGAACTACTTCTCGGTGATGCGCGCGAACCTCACGACTCTCCGGCAGGAACTCGGATGCCGGTAGCCGTCGAAACCAGATCGCTGTCGTTCTCGTACGGCCAGGGGCCACCCGTGCTCACCGACGTCGACCTGTCGGTCGAGCGGGGGCAATTCGTCGCGATCGCCGGGCCCAACGGCGGCGGCAAGACGACGCTGCTGCGGCTCGTTCTCGGCCTCGAGCGGCCGAGCGCAGGAGAGGCGCTCCTCTTCGGTGAGCCGGCGCACAGATTCTCCCGGCGCGAAGCGATCGGATACCTGGCCCAGCGCGCCCAGCTCGGGGTGAGCGCTCCCGCGACGGTTCGCGAGGTCGTTGCCGCAGGGCGGTTCCCGCGTGTCGGGCTCCTCGGCCGGGCGGGGCCCAGAGATCGCGAGTTGATCGACGAGGCGATCGCGCGAGTCGGCCTAAGCGACGTCACGCACCGGCCGCTCGTGCGACTCTCGGGCGGCCAGCAGCAACGGGCCTTCATCGCCAAGGCCCTGGCGGCCGAGCCCGAGCTGCTCGTCCTCGACGAGCCGACCACGGGCGTCGACGCAGAAGCGCAGGAAGCATTCGCCGAGCTCCTCGACAGGCTTCACCACGAGCTCGGCGTCACGATCCTCTACGTCTCGCACGAGTTCGGGGCGGTCGAACGGTTCGTCGAGCGGATCGTGCTCGTGCGCGGCGGAATCGTGTTCGACGGAAGCCCATCCGAGCTACCCGGGGTCTGGCACGACCCTTCGCATGTCCATCCTTGACTCCGAGTTCATGCGGCTCGCCTTCGCGACGGGGGCGATCGTCGGCGTCCTCGCGCCGGCGGTCGGGTTCTTCCTCGTCGAGCGGCGGATGAGCCTGATCGGCGACGGCATCGGTCACGTCGCCTTCGCGGGAGTCGCGGCCGGGCTCCTGCTCGGCGTCTCCCCGGTCCTGACGGCCCTCATCGCCGCCGTGATCGGGGCGACCGGAATCGAATGGCTGCGCAGCCACCGAAAGACGACCGGAGACCAGGCGCTCGCGCTCGTCTTCTACACGGGCATCGCGGCCGGGATCGTGCTCGTCTCGGCGGCGGGCTCGCTCGACGTCGGCCTGTTCGCCTACCTCTTCGGCTCGATCCTCACCGTCACGAGCGGGGACTTCGCGCTCGTCGCCGTGCTCGGAAGCGTCGCTCTGGCCGCGATCGCGCTCCTCTATCCGGCTCTGGCGGCCGCGGTGCTCGACGAGGAGGGCGCTCGGGTCGCGGGAGTGCCGATCGGCCTCCTCAACGTGCTCCTGGCCGTGCTGACTGCGCTGACGATCGCGCTGTCGATGCGAATCGTGGGCATCCTGCTGATCGCCGCCCTGATGGTGCTGCCGGTCATCGCCGCGGCACGCGTGGCCTGGAGCATGAAGTCGACGATCCTGCTCGCGACCGCGATCGGGCTCGGCTCGGTGCTCACGGGGTTGACCGTCGCCTACTACGCGGACCTGCCGCCCGGCGGGACGATCGTCCTCGCCGCCGCGGGCGCGTTCCTCGCAGCGAGCGCGATCGAGTCGATCCGTTCGCGCTAGCTGCTCTCGCCGTCGCGGCGCTCTTCGCCGGTCCGACGGTCCTTGCCGCTACGCCGGTCGTCCGCCGCACTCTTTTTCTTCTTACGCCGCTCCGCAGCCTTCCGTCGGTCTTCACCCGAGCGCCGCTCGGCGCCGCCTTGTCCCTCCTTCATGCGCGCATCATCTCGCGCGCGGCGGGCCGTTACTAGGCCTTCGCGATCTGAGGCTCGTCCGAGTCGCCGTCGGCCTTGATCTCCTCGGCGAGGACTTCGCTCTTGATCCACTCCGCGTGGGCAAGCAGATCGGACTGGGACTCGGGCAGCGTGACCACGATTCGATCGGTGAGCTCCAGCCCCGCGTCCTTCCGCATCGAGTTGAGCTGGTGGATCAGATCGAGCACGCGGCCCTCGGTGCGTAGCTCGTCGTCGAGAGCCGTGGCCAGGGCGACCGTGACGCCGTCGCCGGAGGCGACCGCCCAACCCTCGCGCCCGTGCCGTTCGACCAGCACCTCGTCCGCGCCCAGGTCGTGGCCTGCGACCCGGAACCCACCGTCGGGAAGCTCCTCGAAGTCGCCGGCCTGGAGCGCGGCGCGCACCGAGCCGAGCTCCTTCCCGAGCTTCGGGCCGAGCACGGGCAGGTTCGGCTTGACCGTGAGCTCGGTCGCCTCGACCTCGCCCAGCTCGATGCCCTTCACGCGGAGCTCGGACGCGATTTCGTCGAGATGCCCCTCGACGAGCGGCGCTCCCTGGACGATCAAGCGCCGCAAAGGCTGGCGCAGCTTGAGCCCCGAGGCCGAGCGCGCGCGATAGCCGAGCTCGACGACACGCCGCACCTCCCCCACCTCGGCGACGAGCGCGTCGTCGGCGAGGCTGGCCGCCGCCGTCGGCCACCCGGCGAGGTGCACCGAGTGTGGCGCGTCCTCGCACGGGCCCGCAACCAGGCTCTGCCAGAGATGCTCCGCGAGGAAGGGCATCACCGGCGCGATCCCGCGCACTGCCTGCACGAGCGCGTACCACAGCGTCCTGAATGCGGCCTCGTCGAACGAGTAGAAGCGGCGGCGCGAGCGGCGGATGTACCAGTTGGAAACGTCGTCGACGAAGCGCTCGAACGCGCCCACGACGTCTGGCGTCCAGTACCGGTCGTAGGCGCTATCGACCTCGGCGAGGTAGGCCTGAGTCCGCGCGAGCAGCCACCTATCGAGCGTGCCGAGCTCCGCACCCTGCGGGCCGCCGGCGAGATCGTCGAACGGCGGCCGGAAGCCCTCGATGTTCGCGTACGTCGTGAAGAACACGACCGAGTTCCAGAGCGTGAGCAGCCGGCGCTTGATCTCCCCCGCGGGCGTGTAGCCGAACTTGACGCCTTGCGTCGGCGCCTGCTCGCAGTACATCCAGCGCATGACGTCGGCGCCCATCCGCTCGAGCGCCTCGTGCGCCTCGATCGTGTTGCCCTTCGAGCCGTGCATCTCGTGGCCGTGCTCGTCGCGAACGTCTTCGTGCCCGAGCACCCGCTCGTACGGCGCCCGCCCCTCGAGGACGACCGACATGAAGAGCAGCGAGTAGAACCACAACCGGATCTGCTCGCGCATCTCCGTCACCCAGTCCGCGGGGAACCACTGCTCCCAGTGCGCATGGTCGGGGAGATCCGCGTTCGAGAGACCCGCCGACGCGCCCGTCGCGTAGCCGCCTTCGACCCACTCGGGGCTCTGCCAGCCGAGCGTGGAGAAGGGGACGATGCCGGCGTCGAGCCACACGTCCCCGACCTCGGGGATCCGCTGCACCTCGGCTCCGCACTGCTCGCACGCGATCACGACCTCGTCGATCCAGGGCCGATGGAGCTCCTCGAGCTGCTCGAGCCCGCGAAGCGCGCGCTCTTCGAGCTCCTGCTTCGACCCCACCACCGTGCACGTGTCCGCACTCGCACGGGTAGAAGGGCAGCGGCAGGCCGAAGTACCGCTTCCGGGAGATGTTCCAGTCGCCCATGTTCCGGAGCCAGTCGTCCATGCGCTTGCCGTAGAAGTCGGGCGTCCAGTCCACCGACGCGTTCGCCTCGAGCAGCTTCGGGCGGAGCTCGTCCACGGCGATGAACCAGTCGTCGACCACGCGGAAGACGACCGGCGTCGAGCACCGCCAGCAGTGCGCGTAGCGGTGGATGTACGTGCCGGAGTGCTCGAGCAGGCCACGCTCGCGGAGGTCGCCGACGATCTGATCGGCTGCGTCGCCGGTCGAGATGCCGTGGAGCCAGCCGTACTCGGGGAAGAAGTGGCCGGCCTCGTCGATCGGCACCAGCACCTCCAGCCCGTGCTCCTTGCCCAGGTCGAAGTCCTCGGTGCCTGCGCCCGGCGCGATGTGGACGATGCCGGTGCCGTCGTCGAGCGAGACGTCGTCCCACGGAATCACACGGTGCGCGACGTTCGCGACCGCGGGCAGATGGTCGAACGGCCCCTCGTACTCGAGCCCGACGAGATCGGCGCCGCGCACGCGCTCCACGAAATGGTCCTCGGGATAACGCGCGACGGCGACCCACTCGCCGTTGTCGCGCTTGCCGTACTCGGCCTCCGGGTTCACAGCGGCGGCAACATTGGCCGGCAGCGTCCAGGGTGTCGTCGTCCAGATGACGAGCGACTCGCCCTCGCGCCCCTTGAGCGGGAAGCGCACGAAGAGCGACGGGTCCGATCTCTCCTTGTACACGTCGGCCTGCGAGAGCTCGTGCTGCGAGATGGACGTCCCGCACCGAGGGCACCACTCGGTCGAGCGGTGTCCCTGGTAGAGCGAGCCGCGCTCCTGAAGCGTCTTCAGGAACCGCCAGATGTACTCGATGTTCGTGTCGCTGAACGTGAAGTAGTCGTTGCCCCAGTCCATCCACTGGCCCAGGCGGATCGACTGCTTCGTGATCACGCGCGCGGACTCGGCGACGAGGTCACGGCACTTGCGTGCGAACTCGGCGAGGCCGTACTCCTCGATCTCGTGCTTCGAGTTCAGGCCGAGGTCGCGCTCGACCTTGACCTCGACCCAGAGCCCCTGACAGTCGAAGCCGTTCTGGTAGCGCTGGTCGAACCCGCGCAGCGCTTTGTAGCGCTGGAAGACGTCCTTGTAGGTCCGGCCCCACAGGTGATGGACGCCCAGGCCGTCGACGGTGTTCGCCGTCTTCGGGCCGTCGATGAAGCTGAAGCGCTCCCCGCCTCGGTTCTGCTCCCGCAACCGGTCGAAGATCCGCTCCGACTCCCACCAGGCGAGAACGTCCCGCTCGAGAGCCGGATGATCCGGGACAGCCGGTAGCTGAGCGAAGATCTCCGCCACTAGTGTTCGATTCTACGGAGGGGTGGGAATCGTTTTCGTAGCCCGGACGTTGATGAGATAACCAATGCGAAAGGACCATTGAATGAGCACAGCAGTGACCGAATCCACCTTCGAGCAGGAAGTCCTCCAGTCGGACAAGCCCGTCATCGTCGACTTCTGGGCCGAATGGTGCGGTCCCTGCCATGCCGTCTCCCCGGTGCTCGACAAGATCGTCGAGGAGCGCGGTGACGAGTTGAAGCTCGTCAAGGTGAACATCGACGAGGAGCAGGACCTCGCGGCCAAATACGGGATCGCGTCGATTCCGACGATGATCCTCTTCCGCGACGGCGAGCCCGCCGCAGCTGCCATCGGCGCCCAGCCGAAGGGCGCGATCGAGAAGTCGCTAGGCCTCGTCGAGGCCTAGCGAAAGAAGCATCAAGGTTCGCCCTTCGGGTCAGCGGACGCGCGGGCAAAGCCCGCACGTCCTTTTATGGTCGGCGCCGGCAAGCGGCGCCTTAGGCGCGATCGAGAAGTCTCTCGGCCTCGTTGACGAGAGCTAGCTAGCTCCCCTCCGCTTCCTTCTTCTCCGGATGCTCGACCGGGGCCGCCGCGCGCATGGCCGGCTCCTCCACCAGATTCAGCACGCGCATTCCGTGGACGAAGACGATCGAGCCGCCGAGCCAGCCGCCGAGAATCAGCACTGCGTAGCCGACAAGGGTCAGGACCAGCGAACCGCCGCTGATCGTGCCGTCGACGTAGTCCCCATGCCCGGCGCCGGCGGTGATCGCGAAGAGGATCGTCGCCGTGACCATCGCCGACAGGTGTGCGGTCGCCGTCCTCCAGAGCGGAGTGCCGCGCTGGATGCTGAGCCAGTCGGCGAACCCGGTCAGGGCAGTCGGAAGCGTGGTCACGAGGCCCGCCACGAGGACGAGCCACCAGACCGCGGTCGTGTTGTCTTCGCTGACGCCGAGCCGCGAGAGCAGGGCGAAGGCGGTGGCAATCGTGTACGCGCCCACCGTCACGTCCGTCAGCGGCGGATGGATCGGGTGGCCGGCCAGGCCGTGCCAGAGAACGCTGAGCCTCATTTCGTTCGGGCCTCCACGCCGTCGAGGAGGATCCAGTTGCCCCGGAGCGCGTTCTCGGCCAGCTCGACGAGACGGTCTTCGTCTCCGGAGTGCGCCTCGAGCAGTGCCCTCGAGCCGGCGGCGTGCTCATGGTCTAGCTCGGCGTGCAGCACGAAGTACGCGGCGCCCGGTTCGTCGCCCGCCACGCCGTAGTGGTCGGCGAGCCCGTCGAGCTTCGTCTGCGAGACGTCCGGCTGCCCGGCCTCGATCGCGTACAGGACGGCGAGGGCTCCGATCGGGTCCTCCGGCGCGAGCCAGGCCGACACGCACTCGGCCGTCTCCGCGCTCGCTGCAGCGGGAGTCGAGCCCATGGCGTCGGCGAAGTCGTCCCAGAGCGAGACGTGCTCGGCCTCTTCTCGGGCGTGCTCGGCATCCGCCTTGCCGGCGGTCTCGGCGAGGGCCACTACGGCGTGCCGGTACTGGCCGGCGTAGTACGCAAGGTCCTCACGCTTCAGCTCGCCGCAGTTCCACCGGCGGTAGAAGGGATGGTTCAGCAGGTTCCAGCGCTCACGCGCTTCGTCGAGTCGGGCAATCAGTTCCACGGGTCGGCTCCTTTCGAAAGGTGAACTGCGATGCTAACTGTGCGCGTGGCCAGCTTCCTCATCATCAACCCGCGAGCCGGGGACGAACGGCCGAGCGCTGACGAGCTGCGCGACGAGGCTGAGCGCCACGGCGTGACGACGCACATGCTCCAGGAAGGCGAGGACGTGGACGAGATCGCGCGCTCGGCGCCCGAGGGCCCGCTCGGGATGGCCGGCGGCGACGGGTCGCTTGGAGCGGTGGCCGAGGTCACCATCGAGCGCGGGCTTCCCTTCGTGGCAATCCCGTTCGGGACGCGGAACCATTTCGCGCGGGACCTCGGTCTCGACCGGGACGACCCGCTCGGCGCGCTCGCTTCGTTCTCCGGGCAGGAGCGGCGGATCGACGTCGGTCGGGCGAACGGGCGGCTGTTCCTGAACAACGTGTCCCTGGGCGTCTACGCGCGCCTCGTCCACCGCCGGGAGCACCACCGGCGGCGGCGGGCTGTGTTGGCACGCCTCCGCGCACTGGCACTGCTGGCCCGGCAGCCGGGTGCGCTCGGTTTGCGCATCGACGGTGAGCCGGTCTCGGCTCGAATCGTCCTCGTCGCGAACAACGCCTACAAGCTCGACCTGTTCTCGCTCGGCGAGCGCGAGCGCCTCGACGAGGGCCTGCTCCACGTGTACTCGGCCGAAGGGCTGTGGCCGGGAAGTGGGAAGAGCGGACCGGTGAGCGCTTCGAGATCGACTCCGGCGCGGGCTGGCTGCGGGCCGCGATCGACGGCGAGCCGGAGCGCCTCGAGACGCCGATCGAGTTCACGATCGAGCCGCAGGCGCTACGCGTGCTGGTTCCGCCAGGCTGAGAGCACCTCGCCGATGTGGAACGCCAGCTCCTCCGGCGGCGGAAGCTCCTCGCGCAGGAACCAGCGGGCCTCGCTGACGTCGTCCGCCGCGTGCAGCTCACCGCCGACGACGCGGGCCGTCCAGTAGAGATTGAGCGTCGATGAACCGGTGCCGTCCTCGTTGTAGTGGTCCATCCAGACGCCTAGGAACTCCTTGGGCTCCACGTCGAGGCTCGTCTCCTCCTTGAGCTCTCTGCGCAGGCCGTCGAGCGGGTGTTCGCCCTCCTCCAGGAAGCCGCCGGGGAGGTCCCAGTACCCGTGATAGACCTCGCCCGCGCGCCGCGCGAGCAGCACCCGGCCGTCGTCGTCCACGCAGAGCGCGCACGCAGTCGGCTCGGAGTTGGCGTAGTACAGGCAGCCGCAGGAGGGGCACGAAGCGCTGCCTTGGCTCGGCTCGAGATCCGCTTTGCAGCGCGGGCAGAACTTCCAGCCGTCCAGTTCGACACGGTCGGCAACAATAGCCCCGTGCACGATCAACCAGAGCCCACCCCCGAGGAGCACGAGCAGGCGCCGGAGAGGCAAGAGGAGGCCGAGGAGCAGCGCGGTCCGGCCCCCGCCGACCCGGAGCTGCCGGCCGAGGATCCGAACGGTGCCTAGATTTGCGACGGCGACCGTAACGGAGCTCTCCCAGATCGGGCTGCTCCAGGAGCTGCCGGGCGAGAGGCTCACGAAGCTGGCGCACAACATGAAGCGCGCCGAGATCCCCGCGGGCAACCCGATCGTCCTCCAGGACGAGGAGGGAGAGCACTTCTACGTCGTCCTGCGTGGCCTGCTCGCGGTCAGCAACCAGGGCGCGCTCGGGCCGCGCCGTGTGCTTCGCCCGGGCGACTACTTCGGCGAGGTAGCGCTGGCGATGGACGTGCCCCGGACGGCCTCGGTGACCGCGCTCACGCCGACCACGGTTGCCAGCTGCGACCGGGCGACGTTCGACGAGTTCTTGCGGCCGCTCTTCGCGGACGACGAATAGCCGGCCGCGGGAACCTCATGCGCCCCTCCGGTGTAGGAGCGGCAGGAGGTAACTCATGCGCAAAGCACTCTTCGTAGTTGTATTGCTCGCTGCGCTCGTCTATGCCGCGCCGGCCGCAGCCGGCTGCTGGTCAACTGTTCAACTCGCCCCGCCGCCGACAGGGACGAAGTCCGGCACAGCCTGGACCGCGGAGATCACCGTGCTTCAGCACGGCCGCAATCCGCTTCCGGACGCGAGCGATGCGAGACCCCGCGTCACGATCACGAACGCGGCCGGTGACAGCGAGACGTTCACGGCGGAACCGCTCGACCCGTCCAAGGGCACGTACGCAGCCAAGGTCGTCTTCCCTTCGGGAGGCACCTGGACGTACGCCGTCTTCGACGACTTCACCAGCGCGGGCGGCGAGCCCGTTCCCTGCTCGCGGACACACGAGCTCGGGACCGTCACGATCGCAAAGGGGGCGGCAGGCGTCTCGACGTCCGGCACGGGTGGGCTTCCCATCTGGCCACTCGCCGGAGCAGCACTGTTGCTCCTCGCAGCAGGCGTCTATTACCGCCGTCGGCGCGGCCTCAAAGCGGTCGTCTGAAGGAGGGTTCCACCTAAAGGGCACGGCCCATGACGCCGATCTCTAGTCATGGGCCGTGCCGCCTTCTCGCCGTATTCCCAAAGTCCCCGTCTATGGGGGCAAATTCGGGCCCGCTCAGGCCGAGCGGCTGCTCTGGCGTGCCGGTTTCGGGCCGCGCCCGGGTGAGGCCGAAGAGCTCGCGAAGCTCGGCCTCCATCGCGCCGTTCGCTCGCTGACGCGCCCATCGCGCGAGCGCTTCGTCGGGCCCGCGCCGGTGGACGACGACAAGCGCCCGCTCGCGCCCTATGACGCGTGGGGACACGACCACCTCTGGTGGCTCGACCGCATGGTGCGCACGAGCCGGCCGCTCGTCGAGCGCATGACGCTCGTCTGGCACGACTGGTTCGCGACCTCCAACGACGGCGTCGGTTCCCAGCGGCTGATGCTCAATCAGAACAAGCTCTTCCGCTCGCGCTTCCTCGGCTCGTTCGAGCAACTCGTCCTCGCGGTGACGAGCGATCCGGCGATGCTCCTCTGGCTCTCCGGCAACGAGAACGACAAGGACTCTCCGAACGAGAACTACGCACGGGAGCTGATGGAGCTCTTCACGCTCGGCGCGAAGCGCGGCTACACCGAGCGCGACGTGCGCGAGCAGGCCCGCGCTCTGACCGGCTTTCGTAACGACTGGTCAGACGGCAAGGGGCCGCACAACTTCCGCTTCGACCCGCGACGCCACGACGACGGCCGCAAGCGGATCTTCGGGAAGACCGCGCGCTACGGGTGGCGCGACGCGTGCAAGCTCTGCGTGCACCATCGCTCGCACCCGTCCTTCTTCGTGCCCAAGCTCTGGGGGTACTTCATCCCCACGCCGCCGCCGGCCGCGACGCGCCGCGCACTCGAGCGCCTCTACGTACGGAGCCAGTACGCCGTGCGACCGGTCGTCGAAGCGATCCTCCGGCACCCGCGCCTGTTCGATGGGCCGCGCATGACGAAGCCGCCCGCCGTCTACCTCGCCGGGATGCTCCGCACCACCAAGCGCGGCGTCGACACCGAGGCGTGGACCTGGCTCCTCGACGGGGCCGGCCAGCAGCTCTTCCGGCCGCCGAACGTGGCCGGCTGGGACGACGACCGCTGGCTGGACACCGCCACGTACCTCGCCCGCTGGAACCTCGCCGGCCGCGTGCTGCGTCCCGTCGCGCTGAAGACGTCGTCGACCGCTCCAGCGGACGCAGACGCTCTGGTCAAGCGCGCACTCGCCTTCTGGGGCAGCCCGCCGCTCACCGACGCCACGCGCCGCTCCCTCCACGCCTTCGCGGCGCGCTCGCTCGCCGACGCCAACCAGACCTGGAAGAAGACGCAGTACCCGCCGCTGATCGAGAACGCGCTGCGCCACCTGATCGCCGTCTCCCCCGACCTCCAAACCGCCTAGGAGCCAGATGTCCGACTGCTGCAACGAGTTCTCCCGCTCCTCCATCCTCCGCCGCGCAGCGGCCGAGGCCGGACGGGGGCTGCCTGCGATCGAGACCGGGATGCCGCTGCCGGCGGGCACAGGTCTCGACCGCCGCAACTTCCTCGCTCGCTCGGTCGGGCTGGCTCTGGCCGTCTACGGCGCCGGCGCGGTTTCGCCACGGTTCTTCGACGAGGGCATCGCCGCCGCGCTCGCCGCAGGGCCTAGCGACACGGTGCTCGTCTCGATCTTCATGGACGGCGGCGCCGACTCGCTCTCGCTCCTCTTCCCGCACGGCGATCCCGACTACCGCCGCTTGCGTCCGCGCCTCGCGCTGCCCGATTCCGGGCTGACGTTCTCGGAGGACTCACGCCTGCGGTGGCACCCGTCGGCGGCGTCGCTGAAGACGTTGCACGGCGAGGGCAAGCTCTCGGTCCTCCCCGCCGTCGGCTACACGGGCGCCGACCAATCCCACTTCACGTCGCGCCACTACTGGGAGGTCGGCGCGACCAACCCGGGCCTTCGCACCGGCTGGATGGGGCGCTATCTCGACCGCGTCGGGTCGCGTAACAACCCGCTCCAGGGGCTCAGCCTCGACGGTGACCTCGCGCCGTCCCTCGCGACCGCCAAGCACCCGGTCGCCGCCCTTCGCGGAGCGGGCGAGTATTCGTTCTGGTCGCCCGGCGTCTGGGGCCAGGTCGAGAACCGGATGCTCGATGCAGTCGGCCAGCTCGGCAACGGCGGCGCCCGTGACCAGTCGCTCGCCAAGGCGCGCGCTGTCACACAGCAGTCCGACCAGCTGCGCCGCCAGCTGGCGCCGTTCCGCGGGAACTCGCTCACGAGCCCGGTCGTCTACCCCAAACACAGCAGCGACTTCCCCGAGCGCCTGCAGGGCCTCGCCGCCATGCTCGGCGCCGGCCTGCCGCTCCACTGCGTCGCGCTGAACGCGTACGGGATGTACGACACGCACTCGGACCAGGCCGAGGACTTCGCAGGCGGCGTGAAGCTCACGAGTCGACACCCTGCTCGCCTTCCAACGCGACCTGGAGGCCCGTGGCCTCGCCGACCGCGTCCTGACCCTCGTCTGGTCGGAGTTCGGCCGTCGCGCAGAGGAGAACGGCTCCCAGGGCACCGATCACGGCGCCGCCGGGATCGGATTCCTCATGGGCACACGCGTGCGGGGGACGATGATCGGCGAGTTTCCGGGGCTCCGTAACGGGCTCGACCGCGACGGCAACCTGAAGGCGACCGTCGACTACCGCAGCGTCTACACCTCAGTGCTCGAGCAATGGCTGGGACAGGACGCCGCGGCCGTCATCGAGCGGGCCGGCTCCTTCCAACGGATCCCGATTCTGAGATGAAGCTCGCCCTCGCCGCCGTCGCTGTCGCTGCGCTAGCCGGAGCGATGCCTGCCACTGCCGCGGCTCCGGGCCGCCTGCAGGTGACGGCGCTCGAGTTCGAATACCGGCTCTCCAGGCCACAGCTCCGGTCCGGACGCTGGTCGATCATCGAGCTGGTCAATCTCGGCGAGGACGAGCACAACCTGCGCCTGAAGCGCATCGGCGGCACGAAGACGTACGGGATCAAGACGGTGCTTCCGGGCCAGCGGCGCTACCTCGCCGCCAAGCTCCGCGTCGGCCGCTACAACCTCTGGTGCTCGATCACCGACCACAAGGCCAGGGGCATGCGCGCACAGCTCAAGGTGCTGCCCCCGCCGACCAGTTAGCTACCTGCGACTTCCACCTCTCCGCGTCGCGGGATCGATCGCCACTGGGTTGGCGTTCCACCGACGGCGCTGAGCAGCGACTCGATTACCACGAGGTACATCAGCTGCCGGTAGACGAACTGCTGCAGCGGCATCGCCCACAGAGCCCGCGGTGACTCGCCGTCGAGCCTGAACGCGTACCAGCCGAGCGCGACCTGGAGCGCCGTAAAGGCGATCCAGAATCCCAGGATCGCCACGGGGTTGAGGAAGACGAGCCCATAGATGGAAAAGATGTCGATCACCGGGGCGAAGAGCGGCAAAGCGATCTGGAAGAGCACGAGGTACGGCAGCCCGCGACGTCCGATTCGTCCCTCGCCACGGCGCCAGAACGCGGCGCGGTGCTTCCAGACCGCCTGCATCGTCCCGTAGCTCCAGCGGAAGCGCTGCCTCCAGAGCTCCCCCATCGTCGAGGGCGCCTCTGTCCACGCGCGGGCGTCCTCGGCGTACACGACTCGCCAGCCCGCGCGGCCGATGGCGATCGTCATGTCCGTGTCCTCGGCGAGCGTCGCTCCAGAGATGCCGCCGATGTTCTCGAGCGCCGTCCGCCGGAAAGCGCCCACCGCGCCCGGAACCGTCGGCATGCATTGCAGCTGGTCGTAGAGCCTGCGGTCGAGGTTGAAGCCCATGACGTACTCGATGTGCTGCCAGCGGCCGATCAGGCCCTTGCGGTTGCCGACCTTCGTGTTGCCAGAGACCGCGCCCACATCAGGGTCTCGAAGTGGTTGCACGAGGTGCATGAGCGTCCCGGCCTCGAAGACCGTGTCCGCGTCGACCATGACGATCACGTCATGGTCGGCCGCCGCCACCCCGGTGTTGAGGGCCGACGGCTTACCCGCGTTCGTCTGTCGAAGCAAGGACACCTTCGGCAGGCCGAGCTCCTCGACGAGGCCGGCGGTCCCGTCCGTCGATCCGTCGTCGACCACGATCACCTCGAAGTCCGGATACTCGCTCGCCGCGAGCGAGCTCACCGCGCGTTCGATCCCGACCGCCTCGTTGTACGCCGGCACGACCACTGACACGGGCGGCGCCGTCGGCTCGGACGCAGGAGCGCGACGAACGCTGCGCGCGTGGCGCCGGGCGAACGCGACGAGAATGAAGACCCGTGCTCCGAAGAGCGCCGTGACCACGACGAGGAGCAGGCCGAGGGCGTAGGTGGTCCAACGCGCGACTGCAAGCGTCCCGAGAAGCATCTGGCCACGCCGGTGCGCCCAGCCACCCGCCTTCAGCTCCGTCTGGTCTCTCGGGATCCCGCCGAGCTCCGACACCGTCACGAAGCGAAAGCCGCGAGCCTGAAGAGCGGGCACTACGCGCTCGAGCGCGTCGACCGTCTGCGAGCGGTCACCTCCTCCGTCGTGGAGGAGCACGATGCCGCCCTCGGTGCCCCGCGGTGTGATCCCCCTGCACGATCGGGTCGACCCCCGCGCGCCGCCAGTCCTCGCCGTCGAGGTTCGAGAGCGCGATCACGTATCCGCGCTGGGCCAGGTGCTCGTAGGCCCGCTCCTGGGAGTCGTTGACGGCGGACGGCACCGACGAGTACGGCGGCCTCACGAGTCGCGGACGGACACCGACGGCCCCGGCGACCGCGCTCTCCGTCAGCGCGATCTGGAGCGACCGTTCCCAGTCGGGGACCGCCGCGAGATCCGTATGCGTGAACGTGTGATTGCCGAGCTCGAAGCCTTGACGGTGCAGCGACCGGACGACGTCCGGGTGGCGAGCCACCTCGCTGCCGACGACGAAGAACGTCGCCGGGACTCCGAGGCGCCTGAGCGTGGCCGCGATCCGCGGAGTCCAGCGCGGGTCAGGCCCGTCGTCGAAGCTGAGCGCGATCTGATGGCCGGCGGAGCGACGGTTCGAGACGAGCCGCCGACCATCCCAGAGCAGAACCGGGCCGGCAGAGGCCAGCGGTCCGGGAGCGCCGCGAGCCGGAGTCGCGCTGCGCCCGGTCGTCCTCGTCGAGAGGCCCTGGACCCCGAGCAGGACGACGAGCGCTAGGAGGAGGAAGACGAGGAGGACCCAGCGGGACGCGGGTCGCCCGCGGGTGCTACTTGAGCTTTCCGCCACCGTTGCCGTTCCCGTTGCCGGGCGGCGGCGGTGCAGGCGGAGGAGGCGTGACCGGCTCCGACTTCTTGACTCGTCCTAGGCCCTTGCCGGGCTGTGCCGGCGGCGGTGGCGGGGGCTCCGCTTTGCGGATCTGCCCCGGCGGGGCGACATACCCTCGCCGCGTCCAGCCCTGTTGTCTCGGCTGTTGTGCGACCACGGCCTGGCCCGGAGCGGGCTGGACAGGAAGTACAGGAGCCGGGAGTGCGCCGCGCGCTGCTCGAGCCCGCGCCGTCGCGGCGCGGGCAGCGGCATTCCGCTTCGCAACGACAAGCGCCTGCGCGCGAGCAGCTCGCACGCGGGCGACCGTCATCGAGGCCGACGACGAGTCAGTGGCCGGCGGCTGGTTCTTCGGCGCGTCGCCACCTCCGCTGATCAGCCTGCTGAACGGCTCCTCGATGGAGGTACCGGGGAGGTGACCGAACCCGAGCATGCCGGCCGCGAGCGCTGCGAGCCACAGAACAGTGACTACGACCGCGACCTTCGCGGCGATGCCGAGGATGCGCGCGCGGCGGCCGTTCTCGGCGAGAAAGACTGGGCGCTCGGAGACCGGCTGAACCGTCTCCGGGATGTGTTCGATCGTGGTCATGGGCCGCGCATCTTAGTTACCCATTTGCACGGATTTCATGCTCCGAACAATTCGCTTACGACGGCATCGGAGAACCGCGGCCACGCATCTTTGGCCCAGTCACCGAACTCAAGGTCGGTCAGCGTCGCCAGGGCGAACTCACGTTCGGGGTCGACCCAAAGGAACGTGCCGCTGCCGCCCCAGTGGCCGAACGTGCTTGGTGACAGGAGCGTGCCCGACAGGTGCGGCTGCTTGGCGTCCTTGAGCTCGAAGCCGAGGCCCCAGTCGTTGGGGTCGAAGCGCCCGAGGTCCGGGATCACGCCCGCCAGGCCCGGGAACTGGACGCTCGTGGCCTCGGCCAGGGTCTCCGGGGCGACGAGCGTCGGGCGCAGCAGTTCACGCGCAAATGCCACGAGGTCGTCGAGCGTGCCTTGCAGTCCGGCGGCCGGCGAGCCGACCAGCTTCGTGCCGGCCATGCCGATCGGGTCGAGGACCGCCTGTTGCAGGTACTCCGCGAACGTCATCTCGGCACGAGCTTCGAGCACGCGGCCGAGCTCTTCGAATCCCGAGTTGGAGTAGATCCGTCTCTTGCCCGGCGGCCCGATCGGCGTCGTGCCTTCGAAGGGCAGGCCGGACGCATGAGCAAGGAGATGGCGCACGGTCGCCCCCGGTGGCCCGGCCGGCTCGTCGAGGTCGAGCGTGCCCTCCTCCGCGGCGACCAGAGCCGCCACGGAGGTCACCGGCTTCGTCACCGATGCCCAGCGAAAGACGCCGCTCGCGTCACCTCGCTGACCCAGGACACGGTCCGGCGCGACGGCCGCAACCGCCACGTTCTCGGCGGGCCAGTCGTCAGACAGGGTTAATGCCTGCATATCGGGCGATACTACGGTCGACATGCAGATCTACCCCTCGAGCATCACGGGCGACGGCTTCGCGGCAGGGGGCAGCGTCCTCGAGCACAAGTTCGGGACCGGCGACCCGTACACGCTCGGTGTGGAGGAGGAGTACATGCTCCTCGACCCCGAGAGCTTCGACCTCGTGCAGCACATCGACACCGTGCTCGCATCGATGGCCGGCCACGAGCTCGAGTCGCAGGTCCGGCCGGAGCTCATGCAGTCCGTGCTCGAGATCGCCACGCCTGTCTGCCGCACCGCGGGCGACGTCGACGGCGAGCTGCGCAAGCTGCGCGAGTACGTGACCTCGGTCGCGCAGGGCCAGAAGTTGCGCGTGGGGTCGGCCGGCACGCATCCGTTCAGCCACTTCGAACGCCAGCGGATCACGGCGCGTGACCGTTACCGCGCCCTCGTCGACCAGCTCCAGTACGTCGCTCGGCGTGAGCTGATCTTCGGTCTCCACGTCCATGTCGCCGTCGACGATCCCGACAAGGCCGTGCAGGTCGTGAACGGGCTCCTCGTCGAGCTGCCGCTGCTCCTCGCGCTCTCGGCGAACTCGCCCTTCTGGCGCGGAGAGGCGACCGGTCTGGCCTCGACCCGTCAGATGGTGTTCGCCGCCTTCCCGCGCTCGGGCCCGCCCCCGCGCTTTCGCGACTACAACGACTACGCGGAGGTCGTCGGCCAGCTCGAGAAGACGGGGTGCATCGCCGACTACACGCACATCTGGTGGGACATCAGGCCGCACCCGCGGCTCGGCACCGTCGAGGTGCGAGTCTGCGACGCGGTCTCGCGCGTCGAGCACGCCGTCGCGCTCGCGGCCTACTGCCAGGCGCTCGTCAAGCACTACTGCGAGCGCTACGACCGCGGCGAGGAGATCCGCTCGTACCACCGGATCCTGACGAGCGAGAACAAGTGGCTGGCCGCTCGGTACGGGCTCGAGGCTCCGCTGATGGACCTCGAGACGGGCCACCGGAACCGCGTTCCGGTCGCGCAACTCGTCAGGCGACGGTTGCGAGACCTCGAGCCGCACGCACGCGAGCTCGGCTCGGAGGCAGAGCTCGAGGGCATCAACGACATCCTCGACAAGGGCAACGGCGCCCACCGCCAGCTCCGCGTCTTCAACGCCAACCGCGACATCGTCGAGGTCGTGAGCGAGATCGCGGATGCGACCGAGGAAGCGGCCGTGGGGTCCGCCACGTGACCGTCGAGAATGCGGCGCAGCGGACGAGCGGCTACGCGATCGCGTCCCTCATCCTCGGCATCGCCGGCTTCTTCGTCTTTCCGGTCGTGCCGTCGATCCTGGCGATCGTCTTCGGGCGGAAAGCGCGGGAGGAGATCGAGCGTGACCCGACGCTCGGCGGCGACGGGCTGGCAACCGGCGGGATCGTGCTCGGCTGGGTCGGGCTCGCCCTCATCGGCATCGGCGTGCTCTTCATCCTGCTCCTTTCCTACACTCTTTTTTAGGCAACCCGCTCGCCGTTCGAGGCCCGGAACGCGACCATGTGCCCGTCCTTGCGGACCGCGAACACGCGATCGTCCTTCGCGCCGTAGCCCACGCCGACGATCTTGCCACCCGTCTCGTATGGGCCGCGCACGACTCCGTAGGCCGAGTCGTAGGCCCAGAGATCGCGGCCGGCGCTGAAGTACATGGTCCGTCCGTTGCGCGAGATCGTGGAGAGGGTCGCCGGGTGCGCGCCTGCCACAGGCGCGGACTTCGCGAACTTCGCCACGCGCTTCACCGTCGAGCCGGCGAGGTCGAGCTCGGCGACGACGCCGAGCGCCGGGTTCGCGGCGTAGAGGGTCCCGGAGTCGGGCGAGAGCGTCAGCGAGTAGCGCTTCAGGTTCTCGAAGGCTCCGCCGCGGCCCGACGGCAGGCCGATGCAGGCCGGACGGCTCCGCTCGAGGTCGAGCGAGTGGACGAAGGCGAGCTTTCCGGGGGTGCTCAGGTACAGCGTGAGGAGCCAGCGCCCGTCGGGCGAGGCGACGCCGCTCCACGCGTAGCCGGCCATGATCTTCACGCCTTGCGCGCGCAGCGGATCGGCGACCAAGCGCTCGCGCGAGAGGTCGTACTCGCGCACGTTGTACTCCCGCCCCGCGAAGTGCTCGATCAGGAAGAGCCGCTTGCCGTCGCGCGAGATCGTCTCGACTTCGAACTTGCCGCGGAGACGCATCTCGTGCGCGCGCTTGCCCAACTTCGCGTCGAAGACGAGCAGCCGGGTGTGGGTGCCGGCTCGTCCCGCCAGGGCGGCCCAGCGCCCGTTCGGGGACACGCCCTGCAAGCTCCAGCGGCCCGGAATCGTCCATCCGCCCCACTGTTGCGCGGTGGCGACGCTCCAGCGCTTGAGCGCAGTCGTCTGCCCGGTGGACGAGGTCGAGAAAAAGGTTCGCCCGTCGGCCGAAGCCATACCGGGCGGAAGCGCGAAGACGACCTGACGCGTTGCGGTGCTATGCGCGACCAAGAGGCCACGCGAGCCCTCGGGCTGGACGTACAGCAGCTTGGAGCCCGGCGGGCTCGCGGACTGGCCGCTGCACGGGAGCGGGCAGCCGTCGGCGAGCGCGGCGCTCGGGGCGGGGACGACAACCAGCAGTAGGAGGAGGACGAGGCGCTTCACGGCGGGGACTCCTTCCCTCGGGTACACCGCTGATACGCCTGTCGCGTCCAGAAAGGTCCCGGACCTCTCCGTGGCCGCTCCGCGTATGGACCTCATGCGGAACCCCGCTCGTATAGTCAGCGCGCGATGGCGGCTCCTAGCCGTGAGGAGCGCGCCTGGATCCGTGGCGCGCAGTCAGGATCGGCCTCGGCCCTCGAGGCCCTCTTTCGCGAGCACTGGCCCAGGGCGCTTCGCGCTGCCTACCTCGTCGTCCAGGACGGCGCGGCTGCTGAAGACATCGCACAAGAGGCGTTTCTGGCGGCGGTTCGGAACCTGGACCGCTTCGACCGGCGTCGCCCGTTCGGGCCGTGGCTGCACCGGATCGTCGTCAACCGCGCAATCGATTGGGCCCGGGCCCGTACGTTGCGGCGCGAGACCGGGGAGCCGCGCTTCGGCGAATGGGAAGACGACACCGAGGACAACGTCCTCGCCGGAAATCCCGTCCCGGAGGACATCGCGGGCGGGCTCCGCTCGCTCTCGCCGGAGCACCGGGCCGTAGTCGTGCTGCGCTACCTGCTCGATTACACGCCCGGGGAGATCGCCGAGCTTCTCGAGCTTCCGCGTGGCACGGTCAACTCACGCCTTCGCCGCGGCCTCGACCACCTCGAGGAGATCATCGACCGGAGGCGCCCGTGAGCAAGGAGCTGAAGCGCGAGCTGCAGAAGATCTCGCCGCCCGACGAGCTCGAGGCGCAGCGGCGCGTCTGGCCGATCGTCCGGGGCGCCTTCGAGGCTCGCGAGCCGGTGGCCTGGCACAAGCGGAACGTCCGCCCACTCGCGCTCGCTGCGGCAGCGATCGTCGTCGGGGCGGCGGCGCTCTCGCCCCCGGGCCGCGCGCTCGTCGGCGACGTCCGAGACGCGATCCAGGACGATGCGCCCACAACGCCGAAGCCGAAGCCGGTGCTCGCCGGCCTGCCCGCGGACGGGCCGCTCCTTGTCAATTCGCCGCGCGGGCCCTGGATCGTGCAACCGGACGGCTCGCGGCGCCTGCTCGGCCGCTACTGGGAGGGCTCGTGGTCCCCGCGCGCGCAGCACGTCGTCGTCACGCGCGCCAAAGAGATCACCGCGGTCAGGCCGAACGGGGTCATTCGCTGGACGATCGGGAGGCCGCGGCGGATCAGCGGTGCTCGCTGGTCGCCCGACGGTTTTCGGGTCGCTTATCTGACGGGCACCGAGCTGCGAGTCGTCGCGGGCGACGGGACCGGAGACAAGGTGCTGCGGAACCGCGTCGCGCCCACGCCGCCCGCCTGGCGGCCCGAAGCGAATCACGAGCTCGTCTTCGGCACCGTGGACGGCCAGATCGCGCTCGCCCAGACGGACACGGGCGTGACCAACTGGCGGGCGCCGCTCGGCGAGCCCGCCAGGCAACTGGTCTGGTCCGAAGACGGACAGCGCCTGCTCGCCCTCGGCGAGCGCTCCCTCCGGATCTTTGATGCCGAGGGCACCGAGCTCGGCGTTCTCGGCCTGCCGCTGGGCCCCTCGGGAGTCGCCTTTGTGCGGAAGAGCCATCGCTTCGTCCTGATCCGCTGGCAACCGGCGACGGGCCGCAGCGAGCTCGTGCTGATGGATGCCGAGGCGGAGCGCGGAGAGGAGCGCTCGCTGTTCTCGGCGGCAGGGCAGTTCGGGCCCCTGGCCGTGTCGCCGAACGGGCGCTGGCTCCTCGTCGGGTGGGTCGGGGCCGACCAGTGGCTCTTCCTGAGGCTCGACGTCCTGCGCGTTCGCGCCGTGTCGAACATCGCCGAGCAGTTCGGGGGGCCGCGACGGGATCGGCCGCTATCGGCACACTTCCCGTCGAGTGTGAGCTGGTGCTGTCCCGCTTCGCCCTGATCCTCACTGCCCTGGCCCTCGCCGCCGTTGCGGTCGCAGCCGGGCCTGCCGAGCACCGACCGACCTGGACCAGCGAGCCCATCGTCTGGAAGCAGTCCCGCTCGCTCGGCAAGCCCTGGGCCGGCCGGCTCGTCAACGGCGTCCAACTCCCCTCCGAAGGGGAGCAGTTCTTCACGTGGGACCCGATCCTCAGGACGACGCCGAACCGGCCGTGGCGGCGCTGGGGTAGCGACCGCCTCCTGCGCACGTTCCTCCATGTCCTGGACGACTACTTCGCGGCGCACCCTGATGCGCCACGCGTCGCCATCGGTGACCTCAGCCGCCCTCAGGGCGGCATCTTCGACGAGCGCTACGGCGGGATCGGGCACGCCTCCCACCAGAACGGGCGCGACATCGACATCTACTACCCGCGCCTCGACCGCGAGGAGCGCGCTCCGACGAAGCCGAGCGAGGTCGACCGAGCGCTTGCGCAAGACCTCGTGAACCGGTTCGTGCGGGCCGGCGCGACGAACATCTTCGTCGGCCCGCGACTCGCGCTGCGTGGGCCGCGCCGGATCGTCGAGCCGCTCCGGCACCACGACGACCACCTGCACGTCCGCATCCGTCGCGATCCCGTTCGGGAGCTGATGCTCGGGCGCTCGACTCGAGGGCGGCCGATCGAGGCTGTGCGAATAGGCGATCCGACTGCCCGGCCCCGCATCCTCGTCATCGGCTGCATTCATGGCGACGAATGCGCCGGAGTCGCAGCGACGCGGCGGCTCGAGCGGGCCGAGCCGGCGGCCGACGTCTGGATCGTCCATCACCTGAACCCCGACGGATACGCGCTCGGCCGGCGGCAGAACGCGCGCGGCGTCGACCTGAACCGGAACTTCGATTCCGAGTGGCGGCGGATGGGTCGCCGCTGGTCGCCGGAGTACTCCGGGCCCCGCCCCTTCTCGGAGCGAGAGTCGCGGATCGCCCGCCGGCTCATCACCGGGCTCCAGCCCGACGTCACGATCTGGTTCCACCAGCCCCAGGGTCTCGTCCGCGCCTGGGGCCCGAGCATCGACGGAGCCCGCGAGTACGCGCGCCTCGCCGGAATGCGGTTCCAGGCCATCCGCTGGCCCGCGGGGACTGCGGCTAACTGGCAGAACGATCGCTTCCCGGAGAAGACGGCGTACGTCGTCGAGTTGCCGGCAGGGCCGCTGAGCGCGCGCAGCGCGGAGCGACACGCCAGGGCGATCCTCGGACTGGCTCAGTAGGGTCGTCCCATGCTCGGCGTCGGCGACCGCATCCCTGACGGCCAGGTCTGGCTCGCGCCCCGCGAGAGCGCGGCGATCCCGGAGCTCGTCGCGGACGGGCCGGCGCTCTTTCTCTTCTTCCTCTTCGCCTGGAGCTCGACCTGAACGAACGAGCTCGAGCTCCTGCGTGACAGGAGAACGGACTTCGAGCAGGCGGGCGTGCAGACCTTCGCCGTCTCGCGAGACTCGCCGTACACGCTGGTCGCCTGGTCACAGGCGCTCGACCTCGACGTGCCGCTCGTCTCGGACTGGAATGGGGACGCGACACGGGGGTTCGGCGTCGCCCACGAGTACCGCGGGATGAAGGACGTCGCCGAGCGGACGGCCTTCCTGGTCGCCCGTGACGGTACGGTCCGCAACGCATGGCGCTACGAGGCCGCCGGAGAGGTGCCCGACTTCGACGAGCTGCTCGCGGCCGCGCAGGCGTTGTAGCGCTCGCGGTCGCCCTGTACCTCGGGGCAGGCCTCTTCGCGACATGGCCCGGTGCCAGGCACGGGGACGAGGCCTTTTGGGCCCGCGGCGGTCCGGCGCCCGGAGAGGTCGTGGCCGGAGATCACCTGCAAACGGGCTACCAGCTCTGGCTTGTCGGGCACCAGATCGAGGGTGGTCGCAAACCGTGGCGAGACCCATACAGCTTTCAGCCGCTGGTCGAACCGCGTGTGAATTTCGCCGGGTGGCCGTTCGGGCTCGTCTACTGGCCACTGCAGAGGGCACTCGGCACGGTGTGGGCCTGGAACGTCTTCGTGCTGCTCGGCTTCGTGGGCGCCGGAGGCTTTGCGGCCCTGTGGCTTCGCGAGCTGCGCGTACGGCGCGGCGCTGCACTTGCCGGCGGCCTGGCGTTCTGCCTGGCGCCGTACCTCACCGCGCAGGCGAGCGCGGGTCACCTCCTCGCTTGGGTGTCGATGCTGCTCGCGCTGTCGCTCTTCGCCTGGGAACGCGGCCTCCACCGGTCCCCGTGGTGGCTCGCCGTGAGCGCCGCCGCACTGGCCTCGATTCCGCTCTCGGGACAGGTGCACTTCGCGCTGGGGGCGATTCCCTTCTTCCTGCTCTACACGCTTCTTCGCGGGCGAGCGAGACCGATCGCCGCCGGGGCAGCGCTGCTCGCGATCGGCGCCGGCCTGCTGGTCTACGTCGCGGCAATCCGCGACACCGTCGGCGCGGGCGGCCGGTCGTTCGCCCAGGTCGAGCGGTACTCGGCCGGAGCGGAGAGCTTCGTCTCGCGCGACGTTCCGTCGGAGCTGGAGCGGTTCGTCTTCCTGGGGTGGGCCACGCCGCTGCTCGCGCTCGTGGGGCTCGGGCTGCTGCTCGCAGCAAGGCGCTTCTGGCTCGCCACTGCCCTGGGCCTCGGCGCGCTCGTGCCGATGCTGCTGGCGCTCGGCGCGAACCTGCCCGGCTACGAGACGCTCTGGCGCAACCTGCCCGGCCTCGAGTCCACACGCGTTCCGGCGCGCCTGATGCCGGTCGCCTGCCTATGCCTGGCCGCGCTCGTGGCCTTTGCGGCAACACGCGTGACCTGGCCCGGGACGGCGGCACTCGTCGCGATCGTCCTGCTGCTCGACCTCCACGTGGGGCTGTTCGAGAGCGCGCCCGCCGACGAAGGCAACCAGGCCTATGCGGCGCTGCGAGCCGCGCCGCCGGGCAGAGTGCTCGAGATCCCCGTCTACCTCCCCGACCGCCAGGAAGCGAGCGTCTACCTCTACTCGACGATGCAGGTTCGGCGCGAGCACCCGTCCGGCTACTCGACGCTCGCCCCGCGCGAGGCCGACCGCGAGCTGCGTCGCCTACAGCGCGCGCCCTGCACCGGCCTGGAGGCGCTAGGCGTCCGCTACCTCTCCCTTCACGCCGCCGGGCCCACCTGCGGAGGCCGGCTCTTGGCGCGTGACGGTGCGGTCTCCGTCTACGAGCTCACATCCCCATAGCGTGGTAGCCGGAGTCGACGTAGAGCGTCGTCCCGGTCACGTTGTCGGCCTCGTCGGAGAGCAGATACGCGGCGCCCGCGGCGACGTCGTCGGCATCGACGTGACGATGGAGCGGCGAGCGCTCCTCGACGATCGCCTCCATCGTCGGGAAGCCGGCGATCGAGCGCGCGGCCAACGTGCGCACGGGCCCGGCTGAGACGGCGTTGATGCGGATGTTCTTCTGGCCGAGGTCCCAGGCGAGGTAACGGACTGACGCGTCCAGCGTCGCCTTCGCGACGCCCATCACGTTGTAGTGCGGCACGGCGCGCTCACCGCCGAGGTACGTCATCGTCAGCACCGAGCCTCCCCCACGCGCCTCCATCAGCGGCTCGGCCGCGCGCGCCGTGGCAACCAAGGAGTAGGCCGAGACGTCGACGGCCATCCAGAAACGGTCGCGAGGCGTGTCGGTGAACCGGCCCTCGAGGTCCTCTGCGGCGGCGAAGGCAACCGAGTGCACGAGGAAGTCGAGACCGCCGCCGAAGGCCTCACCCACCTCCGAGAACACGCGCGTGATGTCGTCATCCGAGCGCACATCGCACTCGGTCACGAGGGGGCTCTGTATCGAATCAGCGAGGTCCCGCACGGACTTCTCGATCCGCTCGCCCTGAAAGGTGAACGCGAGCTGCGCACCCTCCTCGGCGAGTCGCTTGGCGATCGCCCACGCGATCGACCGCTTGTTGGCGACGCCGAGGACGAGTCCCTGCTTCCCCTGGAACCTGTCGGCCACCCGGCGAGTCTAAGAGCTAGTCTGAGGCCTTGCGCCGCCTCGCCTTCCTTGCCGCCGCGGCCGCGGCGCTCTCCCTCGGCGCATCGGCATCCGCAGGCCTCCAGCCGATCAAGCGCAACTTCGGAGACCGCTCGGTACCACTCTTCCGCCACGGCACACTGCGTGTTCCCGCGGGCCAGGGCGACGGCCGAGTGCGCGTGATCGTCGGCCTTCCACTCGCGCCGCTTGCGAGCGCTCAGGGCCGGGCGCTCGCACGGTCCGGCCGGAACCGGCTCGACGTCGCGAGCTCGTCGTCTCGCAGCTACCTCGCCCGACTCGAGCGCGCCCAGACCGCGGCCGTCGCCGAGCTGAAGAGGGCGATCCCCTCAGCGCAGGTCTCGCGCCGCTATCAGGTCGTGTTGAACGGCCTGGCCGTCGAGCTCCCGGCCCGGCGGCTGGTCGACCTCGCCCGCCTGTCGTTCGTCGTCCGCCTCTACCCGAGCGTGCGGTTCCGGCTGGCGCTCAACGAGAGCCCGGCGCTCATCGGTGCTCCTGCGCTCTCCGCGGCCACCGGTGCCCGCGGAGAAGGCGTGAAGATCGCAGTCATCGACGACGGGGTCGACCAGAGCCATCCGTTCTTCGACTCGACCGGCTACACCTACCCCACCGGGTACCCGAAGGGTGGGCGGCGCTGGACGACTCCCCGAGTGATCGTGGCGCGTGCCTTCCCGGGACCAGGCGCAGGACGCAGCGGACGCCTTCCGGTCGACCGCAACGCCTCGTTCCACGGCACCCACGTGGCGGGCATCGCCGCCGGCAAGTCGGGCACAACCTCGCCGGGCGGGCGCTCGCATCCGCCCACGGCGAACCTCTCCGGTGTCGCCCCGCGCGCCTACATCGGCAACTACCGCGTCTTCACGATCCCCACGCAGGTCGGGCACGTCGGCAACACCCCCGAGCTCGTAGCGGCCTTTGAAGCTGCGGTGCGTGACGGAATGGACGTCATCAACCTCTCCGGGGGGAGCGCCGAAACCGACCCGCCGAACGACGCCCTGGTCGAGGCTGCGCGCAACGCCGCGGCAGCAGGCGTCGTCCCGGTGATCGCCGCCGGAAACTCGCGAGACGAGTTCGGCTTCGGCACGGTCGGCTCACCAGGAAGCACGCCGGAGGCGATCACCGTTGGGGCCGTGTCCAACACACACGTGTTCGGGCCGGTCGTGTCGGTCACCGATCCGCGCGCCTCCGCAAGCCTGAAACAGCTCCCGTTTCGCGTGTCGGTCACCTATCGCGCTTTCCAGAACTGGGAGCGCGCCGATCAGACCCTCGCCGACGTGGGCTCGATCACGGGATCCGACGGGCGGCCCGTCGACCGGCAGCTCTGCGGCGTCCGGAGCCCCGAAGCCCTCGATTCGACCCTCCCGCGCAACTCGTTGCGCAACACGATCGCGCTCGTCTTCCGGGGCCGCTGCCCGCTGATCACGAAGGCGTACCGCGCAGTGGTCTTCGGAGGTGCGGCCGGGATCGTGATGGTCGACAACCGTGCGAGCGAGGCGAATCGCCTGCCGCTCGATCTCGGCGTGCCCAGCGGTGTGGTCTCCGACCTGGACGGCGCCTCCCTCCGCGATTTCCTCGCCGCCGTCGGCGGTCGCGCGAGCGTGCGCTTCGACTTCGACCCGCTCGAGGCGAAGAACGGGAGATCCGGCGTCGTGACGAGTTTCTCGTCGGCGGGGCCGACCGCGTTCGGGCACCGCCTGAAGCCTGACGTCGCGGCGCCGGGCGGCGAGATTCTCTCCTCGACTCTTCCGGAGTTCGCGGGCTCTCCGTTCGCGCCCTTCGACGGGACGAGCATGGCTACTCCGCACGTCGCCGGCGCGGCCGCGCTCTTGATCCAGCGGCACCCGGGCTGGTCGGCGCCGCAGGTCAAGTCGGCGCTCGTGTCGTCTGCCGGCCCGGCGTGGGGAAACACGTTGCGCACGGCCGAGGCCTCGGTGCTCCTCGCCGGAGGTGGCCTGGTGAACGTGCAGTCTGCGGACGACCCGAAGATCTTCACCGAGCCCGCTTCGCTCTCCTTTGGAGATCTCAACGTCAACGGCGGGGCCAGGAAGCGCACGCTCCTGCTGAGCGTGTCCGACGCGGGCGGCGGCTCGGGGACATGGACGGTCGAGATGCGCCCGCAGTCCGCCAGCTCCGGGGCCGGCCTGTCCGCTCCGGGGAGCGTCGTGGTAGGGCCCGGCGGGACCACGGACGTGGCGATCTCCGCGACCGCGACCGCGCAGGCCGCTGCCGGCGACAACTACGGCTTTCTCGCACTGCGTCGAGGCACGACGACCCGCCGGGTGCCGTACGCCTTCTTCGTCACGCGCCCTGGGCTCGAGTCGTACCAGGCGCGGGCCGGCAGGCTCCGTCGCCAGCTCGGCGGGAACACGATCAACGGCCCCAACCGGGTCAACGTCTACCGCTGGCCGTCGGCGCCGTTCGGTCATCCGCCCGACTACGCGACCGGCGCTCCCGTGTTCGAAGAGGGGGCCGAGCGGCTGTATCTCGTCCCGCACGTTGGCAGGCCGGTCGTGAACCTCGGCGTCTCGGTCATCGCGGCCACGCGCGGGTCGTTCATCAATCCCTGGCTGCTCGGCTCGCCGGACGAGAACGACGTGCAGGGCCAGGCCGCCACACCGGTGAACGTGAACGCCCTGACTCCCGACTACCGGCTCCCCGTCGGTGCCGCTGCAGCCGTCTTTCCCAGCCTCAAGCGCTTCTGGGTCGCCGTCGACTCGTCGCGCGACGAGTACACGGGACGGGCGCTGCGCGGCCGGTACGTCCTGCGCTACTGGGTGAACGACCTGCGGCCGCCGAGCACCAGCCTCGTGACGACGCGCGTGGCGGTGGGCCGCCCGACGATCGTCGTCCGCGCCCGCGACCGGGGTGCAGGCGTCGAACCCGCTGTCGCTCCTTCTCTCGTACCGCGGAGGAATCGTCGCAGCCTCTGCGTATGACGTCTCGTCTGGCCTGGCGGTGTTCGTGCTCCCCCGCAGCGCCCCGCGCCTCGCGCGTGGCCGGCCGGCGCTGCTCGTCGTGGCTTCCGACTACCAGGAGTCGAAGAACGTGAGCACCTTCGGGCGGAACATCATGCCGAACACCCGTTTCCGGTTCGTCGGCATCCGGGTCGTCCGCGGCACGACGATCAACTGGCTGCTGCCCGAACGCGGCGCATGCGTGCGCGGTGGTGTTCCGTTGCTGGTCGTCGCGGGATCGACGAGGCGGATCTCCTCGGTGCGATTCTTCGACGGACGACGGCGGATCGGAGCAGATCGCAGCGGCTCGGCGGGGCTCTACTCCGCGACGTGGGCGGCACCGAGGGCCAGGCGCGGACGTCATGTGCTCCGGGCCGTCGTGACGACGCGCGGAGGCCGTCGCGTGTCCGCAAGCCGCCGCGTGCGCGTTTGCAAGTAGGCGAGCCGCGCGTCGCCGTCATCACGGGCGGCGCCACCGGGATCGGAGCCGCCATCGCGCGGAAGCTCGCCGGCCAGGGCTGGACTTGCGTCCTGCTGGGCCGGAGGGAGGACCCGCTGAGTCGGCTCGCCGACGAGATCGGAGGCGAGTACGAAGTTTGCGATGTCGCCGACCGCGACGCTGTCGAACGAGTCGCGGCCTCGGTGCAGGAACGTCATCCCGCGGTCGCGATGCTCGTCAACAACGCGGGGATCCCCGGCCGCTCCAACTTCCTCGACGTCGACCCGGAGAAAGCCGAGCAGCTGGTCCGCGTCAACTACCTCGGCTCGCTCTGGTGCGCTCGCGCTTTCCTGCCGCCACTCGAGGCGGCCCGAGACGCGAGGATCGTGAATATCGTCTCCGTCGCGGGAACGGTTGCGCTCGGGCCCTACTCGGCGTCGAAGCACGCGCAGCTCGCGCTCTCCCGCTCGCTGGCCGCCGAGCTGAGACCGCTCGGGATCTGGGTGCTGACGGTCAACCCGGGGTTCGTGCACACGGAGGGGTTTCCGCAGGATCGCCTACTCCGCGGCCGCTTCGGATCGCTCGTCGTCGGGCCTGAGTACGTCGCAGATCGGATCCTCCGGGCGCTCAGACGCGGCCGGACCGAGATCTTCGTCCCAGCGTGGTACCGGCCGGCGGCCTGGATCCAGACCGCCGCTCCGGGAGCTCTGACGCGGCTGCGAGCCCGCCGCCGGACGTACTAGTAGGAGGGTTTGGCGAAATAGATCTGAGCCGAGTCAATTCCACCAAACCCTCCTAGCGCGCCAGCAGGTACCAGGCGATGGTGACCGTGTAGGAGTCGCCGCTCGGCGCCGCGTCGAGTGCCCGGCTCCGCTCGTCCCCTTCGCAGCCTGCCAGGTCGAGATAGCGCTCGAGATCTCGCGCTTCCTCCTGAAACTCGGAGCGAATCAGGCGGAGATCGTTCGCCTCGAACAGCTGGCGGAAGTCCGCATCCGCGAGCGTGCGCTCGTGGCTCGGATCGCGTGCGCGCTCGAAACGGTTGAGGTCGAGTGCGACCAGCGGGTCGATCGGCGCCAGCTGGTCGACGACGAGAATCCGGCCGCCGGGACGCGTGACACGTGCCAGCTCGGAGACGGCCAGCTCGGGCCGACGGACGTGGTGCAGCGTGCGCAGGCTCCCGGAGAGGTCGAACTCACCGAGGTCGGGTGGCAGCTTGGTGACGTCGCCCTCGACGAACGAGACGTTCGGAAACTCGCCGGCCCGCTTACGGCCCTCGTCGAGCAGTTCGGGGACCAGGTCGACGCCGACTACCTCGGCGACGAGCGGCGCAAGTGCGAATGCCAGCGCACCTGTCCCGGTGCCGGCGTCCAGGGCCCGCTCCTCGCCGTCGGGCTCGACGAAGCGGGCCACGTGTGCCGCGAGGTCGGCACGGCGAGCCTCCTCGAGCTCGGCCAGCCGCCCGGCGGTGGCGGCAAACCGGGCGCGGAGAGTCTCGGCATCAGCCATCTCGCCCCCTTGACACAGGTACCGCCGACCTCCTCCCCACCGCAACCGTAGCGCGGAAAAACGCACGTGTGGGCGCCGGGACCGTGACGGATCTGCTCATTTCAAACCGCGCTCCTGCTTGACCAGCTCGAGCGCCTGCTCGCGCGTCGAGATCGCCCCGACGGCCCGCTCTTCGGCGATCAGGTCGAGCAACCGGCCGACCTCCGGGCCCTCGGGAACGCCCAGCTCGTCTCCGCGCAACAGCGGCTCGCCTGGATCTGCAGCGCGCGCCGCACGCACCTTGTCGGACAAGTCCTCGGCGCCGAGATAGGCGAGCGCGTCGAGCGACCAGGGCTCGGTCGCCCGGCGGAAGCGGTGAATCGCGCGCGGCGAGCCGTCCTCAGGACGCTCGGCTCCCAGAAGCGCGCTCGCGTAGCGCCGGAGCTCGTTCGACACCGGGAGCTCGGCGAGCCGGCCACCAAAGGCTGCGACCAGCCGAAAATCCGTCGATTCACGCGCCTGCTCGCGGTCCAGGCCCGCCACCGACCCGCCGAGCGGCTCCAGCAGCCCGAGCTCGTCGGCGCGACGAAATCCGTTCACGGAGAGCCGCACCAGCTCCGCGACGATCCTTTCCCCCGCAGGCCGATCGACGAGCGCGGCGCGTTCCTTGACAAGCAGCGCAGTCTCGTCGTCGAGCCGCAGCCCGAGCTCGTCCTCGAGGCGAACCGCGCGCAGCAGCCGCAGCGGGTCGTCGTCGAAGACGCTTCGCGACACGGCGCGCAGCACGCGCTGCTCGAGATCCGCCTGACCGCCGAACGGATCGGCAGGCTCGCCGCCCGCCGAGCGGAACGGCGATCGCATTGATCGTGAAGTCACGTGTGGCCAGGTCGTCCTCGATGCCGTTCCTGAGGGGCGTGAAATCGACCGTGTGCCCGTCGTCGAGCGCGACGCGCCAGGCGCCGTGACGCTCGGAGAGCGGGAACGGCGCGCCGCCCGCCCGCTGCGCATAGGCGCGCGCTGCCTGCTTCGGCTCGCGGCAGGCGATGTCGAGATCGACGACCTCGCGCCCGAGCAGCTCGTCGCGAATCGCGCCGCCGACGACCCACGCTTCCTCTCCCTCGAGCACCTCCCGGGCGAGGTCACGCATCGAGCACCGTCCTCCGGGCCCGCAGCGGGCTCGACTCGATCCCGCAGACGATCTCGTAGTTGATCGTGTCGGCGACCCGCGCATGATCCTCTGCCAGAACGCCGTGGCCGATCAGGGTGACGGGCGTGCCGAGGGGAAGCTCTCGATCGAGCTCGACGGCCAGAGCGTCCATCGAGATCGTCCCGACGACGTGCCTTGGCTCGCCGCCCACCCGCACCTGGGTCCCCGTCATGTCGCGCCGGAAGCCGTCCGCGTAGCCGACCGGGACGATCCCGATCCAGGTTTCGCTCTCGGCGACGAACCTCCGCCCGTACCCCGTGCTCTCACCAGGAGCCAGGCGACGCACCTGCGCGAGATAGCTGTCCCAGCGGAGCGCGGGCTCCAGCCCGTCCGCGGCCGGGATCTCGCCGAACGGTGAGAGGCCGTACAGCGCGATCCCGCAGCGCGCCGCATCCAGGCGCGACTCCGGGAGCCGAAGCGCGGCGGCGCTGTTGGCCGCGTGCCGGATCAGGTTCGGTAGTCCGGCGGTCGCCTCCTCGAAGCGCTGGAGCTGGGAGCGCGCGTAGTCGGGGTCGCTGTCGGCGGTGGCGAGGTGGGTCATCAGGCCGACGACCTCGACCGTCGGAGCAGGCAGCTCGGCTAGGCCCCACCGGCCCATGCCCGTCTCGAGCTTCAGATGGACGCGGACGCCCTCCGGAATCGCATCGTCCGAGACGGCCAGGTCGAGATCGGCGTCGCGGGCCTGGGCGATCTCGCGGCCCGAGGCGGGGCCCATGACGAGGATGCGTACGCCCGGAAACTCTCGGCGCAGCGGCAACGCCTCCGCGACGGTCGCCACGCAGAGCGCGAGCGCACCCTCTCCCAGTGCCACCCCTGCCACGTCGACGGCACCGTGCCCGTAGGCGTCGGCCTTGACGACCGCCCACAGCTCGGCCGGGTCGAGCGCCTTGCGGAGCGCACGGACGTTGCGCCGAACGGCGCCGAGGTCGATGGTGATCTCAGATCGATGCATACGGACGGAAGTTTCGCGCGAGTTCCACCTACTAGGCGGCGAGCACCCCGGGCAGGGCATCGATCAGGTCGCTCGCGATCAGCCCGTTCTTCTGGGGAGCCTCGCGGGCGGCCTCCGTATGGGCGACGGCAGCCGCGGCGGCGGCCAGTCGCGGCTCGACTCCCTTGGCGAGGAACCCCGCGACGATGCCAGTGAGGACGTCGCCCGTTCCGGCGGTCGCCAGGGCAGGGTCTCCGCCGCAGACGATCGCCCCTGCGCCGGGCTCACCCACCAGGGTGCCGGCGCCTTTGAGCAGGACGATGCACTTGAAGCGCTCGACCGCACGATCGAGCGCCCCGAGCCGATGCGCGTCGACCCAATCCGACTCGACGCCGAGCAGACGGGCGAGCTCGCCCGAGTGCGGGGTCAGGACGCGCGGAGCCGGCCAGTCGGCAGGCTCGAGCTCGTGGAGAGCGTCGCCGTCGACCACTGCGGGCACGTTTGTCTCTGCCAGGACTCGCCGCACGAGCTCCTTCGTGCCCTCGCTGCGGCCGAGGCCCGGACCGATCGCAAGGGCTCCGCCTTTGCCAACGAGATCGAGCACCTCGTCGACCCCGTCAGCAGTCAGCAACCCCTCGTCGTCCTCCGGCAGCGGCCGTTTGACTGCTTCGAGGACCCAGTGCTCGAAGACCGGGATCGCGGACTTCGGGCCCGCCAGCGCGACGTAGCCGGCGTCGGCGCGCAGCGCGGCGAGCGCGCTCAGACAAGGCGCGCCGGTCATGCCGGGCGAGCCGCCGACGATGACGACGTGGCCCGAGCTGTACTTGTTGTCCTCTGGAGACCGGCGCGGGACGACGCTCAGGATCTCACTGGTCGCGCGCGAGTTCCCCGTGGCGACGGGCTCGAGCCCGATGTCGGCCACGACGACCTCGCCCGCGTGGAACCGCCCCGGCGAGACCTCGTGGCCCACCTTGCGCCCATGGAAGGTGACGCTGAGGTCGGCGCGAACCGCGACGCCCGACACCTCGCCGGTCGAGGCGTTGACGCCGGAGGCGATGTCGACGGCGACCACGCCCGCGCCGGAATCGTTGATCGCCTCGATCAGCCGCGCGGCGTCCGGCCTCGGCTCGCCGTGAAACCCCGTTCCGAACAGCGCGTCGAGAACGACCTCGGCCCCCCGGGGATCGTCCGCCATCTCCACGTCCCTTCCGGCAGCGCGCAGGATGTCGGCCGCGATCCGGCCGTCTCCCCCGTTCTTCCCGCCGCCGCAGACAGCCACGAAGCGCTTCGCGTCCGGCCACCGCCGCATGGCCTCCTCGGCGACGGCACGTCCCGCCCGCTCCATCAGCTCTTCCTCGGAGCCCGGATAGCGCTCCTCCGCGGCGCGCATCTCGTCGGCGGTGTAGAGGGGCTCAAGCATCCGGCGAGACGAGACAGACCGCAGCCGCCAGCTCACGCGAGTGCGTCATCGAGAGGTCGATCTGCCCCGCGCCGACTTTCTCGGCCCACTTCTGGGTGCGGCCGGTCAACGCGACCCCGGGCTTGGGCCGCCCGCGGATCTCGATCTCGCGCCAGGTGAAGAAGACGCCGGAGCCGAGCGCCTTGCCGACTGCCTCCTTGGCCGCGAAGCGCGCGGCGTAATGCTGGGCCGGGTTTGCCCGCGAGTCGCAGTAGGCCTGCTCCGCCTTCGTGAAGCACCGATCCTTGAAGCCCGGATAGCGGGCGAGAGCCCGCTCGACGCGGTCGATCTCGATCAGGTCGACGCCGATCATCATGCGGGCACCACAATGGCCGTCATGGACGGCGAGTCTATTCGCGTCACCCGCTCGGTCTCGATCCCGCTCTCGGAGATCCAGCTTCGCTTCTCGCGCTCCAGCGGGCCGGGCGGCCAGCACGCCCAGAAGTCCGAGACGCGCGTCGAGGCGCTCTTCGACGTCGAGGCCTCGGCCTCGCTCTCACCGCACCAGAAGAGCCGCGTGCTGCGCAAGACGGGGCCTGTGCTTCGTGCGATCGCCCAGGACGAGCGTAGCCAGGCGCGGAACCGCGAGCTGGCCGTGGAGCGGGTCGCAGATCAGTTGCGCGAGGCATTGAAGATCAAGCGCCGCCGCGTGCCGACGAAGCCGTCGGCCAGGGCGAAGCAACGGCGCCTCGACACGAAACGCAGGCGCGCCGAGACGAAGCGCCTCCGCCGGCCCCCTCCTAGTAGCTAGGGCTTCCCCCGGGCCTGGATGCGGTAGATCACGCCTCGGCCCCAGTCCGCGACCAGCAACCCGCCGTTCGGATCGACGAGCAGCGCCAGCGGGTGATCGAAACCCCCGGCGAAATCGACCACCTGCCGCGACTTCCCGTCCGGCAAGAGGTCGAGACGGATCACCCGGCGGCCGTGCCGCGACGAGTTGTACTGGCCCCAGAGAGCGACGAAGAGATCGCCGCGGTAGGTCTCCGGGAACGAGTCGCCCGTGTAGAACGCGATGCCGTCCGCCGAGGAGTGCGGCTCGAGGTACGCCACCGGCGGCGTGACGCCCTGGCAACGGCCGACCATCCGCTTGCGGGCATAGCTCGGCCAGCAGCGTGGCCAGCCGTAGAACGCCCCGGGCCGCACGATCACCACCGTCTCGGCGGGCTCGGGCCGGGCCGCGGTGCCGAGCTCGTCCTGCTCGTTGACCGAGGCGTACAGCCTGTTGGTCTCCGGCTGAACCGCGAGACCGAACGGATTCCTCAGCCCGCGGGCAACGACTCGCAGGTCGGTGCCGTCGGGCCGCAGCGAGAGGACGGTCGCGCTCCGGCGATCCCGCTCGTTACACGCGTCGCAGGTCGACCCGCTCCCCAGATAGAGCCGTCCATCGCCGCCAACGACCACGTTGTCCTGCTGATGCCGGCCGAACGGAAGCCCGCGTAGCAGGGTTCGCCGAGAGCCCAGCTTCGCGCCTCGTAGGACGAAACGTTCGAGTCGCCCTTGTTGGGAGACGAAGAGCAACTGCCCCTTCCACGCGAGCCCGAGCGGCGTTCGCAGGCTGCGCGCGACGACTCTCGGCCGACGGGAGCCGCGATCGACGACGGCGAGCGAGCCGCCCTCCTGAGTCACGTAGAGCCGACCGTCCGGTCCCCAGGCCATCGCCGTCGGGCCCTCGAGGCCGGAGGCGTATGTCTCGATGCGAAACCCCGGCGGAAGCTTCCAGCGGGTCGGCGGAGCTGCGGCCGGCGAGGCAAGCACGAGGCCGACCGCGAGCGCACCGACCAGGACGCTAAGCCTGACGACCACGGAAGAAAACGTATCGCGAGCTAGGCGGGGACTTCGTGCAACGCGCGTGGCCTGACGTAGCTGCGCATCACCTTGCGGGCGTAGAGCCGCTCGTTCGCTGCGCGGTAGAGCGCGAGCGCGTTGTCGCCGTCGTGCGGGTAGATGGCCCAGCCGACCGTCGCCTTGGCGCGTCCCGACCCCAGGATCCGTTCGAGCTCGCCCGCCCGCTTCGTGGCTTCCGTCGAAGCCTGGATGGAGACCAGCACAGCGAACTCGTCGCTGCCGACACGGGCGACGTCGTCGCCGGGGCTCACCGCGCCGGCCAGGTTCTCCGCCAGCTTCCGCAGCGCCTCGTTTCCAGCGGCGAAGCCCTCGTCTCGGTTGAACTCGCCGAGCAAGTCCATGTCAGCAAGAAGCAAGGCGAAAGGAATCCCGGATGCGAGCCGACGGGTGATCGCGGCCTCGAACGCACGCGTGTTCGGCAGGCCGGTCAGGGTGTCGCGCTCGGCGAGGACTCTCAGCTCGCCCATCATCGTCCGGTTGCGGCTTGCGAACCAGCCGATCAACGCGCCGATGCAGACGTAGGTCGCCAGGCGAGTGAACGTCCCGGCGCTCAGGATCTCGTGCGATGGCATCTTGGGATTGAGGAGTACGCCCGAGACGTAGAGGACGGTCGCCAGCGTGCCTGCCAGTGCCCCAAGAGTAGGACCTCCGGCCATCGCGGCGAGCGCGATGGAGATGTAGAGGAAATGGCCGATCCCGAGGCCGGGCCGCTCGTAGATCACGAACAGCACGAAGACGAGGGCCGAGCTCATGAGCGCCCCCAAGATCAGGGGTCGCAGGGTGATAGCCGCAGGCATCAACCCAAGCTTCGCCGCTCTGGGCGGGCCGCGCGTCCCTCTAAAGAGGTAGTTCGTCCGCGCCGAACCCGGAGGCCGGGTCTTGAGACAACTACACGCAGGTCAACGGCGTCGGCGCTTGACGAGGTGTGCTCTTAGTCGCGAAAAGTGCGAAGCACTTTTCGCGAGTCCGGCGCCCGTGGCGCCGGACCATTACTCGACGGTGACCGTCTTGGCCAGGTTGCGAGGCTGGTCGACGTTCATGCCCTTGAGCCTGGCGATGCGGTACGCGAGCAGTTGGAGCGGAAGAATCGCCAGGGCAGCCTGCAGGAAGGCAGGCGTCTTCGGCACGTAGATGACGTCGTCGGCGTGATGCTGGATGTCCTCGTTGCCGTCGGTGGCGATCGCGATCACCTGGGCCCCGCGTGCCCTTGTCTCCTGGATGTTCGAAACGACCTTGTCGTAGACGTGCGAGTCGGTCGCGACGCAGACGACGGGCGTCTCGCTGTCGAGCAGCGCGATCGGACCGTGCTTCATCTCGCCGGCCGAGTACGCCTCCGTCGGGATGTACGAGATCTCCTTCAGCTTCAATGCCCCCTCGAGGGCGACGGGCAAGCCGATGTGACGGCCGAGGTAGAGGAAGAAGGGCTTCTCGTAGTGCCGCTGGGCGATCTCCTCGATCGGATGGGCACCGTCGAGGAACGCCTGCATCTTCTCCGGGAGCGTGTAGAGCTCGTCGATGATGAACTCGATCTCGTCCTCGGGGATCGTCCGCTTCACCTTGGCGAGCTTCAGTGCAAGCAGGTCGATGAGCGCAACCTGGGCGGTGAACGTCTTGGAAGCGGCGACGCCCACCTCGAGCCCCGTGCGCGTGTACAGCACCGAGTCGACCTCGCGCGTGATCTGCGAGCCCATGTGGTTCGTGATCGCCACCGTGCGAGCGCCCTTCTCGCGGGCGACCTTCATCGCTGCGAGGACGTCGGCGGTCTCGCCGGACTGCGAGATGCCGATCACGAGCGTGTCCTTCGACAGGACCGGGTTTCGATAGCGCCACTCGCTCGCGATGTCGGGCTCGACGGGGATGCGCGCCCACTCCTCGATCACGTAGCGACCGACGACCCCGGCGTGGTAGGAGGTGCCGCAGGCGAGGATGACGATGCGCCGCAGGTTGCGGATCTCCTTGTCGGAGAGCCCGATCTCCTCGAGGAGGAGCTTCCCGTGGCGAACGCGGTCGCCGATTGTCTCGCGCACGCCCTCCGGCTGCTCGTAGATCTCCTTGAGCATGAACGTCTCGTAGCCCGACTTCTCGGCCTGCTCGTCGTCCCAGTCGACCTCGATCACGCTCCGCTCGACCGGGCCGTCCTCCACGCTCGTGAAAACCGCGCCGTCAGGCGTGATCGAGACGATCTCGCCGTCTTCGATCAGCTGGATGTTGCGCGTTTCGCGCAGGAAGGCGGTCGATGCCGAGGCCAGGAACATCTCGCCGTCGCCGACGCCGACCAGGAGCGGGCACTGGACGCGGGCGCCGACGAGCTCCTGCGGGTGGTCCTTGTGCACGACCACGAAGGCGAAGTGGCCCTCGAGCTCGCGGTAGGCGGCACGAACCGCCTCCGTGAGGTTGCCGTCGTAGTGGCGCTCGATCAGGTGGACGACCGTCTCGGCGTCCGTCTCTGAGCTGAACGTGTGCCCGTCCTTCTGCAGCGAAGTCTTGAGCTCGCGGTAGTTCTCGACGATCCCGTTCAGGGCGATCGCGACCTTGCCGCCGTCGCAGCCGGCGAGCGGGTGGGCGTTCTCCTCGGAGACACGGCCGTGCGTCGCCCAGCGCGTGTGGCCGAGGCCGATCGACGATGCGGAACCGTTCGACCTGGCGGCTGCCTTCAGCTTCGCGAGGTTCCCGACGGCGCGCACGTAATCGAGCTCACCGTTCTCGAGGAGCGCTACGCCGGCCGAGTCATACCCGCGGTACTCCAGGCGTTCGAGCCCCTGGATGAGAAGCGGTTTGGCGACCCGAGGGCCGACGTATCCGATGATTCCGCACACGAGACGCCCTCCCTCCTAAATGCGCAAGAGCCCGGCAATCGCGATCTCCCGCGTTGGAGATCGGTCAACCGAGCTCGGATCGAACGAGAGCACTGATTTTACCACAGAGCTCGTCAGCTTCAAGACGCGTTTCCGCTTCGGCCAGCACTCGCACGACCGGCTCGGTCCCGGACGCCCTGACGAGCACACGCCCCGTTCCCTGCAGGGCCTCGTTCATGCGCTCGACCTCCTGCAGGACAGGCAAACTCAGCTCCATCGTGACAACAGGCACATTCTCTTTCGCCTGCGGATACCGCTGCAGGACCGACACGGCCCTGCGCAGCGTGCGTCCCTTGATCGCTTCGCACAGGACGAGCGCGGCGGCCAGGCCGTCACCGGTCACATGGTCGCGCAGATACATGATGTGACCCGACTGCTCGCCGCCCAGGATGCCTCCCTCCTTGCGCAGCGCCTGTAAGACGTAACGATCGCCCACGGGTGTCGTGACAACCCGGACCCGGTGCTGCCCCATCAGGCGGTGGAAGCCGAGGTTCGTCATCACCGTGACGGCGACGAGACCGACCCCGAGGTGGATTGCGAGGACGGCGAGGATCTGGTCACCGTCCACCGGCTCGCCCTCCGCGTCGACCGCGAGCATCCGGTCGCCGTCTCCGTCGAAGGCGATTCCGAGGTCGTAGTCGCCCTCGGCCACCACGGCTTGCAGCAGGGAGAGGTCGGTCGCCCCGCAGCCGTCGTTGATGTTCGTCCCGTCGGGGGTCACACCGACGGCGTCGACGATTGCCCCCAGGCTCTCGAACGCTCTGGGCGCGATGTCCGAGTACGCGCCGTTGGCGCAGTCGACTGCGATGCGAAGACCGGTGAGATCGCTGCCGAAGCGCTCGACGATGTGCTCGAAGTAGCTGTCGGGAGCGATGCTCACGCGGTCGATCTGGCCCGCAGCGCGACTCGCGACCGGCTCGTCGAGCAGCGCCTCGATTTCCTCCTCGGACTCGTCGGAGAGCTTCTGTCCTTCGCCGTCGAAGAGCTTCACGCCGTTGTACTCGGGCGGATTGTGGGAGGCCGAGATGACCGCGCCGAGGTCGAGCGAGAGCAGCGCGACCGCGGGTGTCGGCAGCACGCCCGCGAGGACGGCGTTCCCGCCCGCGATGGCGACCCCCTTCGCAAAGGCCTCCTCCAGCTCGACGCCGGAGGCCCTCGTGTCGCGCCCGACGAATACCCGGCCGCGACCGGACCAGAGTGCGGCGGCGTAACCGAGTTTCTCGACCAGGTCCACAGTCAGGTCCTTGCCGACGACACCCCGCACGCCGTCGGTCCCGAAGTGCCTACGAGCCAATTAGCGCTTGGAGAACTGGGGCGCCTTGCGCGCCTTGTGCAGACCAGCCTTCTTGCGCTCGACCTTCCGTGCGTCGCGCGTCAGGAAGCCCTCACGCTTGAGAGGGATGCGCAACTCGGGGTCGGCCTCGACGAGCGCGCGGGCGATGCCGTGACGGACGGCGCCTGCCTGGCCGGTCGGGCCGCCGCCGTTGACGCGCACGCGCAGGTCGTACCGGCCCTCGGCGCCCGCGAGCTTGAGAGGCGACATCACGATCGTGCGGTGCGTCGCGCGCGGGAAATAGTCCTCGATCGTCCGCCCGTTGATCCAGGTCGCGCCGTCGCCTGGACGCAGGATCACCCGGGCCACCGAGGTCTTGCGCTTGCCCGTGCCCTGGTAGGTCGCCTGCTCAGCCATGTCCGTTCTCCAGCGGCAGCGCCTTCGGCGCCTGCGCGTCGTGCGGATGGTCGGGACCGGCGTAGATCTTCAGCTTCGTCAGCTGGGCGCGCCCGAGTCGAGTTCTCGGCAGCATCCCTCGGACCGCCTTCCGTAGCACCTCGGTCGGCCGGCGATCGAGCTCCTCGCGAAGGGTTCGCTTGCGCAGGCCGCCCGGATACCCGGAGTGCCGGTAGTACATCTTCTCGTCCAGCTTCTTGCCGGTCACGTGGATCTTCTCGGCGTTGACGACGACGACGAAGTCACCCGTGTCCACGTGCGGCGTGTACTGGGGCTTGCGCTTGCCACGCAACGTGTCGGCGATCTGGGTCGCCAGGCGCCCAAGGGTCTTCCCCTCGGCGTCGACGACGTACCAGAGGCGCTCGATCTCTCCCGGCTTTGCGTTGTATGTCTTTGTCATAAAAACGGCGGGACCTGGCGCCCGCCGAGGCGCGATTCTACCAGGGATTTAGGGCGAAATCGCCTCGGCGGGCCTGACACGGGTGATGAGGAAGGCGGGCGCCAGCGCCAAGACGGTTGCTCCGATCGCCAGCGCGCCCACGCCGAGGACGTCGAGCGCCACTCCGCCGGCGAGGGCGAGGCCGGCTCCGAGCAGGCCTGCGAGCAGATCGTTGAAGCCCAGGAGCTTCCCGCGCTCGGCAGGTGAGGTCTTGTCCGCGAGCTCGGCGGTCGCCGCGACGAACGAGAGGTTCCAGCCCAGGCCGAGGCCGAAGAGGAGGACAGCCGTCATCCAGACCCCGTCGAAAAAGAGCAGCCCCGAGCACGACGCCGCGACGATGAAGAGCCCGCCGATCAGCGCGATGCGCCGGCCGATTCGATCGATGAGCGTCCCCACGACGAGGACGAGCGCGTACATGCCGAGGACATGCGCGCCGACGATGGGAAAGACGGCATCCTGGGAGTGGTGGTGGTGATCCACGACGACGTAGCCGGTCAGGTTCATCACCGAGACCATGACCATGAAGCTCGCCAGCGCCGCGATCATCGCCGGAATCACTCCGGGGCGGCGGATGATCTCGCTGAGCGGCGCGGCCGGCCCGGACGGAGCAGCCCCGGACGATCCGGAGATCCGCTCGCCGATCACCTTGGGGTCGGGCCGAATGGCGAGGGCGATCAGCATCGAGACGATCGACAGGCCGCCCGCCGCCAGCCACGGCACGGTCAGGGTGTCGGCATCGACTTCCTTGCCCGCGAAGAGCGGGCTGAACACGGCCGGGCCGAGAATGGCTCCGAACACGGCGCCGAAGAGCACGAGCGAGATTCCGCGCGCGCGTCGCTCGGGTGGGTACATGTCGCCCGCCGCGGTGCGGATCAGCAGGTTCGTCGCGCCCTGGGCGCCGATCAGCATGAAGCCGAGGATCACGAGTGGCGTCGAGTCCCAACGGGTGGCCGCCGCGGTCAGCACGCAGCCGATCGCGCCGACGACGAGCCCGCCGACGATCACCGGCACGCGCCCGAAGCGATCCATGGCCCGGCCCGCGGGCAAAGCGGTCAGCGCCGCCGCCGTAAGGAAGATCGCCGGGCCGAGCCCGAGCAGGGCCTCGAACCCGGTCACGAGGACGAACGTCAGCGACGCGACCGCGGCGACCAGCTGGAGCACGGTCAGGTTCACGGCCGTGACCGCGGCCAGCAGGATCGTGTTTCGCCGGACCGGCAGGTCAGACGAGGCGGGCAAGTCCCTCCCGGAAGGTCTTCGCGCCGCCGTGCGAGGGATGACGCACGTACGGCGCGCCCAGCGCCCGCTCGGCCAAGCGACCGACGGAGACCACGCGGCGGTTACGGGCCAACTCGTCCACGAAGACGCTGGCCTCCACGACCTCAGCGCGCGCCGGCCGGCGGTTGGAGCGCGGCTCGCCGCGGCGGTGCGGGTGAGTCGGAACGACGTTCCAGAGGAGCACCTGCTCCTCGAGCCCGAGCTCGGCCAGCACGCGGTGCACGATCGTCGCCGTGGCCTCGGCCGGTCCCTCGCCGGTGAGCTGACGCTCGGACGTGAACGGCAACCCGCTGACCCGGGCGCCGCGGTAACCGGCGGCCTCGCCGACGAGCAGGATCTGCGCCTCTGCACGGCGCACGAGGTACGCAGCCAGCCGCTCGCAGAGCGCCGGCGCGTGCGCGTACTGGTTGAACGTCTCGCCGATCCGTGCCGCGGCGAGCCGCTCCACTAGCGAGCAGGGGCTCACGGCGGAAGGTTATTACCTAGCGCGCCGGTGACCCGCGGAGCCCGAGCTCGTGCTTCTCCCGCTCGCCCGCCTCGTGCTCCCACAGCCGGTTCAGGTGCCCTTGTGCGTAGGGAATCTCGAAGGGCAGCAGGACGAGGGCGACCAGGAAGAGCACGAAGCCGAGGACGTGGTTGATCTTGGGATCGATCCCGGCCAGGTCCTGCGCCTTCTGGATCCGACGATAGAACCGCCACTGCGAGATAAACGGCGGCACGATCAGAAGCCCGCCGACCGAGACTGCCAGCGTTGCCAGGCCGGCGCTGACCCGGAGTGGATTCGACTGCTCCTCGAGCCGCTCGCCGTACTCGTTCAGATCGGCGTTCGAGACGTAGTACCAGTAGAGGTAGTAGATGCCGAACGTGACGATCGCGAGCACGAACGCGACCCAGGGCCGGCGCAGTTTGATGTCGACTCCCCGGACGGAGACGTGATGCGCCACGCCCGCAAGCCTATTCCCACTCGAGACGGCGTTAGGCGTCAGGCGACGAGGGCGATCAGGACCGCAATCCCGAGGACGACGGCGACGACGAGCAGCGCAAGCGTGATCGCCGCGCCGACGAGGATCCGCCGCGCCTCATGGGTGAGGCGGTCACGAAGCGGACGGCCGTCGTCCACCGTCAGCAACCGGAACGCCCGGCGCAGCACCCAGAACCCGAGGAACCGGTAGATCATCAGCCGGGAACGCTAAACGAGACAAGCCTTGTTCCGACTCTTGCGAGCGAACGGACGCTAGGCAGATGATGGCGTCGTGAGCACGGCGGCGCCCGAGCCCGGTATCTACCGCGAAGAAGTGCGGGCTATCCTGTTCGCATTGAGCGACATGGTCGTCGAACTTCGGAAGATCTCGGACCTCCTCGGAGGAGGCGATGAAGAGGAAGAAGAGTAGAGCCGAGCTCCAGCGGTGGGCCGAGGATCACCCGACCGTGAAGCTATTGCGCGAGCTTGCCGCAAAGATCGACGTCGAGTTGGCTGCGAAGCGTGCCGGCCGGCCTGCCCCGCCGCGCTAGCTACTCCCACTCGATGGTGCTGGGCGGCTTCGACGAGATGTCGAGCGCGACGCGGTTCACGGCCGGGATCTCGTTGATGATCCGGCTGGAGATCGTCTCCAGCAGGTCGTAGGGCAGCCGGGCCCAGTCGGCGGTCATCGCGTCTTCCGACGTGACCGCGCGGATCACGATCGGATAGGCGTACGTGCGCTCGTCGCCCTGGACGCCGACGGAACGGATCGCGGGCAGGACGGCGAAGCTCTGCCAGAGGTCGCGGTAGAGGCCGGCGCGGCGGATCTCCTCCTGCAGGATCGAGTCGGCCTCGCGCAGGATCTCGAGCCGTTCCTCCGTGACGTCGCCGATGATCCGGATCGCGAGCCCCGGCCCCGGGAACGGCTGGCGCCAGACCATCCTCTCGGGTAGTCCGAGCTCTTCGCCGACACGCCGCACCTCGTCCTTGAAGAGCATCCGCAGGGGCTCGACGAGCTCGAGGTCCATCTCCTCGGGTAGGCCGCCCACGTTGTGATGGGACTTGATGATCGCGGCGACGCCGTCACCGGACCCGCCGGACTCGATCACGTCCGAGTAGAGCGTGCCCTGGACGAGGTACTTGACCTGGTCCGTGTGAATCTTCTGCGACTCCTCCTCGAAGACGCGGATGAACTCCTCGCCGATCGCGCGCCGCTTGTCCTCCGGATCCGTGATCCCCTGCAGGCGCGCGAGGAACCGCTCCTCCGCGTCGACGTGCACGAGCGGGACGTGGAAGTGGTTCCCGAACGTCTCGACGACCTGGATGGCCTCGTCCTTCCGCAGCAGGCCGTGGTCGACGAAGACGCAGGTCAGCTGGTCGCCGATCGCCTTGTAGACGAGCAGCGCTGCGACCGCGGAGTCGACCCCGCCGGACAGCGCGCAGAGCACGCGCTGGTCGCCGACTTGCGCCCTGATGCGCTCGACCTGCTCCTCGATCACCGCGGCGGCCGTCCAGGTGGGCGGCGCGTCGGCGACCGTGTAGAGGAAGTTCTTCAGCAGGTCGTTGCCGTAGGGCGTGTGCACGACCTCCGGGTGGAACTGGACGCCATACAGGCCGCGGTCCGGATCCTCGAAGGCCGCGATCGGTGTCGAGGGCGACGACGCCACGACTCGCGCGCCCTCGGGCGGCGCGGTCACCGAGTCGCGGTGGCTCATCCACGCCACCTGCTCGGGCGGAAGGTTTGTGAAGAGCGCGCCCTCTTCGGCCTTGACGTCGGTCTTGCCGAACTCCGAGACGCCGGTTCGCTCGACTCGTCCGCCGAGATCCTGCGCCATCAGCTGCATGCCGTAACAGATGCCGAGCGTCGGGATGCCGAGCTCGAAGATCTTTGGGTCGATCCTGGGAGCACCCTCCGCGTAGACCGAGGCCGGGCCGCCGGAGAGGACGAGCGCCAGCGGGTTCCTGGCGCGCACCGCCTCAGGCGAGATCGAGTGGTGGACGAGCTCGGAGTAGACACGGCACTCGCGGACGCGCCTGGCGATCAGCTGCGAGTACTGGCCGCCGAGGTCCAGAACGAGCACCGGCCGCTCCTCGGCGGCCGGCTCGACGGCAGGAAGTGGGACGACGTTGCTCAGTGGTCGGCCCGGTGACATTGGTGGCTCTCTGGCGAGCGAAAAGCAAGCCTGGGAAGGACGCAGGGAGCCCCCGTGCTTGAAAGCACGGGGGTGACTGAGGACGCGGCCAGGCGCCGTCTTTGCAGCCGCCAGAGACCGCCGAATGTTGCCGGGTCGACCACTAACCCATTCCGATTTTCTGGGCTTGCTGCAGGATCTTGCCTTCGTTCTTGATCGACGGCGCGAGCATGACCTCGGCCTTCTGGAAATCGTGGATCGACTCGTAGCCGCAGGTCGCCATCGAGGTCCGCAGGGCGCCCATCAGGTTCAGCGTGCCGTCGTTCTCACGCGCGGGGCCGACGACGATCTCCTCGAGCGACGCCACCTGCTCGGTCTGGACGCGTGCCCCGCGCGGGAGCGTCGGGTGGAAGGTCGCCATGCCCCAGTGATAGCCGCGGCCGGGAGCCTCCTTGGCGCGGGAAAGCGGAGAGCCGACCATGACCGCGTCAGCGCCGCACGCGACCGCCTTCGCGATGTCGCCGCCGGTGCGCATGCCGCCGTCGGCGATCACGTTCACGTACTTGCCGGTCTCGAGCAGGTGCTGGACCCGCGCCGCAGCAGCGTCGGAGATGGCCGTCGCCTGTGGCACGCCCACGCCGAGAACTCCTCGCGTAGTGCACGCGTGTCCGGGGCCGACGCCGACGAGGACTCCCTCGGCTCCGGTGCGCATCAGGTGCAGCGCGGTCTGGTACGAGGCGCAGCCGCCGACGAGCGTCGGAATCGGCAGGTCGGCGATGAACTCCTTGAGATTGAGCGCCGACCCGTTGGAGGACACGTGCTCGGCGGAGACGACCGTGCCCTGGATGACCAGGATGTCGAGGCCGGCCTCGAGCACGAGCTCGTAGTGGTCGCGCACCTTCTGCGGCGTGAGCGAGCCGGCGGCGAGCACGCCCGCGCGCTTGATCTCCTCGATGCGCTCGGCCATCAGCTTGGGCTCGGGCGGGCGCGCGTAGATCTCCTGCAGGCCTCGCGTCGCCTTGTCCTTCGGCAGCTTGGCGATCCGCTCGAGCTCGGCGTCAGGATTCTCGTAGCGGGTGTAGATCCCCTCGAGGTTGAGCACGCCGAGCCCGCCGAGCTTGCCGAGCTGGATCGCCGTCGCCGGCGAGACGACACCGTCCATGGCCGAGCCGATGAGCGGGAGCTCGAGCAGGTGCGGGCCCAGCTTCCAGCCGATGTCCACGTCTTGCGGGTCGCGCGTGCGACGGCTCGGGACGATCGCGATGTCGTCGAACCCGTAGCCCTGGCGCGCCTTCTTGCCGCGACCAATCTCTACGTCCACTGACAAGCCTCCTCACGATGCAAAAAACCCAGGCTCGGTACGTCGCCTGGGCCAGAAAAAACGTTTGTGCCTTCGCCTCTCAAGTGGCAGTCGATCGTACCACCTCCTCAGGACGCGACCGGCTCCAGCTCTGCAACCTCGACCGCACTGGCCAGGCGGCTCGCCTCCCGCGGGTCGAAGCGCCCGGCTCCGATCTCGAGCGTCGACGCGGCTCCCGCGCCGACCGCGCTCCGCAGCGCCTCGTCGAGCGGCTTGCCCAGGAAGCGAGCGGCAAGGAAACCGGCGAGCAGCACGTCTCCCGAGCCGACCGTCGAGGCCGCCTCGATCCGCGGCGCGACCGCCCGCAGCCGCTTCAGCTGTCGCTCCTCTTTCAGGAGAGCGAAGCACCCGGACTCCTGCGTGATCAAGACGTTTCGCGCACCCAGCTCATGGATGTCGTCCAGGGCCAACGTGAAGTCCTGGTCGTCGTGGAACTCCTGGCCGACGAGGCTCTCGGCCTCGCGCTGGTTCGGCGAGACGAGCATCGGCTCTGCGCTCGCCCCCAGCCGCAAGGGCTCCCCTTCCGAGTCCAGAACGGTCTCGACCTTGCGCTTGTTGAGGTCGCGAATCGCCTCGGCGTAGAAGTCCTCGGACACCCCGCGGGGCAAGGAGCCGGCAAACACGACGGTGTCGGCACCGCGCGCCAAGTAGTGGATCTTCTCGCGCAGCCGCTCGAGCTCCTCGGGCTCGACGTGCGGGCCCCATTCGTAGACCTCCGTGTAGGCGGACGCCGTCGGGTCGACGACGGCGGTGGAGGTGCGCGACTCGGCTTCGATGCGCACGAAGTCGTTCAAGATCGCCTCGCTGGTCAGGTCCTCGATGATGCGCTCGCCGATCCTGCCCCCCGCCAGCCCGGTCGCGACCACGGGGACGTCGAGGAGCTTCAGTGCCCTGGCGATATTGATCCCCGTGCCGCCGGCCAGCGTGAGGCCGGCGCTCGCACGGTGTCGCTGGCCGCGCTGGAAGTTCGGCACGGTCAGCGTGCGGTCGAGTGCGGCGTTCAAGGTGACGGTGACGATCAGGAGACCCAGCTCCAGACGTTGCGGCCGGTTTCCGCTGAATACCACCGCGCGCGCTCCAAGGGTCCCGGGCTCTCAACCGAGCGCGAAGCGACCAGCGGCGCGCGAGCGACGATCCGGCCCCGGTCGAAGACGCGCACCTCGCCGAGCGGGTCGCCTTTTTGGACGGGCAGATCGACGGCCGTCGGAGCAACGATGCGCTCGACGAAGCGCTGGTCGAGGCGCGCGGCGTAGCGGAGCGGGCGCTCGACGACGAGATCGACCTTGCCCCGTCCATATGACGTCTCGGCCTGCGCGTAGACGCTTCCGGGCCGGACGAGCTGGACGAGCCGGAACCGTTCGAGGCCGTAGCGCAGAAGGGTGGCGAGATCGGCGTTTCGCTGCGCACGCGTCGGCCCACCGAGCAGAGTCGCGTACACCGTCACGCCCGTTCCACGCGCTGCCGCGACCTGCGACCAGCCCGCGGCGCGCGTATGACCCGTCTTGACGCCGACGAGCCCGGGAAAGTCGCCCAGCAGGTCGTTCCACGTGTGCAGGCGGCGGCCGCCCGAGATCGTCTCCGTCTGCTCGTCGACGAGCGAGCGGATGAGCGGCTTGCGCATCGCGATGCGAGCGAGCTCGGTCACGTCGCGCGCGCTCGAGACGTGGCCGAAGACGTCGAGGCCGTCCGGCCGGACGAAGCGCGTGTCGGCGAGCCCCCACTGTCGAGCCCGGATGTTCATGACACGGACGAAACGCTCTGCGTCTCCCCGGCCCACGTGGTAGGCGAGCGCCCAGGCGGCGTCGTTGGCGCTCTGGATGAGCGACGCCTCGATCAGGTCGTGGACGGTGATCCGCTCGCCGGCGCGGAGATTGATGGACGACTCGCCGATCGAGGCCGCCTGCGGCGACACCGTCACGATGTCCGTGGGCTTCGTCTGCTCGAGCGCGACGAGGACGGTCATCAGCTTGGTGATGCTGGCGATGGGGAGCTTCTGGCGTGAAGCCTCGGCCGCCAGGACGTGCCCGTCCCGCCCGTCGGCGACGAGATAGGCGCGCGCCTGCACGCTCGGGCCGGCAGCTAGCGCCGAAGGGGTGAGCGAGAGAAAGGCGGCGAGACCGAGAAGCCTGAGCTTCACGACCCGCAAACTACCGGGTCGGTGCAGGCAGCCGAATCTGCTGGCCCACGCGGAGAGCTCCGGCGTCGATTTTCGGGTTGAGAACGTGCAGGCGGGCAACCGTCGTGCCGTACCGCTCGGCGATGCCGCCGAGGGTGTCGCCGGACTCGACCAGATGGAATTTCACGGCGGCGCGCTTGACGCCGACTTTCGCCGGTGCGCGGGGCGCGGGCTTCGCTCGAGCGGCCGGCTCGGAGTCGTCGAGCGCACCACGGACGATGAGTGCACCGACGGTGACGAGGAGCAGAAGCAGCACCGGTATGGCGTAGCGCCGGGCCTCTGCGCGCCAGTCGATAGCGCTCACCAGCCGGCGGCCACCCAGATCTCGCTCTTCAGCCGCGCTGCCTCCGCGGCCGCGGCGGAGCGCCAGTCGGTCTCGGACGCGGACCGGAAGGCGTAGATGACAGAGCGCGATGCCGCGACGAGCGCGCTGGCCGGCCCGCTCGTGAAGGCGCGCGCGACGTCTCCCGGGGAAGCGCCCTGCGCGCCGACGCCTGGGAGGAGCAGAATCGACTGCGGCAACAGGCGGCGTGCCTCGCCGACTGCACGCGGATGGGTTGCGCCGACGACGGCTCCGACGCTGGAGAGCCCCCGCTCACCGACCAGATCCTCGCCCCACTCCGCGACCAGCTTCGCCACGTGCTGCCAGAGCGGAAGGCCGTCGGAGAGCTTCAGATCCTGGATCTCTCCGCCCTCGTTGGACGTCTTGACGAGGCAGAAGACGCCCGCGCCATGGCGGCGGCAGGCGCCGAGCAGCGGCTCGAGAGAGTCGCGACCGAGGTAGGGGTTGACCGTCAGCGCGTCGGCGAGAGGCGGCGAGCCCTCGAGGTACGCGGCCGCATACGCGCGGGCCGTCGAGCCGATGTCGCCGCGCTTGCCGTCGGCGATGACGAGCAGGCCCGCCTGTCGCGCGTACGCGCACACCTCTTCGAAGGCGCGCATGCCGTCAGCCCCCAGCGCCTCGAAGAACGCGAGCTGCGGCTTGACGGCCACGGCGTACGGAGCAACCGCATCGACGATCCCGTTGCAGAAGCGAACGAATGCATCCGCGGTGTGATCCCGCCCCTGGTGGGCATCCCCGGCCAGCTCGACGGGAAGGAGGTCGCGTTGGGGGTCGAGCCCGACGACGAGCTGGGTTCGCTTGCGGTCGATGGCCTCGGCGAGCCGGTCGCCGAACGTCGTCGCCTCGACGCGCTTCGCCGCTTCGAGGTTCGACGTCATCGAGGTTTCAGCCTAGCGAGAGCCTCGGAACGGACGAGGGCCGCGCTCTGCGCGGCCCTCGCGAGAAACCTTCGTCCCAGTGCGGCTAGAACCCGCCGCCACCGTCTCCGCCGCCGCCGCCGTCTCCGCGGCTGGCGCCACCGGCCTTGACAGCCGTCTTCAGCTGGCTACCGGCGGAGAACTTCGGAACGGTCGATGCGGGGATCTGCACCTTCTGAGAGGGATTGCGCGGATTGACGCCCTGCCGCGCCTTGCGGAACTGCGTCGTGAACTTCCCGAACCCGGTGAAGGCGACGTCGTCGCCGCCCTTCAGCGCGTCCGTGATCGAGTCGAGGAACGCGTCGACTGCGGCAGCCGCATCGCGCCTCGACAAGTTCGCCCTAGAGGCCACCTTGTCAACGAACTCCTGCTTTGTCACGTACCTCTCCTCCCTTTGGATGGTTGAGCCAGGGAAAGACCCTAACAGGCTGCCCATTTCGGCTCAACCATGCGGTTTTGCTGCACTTTTCGGCGGCGAAGCGAGCTCTCCTGCCCGAAACAACGCAACCAAGCGGGTCGCGCGGCGCGCGAGGCCGTCCGCTCCGCCCTCTTCGCGGTCGACTACACAGACGACGGTTCGACACTCCAGACCGGCTTCTCTGAGGGCCTCGATCGCGGCGACGGCGGCCCCTCCGGAGGTGACGACGTCCTCGATCAGGCAGACCCGCTCACCGGGCTCGAAGGAGCCTTCGAGGCGGTTGGCGGTGCCGTACTCCTTGGCTTCCTTGCGGACGATCAGGAACGGCAGGCCGGAGACGAGGGACGTCGCCGCGCCGAGGGCGACGGCCCCCAGCTCCGGCGCCGCCAGCCGGACTGCGTCCGGCTCGTGCTCGGCCACGAGCGCAGCAAGCTGCTCTCCGAGCGGCTGCAGCAGTTCCGGCCTCGTCTCGAAGCGGTACTTGTCGAGGTAGTAGCTCGAACGGCGACCGGAGCGGAGCACGAAGTCGCCCTCCAGGTAGGAGGCCTCGCGGATTCCGGCCGCAAGCTCGTCGCGCTTCACTGCGCGGCCCGCAGCGCCTCACGCGCGTACGGGAGCACGACGGCAGCCTCCGGCGAGCCGCCCGTGACCGAGACCATGGAGCCGTCCGCGAAGTAAAGGTCGATCCGCTGGTCTCCTCGGAAGAATCGGTCGTAGAGGCCGATGCCGAGCAGCGTCCCGATCGCGGCGCCGAAGGCGAGAGCGCTACGACGACCCACTGGGCTTTGCTTTCGAAGTCGATTTCTTGGCGGGAGCCTTGCGCTTCTTCGGCTTCTCGGCGGCGGAGCGCAGCGCCGACCTCAGGTCGTAGAACACGAGCCCTGCCGTCGGCTCCGGCGACGTGACGGCGGCGAGAGTCTGCTCAGCCTCTCGCACGATGAAGACGCTGCCGTCCTTCGTCGCCGCTTCCAACTGGGTCAGCTTCGCATCCTCATCACTCCGGACGACCTCGGCCTGCTCCCAGAGGAGCCTGGCCGCGACCGCAAATCCCTCGGCACGCTCGGTAGGCAGCGTCGAAGCGAGCACGTTCCCGCCCCCGTCGAAGAGCACTGCAGCGCGCACCTGCGAGGAGATGTCGGTCAGCTCGGCGAGGGCTTTTTGTGCGACTGCCACGGCGAGAAGCTAACACCGCGTCGAAAATGTGCGCATGCGCGAACTGTTCGCCAAGTTCTTCAACGACCGCGGAACCCACCTCGCGGCGATGATCGCCTACTTCGCGCTGCTCTCGTTCGTGCCGCTGCTGTTCCTGGCGCTCGCCCTGCTCGGTCTCTTCGGCCGGGCCGACGAGTCGAGCTTCCTCGTCACGGAGTTGAACAAGACGTTCCCGGAGACGTCGGTCGACAGCATCGTCCGGGTCGTCGAGCAGATCCAGGACAACGCGACGGCGCTCGGGATCGTGGGCGGGGTGTTCGTCCTGTGGGGATCGCTCTCGCTGTTCAGCGTGCTCGAGTCGGCCTTCAACGTCGTCTACGGGAAACCGAACCGGTCCTTCTTCCACGGCAAGGCGCTCGCGTTGCTCTTTCTCGTCGGGTCGCTGATCACGCTCTTCGTCGGTCTGCTCATCGGCTCTATCGGCGTGGCCGTCCTGGAGCGCTTCGCGGGGGACATCTTCGGGAACTCCTACGTCGCGCTCGTCCTGACGATCGTGATCTCGACGCTCTTCGTGTTCGTCTTCCTCTTCTCCGTCTACTACCTGCTGACGAACGAGAAGCTGACCTTCCAGGAGGTCCTGCCAGGAGCGATCGTCGCGACGATCGCACTGGAGGCGAGCTTCCAGATCCTGCCGCTCTATCTGTGGCTCTCGAAGGACGTGATCGCGCTCCAGGCCTTCGGCGCTCCGGCGATTCTTCTCGTCTGGCTCTATCTGATCTCGAACGTGATCGTCTTCGGCGCCGAGATCAACTGGTGGTTCTCGAGGGGACGTCGAGCGGTCGAGGCCGAAGAGGAGGCAGCGGGTCTCGCTTGATTGAGCCATGTCCGGTGCCAGGCACCGGACATGGTGGTTCAGGACAGCGCGCGGGCGGCTCGGGCGCGATGCGAGTTCTCGGCCTTCCACTCGTTGCCGAGCTCGGCGACGGTCCGCTCCTCGCCGTCCGGGATGAAGACCGGGTCGAAACCGAAGCCTTCCTCGCCGCGCGGCTCGCCGGCGATCCGGCCCTCGAGGACGCCCGTGCCGCGAAGCTCCTCGCCCTCGGGCGACAGCGCGACGAGCTCGCAGACGTAGCGCGCGCCCCGGTCCTCGGGCTCCACACCGTCGAGCGCCTCGAGCACCCGTTCCACGTGGGCGCCTTCTGCCCACCTCGCCGACTTCAGTCCGGGAGCACCGCCGAGCCGGGCGACCTCGATCCCCGAGTCCTCACCGAGAGCCCAGGCATCTTCCGGGCCGGCCTCACGCCCGAAACGAGCCTTCGCCCGCGCGTTTTCGTAGTAGGTGTCGCCTTCTTCCGGCGGAAACTCCTCGGCGCCGAGAAGCTCTAGCTCCCAGCCCGGAAGCGCGCGGCGGAGCTCCGCCAGCTTGTGCTCGTTCTGCGAGGCGAGGCGGGCCTTCAGCCGCTCCACTTGGCACCCTCGACGGCGGGCAGCTCCGCCACCTGTCGCAGCAGGTCAGCCGCCTTGTCCTTCGAGGGGAGCTCGACCTCGATTCGTGCCCAACGGCCTTCTCCGGTCTCCTCGAACTCGATGCTCTGGATCGTCACGCCCATGGGGCCTAGGAGGTCGATGACCGGCCCGATGGTGCCATCGTGCGAGAGGCGAACCTCCAGGGTGCCGAGGTCGCCTCCGAAGCGCACCAGATGCCCCTCGAGCATGCGGAGCGGAGCGAGCGCGAGCATCACGATCAAGGTCGTCGCCACCGCGGCGACCCAGAAGCCGGCGGCCGCCGCCATGCCGATCGCCGCTGCGGCCCACAAACCCGCCGCCGTGGTCAGTCCCCGCACGGAGAGGCCCTGGCGCAGGATCGCGCCGGCGCCGAGGAAACCGACCCCGGTGACGATCTGGGCGGCGATCCGCGTCGGGTCGATACGCACCTCGCCGCTCAGGACGAAGTCAGACCACGCATAGGCCGAGACGAGCGTGAAGAGAGCAGAGCCGACACCGACGAGCATGTAGGTGCGAAGGCCGGCAGAGCGCTCGCGCAGCTCTCGCTCGGCGCCGATCGCTCCGGTGAGCAGGGCCGCGAGGCCCAGGCGCAGGAGAACGTCGAGTGTCGAGAGCTCAGGCACGGATCGCTTCCACGGCCGCGGCCTGGGCCTGCTCGATCTGCTCGATCCCCCGCGCCGACATGTCCAGCAGCGCGTCGAGCTGGTCGCGCGTCAGGGGGGCCCGCTCGGCGGTCGCCTGCACCTCGATCAGGCGGCCGTCGCCGGCCATGACGACGTTGACGTCTACTTCGGCGGCCGAGTCCTCGACATAGTCCAGGTCGAGCAGCGGCTCGCCCGCGACGATCCCGGCCGACACGGCGCCAACGGAATCAGTGAGCGTCTTGCCCGAGACCGAAGCGATCCAGGGCGCGACGAGCTGCCACGTACGCCCCGGAGATTGCGGCGCAGCGCGTACCGCCGTCGGCCTGCAGCACGTCGCAGTCGACCCACAGCGTTCGCTCGCCGAGCGCCTCCAGATCCGTGACGGGGCGCAGCGCCCGCCCGATCAGACGCTGGATCTCGACCGTGCGGCCCTTCTGCTTGCCGGTGCTCGCCTCGCGCTGGGTGCGCTGGCCCGTCGACGCAGGCAGCAGCGAGTACTCAGCCGTCAGCCAGCCCCGGCCCGAGCCCTTCAGCCAGCGGGGCACGCCTTCGTCGATCGAGGCCGTGCAGAGAACACGAGTCTTGCCACACGAGATGAGCGCCGAGCCATGCGGCTGCTCGAGGAAGTCGGGCTCGATCTCCAGCGGACGGAGCTCGTCCGAGCGGCGGCCGTCGGCGCGGCTCAAGCCGCTGCTGCTTCGAGCTCGGCGAGGGACACGCGATCGACCTCGGTGATCGGCAGCTGCAGAAAGCGCTCGCCGAGGGTCTTGAAGAGGGCGGGGTCGCCGGTCGTGAGGAAACGGGCAGCGCCTTCGCGTGCGGGATCGTTCTCGATGCCCTTGCGCTCGAGCGTCTCGGCGACCTCGCGCGCGGTCTCCTCGGCAGAGAACACGAGCCTGACCCCGCGTCCGAACACGCGTTGCAGGATCGGGCGGATCAGCGGGTAGTGGGTGCAGCCGAGGATGACCGTGTCCACGTCGGCGTCCTTCAGCGGCTGCGCGTACTCGCGCACCGCCTCCGTGGTCGCCGCGCCGAAGGGCTCCTCGCTCTCGATCAGAGGCACGAGTCGCGGGCAGGCGACAGGGAACACCCGCGCACCCGCATCGAGGGTGCGGACGAGCTCCTCGTAGCGCCCGGCTTCGACGGTCGCCTCGGTCGCGAGCAGACCGATCCGCCGGTTGCGCGTCGTCTGGACCGCCGCGTGCGCCTCGGGGGTAATCACGCCGACGATCGGGACTTCGAGGCGCTCCTGCAGCTCGGGCAGTGCCGCCGCGGTCGCCGAGTTGCAGGCGGCGACGATCAGCTTCATGCCCTCGCGCTCGAGGTAACCGGCGATTTCGCCCGCGAAGCGACGGATCTCGTCGAGAGGCCGTGGCCCGTACGGCAGCCGAGCTCCGTCTCCGAGATAGACGAAGTCCTCGTGCGGCAGAGTCACGAGACACTCGTGCAGGACGGTGAGTCCGCCCATGCCCGAGTCGAAGACGCCGACGGGCCGGGGGTCCACGTTCGCGATTGTAGGCCTCGGCCACAGATGCCGATGGGTTCTCCGAGGAAGAAGGGCTCCTAGCAAGAAAGGATCGTCTCCCTATGCGAATTTCAATCCGCCTGACCGTCGTCGCGTGCGCGAGCGTCGTCGCACTCGTCTCCGCGAACGCAGCGTGGTCGGCGTACGTGCCGAACCTGCTCGTCGCCAGCGAGCTTCAGACACTGCGCTCCCCGACCGCCCTCGTGATCGGCGTCGCCCAGAGTCGTGACGACGAGGCAACCGCGTTCGTCGACATCGCCGTCCCCGCGGGCTACACCGAAAACCTCGTCGCCCCGCCGGGAACCGTCATCGGCGACGTCGCGGCCACGGCCATCTTTCGCGGATCCGGAAATACAGAAGTCGACGTCACCGGCCAGGTCGTCGTGGCGAACCCGGCCGAGTTCACCGGCGCGCCGAACAACCTGTGCGCCCGCGCGCAGGGTCTGCACACAGCGGTCTGGCTGCTGAACGTGACGGTGCTCGGCGCCGCGATACGCATCCCGGTCTACGTCGACGACGTGACGACCGAGGCAGGCGTCTCGGCCCACATCAGGTTCTGCCTGGCTGCCGCGGCCGACACGCCGCAAAAGTTTGAGCTGCTCACGACGATCTTCGAAGTGCGGAGCGTCTTCACGAACCCGGCCCGGCGCGGCGCGCACCTCTGGAGCGGGACGCTCACGCCTTACGTCCCGGGTACCTCGAGCCCGAACGACACCGGCACCGTCGAAGCCCGTGCCGTCGTGCCCCTTCCCGTGACGCTGACACTGAAGGCCACGCGCAAGGGCCGTGTGGTCACGCTGACGGGCAAGGTCGACCTGCCCGGGAACGCGATCCCGGCAACTATCGAGATCTGGGCGGGCCCGAGCCCGCGGAAGCTGAAACGCGTCGCCCGCGCCAGGGTGAAGGCCACCGGGACGTTCACCGTTCGCCGGCCGAGGGTCGGCAAGCGGACCCGGATCCAGTACTACCAGGCCCGGCTCGACACACCGTTTGCGAATGCAGAGTCCTTCGGGCATTGCACGACGCCACCGCCTCGGGCACCGCAGGGCTGCGCCTCGGCGACGTTCGCTGCGCTCGCGGTGCGCGGCAGAGTCATTCGCACGCGCTTCCCGCGCGGCTAGCGCTAGCGTTCATGAGGTGGCGGCGAAGGTCCGCATCGGCACCTGCTCGTGGGCGGACGAAGCGCTCTCGAAACACTGGTACCCCAAGGGGACGCCTGCCGGCGAGCGCCTCCGCTACTACGCGGAGCACTTCGACACCGTCGAGGTCGACTCCACGTACTACCGGTTGCCCGCCGAAGAGATGGTCGCTCGCTGGGCCGAGCGGACACCGGAGGGATTCGTCATGCACGTGAAGGCGTTCGGCGTCATGACTCGCCACCCCGTAAAGGCGGAGCAGCTGCCGCCGGACCTGCGCGCCGAAGCTCCGCTCGACGATCGCGGGCGGGTGGAGCGGCCTTCACGTGATTTCCGCGCGGAGATCTTCCGTCGTTTCAACGAAGCGCTCGAGCCCCTGCGCGTAGCGGGGAAGCTCGGCGGAATCCTCTTCCAGTTCCCGCCGTACGTGGTGCCGAAGGCATCGTCGCTCGACTACCTCGAATGGGCCCGTGAGCAGATGGACGGGTACGACATGCTCGTGGAGTTCCGGCACCGCGCCTGGTACGAGGAGGACCAGCGCGACGCGACGCTCGCGTTCCTCGAGCAGCACGGCATGACGCACGTCGTCGTCGACGCGCCGAAGGTGGAGGCGAAGAACGTGCCCCCAACCGTGCTCGCGCTCACGAGTCCGCTGACCTACGTGCGGTTCCATGGGCGCAATGCCGGGACCTGGAACGTCCGCGGCAAGAGCGCGGCGGCTCGCTTCGACTACCTCTACTCCGAGGAGGAGCTCGAGGAGTGGGTCGACCCGCTACGCGAGCTGGCGGAGAAGGCCGAGCAGGCTTACGTGCTGTTCAACAACAACAACCACAGCCGCGTGGGCGGCCGCGAGCAGGCGCAGGCGCCGACCAACGCGGAGATGTTGCGCGAGCTGCTCGAGAAGAGAGGCGTTCCCGTCACTGCGCCGCCGGCAGGAGCTCGCTCAGCAGCTCGTTGAACTCGTCGGGCTGCTCGAGGTTCGGCAAGTGCCTGGAGCGGTCGAAGACGACGAGGCGAGTCTCGGGCGACTCGGCCGCGAACACGCGAGCTTCGTCGACCGGGAAATAGACATCGGTTGCGCCGAGGGCGAAGACGACCGGATGCGACCGAAGAACGTCGGTGCTGTCCGGGCGATCGCGAATCGCTTCCACTGCGCGCCGGAGCTCGTCCTGATCCCGAGAGAGGGCCATCTTCTGCCCGAGCTCGACAGTCTCGGCCGGAGCGTGTTCCCCGAAGAGCTTGTCGCGCTGGTTCTCCCAGAGCCCCGCGGCGCCTTGCTCCTCGATGAGCTCGATCGTGGCCGCGCGACCGGCCCGACGCTCTGCCGAGTCCGCGTTCGGGCGCGCGCCGGCGAGCAGTAGGGCCCGCACCCGTTCAGGTGCGAGACGGGCGAGCGCGAGGGCCACGTAGCCGCCCATCGAGGCACCCACGACGACGGCGTCGTCGTCCAGGTCCCCCAGGATGCGCTCGGCCCAGCCGTCGATCGAGTTGCCGCCGAGCTCGTAGAGATTCGGCGCCACGACCTCGTGCCCCTCGAGCGCCGGCCGCTGAGGCGCCCACATCCGCTCGTCGAGCGGGAACGCGTGGAGGAGGACGACCTTCACGGATGCTCGACCTTGATCGCTCCCTCGAGCTGACCGGCCTCGTCGGCGCCGAGACCGACTCCCTCGATGCCCAGGATGCTCGCGAGCTCTTCGAGCTGCTCGGCCGGAGGCGGGAGCTCTCCGATCGATTCGGCCGTCGGGGCCGCCCTCCGGATCGCCTCCATCGGCGCGCCGGTCAGACGCGCGAGCACTCGGGCGTTGACCCGAAGCGCGACGGCGTCCCCGGGCGGCAGCGGGCCGTAATGGTTCGGGCACTGAGAGGTACTCGTCCATGAGCCGGCCGCGCTCGAAGGCAATGGTGCGGACGACCGCATCCTCCTCCACGCCGAGCGCGAGGACCACCCCGCCGGTGATGTGCGAGAGCTCGGAACCGAGACGGCGCAGCCGTTCGGGCTCCCGCGACGCGACGTCGTTATACAGCGCGACCCATCCGTGGCGGGGAGCCGAGACGACGGTTACCGGCGAGCGGAAAAGACGCGGCACGAAGCGCTCGACCGCGGCTGCGACGGTGTTCTGATCATCCGTCTGAACGTGGACGGAGCCGAACGACTCCTCCTTCGACTTCTCTCCGAGCCGGCGTTCGAGCGAGTCCAGGTCGGATGACATCTCTCGCGAATACTCGGTGAATCCCAGACGCCGCCAGACGGCCGTGCGCCTCCTCGTTCGAGTGTCGACGCCGAGCGTGACGTGCTCGGCTCCCTGCTCGCGAAAGAAGCCGAGCAGGTCCCGGACGAGCGCGCTGCCGAGACCATGCCGGCGATGCTCGGGCAGGAGGTAGACGAAGCTGATTCGGCCGAGGCCGTGACGCAGGTCCCCGCGTGCCACCCCGGCGACCTTTCCGTCACGCTCCGCAATGAGAAGTCTGCCGTTCGTCAGCCACTCGTCCGGCAACGCCTGCGGCGGAAACGGCCTGCGCCAGAACTCGTCGTCATACGCCGCGACGAGGTCACGGACGGCGGGGAAATCGGCTTCGGTCGCTTCGCGAACGATCACGTGGCCGCTCCACTCGCCAGCGCGGCAAGGAGGTAGTGCGCTGTCAGGTTCTGGAACGGATCGAAGCGCTCGCCCATCGTGCGTACCTCCTCGGTCGTCAGGTTTCGCCCGTCACCATAGAAAGCCGAGACGGCCTTGCGCACGCCGAGGTCGCCGGCAGGCCAGCCTCGGGGGCGTGCAAGGTGCCGGGCGAGGAACCAGTCGGCCGTCCACTCACCGATCCCGGTCAACGCCGTGAGCTCGGCCTTGACCTCGTCGTCGGATAGGGCCGCCAGGCCGTGCAGGTCGAGGTCGCTGCGCGCGATGCCGACTACGTACTCCGCCTTGCGGCGCGAGAACCCGAGCGGCGTCAACTCGTCGGGCTCGGCGAGGGCCATACGCTCGCGAGCCGGAAACGCGTATGCCTCTCGGGCCCGTACGCCGAACCTCTCGATCAGCCGGTTGCGAACGGCGAACGCGGCGAAGAGCGAGACCTGCTGCGCGGTGATCGACGTGACGAGCGTCTCGAACGGCTCGACCGCGATCGGCGGCCGCAACCCTCGGAGCTCGGCGACGAGTGGGCCGAGAACGGGCTCCCGCTCGGCGAACGCGTAGAAGGGATCGAGGTCGAACTCCGATCCGAGGAGCTTCCGCACCACCGGCTCGACGGCCGTGTCGAGTGGCTCGGCATCGACGCCGCCGGGCGCGGCGACGATCCGGACTTCGCGTCCGTCGATCACCCTGTGGAGGCCGCCCTCGTGCCAGAGGTTCGCCTTGTCCGGCCCGAAGACTCGGTAGCGGGCGGTGGACAGCTCGAAGTCGTACGGGTCGGGGAGGCGGATCAGGGCCACCCCGACAACGCTAACGACGGCCTCCTCCCCTACCGAGGCCGTCGCTCGCGGTTGCTACGCGGCCGGGCGCTCGTCTGCCGGCTGTTCCTCCGCCGGCGGTTCCTCGGCCGGCCGCTGCTGCGGCCGTCCGCGGAAGTTGCCATGGAGCTTGCCGCTGACGCCCTCCGGGATGTCGAGCACGTACAGCCTGGACAGTGCTCCGAAGTGGAACCGCCCGGCTGCCGAGATGACGACGGTCATCCGCCGCCCCACGCAGGCGACCTTCTCGAGGCCGCGGCGGTTCGTAGCGGTGCGCATCTTGACGCGCGGGCCGGTGCACGAGACCTCGAGGTCGCGGGCCAGGCCCGTGACGACGATCTTGCCGCTGAGCTTGAGGCTGACGCGGGCGGAGCCTTCCGCCGACGCGAGCTGGGCACGCAGTGGGCCGTGGCCACGCAGGGTGAGCGGGCCATCGACGTCGATTGTCTTTGCCGCGGCGATTGCCGGGAGAGCAAGGGCCGCAGACATGAAGAGGAAAACGGTTCGCTTGAACATGGGTTTTCTCCTTTCCGTTGCCTCCATGAGGGAGGGTTCGGCCCCGCGCGTTAGGGCGCTACGAGGAGGGAGTAACCATTTCGTTAGCGAGGGTCTGGGAGATGGATCGGAAGTCCTCGAAAGGCTCGAACGGGGTACCGAGATCGGCAAGGTAGGTGGCGAGGCCTCGAGTAGCGAAGACGCGATCTGAGGCGAGGGCGGCGCACCGGTCGGAGTAGCCGTCGCCGATGTAGACCACGTAACCGGACGGCAGCGTCGACCGCTTGCACGACTCGTTGCACTCGTCGCAGCCGTCCGGATAGCGCCAGTCGACGACCCAGCCTTCGGGTCGAGCATCGACGCGGTTGGCGTGCAGCTCGACGTCGACGCCCTCGCGCTCCAGCACCGGTGCAATCAGTTCCTCGAATCCGCTCGAGACGACATGGACGGCCCAGCCGCCGCCCTGGGCGGCGCGGACGAAGTCGGCGAAGCCCGGCCGGATGCGCACGCGATCGAGCACCCAGGCGACGACCTCGTCCAGTGCCGCCGTCACGGGCGCGAACTCGCGCGTGATCACCTCGCGGAGCGGCATCGTGCCGGCGTCGAGCCCGTCCTCCACCTCCTGGTAGACGGCCGGGTCGCCGAAGAGCCGCGCAATCTCGTCGAGCAGGTCGTCCTGGGTGATCGTGCCGTCGAAGTCGATCACGACCGAGCGGCGCTGTTCGGTTTCCGGCGCTACTCCGTTAGCCATGGGCGCGGATTTCCTCAGTACGATCGCGACGGGGAGGAGGTGGGCTGTGCCTAAGGAAAAGGCCGACGCCAAGGCCGGGCCGGCGCGGCCGCCTCAGAGGTGCGACGTTGCCCCCGCCGGGTCCTGGTCGTACGTGTGCGACTCGCCCGGCTCCTCGTACCACGAGTACGCATAGTCCGGGTCGTCGAGGCCCTTCGCCAGCTTCGTCAGCTTGAGCGGGTGGAACGTGTCGCACATCACCGCCAGCTCGTGCGTCTCCGTCAGCCCGATCGACTTCTCCGCCAGGCCGGGGTGCGGTCCGTGCGGGATCCCCGACGGATGCAGCGTCACGGACCCGACCTCGATTCCGCGCCGCGAGCCGAAGTTGCCGGAGACGTAATAGATCATCTCCTCGCTCTGGAGGTTCGAGTGGTGGTAGGGGATCGGAATCGCCAACGGGTCGAAGTCCAGCTTGCGAGGACAGAACGAGCAGATGACGAAGTTCGGGCCCGCAAAGGTTTGGTGTGAGGGCGGCGGCATGTGGATGCGCCCCGTGATCGGCTCGAAGTCGTTGATGTTGAACGTCCAGGGATAGAGGTAGCCATCCCAGCCGACGACATCGAATGGGTGATAGTCGATCCCATAGTCCTGGTACCCGTCCCGAACCCGAAGCTTGAGCCGAAACTCACCACGGTCGCGGTGGGTACGCAGCTCCGTGGGCGGATGAATGTCGCGGTGGTAGAAGGGCGCGTGCTCCATCAGTTGCCCGTACTGGTTGCGATAGCGCTTCGGGATCTCGATCAGGCCCGGGAGTCTCGAAGAGGAGATAGCGCTGGGGGCCTGACGGCTCGAACTGATACGTCGTTCCGCGCGGGATGACGACGTAGTCGCCTTCCTTGTAGGGAACGTCACCGAACGTGGTGTGCAGCGTCCCGCTGCCTTCGTGGACGAAGTACACCTCGTCGCCCTCGCCGTTTCGGAAGAAGTAGTCCATCGACTCGGCCGGCCGGACCAGCGAGATCTCGACGTCGTTGTTCCACATCAGCAGCTTCCGCCCGGAAACCTCGTCACCTTCCGGCTCCAGGCCCATCGTCTTCATGTGCCGGTGTGCGTGCGCGTCGGGCACCCACTCCTCACGCTTGATCGGCTCGAAAGCGCCCAGCTCCTTGACCCGGCACGGGGAGATCAGGTGGTACAGGATCGACTCGTTCCCGGAGAACCCCTCGAGGCCCATGACCTCCTCGGTGAGCAGGGTTCCGTTGTCCCGAAACTGAATGTGGCGCTTGCGCGGGACGTCGCCGCGCCGCTGATAGGTCGGCATGGCCGAAGGATAGCCGCGCGCCGCAGCGCGCCCGGCATCCCTGAAAGAGGGTGCCTAGTCCGAGTGACACTCGGCCGAGGGTCGCAGGCGCCCGGAGGAGACCCGATGCGAACTAGCGGTGACCCTCCGGCCCTGGTCGACCGCTCTGACCTGCGCACTCGCCTCCGTAGCCGCCTTTCTCGCGGCCGCGACGCTCGCGCCCGATTCGGCGACCCCTGTTGCAGCCGCCAAGGCCGAGGCCCACGAGCAGGCGGAGTCTCCGCTTTCACTGAGCCCGCGCAGGCCTCATCTCACACGGCGGCAGCGCATCCTGCTGAACGCGGCACGCCGCGCCAGGACGCCGGGGGGCGCACACGCAAAGGCGGTCGCCGACGGCCAGTTCGATCCCGCTCCCGCGCCATGCTCCCCCTCACTCAACGGGCTCACCGGGCCGGAGATGAGCGAGGGCACAGCCGCATCGGTGCTCCCGCTCGCGGCCGGCACGAACCCCCTCTCGGCCGTGATGATCTTCGTCGACTTCCCCGACGTGCGCGCCAGCGAGTCGACCGCCCAGCTGCACAACAAGCTCGTGCCCAACGCACGCGCGTGGTACGCGGAGGCCTCGTTCGGCCGGGCGGCGCTCGACGTGACGCCGATCCATCGCTGGTTCCGGATGGTCCGCGACTCCCGTGACTACGGAATCCAGAACGGGCTCACCTTCGAGGAGCACAAGGACTACGTCGCAGACGCGATCGCAGCAGCGGACGCTGACGTCGATTTCTCCCGCTACCGGATCGTCTACGTCGTCGCGGCGCGGGGATCGGCGCTCCAGCGCTCTCCCGCCTTCCACGCGATGCCTGGAGACGGCATCACGGCGGACGGCGTCGAGCTACGCCACGCGGCCACGTTCGGCGAGGACGTGCGCGAGGTCTTTCCCCAGCGCTACGGCTCCAACGTCCTCGTCCACGAGACGGGCCACCTGCTGGGCCTGCCAGATCTCTACGACGGAAGGGCGGCGAACTATTCGCAGGTGTTCCGATTCGCCGGCGAGTGGGACACCATGGGCTCGACGAGCACGGGGGCCCACTTTCTCGCCTGGCACAAATGGAAGCTCGGCTGGATCGACCAGACCCAACTGACGTGCCTGCGCGGACCCGGTGAAGTGACGGCGACCATCAGTCCGGCGGCGACAGCTGGTGGGCTCAAGGCCGTCGTGGTTCCGACCGGGCCCTCGACCGCGTTCGTGATCGAGGCTCGGCGCCGGGCAGGACAGGACGCGCGACTCTGTGAAGAAGGCGTCCTCATCTACACCGTGGACGCCCAGGTGCACTCCGGCGACGGGCCCGTCCGCGTGCAAGCCGCCCAGCCGGCCCGCAACCAGGATCTGGCGAACAGCTGCGGCGCCCTCTACAACGCGCCGTTCGACCGCGCCGCCGGCGAGGACGCCCACTTCCAGAACCGCGCCGCGGGTCTGACGGTCGACGTGCTCGGCTCGAGCCGCGCGGGTTACCGCGTGCGCGTCACGCGCGGCTAACTCTGTTCCTCAGCACGCCGATTCCCTCAACCTCGAGCTCGACGACGTCACCGGCCTCCAGCCGTCGCTTGCTTCCGGCCTTGCCGACGCCGATCAGGTCGCCCGGCACGAGTCGCGTGTTCTGGGCGGCGTGGGCGATGATCTCATCCCACGACTCCGCCGACTCGCCCAAGCTGCGCCGCTCCGCCTCGTCGCCGTTGACACGGACGACCATCCCGTCGCCGAGCTCATCGAGCGTGACCACGATTGGACCGATGCTCGTCGCGAAATCGGTGTCCTTCGCGGGCGAAAGCTCGCGGGCGCGCCAGTCGTTCATGATCGTGACGCCTCCGATTGCGCCCTCCGCTCCGATCACGGCGGCGATCTGGAGCCCGTAGAGGAGGCCGTCGGTCTCATCGGGATACGGGATCTCATCCTCGGGGCCATAGATGGAGGCCGGATTCGAAAACCGGAACTCGAGCCCTTCGAAGTTCCGCACCGAGGGCGGATGGAGAACAGGAGCGCGCAGCACGACGTCGTCGAGCGCGAACTCGGCATGCTCACGCGCCTTCCCTCCCCCTGTGAAGTAGGACTGCAGCGTCTGCGCGGCGAGTTGGATGACCCGGTCACCCTCGATCCGACCAGGCCACCCGCGCTCGAGCCCCGCGTCGCGCGGGGAGAACATGCAGTACTTCATCAGGGCTCCGTGTGGACGATCACGTCCGCGACCCCGGGGGCGGCTCTGCGAATCTCCTGCTCGATCTCGCTCGCCAGTGTGTGCGCCTCGGCCAGGGGCCTCGAGGCGTCGACCCCGAGCGTAAGGAGAGCGACGAGCCCCTCGTCGGTTTGCAGGAACCGCAGCTCGCGCGGGGCCTCGCCGGTCCGCTCCTTGACGATGCGAAGAACCGCTTTCTTGTCGGCCTCCACCTCACCCGGCGCCGGAGTGCGACCGGCGCCCGGCTCGCGGAGCGGCTCGAGATGAGTCTGGACGGAGGACACCTCCGGCACCGAGCGCGAGATCGCCTGCTCGACGCTCGACGCAAGCCCATGCGCATCGTCGAGCGAAAGCTCTCCGGGCAGCTTCAGGTGCAGCGCAACCTCGATCCGCCCGCCCACGCTCACGACGCGAAGATTGTGGACCTCGCGCACGCGCGGCACGGTCAACGCCGCCGCGTGCACCCTCTCGCGCAACGCGGTCTCGTCCTGGGGCTCCACATGGACAACGACGTCACTCTCGGGAAGCGCCTGCTGGACGACGGCCTCGACTGCGTCGGCCGCGGCATGCCCTTGACCCACGGCGGCTCCCGGGGGGACACCGATCACGACATCGGCGAAGTGTCTGCCCTGCCGCCTGGCGCATGCGCAGCCTCCGTAGCTGAACAGGCGGCTCGAGCCCCTCGATCGCGCGGCGCGCGAGCTCTTCGGCCTCGGGCGGTACGCGGTCCATCAGCACGTCGACGTTTTGCCGCATCAGCCGACCCGCCGCGAGCAGGACGAGCAGCGCGACGAAGAGCGCCGCCACCGAGTCCCCCTCTGGGTAACCGGCTCTGGCGATCAGCAGCCCGGCGAGCACCGCAGTCGATCCCGCGAGATCGCTCCCGAAGTGGAGCGCGTTCGCCTGCATGGCCGGGCTCTGGAAGCGCTGGGCCGCGCGCAGCGAAACGATCATCCGGCTGACATCGATGACCATCACCACCACGACGACGAGCAGGGCCCACCAGGTGGGGTCGACCCGGGACTCGGACGAGCCCACGAGATGGCCGAGCGCCCGGTAGGCCAGGAAGAGGCTGACGAGGACGAGGATTCCCGCCTCGGCGAGCGCCGCCAGGTGCTCGGCCTTGCCGTGGCCGTATGGGTGCGCACGGTCGGCCGGCCGGACGGCAACGCCCACGGCGAAGAGGGTGAGGAGCGCCGCGACGAGATCGGTGCCCGAGTGGACCGCTTCGGAGAGCAGTCCGAGGCTGTCCGTCGCGAGGCCGGTCGCAAGCTTGAGGGCGATCAGGACGCACGCGGCGGCGACCGAGACGAGCGCCGTCCGCCGCTGCTCGATCACTGCCGGACGTGCTCGAGGTTTCCCACAGCGCGGACCCTACTTTTCTGTCGTCGTAAGCCTGTGGCAAGGTTCGGCCGATGGCGGCCGAAACGCCGGGCCCACCGAGGCTCGACCCCGTCGAAGGTCGCGCAAGGCGCTTTCTTCGCGAGCTCGGCTACCGCCTCTTCCAGCCGGTAGACGGGGCGTCGCTCGCCGTCTTCCGGATGCTGTTCGGACTGATCATGGTCTGGGAGGTCTACCGCTACTTCTCAAACGACTGGATTCAGCGCTACTGGGTCGAGCCGAGCTTCCACTTCACGTATCACGGGTTCGGTTGGGTCGAGCCGCTCCCCGGGCGCTGGATGGAGGTCCTGTTCGCGGTGCTCGGCGCGCTGGCCGTCTGCATTGCGCTTGGGCTCTTCTACCGCATCGCCGCAGCGCTTTTCTTCGTCGCCTTCACCTACACGTTCCTGCTCGAGCAGGCGCGGTACCTCAACCACTTCTACCTCGTGTGCCTGCTCTCGTTCCTGCTCGCGGTCGTGCCCGCCCACCGGGTCTGGTCGGTGGATGCGGCGCTCAGCAAGCCCCGTTGGCGCGAAACCGTCCCGACCTGGTCGCTGTGGCTGCTACGTGCCCAGATCGGGGCCGTTTTCTTCTTTGCCGGGGTCGCGAAGCTGAACGGCGACTGGCTCCACGGCGAGCCGCTCCGCATGTGGCTGGCCGCGCGAACCGACTTCGCGATCATCGGCCGCTTCTTCACCGAGGACTGGGCGCCCTGGCTCTTCAGCTACGGCGGGCTGCTCTTCGACCTGACGGTGATTCCGCTGCTGATCTGGCCGCGCACGAGACCCTTGGCGTTCCTGGCCGCCGTCGGGTTCCACATGACGAACCAGCAGCTCTTCAATATCGGGATCTTCCCGTTCCTCGCGCTGGGCACGGCGCTCCTGTTCTTCCCGCCCGACTGGCCTCGCTTCCGCTGGTTGCGCGCGCGGCAGCGGCCACCGCAGCAGCCCGTCGTCGCGAGCTGGCCCACTCCGCCCCGGGGCTGGCGCCTACGGCCTGCGCAGGGCGCGCTGCTCGGTGTCCTGGGCGTCTACCTCGCGCTGCAGGTTCTGGTGCCGCTCCGCCATTTCGCGATCCCGGGCAACGTCAGCTGGACCGAAGAGGGCCATCGCTTCTCCTGGCACATGAAGCTCCGCGACAAGGACGCAGACGCGCAGTTCGAGCTCGTCGGCCCCGACGGGTCGCGCTCGTTCGTCGACCCTTCTCGGTACCTGACGAGGTGGCAATACGCGGAGATGACGTCGCGGCCGGACATGATCGTGCAGTTCGCGCGGCACGTGAAGGAGGAGACCAGGCCGCTCGGGCTGGGCGACGTCGAGGTTCGCGCCCAGGTGTGCGGCGTCTCTCAACGGGCGTGACCAGCAGGTGCTGATCGCACCCGAGGTCGACGTATCGGAGGTCGAGCTACAGGGCCCCCTCGGCCACGCCGACTGGGTCGTGCCGCTCAGAACGCCCTTGAATTAGGACGCCGAGCAGCCCGAGTCGAACCACCGTCTCTGGCCATGTCCGGTGCCAGGCACCGGACATGGCTCGTGCCCCACTTCAGAAGGGTCTGAAGGGGAGACGGCTTTAAAGGTTGCCGCGCAGGGCTTGCTCGCGCTCGATCGACTCGAAGAGCGCCTTGAAATTGCCCTCGCCGAACGTCGTCGCGCCGTGGCGCTCGATCACCTCGAAGAAGACGGTCGGCCGGTCCTGCGCCGTCTTCGTGAAGATCTGAAGCAGGTAGCCGTCCTCGTCGCGGTCGGCGAGTATCCGAAGGCGCTTCAGATCCTCGTAGGACTCGTTGATCTCGCCGACGCGGCCCTCGACTTCCTCGTAGTACGCCTCGGGCGTGTCCAGGAAGAGCACGCCGCGCTCCTTCATCGCCTCGACCGAGCGGACGATGTCAGTGCTTTGCATCGCGATGTGCTGGACACCTGGGCCGCCGTTGAACTCGAGGTACTCCTCGATCTGGCTCTTCCGTTTGCCCTCGGCCGGCTCGTTGATCGGGAACTTGATCTTGCCGCTGCCGTCCGACATGACCTTCGACATCAGGGCCGAATACTCGGTCTGGATCTGGTCGTCGCCGAAGTGGATGATGTTCGTCATCCCGAACACGCGCTCGTAGAACTCCACCCAGTGGTCCATGCGGCCGAGCTCGACGTTGCCCACGACATGATCGAGCATCAGCAGCCCGACGCCGGACGAGGGAGAGCCGTTGACCGCGGTCGCGCGATACCCCGGCAGGTACGGGCCGGCGTATTCGCTGCGGTTGACGAACGTGTGCACCGTTTCCCCGTACGTCCCGATCGTCGCCAGCTCCACCCGGCCGAACTCGTCCTCGATCCAATGGGGCTCTTCGATCCCGCGCGCACCGCGCTGCACGGCCGTCCGATAGGCCTCGTCCGCGCTCGCCACCTGAAGGGCGATGTCCTTCGCGCCGTCGCCGTGCCGCGCCGCGAACTGCGTGATGTCGCTGTCCGGACGCACCCCGCTCGTCAGCACGAGGCGAATGTCGGCCTGCTCGACGACGTACGACGCTCGATCGCGCATACCCGTCTCGGGCCCCCCATAGGCCGTCCGCGTAAAGCCGAAAGCGTGCTCGTAGAAGTAGGCGGCCTGCTTCGCGTTGCCAACCCAGAGCTCGAGATGGTCCCAGTTCTCGATGGGCATGAAGTCGTTCGAGCTCATATCTCTGATGTTAACTCGGTTCAGGCTTTTAGAGGCTCTCAGGAGGCTAGGCGCGAACGACGCACGTCTTCGCCGCGAGGTCCCCGAGCCTTTGTCGCCGCTTGCCGGTCGCCAGCAGCGCGATGAAGCCGACGAGGTAGAAGAACGGCAGCCAGTCGACGATCCGCAGGAGCGTACGCAGCGCAATCGCGCCCATGGACGGGCGGCCCCCGTCTCGGCCGACGACGCGCAGACCGAGCAGAAGCTTTCCGAGACTCGCGCGCCAGATCGCTTCGAGCACGAAGTAGTCGAGGAGCACGAGCACGAGATAGAGAAGAAACGGCCCGCCGTTCAGCGACACCGAGTTGTCGCCGCCTTCTGTCTCCGTCTCTCCGATCGTCAGGCCCAGCCCGATGAAGAGAACGATGAGGAGGGCAACATCGATCAGCCCCGCGGAAATGCGACGCCCGAGAACGTCGTCACTGCCGGCCGGCTCTAGCGAGCCTGGTGCAGCGGGAGGCTCGACCACCGGCGCGACCGTACGCCTCGTTGACGGCGCTGACAACCGTGCGCGCGGCTACCGGGCTGCGGCAGTCGTTTGCGGCTCGACCGCGTCAGGAATCGCCACGGCGGGCGCGTCCTCGAAGTCCTTCCTGAGCGGAACTTCCTTGAGGCCGAGGAACACGATCAGGAGCACGACGGCGCAAAGTGCAGCGGCCGACATGAAGGCGGGCTGCATGGCGTCGGCCAAGGCGTCGCGCAAATTCGGGGGCAGTTGTCGCACGGCGGCATTCTCGACTTCGGTGCCTGCGGGCAGCCCGTGGTTGATGATCACGCCCATCAGCGTCACGCCGAGCGTGGCGCCGATCGAGCGGGAGAACTGCGTCAAGGCGGTCGCGGAGCCGATCGAGCGGAAGGGCACGACGTTCTGCACGGCGATGACGAAGACCTGCATCATCAGGCCGAGCCCGACCCCGGCCACGACCATGTAGGTGGCTGCTTGCGTCACCGTTGTCGTCGTGTCCATCCGCGAGAGCAAGAGGAGCCCGATGCCGAGGACGATCGGCCCGGCGAGGGCGTTCGGCCGGTAGCGCCCGGTACGCGAGATCCACTGCCCGGAGATCGCGCTCGCCAGGACTGCGCCGAGCATGAACGGCGTCAGCACGGCGCCCGAGGTCGTGGCCGAGGTGCCGATGACGCCCTGCACGAAGAGCGGGACGAAGGCAATCGTTCCCACCATGGCCATCGCCGCCAGCCCGATCGACACGACCCCGGTCGCGACGGTCGGATGGCGCAACAGGTCGAACGGGAGGATCGGCTCGGGCGCGCGCCGTTCGATGTACGCGAACACGGCGATCAGCACCGCGGCGGCGGCGAGGCAGCTCAGGACCCGGGGAGAGCCCCAGCCGTGATCGCGTCCCCAGACCAGTCCGAGGAGTAGCGCACACGACCCGGCCGCCAGCACCACAGCGCCCGGGATGTCGAGGTAGTGATCCAGCCGCTTCTCACGCTTCGGGATCGCGATTGAGATCACGACCAGCGCGAGCGCGCCGACCGGAAGGTTCACGTAGAACGCCCAGCGCCAGCTCGCCTGGTCGACGAGGATCCCGCCGAGCGCAGGGCCGAGGATCGAGCCCATGATGAATACCGATCCAAAGAGCCCCTGGTAGCGCCCGCGGTCGCGCGGCGGGACGATGACTCCGATCGTCGCATGCGCGAGGGCGAACAGGCCGCCCGCTCCAAGCCCTTGGACGACGCGGAACGCAACCAGCTGGTTCATCGACTGCGCAAGCCCGCAAAGCGCCGAGCCCAGGAGGAAGACCGAGATCGCGAACATCCACAGCCGGCGTCGGCCGTAGATGTCACCGAGCTTGCCGTACAGGGGCACGGTGACAGTCATCGCGAGGATGTACGACGTGATCACCCAGGAGTAGCTCGTCAAGCCGCCGAGGTCGTCGACGATCGCCGGCAGTGAGGTTGCGACGATCGTCTGGTCGAGCGCAGCCAGCAGGAGCGCGACCATGATCGCGCCGTAGATCGCGAGCACGCGCCCGATCGTCAAGCGGTATCCAGGAGGCGTGCGAGCGAGCCGAGCGCGGAGGCGACCCATTCGAGTCAGCCTAGCCGCGCGGCGTGTTTCGTTTTCGACTCACCAGAAAACAAATTTGATCGAGCCCGGTCCTTTGGAAGAGATCGGGGCAGATCGATGCGAAAGGAGAGCGAAATGCGCCTCAAGCTCATCCTCGCCGTCGGGCTTTCGGCAATCGTGTCCGGCCTCGCCGCACAGCCTGCCACGGGGTGGCATGACTACTACAACCCGAGTTCGTATACGACTCCGATCGCCTTCCAGTGCTACGGAGTCTCACGGTGGGAGCATCCCTCGAACCCAGAGCCCTTCAATCGGCTGGCGATCGACATCCCGATGCCGGTGGGAACACCGATCTGGGCGACCAAGAGCGGATACGTCACGTTGATTACCAATGAGTCGATGGGGGGAATCTCGATCTGGATCAACCACTACGACTCCCCGTACAACAACGGCCTGAGAAGCGTCTTCTCTCATCTCAGCCAGGTGAGCGTGTCGGTGGGTCAGTTCGTCACCAAGGACATCACCCGGATCGGCTATTCAGGAAACACGGGCACGACGACTGGACCGCATCTCCACTGGGGGATGTACGAGCCCGATACTTGGCAGGCCGTCCCGCCGTACGAGATCCCAGGCGTCAATGACCAGCCGTGGGAGTCTCCCAGCGGTTACGTCTGCCCGTAAGCGGTCAGGTCTTGCATCCGAAGGCTGAGTCCGGGCCTCAACCAGGCGGCGGCAGGTCGAGCGCCCGGACCGCCCAGGGCAGGACGACCCCGAGCTGGGCGAGTTGGAGATCCCGCAGGCCCGGTGCCGCTCCCTCGGGAGGCGGAAGGCCGACCCGCAACGCCCAGAAACCGGCGAGCATCGCGGGAAAGCCGGGCGGGCACTCCGGCACGAGCTCCTCCGGCGGCGGCCCGCCCTCGACGTGCAGCGACGGCGCCCAGGTCGCCCGGTCGAGCAGCGGGTTCCCGATGCAGGCCCAGTTCCAATCGACGAGGACGGCGCGGTCGCCTTGCAGCGCGATGTTGTCGCTGCGCACGTCGAAGTGGAGGAGGGACTCTCCCTCGATCGGTGCCGCGCGAGCCGCCTCGAGCAGGGTCGGCAACGCATCCGCGAGCCACTCGCGCGAGCACAGCTCGAACGAGAGGAACGGGCCCGGGTCCTGCTCGACGAGCGCCCAACCCTCACCGAGCTCCTCGCGATAGATCTCCGCCGGCGGCACTCCGTGCGGAGGCCAGGTCGCGGCGATCTTCTCCAGCGCTCCGAGGACGGCGGCGACGGAGCCCTCGGGCCAGGGCGGGGGCCAGTGCGCCTCGCTCAGATCCTCGAGCAGCAGCAGTGCGGGCTCGGCGTCGTCGTAGCCGAGGAAGCGCGGAAGAAACGCCCCTTCGACCTGGGAGTAGACGACGTGCTCGACGGCGAGCCACTCCGCCGTGCTCTCGTTGACCGCCACCTTCGCGAAGGCAGTCGAGTCGTCCTCGAAGGTGACGAGGAGTCGCTTGGCCGGTGTGTAGCCCCGTCCGGCCACCTCCTCGATGGTAGACACCGGCATCGCGGCGAGCTCGGCAATCCGTTGCTCGATCATGTCGGCTCCCCAGGGGGCTGCGAGCGGCGCGAGAAGACGATCCCCGCGGCGATCGCGAGCCCACCGGCCACCTGCAACATCGTCAGCTCTTCGGAGAGCAGCACCAGGGCGATGATCGCCGCCAGGAACGGCTGCAGGTTCGCGAACAGCGCCGCGCGCGAGGGGCCGACCTGGTCGATGGCCGTGAACCAGAGCAAATTCGTGAGCACGAGCGGCCCGAGCGTTGCGAATGCGAACAGGGCCCAAACGCGCCCGCCGAGATCCCACTCCTGCTCACCCAGCTGGGCGGACGCGAGGACGACGAGCGCGAGGAAGACCGCGAGGAGGAAGATCGCGCTCAGCCGGAACGGCGAGTAGCGCTGCATGAGCGGGGCGAGCGCGACCGAGTACCCACCCCAGGTCGCGGCTCCGAGGACGGCCAGCACGTTGCCGAGCAGGTTGCCCGAGAGGCCGCCGTCCGAGCCTGCCGTGACGAGCACGACTCCGCCGAAGGAGAGAGCGGCGGCAATCCAGAAGCGATTGCCGAGCTGCTCGACACCGACGAGGCGCGCGATCAGCGCGGTGAAGATCGGCAGCGTGCCGAAGAGGAGCGCAACGGTGGTCGCCGTCGAGAGGTCGAGCGCGAACACGAAGCTCAGCTGGTTCGTGAGCAGCAGGGCCACCGCGCCGGCGACGATGGCCAGATCGCGGCGCTTGATGCGGAGCGTGCCCTCCCAGGCCAGGACGATCCCCACGAAGATCAACGCGGCGACGCCGTAGCGGGTTGCCGAGTACGTGAGCGGCGTGAACCCGTGGTCGAGGATGTACTTCGAGACGCTGAAGTTGAGCGCCCAGAGCGTGACCGTGACGAGCAGCATGAGATCGGCCACGGAGCCCCGGCGCACCGAGCCGACAGTACCGACTACGCTTCGCGCAATGGCCGAACCGACCCGCGACGACGTCGACGCGCTCGTCGGTCCCGCCACCCCACATTTCGCGTACCAGCTGCGGGCGCGCGTCCTCGAGCTCGTCGAGGACCTCCCCTCCGACCACGCCGTCCGGCGGTACGCGGAGGAGCAGGCGGACCTGTTGGACCGACTGGGCTACGCGTCCTCGAAGGCCGAGGAAGGCCCACGCGAGCCGCGCACAAGGGCCGGCTGGGAAGGCATCCCGAGCGCGGCGCCCGCCGACGCGCCTCTGCCTCGGAACGAATGATCTGGAAGGACGCGACCGTCGCGATCACGGGCGGGTCGCGCGGAATCGGCCGTGAGACCGCCCTCCGCTTCGCCGAGCTGGGCGCGGCGCGGGTCGCGATCGGCTACATGCGCAACGACGCTGCAGCCGAGAAGACCGCGGAGGAGATCCGCGAGCGCGGAGCCGAGCCCGTGCTCGTGCGCGGCAACGTCTCGTCTGCGCGCGTCGCGAAGGAGTTCGGCGAGCTCGAGCCGGCCGTGCTCGTGCACAACGCGGCGACGGGCGTGATCCGTCCCGCACTCGAGACCGAGGACAAGCACTGGGACTGGACGCACTCCGCGAACGCGCGCGCACTGCTCTCGCTCGCCCGGGAAACGGCCCCCAAGATGCCGAAGGGCGGCTCGATCGTCGGCATCTCCAGCCTCGGCTCGGCCCGCGTGCTCGAGAACTACGTCCTCGTCGGCACCTCGAAAGCGGCACTCGAGTCGCTCGTCCGCTACCTCGCAGTCGAGCTGGCGCCGCGAGGGATCCGCGTCAACGCGGTGTCGGGCGGCGTCGTCGACACAGGGGCGCTCGACCACTTCCCGAACCGCGAGCAGATGCTCGAGATGGGAACGAAGCGGACGCCGGCCGGCCGGCTCGTGGAGCCGAAGGACATCGCCGACGCCGTCGTCTTCCTCTCGTCGCCGGAGGCGGCGATGGTCTGCGGGCACACACTCGTCGTCGACGGCGGCTTCTCGCTGCCGGCATGAACGACGACGCCGTCAAGGAGCGGTGCTACCTCGTCTACGCCCTCGCCCCCTTGGGCGTCAACGCGCCACAGGCGAACGAGCTGTTCAACGAGTACATCGGTGACCACGCACGCGGCCTTGCCGTCTACCACGACCACTTCATCGGTCGCCACGGCGGGGTTGCCGTCTTCGAGGTCACGACCGAGGAGCAGAAGGCGAAACTCGACGATCCCGGCCCACTCGCGAACTGGGAGCTCACCAGCTATCCGCTGACCTACTCGCGGACCGCCGTCGGGTTCGTGGCGCAGGCCGAATTCACGCTGCGCGCCTACCGCGACGTGCAGCTGGCCGATCTGATCGAGAACGAGGAGCCGGACAAGCGCCGCTGGTGGAACCGTCCGAGTGACTAGTGGGATGCGTAACTGGAAGGCCCTCGCCCGCGTTGTAGGAGGCGTATGGGACTCGGAGTAAGCCTCGTCCTCGTTGCCGCCGGCGCGATCCTCGTCTGGGGCATCACCGACGAGCCGTCAGGCCTCGACCTCGACGCGATCGGAGTCATCCTGATGGTGATCGGAATCGTCGGCTTCGTCCTCAGCATGCTCCTGTGGCGCAGCTGGTGGGGCCCCGGGTACTTCTCGCGCTCGACCTACGTCGAGGGCGCCGCTCCGGCCGCCCGCCCCTGGTACTACGGCGGTCGAGAGCGCCGGACAACCTACGTCGAAGAAGAGCCGCCGCCACCACCCGTCGACGGCCCGCCCCCGCCGCCGTAGGCGCGCTGAAGCGTTGCGGTTGGGTCCCTGACCAGGACCCGCTCTACGTCGCTTACCACGACGATGAGTGGGGCGTACCGTCGCACGATGACCGGCATCTTTTCGAGCTACTCGTGCTCGAAGGAGCCCAGGCCGGCCTCTCCTGGTCGACGATCCTCAACAAGCGCGAGGGCTACCGAAAAGCGTTCGCCGGCTTCGACCCGAAAACCGTGGCCCGGTTCGGCGCCCGCGACGTGAAGCGCCTCCTCGGCGACGCGGGCATCGTCCGCCACAAGGGGAAGATCGAGTCGGCGATCGCCAATGCGCAGGCCGTCCTCGCCGTGCAGGAGGAGCTGGGCAGCTTCGACGCCTACGTCTGGAGCTTCGTCGGCGGCTCGCCGATCAAGAACCGCTTCCGCTCCCTGAGCGAGCTCCCGGCGGAGACGGCCGACTCGACCGCGATGAGCAAGGACCTGAAGCGGCGCGGCTTCCGTTTCGTCGGCCCGACGACCTGCTACTCGTTCATGCAGGCAACGGGTCTGGTCAACGACCACACCGTCGACTGCTTCCGCTACCGCGAGGTCTAAACAGCAGCGCCGGTCTCGGCGCGGATCCCGTAGATCCCGCCGAGCTTGTCCTTCAGATATCTCAGGTACGGCCCGGAGTCGATCCCTCCGCCGACGATGCGCTCGAGCGTCTCCTTCGACGTGAACTTGCGCCCGTTCCGGTGCAGGTTCTCGCGGAGCCACGAGGACAGCTCGCCGAACTCGCCGCGCTCGAACTGCTGATCCAGGTCGGGGATCGCATCGCGAACCTGATCCCAGAGCTGCACGGAGATGACGTTGCCGAGCGAGTAGGTCGGGAAGTAGCCGATCGCGCCGCCCGACCAGTGCACGTCCTGCAGCACGCCGTGGGCGTCGTCGGGCACGTCCACGCCCATGTACTCGGTCATGCGAGCGTTCCACGCCTCTGGCAGGTCGGCCAGGTCGAGCGAGCCGTCGAGGATCTCCTGCTCCAGCTCGAAGCGCAGGATGATGTGCAGGTTGTACGTCGCCTCGTCCGCCTCGATGCGGATCAGCGACGGCTCGACCTTGTTGATCGCCCGGTAGAACTCGTCGAGCTCGACGTCGTCGAACTGCCCGGGGTACGCGGCCTGCAGGCGCGGATAGAAGTGCTTCCAGAACGGGAGGCTGCGGCCGACGAGGTTCTCCCACATGCGGCTCTGCGACTCGTGCAGGCTCATCGACGTCACCTGCGAGAGCGGGGTGCGCTCGAGCCGCGGGTCGATGCCGGCCTCGTAGAAGCCGTGCCCGAACTCGTGGATGGCGGCCATCAGGCTGTTCATGTCGGCCTCGTCGTAGCGCGTGGTGAGGCGGATGTCGGTCGTCGCCGCGCTCATCGCGAACGGGTGCACGGTCGGATCGAGCCGCCACGATTCGTGGTCGTACCCGAGCTGCTCCAGAACCTCGAGGGCGAAAGACCGCTGCTTCTCGAGCGGGAAATGCCCCGTGAGGCACGAGTTGTCGACGGCGTCGGCCCGCTCGGTGATCTCGGCGATCAACGGGATCAACTCGGTCTTCAGCTCGTCGAAGACCGCTCTCACCTCGGTCGTCTTCATACCCTCGTCGAAGTCGTCGAGCAGCACGTCGTAGTCGTTCTCCTCCTTCGGGAAGCACGCGACGTATTCGCGCTGGAGCTCGACGTTGCGCCGGAGATAGGGGAGGAAGATCGCGTAGTCGGACTTCTGCCGAGCTTCGACCCAGGAAGCCAGCGCGATCGCGCCGGCGCGCGTCAGCTCGGCGCGCAGATCTGGCGGGACCCGCGTGGCCTTGGCGTACTCGCGGCGGGTGACCCGGAGCAGGCTGGCCTCGTCCGAGTCGTAGTCATGGCTCTCCTCGTACGGGCGCAGCTCCTCGAGGAGCGCGCCGATGTCGTCGTCGATGAAGAGCTCGTGGGCGATCCGGTCGAGCGTGCCGAGCTGCTCGGCGCGGACTTCCCCTGCTTTCGGCGGCATCTTGGTGTGCTGATCCCACGAGAGGATCGAACGCGCCATGTGCACGTCGTGAATCGTGGCGAGCTTCTTCTTGAGCTCTTCGTAGCGGTCTTTCATGTCCCCTCCTGGTCGGCGCTCGCAGGGAGACTACGGCCTGCGAAGCACTTCTTGTGTATAGACGCCGCTCGGGTTCCAGAGCAGGAAGCCCCGGGCCTGGTAGCTGCGGGCCGCCTCGATCTGGGCGCGAACCTCGTCAGGAGTGCGCGTGCGGCCGAGCGAAAAGTCTTCGAGCCATGGGATCAGCTCCGCTTTCGTCCCGCGCATCTGCTGCTGGTAGTCGCGCAGCGACGCGGCGACCGTTGTCCCGGGTGACCCGCTCGGGTCCGGCAGGTTGAACTCGCCCGGGCTGTAGTGCGAGGGGTAGACCATCGGGTAGATCGCGTCGACGAACCGCGCGACCCGCCTCGGGACCTGGCCGATGCCCAGGTCATGGGTCGCAGCCAGGCCGAACATGTCGACGGACACGCGCACGCCCAGCGGCTTCAGCTGCTTGGCGGCGTACTGGACGAAGCGGGCAATCGTCCACCCCATGTCCTCGTTGACCTTGCCTCGGTACACCGTGTTCTCGACGTCGCCGTCGCTCGGGAACCGGACATAGTCGAACTGGATCTCGTCGAAGCCCCGCACGGCAGCGGCCTTCGCGATCTCGATGTTGTAGTCCCAGACGCGCTTGTCATAGGGGTTCGTCCAGCCGAGCCCGGCGGAGTTCGTCCACACCGACCCGTCACGGCGGCGAATCGCCATGTCCGGCCGCTGCTGCGACAGGATCGGGTCCTCGAACATGACGACCCGTCCAATGAGATAGACGCCGGCAGCCCGCGTTTTGCCCGCTACCTGGCCGGCTTTGTAGTAGGCCTTCGCCGCTCCGACCTTTCGAGCGAGCGTCGTGTTCGGCATCAGGAACCCGACATCGCCGTTCTCGTCCTTGATGTCGACCTGGAGCGTGTTCAGCCCCGGGATCGCGAGGTACTCGTCGAGCTTGGCCGAGTCGGACGCGAGCGCCGGCGTCACATGGACGCCGCGGATCTCCTGGGGCACCGGCATCCGCTGCACGGCTCTCTTCGTCTTCTCGGTCTTGGGTGTGGCCTTGGTCGAGGACTTGCTCGAGTCGTTGTGGATCACCGTGGCGCCGATGGCCATCGCGGCGACGGCGACCAGCAGGAGAGCGAGCACACCGGCCGCGGCCCGGCGTCTGTAGTGGCGGCGGCGGCGAGCCTGCGCGCGACGCTGCCGAAACCGCTCATTGGGCTCGAAAGACTCGAATAGCTCGGGCGACACTGTGGAAAACCTATGCCCGACCGCGAACCTCTGCAACCGGCCATTCCGCCCGAAGGTCGGAATCAAGCGCTCCGACGAGTAGCATCGACGAGGAAATGCCACGTGATTCCGAGGACGAGCGCGTAAATCATCGCTGCCTGCGTCACCGGGGCGTCGAACCCGTCGATGCTGTACACGACGGTCGCACCGAGACCGGGCAAGCCGAAGATCGCCTCGACCATGGCCGCGGAGCCCAGCGCATAGCCGAAGTCACGCCCGAGCATCCGAGCGATGACCAGGGCCTTCAGCTTTCCGAGATCCTCGCCCGGGATTCGGGTCACTCGAGCGATCACGCGCGCATAGATCGCCGCGAAGAAGATCGAAAGGGTCAGCCCGGGGAGCACAAGGGTCTTGGCCCAGTCGGCTGCGCCGCCGCACTCCGTGCGCGGATAGAAGAAATCGCAGTAGCCGCCGAGCGGGAGCCACTGCAACTTGTACCCGACGAAATATGCGAGCCAGAGGCCGATGACCATCGGGGCGATCCCGACGGCCAGGTAGAGCGGCACTCGTCCGATTCTGCGCTTGTTCCACCAGCCCGCCAGGAGGCCGACCGGTATCGCGAGCCCAAGCCAGGTTAAGAGGGCTGCACCCAGCAGAGACAGCGTCACCGGAGTCGCGTTGCGGGCAATCTTGCCGGAATCCTCATTCGTCGCGAACGACCGTCCAGCCGACCCGTCCCGGACGAGTCGCTCGAAGAAATCCGCGTACTGCTGCGGGTACGACCTGTCGAAGAATCGCTCCGCCTGCTCGCGGCCGACCGGCGGCGGCCCCTCCGGCGAGCCGAGCAGCTTGAGCGGATCGCTGGGGACGACGAAGAAGATGACGAAGACCACTGTCAGTCCGAGCCAGAGCGCGAAGACGGCCCACGCAAGCCGTTCGGCAAGGAACCGCCAGTAACTCACGCGCCGTTGCGGCCGAACAGACGGTCGACCGTGTCCCCAGCGATGTAGCCCGCGATCTTCGGATTCTCCTGGAGGCGCCGCATCGAGTAGCTGTACCAGTGCTTTCCGAAGGGGACGTAGACCCGCAGGCGGTGGCCGTCTCGAATGAGGCGATCTCCCGCGGCGGCTGTGACTCCGAGCAGCATCTGGAACTCGTACTCCTCACGCTTCAGACCGTGCTCGTCGACGAGCCGCCGGCCTTCCGAGATCAACCACTTGTCGTGCGTCGCAATCCCGACGTAACTCCCGGCGCGGAGCAACTCGCGCAGGCAGAGGACGAAGTTCTCCCGGACGGCGTCGAAGTCGCGATAGGCGATCAACGGCGGCTCGATGTAGATGCCCTTGCAGAGGCGGATGTTCGGACGCAGCGGCGCCAGAGCGCGGATGTCTCTGATCGTCCGACGGAGGTATGCCTGGAGGACGACCCCGACGTTGTCGAGGCCTTCCTCGCGCAGCTCCCGGTACATCCGCAGCGTGTCGCTCGTGCAGCTCGAGTCCTCCATGTCGATGCGCACGAAGTTGCCGCTCTCGGCCGCGTGGCGCACGACCGTCTCGAGGTTCCTCTTGCAGACGTCGTATCCGAGCTTCAAGCCGAGCCCGGTCAGCTTGACGCTCACGTTCGAGTCGAGATGTTCGCTTTGGATCGCTTCGAAGACGTCGTGGTAGGCACCGACGATCTCGCGCGCGGCCTCGGGCGTGGAGATCTCCTCGCCGAGGACGTCGATCGTCGCCATTTTGCCCTGCTCGTTCAGCTCCTTGACGGCCCGACACGCCTCGGCGACGGTCTCCCCCGCGATGTAGCGCGACGAGATCCGCTGGACGAGCGGTCTCGGCACCGCCGGCAAGAGCCGGGCGATCGCACGGTCGAGGAGGGCCACGGGCCCGGCGATTCTAGTCTGCGCCCTTGACTAAGCTGGCCCGGCGATATCAAGATCGAGGGGGGAGGATGACGGCTGTAGTCACCTATTTCGTGCTCCGCGTGAGCCTTGGCGCGATTTGCCTGTGGGCCGGCCTCGAGAAAGCGCGCGGCCTGAACACGTTCGCGCACGGCGTCGCGGATTACCGCCTGCTGCCCCTCCGAGTCGTCCGGCCGGTCGCCTACGCGATCGTCTCCGCCGAGCTTGCCGTCGGCCTCCTGCTGGTCGCCGGAGTGCTTCCGCTTCTCGCCACCGTCGGTGCAATTGCGCTCTTCGCGGTCTTCGCGGTCGCCCTAGGCATCAGCCTCGCGCGCGGCGACAACGGCCCCTGCCACTGTTTCGGCGCCTCGGACGCCGAGCTGATCTCGCCGCTCGCACTGATCCGGGCCCTCTCGCTCGTCGCGCTGGCGGGAGTCGCCTTCGGGCTCGCCCTCGACGCGCCGGCGCTGCCTCCCGGCGACGCGATCCTGCCCTCGCTCCTGATGGTCGCCGCGATCGCGTTCACGATCCGGGTCTCCAGCCTCTTCCCGATGACCTGGGGCTTCTTCCAGACCGAGCCCGCGCTGCACCCGACTCCGACCAACCGCATGAGCTTCAAGCACCAGCCCCTGGACGTGCCCCTGATGCCGGAAAGGCGCGAAGAATGAGCGGCGTCTGGCTCGCCTCCTTCGTCGTCCTCTGGATGCTCGTGCTCGTCATGGGCTTCCTGCTCGCGGGAGCCTTGCGCCAACTCGGTCTGATCCAGCTTCGTCTCGGTGACGACCCCGGTGCGCTGATCACCGACACCGGGCTCGAACGAGGCACCCTCGCCCCCGACTTCACGGCCCTGGAAACCGGAACCGGCCAGCGCCTCACGCTTTCGAGCCTGCCGAACAAGCCGCGCCTGATCGTCTTCCTCTCGCCGTCATGTCTCTCGTGCCGCGAGCTCGTCCCGGGCCTGAACGAGGTCCGCGCGACCCGCGGACGCGAGTTCGACTTCCTCGTCGTCTGCCGCGGGGACGTCGAGTCGTGCCGGGGCTTCGCGAGCATGAACAGGCTGCACGCACCGATGGTCGTCGACACGAACGGCCAGGTCGAGAAGGACTTCGCCGTCTCCGTGACGCCGTTCGCCTACCTGCTCGACCACGAGGGCCGCGTCGTCATCCGTGGCATCGCGAACGACTGGCGCCAGCTCGAGTCCCTCCTGGAGCAGGAAGGGACGCTGCAGGCCGGGCGCGGCTTCACGGAAGTCGCCGATGACGATGCTGTGGCCGCAGCGGACGGGCAGAATCGATGACGCTCAGCGAGCACGTTTCTCGCGGCCTCGCCAGGCGCTCGTCGCGGCGGCAGTTCTTCAAGTTCATGGGAGCGAGCTCACTGGGCGCCGGCCTCCTGCTGTCACGGACCGACGTGACCCTTGGGGCGAGCGGAGGCTGCTCCGGGTGCGGCGGCGGCCCGTGCAACAACTGCTTCTCACCCCATCCTCCCTGCACCCACCCGGACTTCCCTTGCAAGCCGTGTGCACAGGCGGGCGGGTGCCCGGTCGGCTGCACGACCACGGGCGAGTGGTTCTGCTGCGTGACCGGCACCCCGTGTCGGCAGCGCTGCTCGGAGTGCTCGTGCCCGCCGGGCTGCTGTCACTGCTTCACGAGGATCAACATTCCGTGCGTCCCGAGGGCGCACTCCGGCGACCAGCCGTGCCCGTGCCCCCCGGTCGTGCCACCCTCAATCGGCGTGACCGCCGATGCCGCCTAAGGCGGCCACCGCCGGCGGCGTCGCCGCGCTCGCCGGGGCTGCCGCTCTCGCCGCGGCCGCGATCGCAGCGCGCGGGTGGCCGGAAGTCGGGCCACTCCAGGTCTTCATTCTCGTCAGCTTCAGCCTGCTCGTCGGGTTATCGACGGCAGCCAGCCCCTGAGGGCTGTCCATGGTTGGACAGATGGGCCCCCTCGTGCAGGTGGGCAGGAAAAAGACAGCGCTCGCATTCCACGTCCTCGGAGGCGCCACCGGCGGCGCGATGCTCGGCGTGCTGCTCGGATTCCTCGGCGTCGTGCTCGCCGAGATCTTCGGCAGCGGCCTCGACCGGGCCTTTGCGATCGCCGTCCCGCTCGGCCTCGCGTACGCCGGGCTCACGGACCTCGGCTTCCTGCGCCTGAGCTATTTCACACGGATGCGCCAGACGCCGGGCTCCTGGCCGTGCGCACTCGGCCACTACCCGGCGATGTTCGCCTGGGGGTTCGACCTCGGGCTCGGAGTCACGACGCGCTTCGCGCACCAGGCGGTGCTCGTCGTCCCTCTCGCTGCGGTACTCACGGGCAGCCTGTGGGCGGCCGTTGCAATCTCGGCCGCCTACGGCGGGGGCCGTGCGCTCGCCGTCGCGTACGCGATTATGCGGACCGGCGAGGACGACTTCGGCGCGGCCTGCGACCGGATCCAAAATCGGACCGGGCTCCTCAAGCGCCTGGTCGGTGCGACCGCACTTGTCACCGCGGTCCTGATTGTGATTTTCTAACGCGAGGGAGGTAGGGAATGGCCTTGAAGCAAGGAGCTGTCTGGCTCCTGAGCCGCTCTGTCGAGGGCGACTCGGGTGAGAGCTATACCCAGAACGTGACCGTGTACGCGACCAGCGCCCAGGAAGCGAAGGGTCTCGTCAACGCCGAGTTCGCCCGCCTGCGAAGTTTCAGCAGCGACAAGCAGAAGCCGTACCTGGCAACCCCCGAGTGGTCGATCGACAGGGTCGCGCTCGACAAAGCGAAACTGATTAGCGCCGGTATCACGCAATGAGCGACCTCCTCGCCGGCGCCGCTTCGCGAGCGCTGGCGCGGAAGTCGTCGCGCCGCCAGCTCTTCAAGTTCCTCGGCGCGAGCTCGCTGGGGGCCGGCCTCGTTCTCTCGCGCGCCAACGTGTCCCTCGGTTCGGTCGTCCACTGCGTCGGCTGCGGCGGAGGGCCCTGCAACCCGTGCGGCTCGCCGTTCCAGCAGTGCACCACGATGCCCTGCAAGCCGTGCTCGCAGGCAGGGGGCTGCCCGCAGGACTGCACGACGACCGGCGAGTGGTTCTGCTGCACCGCGGCGACCCAGTGCCGGCGCCGGTGCTCGGAGTGCTCGTGCCCGTCGCCGCAGGGTTGCTGCCGCTGCTTCACGGACATCAACATTCCGTGCACGCCGAGGTCGCATTCCGGCGACCAGCCGTGCCTGTGCCCGCCGGTGACACCGCCAATCTCGGCCCGCACGCTGGGATGACCGACACGCTGACAGGAGCCGCGACCCGTGTTCTGGCGCGGAAATCCTCTCGCCGGAACTTCTTCAAGTTCATGGGCGCGACCTCGCTCGGCGCCGGCCTCTTCCTGACCCGGACCGAGGTCTCGCTCGGCTCGGTTTCCGGCTGCATCGGCTGCGGCGGCGGGCCTTGCAGCCCCTGCGTCTCGTTGTCCGGCGTCCAGCCCTGCAACAACGTCCTCGGCGGCGCCTACCCCTGTAAGACGTGCCAGGAGGGCGGAGGCTGCCCCAAGCAGTGCCAGACCTCCGGCGAGTGGTTCTGTTGCCCGAACGGGTCGCAGTGCCGCCGGCGCTGCTCGGAGTGCAACTGCCCGCCGGGCTGCGCGAACCTGAGCTGCTACTGCTTCACGTACCTCGACATCATCTGCCGGCCGCAAAGGAACTCCGGCGATACACCGTGCGCGTGCCCGCCGCCGCCGCTGCCGCCGAGTCGGATCGCGGCGGCCTAGCTAGTAGCTAGCTGCCTTCGCGCATGAAGCCCTTGCGGGCTGCGCTCACGAGCGCGACGGCCTCGGGGAAGAGGACGCGCATGGCGTCGCGAAGCGCGATCGCCTGCTCGTCGGGCCCGCCGGCGGGCTCGACCCGCTTGAGCGCGGCGGCGGTGAGCTCGACCGCCGTGTTCAAGGTCAGCGTGGCGAACTGCTCACGCTGCGCATCGGCCACCGACTCGGCCTGTCGTTCGGCGAACTCGCGGAGCCCTCGCATGAGGTCCTCCGGGTCGCCGCCGATGGGAAAGCCTTCCATGGCATGAACGATAGCCGCCGACCCTCAGTCGAGCGGTCGCTTGTAGTGGGACTCGACGTCCGCGGCAAACTCCTCCACGGAGGCCAGGCCCGACTTCATCGCCTCGGCAAACGGCGACAGCCCGGGATCGCCGAGCGCGAGCTCCAGCCGGCGAGTCGCAGCGCCGACGCGATCGAGGTACTCAGGCTTCGCGACGCGGGGCGGCGCGCCGATCACTTGCTGCAGGGCGAGGGCCGCTTCTTCGGCCTCCTCGATGCCCTCGGGGCTCTCCGTCAACCGGATCGTCATGAGCCGGTCGCGCAGCTCGTCGAGCTCGCCACCGCCCGCGCTCTCCTCGGCGAGCTCGCACATCGCCGCAATGGTGGCCGTCCGGCGCACGGCCTCGCGGTCGGTGGCCGATGCCTCGGCGTCGTCGAGCACGAGCCACGTACGCTCATCCCCGCTCGCGAACGCACAGAGGTACGTGCGCTCGCCCTCCTGGGGCTCTGCCGGCACGATGCCCGCGAGCTCCTCCCCGTCCTCCGCCAGCCCGCGAGCAGCCTGCGCAATGCGGTCGAGATCGTCGCGGAGGCTCATCGAGCCGAGCATAGACTCGGCCCGTGGCCCAGACGCTCACCGCGCGAAGCCGCCAGGCGCGAGCGCTGTTCGCGCCGCTGCCGTCGAGCTACGACCGGTGGAGCCGTTTGCTCTCGCTGGGCCAGGACCCGCGGTGGAGGCAGTTTCTCGTCTCGCGGGTGGACGCAGGCGCCGGAGAGTCGGTGCTCGACGTCGCCACCGGAACCGGCGCCGTGGCCATCGAGCTCGCGCGACAAAAAGGGTGCGACGTGGTCGGCGTCGATCAGAGCCCGGAGATGCTCGCGGAGGCGGAACGGCGGGTTGGCGCAGCCGGTCTCGGCGAGCGGGTCCGGCTCCTGGAGTCTCGGGCCGAGGAGCTGCCCTTCGGCGAGGCCTCGTTCGACGGGCTCACGTTCACGTACCTGCTCCGGTACGTCGACGACCCCGCCGCGACGATGCGGGAGCTCGCGCGCGTCGTGCGTCCAGGGCGGACGATCGCGATGCTCGAGTTCGGAGTTCCGCGCCGCATCTGGCGCGGGCCGTGGGAGCTCTACGTCCGGATCGGGCTGCCGGTGGCCGGGCGGGCGATCTCTCCGGGCTGGCACGAGGTGGGCGGCTTCCTCGGCGCAAGCATCCGCGACTTCCATGCACGCCATCCCCTCCCGCAACTCCTCGATCTCTGGCGCGACGCGGGGATCGAGGACATTCGCTTTCGGCGACTGAGCCTCGGTGGGGGAATCGTCGTGTGGGGGCGCCGTGGCGGCTGAGCCCCGCCCCGCGTTCTACGCACTCGCGTCCGGCGGCTGGCGTGACTACGTGACCCTCCTGCACGTGCCGTACACCCTCTGGCACCTGTCGTACGTCGCGATCGGAGCCGCACTCGCGCCGAACTTCGAGACGAAGCGGCTGGTCGCAGCTCTCGTGGCCTTCTTCCTCGGCATGGGCGTGGGAGCGCACGCGCTCGACGAGCTGCAGGGCCGGCCGCTCCAGACGCGGATCGGCACCGGCATGCTCGTCGCGCTGGCTGCGCTCTCGATCGCCGGCGCGGCCGGCATCGGCGTCTTCGCCTCGCTCGTCTGGACGCCGTGGCTTCTTCCCTTCGTCGCCTTCGGAGCGTTCATCGTCTACGCGTACAACCTCGAGCTCTTCGGTGGCCGGTTTCACTCGCACCTCTGGTTCGCGCTGTCCTGGGGCGCATTCCCACTCCTGGCGGGGTATCTCGTAACCGCGGAGAGGCTCAGCGTCGAGGCGGTGCTCGCCGCCGGCTTCGCAGGCTTCCTCAGCTTCGCCCAGCGGCACCTCTCGACGCCGGTGCGCATGGTGCGGCGCCGGGTGCAAAACGTCTCCGGAACGGTGGTTTTCAAGGACGGGACGGAAGAGGCGATCGACGCCGATACGCTCAGACGCGTCCCTGAACAGGCTCTGCAGGCGATGACCGTTGCTGTGGTCGCGCTGGCGGCTTCGCTAGTGGTGCTGCGGCTCACCTAAGAGCCCCGGGGCTCTACGATCTGGGGCGATGGCCGTCGATACTGCGTTCGAGCTCGCATTCGCGGGCGGGATCTTGCTCGCCGCAGCGACCCTCGCCCTGGCGGCGCTCGAGCGGCTGAGCGCACGCAAGATCGTCTCGATCGTCGCGCTCACGGCGTCCGCCGCCACCGCGGCCTGGGTCGCCTTCGCGCTCGATCCCAGCCGGTCGATCGCGATCCCCGCCGCCGGGCTCACGCGCCTGTGTGCTCGTCGCGATCGGCGCCCTCATCCTGCGCCGTGGCCTGATTCGTGGCCGGGCGATCGACGACCAGCTGGAGCGAGTGAGGCAAGAGCTCGACACGGTCGTGGAGAGGGAGCTCCGCCAACGCTCCGAGGAGCTCGAGCACGTGCTCGCTCGAGCACGAGCCGATGCCGTGTCGACCTTCGAGGACGACCAGCGTCGCCTGTCGGAGGATCGCCGCCGGGTTGCCAGTGAAAGCGAAGAGCGTGCTCGCGCCGACCTGGTCGACGCGCTCACGGGGATCCAGGCGCAGGTCGAGCAGCGCCTCACGGCCTGGAGCTCTGACCTCGACCGCGCCGAGCAGGCCCTATCGGCCCAGCTGAAGGAGCTCGCAAAGCGCCAGCGGGAGCTGATCGTGTCGGCGGAAGCTCGCATGGCGGCTGAGTCCGAGCGGCTGAGCTCGACCGACGAGGAGCAACGCGCCGCGGTTACGCGTCTGCGGGAAGAGCTGACGAGGTCTGCCCAGCAGGCCGCAGCGACAGCCGACGCCGAGCTCGAGTCGCACGCGCTCGAGCGCAGGCGCGCGCTGCACGAGATCGGTGAGCGCCTGCGGGTGCGTGAGCGGGACATCGGCCAGCGCATCGAACGCGAGCAAGCAGAGGCGGCGCGCCGGATCCAGTCCACATTCGCCGACGTCGAGCGCCGCCAGGTCGAGCAGCTGGAGCGCGTCCTCGAAAGGGCAGCCGGCCGGTTCGCCGATGCCGCGGCCCAGCAGTTCGACAAAGCGATCAAGACGGCGCGCGAGGATGCCGCGCAACGGCTTTCAAGGGAGCTCGACCGCTCGGTTCAGATGTTCGCGCGCGAAGGCGAGTCCCTGCTGGCCGAGCGACTGGCGCAGGTCGGCGATGCGGGCGGCCTGCGTCTGGAGAAGAAGCTCGCCCAGGTCTCAAAGGCCCTCGAGCGGCAAAGGGACGAGTTCGTCGCCGTCACCGAGCGCCGACTCTCGGAACTGGACGCCGACTTCCGGGCTCGGCTGTCTGGGATCGCTGCTGACGAGAACGCGGAGCGCTCGGCGCTCGAAACGAGGCTGCAGGAGCTGGCGCGGCGGATCGACGACACGCTTGCGCGAGCCGAAGAGCGTCTCACCTCTATGCGTTAGCAGCAGGAATTTGCGGTCGAGAGGACGAAAGACCGCGACGTGAGCGACGCGACCCAGATTGCCGAGCACGACCAGAACGACCGCGCGCGCGTCGAGAGCTGGCGGCTGCACATCCTGATCGAGGCCGGGTATCCCCTGCCGCTCGCAGAGCGTCTGGCGCAGAGCGAAGCCGACCTCCACCGAGCCGTCGAGCTGGTCATGCAGGGCTGCGAGCCGCAGACGGCCGCCGAGATCCTGCTTTAACCGGAACGGGGCACGCATCCCGGAACGGGGCTCGCATCCCCGAATCCCCCCACGGCCCCACCCAGGGAGGGGATGAGAGAGATCCACCCGCCACCCGCGGCGAGCGTATCGAGGAAGTCCGCGCGGAACGCGCGCCGAAGTGCTCCAACTCGGTGAAAATCCGGTCTCCAGCGCTTCGGTCACCCCGAATCGAGCGCGTAGCATCCGACCCGTGAAGGTCGCGCCGATCGAGTACGGCGATCGCAAGGTCTACACCGTCTCCGGGTTCAACCGCGGGATCGCCGATTGGCTCACCCGCCTCCCGACGATCTGGGTCGAGGGCGAGCTCACCGAGCTGCGCCGGCAAGACCGCTGGCAATCCGTCTTCTTCACCCTCAAGGACCCGGCCGACGGCTCTTGCCTCGGCGTCCAGATGCCGCGCGGGCAGTTCGACGCGCTACGGCTCGACCTCGCCAACGGCGAGCGCGTCCACGTATACGGCCGGCCGGAGCTCTTCGAGGCTCGCGGCGAGTTCCGCCTCCGCGCCCTCTCGGTGGAACGCTTTGGCCTCGGCGACCACCTCGCGGCACTCGAGCGGCTCAAACGGAAGCTCGCTGACGAGGGGCTCTTTGCCGCCGAACGGAAACGCCCGCTCCCCCGCTTCCCCCGCCGCATCGGCCTCGTCACTGGCAACGACGCGGCTGCAAAACGCGACGTCATCACCTCGATCAGCGCCCGCTTCCCGCCCGCCCGGCTCCTCGTCGCCGAGACCTATGTTCAGGGACCTCGCGCGGCGCCGGCGATCATCGCGGCTCTGCGCGAGCTCTGTGACGCGCCCGAGGTCGACGTCATCGTTCTCGCCCGCGGGGGTGGCAGCTTCGAAGACCTGCTTCCGTTCAGCGACGAGCGGCTGGTGCGCGCCGTGGCGACGTGTCCCCTCCCCGTCGTCTCCGCGGTCGGGCACGAGCAGGACTCGCCCCTCACCGATCTGGCTGCAGACGTCCGCGCTTCGACACCGACCGCTGCCGCCCGCCTGGTCGTGCCCGATCTCGCGGAGTTGCTGGAGCGCCTCGCACGATCGCGCGCGGCCCTGGCCGGCGGCACCCGTCGCACGCTCGAGCGAGAGCAGCGCGCGCTCGCACAGACGCACGAGCGGCTACGCCGAGCACCGCTTCTGCTCGTCGAGCGCCGCCGGGCCGCACTCGCACAGACGGCGGGGCGGCTCAGAGCCCTCTCGCCGCGCGCGACCCTCGAGCGCGGCTACGCGATCGTCCGCTCGCAGGGCGTGATCCTGCGCGACACGGAAGGCCTGACCGGCGGCGACCAGGTCGACGTCGAGCTCGGCCAGGGTGGTTTCGGCGCACGGGTCGAGGAGACGAGATGAACGCCGAGCCCGGCTTCGAGGACGCCCAGCGGGAGCTGGAAGAGATCGTCCAGCGGCTCGAGAGCGGCCAGGCCTCGCTCGACGAAGCCATTGCGCTCTGGGAGCGTGGCGAGGAGCTCTACCGCCTCTGTGCGGCGAAGCTCGATTCGGCGCAGGGTCGAATCGACGAGCTCGCGCGCCGCGTCGAAGCGGTCAAGCCCTAGTCCAGGTGCCAGAACCTGCGTAGAATCAGCGCCGTGACGGCCCCACCTGAGCTGGTTCAGCAAGTCCCCCTCTTCGCCGATCTCGACAAGCGAGAGCTTCAGGGCCTCGCCAGCTCGATGAAGGAGCGGAACTTCAAGGAGGGCGACACGATCGCAAGCGAGGGCGAGACCGGTGTCGGCTTCTTCCTGATCGAGGAAGGAGAGGCAACGGTGTCGATCGGCGGCGAGGAGCGCGGGACACTGAAGGCCGGGGACCATTTCGGCGAGGTGGCGCTGATCGACGACGGTGCGCGCACGGCAACGGTCACCGCGAAGACGCCGCTCAAGGTCTACGGCATCACCGCCTGGGAGTTCCGGCCGATGGTCGAGGAGAACGCCAGCCTCGCCTGGAAGCTCCTCCAGGAGATGGCGAAGCGGCTACGCGACGCCGAGCTCCGCGCCAGCTAGTTTTCGCCCGAGCTCGACTAGATCGTCTGCGGCCCGCTCGGGCCCGCTCGGCAACTCGTAGAGCTCGACACCATCCGGCCGCTCGAGAAGCCGGCCGCCGAACAGGACGCAGCGAGCTCCTTCTTCCGCGCAAACCCGGACGACCTCACCAGGTGCCTTGCCCTCGAGGGTCGAGCGGTCGACGACTCCTTCGCCGGTGACGACGAGGTCAGCGGCGCGCGCCGCGTCGCGGAAACCGACCTGCTCGAGCACGAGCTCGGCGCCGGACACGAGCTCTGCGCCCAGAGTCGCGAGCGCCGCGCCGATGCCACCGGCTGCGCCTGCTCCCGGTAGGTCCGCGTAAGGCCGGAGCTGCTCCATTTCCGCTAGGCGGCGCTCGAGCGCGTCCACCGTCTCAGGCGTCGCACCCTTCTGCGGACCGAAGGCTCGGGCGGCACCGCGCTCCCCGAGCAGCGAGTTCCGTACGTCGCAGGCCGCACGCAGAGCTCGCCCGCGCAGCGCGTCGCCGACGACTTCCAGCAGCCCGGCGCCGCCGTCAACCGTCGCAGTGTCGCCCAGGCCGATGATCAGCGGGCCGCTCGTCTCCGCTGCGGCTGCGAGCATGAGCTCGCCGAGACCACGGCTCGACGCGGCGAGCGGATCGAGCCGTGAAGCAAGCCGCAAGCCGATCGCCTCCGCGGCCTCGACTACCGCCGATCCGTCCTCCAGCACGAGGTAGCGAGCGGACACGCGATCGCCCAGCGGGCCCGTGACCTCCGCCTCCCCCCAGCGCCCTGCGCGGGCGGAGGCGATTACCTCAGCCGTTCCCTCCCCGCCGTCGGCGACCGGCAGCTCCAGAGCCTCGGCGCCGCCTGCTCGCAGTCCGGCGGCGAGCGCGAGCGCCGCCTCGACCGGCTTCAGAACCGATTTGAGGCTAGCCGGAGAGGCCAGCGCGAGCACGCACGGGCTCCTCGACCTGCGCCGCTTCGGCCCCCAGCTCGTCCTCGACCTCGTCGGCCCCGGGCATCTTCTTGAGCATCGCGAACGAGAGGCCCTCGCGCGCAAGGAACAAGAGGCCCACGCCGACGCCGACCGAGACCTCGATCACCTGGAGACCGATGCCGAACGCGAACCCTCGTGAGTAGGCAACGCCGTACGAGACGAGCGGCAGAGCAACCGCGGCCTGGACCAGCCCGATGTTGCCGGGCCAGAGCGGCAGCAGGGTCGCGATGTTCATCAGCAAGAGCACGAGCGCGGCGGCATGCAGTGGCTCATGGATCTCGAACGCCATCATCACGGCCCACACTGCGGCGAGCTGAAAAGCCCAGCCGACCGTCTGGAAGAGGATCGCAACCACCGCAGGCAGCGGGGCCCGCATCACGCCGAGCCCGTAACGCGCCATCGTGATCAACTGCCGGGCCTGCCCGACCTCTTCGAGCACCGAACGGTGCCCGCGACGCGCGCTGGCAACGGCAAACGCGAAGAGCCCGATGCCGACTGCGACGAAGACGGCGAGGCTGGTCAGCGCCCAGTGCGGGATCCTCGCCGAGGCGAGCACATAGCCGATGAGCAGGAGCGAAGGGAAGAGATCGAAGACGCGATGGGCGAAGACGGTGCCGATGAGCGTCGCTCCTGCCTCGCGCTTTGGCTGGAGACGGCGTGTCAGCACCGCGACCCGGGCCAACTCGCCGATCCGCCCCGGCAACACGGCATTCGCGAACAGGCCAACCCCGAAGGCCGAAAACACGCGGCGGAAGGGCAACTGAGGGGGCGGCAACGCCTGGTCGATCACCGTCCGCCAGGCCAGGGCCCGCGCGACGACCGAGAGCAGGTTCAACGCAATCGCGGCAATCACCCAGCGCCACGAGACGAGGGTGAATGCGTCGACGACGAGCCCCCAGTCCGGAGCGCGCCAGACGAGCAGCGCAATCGCCCCGGCCAGGAAGGGCAGCGTGGCCAGGAAGCGTCCCCAGCGCGAACGCGGCAGTCTCGGCCTCACGCTGCCACCTTGACATGTGCGGCGGCCAATCCTTCGTAGATCTCGGTCAGCCGCCCTGCGATGTCGTCCCATGAGTACTTCGAGATGGCCAGCTCTCGCGCGGCGCGCCCGAGTTGCTCGCGCCGCGGCTCGTCGGCGAGTAGCTCCTCGACCGCCTCGGCCAGTGCGCTGGGCTCGCCGGGCGGCACGAGCACTCCGGCGCTCGGCTCCATGACGCCCCGATAGCCGGGGATGTCCGAGGCGACGACGGGCGTCGCACAGGCGAACGCGCGTGTGAGCACCATGCCGAAGCTTTCCCCGCCGAGGGAGGGCGCGACCAGGGCCTTGGCAGCGATTAGCTCGGCGGTCAGCTCCTCCTGTGACAGGAACCCGAGGATGTCTATCCCCTCCTCGGACGCACGAAGGCGTGCGAGCAGGAGCCGGACGGCCATCGGCTCCGCACCCGCCACGCGCAGGCGAGCCCCGGTCCGCCGGTGGATCTCCGGCCACGCGCGCAGCAGCACCTGCAAGCCCTTCCGGGGCTCTTGTCTGCCGGCGAAGACGATGCGGTGCTCGCGCCCGCCCGGCTCGGCCCGCTCGGGGATGAGGACGCCGTTCGGGATCAGCTCGTACTCGCCGCCGTGGTGTCGAGTGGCGGTCTGCCGCGACTGCTCGGACACAGCGATCCGGTAGTCGATCCGGTCCGCCAGGAACCCCCACACGGGTTTGGCGAGCGAGAGCCAGCGCAGCTGGCCAGAGGCGTGGAACGTGGCCACGATGGGGCATCGCGCGAGCGCGAGCACCGCAACGCAGATCGCGGGCGTCATCGGCTCGTGCAGGTGCAGCACGTCGAAGCGCTCGTTCGCCAGCGCGCGCCTGACGCGCCCGACCGTGCGCGGGCTCAGGACGATGTTCGGGAGCGCGCCGTTCGCGGGCACGATCACGGACCGCCCAACCGGGATCACCTCGGGCGGAGGTTCCCCATGACGGCCGAGTCGAGGGTGCAAGACCCGCGTGAAGCTCCCGGGCGGGTCGTTCCCCATCACCAGGCGCACGTCGTGCCCGCGTCGCCTGAGCGCTTCGGCCTGGAGCTCGGCGTGCTCGACGACGGCGCCCCAGAACGACCAGGAATACGGAACGACGATTCCGACCTTCACGCGGCAATCATGCCGCCTCGTTAACGTTCCGCGCCGTGACCGAGCCGGCGACTCCCCCACCCATGCGCCGAGAGGGCCTCTGGCTCTGGGCGCTGGCCGCGCTCGTCCTCCTGGCGATCCTCATCGTGCTCGGCGTCCGCGCCTGCGACGACGACAAGGGTACGAGCAGCACGGGGACACCGATCGTTACCGAGCCCACCAGCACCGTGCCGGCGACCGTGCCGACGACAACCGCGCCGAGCCGCACCGATTCGGTCCCCGAGACCACCCCGGGCGGGCCTGAGCCAGATCCTCCGGCCCTGCCACCACCCAGCCGCGACGGTGGAACCCTCGTCGTCGGGACCCAGGATCTCTACCCCGCCCTCGCCGGCAGCCTGACGAAATTCGCGAACCAGCAGGCCACCGGCAAGGGGCTGAACCTGATCTCCGTGGTCGGTGGTAAAGCGTTCTGGGCGGGACGGGGCAAGGCCGAGCGGGTGTTCGTGGTGATCGACCCGAAGGGCCAGGCGCCGCCAAAGGTGCGAGCGGGCCAGACCGTGGACTTCAGCGGACAGGTGCTCGCGAACGAAGGCGACTACGGCGTCACCGAGCCCGACGGGCTGGCCCTCCTCGCGCGTCACGGCCACCACGTGCTCGTCAGCGCGCAAGACCTCAGGCTGCGCTAGCGGCACCGCCTACCCTGTGAGGGTGAAGCGCTTCGCGATCCTCGCCATGGTCTTGGCGCTCGGAGCCGGGGCCTTCCTGTTCTTCGAGGAGAACGACCTGGCACCCGAAAGGCCAGCCGTACCTGCATTGCCTCCTCCGGTGGAACCGGACGGGATCAGCCTGCGCGTCGACCCGGGAAAACGCGTTTCGCTGCTGGATCGCCCCGGCGGGAAGGTCGTCACGCGAATCGGCGATACCACGGAATTTGGCTCTCCACAGGTGTTGTCGCCTACCGGCCGGTCCCGGCGCGACGGCTGGCTTGCGGTCTCACACACATCTCTCGGCAACGATCGCGTCGCCTGGCTCAAGCCTGATCAAGCGCCTGTGTCCCTTCGTCGACGGGTTGTCCGGCTGGAGGTCGACCTTTCAGATCGAGAGGTGGTCGTCCACCCAGAAGACGGATCGCCGCGCGGTATCTCTGTCGCCGTGGGCGCCCCCGACACGCCGACCCCGCCCGGCGAGTACTACGTCACGGACAAGCTGCGCGGCGCCGACTTCGGCCCGTTCTACGGGTGCTGCATCCTCGCCCTGTCCGGCCACCAGCCAGATCTCCCGCAGGGCTGGTCGGGCGGCGACCGGCTCGCCATCCACGGCTCGCCGACGCCGACGTGGGGCCAGAACGTGTCCAACGGCTGCCTCCACGCGCGCGAGGCCGACCTGCGCTACCTGCTGAGGACCGTGCCCCTCGGCACCGTCGTGACGATCCGCGCCTAGGACGCTGACTAGACTCGCTCAATGGACGAAGGCCTCGCCGAGCTGCACACCCATTTGGGCGGCTCAGTTGCCTCGGACATCCTCTGGACGCTCGCGCACGAGCAGGGCATCGCGCTGCCGGTCAAGGACTACTGGGAGTTCGAGGACCTCGTCACCGTCTCCGATCCGCAGGGCGTGCAAGACCTCGACGCCCTGAATGCGATCTACCACTGGACGGAGCTGATCCAGTCGAGCCCGCTGGCCGTCGAGCGCTCGGTGCACGCGGCAATCGGCGGCGCCTACCGCTCGCAGCGGATCACGACCCTCGAGCTCCGCTTCAACCCGATGAAGCGAAACCGCGGCGGCGAGCGCGACCTCGACCACATCATCATGGCCGCGGTCCGGGGGCTCGACCGCGCCAGCCTCGAGTACCCGCAGGTGCGTGCCGGGCTGATCCTGATGATGGACCGGACGTTCACCGAGCGGCAGAACTCGATCATCGTCGAGAAGGCGATCCGCTATGCGCCGCGCGGGGTGGTTGGAATCGACATCGCCGGCCCGCGGCCTGACAAGAACTCGCCCTATCCGTACCGCGACCTCGCGCCGCTCATCGAGGAGGCTCGAGAGTCGGGCCTCGGTGTGACGATCCACGTCGGCGAAGAGGGTGGCCGGCACGGCATCGCGGAGATCCGCGAGGTGGTCGAGACGCTACGACCAGAGCGGATCGGGCACGGGATCCTCGCGGCTCAGGACGAGGCGCTGATGGAGCAGATCCGGGAGGCAGAGATCACGCTCGAGATCTGCCCGACGTCGAACCTGCTGACGAAGGCGCTGCCGGACGAGGATGCGGTCCGTGACACCTTCCGGGCGTTCACGGACAACGGCGTCCGCTTCACGATCGCCACCGACGGGCCGGAGATGATGAGAACCCATCTACGCGACGAGTTCGAGCTGCTGGAGCGGATCGGCGCGCTTGACAGCGATGGACTGAGGGACGCGAACGCGCGCGGGCATGAGGTCAGCTTCGTGAGCAGAGAGCCCGTACTCCTTTCGAAGTAACTCGTCGAAATACGCCTTTTGGTCAATGTTCAGCGCGGCGTGACGTTGTTAGCGTCGTCGGCATGAACCAAGTCCTGACCCGCATCACGCCAGAGCTGACGGAGCGCCAGCGCGAGGTTGTCGAGCTGATCGCTGCGGGGCTCTCGAACGAAGAGGTTGGCGAGCGTCTGGGCATCTCACCGCGGACGGCCAAGGCGCACAGTGACGTCTTGCGCCAGAAGCTCGGTGTCGCACGCCGCCGGCAGATCCCAATCGCCTTCCGCTTGCTCACGGGCGAAGACCCGCTCTTGAAAAGCCTCGGATCCCGGCCCGGATCCGGGGACTGACGGCCCCGTACCTGCGGCCCGGGCCGCAGGTACGGGCAGTTCCTCGCATATCGGTGGGAAGCGAGTTACCGTGTGAGAGGGAGGGATTGCGGTACAAGAGGCGACGCCTGCTGTCGGTGCGAGCCGCCGACGCATCATCGAGCGGCCACGACTCACCCGCATGCTCGACGAAAGCGGGGCTCGGATCATCCTGCTCGTCGCGCCAGCGGGGTACGGGAAGACAACGCTGGCTAGACAATGGCTGTCGTTGGGAAAGCGGCAGTCCGCGTGGTACCGAGGAGGCCCGGGTTCAGCGGATGTCGCGGCCCTGGCAGTCGGGGTCGCAGAAGCGGCAGCACAGATCGTTCCGAGTGCTGGCGACAGAATGCGGAAACGGCTTCTCGCAACGGAGCGACCAGAGGAGGACGCGCGCATCCTCGGGGAGATGCTCGCCGAGGATCTGCTGGATTGGCCTGGCGACGCCTGGCTCGCGATCGACGACTACCACTACGCCGCCGAATCCGCTGCGGCCGAAGATTTCTTTGAGAGCTTTGTGATGGGAAGCGGCGTTTCGATACTTATGACGAGTCGCCGAAAGCCCGGGTGGGCGACAGCTCGGCGACGGTTGTACGGAGAGATCACTGAGTTCGACCGCACATTGCTGGCAATGAGCGACAACGAGGCGCTCGAAGTGCTCGCCCACGTTTCACTTGGGCCAAATCTCCTGCGGCGCGCAAGCGGATGGCCCGCAGTAATTGGACTTGCCGCCCTCACAGGAGAAGCAACAACACCCGCGGAGACCCTGCCAAACATGCTTTACGCGTACTTCGCCGAGGAGCTCTATCAGGTTTAGCGAGTCCAGTCTCTCGAAAGGCTCTGTCCATCCTCGCTCTGTCCCCCCCGTCTGACTAGGTCTGCTGCCGAGTCGATTCTCGGAGCCGATGTGGCGGAGAAGACCCTGGAAGAAGCAGCCGACATCGGACTCCTCGCAGTACGAGGCCCAGAGGTCGACATTCCATCCCCTCCTGCGCGAGTTCTTGAGGGGCAAGCTCTTGGAGTACGGAGCGGAGGTCTCGGAGGAAGCAATCCGAAACGTAGGCCGCTACCTAGTTCATGAGAGGACCTGGGATGAGGCTTACGCCCTGCTTGAGGAATCAGCGGCATTCGGGTTGATGGGCGAGCTGTTTGAGTCCGCGTTGGACGATCTACTGCTTCAGGGAAGAACGGCGACCCTCCGTAAGTGGTTGGATCGCGCATACGAAGCCCAACTCCAATTTCCGGTGATGGATTTGGCTGAGGCTGAAATCTCTTTCCGAGAGGGCTCGCATCGGAGAACCGAAGTGCTTGCGCTAGCGGCCGCGCGCACTCTGCCGAAGGGACATCCGCTGGCTCCCGTGCACTTGCCCTCGCTGGCCAAGCCGCATACTTTGAAGGCCGAGGCGCAGATGCTCTTAGCCCATTACGCCCGTGCCGAAAAGGCAGCGGAACGATCGCGACTCGCCGGCGAGCGCTTTGGGGACAGTTCCTGACTCTCCTTGAACTCGAAGACCCTGAGGCAGGAACGATTCTCGGCTCGTTGGACAAGTTGGAAGCTGAAACTCCGGAGGACGTCCTTCGCCTCGCTACCGGTCGCTATCAGCTTGCACTGAGGCGCGGAGAGAGCGGCCTTCCATCGACTTCTAGCTAGAGTCTCCCAGTTCTGCCGCGGTCGCTTGATCCTCCGACACGGTCGTCTTTCCTCAATGTGGTCGTGGCGGCACTAATTCTGGCTGGACGGTATGAAGAGGCTCTTCGAAACTCGCAGCCCAACAGATGGAAGAGGCTGAAAAGTTTCGACTCGCGTTCGCACTCCCCCACGCCTGCCTGCGAAAAGCGGGAGCGAGTCTAGGTCTTGGGCGTTCGCGGGAGCGAACCGTCACCTCAGACCGAGGCGGAGCAGCTAGCAAGCGAGCTCGTCGACCCAGACTCGGGGATCATTCAGTCGGTCAAGCCGCACTCGCCTGCCTGCTCCTGCGGAAGACCTCGACAAGGCAATGGCCGCAATTACCCATGGGCCTCGAGGAATTCTCGGTGGGTGCGCGCGCCGAAGTACGAGCCACGCATGCTCTCGTCCTCGCTTGCGCGGGCGAAAGTCAAGGCTGCCGAACAGAGGCTCGCGCGGCGCCACAGTCTCAAGGGCTATTGAACCGACCTTCTCAGCAAGTTCGCCGTAGCAGTTGCGTCATGCTCTCAGAAGACAGATGCGGTGCCCTTCCGAGCTGTTGACGCGGCATCGAGCATGCGGTGAGCGCAGATGCGGTCGATTACTTCGTTGCTTCGTACCGCGGTTTCCCGAGATCCTAAAAAGATTGACCCTGCTTCAGAGTCGGCCTCCTCACACCAATCATGCGCCAAGCCCAAGATGTCGGATCTGGCTAAGTCGCGTCGGACTTGTGATACCCGAAAGTCCCGTGGGTGGACATGGACACCTTCCGAAACTTTCCACGCGGGAAAATGAGGTCTACGAGCTGATGTCAGAAGGCCTGACCAATCAAGGCAGATCGCAGAGAGGCTCTTTCTTGGGGAGTCGACCGTCAAGGTGCACGTCCGACATATCTTTGAGAAGCTCGGCGTCCGGACCCGAACTGCGGCTGCTGCACTTCGCCGGCCGGAGTAGCTAAAGAGCAGCGGCCACAGCGGTGAGCCTCGGAGCCTCGTGCTCTTGAGTCTCGAGGTTGAAATCAGTACGAGCTCCTGAGCGGTACTCCTCTGTCGCGCCAGCCAATATCGCTTCAAATGCGGCAACTACCGTTGTGTCGAACTGGCTCTCAACAGACTGCGCCAGTCGCATTCGAGCGACACGGCTAGGCATCGCATCACGATACGGGCGGTCTGAGGTCATCGCGTTGTATGCGTCGGCTACCGCGAGGATCCGCGAGATCATCGGAATTTCGTGGCCGCTGAGTCCGTCCGGATACCCCTGGCCGTCGACCCGTTCATGGTGATGACGCACGATCTTGGCGATCTCGGCGTAGTCAGCCACCTTGCAGAGAATTCCCTCACCGATCTCAGAATGCCGCTCCATCATCCGACGTTCCTCGAGTGTGAGCGCCCCGGGTTTCTCGAGGAGTCCGGGAGGGAGGCCGATCTTAGCCGATGTCGTGCACCAGTCCGCAGAGATGGGCAACGTTCACCTGGTCCTCTGGTAGGGCTAGCCGTTCGGCGATGTCCCGAGCGTAAATGGCGACCGCCGCTGAATGACCAGCCGTGTAGCGGTCTCGTGCATCGAGAGTGGCTACAAGGGCGCCGGCAAACGAAAGGTTCGCGCGTTGCAGTCGCTCATTCGCCCCGATCAGATCTTCAGTAAGTCCTCGCTGATGCTCGTAGAGCGCAAAGAGCCGCTGGGCGGCCAAGGCAGGTACGAAGAAAAGCGGGAGTGTCCAGGGAGAAACTTCTTGGTACGCAAAGGCCAGAAGCGCAACGATAGGCGCGTAGAGCGGTAAAGACGCGGCGACTGCTGGCCCAGCCATTCGGAGCACGTCCTTAGCGCGCGCACGTGATCGGAGGCGCAACGTGACGGACGTGAACGTCACGTCGAGGACTTCTGCGGACACTGCAGCCGCGGCGCAAGCCAATGTGATGCCGCCGAAGCCTTGTGGAGCCACGCTGAGGGTCGCCACGGCCACCATGCCCGTGAGCGCCCCAGTAGTCGCGCGACTTGACGTGTACACCGCCCACCGCATGAACGGGCGACCAAAATCGCCCGACATCGACGCGGCGGCGATCAGCATTGCAGCGAGAGGGCCGAATAGAACTGCTGCAAAGACGGTCGCGAGTAGGGAAACGGACGCCTCGACGGGGCCAAGTTGCACTCTGCCCCGTTCGGCTACCGCCGCGATGACGGCAAGCGCCGCTGTTGCCCAAACGCTTACGAGACCGGTCTCGTGGTAGAGCAACCAGGCGGCTAGCCCAATGGAGGAGAGGCAGAGGAAGAGCAGGTAAACGCCCAGGGGGCCGAACCGCCGAAACGGCCGAAACCTACTCAAAAGCGCAAAACGCTCTTGCATTCTCCCCCAAAAGGGGTATGGTTCTGAATTGCCGTCAGTCCCCACAACGGGAGGAATCATGCGAAAGTCCGTCCTTCGCTTGGTGTCTCGGGCCATAGCAGTGCCCGGCCACCTTTCAGGTTGGTAGGCAAGTTCGCGTAGCTTCAGTTATCCACAGAGCCTGGGCATCACCCTGTTGAGGGATATGCACAGATTGTGGAAAACTGAAAAAACCTACGTCTAGACGCCCTACTCGGCCCGGGCAGGCTAGGCGATCAGGTTTCGGCGAAAGCCGACGGCCACAGCGTGAGCCCTTGAACGGGCCTGCAGCTTGGCCAGCAGATGCCGCACATGAGATTTCACCGTCTCTTCCGAGAGGAAGAGGCGGTGTCCGATCTCGCGGTTCACGAGGCCCTCGGAGATCAACTGCAGCACCTCGATCTCGCGGGCGGTCGGCTCCTGCTCGAGCTCCCTGAGGGGAGCAGCGAACGGAATGACCTCGGCGTTCCCGTTCCCGCGGCGGGCCGCAACCTCGTCGAAACGACGAGAGTGGCCAACATATCGGGACAGGATTTCTTTGCGCTCTGCAGCGTCCATGACAGACCGTGTATCGGCTGGCAAACACGCGGCTTTAGAGGTTCACTCACTATTTCAAGGGATAGGGGCAGTAAAGGGTAGAAACAAGCCCTTTTTCGTGCCTCTCAAACGGGTGGCGGCTCTTCTGCGCGCTCCACGATTCCCGGATCGAACACCATCTCGACATCATGTGGCTTGATCCGTCCGGCCTTGATCTCCTCGGCCCAATGGCACGCGACGAGGTGCTCTTCGCCGAGCTTGCGGAGCGGCGGCACGTCCGTCTTGCAGCGGGTCGGCTGCACGTACGGGCACCGCGTGTGGAAGCGGCAGGCCGGCGGCGGGTTCGCGGGGCTCGGGATGTCGCCGGAGAGCAGGATCGTCTCACGCGCTGACTCCACGGCTGGGTCGGGGATCGGCACCGCCGAGAGCAGCGAGATCGTGTACGGGTGGAGCGGGTTCTCGTACAGCTCCTCCGCGGACGAGACCTCGACGATCGAGCCGAGGTACATGACTGCGATCCGGTCGGAGATGTGCCGGACGACTGCCAGGTCGTGGGCGATGAAGAGGTACGTGAGGTCGAACTCGTTCTGCAGGTTCTCGAGCAGGTTGATGATCTGCGCCTGGATCGAGACGTCGAGGGCGGAAACGGGCTCGTCGGCGACGACGAAGTCGGGATTCAATGCCAGCGAGCGCGCCAGGCCGATGCGCTGGCGTTGGCCACCCGAGAACTCGTGCGGGTAGCGCGATGCCGCATCGGGCGGCAAGCCGACGATCTGGAGCAGCTCGCGCACGCGCCCGGCAGCCTGGCGCCGGCTCGCGAGCCCGTGCGTCCGGAGCGGCTCGCCGACGATCCGCCCCACGCTGTGCCTCGGGTTCAGGGAGGAAAACGGATCCTGGAAGACCATCTGCATGCGCCGCCGCAGGGGGCGCAGCTCCTCGTCGTCCATGTGCGTGATGTCCTGGCCGTCGAAGATCACCTTGCCGGCGGTCGGCTCGTAGAGGCGCAGGATGGCGCGGCCGACGGTGGATTTGCCGCAGCCCGATTCGCCGACGAGGCCGAGCGTCTCCCCGCGGCGAATGTCGAACGACACGCCGTCGACGGCCTTGATGTCACCCACGTGGCGGTCGAGGACGATCCCGCTCTTGATCGGAAAGTAGAGCTTGAGGTCCTGGAGCTCGACGAGGGCGCCGTTCTGGCTCACGAGGCGACGACCGCCTCGCGCAACGTCTGCCACTCGTCCACGGGCACCGGGTTGAAGCAGGCAACGGCGTGCCCGGGCTCGATCTCGACGAGCGGCGGGACCTCCTCACGCGACTGATCCACCTCGTAGCGGCACCGAGGCTGGAACGGACAGAAGGCCGGCGGGGCGAGCGCGTCGCGCGGGTTGCCCGGAATCGGGTGCAGCTTCGTCTTGCGCGCCGCGTCGAGGCGTGGGATCGACTGCAGCAGGCCGAGGGTGTACGGGTGTCGCGGGTGCTCGAAGAGCTGGCGGGCCGAGCCCGTCTCCATGAACAGGCCCGAATACATGACGTTCACGCGCTCACACATCCCGGCGACGACGCCGAGGTCGTGCGTGATGAGGATGAGGGCCGCGTTCTCCTCGGCGACGAGCTCCCGCAGCAGGTTGAGGATCTGGGCCTGGATCGTCACGTCGAGCGCGGTCGTCGGCTCGTCGGCGATCAGGAGCTTCGGCTTGCAGGCCAGGGCCATCGCGATCATCGCGCGCTGGCGCATGCCGCCCGAGAACTGGTGCGGGTAGTCGCGGATGCGCGACTTCGCGCTCGGGATGCCGACGCGGTCGATCAACTCGGCGGCACGCCTCTCGGCTTCGCTGCGGCTCATGCCGAAATGCGTCTCGAGTGGCTCACGCAGCTGCCGGCCGATGGTGAGCACCGGGATTCAGGCTCGTCATCGGGTCCTGGAAGATCATTGCGATCTCCTTGCCCCGCACCTTGCGCAGCTCGCGGTCGGAGAGCTTCAGGAGGTCGCGGCCGTCGAACATCGCTTGGCCCGTGCGCGTGCGGCCGGCACGCGGAAGGAGACCGAGAATTGCGAGCGAGGTGACGCTCTTGCCGCAGCCCGACTCTCCGACGATCCCGAGCGTCTCTCCGGCGGCGATGTCGAAGGTGATGCCGTTGACGGCGTAGATGTTGCCGCGGCTGGTCCAGAACTCGACCCGCAAGTCCTCGACGGACAGAAGGGGGTTACGCGCGGCCACGGAATTTCGGGTCGAGTGCTTCGCGGAGGCCGTCACCGATCAGGTTGAAGCCGAGCACCGAGACAACGATCGCCATGCCGGGAATGATCGCAAGCCAGGGATAGACCTGGAGGTACTCGTTCGAGTCGGTCAGCATCGTTCCCCACTCCGGTGTCGAGGGATCCTGCGGCCCCAGGCCGAGGAAGCCAAGGCCCGCGACGTCGATGATCGCAGTCGCCAGGACGAGCGTGGCCTGGACGATCACGGGCGAGAGCGAGTTGGGAAGGATGTGCGAGAACAGGATCGACCATTTACGCACGCCGACGGCGCGGGCGGCGAGCACGAAATCGTTGTCCAGTTGGGCGAGGATCGAGCCGCGTAAGAGCCGGGCGAAGATGGGGATCTGAGCAACACCGACGGCGATCATGACCTGCGTGAGCCCGGGCCCGAGCATGGCGGCGATGCCGATCGCCAGGAGCAGGCCGGGGATCGAGAGCGCAACGTCCATCAGCCGCATGAGGATCGAGTCGACGAAGCCGCCGAAGAAGCCCGCGATCGCGCCGATCACGAGGCCGAGCGACAGGCCGATCCCGACCGCGACCAGGCCGATCAGCAGCGTGTAGCGCGCTCCGTAGACGACGCGGCTGAACTGGTCGCGCCCCAGGCGGTCGAGGCCGAACCAGTAGTCGCGCGAAGGGTTCTCCGCCCTGAGCAGGCCGTCGTTCAGGCCCTGTGCGAGCGGATCATGCGGCGCGATGAGCGGCGCGAAGACCGCGGCGATGATCAGCGCGGCGATGAAGACCATGCCGAGGATCGCGCCGGGATTGCGGATCATCCGGCGCCACGCCTCGCGCCAGAGCCCCGTCGGCGCCTCGAGCTGGATCTCGTGGACTTCGATTTCCGCGACGCTCATGAGACTCGAATCCTCGGATTGATGAGGGCATAGACGACGTCGACGAGCAAGTTGACGAACACGAAGACGAAGGCGACGAACAGGATCCCGCCCTGCAGCACGGAGTAGTCGCGGTTGAAGATCGCTTCTGCCAGCCAGCGTCCCATCCCGGGCCACGAGAAGATCGTCTCGGTCAGCACCGCGCCCGACAGCAGCAGTCCGACCTGGAGCCCGATGATCGTCGTGATCGGCAGCGCCGCGTTACGCAGCACGTGCCTGCGGTCGACGATGAGCGTCGAGAGGCCCTTGGCGCGCGCAGTCCGCACGTAGTCCTCGTTCTGGACGTCGAGCACGGCAGCACGGGTGATGCGGGCGATGATCGCGAGCGGAATCGACCCCAGCGCGATCGCAGGCAGCACGAGGTGCTTGAGCACGTCCTTGAGGGTCGCCCAGTCGCGCGAGAGGATCGCGTCGAGCACGTAGAAGCCGGTCGGGTGGTCCGAGGTGAGCGTCACGTCGATCCGGCCGGTCCCGGGTAACCAGCCAAGGCGGACCGAGAAGATGTACTTGAGGATGATCCCCAGCACGAAGACCGGGATCGAGATCCCGATCAGGGAGATGAACAGGCTGGCGTGGTCTAAGAGGCCACCGTAGTTCTTGGCCGCGAAGAAGCCGAGTGGGATGCCGAGCGCGATCGCGAAGAGGAGAGCGGCAAGTGCCAGCTCGGCTGTCGCCGGGAAGCGGTCCTTGATCTCGTCGGTGACCTGGCGGTGCGACGCCGCGCTCGTCCCGAAGTCGGCATGCGCCCAGGACTGGAGCTGTGACCAGTACTGCTTGTAGATGGGCTCGTCGAGCCCGTAGCGCTCCCTGTAGGCGGCGATCAGCTCCGGAGTGGCGCGCTCACCGAGCAGGCCCTCGGCGGGGCTCCCCGGCAGGGCCCGGACCCAGAAAAAGACGAGAATCGAGAGCCCGAACAGAATCGGGAGTAGGAGGAGCAGCCGGCGAACGACGAAACGAAGCATCTATCTCGTCGTCCGCCGGCAGACTCCGTTAGGCCTCTACTGACCTCCGAGCGAGACCGGGAAGAACCTGTCGCTTCCCGTCGGGCTCGCGATGTAGTTCTGCACCCGCTTTTGCATACCGAGCGCGGGCCTCGTGTGGACGTACGGGACGCCCGGCACGAGTTTCATGAGCTCTCGGTTCGCCCGCTTGTAGATCTCCG